>NZ_CP031306.1 GCF_004799645.1 Natronorubrum bangense
ATGGCGGCGGCCTACATCGGCAACGCCGAGCAGCTGCTGACCGGCGATGAGGCGTTCGAACGTGCCGACAACGAGTTGGGATCTACGAATAACCGACGTCGACATCGACGTCACCGACGTTCCAGCACGGACACGACCGAACACGTCGACGATTCGAGTTCGAACCACGAGACCACTCCCGACACCGAACCGGAACGACGCCAAGTGCAGCGACGACCGACGAGCCGAACACGGAGATGGCCTCCGAGCCGGAGTTCCGATCCGACGGAGTCGGCGATCGAGTCGATCGATCTCTCCGAAACGGAGCCGACGACGGCCGATGAGCCCGCGGCACCTCAGTCGCAGATATCACCCTCGACGACACAGCGACGGAGTCGCCCAGCGAGGAGACGGATGCCCAGTCAGGGATCACGACGGCCGACGGCTCGGAGCCACACCCTGCCTCGAGCGGCATTAACTGAGACAGAAGTGACAAGCGAACTCGAGAGCGATTCGGCTCCGACGGACGAAGACGGCCAAACGGAACTCGAGTCGGAGACACGTGAGTTCGTCACAGATCTGGCAGCAACGACTGAGATCGACGACAGCAGCAGTTCCGATTCGGGCGCGCCCGAACACGAGTCCGTATCGGTTGGCGACGATGACGAAGCCGGGACCAACGAATCCGCCGAAGCGGTGGGAGCAAACACCACGACGGTCGGTTCGGACGATGAGTCCGTTGGAACTGATAGCGAGCGCGGCGAACGGTCGAGTCTCGATCCTGCCGCGGTAGAAAAGGCAGCAGCACAGCTGGAGCAGAGCAACATCTCCTGGACCGAAGACGACGTCGAGTCACAGTCCGACGACGAACCACAGGCGGATGACGAACGATTCGAGCAGGAAGCACAGTGGCGCGAAACGCGGCGTATCCCGTCGATCGATCCAGACAACACTGAATCAGCGGAGTCGGCGAAAAACAGTGCGTCCGCCGGCCGCGGTGACACTGCACGGTCGTCATCGAAGTCGACCACCACTGACAGAGCCGACAACACGTCGGGTCGCACAGCCACGACGGCCGCCAGATCGGAGACACCGACGTCGGAAACGAACCGACAGCGTCACCGATCCGAAGAAGACACCCACAGCCAACGCGGCAGTTCACAACAGGCAGAGCAAGCTACCGCCACCACTGCCGGATCAGCGGACGAACAGACAGCATCCAGCGCTGACCACGAACGGCGAATCGCCACGCTCACACAGCAACTGGAGACGCTCGTGGAGAAACGCGACGCCCTCGCAGCCAGAGCCGAGGAGCTCGAGGCCGAACGCGACCGGCTTCGATCGGAAAACAACGAGCTCTCGACAACGGTCGATCGCCTCCAGTCACGTGTACAAAAGCTCCAATCCGAACTGGAACAGGCTCGTGAATCTGCATCCGACTCAGAGACGGACACGCCGGACGCGAGTACGGCACTGCCGGCCCAGCAGGCACTGGCCGGAACGAACCTCTTCGTCCGGTATGGCTCGAAGAGCCAGCCAACCCTCGAGACGGCTCACGACGGCGAGGCCGATCGCACCGAGGTCGAATCGAATCGTCGCCTCGAGTATCACACCGGGTTCGACGCGAGCGACGTCGCCGTCGATGGCGCTCCCTACGAGGAGTTTCTCACCGCGACAATGGAGTATCGGTTCGTCGACTGGCTCACCGCAATGGTGCTCTATGAGATCCGTGATACCGGTAACGCCAACGGACTTGGCGATCTCTACGACGCGATCCCACGAATCGACCGCGCCGAGCTCGAGGCGACGATCTCGCTTGCAGACGACGACACCGACGACGTTCCCGACGACGTAACCTTCGATATCGTTGCGTTCGATAAGATGGGGAACCCGTTGATCGTCGCAAACCTGAACGAATCGCGCGAGCCCGCAACACAGGCGATGCTCGAGGAGATGGAAGAAGCCGCCTCAGCAGTCAAGGCGAACTACCCCGACCTCGCGGCGGCGACCGTTGTCACCTCGAGTTACTTCGAGCCTGGCGCGCTCGAGGTCGCCGAACAGGCGACGACTGGTGGCCTGCTCAGCCGCAGTTCGAAGTTGAGCTACGTTAATCTCTCCCGAAAACAGGGGTATCACCTCTGTCTGGTCGAGTCGCGCTCGGAAGGGTTCCACATGAACGTGCCCGAACTGTGACCGCCGGGTTGGACTGATACTGCCGGACAACACGATTCACGCACCGATCACACGTGAACAACTGATTCTCGCAGCACTCTCGCGTGGCTGTTGCCGGCCGTTGCAAGAGGAGTATTGTGTGCAGTCTCAGCGATGAGCGAAGCGAAGCCGGCATAAATGAGTCGGCGCTGGCCAGCGCTCAATCAGCCGGGAACGTGACTGTGGCTAACCGACCGGTTTCGAGTGTGGCCGTCCGTGATGAGCAGATATCGATCGCTGGTCGAGGCACGTTGCCTCGATATCTCCGGCCCTGAAAGACGCACAGAATCAGGCCGGTGCGGCGCGAAGAGAGATTAGCCTTCGATCTCTGCGACGTCTTCGATCTTCATGCCGTCGAGTTTGTCCATAATGTCGTCGAGCTTGCCGTCGAGTTCGTCGACGAACTCAGCGGTGCGCTCGGTCTTGATTGCACCCTGGCTGGAGGGCTCGGTGAGGTTTTCCTCCTCGAGGACACGAAGCGAGTACCGAACTTTGTGGTGCGGGTAGCCCGTCTCGTTCGACATCTTGACGATCCCGATCGGTTCGTTCTCGATAACCATCTTCAGGACCTGCAGATGTCGTTCCAACATATCGACTTCCTTCTCAAGTCGGTCTATCATGGCATTTGTTAACTTGTCTTTGGACCTTTTAAAAGTTACTCTCGCGGACTGACCGGTTTCCGCTCAACTGACATCTTGGTCCTGTCAGTAGTTAACGGTTCCGTTCCCAGCGTGGACGAACGATTCACTGGCCTATCACGTCGGCGGAATCGCCCGACGGAACAGTGATGATTCGACATGGGACCGACCGCCAGTCTCTCGCCAGTGGCGCGCCCGCGGTCGGACGTTCGTGGTCCGGACCCGGATGACGAACACGGCGTCACTCGAGCCACGGTGGTCGGCACCTGGGACGTTCCAGCCTGATCTATACACGTCTATGTACATCAACACAGGATCACCCCGGCCATACCGTAATCTGTTTATCGGCCGGGCAAGAATCCGCCGCTGTTATGACCGTCACAATCGTCGGGTCGCAACTCGGCGACGAAGGCAAGGGTGGAGTCGTCGACGTCTACGGCGACGCCGCTGACGTCGTTGCTCGGTATCAGGGCGGCGACAACGCTGGCCATACCGTCGTTCACGACGGTGAGAAGTACAAACTATCACTCGTGCCGTCCGGCGCCGTTCGTGGGAAGGTTGGCGTCCTCGGCAACGGCTGTGTCGTCAACCCCGAGACGCTGTTCAACGAGATCGACACGCTCCGAGAGCGTGATCTCGAGCCTGACGTGCGCGTGGCCGAACGCGCACACGTCATCCTCCCGTACCACCGCGCGCTCGACGGCATCGAGGAAGCAGAGAAAGAAGACCTCGCAGCCGGAACGACCAAACGCGGCATCGGCCCGACCTACGAGGACAAGGCTGGTCGACGCGGTGTCCGTGTGGGTGACTTGCTCGATCCCGACGTCCTGCGTGAGCGACTCGAGTACGTCGTCCCCCAAAAGAAAGCCCTCGCAGAGGAGGTCTTCGAGAAGGAGACGGGCGAGGCGTTCGACATCGACCACCTCTACGAGACCTACCGCGAGTACGGCAAGCGACTCGAGGAAGAAGACATGACCGTCGACTGTGGAACGTTCCTCCAAGAGCGCATCGACGCTGGCGACAACGTCATGCTCGAAGGCGCACAGGGAACGTCACTCGACATCGACCACGGCGTCTATCCCTACGTCACCTCCTCGAATCCGAGCTCGGGTGGTGCGACCGTCGGCACCGGACTCGGCCCGACCGTCGTCGGACAGGGCGACGTTATCGGCATCGTCAAAGCCTATCTCTCGCGTGTCGGCACAGGGCCACTCCCAACCGAACTCGGCGGCGTCGAGGACCAGACGCCTGACTACGACCCGGACGAGGGTGCTGGCGATGACGAGGAAGCGCTCGCGACCCAGATCCGCGACGAGGGTGGCGAGTACGGCACCGTCACCGGTCGCCCGCGCCGTGTCGGGTGGCTCGACATGCCGATGTTGCGCCACGCCGCGCGCGCAAACGGCTTTACGGGACTCGCAATCAACCACATCGACGTGCTGGCCGGACTCGAGGAAGTGAAGGTCGGCCACAGCTACGAGTTCGATGGCGAGGAGATCTTCACCGTGCCCCCGACAACCGAGCAGTGGGGTCGCTGTGACGCGACGTTCAAGTCCTTCGACGGCTGGCCCGAAGTCGACTGGGCCGAGGTCGCAGCCGACGGCTACGAGGCGATTCCGGAAAACGCCCGGACCTACCTCGAGTACATCAGCGACGAACTCGACACGCCGATCTACGCAGTTGGTGTCGGTCCCGGCCGTGGCGAGACCGTCATCGTCGAGAACCCGTACGAATAACGCTCCGGCCTCGTTTTTTGCGGTTCGCTATAGTAGCCACTGAACGTCAGTGCGCACCCGATCGCACGACAGCTGTGCGATCGGTGTGCAACCCGTTTCAGTTGTTACTATAACTGGCGACGACCGCGTCTACCCCGAATATACACACCGCGACCTTTTGCTCGCAGAAGCCGTTGACTCTCTGTGAGCACAGTTTATGAGTGATCCATTCACAGCACTCGTCCGTCGACTCGAGTCTGCCCTTGGCGTCCCAGCTGAAACGGTCCGTCGTGTCGAAGCGGTCGACCGATCGGTCGCCAACTGGATGGGACGTTGGGGACTGCCGACGCTTCGTATCGCGCTCGGGATCATCTTCGTCTGGTTCGGCGGGCTGAAGATGTTCGGCGTGAGCCCGGCCGCGGAGCTCGTCGCCGCGACGGTGTACGTCGTCCCACCGGAGCTGTTCGTCCCGGTACTGGGCGTCTGGGAGGTGCTGATCGGCATCTGCTTGCTCTACCGGCCGCTGATCCGGCTCGGTATCCTCCTGTTGTTCCTCCAGATGCCCGGCACCTTCCTGCCGCTGGTGCTCCTGCCAGAGGTGACGTTCACGACGATTCCCTACGGCCTGACCGTCGAGGGACAGTACATCGTGAAAAACCTCGTCATCATCGGGGCTGCGCTCGTCGTCGGCAGTACCGTCCGTGAGGAACGAACTCAGTCTGAATGAGCGCAGTCTCGCGACCGTTCCGTGAGCGACTGTGTCCGTTTCGTTCCCGAAGCCTTTTGCTGTCTGCGGTAAGCCTGTTTATCATGAAGGAGTCGTTGCTGGAGATCCTCTGCTGTCCGCTGGACAAACACGACTTAGAACTCGAGGACGCCGAGTACGACGATGCCGGCGAGGAAATCGTCGCGGGCACGCTCGTCTGTAGCGAATGTGGCGAGCGGTACCCGATCGAAGACGGCATCCCGAACCTGCTGCCGCCGGATATGCGCGAAGAAACCCCGGCCTGATCGGCCACTCGAATCGTGTCTCAGGAGGTCACCGTCCACGTCAATCGCGGGTCCGCCGACTCACTCGAGACAGCTGTCGGTACCCTCGAGGTCCGTGGCTCGTTCGACCTCCACTTGCAAAGTCACGACACCCCCGCACACGTCCACTGTCGGCTCAAGGGCGACATCGAGCGCATCGTAACGCTCCCCGAGTCGAACTACTACGTCGAAGCTGACGACGAGACGATCGTCCTCGTCCGCGTCAACGCCGAGGCGATCGAGCGGCCACTCGAAGGCACACTCGAGGTGTTGACCGGGTACGGCTCGGAGTCGCTGTCGATCCCCGTCACCGTCAAACCAGCACCGGGAGATGTCGACGTCGACGAATCGCTGTCGAAACCCGCACAGAACGCACCCGAACCGAGCGATCTCGATCGACTGATCGCCACCGTCGGCCTCGAGCCGGCGACACTCGGCGTCGTCGTGCTCGGACTCGTCGCCGTCGGAATCGCAGTGCTGACGGCGGCCACGATCGGCGGCCCGGTCGCAATGGCTGGACTTGCCATCGTTTCGGTCGGGTTTCTCGTGGCGCTCGTGTTGCTGCTCCGATAATCACCGCGCTCGCGAGGGACGACCAGTCGTCAGTCGTCGTGACGCTCTCGCGCCTCGAGGGTGCCGTCGTCGTCGAACCGTTTTGCCCGGAGGTATCGCGCCCGATAGCGGTTCGCACCGTCGTAGACGTCGGCTTCGCGGATCTCGTCGGTTCGGCCCTCGGCGACGGCGTCGATCAGTTCCTCGAGTTGGTTCAGTTCGCTCGGCGTCAACTCGAGTTCGTAGGTGTGTTTTGCTTCTGACTCGATGACAGTCCACTTGCGCGCGGCGGCGACGACGAGCGAACACGGCTCCCGACACGGGAACTGGCCGTCGCCACCGTCGACCGCGAGGTCGTCGCCCTCCTCGTACTGCCACTCGCGGCGGCGCAGACATTGGGAGTCGACACAGCAGGCTTCGGTCATCCACTCGACGGCCTCACGGGGCAGCTCGTCGATCACGTCGTAGATCCCGGTCTGGCGCTCGGCGGTCTCGAGCCAGTGATCGACGTCTAACGTTCCTCGCAGTTCTCGATGCCAGTTGGCGATCGTCGCCGGATAGAAGAAGCCGACCGTTTCGACGAGTTCAGCGCCTGAAAGCCCGATAAAGGCCCAGCCGGAGACCAGCGTCGGTGCGGTCTTCAGCGGCCGGTACCGGCCGTCGTCATCGGCCGTCGAGAGGTCGCGGGCATCCCGTGGGTCGTCGTAGACCTCGAGGTCGGCGAGGTCGGTATCGGTGTCGTCGACGTGCCAGAGATCGTAGACGCGCTCGCCGGCAGGACCGTCGGCGTCGTCGACGAGTCGGGCCGTCAGACACAGCTGCCCCCACTCGCGGTCGACTCCCTCCTGAAGCGCGTCGTATCGTGCCGGCACCTCGAGGAGGTCGTCCGCAGCCGCCGACGTCTCATCGGCGTCCGACGCGGCTGCAAGCGGTGCCCGCTCACACCACCGCAGGAACGCGCGGCGGGAAGTTCCCTCACCGCCGACCGTCTTCTGCCAGTAGTGCCAGTTCGTGACGTACGCTGCACGTGGCTCGAGGGCAGCCTCGAGGTCGTCTTCGTCGAGTCCAGACTGTTCGCTCTCGGGCGTCTCGAGGCTGTACGTCTCGCCGTCGCGGTCGATTCGCAGGCCATCGAACGCGATCGGCGACTCGGCCTCGAGCGTCGCGATCAGCGAGTCGAAATCGGCTGTGGGCATCGTCACGCGTCAGTCACCCGCTCTCGTGTTTGGCTCGAGATCTGGCCCATTGCTGTCGTCGGGAGCCACCCCGGCCCGAACCGACTCGAGGGCGCCGCCGATATCGGCCCCAGCGTCGGCCGCGCGCTCGAGGATGACGTCGGCCATCAGTCTCTCGGTGCCGACAGCACCGGCGTACCAGAGACGGTGGCCGTCGACCTCGGCTGGGACCGACCAGCCGAGTCGATAGTCTTCGGTGAGCCCCATATCCTCGGGGATGTCTTCCTGGGTGTGGTAGCCATCGGCGATAAACAGCGGGACGACGACGATATCGGCCGTCTCGAAGTAGTCCGTGACGTCATCGACTTCCGGCTCTTCGTCCATAAAGAGGGCCTCGACCGCGTCGAACCGACCCTGATCACGGATCCGGTCGGCGTGATACTCGACTGCTTTCGCCGAGTTTTCGTTGCGTTCGGTGCCGTGGCCGACGACCGCGAGGCCGACCCCGTCACCCACGTTCGGATCGTCCGTCACGCTTTCGGCACGCTGGACGATGACGTCAGTCATTGCATCGTGGGTGCCAACGGGGCCGCAGTAATGAATCGTTTTGTCGACGTCTTCGGCCTCGAGTGTTACCTGTGAGGCAGTCGTCCCATCGGAGTCCCACTGCTCGGGATCCCACTCCTCGAGGCGCAGTTCACGGGGGATCACCTGCTCGGTGAAGTAGCCCTCGCTGATAAACAGCGGGACGATAAACACCTCGTCTGCCTCGAGCGTCCGGATCACATCGCGAAAGTGCGGTTCCTCCTTCCAGAACGCCTCGCGGACCTCGTCGAACGCTCCCGTCTCACGGACGGTATCCGCGTGGGCGTACGTGGGGTCCGAGGCGTTCGGGTTCAGGTGTGACCCGTGGGCCGCGATAACCAGCGCTTGCATGGCTCGCCGTTGGGATGGGGCTGGTTTAGGGACTTCGCTGTCGGCGCTCATCGCCGCGTCCGATGACGGACCTGTCGCCGCCCACCAGTCACTGGTTGCCGGTTAGCCGTCAGCTCCGGTGGGATGTCTGATCGTGTGGTCCCGTCGGCCATCGTCACAACCGGCAGTATTACACACCGAAACTGGTCTGTGCGGTACAGGTCACCTCCCGCGCTCGTAACTCGGCGACGGCGACGTAGCCGCCCGGCTGGGGCGCTACCCACTCGGCTTCGTAGGTCGCCGTCTCGTCCGGCGGGATCGTCTCCGAGGTGAGCAGTTGCGCAAACGCCTTGCCCTCAGTGAATCGCCAGACTTCGCGCCCATCATCGCGCACGACGAACTCCGCCTTGCACGCGTCCGGAAACTCCAGTTCGACCGGCGTTGGCCCCCTGTTTGTGACGGTGAACACGAACGTTACCAGCGTCGTTCCATCCGCAGCCGTTGTGACGTCCGCTTCGAGTCGTCCTTCGAGTGTCATGTGGTCGGCTTCGGTGCCGACGCGGATAGGCGGTTCGTCTGGGTGCGTCGAACCGTCGGCTGCCGACGAGACAGCGAACAGTATATCCCGAGTTACGCCCAAGTCGAACGCGTGCAACTGGTGGGCTATGAGCCGAGCGGGCGAGGATCAGCGCTGTTGGTTAGCGATGGCGGAGCCGTCGAGCGCCAACCTCTCGAGGCCGGAACCAGTCTCGCCTACGCACTCGAGTCACGACACTGTGTGGGCACCATCCACGACGGCGACCATCTCGCCTGCAAGCGGCCATCGGCACCCTACTGTGAGTTCCATACGAGTACGTGGGTCTGTGCCCGCTGTACGGGCACCTGCCTGAAAGACGAGATGGACTGCTATCAGGAGCACGCAGTCTACATCGCTGCCTTCGCCCCCAACACATTCAAAGTCGGCGTCACCAAATCTCGTCGACTCGAGACCCGACTCCGAGAGCAAGGCGCCGACCGCGCAGCCCACATCCACACCGTCTCGAACGGCCGGATCGCCCGCGAGATCGAAGCCGAAATCGCCAACCGGCTCGTTGATCGGGTCCGCACGCCGACGAAAGTCGCCTCGCTCGCGGCGACGGTCGATGAGGCTGCCTGGGATGCAACGCTTGCTGAGTTCGACGTACTCGAGAGGTTGACGCTCGATTACAATTTCGAATGTGAGCGGCAGCCGGTTCCCGAGACGATCGCTGCAGGCACCGTCATCGGCGTGAAAGGTCGGCTGCTCGTTCTCGAGAACGGCGGGACGACGTACGCCGTCGATATGCGCGACCTCGTGGGGTATACGGTGGCAAGCGGAGAGCCGCGTCGAAATCTTCAGTCGTCGCTCGGCTCGTTCGGCTAACGTGGACATCCTCGAGCGACACATGGACTGGCCGCGTCCCGGTGACCGCGGTGGGTGTGACCCAGTGTATCCAACACATGGTAATCCTTTTCCGCGGTGACACAGAAGCAGCAGGCATGGCTGACGAAAACGAATCCAACGACGCGGGAGACGAGGGCGGCGAAGAGAAGTCGTTCCGCGAACGAGTCGAAGAGATTCGAGAAAAACGCGCCGAAGAAGGCGAAGGCGAGGGTGAACCACCGGAAAGCCCGTTCGGCGGCGGCGGTGGCCCCGGCGGCATGGGCGGCGGCAACCCGTTCGCACAGATGATGGGTGGCATGATGGGCGGCGGCCCTGGCGGCCCCGGTGGCCCCGGCGGCGCACCGGGCGGCCGCGGTGAGGAAGCCGGCAACGAAGAACTCGTCCGTGAAGTCCGACAGCTCCGAGACGAGATGCGCGACCAGACGCGCGCACTCAAACGAATCGCTGACGCTCTCGAGGACAACTAACGCCACCCAGCCGTCGATTCTTTCTGGCTCAGTTCCCGAGAGCGACAGCTCGCGGTCCGGCATGTTCTCGACACGAACAGCGGACGTCAAGCCGCGAGTGAGAAAGCAGGTGACGATCAGCGCCGGCGCAGCGATGGGACGCGGCCATCCATCCACTCCGAAACCGACCAACGGCCGACGAGGACGTGGGCGAGTTCGACGCTCACGTACGCGAGGACGATGCCAGCGATGACGTCGATCACCCAGTGAATCCCGAGATACATCGTCGAGATCGCGACGGAGACCCCGAGGACGGCCGCGACGAGGTTCCACCCCGGATAGTACTCTCGCGTGCGGTAGGCCAGGATAGAGACGGTCACAGCAAGCGAGGTATGTAGCGACGGGAAGACGTTCGTGTTGCGGTTGACCTGACGGGTGAGGTGCTGGTACTGCGGGTACGTATCGTACAGCAGTGCATCGACGAGGTCAGGCATCATGTTCCGCGGCCCGTAGGCGATAACGACGATGTACACCACCAGTCCGAGCGTGTAGTTGAGCGTGTACGCTGCCAGCAGTTCCCGGAGCGGCCGCGTCTCCGAGAGCGCGAAGTAGGCGATGACGGGAAACACCAGCAAGAAAATATAGCCGTAAATATAGATAAATGAAAAGTACGCCGTCAACGCCGGCGTCGCCTGTGCTTGCAGCCAAATGATGAACTCCCCCTCGAGATCGTAGATCGGTGCGGTGAGATTCCAGTCGATCAGCCACGAGAACTCCGGGACGGCCTGTCTGGCGACGCTGTTCAACAGCAAGGCGGATGCGAGAACGATCGTGATCGGCGTAATCGCACGCACCCGGCTCCGCCACGCGCCGCGTGTCTCCCGGAGCCGGCCCAGACCGACGAACAACGCAGTCGAGACGAGGACAAGCAGCGTGACGACCACGACGAGTTGCACCAGCACCTGACCCAACATCACTGTCTCACCCGCAAGTTGCCGTCGGCGTCGTACCGAAATCCGGCCTCCTCGAACGCCGTTCGTGCCGCTTCGACGTCGACGTCGCCCCCGGAGCCGAGAAAGGGGCTCACTGGATCGTCGCCGTCCCACGCGAGGTCGTCAGGAGTCCACTCGTCGGTCACCGGCGTCGCAACCGGCGTCGCGTACCCGTGAAATACCTCCTCGACCAGCCACGCCTTGTCGATCAACTGCGCGATGACCTGCCGGAATCGAGGATTGCCGAAGGGGGCCGACCGCGCGTTGAACCCAAGCAGGTAGAACGTCCACGTCGGCGACTCGAGCAGACGAACCGCGTCGGTTTCCTCGACGTCGTCGATGACGTAGCTCTCGAGGGGCGAACTTGTGACGTCGGCGTCGTTGGCTTCGATCAGTTGCATCGCCGACGTGCTTCGTGGATCGATCCCGATTCGGATCGTGTCGACGGTTGGCTCGGGGAGGTCGACACCCTCGCGCAGCGTGAAGTGGTCATCGAAGCGCTCGAAGGTGACGTGCTCGCGCTCGGCGTGATCGTGGTACTGAAACGGCCCGCTGCCGACCGGCGGCAGGTTGTTCGTGACGACAGCGTCGGTCGTGCCCTGTGCGACACGAACGCCGGGAACGGTCGCAGCCGCCGCTCGCTCCGCCCAGCGGTGTTCGGGGAGTATCGGCACCGTCAGCGCCTGTTCACCGACCTCTTGACCCGTCACAACTGTTATTTCGAGCGTGGTCTCATCCCGGATGTCGATCTCGTCGATCGCCGTGACACGGCCGCGATAGCGCGGTGGCGGTGTGGGCGAGGTGCTGTCTCCGAGCGCGGTGTCCTCGAGAAGCCGATAGGTGAAGGCGACGTCGTCGGCAGTGAGCGGCTTTTCGTCGTGAAACTGGCAGTCGGGCCGGAGGGAGACGACGAGCGTCGACTCGTCAGTCCACTCCCAGTCGTCGGCGAGCCACGGCTCGAGCGACCGATTACCAGCAGCATCGATACGGTCGGCGGCAAGCGAGTCGTACAGCAGATCAGTGAACGTCCCTCGGTCCCGGTACTCCGCGTTCAGCGGGTTGAGGTTCTGTGACGGCCGGGCGTCCATATGGACGGCCCGAAGTTGCTCGGCGCTGTCGTCCGTCTGTGGCTCGAGGCCGAGATAGCCCGTCCGTGTCGCGAGATGGCCCGCACTCCAGCCGTCGAACCGATCGTCTCTGACGAGCCGCTGCTCGAGTGGGGTACAGATCGGGACGAACGGCTGTTCGATCGCCAGTGCCTCGAGCATCGATGTGACGGCCTCGCGGCGCTCGTCGCCGTCGGCGTCACGTTGGGCCTCGAGCAGGTCGTCGACCAGGAGATTCGTAAAACCAAACGGGTTCTGCCAGCCGGCCTCGTCGGCGTACAGCGAGTGGAGCGTCTCGTAGAGAAAGTCCGGATCGGTGCCACCAGGATGGCGGCCAACGCAGAGATCGAAGTCGTGATTGATGAGGACGGCGCGCAGGAACTCCTCGTTGGCTCGCATCTCGATCGAGACGTCGATGCCGACGGCCTCGAGAGTCGCAGCGATTTCCCGGGCGAGCCGGATGCTTTCCCGGTCACCGTCCGCGGGAAGGGTGGTGATCGTCAGCGACAGTGGCTCGATGTCGTCTCGGTTGATGATGCTGCGAGCTTGGCGGAGACAGCCACTGGTGGATACGGTCACCCCGACAGCGCTGGCCAGTGCAGCCCGGCGGCTGATACCACCAGCGCTGTCACCGTCGGTTTCTCGGTCCGGACCGCTCCGTCGTTCATCCATTTCGTTCGTTTGTTACGGTTCGCTAGCAGCGATATAACAACATTGTGTCTCGGAACGCAGTATCGAGCCAAGCAGCAGGGATTCGTCCGGCGTCTGCTCAGAACCACTTGGACTCGGCAACTCGCTCGTACAGTCCCGAGAGCGACCACCGGCCGACGAGTCGGTACGAAAGCGCGACACAGAGCGTTGCAAGCGCCAACCCTGCAAGGACGTCGATCCCCCAGTGCAGCCCCAGATACATCGTCGAGATGATAACGCTGATGGAGATCACACCGGCGACGGGGAACCATTTCGGATAGCTCGAGCGAGTGAGATAGGCGAAAATGCCGACCGTCGCCGACAGCGAGGTGTGTAGCGACGGGAAGACGTTGGTGTTGCGATTAACTTCCCGGGTCAGATACTTGTATTCGACGCTGTGTTCGTAGATCATCGGTGACGATCCTGACCCCGTGAGCAGCTGTTCGACGAAGACGTTGCGCGGACCATATGCAATCACGAGTATGTACAACACGAGTCCGATCGCGTAGTTGAACGCATACGCAGTAAGCAGCCGCCGAAACATCGTGGTGTCCGACAGGGCGAAATACGCCACGACTGGGAAGACCAGCAGGAACGTGTAGCCGTAGATGTAAATAAACGTCAGATACGACGTCAGCTCCGGCGACGACACTCCCAGGAAGATCAGGACGAACTCGCCTTCGAGCTGACGGATCGTCTCGGTCATATGGAACCCGATGTCCGAATCGACACCGCCCCACCGGATCAGCCGGCTGACCAGCAACACGACTGAGAGAGCAAGAATCGCCGGCGCAGCGACTCGAATCCGGGACCGCCACTCTGTTCGCGTTGTCGCAAGTCGCTTTCGGCCGATGAACAGCCCAACCGAAATCGGGAGCAAGAACCCGACGACGAGGACAACCCTGGTCAGTACCTCAACAAGCATTAGTTTCGAATATGGAGTCGTCCATCATCGTCGTACCGAAAGTTCCCAGCCGACTCGAACACTTCACGCGCCGCCTCGACGTTTACCATCCCATCGGTACCGATAAACGGTGTAACGGGGTCTTCGTCGTCCCATTCGAGGCTGTCGGGAACCCAGTCATCGGCGACCGGACTCGAGAGCGGCGTCGCGCGATCGTAGAAAATCTGCTCGGTGATCCACGCTTTATCGAGCAGCCGGCACACTGCCCGCCGGAAGCGTGGATCGCTACACGGCGACGCATTCGTGTTGAACCCGAGGTGATAGAACGTCCACGAGGGCGACTCGAGCTGGACGGCGCCGGAGTCATCCGAAATGCCACCGACCGAGTGTGACTCGAGCATCGACGACGTCAGATCCGCGTCGCCGCTTTCGACCCGTGAAATCGAGGAGGTGCTGCCAGGGTCGACGCTGAATCGGAGTTCCTCGACCGTCGGTTCAGGGAGCGAAACGTCTTCCCGACGGGTGAAGTGGTCGTCAAAGCGCTCGAGATGCAGGTAGTTCCGTTCAGATTGGCTCTCGAACTGGAAGGGGCCGCTCCCGATTGGCGGGACCGAGTCGGTCGTGACGGGTCCCCATCGACCCTGTGGTGCCGAGAAGTCATCGAGATCACTAATCCGACTCTGGAGTTCCTCCCGCCAGATGTGTCGAGGGAGGATCGGGACTGTCAGCGCACGGTTGCCGACCTCGCGGCCGGAATCGACGGTCATTCGAAGCTCGTACTCATCTTTGATTTCGATTTCGTTGATCGCACTCACCTGACCGCGATACCGTGGGGCTGGTGACGGACTGATGGCGTGTCCGAGCGCAGTGTCTTCGAGGAACTGGTAGGTGAAGGCAACGTCTTCAGCGGTCACGGGTTCTCCGTCGTGGAACGTACAGTCCTCTCGGAGCGTCACCAGCGCAGTCAACGTCTCTTCGGTGTCCGTTTCGGTCTCGTCCGACTCTACATCCGATTCATGCTCATCAATTTCGTCGGTCGGCACCCAGTCCCAGTCGGCGAGCCACGGCTCGACCTCGTAGTCCACCTCGCCGTCGGTTTCGGTGACGACAAGCGTTCCGAGAGAGTCATACAGCAGGTCGACGACTGTGCCCCGTTCGCGGATCGTCGCCGAAAGTGGGTTGACGTTTTGGGTCGGCCGTGCGTCAGTCACGAGCGCGTGCAGTCGGTCGACGTCTTCCTCCGGTTCGAGACCGAGATAGCCACGACGGGTCGCGGGGTGGTTGTCACCCCATCCCTCAAAACGGGTGCTGGCGACGCGATGCTCGTCGGGACGGCAGATCGGATCGAACGGCTTCTCCTCGGCGATACTTCGCAGCACTGGCTGGATCACCTCATGCCGTACATCACCGTCGGCCCGACGCTGCGCCTCGAGGCCAGGATCGATAAACGTCGGCTGGGTGTACTGGAAGGGGTTCTGCCAGCCGGATTCGTCGGCGTACGTGGAATGGAGGGCCTCGTAGAGGAAGTCGGGGTCGTAATCGGCGGGGTGACGACCGACGTAGAGGTCGAAGTCGTGGTCGATGAGGACCATTTCCAGAAACTCGGAGGGCGACCGCCAGGCGATGGAGGTGTCGACACCGACCGCCTCGAGGTTCTGCTCGAGATGGCGTGCGATGCGGACGGTCTCTCTGTTGCCATCGTCGGGGACCGTGACGAGAGACAACGAGAGTCGGTCGTCCTTATCATCGCTGACGACACGCTCGACGGTATCGACACAACCGCTCAACGAGAGCGACAGCCCCGCTACACCAGCAGCAAGGACCGAACGCCGGTCGACACCGTCAACAGGGTCGGTTGTATCACAGTTCATTCAAGCTGGTATACAGCTTTGCTGTTGGTATATAACAATATTGCGCATTAGCAATGAGTATAGAGAACTACCGGAACGTTCATTGTTATTGTTTTTTGTGACTCCGTCACACATTTGTGTGATCTTTACTCATGAAAGCCAACGGTTGCAGCCATCAGTCCCCGTCTCGGACGGTTACGAAGGCGGCTACAAGAACAAAACATCAATAGGCGAACCGACGAAATGTGTGGTATGGATATCGCCGCCGAACGAATCGAACGCCTTCACGAGTTGGCTCGAGCGGCGGCGACAGAGGGAAACCACGATCGAGCGCGGTATTACGTCCGTCTGGCTCGTCGCGTTGCGGAACGAAACCGACTCACGCTGCCACGTGAGTTTCGACGCTTTACGTGCGATCGATGTGATACATACCTACGACCGGGACAGAACGCTCGTGTGAGACTGCGGGATGGACACGTCGTCGTCACCTGTGACTGCGGAGCACACGCGCGGTATCCCTACGAGAGCAACACCGCGTAGCCGGAGTCTCGTCGCTTGTGTCCTGCTTTCGGAGTGAGATTCCGAATCGGGAAGATTGAAACGGCTCGCTTCGCTATTGAGGGCCATGGATACACAAGAACTCAAGCAAGAAGCACATGATCTCGACGTCACTGTCTGGGTCGGCAAGAGCGGCCTCGAGGCAGTCGTCGACGAACTCAACGATCAGCTCTCGAACGAGCACCTCGTGAAGGTCAAATTCCTTCGCGCGGCCCGCGCGGGTAGTTCCACCGAGGAGAAGGCGGCCGACCTCGCCGACCAAGTCAATGCTGAGCTAATCGATACTCGCGGCCATACGGCGGTTTTCCACCGATGAGCGTCGGGAGTGGTTCGCTCCCGCTCCAAGCGACGGATCTCGGCGCGATCGGAACCTTCCTCGAGGAAGCAGGACTCGATGCAGCGCTCGCTGCGAGCGCAGAAAGCGCGATCAAGTTCGTCATCGCGTTCGTTGCGATCTGGATCATCGGCCGACTGATCGTGTTGCCCCTGGTCAGGCGAGCGTTCGACAAGCGAGATCTTGACAAGCACGCTCAGAACCCGCTGTTGATGCTGACGAAGTTCGGCATCGCGTTCGTCGCGATTGCGATCGCCTTCGGCTTTGCCAACTACGGCAATTTCCTTGTGTCGATGGCCGGCATCGCCGCAGCTGGTGCACTCGCGATCGGGCTGGCGATGCAAAACGTTATCTCGAACTTCGTCGCAGGCGTGTTCATCTACACTGACAAACCGTTCCGGATTGGCGACTGGATCGAGTGGGACGACCACTCGGGTGTCGTCGAGGACATTAGTCTTCGTGTGACGCGTGTGCGAACGTTCGACAACGAGCTGTTGACGGTGCCGAACTCGGCACTCACGAACAACGTCCTGAAAAACCCCGTCGACGCCGACAAACTTCGGCTGAAGTTCGTCTTCGGAATCGGCTACGGCGACGATATCGAGCAGGCGACTGACATTATCGTCGACGAGGCCGAGCGCCATCCCGGCATCATGGACGACCCCGCACCCTCCGTCCGATTGACCGAACTCGGTGACTCCGACGTCGGGCTCCAGTCACGGTTCTGGATCGCGAACCCGTCTCGTGCTGACTTCGTTCGGACGCGCGGTGAGTACGTCACTGCAGTCAAGGAACGATTCGACGAAGAAGGGATCGATATCCCCTATCCCGTCCGGACACTCGAGGGCGGCCTCGAGCTTGCAGACAGACAGCGACTCGGACAGACGACCGACTAACGCTGCGTTCGTCTACCCATTTTCAGTGCAGCGCCGTTCCTCGAGTCCTGAATCCGTCGAGCAGCGTCTGATTCACTGAAGCCGAATCGACGCAGAGGTGATGACGGTGGAACAGATGAATCACTGGAGACGGGTCTACTCGGTGTGTGGCTTTGCTGTGGCTAGTGATCTGTTCACGACGATGTATAGAGTCAGAGAACAACTATACTTTCGCTAAAGAAAGTGGGATTGGAAACTATTATAACATGACGATGAGACACAACTGGTAGCGGTTCAACGATGGAACCAGTACTACTACACCACGTCAGTCATGGAATGTTGCTCGGAATCAGCGCTCTCGTCGGCATTCTCAGCTTTGCTGGCGGAATGAGCTTTGCAAAACGACGGACACAACAAACGAACAGTACGTCTGCAATCGACGAGTAACAGGGCTGGACGCTCCCACCACACGTGTTGATCGCGAGGTCAACGCAATCCACACCCACACTGAAGTTTGCTCCTGCAATGCGGTGGGAGGTCACGCCAATGATACTCGTTACAACACACGTGATGGAACGACCCCGCGATCGCCACCGATACCGTCTCACAACGCACGATAGCCACCGCTCTCGAACTCGAGACTGGAATTGAGAGATCGGTACCCACTGAAGTCGTCGTCGCATCCCTCGTGTTCCGTACTCGAACGACGAGCACTGTCGCTCGCCAGTGAAAAACCGGTATGAATGTGGAAGCCGCGGTGGCCCGGCGTTCCAGTCGGAGGAATCCCGGTTGCCTTCTCCACCCCGCGACCCGTCGAGCGACAGGTGTTCGGCGGTCCACTGCTCGCTTCCGCGCCTGATGGGCTGTCGCCGATTAACCACGATGGGACGTCCCTGCGGACGGCCATCGTAGACCGCTGTCCCCGACGGACGAGGCTTCCATGTTGGCTCCCGGGGCTCCGGCCGGTCTGACCGGACGCCCACGGTGTTCGGTCCCCGCTGATGACCATAGCGCGGGTTCTGAGCAGGGCCAAACTGCCCGACCTATCCAACTCTACGTTGGGGGTTACAACTTAAGGGCCTTTCGCCTCCGCAATCGGGAGCGGGCGTGGGGGTCGTTCCCGTGTGAACGAGGGCATTCGGGAGAGGAAGACAACTGCAATCGAGCGCCTCGAGTTCGAACTCAACCGTCTCGACACTGGTGACTGCTGTACTCAGGGATCGCTCGAGTGCCCCCACTGGTCGTCCGTCGACGAGCCCCAGTCGTCGGATTGCGCTCGCTCGCTGACATCCGTCGTCGCGTCCCGGAGTTGGGTGAACGCGACCGCGGTCGTCGCATAGATGAAGATGCCACCGATCGCGGTCCCGATCTGTGAGATCAGCACTCCGAGAACGCCGCCGACGACCACCATAGCGATCGTAAACGGGATCGAGATCGCCACCGAGATCAGGACGACGGCAACGCCGAGACCGAACAGTCCGAGTCGGTTCCCGGACGTGAGCGACCAGCTTCGCTTCAGTGCGGTGACGAAGTCGTCGTCTTCCACCGCGACGTAGACGTCGAAAAACCACAGGGCAACGAGCAGGAAAAGGCCGGGAACGATGAGGAAGACGAATCCGATCGTGACGAGCACGGTGAAGACGATCAGTCCGACGAACACGTTCAGGAACGCCCACACTGGTCGGTCACGCAGGGCGGCGTCCGGGATGGTCTCGGTCTCGTCGGTAACGAACGTTCGCAGGGAGACGATCAGCAGGTAAAGCGATGCTACCGAGGTCAGAATCGCGACGAGAGCGCCGATCGCCGGCGCGTCGATCACCGGTTCGGGATCCATCCCCGTCTGGACCCCGCCCGGTGTGAAGAGCGTCTGAATCGCCATGAGTACGTAGAACGCGGCCACGAGCATGAGCCCGTTCTTGGCCAGCGTTCGTTCGATTCCGCCGGTGAGTGCGTCGAAGACGCGGAGTGACATACGAACTCGTTTACAACGTATTTCATATAGAAGTGGGTATTTTCACTTCGAGAGACTAAACCGTAGTCGAAGCTGGCGGAATCAAACGTGTGCCGGCTCTCCGTCCGGAGTAGACACGGTAATCGCAAGGAAAGAAGGCGGTATTGTGAGCGAACCCGATCGGTTCGCTCAGTGCTGATCGCTCTCGAGATCGCCGTGGTCGGCCTCGCCGGATTCGCCGCGCTCCTTCGAGGAGAGCGGCACGGCGAGGACGAGCAACGTGACGTAGTAGACGGCGACGGCGGCGACGACGTAGACGCCATCGATCCCCGGGAGCGACGCGCTCTGCGGGAACGTCGTGTCGGGCTGGAACGCCCAGAGGTGGGCGAGCCAGCCCAACAGGATCGCGGTCATCAACGGGAGGTAGACCCGCCGAAGCCGATGGCTGAACGCGCCACGGTAGCTGATGTTCGGCGTCGGATCGCGGTAGTCTCGGCTCAGTTCCGCACGCCACGCGTCGTGTTCGATGCCCGCGGAGGGGTCGAGCGCGTTCGCGAAGAGGTTCTCCTGGAGCATGCGGACGCGCGAGCGCCAGATATCGTACTCCCGGAACCGACGCGCCTCGATGAACAGGAAGACGGTGCCCATCATGAGCCCGGCGAGAATCACCGCATGGGAGACTTCACCCGAGAACGCGTACGCGACGATGGCTGACATCACCGTCACCGCCCAGTTGGTGGTGGTGTCGAGTCGGTCGCGCCACGCGACGGTCCGCTCCACCTCGCCCCTGTAGAGGTGCGCCGCGACGGAACCGAGGCCGGTGCTCTGGTCGACCATCTCGCGGCCGATCTCCGCCTGCTCTGGATCTTCTGGGTCGAACCCCGAGTCGCCCGCCATGTCCGGCCGTACGGTCCGAGATCGGATTTCCCTTCGCACCGCCGTCTCCGCGTGACTGTCCGTCGTTCGAACCCGTTCGGGTCGTCAGTCGGTGCCGTAGGCGTCTCGAAACTGGCCAATCTGGCGGTCAGTTCCGGCGACGACGAGCGAGTCGCCGGCGCCCAATTGCATCCCGTCCACGTCGGTGTGGAGGTCGCCGTCTCGCTCGAGCGCGACGACGGTACAGCCCGTCTCCTGACGGATTGTCGCCGTCGAGAGTTCCTCGTCGACGACCATGGGCGCGTCTAGCTGGCGCAGGTGCAGCCGATCCCTGAGCGTCATGACTTCGCGCTCGAAGACCCGGAGAGTGACCATGCGTCCCGTGACGTTCGGCAGCGCGAGCACGTAATCCGCCCCTGCGGTTCGCATCGCGCTCACGCTCGCCGCAGCGTTGGCCCCGACGATGATCTCGAGGTCAGGGTTGAGTTCGCGGGCGGTAAGCGCCGTGAGGATCGCCTCATCGTCCGTCTCGAGGGCGATGATCAGCGTTCTGGCGTCTTCGATCCCTGCCTCGTGGAGGGTCTCCTCGGTCGTCGCGTCGCCAACGACATCGACGTGCTCGCCGTCCTCGCGGTCGACGACGACAGTCTCCAGGTCGGCCCGTTCGAGCGTGCCGTGTGCAGATTGGCCGACGAGCCCGGCGCCGACCACGACGACGGGATCGGCCGCCGTCCGGTAGCGGTGGCCCGCCGACCCCGTTATCTCGGCGACGTCCTCGAGTTGTGACTCGGTTCCGGCCACGAGCAGCGCGGTGTTCTGGTCGATACGGACGCGCTCGGAGAGCGTGGTAACGAAGTCGCCACGAACCCACGCGCCAAGAACGGTCGCGCCGGTTTGCTCGAGTCGGCGAGACGAGGCGACGGTCTCACCGAAGAGGTCGGTCGTCGGATCGACGGGGAACTCGACGACGTCGAAGGCTTCCCCCAGTTCGATCTCGTCGTCGAGATCGGGCTCGACCACGTCTCGGACCCTGTCTCCCAGAGCTTTTCCGAGCCGATGTTTCGGCGACAGCACCTCGTCGACGCCGGCGTAGCGGAAGTATCGCGCCCGTGTCGGGTCGGCGACGAGGACGAGCACCGAGGCGTCGGGATCACGCTCCTCGACCGCGAGGACAGTTTTGACGAACTCGCGCTCGGTGGCGTCGACGACGACCGCGATCGCGTCCTCGAGCTGTGCCGCGTCGAGCGCGCCCTCGGTCCTCAGATCGTCGTGTAGGACCGTGAGCCCGTCCTCGTGGAGCTCCCGTGCGCGGTCCTCGTCGGCCTCGAGGATCACGTACGGCGTCCCACTGCCCTCGAGTTCGTCGATAAGTGTGTCACAGAGATCGGTGTAGCCGACGATAATGACATGTTCTTCGAGTCCGTTGATGTGTTCGGGCGGCGTTGGCTGAACGATCGTCTGGAGCCACGGGACGACGAACAGCGGGATGGCGACGAAGATGTAGGCGATCCCCGTCACTTGGATCAGCATCAGCAACAGCGTCATTTCGAGCGTTTCCCACGGGGCATCCTGTCCGTAGCCCGTAGTGGTCATCGACTGGACGACGACCTCGAGCGCCCGGTACCACGATCGCGGCTCGCCCTCGAGCGTCGCCATCCCCCACTGGTAGACGATCGCGTACACGGCGATCAGAAACAGGAGCGAACCGAGGTAGCCGGCGAGTCGAGCGGTGAGGCGGACCATGTCGTGCTCACCTGCTCCGGACGATTGTTCCGTCACCGCGGCCGCGTCCGTCCTGTCCCTCGATGCTGCTGCCGTTGATCATTCGCACACAAGGTCGTTCAGTAGCGGTGGCTATTGTTCTTGCTGAGGCCAGTGCAAGGCAACAGAACAAAAAGACGCGTCGGCACCGGTCACGAAGACGGGTGTGCGGCCATGCTTCTCCCTCGGCGCCCGTGTGCGTCCTCGAACTGGCTCGTGTCGGCATCGAACGCGTCGACCGCCTCGGGCGAGACCCCCACGAGGGTGTCGAGGTCAACGTCATTGGCGAGCGGGCGGCCGCGGGTGTAGATTTCGAAAATATCGCGGCAGGCGGCCTCGTCGAGTTCGGAGACCTCGACGTGCTGGTCGAGCCGCCCAGGTCGCAAGAGCGCATCATCGATCAGCTCTGGCCAGTTCGAGGCCGCGATCACAACGACACCATCGAGTCAGTCGAGTTGTTCCCGTGCGTTGTGGCGCCACGTTCGGACGTGCACGACGTCGATCTCGAGGACGCTGGCGACCTCGAAAGCGTTGATCGTCGCCAGTCGTTCCGCCGAGTGAATGCCGGCGTCAGCCAGTTTGTCGGCATCAGCAGGGCCAACACCCGTGACCGCCGTGACCGGCGTTGGCTTTGGCCACGGTCGCTCCGACGGTTTCTGCCGAGCAACCGCCGCGATGGGTGAATGGTCGTACTCGAAGGCCTGCCACTCCTCGTCGCCGCTTTTGGCGATCCACTCGCGTTCGGCCGCACCGAGCCCACGAACCTCACTCGAGCGTCGCTCGAGGTCGCCGTCGTTTTCGAACGTCCAAGGAAGCGAGAACCGTCGCCGCAGACGCTTTGCGGTCGACCCATCGACGCCAGCATCCAACAGCATTCGGTACGAACAGCGCTTCTCGGAGAGCGCCTCTGGATCGATCTCAGCGTCCTCAAGCCGTACTCGCTCGTCGGCCTCGAGTCGTAGACCATCGCCGGCGGACGCATCGTCTGTGGGCACGTCAGCTGCCGTATCGGCTGCCTCGAGCAGTGTCTCCTCGTCGAAGGTGAGTTCGACATCAGCGGAAGTGTCGGACTCGACTGCCTCGAGATCAATGTCGATTCCGAGTCCAAGGTCGTCAATCGCGGCGTCGCTGTTGGTACGGTCAGTTGTCGCTTCGGCCTCCCCGTCCCGCTCAGTGGCAACGTCGTTTTTACTCACGCGATTCACCGGGTCTGTCTGGAACTTTCACCCCTCATTCTTGAAGGTTTCTCCCACTGACGGCTGTCGTGTGTCTATCGGGTAGCAACCAGTGTCAGCGTGTTCGAGAGCCAGTATGCCATCCCACCCACGGTACGACCGAGACGACGAGACACGTCACTTCGACGGCGACTCGACAGTAACGCGGTCGTGAATATGTCCCTCGCGCGTTTTCAGATGACGCGGCGTTCGATCGTTAGCGACCGCCAGAATCTCCGCGACGATACTGTGAGCGATCTGGTATGGCGAACCGCCGCCGAGATCGAGCCCGATCGGGGTGTAGAGCGACGACAGCGCTTCCTCGTCGAACGTCCGTCCCTCGTCGTCGAACTCCGCGAGCATCTTCTCGAAGCGGTCGTGTGGTCCCATCAGACCGATGTAGGGGACCGACGAGTCGAGCAGCTGCTCGACGGTCAGCCGGTCGTCGATGAAGTTGTGGGTCATGACAACCGTGTAACTGCGCTCGTCGAGCGCGAGGTCGTCGCTGACGGCCGCTGGCGAGGTCGTCAGCGTCTCGTCGGCATCCGGGAATCGCGTCTCGAGGTCGACACTACCGCGGAAGCCGACCACAGTCACGCGGAAGTCGTTTTTCGCCGCTAGCTCGGTGACCGGCCCCACGTCGTGGCCGGAGCCGAAGATGACCAGCTCCGTCGGGGCAGCGAGCCCGTCGATGAACACCTCGAGCTGGCGGCCCCGGCCATCGATCTCGAGGGTGTCAGCTCGCCCACGCTCGGCGAGATCGCCCGCGGGATCGGCGAGTTCGTTGGGCCACGCCGGTGCTGGCTCACCATCAGGGGTTGTCAGCTGTGTCTCGGTCGGATGGTAGTATGCGCGATCGCCTCGTTCGAGCGCCCCCTCGCTGTCCTCGAGTGCGGTGAGCACGGCGACGTCCCGGCCGTCGGCAAACGCCTCGACCGCTGGACGATACGTCTCGGTCAGGGGCTCGAGCAGGACGTCGATAATCCCGTTGCAGCCGACGCCGAGTCCCCAGACGTCGTCTTCGTCGTCCATCAGATCGTACGTGATCAGCTCCGGACGGCCGTGCTCGCGGACTGACTCGGCCGCTGCGAGCAGGTCGTCCTCGAGACAGCCGGCCGTAATGGCGCCGACACCCTCGCCCGCTTCGTCGAGGAGCATCTTCGCCCCCGGCCGGCGGTAGGCGTTGCCTTCGACGTCGACGATCGTCGCGAGGACGTCCGCGCCGTCGCCCTCGAGTCGCTCGTGGACGCGCTGTAGTACTTCGGTCTCCGGTACACTCCAGTTGTTTTGTGTCATCTATTGCTTGCTCACAGTCGGTCGTCTCTCGGTTCGTCTCGGTCCGGTGAGTCGGCGCGTGACAGGTGCAGCCTCCGACCCCGACCAGTGGGGCTGTCAGTCACTGTGTATCCCTTCTCTACGCCGGCCGCGTGTAACTCAGTTCCGCACGCGTTAGCCTGGATGGCGTCGCGAACCTGGTCGGGATCGGTGACCGACGCACCGGCGACGACCGTCACGCCGGCTGCGAACACGGCCTCGGGAAGGACGGACGCAGTCGCCCCGATCAGGACGACCGTTGCCGTCTCCGGGGCTGTCTCGAGATAGCGCTCGAGGCCGCCGTAGATGAGCGTCGATCCAGTTATGAAAACCACTTCGGCGTCCGCCATCGCGGCGGCCGCATCGGCCGGTCGGTAGGTCGTGACGGTGACGCTGTCGGGCGTCGACACGTCGCCGATGGGCTTGCGTTCGATCACGCGCACGTCGACGTCGGAAAACTTCCGAAACGCGGGGCGAAAGAGCCCGACAGTCGCGATCGTGTCGACGCGCGAGTCAAGCAGCGCCATCGGATCGCCCGTCTGCCACTCGATGAACGGGGCCGACAGCGCGTTGACGGTGGCGATACCGATGGCGACCTCGAGTGCCGTGTCCTCGGACTCCGGGTGAGTTTGGCCAGCCGGCTCCAGTAGCGAGTCGGCTGGCGGCTGTGTCGTCCACTCGAGCAGCGTCTCGAGGTCGCTGTTGGCTGTCGGCGGCGCGTCCCCCGGCGGGCGGTGGGCGAGGCCGGCGGTCCGTCGCTTCTCGCATCCCTCATCGTCGGCACCGCCATCCACGCCGGCCAGTTCGACCATGAGCGTCGATCGTCCGATCGTGATCTGCTCGACCGTCACCCCAGCAGTGGCTCCGCGGTCACGGAGTCGGTCGATGACGGCAGGGAGAATCGAGTCGCTCATTCGTGGCCCTCCTCAGCTGTAGGCGTGGTTTCGGCCGGCTGCTGCCGGCGTGGATCGTACTCGTAGCCGATCGGGCCGTCGAGTCCACGGCGCTCGAGTTGGCGGGCGATCTCGGCCAGATCGGTCGGCTCCGCGAAGCCAAAGAGGCCGTCGACGTACGGCAGACACGTCTCCATCCCCCGCGTTCGTGGCTCGTACGTCGACGCGACGGCGAGCGGGTTGAGCCAGAGCACCGCCGCGGCCCGGCGGGCGAGCCAGGTGATCTGTTCCTCGAGCACTGACTGCTCGCCGACATCGAGCCCGTCGCTGATGACGATGACGACAGTCCGGCGATCCACCGCGTCGCGGTGCTGGCGCCGCAGTGTTTCGAACGCGCCGCCGATCTGCGTGCCGCCGCCCCACGAGATTTCGGCCGCGCGCAGGGCCGCGGCTGGATCACCGCCAGCGCGCTCGAACTGCTCGGTCGCGTCAACGAGGTCGGTATCGAACAGGAAGACCGAACTCCGTCGGGCAACGGTCTGGAGCCGTTCCGCGACGGCAAGGAGCGTGTCGCGGTCGACCGTATCCAGCACGGAGCCGCTGACGTCGATCAGCAGACAGCAGTGTAACTCGCTCGGGGCGCGGTCTCGAGTCGGGAGGTCCATCGGCGTCCCCCCGGTTCCGAGACTCGTCCGGAGTGCTCGTCGCGCGTCGATTCGTTCGCCGGCGGTGGCCTGTTGGGTCCGTCGGCCGGGGACGGTCGCCAGCGCGTCCACGAACCGATCGATAGCGTCACGTTCGGCGTCCGTCAGCGACGCCGGTGTCGCTGCCACGCGTTCGCGTCCTCCAACGGCGCTGTACCGCCGCACGGCGTCGCCGTCCCCATCGTCGTCGACCGGTCGTTCGCCCGTGGCGTGGCGTCGACCGGTCTGCAGTCGAACCTCGGCACGCTCCGAGCCGTCGCCGTCGTCGTCCTCGAGCGACGGCGGCTCCGTCTCCGAGAGCAGTTCGGACGCCTCTCCCTCGAGTGCGACGGCGCCGGACGGCTCCGACTCGTCGTCGTCCGGTGTGCCCGTCCCCTCGTAGGTCGCGATGCGGTCGAGCCCGGTTCGGAGCCGGTGCCAGAAGGGTGGAAACGCCTCGTCGAACGCCTCGCGGTCGGCCGCCTCGGAGAGCAACGTCGCTCGCAGTGCGTCCGCAGCGGGCTCGCGGTCGGCAAAGCCGACGACGGCGAGCGCTCGTGCCCCCTCGAGCGTGCCAGTCGCCGGTACGTCGACGCCCGCCTGCCGGAGGTCGTCGGTAAATCGCACGAGTTCCGTCAGGACGTGTGTGCGTGCAGCCTCGAAATCGGGAACGGTGTGGAGTCTCATCGGCTGGTCGAGCGCGCCACGGTCGCCGTTGTTACTGTCGCCTCGAGCGCGATCGGATCCGGTGGCGTTCTCAGAAGGGGGCTCGCGTGGCGTCATCTCTCGTTCGGATCGAGTCGGTCGTCGGCCGCGGCTGCGGCCGCATGGAGCTGTTCGAGCAGCGCGGTGTCGACGCGGGTGACGTCTTCGACCTCCTTGAGCAGACAGCCGATCGTCCGTTCGATCTCGTCGGTCGACAACGGCTCGTCACTGCCGTCGGCTCGAAGCATCGCAACCGCCCGTGCCCAGTCGAGCGTTTCGGCGACACCCGGCCGTTTGAGAAACGACTCCTCGCGGAGGCGTTCGACGACGGCACAGACTTCGGCTGCGATCGCTGCATCGAGTTCAGGAACTTTGCGTGAGACGATCTCGTACTCCGTCTCGAACGACGGCGGCTCGACGTGGAGATAGAGACAGCGCCGCTTGAGCGCATCGCTGAGCCCGCGAGTTCGGTTCGACGTGAGGATGACGATCGGCGGGTTCTCCGCGCGGATCGTCCCAAGCTCCGGAATCGACACCTGATACTCCGACAGCAACTCGAGCAAGAACGCCTCGAACGCCTCGTCGGCGCGGTCGATCTCGTCGATCAGCAACACCGGCGATCGATCGCCACCAGCCGTCAGGGCACGCAACAGCGGGCGCTCGAGTAGATACTCGTCGTCGAAGACGGACCGAGTCCCCGCAGCGTCCGCGGAGTCGGAGCCGGCGGTGACCGTCCCCTCGTTCGACTGGACGGCAAGCAGCTGTTTCGTGTAGTTCCACTCGTAGAGGGCGTTTTCGGCGGTCAGCCCCTCATAACACTGGAGGCGGATCAGTTCCGTCTCAAACCCTTCGGCAAGGACCTTCCCCAGTTCGGTCTTCCCGCTGCCGGGTTCGCCCTCGACGAGCAGCGGCCGGCCGAGCTGTAACGCAAGCTGGACGGTCGTGACCACGCGGTCGTCCGCGACGTAGTGTTGGGCCTCGAATCGCTCGCGTAGCGTCGCCTCGTCGATCGCCTCGACGGCGAGCTCCGGCGTCTCCCCTGTCATACTGAGTTCATTGTTTCGGTCGTGGGTCCCTCGAGATACTCGTCGGGATCGGTTCGAAAGGCGTCGGCACAGCCGTGACAACAGAAGTAGTAGGTCGTCCCCTGGTGGGTGATACTCGGTGCCTCGTCCGGATCGACCGTCATCCCGCAGACGGGGTCGACGGCCGACTCATGGCTCGATTCGGGTTCTGTTGTCGATGGGCGTTCGTCACCGCCGCCACAGCACGAGGCTGTCTCCGTCGCCAACTCGCTGGATTCGGCGGTGTCTGCATTGCTGGCGTTGCTGGCATCCGTGTGGGTGGCCAGCTCGTTCGAGGCCGCCACCCCACTGGTGGTCGATCGTACCTCGACCAGTTCGGCGAGCAGGCTCGTCGCGATCTCCGGCGCGCTCGAGGCCGAGATATCGACCCCCGCCGGGCTTGTGACCGCGTCGCGAACGGTGTCCGGCGCTTCCTCGAGGAGACCGGCAACGTGGTCGACGGTCTCTGCGGCCCGCGTCTCGCTGGCCACGAGGCCGATGTACGGTGCCCCAGTGCGGATGCCGGCGACGACGCCGTGGGCGTCGTACTCGCCCATCGAGGCGATGGCGACGAGCGGCCCGCTGCCGACTGCTTCGGCGATCTCGTCGGGCTCGAGCGTCGTCAAAACGGTCGTTTCCGACGGGAGATCGGCGTCGGCTCCGTCGGGATCGACGAGCACCACCTCGATATCGAGTTCGCTTGCCAGCCTGACCAGCGAGTGGGCGATCGGCGACCCACCCACGACGAGCAGCCGCGTCGCCGGACACACGGGATCGATGAACACCTCGAGGGTGCCCTGACTGTGACACTGCATCGGGAACGCCTCGAGGCCGGGGCGGTCGATCACATCGGGATCGGGGGCGATGCCGATCAGTCGTGGCTCGCCGTCGGCGATGGCCGCCCGGGCCTCGCTGGTCACGCGCGACTGCGCACAGGAGACACCACCGATCCAGCCGTGCAACTCACCGTCGGCAGTCACAAGCGCTCGATCGCCGACGGTGGCTGACACTGGTGGCTCACGGCGGACGACGGTCGCCCAGGCGTACGGTTCCTCACGCGCTTGCAGCGCTTGCTCGTGCGCTGCGAGATCGGCGTCGGATGCGGTGTCTGGTGTCATGTCGGTGGGTGGTCGGTGAGCACGGTGAGATCAGTCGTCGGCCGTGCTGTCGCTCGATTGGTCCTCGAACTCGAGGGAGACGTAGTCGGCGGGGTCGGCCGCGAGCCCCGCTTCGTCGAGTTTCTCCCAGACGGTGTCGGGCGTCATCGGCATCTCGACGTGGGTGATTCCGGCGTGGCTCATCGCGTCGACGACGGCGTTGACGATCGCCGGCGGCGAGCCAACTGTCGGTGACTCGCCGACCCCTTTCGCCCCAATCGGGTGGTGGGGCGACGGCGTCACGGTGTGGCCCGTCTCGAAGTTTGGGATCTCCATCGACGTCGGCAGCAGGTAGTTCATGAAGTCGCCGCCGGTGACGTTGCCGTTGTCGTCGAAGGTGACGTGCTCTAGCATCGCCGTCCCGATTCCCTGGGCGAGTCCGCCGTGGATCTGGCCCTCGATGATCATCGGGTTGATGCGGTTCCCGCAGTCGTCGACGGCGACGAACTTCTCGAACTCGACCTCGCCGGTTTCGCGGTCGACTTCCACGATCACGATGTAGGAGCCGAACGGATACGTCATTTCCGGTGGATCGTAGTAGTTGACCGCCTCGAGGCCGGGATCCTCGCCGGCCGGCTTGTTCATGTACGCACCGGCGGCGATCTCGGTGATCGTGATCGACCGGTCGGGCGCGCCGGCGACGTGGAACTCGCCGCTTTCGCGGTCCCAGGTGATGTCTTCCTCGGCGGCCTCGAGTTCGTTCGCGGCGATGGCTTTCGCTTTCTCGCGAACCTTGCGTGAGGCGACGGCGGCCGCCGCGCCGGCGACGGGCGTACTCCGGGAGCCGTAGGTGCCAAGGCCGTACGGATCGGTGTCGGTGTCGCCGTGTTCGACGGTGATGTCCTCGACGTTCATGCCGAGTTCCTCGGCGACGATCTGGGCGAACGTGGTCTCGTGACCTTGGCCCTGTGTCTGGACGCCGACCCGGACCGTCGCGTTGCCGGTCGGGTGGACCCGGATCTCGGCGGAGTCGAACATCTCGACACCCGCGATGTCACAGGTTTTGCCCGGGCCGGCTCCGACGATTTCGGTGAACGAGGAGATGCCGATGCCGAGCAGTTTGTTGGCATCCTCGTCGATTCGGCGCTGTTGTTCCTCGCGGTAGTGGTCGTAGTCGGCCATCTCGAGGGCCTTGTCCAGTGCCGCCTCGTAGTCACCCGAGTCGTAGTTCCACCCGGTTGTGCTCTCGTAGGGGAACTGCTCGGGCTGGATGAAGTTCTTTCGGCGGATTTCGGCGGGGTCCATCCCGAGCTCGTCCGCGAGGACTTTCACCATCCGTTCGATGAGGTACACTGCCTCCGTGACACGGAACGAACACCGATAGGCGACGCCACCGGGTGCGGTGTTGGTGTAGGCCGCAGTCAGCGAGCCGTAGGCCGTGTCGATATCGTACGACCCCGTGAAGATGTTGAAGAACCCGGCGGGGAACTTCGACGGCTGGGCGACGGCGTTGTACGCGCCGTGGTCCGCGAGCACGTCGGTTCGAACCGCCAGGATCTCGCCGTCGTCGGTCGCGGCGAGTTCGCCCGTCATGTCGTAGTCACGGGCGAAGCCGGTCGACTGGATGTTCTCCGAGCGTTCTTCGACCCACTTGACTGGCTGCTCTAAGACGTACGACGCCGCCGCAGCGACGACGTAGCCGGGATAGATCGGCACCTTGTTGCCGAAGCCGCCCCCGACGTCCGGGCTGACGATCCGGATCTTGTGTTCGGGGATGCCCGACACCTGCGCGAACAGGGTTCGGTGGATGTGGGGTGCCTGCGAGGTCATATGGACCGTCAGCTTGTCCTTGCCGGGGTCGTAGTCGCCGACGGCACCGCAGGTCTCGATCGGGGCCGGGTGCAGTCGCTGGTAGAGCATGTCCTCTTTGACGGTGACGTCGGCCTCCTCGAAGGCCTCGGCAGTGGCCTCCTCGTCGCCCGTCTCCCAGTCGAGACAGTGGTTGTCCGTTTTGTCCTCGATGTCGTCTCTGATCAGCGGCGCGTCGTCCTCGAGTGATTTCTCGGCGTCGACGACCGGCTCGAGCACGTCGTAGTCGACGACGACCTTCTGTGCGCCGTCTTTGGCCGTGTACCGATCGGTCGCGATGACGGCGGCGACCTCCTGGGACTGGAACTTGACTTTGTCGTTGACAAGGACGTCCTGGGTGTCGGCCATCAGCGTCGGCATCGTCGCGAGATCGTACTCGCGCAAGTCGTCCGCGGTGAGGACAGCGACGACGCCGTCGACGTCCAGCGCTCGAGACTTGTCGATGTTCTCGATACGGGCGTGGGCGTGTGGGCTGCGAACGATCTCACAGTGAAGCATGCCCGGCTTCTTGATGTCGTCGACGTAGTTGCCACGCCCCGTGATGAATCGCTGGTCTTCCTTTCGTTTGACGTCCTCACCCATCCCGCCGCGGCCGTGGCCGCAGTGTTTTTCCGGCTGCGGACCGCCGTCTTCTGCCTCTGCAAATCGCTCTGAATCACTGCTCATCTGTGCTCACCGCCAGTGTCGGCGTCGTGGTCGCGATCGGTCGTCGGGCCGCCACAGCAGTTCTCGACGCCGCAGTCGAACTCGCCGTCGAATGCGTCGGCGCTGCTGGTGTCCGTCCCCGACGCCGCGGTCGTGCCGCCGTCGGCAGCCGCGACCTCCTCGAGTTCCTCCGCGGCGTACTCGATCGAGCGAACGATGTTCTGGTAGCCGGTACACCGACAGAGGTTGCCGCTGATCGCTTCGCGGATTTCTTCCTCGCTCGGGTCCGGGTTCTCGTCGAGCAACGCCTTGCCGGCCATCAGCATGCCGGGCGTACAGTAGCCACACTGCAGGCCGTGTTCCTCGCGAAAGCCCTCCTGGAGCGGATGCAAGTCTCCGCGCGCTTCGGGGAGTTCTTCCATCCCCTCGACGGTCATGAGTTCGCTCCCGTCGGCTTGCGTTGCGAACATGAGACAGGACTTGATCGGTTCCCCGTCTTTGAGGACCGTACAGGCCCCGCAGTTGCCAGTGTCACAGCCGATGTGCGTACCGGTCATGTCCAGTTCCTCTCTGATCGCGTGCACGAGCAGCTGGCGCGGTTCGACGTCGATCGTGTGTTCAGTGCCGTTGACCGTCAGCGAAATCTCTCGTGTGTTCGTCACTGTGATACCCTCCGTTTGACCAGTCCGGCGCGTTCGGCGGCGTCGCCGAGTGCGCGCTGGGTGAGGACATTTACCATTCGTTCTTTATATTCCACGTCGCCGTGTTCGTCAGATTCGGGGTTCGACTGTTCGGCCGCCAGTTCGCCAGCGCGTTTGAACAGCTCGCTACTCGGCCGTTCGCCCTCGAGATGGTCTTCGGCGTCGGTCGCCCGGACGTTCGTGATGTCGACGGCGGTGAGGCCGATGCCTGCCTGCTCGATTCGGCCGTCGTCGTCGAGGACGAGCCGTGCAGCCGAGCCAGCCATCGCGTAGTCGCCCACCTTCCGTTTCAGCTTGTGATAGGCGCTGCCCTCTCGAGGCGCGGGTGTCGGTACCCGAAGCTCAGTGAGCAGTTCGTTCTCGTCGAGGGTCGTATCGTACGGCAGCAGGAAGAACTCGTCGGCCGGAATGACTCGCTCGCCGTCAGGACCGTGTGCGACGATTTCACCCTCGTGGGCGAGTAAGACGCTGCCCCAGTCGCCTTTCGGGTCCGCCTGTGCGATAGAGCCCGCGACTGTCCCCCGATTGCGGATCTGTGGGTCCGCCACCAGCGGTGCCGTGTCGGCGAAGCTGCCGTAGTGCTCGGCGATCAGCTCGGAGTGTTCGATATCGGCATGACGGGCAAGTGCGCCGATTGTGAGCCAGCCGTCGTCCTCCTCGAGGTAGTCGAGGCTCTCGATGCGGTTGATATCAATGATCGTCTCCGGCACCGCAAGCCGGAACCGGAGCATCGGGACCATACTCTGCCCGCCGGAGAGGATCGCCCGGTCGTCTAGGCTCTCGAGCAAGCTGACAGCCTCTTCGACGGTTTCGGGTTCGTGCTGTTCGAACTGTGCCGGTTTCATAACATCCCACGGATCCGGTCCGTGATGCCCGAATCCGTCTCTTCGACGTCGCTCATCTGCTGTTCGATATCACTGAAAAAGTTGCCCACGATCTTGTTGGCCACGGGGTCGATCACCCGCGAACCGAGCTGGGCGATCCGGCCCGAGATGTCGGCTTCGGTCCACCACTCGATGCGCGAGCCCTCGCTATCCTCGAGCGAGTAGATCTGCATCCCCGACTCCATGCTGAAACTGCTCCCGCTTGCGGTGCCGCTGCCAGTCGCGGTCATGATGAAGTCGTCGTGGTCGCGTTCGTCGATCGTCACCGACGTCTCGAAGCGGGGCTTGACGCTGCCGACGCCGACTTGCATCAGCGCTGCATACTCTTGGCCCTCTTTGAACGCCCGCTCGGCGACGTCCTCCGGGTCGGCTTCAGGAAGTGTCTCGACGTCTTCTTCGGGTTCGTAGTCGTCGAAACCGAAGTCGTCGTTCATCGGTGTGATGTACTGACACCCTTTCAGCGAGTTTCGGACAGCGATCGGGTCCGAGAGCACGACCCACGCTTTCTCCGGTGGCACGTCCTCGAGTTCGAATTCGCCACTGAACTCCATCATACCCACCCGTTTCGTGGCCGCGGTCGTTGTGTGTCGATCGGCGTCATCTTTTATAACCCTGCACTATGTGCATACTATTTACCACACTCTATGCGTTCCTATACCACACAAATAAACATTAGTGTTTTCAGCATATCAAATCTGAAAAATAGGATTTGAGAATGACAGGTATTGACTCACACGACGGTGCCGATCTGATCGATGTGGACGCGGCCGTCGACCGCGTTCTAGCGCTTCGAACGGAGTGGTTGTCACGACTCGAGACGGAACAGGTCTCCCTCGACGAGATCGCCGGGCGAACCCTCGCCGAACCGATTTCGGCCCCGATCGACGTCCCAGCCCAGAGCCACGCGACGATGGACGGCTTTGCGTTCGATGCGACCGACGAGTATCCGCTCGAGGTCGTCGAGACGCCAGTGTTTCCCGAAGACGAGCCAGCCGCACTCGAGGCCGGGACGGCGGTTCGGATCGCCACCGGCTCGCCGCTGCCGCCGTCGGCAAACGCGGTGCTCAAACGCGAGGAGGCGACGGTCGAAAACGGTCAGCTCACGGGCTCCGACCTCGAGCCCGGGACTTACGTCTACGAGCGCGGGAGCAACGTCGCGGAGGGCGAGGCGCTGTTCGACGCGGGTGATCGACTCGGCGCAAAAGACGCGCTGTTGCTCGGCGATCTCGAAATCGAGACGGTTCCCGTCACCAAACGGCTCTCGGTTGGCCTGCTGGCAACCGGGACGGAGATCCACGAGGGGCGCCATCGGGACCTCGACTCGCCGATGCTCGCCGGCCTCGTGCGCTCGTGGGGTCACGAGGCGACGTACGAGGGGGCGGTTCCCGACATCGACGACCGGGTCGAAGAACGGATCGCCGAGTTGGCCGACGAGTACGACGTCGTCATCACGACCGGCGGTACCAGCGTCGGCGACAAGGACTACGTCATCCGCTCGCTCGATGTCCTCGGCGACGTGCTGTTCCACCGAGTGCGACTCCGACCGGGAAAACCGATCGCCGTCGCGGAACTGCCCGACCACGACGCCGTTGCGTTCGCCATTCCGGGCAAACCAATCGGTGCCCATCTGGTGACGTCGCTCGTCGCCCGCCCGTTCTTTACCGGCGAGACGACGCTGCCGACCGTCGCCGCGCAGATGGCTCGTGACGTCGATATTTCGACTGCCGGCTTCACCTACGGCATCCCCGTCACGCTCGAGGACGGCGTCGCGATGCCACTCGGTCACGTCGACTCGCCGCTGTCGGTCTACGAGGAGACGTTCGATCCGAGCGTGCTCTCCTCGAGTACGCGTGCGAGCCAGGCCGACGGCATCGTCATAACGACGGACGGCGTCACCGCCGACGAACAGGTCCGAGTCGTGCCGTATCCCGTGCTGGAACGATGACTGAAAACGACGCCAACGAGGACACGGCCCGATCTGCGACCGCCGATCCCCCACTTCTCGAGGCCGACGACGTGCGCCACGCGGACGACGGCTGCAACGAGCCGGCAGTGGCTGGCGTGCTGCTCGCCGCCGGCACGAGCAGCCGCTACGGAAGTGAGAATAAACTGCTAGCGACGCTCGAGGGCGAGCCGATCGTCCGTCATGCCGCCCGAACGCTCGTCCACAGCAGCGTCGACCCGGTGGTCGTCGTCCTCGGCCACGAGACCGATCGAGTGCAGGACGCACTCGAGGGGGTTCCGGTCGAAACAGTCGTCAACGAGGCCTACGACACCGGGCAGGCGTCGTCGCTCCGGACCGGCATCGAGGCCGTCTGCGACTGCGGCGACGTCGATGCTGTCCTCGTCGCCCTTGGCGATATGCCCTTCGTCGCACCCCAGACGATCGAGACGGTGGTCGCGGCGTACGCCGCCGGCGCTGGCGAGGCGCTCGCCGCAGCGTTCGATGGGGACCGTGGCAACCCGGTGCTGTTCGACGCGCGCTTTTTCGACGCGCTCACTGACGTCGACGGCGACATCGGGGGTCGAGAACTCTTCCTCGAGAGCGACTCGAGTGCGCTCATCGAGGTCGACGACCCAGGTGTCCGTCGTGACGTCGACGTTCCCGACGATCTCTAATCAACCGCGTCGTCGAGGCTACTCGGCGTCGCGTTTTTTGATGACGATCTGTCCGTCTTCGACGTGCCATTCGACTCGATCGCCGGCACCGACGTCGAGAAAGTTCCGGACCGGTTTCGGCACTGTTGTCAGGTTCTTCGAGGAAATTTTCGTATCCGTAAGCGTACCCATTACTGACGTGTACAGTCGTAGTCAATACATAGTTTGCGCTATGAAGTGTCTCAGCCGCTCGAGTGCCACCGATGGGCACCGCCGTCGGATGCCTTGGAGTAATCCAACTCAAAGCGATCGGATTCGATGAGGACGGGACCTGGAACGTATCGCTCGCCCGTCTCGCCGGCGGGCTCGAGAAGTCGCCGGTCGGCCATCGTCGACAGAACGTCCCGGACAGTTCGTTCGTACCCGGCGGGGAGGTTTGCCTCCTCCATCACGCCGTCGACGTCGACCTGTCCCCGGAGGAACGCCAGCCGGATCGCCGACACCCACGCGGGTTCACGCTTCGTTTCCCGACACATGAGGGGTAGTCGAACGGCGTGCTGTTATAGGTTCTGACGACGTTCTCGACATGAAAACCACCTGCAACGAGCACCTGAGCGCGGTGTCACTGATGGAGCGGCTTCTCTGCCATCTCCTTGCGGAGGTCGGCAAGCGTCGACCGCGAGACGTCCCCTTCGAACGTCTGGAGAAGGGCGTACACTTCCGACCGAGAGACCTTGACGTCGCCCTCACGGATGACATCTTCAGGCCGCTCGCGGAGTTCACGCATCGTCCCGACCGCAAGCAGATACGGGATCGCCCACGCCGACAGTCGGTTGCCGTGGGTCTCGGGGACGACCTCGAGATAGCGATGGGCGTCGTCGAGATAGGTCTCAGCCCGTCCGGTGACGCGTTTGATGACGTTCGTCACGCCGCCGTGGTTGTCCGCGTCGGTGACCTGCTCAACGTCGACGTCCTCTGCCTCGAGCCATTCGGCTGGGAGATAGACGTTGTTCTCGTCGTGGTAATCCGACTCGACGTCTTTGGCGATGTTGACCAGTTGCAACAGCAGCGCAAACGAGCGGGCGTTCTCTCGCATCTCCTCGGCACGGTTCTGGGAGGCTCCCCGGGCGACCAGCCCTGTGATGAGCGTCCCGACGGTGCCCGCAGCGTACCAGCAGTACTCCTCGAGTTCCTCGAGCGTCTGCAGGCGCAATCCGCCTTCGTCAGCGTAGCGGTCCGTGAACATCGCCATCCCGTCGACGAGTTCGCGGACAGGCTCGCGCATGATCTCGCGAGGTTCCTCATCGAGCGATTCGAACGTCCGCAACACGCGGGGTGTCTCAGCGACGACGTTCCAGTCTTCGGAGCGCTCGTCGGGAATCCATGGCTCGATATCGTCCATGAACGCCGAGACGGTCTGCTCCGACTCCGGATCGAGCAACTGGTCGTACGTCGTCAGCAGTTCGGTCTGTGTATCCGGCGGGATGTGTCCCGCGTCTTCGATCGTGTCAGCAACACGACAGAGGAGGTATCCGATACAAATGTGTCTCGCCATCGGCTCCTCGAGCCGATCGATAGTGATCGAGAAAGTCCGCGAGACGCCGTGAACCGCGTCGTAACACCACTCCAGGTCGGCGTCAGTTGTGAAATCGGGCTGGCCCGTGGTCATCTACTCGATTTCACTTTGTTCCCATCCCGGAAAAACGCCGCGGTCCCGGCGGGATGTTCCAGTGGTCGCTGTTCACTGCGCGCTGCCATCTCGATGCAGACACTCCCAGACCCACTCGTAGTGCTCACGCAGCCGTCGTTCGCCACCGTCCGTGAGCGTGTACACGTCGTGAATCCCCACCGTTCGCTTCTCGACGAACCCTGCATCGACCAGCGCCGACAGCGAACCGTAGAACGCCTTCGGCTCGAGATGGTCGTCGTACTGCGACTCGAGACGGGATTTGAGTTGCTGGCCGCGTAGTTCGCCCCCGTCTGCACCGGCGAGCAGCACGCACATATCGCGGCGGCGACCGCTTTGAAGCCACTTGGTCATACACTCACTCGAGGTGAGAACGGCTCGAGCGTTACGGTTTTGGCTTCCTCATGGCGACGACTCCGCTGGGACGAGTGCACGATATCCCTCGATCCCGAGCGCCCAGATGAGCCCACCAAGCGCCGTGACACCGAAAAAGAGAGTGGCACCGATCTCGAGGTGAACGTCACCGTGAGCGTGACGTTCGTGCCGGACGAGAAGCCAGTGACTGTCGGGATCGCCGATGACGACAGTTCCCGAGCCGACGGCGAGCGACACCAACACCCAGCCGAGGATCCCGATCGACAACACCGCGAGCGTCCCGACCGCGCCAGATACGACCGTTGAAAGGACGCGCCGCCCCGGAACACGGCTGTGATCGCGTTCGCTCGCGCCGTAGATTCCGAACCCCTGTACGTCGCTGTCGGGGAGCGGACCAACACGAACGCCGGGGGGATACTGCAAGAGCACGGCAGCCATCCAGAGGTCACCGATCGAGCCGGCGGCGTTGGCCGCCAGTGGAATAAGCAATAGCGGAGTCGGATAGACGACCAGTATCGCGAGCCCGACAGCCGTAATGCCAATGAACGGTGCCAACAGGGCGACGAGCATCTGATTTCGGGTGTAGACTGCCTGCTCCGTCTCTGCGTAGGCGTACGGCAAGAGAAAGTGGGAAACACCGACGCCGTACTCCGGCTTCCCGCCGTAGTACGCCATGAACACGCCGTGAAGCAGCTCGTGTGGAACGACGACGAGCGCGACTAGCCCAGCCGAAATTGCAAGCCAGACGATGACATCCGGCGGCGCGAACGGCGAAATGACGATCGGCTCGAGGGTCGTGTTTCGGATCACTGCGAGGACGTACCCGAACCCGTAGGCGAAGCCAAAAAAGCCGATTACGGAGACGACGATCCACTGGATCGCGACAGAACGGGTCTGGCGGAACGTCGCGATCAGCTGTACTGTCTGCGATGGCTCCGTCCGGCTCACGGCCATACCCTCACGAGGAACGGAGAAGTCGGTATCGATTCCTCTCGTCGAGCGCACCCCGTCGCGGCGCTCGTGGCTCGCCGGAACCGATAGCTTCCCGGTCGTCGGTCCGTGAGTTCCAGCCATGACCGACGACCGAACGGCCGAGGCAAACGGCATCAAAGCAACCTACGACGAAACCGAAACGGAACGACTCCTCGAGTTCGAGGCGACCGGCGACGGAACGGCCCGGGTCGGCACAACCGCCGCAATCGCCCAGAATCGAGACGGGTATGCGATGTTGAAAGTGCGTCCAACCGCCGATGGCGACGAACTCGAGCGCTACTACGGGTTCGACATGGCACTCGATCACGCTGCAGAGCTGCTGGGCATCTCCCCGCATGACCTCCCGATTCCAACCGCCGCTGCCGACCTGGGGATGTAGCGTCGTCGACGAACGGTGTTACCGCCCGTCACGCCATCCACTGGACCGGGCACAGAACCGACGCCTCGAGTATCGCCAGTCGAATCTTAGAATGACAGCTATGTCCGCTATCGAAATGGCCGGTTTCCGCTCGTCTGGGAGTGTAAGGGGCGCGTAAAGCGACTGTGAGACCGACCAGCATACTCGAGTAATACCACAGCTTGATCGTACAGCCCACTGGCAGTTCTGTGTTAGTTGTGTGCATATCTCAATTAGATTTATATGATTAATCGTTGGCATCCACCATGGATGATGTCCACGAGCACACAACAGTTTGCGGTCCCAGATGAGCTTGCGTCACCTCAGACGAAACTCGTCTATCTGTCGCTCCACGTGCTGGAGGAGGCCACAGTGACTGAGCTTCAGCAGCTCTTAGCGCTCCCGAAGCTCACACTCCTGTCCGTTCTCGAGTCGCTTGTTTCGAAGAATCTCGCACGGCGAACGGAGGATGGGTATGCCAGTCAGTAACTACGCAGCTACGACGCCGGCCGTCGATCTCGAGACACACTCTCGCGTTCGGATCGAGTGCTACGTCCGCTCAAATATCCCCCTGACAGTCTCCGAGTCGATCAACGACGTCGTCGAACGACTCCAGCGTCTCTCCGAGGCCGGACAGATCGATACCTATCAGACCACCCACTGGCCGCCAGACCATCCTGCAGTCAGGATGGACACCGCGACCGACGACCGCCCGGTGACACGCAGTGAACTCGTCGCCACGTTCGAACAGTGGGCGACACAGCATGGCCACTCACTCGAGCCAGCATTCCGCCGACAGGACGTTCAGCAAGCGCCGCTTGGACTCGAGTGTGACGAGCCACGCGAGCGAGTGCGGGTTCCGTTCGTCTCACTGGCGATCTACGAGGACGCCGAGGAGGGCACGGACGAAGAGACACTCCGTGGCGTCGTCCCGTATACGGAACAGCCACAGACAGCCGACGAACAGACGTACACCGTCGACACGTGGCTGTCCGCAGTCGAACCAGCGGAGACAGCGCCGCTCACCCACAACGCTCACCACGACCGGCCGACGCGACTGGAGGGCCATCAATGAAGGCGGCACCCACTACAAAGCCAGCCAACCTCGAGTTCCCACCACGACAACCGCTCGCGGGACGAACGTGTCTGGTAACCGGTTCCTCACGCGGCATCGGACGCGGTATCGCTCGTGAACTGGGCCGGTACGGCGCAACCGTCATTATCAACTACCGCTCTTCGGAAGCCGACGCCCAGGCAGTCGCCGAGACGATTACCGACAGCGATACCGACGGCACGGGCCACCCAGTTCAGGCCGACGTCACCGATCGGGCCGCAGTCGACGCGATGAGCGACGCGATTCACGACGAGTTCGGCTCACTCGACGTCCTCGTCAACAACGCCGGGATCACATCTGACTGTACGTTCGCCAACATGAGCGCCGAGGAGTGGCACCGCGTCTTCGACGTCTCACTCCACGGGACGTTCAACTGTACGAAAGCGTTCTACGACGACCTCGAGGCCGTCGATGACGGGCGAATCATCAACATCTCGAGTGTGATCGGCAAACAGGGCAACGTCGGCCAGGCCAACTACGCCGCGGCCAAAAGCGGCCTCTTCGGCTTTACCCGCTCGCTCGCCCTCGAGTTAGCAGACACCGGCACGACAGCAAACTGCATCGCCCCCGGCTTCACGCGCACGGAGATGGTCGAAGCGATCCCGGATGGCATTCAGGACGACCTACGCGAGGAGATTCCACTCGAGCGCTTTGCCAGCGTCAGCGAGATTGCCAGCCTCGTTCGCTATCTCGCGAGCGAGGAATCCGGCTACATCACCGGCGAAGTGATCGACGTCAACGGCGGAATCGACCTCTAACGTTCGGTCGCTTCCCCTGGACAGTGGTGTTCACCGCACAGTCCTGTAGACCGGGCCAGGTGAGATCGACAGTCCGTATCAGTCGAGCGAGTGACGCGACTGGACGGCCATCAACGATCGGCGAGCATAAAAAAGGAGAGCGGACCGATCAGTCGTCGTCCGACGTTGTGACGTCCGCCGAGAGCCCCTGTGCCATTTCGATATCCTTCGAGTTGTTGAGGGTGAACGCGGTGCGTTCGGTGACGGCTTCGATGACTTCACGGGCACTCGGGTAGCCGTTCCCGGACTTCTTCACGCCGCCGAACGGAAGGTGAACCTCCGCGCCGATGCAGGGTAGGTTCGCGTACGCCAGCCCGATCTCGGCCTCGTCGCGGAACTGGTGAATCTTCCGGTAGTCCTCGCTGATGATCGCGCCGGCGAGCCCGTAATCGGTATCGTTGTGGATCTCGAGGGCGCGATCGACGTCACCCGAATACTCGAGCAGGGCGACGTGGGGGCCGAAACACTCCTCTTGGAGACAGCGCAGCTCCGAATCGTAGTCGAGTTCGTAGACGAACGGGCCGACCCAGTGGCCGTCCTCATGGCCGTCGGGAATCTCGCTGTCGTCGAGTTCCTCGCGATCGACGAGTACCTCCGCGCCTTCCGTGCGGGCGAGTTCGTTGTGTTGCCTGATTTTCTCGACGTGTTCGGCCTCGATCGCCGGCCCCATGAACGTCGATTCCTCGAGCGGATCGTCGACGGAAACGTTCTCCGCGACCTCGATAAATCGCTCTTTGAACTCGTCGTAGACGTCTTCGTGGACGATTAGCCGCTCGCTCGAGACACAGCGCTGGCCAGTCGTCTTGAAACTCGACATGACTGCGGAGTGGACGGCGACGTCGAGGTCGGCATCTTCGGTGATGACGATCCCGTTTTTGCCGCCCATCTCACAGGCGGCGAGTTTGCCGGGTTCGCCACCGACCTTGCTTGCGATTTCGTGGCCGACCTCCGCCGAGCCAGTAAACAGGACAGTGTCGACGCGTTCGTCGTCGGTGATCGCCGCGCCGGCGTCACCGAAGCCCTGGACCATGTTGAAGACGCCGTCGGGAATTCCCGCATCTTCGAACATCTCGGCGATGATCTGGCCACACCACGGCGTCTGCTCGGCGGGCTTCCAGACGACCGTGTTCCCCTCGACCAGCGCGACCGCCATATGCCAGAACGGGATCGCGACCGGGAAGTTCCACGGGGTGACACAGCCGACGACGCCGCGGGGCTTGCGGCGCATGTACGCGTCCTTGCTCGCGATTTCGCTCGGAATTACATCCCCGTGTGGATGGCGGGCGTTTGCAGCGGCCCACTCGACCATGTGGTAGGCCTCGATTACGTCGGCCCGCCCCTCACTGATCTCCTTTCCACACTCTTTGGTGACGATCTCACCGAGTTCGTCGGTGCGCTCGCGCAGTTCGTGATAAATGTCCCAGAGATACTCCGCTCGATCGATGTACGACAGGGAATGCCACTCTTCGGCGGCGTCCTCAGCGGCCGCGAGCGCGGCGTCGACGTCTGACTCGGTGCCCCGCTGGAAACGTGCGAGCTCTTCGCCAGTCGCCGGGTTCTCGCTTGCGAACGTCTCGGTTCCGTCGCCATCAGTACACTCGCCACCGATCTGGTGGCCGTAGACCTGTGTTTGCTGACTCATGGATGGTGGTTTGGCCGTCACCATAGAATAACGCGCCCCGCCCATGGGAGGGGTCGATATGCGACCCGACCATGGTCGGGTGTACTATTTCGCGAATCGAGAACTACTTGCCTACTCACTGGTACAGAATGGCAATGAACGTGAGCCGTCCACTTCACGGCACGCGATTAACACTTGAACTATGGCACCCAAACTGCTGGGCGATCGAATCGACCGAACGGGTCGGTGGGGGGATCCTGGCACACGCGATCTATAACGTGCCGGCTCCAGCGGAGGAGCCCGTAAACGGGCTTTTTACTGCGTTTGGCGAAACGACGGAGGAAGTCGAGACGCTACTCGACGAAATCCAAGCGTCACCGCTTGCGGGCGAGGTGCTTGAACTGCAAGAACGGTTCGGTCGTCGACAGTCTTCCTTGCTCCCCGGCAACGTCGTCACCGAATTTTTCCTCGAGTACGACCCACAGGACATGATCTGTCCGACACTGCTCGAACACGGGTTCGTCCACAGCGCCCCCGTACGAATCGAGGGCGGACAGGAGTACTGGGAGGTCTGTTTCGCCGACGATCGAGACAGAATCGAGAGCGCGATCGAGGGAGTCTGTGAGTCCGCGGGTGCAGAGGTATCGATCGAGACAATCACAAGCACGCCTTCGGGCGAGTCCGAGCGCAAACACCGGATGGATGCGCTTACCACAACCCAGCGGGAGGTGTTCCAGCTTGCACGAAATCGGGGCTACTACCAGTGGCCACGGGGCGTCTCGACCCGGGAGCTAGCGGCTGAACTCGACATCTCGAAGACGACGCTGCTCGACCATTTGCGAAAAGCTGAGTCAAAGCTGCTTGATCCGGACGGTGCCGGGAGCGAATGACAACTCGAGAATCCTCGTCGCTGGCCCGACCCTGTACTGATGGGTCGAACTAGTCGGCTGGTATCGGTCATACCATCAGGCAACGGTTGGAAGGGGACTAGCTGAGCACTGCTCGAAGGGCGAACAGGGCGTTTTCTTTGCGTTCGCGCACCCGTCGGTAGAAGTAGGACATCCATTTCGGTCCGTAGGGAACATACTGGTAGACATCGTGGTCCGTGGCGAGTTCGCGCTGGGCATCCTCGCGGACGCCCATGAGCAACTGGAACTCGTAGGGCGTGTCATACGTTCGAGCGAGCTCCTCGACGTAATCGATGACCTCCGGATCGTGGCTGCCGACAGCGACCTTCCCTTTGGTGAACGACTCGAAGGCGTACGTGATCAGGTCTCGATACGCCTCGTTTACCTCTGATTTCTTCTTGTAGGCGACGTGTTTTGGCTCGTCGTACGCGCCTTTGACGAACCGAACCTTGCCCGGAACGTCAGTCAGTCGTTCGATATCCTCGCGCGTTCGCTTCAGGTTCGCCTGCACACAGACGCCGACCGCTCCGTTGGTCTTGCGTGCGTGGTGTTCGAACGCACTGAGCGTGACATCGGTCGTCGTGTAGTCTTCCATGTCGATCCAGACGAAGACATCGTGGGTGGTGCCTGCGTCGACGATTCGATCGAGGTGGGTCAGAAAGACGTCGTCGCCACAGTCCAGCCCGATCTGGGAGGGTTTGACGGAGACACAGCAATCGAGATCGTGCCTGTCGATCGCTTCGATCAGTTCGATGTAGGCGTCGGCGTCAGCGGCCGCATCTGCGGGATCATCGTAGTGTTCACCCAGTAGATTCAGAATGCCAGCGATCCCGTCATCGTTGAGCGTGTCGATATGCGAGAGCGCTCCGGGCTGATCTTCGGCAGCGACGAAATTGTTCGCGATTGGAAGGAGCATAGTTGGCTAATGAAACGGGGAGAGGGTAAACAGTCACCCGACCATAGACGCCCCCAGTGATCGATATGTGGGGCTCCCGGCCGCCTGGTCGGCCGTGAGTTGTCGGTTACAGCGTTGCCGAACTGGGGTTCCACACGCGCTGTCAGTGCCGAATCCGGGCGTCTACGGGCCGTGTTGACCATGGTCGGTGGTAGTACTAACAAGGACTCTTTCTAATCCTGCTCATATCCTATGTTGGATGATGACATATTGCGACGGAACCGACGAGACGTACTGACCGCCGGGAGTGCACTCGGACTCGCCGCACTGGCTGGCTGTGTCGGGACAACCGACGATGATGACGGGTACACGATCGGGATGGTCGACTCGCTGACCGGATCGCTGGCCGACTTCGGCGAACGGAACCAGAACGCCGTCGAGATCGCACTCGAGCACGTCAACGAGGTCGGCGTCAAAGGCGAGGAACTCGACATCATCATCGAGGATTCCGAGAGCGAATCCCAGCCGGGCCTCTCAGCGGCACAGAAGCTGGTCGAGCAGGACAACGTTCCGTTCCTCATCGGGGCGGTCGGCTCGGGAGTCTCGATGGCAATCTACGACAGCGTTATCAGTGGGACGGATGTCGTCCAGTTGAGCCAGAGTTCGACTGGGGTCAACCTGACGGACGAGCCGGGTCTCCTCCGAATGTCGCCCAGCGGGCAAACGCAGTCGATCGCGCTGGCAGAGATTATCGAGGAAGATGGCTACGACGAAGTCGCCGTGACCTCGATCAACGATGACTTCGGAGATAGCCTGTACGATGCCTTTGAGGAAGCCTACGAGGGAGAGATCGTCTACGACAATGTCCACGACAGTGACGAGTCGTCGTACAACAGTCTCATCTCCAGCATGGACAGCTCCGGCGCGGACGCGTGGCTTTTCATTACATACCAGTCGGAGTTTACGACGATGGTAAACGATATGGATTCGGGCGGCTACGGAGACGACGTCCAGCTCTATGGTGCCGACTCCAATCGGGGCGACAGCGTGCTCGAAGGAACGCCCGAGGGCAGCATGGACGGAATGAAACTCGTTGAGCCGGGTGTCCCCGAAGACCAGGACAACTACCTTGATTTCGCCGAGGCTTTCGAGGCGGAGCACGGTGAAGCACCGACGTCTTGGTCGGCGTTTGCCTACGACTGCGTGGTCACCGCCGCACTCTCGATCGAGGCTGCCGACGAGTTCACCGGCGCGGCACTCGGCGACGTCGTCCGCGACGTGACTCGCCCCGAAGGGCAAGAAGTCTTCACCTACGAGGAGGCCCACGAGATTCTCGAAGACGGCGGGACGGCCGACGACATCGATTATCAGGGCGTGAGCGGTCCGATCGACTTCGATGAGAACGGTGACCCGCGGGGGACACTCATGGTGTTGGAAGTCCAGGATCACGATTACGTCTCGCTCGGACTCCGAGAATCGTAATCGGTGTCTCACCAATGTCTATTATCGAATACGCTGCCAACGGACTGGTGTACAGTAGCATCATCGTCCTCGGGAGCATCGGGCTATCGCTGATCTACAGCATCAACGGCTTCGCGAACTTCGCACACGGTGATACGATGACCGTCGGTGCATATACGACGCTCGTCAGTTTCGGCGTCGTCGGTGGCGTCGGGTTCAGCATCCTCGGGCTGCCGATGGGCTTTTTTGTTGCACTCCTGATCGGGCTCGCCGTCGCCGCTGTCGTTGCGATACTTACCGAAAAAATCGTCTACGAACCGCTGGACATCGGCTCGATCGGCCTGCTCATCACATCGATCGGCGTCGCCTTCGTCTACCGTGCACTGATCCAGATGGGCTTTGGCTCGGACTCGATCCGATACGATGTCGGATTCGTCCAGCCGATCGAGACGCTGTTGCCCTACGGGATTCGGCTGACCCAACACGACGTCGCGATCGTCATTTCGGCGACCATACTCGTGACGGGACTTCACGTCCTCTTGCAACACACTGATCTCGGCCGAAAGATGCGAGCGATGGCCGACAATCCGGATCTTGCGCGCGCAAGCGGCATTCGAACGTATCGCATCAAGCTCATGTCATGGATCATTGGTGCGGGGCTGGCGGGTGCCGGTGGCGCCTTCCTCGGACTGTTCAACCAGCTCCAGCCACGGATGGGATTTAACGTCCTGCTGGTTATCTTCGCCGCAGTGATCCTCGGCGGGATCGGCTCCATCTACGGCGCGATGCTCGGTGGGTTCCTCATCGGGATGGTCGTCGAGATGATGCCGCTGCTGTCTGACGTGGGTATCCCGATCGGTATCGAGTACGCAAACGCCGTCGCGTTCCTCATCATGGTTGCCGTCTTGCTCGTCCGACCGACTGGGATCGCCGGCGACGGTATCAGCGGGGAGGGGGTCTGAAATGAGGGTTCTCACCGACCCCCGCGGCTACTGGGACGATCTGACGACCACGGAGCAAGGCGTCACGGTAGCGATCGGGCTGATCGTGTTTGGCCTCGTCATAGCCTTGCTCACCGGCGCGCTCGGCGCATCCTACTTCCTCTTCCTGTTCGGTCTGGCAGGGATGTACGCGCTCCTCTCGTTCGGACTGAACTCCCAGTGGGGGTTTACTGGGCTGATCAACTTCAGCGTCGCCGCCTTCTTCGGGCTCGGTGCCTACGGCGCGGCCCTGATGACAGCCAGCAACTCTCCGATCGGCGGCGGCTACAACCCCGTGTTCGGTCTGATCGTCGGGCTTGCCCTGGCTGCGGTGGTTGCAGTGGCGATCGGCATTCCGACGCTGCGACTGCGTGCAGACTACCTCGCGATCGCGACGCTCGGACTGGCGGAGGTCATCCGTCTGTTCATGCTCAACGAGCGCCAGTGGACCAACGGCAGCGCCGGCCTCCGGGGCATCCCGACCTTCTTCGAGGAGTGGCCCGTTCTGGGGACGTTCACCGAAGTGATGCCGGCGATCGAGATCGAACTCGTCCCCGGATCACCGGTCATTCTGGGGCTGACGTTCTGGCAGCAACTGCTCAACGTCGTGCTGTTGCTCGTCTTCCTCGGCGGGACGTTCGCCGTCCTCCGGCGTGCACAGCGATCGCCGTGGGGGCGGCTGCTCCGGACGATCCGTTCCGACGAGGACTTAGCGAAGGCGCTGGGAAAGAACACCTACTCCTACAAGATGCAGTCGTTCGTCCTCGGGAGCCTCATCATGGCACTTGCGGGCGTCTTCTATGCGCATCTAAATCTCTTCGTCAGCCCGGGTGACCTCGACCCGATCACGACATTTTATGTCTGGGTCGCCGTGATCCTCGGCGGCAGCGGCTCGAACCGCGGGGCACTGCTCGGTGGGTTCGTCGTCGTGGCCATCCGGGAAGGCTCTCGGTTCGTCAACGATATCGGCTGGATTCCCCTCGGTGGGGCACCGTTCAGGCTGCTCGCGATTGGCCTGTTGATCATCCTCGTCATGCGGTTCCGACCGCAGGGAATCCTTCCGCCACAGCGGGAACTGATCTGGCCGAGTGCGGTCGACAGCAGCGCACCGTCACAGCCCGATCGAGGTGTGCGTGACGTGAAAGCAGGTGAGAAAAATGAGTGACGCGATCGAAGAACCAGGAACGACCAGCGAGATGGACGTGAGCACAGTCCAGACGAACGCCAACATGGCGAAAGACGACGTCGTGCTCCGAGTCGAGAATTTACAGAAGTCCTTCGGCGCACTCGTCGCCACCGATCACGCGACCTTCGAGGTCGAACGGGGGACGATCACCGGCCTCATCGGCCCCAACGGGGCCGGGAAGTCGACGATCTTCAACCTCATTTCGGGCTTCTACGAGCCTGACGGCGGCACTGTCACGGTCAACGGAACCGACGTCACCGGCACCGAGCCCTACGAGGTGGCTGAACACGGCCTCATCCGAACGTTCCAGACGCCCCGCAAACTCGAGGGAATGACCGTCCGCGAGGCGATGCTCGTCGGCCCGCGACACCAGCCCGGCGAGTCGTTCGTGAAACTGTTCACCGACCCCAAGACCGTCGGCGAGCACGAACAACAGAATCTCGCAGACGTCGAACGGATCCTCGAGGAGTTCGAGATCGACCATCTCGCGACCCAACCCGCAACGGACATCTCCGGCGGCCAGATGAAACTGGTCGAGTTGGCCCGTGCAATGCTCGCGGAACCGGAGGTCCTATTACTCGACGAACCGGTCGCCGGCGTCAACCCGACGCTCCGGAACAAACTCGCCGAGCAGATCCAGCGGCTCAACGAGCAGGGAACGACCTTCCTGCTTATCGAACACGACATGGAGTTCGTCATGAACCTCGCCGATCCGATCGTCGTCCTCGACCGCGGGAGCGTGCTCACCGAAGGGCCACCCCACGCGATCCAGTCGGATACCAAGGTTATCGACGCCTACCTTGGGGGTGGTGGCGTATGAGCGCCGACCACGTCCTTGCACTCGACGGCGTCGACAGCGGCTACGGCGAGGTGCAAGTGCTCGATGACTGTACACTCCACCTCGATACGGACGAAATCGTCTGTCTGATCGGGCCGAACGGGGCCGGGAAGTCGACCGTTCTCAAAACCGCCTTTGGCATGCTGACGCCATGGGAGGGTGCCGTCACCTACCATGATCGAGATATCGGCGGGATGGCACCCGAGGATATCGTTCGCGAGGGGATCGGCTTCGTTCCCCAGACCCAGAACGTGTTCGGCTCGCTCACCATCGAGGAGAACCTTCGGATGGGCGGCGTCGCCCGTAACGACGATCTCGGGCCGGTCCTCGAGACGCTGTACGATCGGTTTCCCCTGTTGGACGAAAAGCGGACAGCGAAGGCTCGGAACCTCTCCGGCGGCCAGCGGCAGGTGCTTGCGCTTGCCCGCGCGCTCGTAATGGAACCCGACGTGCTCCTGATCGACGAACCATCTGCCGGCCTCGCGCCGAACACCGCCGACGATGTCTTCGCAGACGTCCAGGAGGTCAACGCGATGGACACGGCGATCTTGATGGTCGAACAGAACGCTACGAAGGGGCTGGGCATCTCCGATCGCGGCTACGTCCTCGATCAGGGGACCGTCCGATTCGAGGACCAGGCCGACGCGTTGCTGGACAACGAAGAAGTGTCGCAGCTATATCTCGGCGGCTGACGGCTGCGTCGAACCGCTTTTTGATCTCGTTCTAAGTGTACAGTACAACTGAACCGATGTCCACACGCATCTCACAGCCGTCGTGCGATACGGTGTGCATCGCGATGGTTCAGTGCAAAGGGGGACGAACGTGTCGGTGGCGATCGACCCACCGGAGAAGACGTTCGCGACGAGCGTGTTCAGTGCGAGAAACGGCTGGTCTTGCATGGTCGCATCCAGCCAGCCGTAGTCGCGAGCGACCTCGATCCCGCGGGCGGCATCCGGCTTCCTGTCGTCGATCCACCCACGAACACGCCCACGTGGTAACTCCAGCGCGTTCGAGATCGCGTAGGGGCCTTTGTCCGGATGCTGACTCGCATAGCGACGCACAGCCTGGTAGTCGAGGGCGGCCGCCCACGGATCACTGTCTGTCCCGCCGTCGTCGGTGCGCGCGAGGTCGCGCTCGTCGACTGCGAGGGTGTCCCAGTCCATGCTGGGTTTCAGATGTGAGGCTTCAAACATGTATTGTATCGTTGAATAATCGGGAAATCGCAAGACTGCGTGGCTTCAAGGGGGTGCTGTAGGGTCTCTAACCCCGCCTAATTATCAGTTCTAAAAGTGTCTCAAAACGTTCTTTTCACTAATACACTGTACTTTGGGACAATTATATATATGCAGTCTCCGCTGACTGCAAGTAGCACCGCAACGACGAGACGGCACCGCTGAGGGGCGATTTGTAGCTCCCTCGAGCGCCGTCGGGTGCCACTGTGGCACTCGAGAGTCTTACCGTTGTGGGTGCGTGAAAACGCAAATCCAACTATGGATCTCACGAAATATCGAAGCAAGCTGATCGGAAGCGAAGACGAGCGAGCTGTATCGCCAGTTATTGGAGTTATTCTGATGGTGGCCATCACTGTCATTCTCGCAGCTGTGATCGCAGCGTTCGTGCTAGACATTGGTGATCTTGATGGCAATGCGCCGAACGCGCAGTTCGACTGGGAGGTTGATAGTGATGAAGACGAGATGTCGATAACTCATACAAGCGGTGATGATATCGAACTATCGAACGTCGAATTTGATCCAAGCGTGAATGACAATGGCGATATTGATGGCAACGCAGATATCACATGGTCTGCTGGCGAAACAATAAATTTCGATAGTGAGACTGGTAATTTCCAAGTTGTCTGGGAAGCGGACGGTTCCTCAACAATTCTCGCTGAACACGAGAACTAGACAATGAATTTTGATCTTAGTCAATACACGACAAAACTTGTTGGAGGTGACCAAGAGCGTGCTGTTTCGCCGGTTATCGGCGTGATCCTGATGGTAGCAATCACTGTCATTCTGGCTGCTGTGATCGCAGCATTTGTACTGGATATTGGTGACTTCAATGATAGCGCACCACAAGCTCAGTATGACTGGGAAAGCAATGATAACAATACGGTAGTTGACATCTCTCACACGAGTGGCGATGATATCGATCCAGACACCTTGTCAGTAAGTGTAACTGTCGATGGCGACTCTGAAAGTGCTGACTTAGAAAGAGACGGTTCCGATATTACAGCAGGAGAGGGGATTACGTTCGCCATTGATGAGTCCAACGACAATGTTGATGTTAGTGGCGATGCGGTTGATGGTCAAAGTATAGACTTCGGGACTATTGATCCTGCTAATGAAATCGAAGAGATAGTCGTTACGTGGGAAGCGGATGGTTCCTCAACGATTATCACCGATCACGAGCCTTAGTGAATCAATAACTACCACATGATTATTTAATTTGTATATCACGTTTATCTACAAGTTTGAGCGACCACTGTCCTTCGTCGATGTGTCGGATATGCACGTAACAGTCCTCCTTGAGCGGCACCGCGCTTGCCGAGGATGAAGACGATGACGACGAACTGAGTACCGGCGAGTCTGCCGCGCTCGGGTTGGCGTTTGCCATGTCGCCCCAGACTGTCCTGCTCGTTGGCAGCTACTCGTTGCTGCGAACGTCGTTATCTGTCGCTTGATGGGCCGGATGGGCTATGGGCGTTTGACTCCCAACGTCGTACAGCTGACTCGCGGGAACGAACGAGTCCTCACGCATCGGCCTCACCTCCGTGACGTCCGGATGACGTTTCTGGATCTGGAATCCCGACGTCCACGCCAGCAGCCGAGCCGCGGCTCAGTCGCGCGTAGGTATCGCACTCAGAACAGCGGTGGGCGCGATCGTCATCGTCGCCGAACACGCGGCTGAATCGGTCGGAAACATGAGCGCCACAGTGACGGCAACTCGAGTTAGCGGTCGACGACTGGAGCGAGAACGTCACGCCGACCACCCCGAGTTTGTGACGAGAATCGCATGACCTGACGGGGACGCAACCCGTTGCCCGTTGGGATCAGATTCCACCCCCGTCTGTGAAACGGACGAAAGTGGCGAAAAGACGGACAGCGAACGCTCTACGGGGAAAGTAGTATTAGTCGAGAATCGAGGCGTTTGTGAGTGGGCGCTGCAGGATTTGAACCCACGACAGCTTGGTCCGAAGCCAAGTACTCTGTCCAGACTGAGCTAAGCGCCCTTACCACCTATTTTCCGGCGGTCCCGTATAAGTCACTCGATTCGGGACGGTTTCGACATCGACCAGCACACCACACTCTCCTCGAGCGCTCGAGACAGCATTCTACTTCTCAATCGGTGAAAATTACCACACGGGGTATTTACGCTGTGTGGGCAACAGTCAGCTGTCAATGACGGTGAACGAGGCCCCGATCCCAGACGACGGTTGGTCTGCAGATGCACCGCTCGAGTTGCTCACTGATGACGAGAACGAGGTCTGGACTGCCGTTCCCGCCGATGCGACTGGCGACGAACGGGTCTGTAAGTGGCTCTCAGTCGACGCCGAGACGCTGTGTGATCTCGAGGAGTGGCGGTAGGCTCGCCGGCATCACACTGTTTTACCCCGCGCGTGCAATCGAATTGAGTGACAGCGACGACCGCTGAGAGCGGATCGTACCGTTTAACCAGTCCGACTGAGCAGTTTCGTCCATGACAGCGGGTGAGACGATTCGTGGGCTGCTCGAGTTGACGCGGCCGATAAACGTGGTTGCAGCGAGCGTGTTGACGTTTATCGGCGCGTTCGTCGCCGGTGGTGTCGCCGCCGAGCCACTGTCGGTGACAGCGGCGATCGCGGCAACGGGGTTTGCAGTTGGGGCCGGAAACGCGATCAACGACTACTTCGATCGGGAAATCGACCGAATCAACCAACCAGGGAGAGCGATCCCTCGGGGAGCCGTGAGCCCACGGGGTGCGCTCGGTTTTAGCCTCGTCCTGTTCGGTGGCGCTGTCGGGCTCGCGATCACGCTGCCGGCGGCTGCGATCGCCATCGCAACGATCAATCTGCTTGCGCTGGTCGCGTACACCGAGTTCTTCAAAGGACTGCCCGGGCTGGGGAACGCACTGGTCGCCTACCTCGTCGGAAGCACGTTTCTCTTCGGCGCGGCGGCGGTGGGCAACATGGGCCCTGCCGTGGTGTTGTTCGTCCTCTCGGCGATTGCGACACTGACTCGAGAGATTATCAAGGACGTCGAGGACATCGCTGGCGACCGCGAGGAGGGGTTGAACACGCTTCCCATCGCAATCGGCGAACGGCGTGCGCTCCAGATCGCGACCGGCTTGCTCATCGTGGCTGTGATCGCGAGCCCGATTCCGTATCTCCTCGAGTATTTCGGAATTATGTACCTGCTGGTGGTGGTGCCGGCGGACGCGGTGATGCTCTATGCGGCCGTCGAGAGTTTCGACGATCCGACGGCTGGACAGTCACACCTCAAGTACGGGATGTTCCTCGCTGCACTGGCGTTTATTGTTGGGCGGGCAGCGGTGACGATCCCAACGGGAGGGTGAACTGACTCGAGAGCAGTTTCGAACCTGGATGCCCTCGATATCGGAAAGCAGTGTTGACAATAATCGTCCAATCAAAAGTAATATAAGCTAGATTCGGTATTTTCATATCACACACCGAAGTAGCCAGCGCACACAGTGATACACCAGTACGGCTGCGGATGGATGTGAGTATCTGGTATGTATGACCTCGCAGACGTCCTACCGGACGCCGAAATCGAGCCCGGGACGAATCTACTCATCGCGGGTCCGCCGCTAACGGGGAAGCGACAGATCGCGTTCGATATCCTCGCAAGCGGTGCCGACCGCGGTGATGGGTCGATCATCGTGACGACCAAAGATAGTGCCGATAAGGTTCTCAAGTCGTTTGCCGACTCGATTAGTCCAAGCACTGATCCAGATCTCGGCGTCGTCGACTGTGTTACTAAACAGCGCGGTATTGGATCCGTCGACGACGATCCGCGAGTCAAGTACGCCTCCTCACCGGTCGATATGACGGGAATCGGAATCAATCTCTCGGAGTTTTTACAGGACTTTTACGAGGAGCGTGGCGTGACCGAAAACCGCGTGTTGCTCTACTCCGTATCGACGCTGCTCATGTACTCGGATCTCCAGACCGTCTTTCGGTTTCTCCACGTTTTTACCGGCCGAATCCAGAGTGCAGACGCGATGGGTGTCTACGTCATCGACTCGACGTCTCACGATGCCCAGACGATGAACACGCTCAAACAGCTGTTCGACGCCTCTCTCGAACTCGAGAAAGCCGACGATGGCGACAAGCCACAGATTCGGACGGCTGGCCTGTCGACCTGACAGGCGTTTCGATGCCGACCATCGAGACGGCCAAGTCAGACATGACGCCGGTTCGTATCGCGTACCGATGATAACGGCTGTTCGTCGAGTTCACAGACACGACAGCGCGCCCACATCGTGGGTCCACCGTGTTTGGAGCCGGTTGCTGGCGGACCGAGGGGAGCGTATACTGGGTTACTGTCTGGGGAGATACGGCGGAGAACGCTACTTAGCCGGTGTGTCGCTCGCGTCGGCCTCCGTGATCGTGTCGGTTGACTCCGTCGCGTCGCTGTCGGTCTCATCGTCCTCGAGTTCGGCTTCGTCGATCGCTGCTTCCGCGAGGATTTCCTCACCGTCAAGCCCCTGTTCTGCAGCGATCGCAAGCAGGAGTGCTCGTTGTTCGGTGAGTTGATGATCGAGGCGCTTGACCGTCTCATGGGTGTCGTCCATCTCTTCTTCCAGTCCAATGATCCGTTGCTGGAGTTGCTGTACCTGCTTGTACATCGCTTCGGCACGGTCGGAAAGGCCCTGAATTTTCTTTGCAGTGCTGCCAAGTCCCATACATGAGTGATGTGTTGGCAGACTAATGGGCCTTTTCGTCCGTGGCTCGAGGAGACCACTCCCTGTCTCTCAGTTTGTGAACCGCTGTCCTGTTTCCGGTCAGAGACGGTGTTTACTACTACTATTGTACGTAATTCTGGTAACTCGGACCATCAAAGATTTATAGCGGCCAGTTGGACCGACTAACAGATGATTCCGATCGACGACTCTCCGATCGTTCGCGACGGCAAGTCACTGATTCTCGCGATGGACCACGGGTTAGAACACGGTCCGGTCGACTTCGAGGAAGTACCGGAGAAACTCGACCCATCGACGGTCTTCGAGACGGCGACGCACGACGCCGTCACCGCGATGGCCGTCCAGAAAGGGGTTGCTGAGGGCTATTATCCCAGCTACGAGGACGACGTCAACCTCCTGCTCAAACTCAACGGCACGTCGAACCTCTGGATGGGCGAGCCTGACTCGCCGGTCAACTGCTCGGTTGATTACGCCGCCGAACTCGGTGCCGACGCGCTCGGCTTTACCGTCTACAGCGGTTCGAACAACGAAGTCGAGATGTACGAGGAGTTCCGCGACGCCCAAGAGAAGGGCCGCGAGTACGACCTCCCGATGGTCATGTGGTCGTACCCACGCGGACAGGGGCTGAAAAACGACACCAAGCCGAGCACCATCTCCTATGCGACCCGTATCGCCCTCGAGATCGGTGCCGATATCGCGAAAGTCAAATACCCCGGCAGCAAGGAGGCGATGGCCCACGCCGTCAAATCTGCCGGTGACATGAACGTCGTCATGAGCGGCGGCTCGAAGACCTCCGACTACGAGTTCCTCTCGACGGTCGAGGCCGTGATGGACGCCGGTGCGAGCGGACTCGCCGTCGGTCGTAACGTCTGGCAGCGCGAGGACCCGACCCAGCTGCTCGACGCGCTGGAGAAGGTCATCTACGAGGGCGAAACCGCCGACGCCGCACTCGAGGAATGACGGTGTCCGACCCAGTCGAGGACATCGTCGCGACGATCAGCCGCTCGGCGACCGAGATCCGACAGGGACTGGTCGGTCGACGGGGGAAAGCCGACGAAGAAAACCCCAGCGGCGAGACCCAGGCCGAGGCAGACGTCTGGGCTGACGACCTGCTCGCGGAGCGACTGTCGTCGATCGACGGCGTTTCCCAGTACGCAAGCGAGGAGCGCGCGGAGATCATCGACTGTGATGATGACGGGCTCTCCGTGGCCGTCGATCCACTCGATGGCTCCTCGAATCTCAAGTCGAACAACACGATGGGGACGGTGTTCGGCATCTATGACGAGCCACTCCCCGCCCCGGGAACTGCCCTCGTTGCGGCGGGATACGTGCTCTACGGTCCGATAACGACAATGGTGTACGCCCGTGACGAGACGGTCACGAAGTACGAACTCACCGGGGGTGAGCGGACGGTCGTCGAGCACGACGTGACCCTTCCCGACGATCCGATCACCTACGGTTTCGGCGGACGCGTCCCCGACTGGCCCGATGACTTCGAGGCGTACGTCCGCGAGGTCGAGTCCAACCCACAACACAAGCTCCGCTACGGTGGCGCAATGATCGGCGACGTCAACCAGGTCCTCACCTACGGCGGCATCTTTGCCTACCCTGCCCTCGAGGACAGCCCAAACGGAAAACTCCGCTTGCAGTTCGAGGGGAACCCGATCGGCTACGTCATCGAGGCTGCCGGCGGCCGCTCCTCGAACGGCGAGTACTCGATCCTCGAGGTTGAGGCGACCGACCTTCACCAGCGCGTGCCGGTCCACGTCGGTAACACGAGCCTGATCGACCGCCTCGAGGCCGCACTCGCGTAAGCGATACAGAGGTTCATCGCCGCCTCGAGGCCGCCGGAGTTCGACCTGTACGCGGGTGCGCTCGACGAAATGATTGATCAGGTCGGCGCGGTCGTCGATGGGGCACTGCTTGCGGCTTATCACAATCTCACCCCTAAGCACGTCGACGAGACGGCCGACGACGGCTTCCTCTTGTACGCCGGCGGTCGTTGCCTGTCCTAATCGCGTCGTCGACGATCCTGCAGGCACTGTCGGCATCGGTGACATCGTTTCGTCGTCGAGTTTTCTTCTCGAGCGAGAACTGCGGACAGTACAATGCGTGTGTCAGTCGGTTCAGTTGTTACTCTAGGCAGTCGGTTCGTCGGAATCGCTGGTGCGCCATGCTGCGGTTACGGTGACGTAGACACCGATCCCGAGGAGGAGCAGTGCGTAAAACGCCCACCGTGGCCACGCGTTCTGCAGAAAGAACAGCGTCAGAAGCATGACCCAGCCGGTAATGACGAGCAGGTCGATCGCGAGTCGGGCAGTGGTGTTTGCAACCGATTTTATCGTGCCGCCAGCCCGGCCGGGGCTGTCAGCAGTATCGGAACTCATCGGCGTGGTGGTTGTCCGCGGTGTGGTCGGTGAACGAACATTGGTGTGCCGGTCGAGTATCTGGCAGGCCGGAACGGACGGCGCTGATTCAGGTCGCAGTTGGTGGTGCTTTCGTGTGTCGGATCGTGGTCGTCGTCCATGAGTCAGAAGTGATATCCGTAGGTTTCGGTCAGTTTGTAGGCGCCAATTCCCCAGACGTAGCTCTGTCCTGGCCACCACGTACGGGCATTGTTGAAGCCTGCAACGAGGACGTCCTCGTCGGCACCCTCGGGGTCGTTATGATAGCTCACCGATCCGCTGTCGCCGTCAGTCAGATCCATTTCCCCACCCCAGCGAATCTGACCGCGTCGACAGAACTCGTCGGTAAAGCAGGTAACCGCGTCGATACCCTGAATCGTCCCGGTCGTATGCCCAGTCATGGCACCGACCTTCTCGAGGTCTTCGCCACGAGCGATGAGATCAGCAAGTCCGAGTCGGGTGAGCTGACCACGGACGCGAGCCGGTGAGGGTGTGTCGATCGTGTTCGAGGGTCTGAATTGGTTTCCGGGAGTAACAGCGACGATATCCTCGACCGGATGAGCGCGCTCGACGGCTCCCAGTTCGACAGTGTCGGCTCCATCGACCGGCAGTGAGAGTCGATCACTGTCCGGATCGGCTCCGTCCTCGAACGCGTGTTCGGCCGTCACGAAAAACTCCTGTCGGGTGTCCGGATCGTACAGAACAGGGCCGAGCGTCGCAATGCTCCCCGGTGTTTCACAGGCGATGCCGCTTGGAATATCCCCACTCGAGGCCGAGTCGATAAACCGCGGCTCGAAGCCCTCGTGTCCGTCTTCGATGCCGTCGATATCGACGATCGTCTCGATATCGAGTGAGACGTCGTCGACCAGTCCATCGAACGTGTCTCGGAACGAATCGAGACCGCTCGAGATACCGACAGAGACGGATGCAGTCCCACGATCGTACGATCCGGGAACGACTGCACTCCCGAGATAGCCGGTAAATGCTGTTCGCGCCAGCAGGTCGTTCAGTTCGAAGGCCTTCGTAACAGATGCATACCACGACGTGGGGACGTACCGCGTCCGCTCCTCGAGTGACCACGGGTCGTCGGGGTCGGACCTGACGAGTGCGGTAACGATTGGAACCTCGCCGTCATCAGCTGCAAGGAAATCGTCGACGCCGAGAAACTGGGCAACACCAAGCGCGTAGCCGCCAGTAACGAGGGTCCGAAGGAATTCGCGACGGTCCATGCCCGCCTCGAGCCGGTCACGAATCGTCGCGAGCCGGGAAACGAGATACTCGGTGTGTGTGTCTTCCATACCGCGAGAGTGATTTATAACGGTGTATTCACCCGTATCGTCCAGCGACGGACCACGGACACGGGAGCGTCTATAGCTGTCGGATACGAAGACGAAATCGAGCAAAGCCATTGTGCCTGCAGGTGCCACGCGTTATATATTACGTGGAAGATACGAATCCGCTAAGCGGCAGGTGGTAATCAACAGTGATGGGGAGTGTCAGGTTTTACGAACAGGTCGTTACAACCCGCCGGTCGGCTAACCCTGTCCCGACAGCCGTTATGGCCACAGCCTCGATTGGGGCCGGTCGAGGCCATCCCCGTTACTCAGCTGTTCGCACCCGGTTTACCACCCACTACCGATCGCAATCAGATACTGACGCTCTCGAGGCCGTCGTTTTCAGCCGGATCAGTCACGCCCCTTCGAGGACCATTCCACGGTGGTTACCAACGTGTTACGAGAGGTGGTGAGACGCTACGCCTGACATAACAATACCGCGAGTGGTGGAACCGTCACCTGCGGACACCACTCCCGACGGTTACGTAACGACCGGTTCGACTCCGGCGGGGAGTGTATGAGTTTCAGCGGGGCCTCTCTCCACACCGAACTGCTTCGTGACCTCTCTCCAGCCGTCCTCGAGCGACTTCTGTGGGTCCTCGTCGCGCTATCGCTGGTCGGTGACATCGTGACGACGTTCGTCGGTTTACACCTCGGACTGGCCGAATCGAACCCGGTCGCCAGGAGTGCAATCGAAGGCTACGGGCTGGCTGGCATGCTCGCTCTCAAAGGCATCGCAGTCGCTATCGGACTGATCTGTCGGCCGATGCTCCCTCCAGCCTACCGACCGATCGTTCCCGCAGGGCTTGCGCTCCCCTGGACAGCGGCCGTCTGTATCAACGTCTATATGATCTCGACGGCGATCTGATCGGACGAATACCCAGAGCCTGCGTTTCTGGATCGGTCGGTCCCAGTCTCGCTCAGCCCTACTCCTTTAGAGAGAGTCGGCTTGATACGTGCCACCACTGCTCACGAATTGCTGTCAGCCGACTCGTGTTCGAGAGGGACGCTGTCGTCCGACTGTGTGCTCGAGCGCGTCTCGACGGACTCCGCATCGCCAGCGCCGTCCTCGAGTGCCGTCCGGATTGCTCGCAACTCGACGAGGATCTCCTCGAGGACCGCATCGGTTGCGTTGGCCGTCTTAGAGCGGTCAGTGGCCTGCCCGCGGGAGACGTGACTGCTGATCAGCTGCTGGACCGCTCGTGGCTCCGGAACGGATCGAAACCGCATTTCGACACCCGCACCGCCGGCGGAGCTGATTTCGACGTGCCCATAGCCAAAACGCGTACCGAGTGCACTCTGGCTGTAGGAGGTGTTCTGGACCTTCTCGAAGTCGATCCGCTTGACATCCCGCGAGAACACGCCGCGTTTCTCGTACAGACCGGATGTGGTCACGACGTAGTCCGTGCTCCGAATCCAGAGGACAGCCCAGCCGACGATCGGAACCGTCACCGCTCCGAGCACTGCGACGAGTGCCAGTCCGGCAACCGTATTGAACGGGACGACTGCGAGTGCAAGCACAGGCAACGCGAGTAACAACGCCGTCGGTGCAACCGTCCGCAGATCCGGCCCGCCGGCCCAGCGGACCGACTCGTCGGCATCCAGGGACAGCCATTCGAGGTCGCCGTCGGTTTCCAGTCCACTCATACGCTCGAGGTCACACAGCGACGGCAAAAGCATACTGCTCGCTCGCGGGAGGTCGCCAAGGATGAGCCTCGGTTCGAACGTTCGACATCTCCCTTTGTCGCGCGGTGCCAACTCGAAATTGTTGCATAATACCATGCCGAGAGAGTGTGGTGTGCAAATATTGCACGAACTCGAGTGAAGTAGCAAACATTATCTCTGCCGCGGGAAAACAGCTTCCCAGTACCCGAGACAGTCGTCGCGTTCAAAACGGCTGTCAACAGAGGGCTACCGTGACCCTCGCTTCGGGCGGAATCTCTACGGCAATACTATGACAACAACTGAGCCCACATCGGAGCCGGAACCGGAGAGTGCCGTTGAAACAGCCCGTCGCCAACTCGAGCGCGCAGCTGCCCATCTCGACGTCGACGAGGGAATCGTCGAGCGACTGCGACATCCGACGAGCGTCTACCGCGTGACGATCCCACTCGAGCGCGATGACGGAAGCCGTGAGATGTTTACGGGATATCGCGCCCACCACGACAGCGTCCGTGGGCCGTACAAAGGCGGCCTGCGCTACCATCCTGGCGTAACCGAAGAGGAGTGTGTCGGTCTCTCGATGTGGATGACTTGGAAGTGCGCTGTGATGGACCTTCCATTCGGTGGTGCGAAAGGTGGTGTCGTCGTTGATCCGAAAGAGCTCAGCAAGGACGAAACCGAGCGGCTCACCCGCCGGCTTGCGGAGGAACTCCGCCCCGTGATCGGCCCGATGAAAGACATTCCCGCGCCGGACATGGGGACCGGTCCCCAGGAGATGGCGTGGTTCATGGACGCCTACTCGATGCAACAGGGCGAGACCGAGCCCGGTGTCGTCACTGGCAAGCCGCCAGTCGTCGGCGGCTCCTACGGCCGAGAGCGAGCACCCGGTCGGAGCGTCGGCATCGTCGCTCGAGAGGCGATCGAGTACTACGACTGGGACATGGAAGACACCACTGTCGCCGTCCAAGGGTTCGGGAGCGTCGGTGCCAACGCGGCCCGCTATCTCGATAATCTCGGGGCCTCGATCGTTGCCGTCTCCGATATTGATGGCGCGATCTATGATCCCGACGGCCTCGACACGACCGACGTCGAAGACCACGACGAAACCCCAGGCATGGTCTCGGGTTACGACGCCCCCGAAACGCTGTCGAACGACGAACTACTCGAGCTCGACGTCGACGTCCTTATTCCGGCCGCGATCGGCAACGTCCTAACCGCCGAGAACGCACGCGATGTCAGTGCGAACCTGATCGTCGAAGGCGCAAACGGACCAACGACTTCGACGGCCGACCAGATCTTCGAAGAACGAGAAATCCCAGTCATTCCCGACATCATCGCCAACGCCGGTGGAGTAACGGTGAGCTACTTCGAGTGGCTCCAGGACATCAACCGTCGCAAATGGAGCCTCGAGCGTGTTCATGAGGAACTCGAAGACGAGATGCTCCAGGCGTGGAACGCCATCCGCGAGGAGTACGACGCTCGCGACGTCACCTGGCGCGATGCGACGTACATCGTGGCGCTGTCACGGATCGCCGATGCACACGACGTGCGTGGGCTCTGGCCATAGTCGCGAAACGAGCAGTTTGATCTCGGTGTAGCAAACGACGCCCACACCCCTCGTTCAGACTGAAACGACACCACGAGTCATCCGACGTCCAAGAGGCGTGCCCGCTCCCAGTCGGCGGGTCAGGAAAACGAGGAGAGATCGACGTCGCGGTTGTTCGTTGCGGGTCCGGTTTCAGTGAGTTGGTCGTACGTCGGAAGCTCCTCGAGTGAGTCGTCCCGGCGGACTGCTTTGATAATGTGTTTCGGGTCAGTGACGAGGCGATGTAAGAGATAACTCCCCTGAGAGCGGCCTCCACCGGTTTTTTCAGACTCGATAACGCCGAGGAAGGCCTGCTCTTTGAGCTGCCGATACAGTCCGTTTTCAGTGATCGGATCGGTCGTGACCATGTTGCAGATCCCGACGTATCGCTCGTAGATCTCCCGTGTCTTGTGGGTCTCGCGGTCGCCGGTGATGATCCGACTTGCCAGCGCATAGAGGGCGAGTTTTGCGTGGACAGTCGCCCCGCTGGTGAGCTCTTCGATTCGATTGATCTCGGCGACCTCCTGGGCCTGCTGGATGTGGCTCTCTGAGACAGTTTCCGAGCCAGTGCGACGAGCGAGTTCGCCGGCCTCTTTGAGGATCTCGATCGCCTTTCTGGCGTCACCATGCTTTTTTGCAGCGAGTGCTGCACAGAGTTCGATCGTCCCGTCTTCTAAGACCTCGGGCTGGAACGCATCTTCGCGGTTTCGCATGATCTCCCGGAGCTGTGAGGCATCGTACGGATGGAAGAACAGCTCTCGGTGGCCGAAGCTGCTGTCGATGCGTTCGTCGAGCGTCTCTCGGTATTTGACCTTGTTGCTGATGCCGATCACGCCGATGTAAGCGTCCGTCTTCTGAGCTTCACGCGCCCGTGAGAGTTGCATCAGAATATTACTGTTGTCCAGTTTGTCAATCTCATCGAGGATGACGATAATGGCGTCAAAAAAGTCCTCGAGGATTCCCCAGATATGCTGGTAGTACTCCATCGTCCCGACACCTCGTAGCGGAATGTTCTCCTGGTAGCCAGTCTGATCTTTCAGACTCAACGCGAGCTGGCGCGTCGCGCGCGTTTCTGTGTTCGCTTCGGAGCAATCGACGTAAAGCACGCCACAGTCGATCTCGTTGTCTCGAGCGGCCGTCTGTGCTCGAGTGGCGACGTGTCGAGAGATGAGACTCTTTCCAGTGCCGGTCTTCCCGTAGATCATCACGTTGTTGGGTGGATCGCCTCGCGTGATCGCACCGACTTCGGCGGCGACGGACTGGATCTCGTCGTCCCGGCCGACAATCCGGTCTTCGTCGGGAACGTGACCGACGTGGAGGAGTTCCTTCCGATCAAAGATCGGATCGTGAGATTGGAAAAGCGGGTCCCCTGCCTGTTCAGCCATGTCTCCGTTCTTCGAGACATACATAATAAAACTATGGAAGGTAGTTCAGACTGATAACGATCAGGTAGACGTTTTAAGACGTGATGTTTCGGCTGTCTTCGATTTCCCTACAGAGTCCCCGGATGCAGACTGTAGTGCACGCTTCGTGGAACGCTCGTGTCGGACCCCCACACCCCTCATTCAGAGTGAAAGTGCGAACGACGGTGGGGGGAGGGTCAAAAGAAGATCGTGGTGGAAGGTGATGGTCCAGAGCAGTGTCGGATGATGAGCTAACGTCGTCGTATGAGACGATAGAGCGGGAAGCAGTGAAAACAGCCCACTTCGGACGAGTCACTGACTACGACGCCACGTTTTGCTTGTTGGATCGCTAGCTCATTCATTCTCTTTCTAGAACTACCTACCTAGCTAGTATAGTACGATTATATCTTACGATAAAGGCAATTTCATCCCTTATCTACAGCCACTCTTATTTTCACAACCAATCTGTAGTAAATATCATCTCCGCATACGGTTCGCCGCCCCCCAACCCACGTGTACTCCGTTTTCACTCTGAATAGGGGGTGGGGGTCTTGCGCTATTCGACAGACTGGGCAGGGCGAGTACCTCGAGGCTTACCCTGCGGTGTCCATGCCACCGCTCTGCTCTGTAACCGAAAGGCGGACCCGTGATCCGATTTCACTCTGAACGACGGGTCTCTCCGTTCCAGCGTTCTGACTCGAGTCAGACTACACGACCGACTCGACGTTGCCCAGCTGGTCGCTTCTGTTGGCCAACGTAGACCGAACCATTTTTCACTCTGAACGAGGGGTCCCGTCTACACCTCCGTTCTAACCAGTTTGAGTCGTCGACATGGCGACGGCGGCGTCCGTCTCGAAACTCGGTCACGTGGTCCGTCCAACAGTATATAGTAATGGCTCACAGACATGATGTATGGGACGGAGAAGCATTCTGTTCACGCCAGGGGATCGTCCGGAGATGATGCGCAAGTCGCCCACTGCAGGGGCGGATGTGATCGTTTTCGATCTCGAGGATGCAGTTGCGCCCGGACAGAAAGCCGATGCACGTGAGACTGTTCGAACAGTTCTCGCTGATCCGGCGTTCGATCCGGACTGTGAGGTCTGTGTCCGCGTCAACGCGACCGAGTCGGCTGTGGCGGCCGACCTCGAGGCACTGTTGCAGGATGTCGATGGCGACGTTCGGCTCGATAGCGTGATGTTGCCGAAAGTCGACTCGCCGGGAGACGTCCGGGGACTCGTGGACGAACTCGCGGGTTATGACGTCTCACTTCCCGTGTTTGCGCTAATCGAGAGCGCTGCGGGCGTCCTCGCTGCACCGGAGATCGCGGCCGTTCAGGCGACTGATGCGCTCGTTTTCGGTGCAGAGGATCTTTCGGCGGATCTCGGTGCGACCCGTACAGATGAGGGAACGGAGGTCCTCTACGCGCGCGAACGTATCGTCCTCGCTGCCGCTGCACACGAGTGTGGGGCTATCGACACCCTCGTCACTGATTTCGGCGACGAAGCACAACTGCGTGAGGATACTGCGTTTTCGGTCCAGCTCGGCTACGACGGCAAACTGGCGATCCATCCCGCGCAGGTCGACCCGATCAATGCGGCGTTTACACCGTCGGCAGACGACCTCGAGTGGGCCCAAAAGGTTCTCGAGGCCAAGCGGACTGCGGATGCCGAGGGTCGAGGCGTCTTCGAAGTCGATGGCGAGATGATCGATGCGCCGTTGATCGCACAGGCTGAACGAATCCGCTCGCGGGCCGTTGCAGCCGAGACGTGGCCTGAGAGTGATCACTGAGACCAGCGATTAACACCGTGTTCCCACCCGAATCGACGTCGACAGTTTGGAAAAATATAATTGCCTCTGAATACCTTATATTGAATATTATGCACTATGAATAGCATTCGTCACGTTTATTTTGGTTTCCTTGGAAGGCATACTCAATGTCTGGCGAAGCAAACCCGTTTGAAAGTCTCCAGTCTCAGATCGACGAGGCAGCTGTTCATCTCGACGTCGGCGACGACGTGATCGAGCGGCTCAAACATCCGGAGCGAGTTCTCGAGACGAACCTCACGATCGAGCGTGACGACGGCAACCTCGAGCGATTCAAGGCGTTCCGCTCGCAGTTCAACGGCGATCGCGGACCGTACAAGGGCGGCATTCGCTACCACCCACAGGTCTCCCGTGACGAAGTGAAGGCGCTGTCGGGCTGGATGGTCTACAAGTGTGCGACCGTCGGCATCCCCTACGGTGGCGGCAAAGGCGGAATCATCATCGATCCTGATGAGTACTCCGAGGCCGAACTCGAGCGCGTCACTCGTGCCTTCGCGAAGGAACTGCGCCCGATGATCGGCGTGGACCGCGACATTCCCGCACCCGACGTGAACACGGGCCAGCGGGAGATGAACTGGATCAAAGACACGTATGAAACACTCGAAAACACCACCGAGCCAGGTGTCATCACGGGTAAAAACATCGCCAGCGGTGGCAGTGAAGGCCGCGTCGAGGCAACCGGCCGCTCGACAGTGATCGCTGCCCGCGAAGCCTTCGACTATCTCGGCAAGGATCTCGAGGGCGCAACCGTCGCTGTGCAGGGCTACGGCAACGCCGGCTGGATCGCCGCCAAACTGATCGACGAGATGGGGGCGACTGTCGTCGCAGCCAGTGACTCGAGTGGCGGGATCTACAATCCGGACGGGTTTGACCCGGTTGCGGCCAAAGACCACAAAAACGAGACCGGTAGCATCGTCGGCTACGAGGAGTGTGAAACGGAAGTGACGAACGAGGACATTCTGACGATGGATGTCGACCTGCTGATTCCCGCTGCCCTCGAGAACGCGATCGATGCCGACCTCGCCGAGGAAGTCACGGCAGACGTTATCTCCGAGGCTGCAAACGGGCCACTGACCCCCGAAGCCGACGCCATCCTCGAGGACAAAGACGTCTTCGTGATTCCGGACATCCTCGCCAACGCTGGTGGGGTGACGGTGAGCTACTTCGAGTGGGTTCAGAACCGCCAGCGGTTCCACTGGACCGAAGAGCGAGTCAACGCGGAACTCGAGGAACTCATCGTCAACGCCTTCGACGCCCTCGTCGAGACGCTCGAGGCACACGATCTCGACAACCCACGGACCGCGGCGTATGTGGTTGCGATCGGTCGCGTCGCCAATGCCTTCGAGGAAGCCGGCTCGTTCCCCTGACTCGTTGGTGAGACGTCGCTGACAGCGCCTCGCTTGAGACGGCAAAACACTCGTTGCGTAACTATTCATCTACGAACTCGATATCCTTTTGCCGGTTGCTGGCAACCCACGGATAGAGTGACTGTAGGGGAACGTCTCGCTCGGTATCGCGACCGGGTTCGCCGGAAACTCCTCGCTGCGTTTCGTGAGGAACGGACGCCACGGCAGATCGCTGCGAGCTTCGCTATTGGCATTTTCGTCACCGCACTGCCAACCGGTGGCGTCGGTGTCGGCCTGTTTTTCGTCTTCATCTCGCTGTGGTCGTGGATCAGCAAGCCAGCGATTTTCGCCTCCGTCATCGTCCTCAACCCGTTTGTCAAGCCAGCGGTCTACCTCGCGAGTTTTCAGATCGGCGCATTTTTACTGGGGTCGAACTCGGTTCGCTCACGGGATGCAACGACGACCGAGTTTGCATGGGTTGGGGTTCAGCAACTCCTCCTTGGAAACGCCGTCGTCGCCATCGTGCTTGGCGCTGTTGGGTACGTGACGGTGTTGCATCTGACTCGAGTACATCGCCGACGGACAGATCGCCATCCCGGGCCGTCAGTCGGGTCGGGAATTCTTGGTCTTTTCCGACGCTAACCCCTCGACATCGTTCGAAGACGACAGCGAAGTGATGGATCGTCGCCGAACACTCTCTTAGAGAAGCAACAACCATTTACGAACTCAAGAGAGATTCAATCGAAAATGAATCGAAGAGCAGTGCTCGGTGGCCTTGGTGGCCTCGGACTCACGGCGCTTGCGGGCTGTCTGGGTACCCTCGGTATGGACGTCCACGAGTCGTCGCCGGCCGGCGTTGATGCGAGCGTTCGGTCGGAGACGGGGTACGACCAGACCGATGTCGAGCCGCTTACTGTCGAAGAAGACGTCGGTGTCGGAGCCGCCTCGGAGACGATTGCCGTCACGAACTATCTCACCGAACACGAGAAGGCGGTCGACATGGGTCCACTCGGTCGCCAGCGCGGTGCTGTTTTCATGGTGTTGACGACGCCACAGATCGGGGCCGCAGGCCGGAACTTCAATCCCGTCGAAGAGATGGATGCCGAAGAACTCGTTGCACTCGTCGAGGACAACTACGACGATATCAGCGACATCACGAACGAGGAGACCGCAGATATCACGATCCTCGAGCAGACAACGACCCGGTCGCGGTTCAGCGCCGATGCGACGTTCGACGGTCACTCCCTCGAGGTCGATCTCCACGTCAGCGAGGCCGTCGAAGCAGGCGACGACCTGCTCGTGACCATCGGTGTCTATCCCCAGCAAGTTCGCAGCGTGGAACAGTCGAACATTCTCGAACTGATGGAGGGCGTCACGACGGACATCGAGCTGGACGACACTGCATCGAGCGACGACGGTGGCGATGAGGATGCTGACGAGGATGGCGAGACAGACGGTGGCGATGAGGATGCTGACGAGGATGGCGAGACAGACGGTGACGATGAGGATGACGGTGATGAGACCAACGACAGCGACGACGACGATGGCCTCCTGGGGACACTCGAGTAGCTGACGCTGCAGACGCCATCGGTACTCGACTCAGACGACCCCTATGCCGTAGCCAAGGAGGGCAAGCCCACCGATGACGAAGACGGCTCCGACCCACTTCGTGGCTCGAATCCGATCTGTTTCGTCGATTTCGTCACCCTCGAGCGGTGCCATCCCCTGTCGATGCTGGGCTGTGACGATGGCCGGTGCATACCGGAGTCCGGCGACACCGAAGCCGACGAGTGCGAGGCCGGCGACGAGTACGAGCATACGATTTAATTCGGGGAGAGGCCGAGCTCCCGGCTAATCACGAGCTGTTGGATCTCGCTGGTTCCTTCACCAATCTCCATCAGCTTGGCATCCCGATAGAACCGCTGGGGTGCGAAGTCGGTGGTGTAGCCGTAGCCGCCAAGCACTTGCACGGCGTCTTCAGCGACCTCGCGAGCAGCCTCGCTGGCGTCGAGTTTCGCGAGTGCGGACTCGCGGGTAACGGGCTCACCGTTGTCGTACGTATGAGCAGCACGGTGTGTGAGCAGCCGTGCGCGCTCGGTTTTGCGATGCATGTCGACGATTTTGTTTCGGATGGCATCGAACGTCGAAATCGGCTGTCCGAACTGCTCGCGCTCCATACTGTATGCCTTCGCGTGCTCGTAGGCCCCCTGTGCAAGGCCGGTCGAAAGCGCGGCAATCGAGATCCGACCACCATCGAGCGTCTGTTTCGTCTGGCTCCAGCCGTCGCCTTCCTCGCCCAAGAGGCGATCTTCGGGAAGTCGAACGTTCTCGAGGCGAATCTCACAGGTTGGCGAGGCGTTCAGCCCCAGTTTCTCCCAGATCGTCGTGACCTCGAACCCGTCGTCCGTTCGGGGGTCGACAATAAACGTCGAGATCCCGCCGTAGCCGGCGTCAGGGTCGGTGACGGCCTTGACGAGTATCGAGCCTGCTTCCGAGGCGTTCGTAATGAACTGCTTGGTGCCGTTCAGCACCCACTCATCGCCGTCTTTCGTCGCCGTCGTGTCCATATCCGACGCATCGGAGCCGCTGTCCGGTTCGGTCAGCGCCCAGCCGCCGAGCGTCTCGCCTTCCGCAAGCGGGCGCAGCCAGCGTTCTTTCTGGCTTTCGGTACCGAACAGCTCGAGCGGTTTCGATCCCAGCGACGTATGCGCGACGTAGGAGAGCCCGATCGACCCCGAGACTCGACCGAGCTCTTCGGCGACGAGTGCGTACATGAGCGTATCACCGCCGAGGCCGCCGTACGCCTCGTCGATGGGAACGCCCATTATATCCAGCTCGGCGAGCTGGTCGAAGATCTCGGCTGGAAACCGATGCTCGTCTTCGATCGCCTGGGCGATCGGCTCGATTTCGGTGTCACAGAAATCCCGGACTGTCTCCCGAATCATACGGTGTTCGTCGGGAAGCGCCGTGTCCATACCGCACTGTCACCAACGAGCGGAATAAGCACACCGCCAAACTCGGTCGTGATCGATGGCTATCGTGTCACCCTGAGCGGTCGGTCGTACGCTCGAGTCAGTGGGCGACACGGTAGCTGTCTGAAAAATACTGGCCCAATGACACTGGTTCGGTCGCTACCAGCCCCGATTATCGTCGCGGTCGGTGTCGTCGTCCCACGAACTCGAGTCGGTATCCCATGGGTCGTACTCGTCGTCCGGGTCGTCGTTCCGTGAGGCACTGTCGTCTGTCGACCAGCCGTCGTTCCGAGATTGGTCGCGGTTCTCTCGCCCATCTCCGTCGTCGCCGTTCCAGTCATCGTCTCGGTCAGTCAGGGCACCGCCGTCGGATCGCACTGCGGCTCGCTGCTCCGGGATCAGATCGAGGTCGGCGTTCGTATCGCCTAACAACAACAGCGCGTAGTACTGGAAGTAGGTCTCAATCGGCGTCCAGACGAGCGAGATGAACAGTAGGATGCACACAACTGCCAGCAGGCCGACGGGGATCGCCAGTAACACACCGATCTCTCCGAGGAAGACCAACAGGACGATGACGATCACAAACGGGATCAGCAGTGCCAGCACACCGAACGCGATGACAAACCAGGCGGCGATCGCAATCGCGATCGAGAGGATCCAGACTAACACGAGATAGACCACGTACTCCGTCCAGTTGGCCGTAAACGTCGACCAGAACCGACTCCAGGCGCTGAGCACACCGCGGTCTTCCTGAAGCATAACCGGGACGACGAACACGCTGGTAAAACGCTGGATCACCGAGTAGATGAGAAACAGCCCGAGTCCGTACAGCGCGTACAGCCCGATCAGCCCGACCGAGAGGTCACCGAAATCACCCAGCACAAAGACGAGCGCCGCGGGTGCACTCGCCAAGGCACCAGTGACGAGTATCACCCCCAGCTGAAAGACGAGCAGCCGGAGCCCGTTGCCGATGTTTGCCGAAAAATACCGTCGGATATGGACCTCACTCGAGCGTAACGACTCGATAAAGACGAACTCCATGACCGCGCTGATAACCGAGTAAAGCAGCCAAAGCACCAGCGCAATGGCGCCGATGACGAGCAGCCCCAGTATGAACTCCTCAACTGGGAACTCCTCTCCGAACTCCGATTCGAACTCCTCGGTTCCGTCGATTCCCGGCTCGTCGGCGAACGTCGTGATGTCTCCACCGGGCACCGTCGGCCCACCCATGCCGAGTGAGCTCACGAAGAAGACGACGATTGCGAGTTTGACCCAGATCCCGAGCCGGACCGGTGTCAAGAGATTTCGCGTCGTCTCGAGTGCGTCACTCAAGTCGTCGATCGCGTCCATAACTGGGCGACTATTCAGTTGCATTGCTGATAACAATACTGCTCTGGATCCCAGCCACAATCCGTGAGAGTGGTTGTCGGGATTGGCGTACTGTCTCGCAGCGTTCAGCCAGGTATCGATTGATCCACCGACCGACACGTTTCGATGGCGACAGTTCGGGACGCATTTAACCCCCAGGCACTCACATCCGACGTATGGATATCCGCCGGCTCGCACGAGGAACCGTCGAGTGGGACCGCCTCGAGCGCGTGATGCAGACGCTGGCGGATCGCTACAACCGAGAGTGTATCCGCGTCGAGTTTCTCGAGGCCGACAACTGGTTGTCGACGCCCTGTGTGATCGACGAGCAGTGGTTCGTCAAGATCGTCTCGAGACAGAACGCGCTCGTCCACGACGTGTTGACGACTGGACGCAACGTCGGTGCGGTGTCGGCGGGCACCGGCGGCTTTTTCGGCCGGTTCGACACGCCACGCGAGATGGTCGAACACGAGTACGAGGCGACCGAGCAGATGCGCGAGATCGGTATCAACGCACCACAGCCGATCGACGCCTTCGAAGTCAACGGGCTGGGTGTCCTCGTCCTCGAGTACCTGCCCGAGTTTCGAACGCTCGATGACGCTCCCGACTGGCTCGTCGCCGAGCGAGCGACGGAACTGTTCGAGATGCTGGCAGCGTTGCGCGATCACGGGATGGCCCACGGCGACCTGCGTGCGGAGAACATCTTGCTGTGTGACGACGAATTTTATTTTATCGACGCCACCAGCGTCCACGATGACCGCGTCGCCGAAACCACAGCGTACGATCTCGCCTGTGCGTTGGCCGTTCTCGAGCCACGAATCGGTGCGTTTGACGCCGTCGACGCGGCTGCAGACGTCTACACCGCCGACGAACTGCTTTCGGCGCGGCGGTTTCTCGACTTCATCCGGCTGCGACCCGATCACGAGTTCGATTCGATGGGGCTCCGGACCGAACTCGAGCTGGCAGCCGACAACGAGGAGACGTGACCGCCCTGTTGTGTTTCGTGTAAACCACCAGCAGGGTTTTCACGATACTCGTCGTCTAGTTTGGTATGAGTCAGCAAACGACAGCAGCAGTATCCGGCCACTATATCGGCGGCGAGTGGACCGATGCGAGCGACTCTGCGACGTTTGAAAGCGAGAATCCGGCGACCGGCGAGACGCTTTCGACGTTCCAGCGTGGAACCGAAGACGACGTCGACGCTGCCCTCGAGGCCGCCCAGGAGGCGTTCGAGGACTGGCGTTCGCTGTCATACATCGATCGGGCGGAGTACCTCTGGGAAATCTACCACGAACTGCGCGATCGCCACGAGGAACTGGGCGAGATCGTCAGCAAGGAGTGTGGCAAGGAGATTTCCGAGGGGAAAGCCGATGTCACCGAGGCCTGGCATATGGTCGAGTGGGCCGCTGGAAATGCCCGCCACCCCCACGGTGACATCGTGCCCTCCGAAATCGCGGGTAAAGACGCCTACATGCGCCGCAAGCCCCGGGGTGTAATCGGCTGTATCACACCCTGGAACTTCCCAGTCGCGATCCCGTTCTGGCATATGGCCATCGCGCTCGTCGAGGGCAACACTGTCGTCTGGAAGCCCGCCGAGCAGACGCCGTGGTGTGGCCAGATCATCGCCGAGATGTTCGAAGACGCCGATATTCCCGACGGTGTCTTCAACATGGTTCAGGGCTACGGCGACGCCGGCGCGGCGATCACTGACGACGAACGCGTCGACACCGTTCTCTTTACCGGCTCCGCCGAGGTCGGCCACGAAATCGCCGGCAAGGTCGGTGGCGAACCCGGCAAACTCGCCGCCTGCGAGATGGGCGGCAAAAACGGGATCATCGTCACCGAAAACGCGGATCTGGACATCGCCGTCCACTCGGCGGTTATGTCCAGCTTCAAGACCACCGGCCAGCGCTGTGTCTCGAGCGAGCGCCTGATCGTCCACACCGACGTCTACGACGAGTTCAAAGAGCGTTTCGTCGAGATCGCCGAGGATATCGCTGTCGGCGACCCGCTCGAGGCGTCGACGTTCATGGGACCGGCGATCGAGGCCGACCACGTCGCGAAGATCCGCACCCACAACGAACTCGCCCGCGAAGAGGGCGCAGACATCCTCGTCAACCGGTTCGAACTCGAGGCCGACGAGATCCCCGACGGCCACGAAGACGGCCACTGGGTCGGCCCCTTCGTCTACGAGATTGACTACGATCCCGACCTGCGCTGTCTGAACGAGGAGTGTTTCGGCCCCCACGTCGCCTTACTCGAGTACGACGGCGACATCGATCGCGCCCTCGAGGTCCACAACGACACGCCCTACGGACTTGCGGGTGCGATCATCTCGGAGGATTACCGCCAACTCAACGCCTTCCGCGACCGGGCTGACCTCGGACTGGCGTATGCGAACCTCCCGTGTATCGGCGCGGAAGTACAGCTCCCGTTCGGCGGCGTGAAGAAATCCGGCAACGGCTATCCGAGTGCGCGTGAGGCCATCGAGGCCGTCACGGAACGAACGGCGTGGACGATGAACAACTCGGAAGAGATCGAGATGGCACAGGGCCTGTCGGCGGATATCACGACCAACGAGGACTGACGGCCTCGAGTGAGACGGTCTGCTGTAGTCACGTACCGCCGATCACCGATCCCGCCGCTGGTGTTCGGCGGCAAATCGGTACAGAAGATCGTATGACGGCCGGTCGAGACGGTGAATCAGCGCCTGATCGAATTTTACTTTCGAACTGTCATGGTCGGTGACAACCGAATCGCGGTGATGAACGAATCGCTTATCCGATGGTTCATGGAAGAGGCCCATACATGAAAGCAGTCGTCCTTGCCGCGGGCCAGGGCACACGTATTCGACCACTCTCTGATTCAGTTCCGAAACCGATGCTGCCGGTCGCAGACCGGCCGCTTGTCGCCCACACGATCGACGCGGCGATCGACGCCGGTGCGAACGAAGTCGTCCTCGTCATCGGCTACGAGGCCGACACCGTCCGCGACTACTTCGGCGAAGAGTACCGTGGCGTCCCCGTTTCGTACGCTGTCCAGACCGAACAGGCTGGCACGGCAGACGCCGTCAACGCGGCTCGAGACCATATCGAGGGTCCCTTTGCCGTGTTGAACGGCGACAACCTCTACGATCCAGCGGCGATCGACCAGTTGTTCGAGCAGTGTCCGGCCGTCTGTGCAATCGAAGTCGACGATCCGCGCAACTACGGTGTGCTCAGTACCGACGGCGGCTCAGTTTCCGGCATCGTCGAGAAGCCAGCCGACCCGCCGACGAACCTCGCCAACGCGGGCGCGTATGCCTTCCCCGCCGAGGCCCGCCAGTGGCTCGAGGTCCCCGCGAGCGAGCGCGGTGAACACGAGATTACCGACGTGCTCGCGACCGTCATCGACGAGTTCGATGTCAGCCCCGTCACGCTCGAGCGCTGGCTCGACGTCGGCCGCCCCTGGGAACTGCTCGAGGCCAACGAGTGGAAAGTAAGCGACCTCGAGCGCCGGATCGACGGCGACGTCAGCGACGACGCGACACTCGAGGGGGACGTGGTCGTCGAAGCTGGCGCGACTGTAAAGGCCGGCGTCGTTATCGAGGGGCCAGCACTGATTCGGTCGGGTGCGACGGTCGGCCCGAACGCCTACATTCGCGGGGCGACGCTCGTCGACGAAGACGCGAAAGTTGGCCACAGCGCGGAAGTGAAAAACAGTGTGCTCTCTCCGGGTGCGTCGGTCAGTCACCTCTCTTATGTCGGTGACAGCGTGCTCGGCCGAGACGTCAACCTCGGTGCGGGAACGAACGTCGCGAACCTGCGCCACGACGATGCGGACATCAAATTCACCGTGAAAGGCGACCGCGTCTCGACCGGCCGGCGAAAGTTCGGCATCGTTGCCGGTGACGACGTCAAGACGGGAATCAACTCGAGTCTGACTCCTGGACTGAAGCTGAGTACTGGCGCGACCACACGGCCCGGCGAAACCGTCGATCGGGACCGATAACACAGCGCGGAGAACAGAAGACATTTGCCCGGACTCGGCGTTTCCCTCGAGGACTACGCATGTCGGAACCGTACGGACAGTCCGGTCGCGTTCTCGCCGTGTTCGTCCTCGGTGCCCTCCTCGTCGGCTCGCTGGTCTGGGTCGGAGCGACGGCCGCTGACCCACTCGAGAGTCAGTATCCGGACGAGACCGAGGTGACTCCGGAACCCGAGGCGTACGTGGGCGAACAGGTCGTCCTCGGTGGCTTCGTCGTCGACACTGACCCCGTCGTGATCGCGACGCGAGCGAGTGGGCACGGACGGTTTACCCTCGTGGACGCGGACGATGGCCTCCAGAACGCAGCTGGGCCGTTGGACGTCGATGACCGAGTGGCCGCCTTCGGGACCCTCGAGGACGAGTCGACGCTCGTCGTCGAACGGACGACGACCCGCCAGCCGTCCGAGACGGCGTACATGTACATCGTGTCGATGATCGGCGGGCTCTGGGTCGCTGGTCGATTCCTCCGCGGGTGGCGATTCGACCGGTCAACACTCGCGTTCGTCCCACGACGACGGAACGACGACAACAGCCAGCCGGTCGCTCCGTCCGAGCAGGCATCGGAAACCGCCGACTGCACCTCGACACACCCCAAACCCGATCGAGACGAAACCCAGCACGACCAACACGTCCGGACGAGCAGTGGTGAGTAACGTGGCCGATATCCTCACACATGTCCTCGTTGGGTACATCATCGGGACGCTGCTCTCCTTTCGATACGAGTGGATTCGACCGGCACACGTCACGCTCGTGATGATCGGCGCGCTCTCGCCTGATTTCGTCAAGATCGAACTCTTCGTTCCGGACGGCCTCGCGACAGCGCTTCTCGGTGTGCCGTTCTCGTGGTCGCCGCTGCACACTCTCGGTGGGACCGTCCTCGTGATCTGTCTCGCCTCGCTCCTGCTCGCTCCCGAGTATCGAGCACAGGCGCTCGCGCTGTTTGCGATCGGAGCCTTCTCCCACCATGCCCTCGACGTGTTGCTCATGACACCGACAGGGGATGCCTACGCCGTCTTCTGGCCGTTAACTGGGTACCGGCCGCCGGCGGGCGGGCTCTACTTGAGCAGCGACCGCTGGCCGGCACTCGCCTCCGGGCTGGTCGCGGTGGTCGTCTGGGCGGTCGCTCGACGCCGCCGTGACGACGCGTCCGAAACGCACGCCCTCGGCTAACGGCGTCCCCCGTCGTTTCTGTCGCGTGTGTCTCAACCGACCCGACCGACGCCGTGGTCTGCGAGACAACCACGCCAGTTATGATTCGCCCTCACTCAGTTTGACGCGTATGTGGCCACTCGGACATGTCGCCGTCGCCTATCTCTGTTATACGATCGCGACTCGAGCCCGCTTCGACGCGCCGCCAGCACACATCCCGGCGTTGCTCCTCGTCTTCGGGAGCCAGTTTCCCGACCTCGTGGACAAGCCACTGGCGTGGTATCTCGGCGTTATCCCAACGGGACGAACACTCGCCCACTCGTTGCTCCTCCTCGTCCCGCTCTCGGTCGCCGTCCTCGCTATCTCGAGCCACTACGACCGCGGCGAGTACGGGATCGCCTTTACGATCGGTGCGCTCTCACACGCCCTTGTCGATGCGCTGCCGGCACTTTGGGGGCCAAACGAGAGTGCAACACATCTCCTCTGGCCGGTGGTGCCCGTCGAGGAGTACGAACAAGGGCCGCCAACCATCCTCGCGCTCTTGCAGGACTCACTGGGCCAGCCGTTTTTCCTCGCGGAGTTCGTCCTCGCCGCGATCGCGTTCGTACTCTGGCGTCGTGACGGCTACCCCGGACTCGAGCCGGTTTGGACTGCCCTCGGGCGGGTGTGGCCGACGCCGGGATAACGGAGACAGCGGCGCTGGACCTCGTTGGCGGTCGCCGGAACCGAACATGACTCGTCACGGCTCGACTGCACACAACGCCGTCGCTGGAGACGGGGCGATCGCTATCGACCGAATCCGGAACGGCAACGCTGAAAAACGACGCGTTACCGGATCTCTTTCCACTCCGCATCGCAGTCCGGACAGATACGGACGGTCTTGATCTGGTCCGGATCGTTCTCGGTCTTTAACGGCTTGCCACACTCGGCACAGACGAGTCGATCGTACGTGTCTTTCTCGAGGTCGCCTTCGCGGAGTGCCTTCCGGACAGATTTCATGTTCGTCTACTACGAACGTAGGGGAGAAAAAGACCGGTGCTTTATCTGAACTGTACTATCATTCAGACAACAGCAGTCGACAATCAATCGGCAGCTCGAGCGGCGGTCGGTGACAGTCTATCTCGCCGGAGTCGTGGCCGTTTTATCGATTCGGCCGAACAATCCACCGATGGAGTACGTACAGGAGCGAATCGCGACGCTCCACGATTTTAGCGGGACGGCTGGCCCGCCAGCGGTCCCCACCGCAGACGCAGTCGCCGAGACAACGATCGTCGTTCCGATGGCTGGACGCGAACACGGGAGTCCGGCCGCCGAGCGCGTGCTCTCGGAACTCGAGACGCTCGAGCCAGACCCTGCTGGCGTCTTCGTTCCGGTTCGCGCCGATGCCGACCAGATCGGCCCGTTTCGGGAGTGGCTCGAGTCGTTTGCGCTTCCGACTCGCGTCCTCTGGTGTAATGCGCCTGCGGTCGAGGAACTTCTCACCAGCGCCGGCCTGGCTGACGGCTTCGGGAAAGGGCGAGACGTCTGGCTCGCTCTCGGGCCCGCCGCTGCGGCCGGTGAGTATGTCGTCGTCCACGACGCCGACGCCCGGAGTTACGAGGCAGCACACGTCACTCGACTTCTCGCGCCGCTTTCGATGGGATTCGACTTCTCAAAGGGCTACTACGCGCGCATCGAAGACGAGCAGCTCTACGGGCGGCTCTTCCGCTTGCTCTATGCTCCACTCATCCGTGCGCTCGTGGCCGACTACGACGCACCGATCATCGACTACCTCGGCGCGTTCCGGTATGCACTCGCCGGCGAGTTCGCTGCCACCGCGGATCTCACCCGCCAGCTTCGGGCGCCACGTGCCTGGGGACTCGAGGTCGGGACACTCGGTGACGCCTTCGATCACGCCGGCTTCGACGGCTCCGCACAGGTCGACCTCGGCCGCCACGAACACGACCACCGTGCGGTCGCCGGCGAGACCGGCCTCGAGGGAATGAGCCGGACGGTCGCCGGAGAACTGCTGCGTGTCATCGAAGAGCGGGGTGTCGACCTCGATTACACGACCCTTCAGGAACGCTACCGTACGGCCGGCGACCGCATGATCGACCAGTACCGCGCCGACGCAGCGATCAACGGCCTCACGTACGATCCATCGGGTGAACGCGACCAGCTCGATCGCTACGTCGACTCGATCGCCCCACCAGGCCCTGACCGCCGGCTGCCACGCTGGATCGACGCACCGTTCGAACCAGCTGACGTCCTCGAGGCGACCGAACCTGTCTCAGACCGACACGACGAACGACTCGAGTCGGACCAACTCGACTCTAGCGCACAAGACTAATCTGACCACCCCCCGTTGTGGCGGATATGGATGCGACCGCCGACGAACTGGCAGGCGTGGTCGACCTCTTCGGCGGCTTGACACGGCCCGAACTCGAGCGAGCGCTCTCGGAAGCCGCGTTCCGGGCCGATGGCCAGTCCGTCGATGAGTCAGCCCTCGAGACGGCAATCGATGACGCACTCGAGTCGTTCGCACTCGTCCGATACGAGCGACCACACCAGGACGCCCAGCCGCTGTTGGTCGCCGGTCCGACGGCGTTTCCATCGGTCCCAACCCATGCAGAGGACGTCCCCCACATCCTTGATGTCGACCCGCGCGATCCCGACCGCGATGCACTCGGTGAGACGGCCCACAAACAGTTTGTCGAGCAACTCGAGGCAGCGATCGATGCTGGCGATGACGACCGGATCGATCACTTACTCGATGTCAGCTACGACCTCGAGGCGTGGGCACCGATCGACCTCACGGCCGAACGGAACAGACTGGAGGCGGCGATAGCGTGACCTCGTGGACCGAGCACCCGACCGACGACTCAATCCCGACCGTATGAGAGACGCGTGTGACAACATGCCACAGACGACGATGACCCTCGAGCCGGTCGCGGCACACGTCCCACTCGAGATTGACGATCAAGAGTACGACGCAGCCGTTCTTGCACCGATTATCGAGCGCGACGGCGAGGACCACCTGCTGTTTACCCGGCGGGCAGACCATCTCGGCGAACACCCCGGGCAGATGAGTTTCCCCGGCGGTGGCACCGAGTCGATCGACGAGACGATTCTCGACACCGCACTCCGGGAGGCACACGAAGAGATCGGCCTCGAGCCCCACGAAACCGAGGTCATCGGGCAACTCGACGATATTCGGACGATCACGGAGTATGCCGTCACGCCCTTCGTCGCCCGCGTTCCCGACCGGGAGTACGAGCGCGACGACTCCGAGGTCGCAGAGATCGTCGTCCTCCCGCTATCAGGGTTGCTCGACCCCGACAACTACGAGTACGAGCGCCGTGACCACCCCTACTACGGCGACATCATCATCCACTACTTCCACGTCGACGGCTACACCGTCTGGGGCGCAACCGGCCGTATCCTCGTCCAGTTGCTCGAGTTGACGACATCGTTCGAGCCGCCGGAGCAAGTCGATCGCTCGTATTAGTCGCGACTGTGGGGATAGGTCCGATACGCTGTTCTGAACGCGAACAGTGGTGGCTGTCGTGGACACGCAATGTGTCCCGACTCTCCCTGCAAACCAGTCCGTTGAGCGATACCTCGAGTGTCGTTTCCCACCACCGCTTGCGATGGTGACGCCCCTACTGCTGGCGCTTGCGATCCGTCTGGAGTTCTCCGACGACAGTGACCCCATCTTCGAGATCCGTCTCCGCGCGGTCTGCATCACCGAAGCCGGCGCTGACGACGCGTGTAAGCGCTTCTTCGACGGTTTCGTCCAGTTCAGTGATCTCCTCTGGCGACACCTCGAGGATGAACCCTGTGGTGATGTTTGGCGATGTCGGCAAAAACAGCGTTACACGCCCATCCCGGGTCGTTCGCCCGGTTTTGAACGCGGTCATCCGAAACCCATCCCACGTCTCGAGTTTGACCGGCGTCTGGAGGGTGCCTTCGGACCCGAATGTGGTCTCAGTAGCGGTTTTTGACGCATTGTAGATCACTCGAATGCCGGGGACACGATTCGCTGCGTAATCGACAAGGCCTTCGAGAAGTTCGCCGGTCGTCGTCTCGGTTACCTGGCCGATGGCGTACATCGTGAGGGCGAGAAATCCGACGAACGTGAGTACCCGCAGGAAGCCAGCCACCCGTTCGCGAGCGAACTCACTGGTGCCGGGAGCAACGATCTCGAGCGTGTCGGCATTGAGAATAATCCCCGGCGTCACACTCGCCAGAAACGAATAGAGCGTATACAGGAGAAACACCGTCACCAGAATCGGGAGGATAAGGATGAGTCCGCGTCCGAAATCACCTTTCACCGAGCTCATGAAGCCACGCTCACACCCAGATTCATGCGGGCCTCCTACGAGTAGATTGTGAACTTACGCGACCGAACCCGCTTCGAGAGAACGCCAGGTTTTTCCACACAGCAGTCACAACACGGCTAGAGTCGCGCAGACGACCCACACCATGATAGACGCCAGAACTGGCATCGTCGGGCGGGTCGTCGCGCGAGGTGAGTTTCGATGTTAACAACGAGTACCGTCGCCCGTGCTGGATTGGATGCAATCGCCCTCAAACCCGCCGAATGTGATCTCTCGGCTGCCGCGTCGATTCCGGTCGAAACGATCGCGATCGATTACGAAGGACGTGATCATCTCCCCAGTCACGAGACGCTCACGGCCCTCGCAGACGACACAGCAGTCTTGCTGACGACGCCCGTCCGGGTTGATGGCTTTGACCCGCTGGGTGACGACTCGCTGGTCGACGAGTTGCCCGACGCGGTCGGCCGCGTCCTCGTCGCGGGCCACGGTGCCTATCTCACCGATGAAGAGCGCGAGCGCTCCATTGCTCCCCGACTCGATGCAGCCCTCGAGACCGACCCAGACGCCTGGGTCGGCACCGAAAGCGTCGAGCGACTCGCGATGGCGACAGGGGCGACACAGTACGAACTGCTCGCTCGACGAACCGCTGCTGAACTGCAGGCGCTGCGAGCAGTCGGCTTCGAGGGCGAGATTGCCCTCTACGCCCCGACGGTTTTGACTGACGACGAAGACACCGTCCTCGATGCTGTCGGTGACTACGTTTCGCGACGACGACCGGTCGCTCGAGCGCTCCCCGAGGACGCCGCGACCGATGCGAGTGCAACCGGCCGTGCTCGAGAGGTCCTGCTCAAAGCCGCTCGCGACTACGCCCTCATCGGTGATGCAGACGAGATATGCGAACAGACCGACATGTTGCACGAGGCTGGTGCGACCACGATTGTCGGCTACCCGGCACAGGGACTCGAGCCGTTTCTCGAGTAACCACCACCGCTGTTTGTGACTGCGTTTCGAACGGCGACAATAACCACCCAGAGGTAAGTGGCCCCCGAACCCAGTAGCGCTCATGACGAGGATTGTCGCTTCCACAGTCGGTGTGAGAGAGCAGTGCCAATCGCAGGCCCGAACCGTGCCCACCGGTGATCGTCGATGACTGATTCCGACGAGCCAGCACTCGCCGTCGGCGCGGATGCGTTCACCCAGGACGGCGCCGGCCTCGAGGTCGCCGTGGTCGGCGCGGGTGCGATCGGCGCGACGACGGCTTACGACCTCTCTCGCTCGGGGGCCGATGTAACGCTGTACGACCGCGAGTCGATTGCAAGTGGTGCGAGCGGTCGAGCCGCGGGCGTCTGTTACAACGCCTTTGCAGGCCCGCTCGACGCCGAAATCGGTCGTGAGGCCATCGAACGCTTTCGGGATCTCTCGGGCGACGACACCTTTCCGTTCGTCGAATGTCCCTACGTCTGGCTCGCCCGAGAGGGGGAGCCAGATCGAGCCAACGCGATTCGCGACCAGATCGAGCGTATGCAGGACAACGGCACCATCGCACTCGAGGTCGATGCCGACGCGCTCGCAGACCGGTTCCCAGCGCTGTACACGGACGACGTCGCTGTCGCCGGGATCGCCGGCGCGGCTGGCTACACCGATCCCGCTGCGTATACGGCCTGTCTCGCTGCCGCCGCGAACGGAGCCGGTGCAACACTCGAGCCGAACACACCCGTCGAGATCCGAACCGATCCCTCGTGTGTCGTGCTCGAGGACGGCACCGAACACGCGGTCGACGCAGTGGTCGTGGCGGCCGGTGCACACACGAAACAGCTGCTAGCCGACGCCGGCATCTCGATCGCGATGAAGCCATACCGCGTACAGGCGCTCGTCGCGAGGGGCGATATTGACGAGCCGATGTGTTACGATGCGAGCGGTGAGTTCTACCTGCGCCCACATCCTGAGGGACTGCTCGCCGGCGACGGGACCGAATACGTCGAGGCCGACCCTGATGCGTACGACCGTGAGGCCAACCCGGAGTTCGCGACAGGGCTGCTCGAACGCGTTCGCCATCGGCTTCCCGACGTCGACCTCGACCTCGAGCGGGCATGGGCTGGACTCTGTACGGCGACACCGGATCGAGAGCCGCTGGTCGGCGAGCTACAGCCGGGGCTGTACGTCGCAACTGGGTTTCAGGGACACGGCTTCATGCGTTCGCCGGCGATCGGTGCGCGTCTCGCAACAGAAGTGTGCGGCGGTGAAGGGATCGATGCGTTCGATCCGACCCGATTCGATGGTGACGAGTCGTTCGAGATCATCGACGGGATGGCAGTTGACACAGAGCGCTGAGTGTGTCGTCGCCAGCAGTCGAGTTCACTCGTCGACAGTCAACTCGTCGGTTTCGGAGTCAGCCTCGATCTCCGATTCAGCTTCGCCGTTCTCGACTGCGGAATCTTTTGGAATGTCGATCCGCAGCGTCCCTGTTTCGGTCAGCGTTGCCCTCCCTGCGTCCGGATCGACGACCGCGTCGTCGGGGAGTTCGGCTTCGCCGTCGAGTTCCATCCCACGGCCGGGGAATCGCATCTCGTAGCTGTCGCGGAACTGGCGAAATCTGTTGATTCGGATCTTGACAGTGCCCTCGAGATATCTGACCTGAACGTCGTCGGGTTCGACACCCGGAGCGTCGAAGATGACCAGATACGCCGTGTCGTTTTCCAGAATATCAACAGGCAACGATCGGTGTTTCTGAACCTGACTGTGGGCACGACCAATGTTCCGATAGAGGGCGTCGCCAACCGACTTGTGGAGATCTCTGAAGCTCACTGGGAGTCACCCGTACTGGCTGCTTGCGGGGCCGCAGAGGGGACCTGGAGGTGCGTCGAGGCCATGGCTTGTCAAAATGTTACACGATCCGCATTCATATCTCTTTTGATAGAACAAAAGAAACGTCTGACACGTTCTTTGTTCATTAGTTATTACCTGTGGCCTCTCCGCTCTCCGCTGGCGGTTTCGCGTTCCCTGGCTCCGCCTGTCACAGCGACACTTTCTCGAGACAGTCGGTGCCGCCACAGACGGGACACGCGAGATCTGTCACGTCGAGATCGTCGGGGACGTCGTACGTGTAGTGGTTCTCGAACAGATCGAGAACACAGTCCTCGGCAGTGCAGACGAACTCTTCGGTCAGTGGCATACCCCGTGTAGGAGAACGACACGCATCAACGTCGGGGTTTCGGCGACTCGAGCACGATGGCGTGCGCTCGAGCGTGTAGTCACCGTTTTATCACTCGAGGCGCTACCGGGAGCTATGACTGCCCCCGAGACGCTGTCGGTGACGATCGTCGACGGCTACGTCGACGAGCCCGCCCACTTCGGGGTGCCGCCGTACATCTCGACGTACCCGCGGTATACGGCCGGCGCGCTCGTCGATGCGGGCGTCCCACGCGAACAAATCACATACCACACAATCGACCGGCTTCGAGACCAGCCCGATCAGTGGCGCGACGTCGACGAGGCCGACCTGCTGATCTATCTCGGCGGAATGACCGTTCCCGGCAAGTACGTCGGCGGCACGCCAGCCGAACCCGACGAAGTGCGAAAGCTCGCCTGGACCGCCACCGGCACGAGCCTGATGGGTGGCCCCGTCAAGTTCGGTGTCGGCGACGAAAACGCTGGCGCGACCGAGACCGAACGCCAGGACCTGGACTTCGATTTCGTCGCCAAAGGCGACGTCGAGGCTGCCGTCTACGACCTCGTCGAGAACGGCCTCGAGGGCTTCTCGAATCGGATGCGTGACGTCGAGGAAGTCACACGGTGGGCACAGGGCGGCGCCTTCATTGTCGACCAACACCCCAACCACCCCGATCATCTGATCGCCGAACTCGAGACCTCCCGTGGCTGTGCGTATCGCTGTTCGTTCTGCACGGAACCCCTCTATGGCAACCCCTCGTTCCGGCCGCCGCCGTCGGTCGTCGGCGAAGTCGATGCGCTCTCCAATCACGACGTGAAACACTTCCGAATCGGCCGGCAGGCTGACATCCTCGCCTACGGCGGCGACGGCGAGGCACCAAACCCCGACGCACTCCGCCAACTCTACAGTGGCATCCGCGAGGTCGCACCCGACCTCGAGACGTTGCATCTGGACAATATGAACCCGATCACGGTTGTCAACTGGCCGGAAAAGAGCCGGGAGGGGATTCGAATTATCGCCGAGTACAACACGCCCGGCGATACGGCTGCATTCGGCCTCGAGTCGGCTGACCCCATCGTCCAGGAAGAGAACAACCTGAACGTTAGCGCCGAGGAGTGTTTCGAGGCGGTCAAAATCGTCAACGAGGAGGGGGGCTGGCGACCCGGAGAGGATCCGGCCGAGGCGCCCACCGTCGGCGATGACGCGCCACGGCGACTCCCCAAGTTGCTTCCCGGCATCAACCTCCTCCACGGCCTCAAGGGCGAACGCGAGGAGACCTACGAGCGCAACCTCGAGTTCCTTCAACGAGTCTACGACGAGGGGTACATGCTCCGCCGTATCAATATCCGACAGGTGATGGCGTTCGACGGCACCGACATGTCCGATACAGGTGCCGAGATCGCCAACGAGCACAAGAAGCTGTTCAAACGCTACAAACAGCAGGTCCGCGAGGAGATCGACAAGCCGATGCTTAAACGTGTCGCGCCGCCGGGAACCGTGCTTCCGGACGTCCACCTCGAGTACCATCAGGACGGGACGACGTTCGGCCGCCAACTCGGCACCTATCCGCTGTTGGTCGGGGTGCCGGGCGAACGCGACCTCGGGCAGACGATCGACGTCGCCGTCGTCGACCACGGCTATCGATCCGTCACCGGCGTTCCGTATCCGCTCGATCTCAACGACGCCTCGATGGATGAACTCACCGCGATCCCCGGTATCGGCGACCGGACCGCAGGCGATCTCGTCATCAACCGTCCCTACGACTCCGTCGGTGATGCCGACCTCGAGACCGAGTTCGACCTTGCCCAGTTCATGACGACGCGATCGCTCGAGCACGCAGACTGACCCAACTGCGGCAGAACTGGCCTGCTCGAGTAAATACTAAGGAAGGTGCTGTGAAAATAACGGTTTCCAGTCGGTAGTTCTATTATGGAGGCCCGTCAGAGGTGAGACTGAGGGTCTACCTGTGGAAATATCTGAAAAACTCCTGTGTCTGTTCAGTACGGAGGTCTCGGCAGAGGAGGACCGATACGTCATCGAAGTACCACGTCAAGAAGTCGAAACTGGGGATATCGACCCGGAGGACGTCTACCGCGTCGCACTCATCTCCCGTGACGAGGCAACTGATACCGAAACGCCGACGGCACAGCCACAGAGCGCGCCGTCAGAGCCACAGCCACCGGTCGACGTCGGCGAAACACGCTACGTCGAGATCGAAGACATCGGCAAGCAAGGCGACGGTATCGCCCGCGTCGAACGTGGCTACGTCATCATCGTTCCGGGTGCTGACGTCGGCGAGCGCGTCAAGGTCAAAGTCACCGAAGTCAAATCGAACTTCGCTGTCGGCGAAATCATCGAAGAGACGTTCTGAGGAACGACCGTTTTGAGGCAGTTGGCTGGTGTTACAGCCACCAACCCCACGCCTCACACCAGTCTGTCACACAGCACTCGCTGTGCGGGCCGTACGCGACGCTCTGAATACGTCAGACCGTTCTCACAGGGACACTGTCCCGACAGCAGAACTATATACTATCGAAAGAGTGCGTTTGACGAATGCGTCGCTCAATCGTTGTCGCAGCGGTACTCGTCACTATCGCGTTGCTCTTCATCGGTGGCCCATCGCTCCTGTTTTCGCCATCAACGGCCGACATTGCACCGGAAGAAGACGACGCGTCGGATCCGGAGATCGTCACTCCGGATGGCAGCGAGAGTGGATTCTGGCCGTATCTCAATGCTCGTGAGGCCCACGAGAAGCGGAGTCCGCTGAACGTCGTCGTTCGGGGCGATACCGAGACGATCGTCCAGCAACTGAAAGACCACGGTGACGAAGACTGGGAGGAGACAGATCACGACCATTTCGATGCTGCAGAACTCGTCGATTCGGTGGCCAACGGAAGTCACGAAGACAACGAAACCGTCGGTGGAGATCTCGCCTCCGAAAACGGTGATTCGGAACAGCTCATTTCACCCACCGAAGTGCCGTGGTCGAAAGCCGACGGTGCGACCCGGCTTGCCTACTTCGACCCAGGAACCGGTGACGACGCCTACTGGACGACCGAAACCCTTCAACTGGAGGACGGTGAGTACTACGGCTACCGGTATCACATCCGGATGTACGAGGGTCCGAACCAGGACGATCAGTGGGTCGTGATGCAGACCCACTCGGAGCATTTCGATTGGTTCACCCTTCGACACCGCGTTGACGGCGTCGAAAAGGCCCAGTATCGCCTCGAGAAGGACTTGATGTCGATTCCTGCAGTCGACGAACGCGAAGACGTGGCCCGGATCAATCTCGGAAACAGCGGCCCCTCCGATGCCGACGGCTGGGCAACGAAAGTCAACCTCATGAGTGCGACCGTCCTGCTCACGGTTGGCCTTGCCACCCGTCGTGACGGGTTGCTCGAGCCAGCGAAATCGAAACTCGATGCACAGCTCACCGAGACCGATCGAACACGCATCGAAGCCGCTACTGACCGGATCGAAGCCGGCCACCTCGTGCTCCTCGGAACGATCATTACGATTATTCTTGGGGTTCGGGTTATGGGTGTCGCCCTCGACCGTCACGTCGGATTCCTGTCGGTCCACATGATCGCAGCACTGCTGTACCCGTTTATCGCCCTCGGGGTACCGATTTCGACGTACCTGATCGCTCGCGGGCTCACCAGTCGACTCGATGCTGCGGTCGCCGCGTCGGGTTCGCTTGCCGTGGCGATCTGGCTCGACTACGGCTTTGTCAACCTGAATTCGCTCCCGATCGACGTCGTGCTCCAGCGGATACTGGTTGTGATCGCGCTCGGATTGATCGCCGGCGGGGCGGCCAAACGCGCAACACGGACGTCACCGGTCAACGATATGCTACTCGCTGGCGTCGCGATGTGGGTGCTCGTCCTCGTGGGAACGCTGTTCGGCTACCTCTAACCGTCCACAACGACTCGCTACTCCGTCGGAATCGTCGTTCGAAACCGCTCGAGATCGTCGTGAAAACAGTCACCGACGACGATCGCATCCGCACCAGCCGCGAGAATCTCGGTCGCTTTCTCGCGGCTGTCGATCCCACCGCCGTACAGCAGCGTCGTCTCCTCGAGCACGCGAGCGGCGGCTTCGACGTCTTCTGGGCCGCCGTAGCGTCCAGCGTACTCGAGATAGAAGATCGGAAAGTCGTACAACAGCTCCGTCGCAAGGGCAGCGCCAGCGACCTGTTCAGGTGTGTACGCCGCATCGACGCCTGACGCGGCTGCGGCCGTCGACTCGAGATGCTGGATCACGTACCCCTCGCCGAGGATGGGCGTTTCGAGGAGCGCGGTCGTCCCCTCGCCGGCCACCGACGCCACGTTGCGCCCGAGTTCAGTGAACATGTCGACGTGTTTGCCCACGAAATGGTCGCGGTCGCCGTTGTAGACCGCTGGGACGGCGATTGCATCGACGGCGTCGACCGTTTTCTGGGAGACGTGGGTCGGACTGGACGGCTCCTGAAAGACCGGTGTCGTCGGGAGCGCGTCCGTGATGGTTCGAATCGTCTCGAGTGCGTTGGCCGCGGTGACGCCGTCAGAGCCACCGACGACCACCAGATCGGTTCCCTCGAGTGCGTCGAGAGCAGCCGGCAGTGGTTTCGCCGGATCGACCTTCGTGACGTGATCGATCTCGTCCCAGTCGGTATCCATACTAACCAGTTCGGTGACGTAATGCAACTCTCTGTCGGTGGTCACACCCTGTCGCTGTCTCCCGCAGAGTCAATCGGCGGTCGCGGGTGCGCCGGCCTGCCGTCACCACCGCTCTCAGCCCGCCCCGCTTACTCCTCGAGTGGCGTCCCATCGACTCGCTTTGGGCCCTCGGAGTCGTGGACGACAACCTCGCCGGGAGCCGGCGTGGCGGGCGCGTAGGTATCTCGGACGGCGATCGCTTCCTCGAGTTCACGAACGGCCCGTTCTTTGAGCGCCCCGGCGAGTTCCTCGGCGTCCTCGCGGGAGATCTCCCGTCCGAGCCCCTCACACTCGTGGGCGCGGAGGACCCCTTCCTCGTCGTCGGCTTCCCGTTGTGCCGGGAGCGCAACGCTGTCGACGGCCTCGCCCATCGGCTGACTGGTCCCTGCAAGCGCCACGCTGAACGGATACGTTTGACAGATCAGTGGGCGATCGTCGTGGGCCGTACAGCCGCCGACGCCGTCGGTCTCTTCATAAAACACACAGTCACCACAGCTGTCAGTCTGGAGCGCCCACTCAAACGTTTCGCCTTCGAGGTCGCCGTCGTCGGTCTCGGCGAGGCCGTAGGGCATCGGGCGAGCGATGTCACGCCAGTCGGCTGCGCTGTCGTGTGTGTCACTCGCCTCGAGGTCTCGTATCTCGTCGGGAAAGACGGTTGCCGTATGGTCGTCCTCGGCCTCGCCCGTACAGCACGCCCCACAGCGGGTACACTCGAAGCCAATCGATTCGATCGCGTCGGCGAGTTCGTCGATCGACAGCTGGCGCGCCGTGTCGAGTTCGGCTTCGAGGGATTGCACACCTGAAGATACCCGCCAACGGGCAAAAGTCAGTCGCTCGCGGTCGCACGGCTCCCGTCCCATGCGAGTCGTCTCTCGACGGCGAGTTTCTCGAGATGGGCAACGACGGTCGCTCGCGCGAGGTCACGAACGCCAGTGAGGTCTTTCTCGTAGGCGGTTTCGAGGATCTCGTCGAGCGTTGTCGAACCGGTTTCGACCGCCTCGAGGATGCGCTGTTCCCGCCGTCGTCGGTGGGCGAGCAGTCGCTCTGTGGTGTCTCTGGGCGCCTCGATCGCGGGGCCGTGACCGGGCCACAGCGTCGGTGGGTCGATCGCCCGGAGACGACGCAGGCTCGTCACATACGCCCGCATGTCGCCCTCGGGCGCGCCGACGACGACGCTCCCCTCGCGGACGGCACAGTCGCCACACAGAATCGGACCGCCACGCCCAACCTCCAGCGACATGTGATCGGGGGCGTGGCCAGGCGTCTCGAGCAGTCGGACGTGGTCGTCACCGAGTGGAATCGTCGCCCGCGGCATGAACGTTCGGTCTGGATCACAGCCGACCACGTCCCGGAAGCGGTCAGTGCGGCCGGTTCGAGCCCAGACAGTCGCGTTCGTTTCCTCGGCGTAGGCGGCGACAGCACCCACGTGGTCTGGATGGGTGTGGGTGACGAGAATATGCTCGACGGTGTGGGCTCGAACCAGTCGGTCGAGGTCGTCGGTTCGTGCCGCCGGATCGACCAGCATTGCCGGCTCCGAGCCAAGCAGATAGGCGTTGGTTGTCCCAGTTGGCGCACGCGTCGTGACCGGGACCGAACACCGGGTGACATTCATAGCTCGACAGTCGACAGGTGGGCACAAATCACTGACGAGAACGGCTGTCCTGGCAGGTCCGACGGTGTCACGTTTCTCCCAACCCCGTCGGCGTAAGCCGGGGGTCGACAGACTCAGTAGTTGAGGTAGTAGACCTGTTTGCGCGCGTCGCGGAAGCTGTATCGGGAGCCGATCAGGCCGACGTCCTCGAGACGGTTGAGAGCGTAGCGAACAGTTCGATCCGGCAGCAGCGATTCCTCGGCGAGTTGACCCTGAGAGAGCGGCGAATCGGTTTCCAGGACCTTCGCAACGAGTTTCGCACTCGGTGGTAACTCACGCAAGCGGTCACGGTATTCGTCCTCTGAAAGCGGTTCCTCACCAGCAACACCGCGGTCCTCAGCTGTCGTCGTACTCATACCTACGTCACCGGAATCGCCAATGGTAAAGCTTCCCTATATGTGGATACGAACAGTCCAGTTTGTATAAGGTCTACCCATAGAGTATTAATACCGATTGTCGAATTGCGGCTCCCTCTTTGGGTTCGAGTTATATATGGCACGTTCGAAACGACCATCCCAGACCGGTCGACTGTCAACAATCTCGTCGCGAGACCGGTTTGTCGGACCGAACCGACTCCTCCCTCAGCGATAGATATGTTAGTCTGTTGGGAGATCGTCCGTTGGTGGGACGATCTGTCTCCGGCTCGCCGATAGACTCCAGTATCGTTTTATCCTCCCGCTCCTGTAGTTTCGCCCAGTGTGAAAGGACAGGAGTGGTACCAAGCCGACGACGTCGCCGAGGAATACGACGATAAGCGGTTCTCCCGCGGTGGCCAGCTGATCGACCGCCGGGAGAAAAAGGCTGTCCTCGAGGCTATCATGCCTATCGAGGGGCAGAACATCCTCGAGATCGCCTGTGGTACCGGGCGATTTACGGTGATGCTCGCCGAGCACGGCGCCGACGTCGTAGGACTCGATATTTCGGCGGCGATGTTACAACAGGGACGTACAAAAGCGCAGAACAAAACACTCGAGGGAACGCTTGAGTTCCTTCGTGGTGATGCGGGACGACTGCCGTTCCCGGACGATCACTTCGATACCGTCATCGCGATGCGGTTTTTCCACCTTGCGGACGATCCCGAAGCGTTCCTCGAGGAGATGCGCCGGGTCTCTCGAGACCAGATCGTCTTCGACACGTTCAATCGGTTCAGCGCCCGCAGTATCTACAACTGGGCACTGCCGATGGGGTCGAGACTCTACTCGAAGAGCGAAGTGAGCGTCTTGCTTGCCAAGACGAACCTGACGTTGATCGACGTCGAGGACGATTTCATCGCGCCGTACGGACTTTACCGCGCGATCCCGAACAAACTCGCCTCGCCGATCCGAACGCTCGATAAGACGATCGGCAAGCTTCCAGTCAGCGACCATCTCGCGTCAGTGTCCTACTGGAACACGCGAGTCCGCTGACAGCAGACAGCCCGCTGCCATCTCCTGAACGGGGGTGCGCGTGTCGCTGTCATCGCGGCACCCCGGCTACTGGTGTCGACTCCGAGACGTTCGTCTCTCGGTGACGAATCCCCGTAATTTTACTATCGATGGATTCTACCAGAGAGTATGGAGCTCTCGGTAGTCGTCTCGACGCTCAACGACCGAGAGCAGTTACTCTCGTCTCTCGACGCGCTCGCGGAGCGAACGCCACCGTCGACAGAACTCATCGTCGTCAACGGCCCGTCTTCGGACGGCACGACCGGCGTCGTCCGTGAACGCACCGACGTCGATGTGCTCGTTGAAATCTCCGAACGGAACCCGAGCGTCTCGCGAAACGCTGGTCTCCGGGCTGCCGAGGGCGATGTGATCGCCTTCCTCGGTGGCGAGTGTGCGATCGAACACAGCTGGTACGACGCCATCGAACGCTCGATCGCAACCGGCACCGACGTCGTCACTGGCCCCGTGACTGGTAAACAGCGGGACCACGATCCTCGGACGCCGCGGACCGTCGCCGGCCGTCGCGTGGTTCATTTCGACGGCGACAACGTCGCGTTCGACCGGACCGTCCTCGAGGCCTTAGATGGGTTCGACGAGTATCTCGAAGACGGCGGCGAACGGGACTGTGCCCACCGTGTGGCCGGGCTCGGCTTCGATACTGACTGGGACGCAGAGATGGCTGCTCGACGCGAAGTCGGCACTGATGGTGGCCAGACGGATCGCAACTGGGGGACAGCGTATCGATCACTGTCCTATCGACTCGCGAAAAACTACGGCCCTCGACCGACCGTCCTCGGGCGGACGATCGGCAGCGCCCTTCGTGACGGGTCGGCGGGAGTTCGCGGTGTTCTCACCGGGGAGGAGACGCCGACGGGCTGGGTGTCGGACGGGACCGATGTCGTCTCGAACGCCGCACGTGGACTGCGAGATGGGCTCTCCGCTCGCTACACCGATCGCTCGAGTCAACGAAATCCGAACGGGCTGTCGGTCCGACACGATCGAGCGGTCCACGTCTACGATCGTCGGTAACGGGCGTTGCAAACCAGTCCGACGACAACTCGAGTCTCCGTGTTTCGACCTTTCACGCTATCCTTCGAGGACTTCGTACGAAACGTCGGCATCGCGGAGCGTATCGGTGACGCGGCCGACCTCGTTGGTCGTCGCAACTGCGGTCACATCCAGCCCTCGTTTGGCACCCTCGGCAGCAACCTCACCGGCGGCGAGTGTTACGGTTGGCTCAGCCCCATCCTGTCGACAGGCGACGACGGCTTCGACACCCGCCGCGACGACCAGATCGGCATCGGCACACTGTTCGGCGACGAGCTCTGAGTCGGCTGCTCGACTGCCACCAGTCCGAACGGCAGGTATCTGAAGGACGGTAACGGAGCCGGGCTCGAGATCCATGACGCCCTCGAAGCTCGTGACGCCGACGTCGGTCCCAGCCTCGGCGTCGGTCGTTGCAACACCAGTCGCTGGCCCCTCACTACCGGGACTTGCGTGGAGTAAGCCGTTTTTCACCGAGAGCGTGACGGTGTCGCCTTCTTCGATGTCGTCGGTTGCGATGTAGGCGGCCTCGCTCATCGCACCCAGAATGTCTCCGGTGATGTGGTCGGCAAACCGGCGGACGTCGTCGGCGGTCCGGAAGAGCCAGTCGACGCCTTCGTTCGTGACGCGATACCGCGAGCGGCCTTCTTTCTCGACGAGGCCGTCATCGACGAGTTCGCGGATGTACTCGCTGACGGCCTGACTCGTTACGCCGACTTCCTCGGCGATCTCTCCCTGACTGACGGCGGGCTGGCGCTCGGCGATCTGGACGAGAATCCGAAATCGCGTCGCGGTCCGCTTGTTATCGAGGACGTCGACCATACGTCTACTCTTTCCCGACCGAGGCAAAAAGGTACGCGGTCGGCGACAGCTGTTCCGGCTTTTCGACGCGTCTGTGGTGGCTCGGCGGTGCCAGCGCACTCTCGAGTGCGGGAATCGCCGGCTGGAACGCAAGGCGTCAAGTTGATAGCGAACGCGTCCTTCAGTCTTTCACGAATATGCCGTCCCTACCTGCTGGGACCGACACGGTGTCGGTCGTCGGCCTCGAGCGTGCAGGCACGACCGCACTGACGCCGGCGATTTTTAGTTCCATTCAACTAACAGACGTGTTAGCATGGGTCTCTATCGCTGCGTTTTTCGTGGCGTTAGTTCTCCGCTGGCAGGGGGCTTTCGAGCCGGCACGGTATCTCGCGACAGGTGCCTGGATCACTTTCGGTGGGTTCTGGCTGACGATGGTGCCATACTACTACTACGAGATGCAGAGCCCGTTGCAGACGGTGCTGGCGCTCGTTGCGCTGCCGCTGTGTGCGTACGCCGGCTATCTCCTCTGGGGCGGGCGTGACTCGCTGTTTCTCCTCACGAAAGCGATCGCGTTTATGGGGCTGATCTACTTGCCAGCCGAAACGATCCCGGTCTTCCGAGCGTGGCTGATCGAAACCACGGCAGTCCAGACCCACTATGGGATGGAACTGCTCGGTCACAGTCCGGGCATCAATGAGGGGGCAAACGGCTACGAGAGTCGGTTCGACTTCGACCCCGACGAGACCGTCACTGGACGAACGACCTACATCATCCTTGCTTGTACTGGTATCGGGAGCATGGCCATCTTCGGTGGCCTGATCGCTGCCGTGAAAGCGCCGCTCAGACGGAAGGCGACTGCCTTCGCCGCCGCAATCGGCATCATCTGGCTGCTCAACCTCTTCCGGAACGTCTTCATCGGCCTGGCCTCCCCGTGGGGCTGGTTCCAACAGGAGTGGCTCGTCTCCATTATGACTACTTACATGGGTGCCGAAGAGAGTCGTGTCTCCTTTCTCGTCGCCCACAACTACATCGCTCAGTCGCTATCGATCGTCGCACTGGTCGGGATCACCTACCTCGTCGTCAAGATCCTTCCCGAAGTGCTCGAGCCGCTCGAGGAGGTCCTCTTTATTCTCACTGGCAACGAATACGACCTCTTCGACGCTCTCGGCAAGGATCGCGTGCGCGCTGACGGTGGTTCCGGTCACGACAACTAACTGTGCCTCCTCGCGTCGACCTCCCGTTTTCGCCGATCGAACGCGCACTCTTCGTGCCTGCAGCCGACACGCTCGTCATTGCCGACGTCCACCTCGGCCGCGGGGCTGCCTCGAGCGTTGACGCACCGATCGACGACGCCAAAGCGATTCGCGATCGACTCGAGTCCCTGCTCACCCGAACCGACCCGGAGACGGTCGTCGTCGCCGGCGACGTGCTACACGCCTTCGATGGCGTGCCATGCGGTGTCGAACGCGATCTGGCGGCGCTCGAGGACACAGTCGACGCGGCCGATGCCTCGCTTGTCGTCACACCAGGGAACCACGACACGATGCTCGAGACGGTGTTCGATGGGACCATGGTCGGCGAGTACCGGCTCGCGGATGACGAGACGGTGGTCTGTCATGGCCACGAACGACCCAAGACGGACGCGACGCGGTACGTCATCGGCCACGACCATCCCGCACTGTCCGTCGACGGACGCAAACGGCCCTGCTTTCTCTACGGGCCGACCGTCTACGAGGGAGCGGACGTGATCGTCTGCCCAGCGTTCACGACGCTTGCTGGGGGCGCGACGGTCAACGAAATGCGTGCTCGAGCGTTCCAGTCACCGCTGGTCACCGACGCAGATGCGTTTCACCCGGGCGTCTGGGATGACTCGAGCGAGGAACTGCTGTGGTTTCCGCCGCTGGGAGCGTGTCGGCGGCTGCTGTAGTGGCCGTACTGGCAGCGACACCGGAACGAGCGTCCTACTCTCCATCCCAGTAATCGACGTCGTCGTCGATGGGATAATAGCCGTGGAGTGACCGTTCATCTCGGCCGCCAGGCGGTGTGCCGACGAACACACCCAGTTTCTCCGAATCGGGGTACACTGTCACGTCCGGCTCGTTCATCGTCGAGACCATGAGATATCGAAGCGGCGTTTCCGAGTCGTTGATCACCTTGTGGCCACCCGTTTCGTTGGCTGGAAAAGAGACGTAGTCGCCCTCGGTGAGTGGATAGGTTTCATCAGCCAGCCGAAGCGTTCCCGTGCCCGCGAGCACGTACATCGCCTCTTGGTTTGCGGTGTGGTAATGGTATGGCCACGATTCGTGTTCAGCCGGGAGTTCATAGAGGCTACAGCCCAGTTGGTCACCGTCTGTCTGCTCACTCAACTGCTTTCGCCGAACGTGCATCGCACCGTGTTCGAGCGCTGTCCACTCGAGTTCGTCCTTGTTCACAGGGCACATGAGGTAGGCTACCAGGCCAGCGATCATAGTCGTTTATTCGGATTCGCCGTCGATCACACGGCGTTGCGTCCGGAGCGAGGGCCCACTGATACGCGAATTCGTGCGGCTCTCGAGACGACCGGTCGACCGGCGCCGGATCAACACAGGACGCTACAGCGAGTAATCCTCGAGCACTGCCTGCGCTGCGTCCTGGCCGCTTCGCATCGCACCCTGAATCGACGACCAGCGGGTGTAGTCGCCGGCGAGATAGACGGTTCCCGGTGGATCTCGCGTGTCGGGGAGTCCGTTATGAACCCCCGGTGGCTGGTCGAACTGAGCGAACTCGATCCGGTCGGTCCGAAGCGTCTCGAGCGCGTCGAACCGCTGGTCGGGATACCACGTCTCGAGCGCCAGCTGCGTCCGTTCGGCCAGCTCCGACTCGCTGTGGTCGGGCTCGCCGAGATAGGTCGCGCTGATCAGCGTCGTGCCATCAGGAGCGTGCTCCGGGGCGACCGCGCTGTGGGGGACGATGTGGTTCGGCGCGTCGTCATCGACTGCGTTGAGCAGCAGTCGTTTCCCAGTCTCGAGGTCCGCTTCCGCTGGCAACGCGTAGTACTGGGTCACGCAGGCCCGCGCGTCGGTTGGTATCGACTCGAGGCCGGTAAGCTCACGAGCGGCCGGCGGATCGGTCGCGACGACGACCGCGTCGGCCTCGACTGTCTCCCCATCGGCTGTCGTCACTGTCGCGGACTGGTCCGCACTCGAGACGGCTTCGACCTCGACTCCGGTCTCGAGCCGCCCGCCGGCGTCTCGGACGTGACCTGCAAGCTGGGCTGGAATCGCACCCATCCCCGCGGCCGGGACTGCAGCCCCGCCGTCGGCGAGGGTGGCGAACGTGTACTCGAAGACGCGACTCGAGGTCGACAGCGACCGATCGAGGGTGATCCCGCCGTAGAACGGTGCGAAAAAGCGCTCGATAAAGCGGTCGGAGAAGCCGCGTTTGCGAAGATAGCGTTCGATCGACTCGTCTGCCTCATGTTTGCCGTCGAAAAACTGGTCCGGATCGACTCGGCGGAGTTCCAACCAGAGCCGGGCGACGCGGAGTCGATCGCCCATTGTTACGTCGTCGTTCGTCAGCGTCGCGGGGAGTGTACTCGGCTTCTGGCGTGGATCTGCGAGCACTGTCCGGTGGTCAGTGCCGATGATGGTCGCCCCCGACGTGAACCGACGTAGCTCCAGGGCTTCGAGGTCCAGCTCACGCTGAACGGCCGGATACGTCGGAAACAGAACCTGGAATCCGCGATCGAACCGATACCCGTTCTGGTCGTGTGTTCGAACACGACCGCCGACGGTGTCACGACGTTCGAGCAACGCTACATCAACACCGTGGTCGGCAAGCCGGCGTGTCGCAACCAGCCCGGCGAGCCCACCACCGACAACGACGACCTGTGGAGTCGACTGCATGCTCGAACGATAGACAGGAACGCACAAAGGCGTAGGGCCAAACGGTGGCTGGCGGTTTCCGACTCAGGTGCCAACCTCGAGCCACCGAACGATGGGCTGTCAGAGACCCGCGAGCAGTCTGAGTGCGACCCCGAGAAGAATCACGAGAATCCCAAGGATCGTCGCAACTGGTGGGATTGGAATGAACAGCAGTACGATACCGGCAAGGATCACAATTGTCGAGACTCTGACCATACAACAGTGTCGTGATGACGATAGGTAGCGTTGTGGCCGGCATTGACAGCGTCACAAAAACCCAACTCGAGACACGTCCGACTGGTTGCCGTGGCCGGTACGGCTTTAACGATCGCAGCGGCGGTACGTCGTATGGGTGCCACTGACAACACCGGACAGCCCGAGTTCCAACCCGTCTTCGAAAACCGTGTTCGATTCGCCGAAACCGACCAGCAAGGGATCGTCTTCTATGGCGAGTACTTTACGTTTCAGGACGAGGCGATCTCGCAGCTCTTTCGGGAGATCGATTACGGCTACGATCGGATGCACGAGAACGGCTGGCAGGTCCACGTCGCAAACACGGAACTGAACTACCGCAATGCGGCCGAGTTCGGCGACGTTATCATCAACGAAGTTCGCGTCGTCGATATCGGCACCGCGAGTTTCACCTCGGAGTATCGGGCAGTGCGCGCAGCGGATGGTGAGTGTCTCGCCGACGGCACCGTCACCCATGTTGCCGTCGACCGCGAGACCGAAACCCCGACGCCTATCCCCGAGACGTTCCGCGAGGGTGTGGCCGCGTTTCAGGGCGGACTCTCGAGTGAGTGATAGCCGGAGACCGGCTCGCCGTCGTAGCCGGTCGGCCAGCTCAAAAAACGGTGAGAGACCCGCTGTGCGGCGACTCGGTTACGCCTCGAGTTCGGCTCGCAACAGCTGGTTGACGTCGCCGGGGTCGGCGCTGCCGCCGGTCTTTTGCATGACCTGCCCGACAAGGAAGTTGATCGCACCATCGTCGCCCGATTCGTAGTCGTCGACGGCGTCGGGGTTTTCGTCGATCGCCTCAACGACCGCTTGCTGGACCTCATCCTCGCCGGTTTTGCCCAGTCCCTCTCTGTCGACGATCTCGTCGGGAGCATCCCCGTCGTCGAGCATCGATCGCAGCACGGTCTCGTGGGCGTTTTTCGCCGTAATCTCGTCGTCAGCAACGAGTTCGACGAGTCGCATGACGTCCTCGAGTCGGCCCTCGAGATCCGTAATTTCCATATCGCGGTAGTTGAGTTCGCCCAGCAGGTTGTCTGCAACCCACGTCGCCGCCAGATCGGGATCGAACTCGCCGGCGACGTCCTCGTAGAAGTCCGCGACCTGTTTCGTCGAGGTGAGCTTCGAGGCGGCTTCCTCACTCAGCCCATACTCCTCTTGGAATCGCTCGCGACGTGCCGTCGGGAGTTCAGGAATCGAAATTTCGTCTTTCCAGCCCGAGACGCGAAGCGGCGGCAGGTCGGCCTCCTCGAAGTAGCGGTAGTCTTTCTCCTCTTCTTTCGAGCGCATCGAGACCGTGATCCCCCGAGACTCGTCCCAGTGGCGGGTCTCTTGTTCGACCGCGCGTCCACGCTGGATCGCGTTCTTCTGTCGGGTCTCCTCGTAGGCCAAGGCCTTCTCTGCGCCCTTGTGACTCGAGATGTTCTTCACTTCGGTTCGGTTCGCCGCGGCGAGTGCCTCGTCGCTGATCTCGGTGACGTCGTCGCTTTCGATCTCGTCTTCGGGGATAATCGAGAGGTTGGCGTCGATCCGCAGGCTGCCGTCGCGCTCGGCGTCGAACACGCCGAGATACTCGAGCACTTCCTCGAGTTCGGCCAAGAAGGCCCGGACTTCGCCCGGACTGCGGAAGTCGGGTGCCGTGACGATCTCCATCAGTGGCGTGCCCGCGCGGTTGTAGTCGACGAGCGTGTAGTCGGCCGAATCGATGCCGCCACCGCCGCCGACGTGCTGGAGGCTGCCCGGGTCCTCCTCTAAGTGGGCGCGCTCGATCGTGACGGTTCGGCGCTGGCCCTCGACGCTGATCTCGAGGTCGCCGTCCTGACAGATCGGCTCGTCGTACTGGGTGATTTGGAAGTTCTTGGGCAGGTCGGGGTAGTAGTAGTTTTTCCGGTGGAAGCGGGTCTCTTCGGGGATGTCGGCGTCGATCGCCTTGCCGATCTTGACGGCGGCTTCGACGGCGGCCTCGTTGAGCACCGGCAACGCCCCCGGCAGGCCGAGACAGACCGGACAGACGTTCTCGTTCGGTTCGTCGGTCTGGTCGGTCGAACACCCACAGAAGATCTTCGTGTCGGTCTCCAGCTGAACGTGGACCTCGAGGCCGATGACGGTCACGAGGTCGCCCTGCTGGACGGTCTGGGCAGTCATTGCGCCACGATTCGGGCCGGGCCGGGTAAAACGTAACGGGACGGACTCGAGGGGCTGTCCGTCAGTCTCAATCGACGACGGTGATGCCACCGAACGCAGCGAACCCGGTGACGACGAGATCGACCGAATCGTGTTCTTCGGCCCGGCGTGGCCGCTCGTCCTCTGCACCGCCAAAGATCGGGAGGACGTCGACCTGGACGTTCCAGTCAGTCGGAACGCGGACGTCGACGCCGCCGAACACGGCCGTTGCGTTGACTCGAGCCGGTCGATCGGAGACGGTTGCATCACGAAGGTCGAGATCGACGCCGCCGAATACGGCCGTCAGCTCGCCGCCGACGAACCCATCGGTCGTCACGCGCCGGTCAGCACCACCGAACAGCCCGACCGCCGTCACGAACGCATCGCTGACCTCGTATGCCCGTGCCCGGTACTGACCGAGGATCACGGACAGGCCGAGTAAGACGATAAGCAGGGGCCAGAGCGCTTCGAAGTCACGCCATTCGACGACACCCAGCGTGGCGAGTTGCCAGCCGCCAGCGACGACGATGACGACCAGCGGGCCGGTGACGTTCCGGAGGCGGCTCGAGACGAGCGCGTAGAGACCGGCAATCACGAACAGTGACGGGACGAACTGGAGGAGCTGTGTCGTATCGTACACGCCAGTGGTGTCGAGTAACAGGAGGAGGCCGAGCAGTACGATGAACCCGCCGAGGAGTTCCTGGGCTGAAAGACGGCGTGAAGACATACATACAGACCAGACCAGTCAACTAAATAAAAACTCGGGAAGAACCGGCGACGAAACTCGCCCCGGCGCTGGTTCCGACTACCGTCGCCCGGCGAGTGCCGCGGCGACGACCTCGATCGGCGTCGGCGGCTTCTCGGTCGCACCGGGACGGTCCTCGAGTTGGGTCCGACAGGATGCGCCGGGAGCGACGACGCGCTCGGCCGTGCTGTCGTCGACCTGTTCGTAGAGGACCTCACCGATGGCCTTACTCATCGAGTAGTGTTCGACCTCGTAGCCAAAGGAGCCGGCCATTCCACAGCACGTCGAATCGAGCGGATCGACCGCGTAGCCGGCCCGTCGAAGAACGCCGACGGCGTGGTGGTCTTTCGCGTGGGCCTTCTGATGGCAGTGGCCGTGGTAGGCGAGGTGTTCGTCGGGGGCCGCGAACTCGATGTCGGCGTCGAGATCGAACTGATCGATGTACTCACAGACGCCGTAGGTGTTCGTGGCGACCGCCTCGACCTCCGGATGGTCGAACAGGTCGAGATAATCCGACTGGACCATGACGGCGTCGGAGGGCTCGATCAGGACGACGTCGTACCCGTCCTCGACGTACGGCAGGAGTTCGTGGACGGTGTCGGTCGCGTCCTCAGCGGCCTGACCGAGCAGCCCCTTCGAGTACGCTGGCCGACCGACATCGCGTGGGTCAGCAATCTCGACGTGGACGCCTGCGGCCTCGAGCACCGCGAGGGCGGCTTCTCCGGCCTCGGGATACTCGTGGTTGGTGTAGATGTCGGGAACGAGGACGACGCGGCGGTCGGCCTCGCGAGCGGGCACGGCGGGTCGGTGGTCCGCGACGCGTTTTGCAAACGTGTTGCGCTGGAACGTCGGCAGGTCGCGCTCGCGGGAGATCCCAAGCAACTTCTCGGTGAGGACGCCGCTGCCGGGCAGCTTCGCCATCCAGTTCGAGACGGGGGCCGTCGCAGAACCGAGCTTTGCGAGGGTCTCGAAGTTCGTGAAGAACTGATCGCGAAGCGAGACGCCGTTTCGCTTGTGATGTTCGTAGGTGAGTTCGGCTTTCAGCTTGGCCATATCGACCCCGCTCGGACAGTCGTGTTTACAGCCCTTACAGCCGATACAGAGGTCGAGCACCTCCTCGACGAACTCGTCGTCGAACTGTTCGTCTGGCTCGAGTTCGCCGCTCATCGCCTGTCGGAGCATGTTCGCCCGACCACGCGTCGAGAGGATCTCCTCGTCTTCGGCCCGGAAGGTCGGACACATCACGCCGCCGGTCGTGGACTGCTCGCCGCGACAGCCGCCACAGCCGTGACAGAGTTCGGTCATCCCCTGAAAGCCCTGGTCGTTGTCCCACTCGAGTGCTGGCTCGAAGCCGGCGTTGAACTCGTAGTCGGGGCCGAACCGGTGGTTTTTGGTCATATCGGTCGGGTCGTCGTCGCGGTAGACGACCTGCCCCGGATTGAGCAGCCAGTCGGGGTCGAACGCCGTTTTGAGCTCCTGGAACGTCTCCCAGACCGCCTCCCCGTACAGTTTGCGGTTCCACTGGGTGCGAGCGCGGCCGTCGCCGTGTTCGCCCGAGACGGAGCCGTCGTACTTGACGACGAGGTCGGTCACGGCGTCGGTGATCGACTCCATGTCCTCGAGACCCGCGTCGGTCTTCGTGTTCACCAGCGGGCGGATGTGGAGGACGCCCGGACCGGCGTGGGCGTAGAAGCTGGCGTAGGTGTCGTGGTCCTCGAGGACCTCCTGGAAGTCGGCGACGAACGCCCGAAGGTTTGCCGGCGGGATGCCGGTGTCTTCGATGAAGGCGACGTGTTTCTCGTCGGTCGTCCGCGAGAGCAAGATCGGGAGGCCGGATTTGCGCAGCTTCCAGATCTTCGCCCGACTGTCGGCGTCGTAGGCCTCAATGGCGTCGAACGCCAGCGTGTCCGCACCGGTGATCGTTCGCTCGTCCTCGTCGTCGGCCTCGCCCTCCGACTCGACGCTCGGACAGCGATCCGCGAGCAGGTTCGCGACCTTCCGTTTGCCGTCGTCGACGTCGTCAGCGTAGAACTCGACGATCAAGACCGCGGCCGTCCCGTCCGGAAGCATCTCGGTGACGGGCGCGAATTCGGGAGTGTCTCGTGCGAGGTCGATCATCACGTCGTCGAGCACTTCGACGGCGGCCGGATCGTGTTCGACGATGGGTTCGACGTCGTCCATCGCTTCGAGGACGCTGTCGTAGGCAAGCAACGCCATGCTCTTTTCCTCGGGGATCGTCTCGAGCGAGACGGTCGCCTCGGTGACGATCGCAAGCGTTCCCTCGCTGCCACAGAGCAGTTTCGCGAGGTTGATCGTCCCACCTTCGGAGTCGGGTTCGCCGATGCCGCGTTCGCCGCCGTAGGCGTCTTCGACGAGCCAGTCGAGATTGTAGCCCGAGACGTTCCGTTTCAGGTCGGGGTAGACGTCGTCGATGAGATCGCCCTGCTCCTCGAGAATTCGGGCGACTTCGGCGTAGATCGCCGACTCGAGGTCGTCACCGTCTGCGAGTTCCGGGACGTCCTCGAGGTCGACCTCGCCGAAGGTGGTGACGGTTCCATCGGCGAGCACGACTTCGACTTCCTCGACGTAGGCGTCGGTCTTGCCGTACTGCAGGGAGTGAGCACCCGTCGTGTTGTTGCCGATCGCGCCGCCGAGTGCGCTCTTGTCGCCCCACGCCGGGTCAGGGGCGAACTTCAGTTCGTGGGGCGCGAGCGCCTCGTTGAACGAACCGAGATAGATCCCCGTCTGTGCAGTTGCGCGCCGGGCGTCGGGATCGATGTCGACGACGTCGTCCATGTACGTCGTGAAATCGAGGACGACGGCTTCGTTGACCGTCTGGCCGGCGAGACTTGTCCCGCCACCGCGGGGGAGGACCGGAATTTCGTTGTCGGCACAGTAGGAGACGACACTCGCAACATCGTCGGTCGACGTCGGGAAGACAACGCCGATCGGTGTCACCTCGTAAATGCTCGCGTCGGTCGCATACAGCTGTCTCGAGTAGCTATCGAAGCGAACGTCGCCATCGACGCGGGCCTCGAGGTCTGCGAGCAGGTCGGGCCGTTCGATGTCGTCGCTCTGGTAGTTGTAGTTCGCTTCGGGATCGTCCGCTGGGTCGAGTCGGTTTGGTGGTGTTATCGTCATTGGTGTTGTCTCAGGCGTCCGTTAGCGTCAGTCGAACGCTTCGTGAGATGGGTATTGGGAGTCGATGCTTATACTGCCAGCGACGGTTAGAACACCGTCGGGAAGACGACGTAGGCGGCAATCGTCGTCAGGAGACCGCCCACGAACAGATAGTATGCGACGGGGATAAGGTTGAGTCGAACGATTCGGCCGGTCTTGCCGACCAGTCCGACCGTCGCGAGGGCGGCGATGACGTTGTGAATCGCGATCACGTTCCCGATCGCCGCGCCGATAGACTGTGCGCCGAGCATCAGCTGGGTTGGCAGTCCGAGGCTCTGGGCGACTTCGAACTGGAACGCACTGAAGGTGATGTTACTGACCGTGATCGAGCCAGCGATGAACGCACCGAGCGCGCCAACGGCCGGTGCGAACATCGGATAGGCGGGCCCGATCACTGCTGCGGTTGCATCCGCCAGGACGACGATCATGCTCCCGTCGGGGACGCCGGCGGCGGCTCCGTCCTCGAAGTGGGCGTCGGTCTCGAGCATGATTTCGACCATCGCGATGACGAACACGAGCGCGACCAGCGGCGAGACGATTTTGCTCCCGGCCTCGCGCCACGCACCAGCGGCCTCCTCGAGATCCATCCCGAACAGCGGGATGGCGATCAGCGCGCTGATGATGAGCCAGGTGCCGGGAACGTAGGCCCAGTCGATCGCCCCGCTGATTTCGGTTCCGAAAATCGAATTCCACTCGAGGAAGACGAGGTTGGTCTGGACGGTCGTTCCGAAGAGTTCGGCCACCTCTCCCTGCAGGAAGTCCGCGGCGGGTTCGACCACGCGGGTCCCGATCAGCAACACGACGAGAATCAGGTACGGCGACCACGCACGCAGCAGCGACATCGACTGCGTATCGGCCGTCGCCGTGTCCGTCTCGTCGCTTCCCGGCTCGATGGTCCCGACCCAGTGGTCGGGCCACTCGTCTTGTGGAGGGAACTCCCAGGTGGAGTCCGGTTCGAAGTAGCCCGCTTTGAGCGCGCCGACGACGATTGCGCCGCCGACCATCGCGCCGATGAGCGAGGGGAGTTCCGGGCCGATGAACCACGCCGACGCCCAGTAGGGGACGGCGAAGGCGACGCCGGCGAACAGACACAGCGGCGCGACGTCCCACAGCGGGGCGAGCGATCGCTCCTCGGTGTCGCCAAAGAAGTAGACGACCATTCCGACGGCGAACATCGGCATCAAGACGCCGAGAATGCCGTTGAACAGCGCCGCCCAGCCGCCGGCCGACGCGGCAAATTCGCCGACCGACATCCCGCCGGTGGCGATTACATCCTCGACGCTCCCGAGTGGTGCCTCGAAGCCGACGATGACCGGCGTGCCGACCGCGCCGAACACTGTCGCAACTGCGTGTCCGACCAGCGCCGCGACGACCGCAGCCAGCGCCGGGAACCCCAGCGCGAGCAACAGCGGCGCGACGACTGCCGCCGGCGTCCCGAAGCCAGCGACTCCCTCGATGAACGTCGCGAGGAAGAAGGCGAGCAGGACGACCTGCACGCGGCGATCCTCACTGATCGAGGCGAACCCGTCGTTGATTCGGTCGACCGCTCCCGATCGCATCAGTGTATACAACAATACGAGCGCGCCGAAGACGATCCAGAGGATCTCGATCGCCGCCATGCCGCCACGGATACTCGCCGCAACGATCCACTCGAACGGCATATCCCAGATCACGAACCCGACGATCGCAGCGACGAGCCACGCGACTGGCATCGACCGTGCGGCGGGCCACAACAGGCCGACCAGCAACACAGCGACGATAACGAGCGGTGCCAGTGCCGCTCCGACTTCGATCAGACCGGTCATAGCGGACCCGTTCCAGAAGATTCAATCCACTGAATTGTTCTCTCGTCGTCCCATCGAATGTGAGATGGCCGCATCGGTCGAGTCTCGAGGGGATCACCATGTATATTTATCGGAATTGTCGAGCACTCCCATGATTGTTGCATATATAATGAATATATGGGATGATTGCTGGCCATACATCCAGGGATGGTCGATTTAGTGTTCGTTCGGAGACAAGCGCGGAAACGTCGAAGCCACAGGTCAGAAGACATCTGGGAAGAGGACGTAGACGAAGAGTACGGTCCAGACGCCCACAAAGACGGTGTAGTATACGAGCGGAACGAGATTCACCCGGATCACGCGCCCCTCTTGGCCGACGAGGCCGACCGTTGCGAGCGCAGCGACGACGTTGTGGATCGCAACGAGGTTCCCGATCGCGCCGCCGACAGCTTGTGAGCCGACGGTGAGTTCCCGCGAGATGCCGAGGTTCTCCGCAGCGATGAACTGCAGCGGGCCGAACGTGATGTTGCTGACGGTGTTCGATCCCACGAGTGTGGCCCCGAGCGCGCCGATGAGCGCGGCGACGAACGGGTAGGCGGGCCCGAAGACGGTCGCGGTTGCCATCGCGAGGACGACGATCATGCTCTGGGGCGGTGCATCCGGATGGGCGGCCGACTGGAGCATGACCTGTGCCATTGCAAGGACGAACACCAGCGCGATCAGCGGCGTCACGAGCTTTCTGGCGGCCTCGAGGCAGGCGGTTGTCGCGTCCGATCGTTCCATATCGAACAGCACCATCGCCGCGAGCGCGCTGCCCAGCAGCCACATGCCGGGGACGTAGCCGAAGTCGATCTCGTTGCCGATTCTCGTCCCGAATATCTCGGCCCACTCGAGGGAGACGAGGCCGATCGTAAACTGGCCCACGCCGGTACTGATCGACCAGAGCGTCAACGACAGCTCTCGGCCGAGGATCGTCACCGTCTCTCCCTGTAACAGTGCCGGGAGCGGTTCCACCAGCCGAGTGACGACGAGCAATACGAGCAACAGGAGGTACGGCGTCCACGCACGAACGAGAGACATCCGTGGCTCGCTGGACAACACCGATCCGCGGTCGCCGGGCTGGATGTCGCCCAGCCAGTGGTCGGGCCACTCGGACTGGTCGGGAAACTCCCAGTCCTCGTCGGGAACGAAGTAGCCCGCCCGCAGCGCGCCGACGACGACCGTCGCGCCGACCATCGATCCGATCAGACTCGGAAACTCCGGCGTGACATACCAGGCCGAAAACCAGTACGGAACGCCGAACGCGACGCCTGCGAACAGACACAGCGGCGCGACCTCGAGTGCGGGCCTGATCGATCGGCGCTCGCCAAAGAAGTAGACGACCATCGCGACCGCGATGAACGGCATCAAGACGCCAACGAGCAGATGGTAGGTCGCCGCCCACGCTGCGACGTTGACCGAGAACTCCGCTGCAGTCACCCCCTCGCTTTCGAGCGCCGTTCTGATCCGGAAGACGCTATCCATCGGTTCCCGGATGCCGACGATGATCGGCGTCCCAACCGCGCCGTAGGTGACGGCGATGATGTGGCCGATCAGCGCTGCGATCACTGCCGCAAGCGCCGGGAAGCCGAGTCCCAGCAACAGCGGCGCGACGACGGCTGCCGGCGTCCCGAAGCCGGCGACGCCCTCGAGGAACGTCGCGAGGAAAAAGGCGACCAGAACCACTTGGATGCGGCGGTCCTCGCTGACCGTCGCGAAGCTCCGGTTGAGGGCATCGAACGCCCCCGCTAGCATCATCGTATACAAGAGCACGAGGGCACCGAAGACGATCCACAGGATCTGTATCGCGGTGAGGATTCCTTCGATCGTCGCCGCGGCGAGCCACGCTGGCGGCATGTTCCAGACAACGGCGGCGACGCCGATGGCAGCGAGCCACGCGATCGGCATCGCCCGTGTCGCCGGCCACAGCAATCCAACGAGCAAGACGCCGACGACGAGCAGGGGGAGGGCGGCGAACAGTACGTCTAGTTCCGATACCATACTCGTCAATTCGTCACACCGGTCTCACAGACGACTCCTACAGCGCCCCGCCGCTGGCGTTCCCCTGGCATCATGTCGTATGATATCTGTGTACATGTACCAGTTATAGTTGTCGGATCGGAACCCCCCACGGATATCGCACGATGATATAAACTGAGACCACAAACGTGTACTCCTCACGCGGGTATCCGACCGAATTCGGTATCATTTCCAGTTCCGACTCGGCTCGCGGGGCAAAAGCATTTACAGTCGACTGCACTGGTAGCGCGTATGGGTGCTGATCGAGAACGGAACGAACACGGGCAGTACACCGATCGAATCCCCCCGGAGGCCGCCCTCACTGTCTTCGAGGATCGGTCAGATTACGGTCGGCCGCTGACTGCTGACGACGTCATGGACGCGCTCGAGTGTTCCCGCCGAACCGCCCACAACAAACTGAATGAGCTCGTCGATCGCGGGACCCTCGAGACGCGCAAGGTGGGTGCTCGAGGACGGGTGTGGTGGATTCCGATCGAGACGCCACCGGAACGAGGACAGCCCGAGGTGGCGTCGCCGGCGGGAGAACGAACCAAGGGTGACGAGTCGTCCGCCGCCATCGAGACGGCGATCCGCACTGCCGACCTCCCAGGAACCGGGCAGTCGCTCGAGGCGCGCCGCGACGCGTTACGGGCAGCCTACGAGTACATCGTCGATCACCCGAGCGCGACCAAGTCGGAGTTCCTCGAACACGTCTATCCCGACCACCCAGCCGAGTTCGAGACGGCGGAAGGGTGGTGGAACGCGATTCAACCCGCGCTCAAGGAGTTGCCTGCCGTCGACCCGCCCGAAGAGCGAGGTCACATCTGGAACTTCCTCGGGGACGATCGGTTCACGCCAACGCTCGGCTGAGAACGCTGTTACACCGGCGCTGGCTTCCGTCCGTTCTCGACTCGCTACTCGTGGTCCGGGGCTGAATCCGGTTGGCGTTCGGTGCCGTGACGCGACAGCTCTCGCTCGGATTCACGCTCGAGCAAAAACAGTCTCAGGGTTCCTGCGGCAGCTGTTCAGTCAAAAAAAGACCGTTCGAAACCGGGCCCTAGAAGAGACCCGGGAAGAGGACGTAGCTGAACACCATTGCGACGATTCCGACCCCGACTGCGTAGTAGACGAGCGGGATCAGGTTCAACCGCATCACACGTCCCTCCTGGCCGACGAGGCCGACGGTCGCGAGCGCGGCAACCACGTTGTGGATCGCGACGAGGTTCCCGATCGCGCCGCCGACGGCCTGTGCGCCGACGATGAGCTGGGTCGGCAGCTCGAGCTGCGAGGCGGCCTCGAACTGGAACCCGCCGAAGGTGATATTCGACACCGTGTTCGAGCCGGCCATCGCGGCGCCGAGCGCGCCGATGAGCGCGGCGACGAACGGATAGGCGGGTCCGACGGCGTTTGCAGTCGCCTGTGCGAGGACGAAGATCATGCTTTCGACGCCCTCGGCGTGTGCACCGGACTGGAGCATCACCTGCACCATTGCGATGACGAACACCAGCGCGATGAACGGTGCGACGAGCTTCTCACCCGCTTCAGCCCAGGCGGCTTTCACCTGTGTGCCGGACATTCCGTACAGCGGGATCGCGATCAGTGCACAGAGAACCAGCCAGAAGCCGGGGACGTACACCCAGTCGATGCCACCGTCGAGACCGGTTCCAAAGATCCCTTCCCACGTCGTGGTGAACAGCAGTTGGTGGGCCGTGATCGTGGTTCCGGCGACCTCAACGGCCTCTCCCTGCAAGAACGCTGGAAGCGGATCGACGACTCGCGTGACGACGAGCAAGACGACCAGCAGAATGTACGGTGTCCAGGCGCGAAACAGCGACATCTGACTGGCGACGAGCCCGCCATCGGCGGTCGTCGCACCGTCATCGGCCCCCTGCTCGACGCCCGGAGCGCTTGCCTGTCCGGGTTCGATCGTGCCAACCCAGTGGGCCGGCCACTCCTCCCGGTCCGGAAAGTCCCACTCCTCGTCGGGGACGAAGTAGCCCGCTTTGAGCGCGCCGACGACGATTGCACCGCCGACCATCGCACCCATCAGGGCGGGGAACTCAGCACTGATCTGTGCCGACAGCCAGTAGGGGACCACGAACGCGATCCCCGAGAACAGCGCCAGCGGCGCGACGTCCCACGCCGGCTGGAGGCTACGCTCGTCCTGATCGCCGAAGAAGTAGACGACCATCCCGACGGCGAACAGCGGCATGACGAATCCGACGAGGGCGTGGTAGGTCGCTGCCCAGACCGCGACTTCGACCGAGTACGCCTGGACGGTAAACCCGGCGTCGGTGATCGCCGTATTGGTCGATTCCGTCGTTGCGAGCGGGTTCTCGATCCCGATGATGATCGGCGTCCCGACTGCGCCGTAGGTGACGGCGATGATGTGTCCGATCAGCGCCGCGATCACCGCCGCAAGCGCTGGGAATCCGAGTGCGAGCAACAGCGGGGCGACGACGGCGGCGGGCGTCCCGAACCCGGCTGCCCCCTCGATGAACGTCGCCAAGAAGAAGCCGAGCAGGATCACCTGCACGCGCCGGTCGTTGCTGATCTTCGCGAACCCTTCGTTGATGCGATCGAACGCGCCGGCCTGCATCAGCGTGTACAGGAGTAACAATGCGCCGAAGACGATCCAGAGAATCTGGATGGCCGTCATGACACCGACGATCGACGCCGCGGCGATCCAGTCAACCGGCATCCCCCAGATGAAAAAGCCGACCAGGACCGCGACGACCCAGGCGATTGGCATCGCCCGCGTTGCGGGCCACAAGAATCCGACGAGCAAGACGCCCGCGAGTACGAGCGGTATCGCCGCGAGCAGTACGTCGAGCGTGCTAACCATGTAACTCACCTCGGCGGTCCCGCCGCGGAGTCAGTGCCGAGCGATCAGTGCCGATGCCATGTGGAATTATATCTGGCATGGAGGGAGGACTGTTAAACCAGTATATATAATCTTCGACCGTTTGAGTCGTGCGCCCGACAGAACCGGTGTTTGAGACCTGTATTCCGCTATTTCCACCAACGTAATTAGTAAATAATAGTGAAAACGCCTGACTGCGCCACGACTGAGCGGAAACAGATGCGATGAGGGGCGTTCGGTTGGCGGCTTATCTGCCCTGTACAGTTGTGTATCCCGGCTCTGTCTGCTGGTTATTGAATTACTTTGTACAGTGTCTCCGATCGGATACTCACCGCCACCCACGATTTGGAGGGTAGCGAGAGAACCGACGATGACCTGTATACACGTGTGCATAGGAAAGTATACATGTGTGAAGAGGCCAGTACAGACAACTGTGATGGCTACGACGGTTGGTGCGCGCTTCCAAGACACATAGATTGACGGCGTACCTGTTAGGCCACGAATAGGTTCTGAGAGTGGCTCTTTCGTATCCGATATCGGCTGAAAGCGGCGGCATGTTCTGCTTCCGTCCACGGCGTGTCAGCCGACCAGCGTGAACGAACAGAACAATCAAATAGGCACGGTCGAAGAATCGTCTCATGAGCGCCGAGACAGGTTCGATCCGAAACCGGTTCGAAGCATCCCTTGCCGATCTCGACGTCCCTGTAACCAGGACGACTCCGGAAGCGTTCGAGTCGACACTCGAGACGATCGTTTCCGACCCCGTCGTCGGAACGCCACTGCCCTTCGAGGGCGTGTCGGTACCGTCGTGGGTCGACGACGAACCAACCCCGTCGACGCTCGAGGCGGCGACGACGAGTGTTACCGCGGCCTCGCTGGGAATCGCGGACTACGGCAGCGTCGTGTTGCCGTCGACGCCCGACGGCAGCGAGCAGGTGAGTCTCTTTCCGGACCTCCACGTCCCCGTGCTCCGGGAGGCGGATCTCGTCGCGGATATGTCGACGGCGATCGAACGGCTCGGTCCCCAACTCCGCGATGGCGGGAGCGCCATCGTCGCGACTGGCCCGAGCGCGACCGCCGATATGGGCGCACTCGTCAAGGGTGCTCACGGCCCGAAAGACGTCCACGTTCTCGTCCTCGAGAACGGCGGTGATGACGAATGAGCGGGAACGCACGCGAACAGAAGGCCGACCACATCCGTCATCTCCTCGAGACGGAAGGCGACGCCGTCGAGGCGAACACGCTCGGGTTCAACGACGGTCGCTACGAGTCGGTCGCCGACCTCGAGGATTACGAGGGGTTGAAAAGCGAGGCCCGTGCGATCAAAGAAGACGCCATCGAGCGACTGCCGGCGCTGATCGACGAGCTGACCGAGACTGTCGAAGCAAACGGCGGCACGGTGTATCTCGCCGACGACGCCGCCGACGCCAACCGATACATCCGCGAGGTCGCCAGCGAGAAAGAGGCCGAGCGACTCGTCAAATCGAAGTCGATGACCAGCGAGGAACTCGAGGTCAACGAGGCCCTCGAGGCCGACGGCGTCGACGTCGTCGAGACCGACCTCGGTGAGTGGGTCCTGCAGGTCGCAGACGAAGCGCCCTCCCATATCGTCGCGCCGGCGATTCACAAATCCAAAGACGAGATCGCTCGGCTGTTCAACGAGCAGTTCGACCCCGAGGAACCACTCGAGACTGCCGAAGAGCTGACGATGTTCGCTCGCGACCGGCTCGGCGAACTGATCGCCGACGCCGACATCGGCATGACCGGCGCGAACTTCATCACGGCCGACTCGGGCTCGCTCATGCTCGTGACGAGCGAGGGTAACGCTCGAAAGTCGGCTGTCGTCCCCGATACGCACGTCGCGGTCGCGGGCGTCGAGAAGATCGTCCCATCCGTCGAAGACCTCTCGCCGTTTATCGAACTGATCGGCCGCTCGGGAACGGGCCAGGACATCACCTCCTACATTTCGTTGCTGACGCCGCCGGTCGACTCGCCGGTCGTCGATCCCGACGACCCCGACGTCGCCTTCGCCGACCGTGACGATGACCGCGACTTTCACCTCGTGTTGATCGACAACGGCCGCATGGCGATGCGCGAGGACGACCAACTCAAGGAGACGCTGTACTGCATCCGGTGTTCGGCGTGTGCGAACACCTGTGGAAACTTCCAGTCCGTCGGCGGCCACGCCTTCGGCGGCGAGACCTATACGGGTGGGATCGCGACCGGCTGGGAAGCCGGCGTCCACAGCCAGGAGAGCGCTGCCGAGTTCAACGACCTCTGTACGGGCTGTTCGCGGTGTGTCGAGGCCTGTCCAGTCGAGATCGATATCCCGTGGATCAACACCGTCGTCAGGGACCGCATCAACCGCGAGGGCGACGATGGTCGCTTCGAGTTCGTCTACGACGAACTGGTTCCCGACGAAGAAGCGACGGGAACCATTGACCTCCAGAAACGGCTCTTTGGCAACTACGAGACGCTGGCGAAACTGGGCTCGGCGACCGCGCCGCTTTCGAACTGGACCGCCGGCCTTGAGCCCGTCAGATCCCTCCTCGAGCGAACCGCCGGCATCGACCGTCGTCGCGCGCTACCCGCGTTCGAACGCGAGACGCTCGTCGACTGGTTCGAGGCGCGCGGCCCGCGCGTGTCCGCCGCCGACGCCGAACGCGAAGCCGTCCTCTACCCCGACACCTACACGAACTACATCGACGTCGACCGCGGGAAGGCCGCCGTCCGCGTCCTCGAGGCCATGGACGTCCACGTCCGGATTCCAGCGGTCAGCGAAAGCGGCCGCGCACCGCTCTCACAGGGGATGATCGCGACCGCCGACGCGAAGGCAAGTCGCGTCTACGCCGCGCTGGCCGAACACCTCGATGCCGGCCGCGATATCGTCGTCATCGAGCCGAGCGATCTGGCGATGTTCCACCGCGAGTACGAGAAGCTCCTCCCCGAGGCCTCGTTCGAGCGCCTCCGTGCGGGCAGCTACGAGGTCATCGAGTACGTCTACGGCTGCCTCGAGAACGGAGCCAACGGGGCCCGACTGCGAACCGGCGACGGCGGGCCGGCGATCGCCTACCACTCCCACTGCCAGCAGCGGACGATGGGCGTCGATCGCTACACGCGGGCCGTCTTCGAAGCCCTCAACTACGACGTTCTCGAGAGCGATGTCGAGTGCTGTGGGATGGCCGGCTCGTTCGGATATAAACAGGAGTACTACGAGCTGAGCATGGACGTCGGCGACCGACTCGCCGAGCAGTTCAGCGCACCCGAGGCGAAGAACCGACTGGTCGTCGCCAGCGGCACCTCGTGTGAGGACCAACTCGAGGACTTGCTCGAGCGCGACGCGTCCCATCCGGTCGAAGTGCTCGATCCGCGCTCGCGGCTTCGCTGACGGTCGTCGATAGCGTCGAATAAAAACGGGATCGGTCGGCGGGTGAACGGCCCACTCGCTACTCGTCTCGTGGTTCGTCGGCCGCAGCGGGTTCGATTGTCATCTCCGCCGTTCCGAACGGCTCGAGTGGCTCCTCGAACGTTGCAGTCAGTGCTGTGTTCGGGAAGAACCCGATGACATGAGCCGTTTCCTCGCCGACGTTCGCGAGTCCGTGCGGTTCCATCTCGGGGACGACCGCACACTGGCCCGCCTCGAGAGAGATCGTCTCGTCGCCGATCGTCGCCTCGAGTTCTCCGGCCGTCGCCACGAGGAGTTCCTCGTGGCTATCCCGGTGGCTGGGGAGATGGTTGCCAGGTTCGAGTTCGATACAGACGAGCATCGATTCTTCCGCGCCGGCGTCGGTCCCGTTTGGCATCCCGGGCGTCAGCGGGAAGTATGCGCGTAGCTCGGCGCGTTCGTCGCCTTCTTGATTCACATCGGCCCCTTCGAACTGGTCGAGGTCGATGGCTCGAGCTGCTTCCGGTTGTTTCCGTGCTGTTGTTGCCATGTGCTCTCACCGTGGTGATTTCGGGTCGTCACGCGGCGGCATGAAAAGTGCCAACTCGATGCGAGGCGGCCTGAATCAAGTACGCAAACGCGTGCTTAGAACATAACGATTTTTCACGCCGATGGGAGAGACCGATTCGGCGACAGGACGCCGACCTGGTCGCTTCTCGCCGCCTATCGCGTCTTCGAGTGGCTCAAGCGGCGTCAGTTAAACGCAGCGGCCACAAGCAGCGGGAAGACCAGCGTCGCCTCCGCTTCGATCTGGGTGTAGTTCGTCTCGGCTTCCTTGATCTTGCCCCACGAGACGGCCTCGTTCGGCGGGGCACCCGACAGCGAGCCGTCGCCTTCCATCCCCGTCGAAATGTAGACGACGTAGTCCGCGCCGCCACGGAAGAGGTTCGTCATGATTGCGTGATGTTTCGGGACGCCGCCGCCGACGGCGATGAGGCCGGTCGTATCGGAGAGCAGGCCGTCCTCGATCAGCGAGTCGTAGTCGTCTAAGATCTCGATGCCGACCTCCGAGTCGTACCCCTGTCGGTAGTAGTAGAGGAAGTTCCCGACTTCGGCGTCGGTCAGCGCCGGACAGTACACCGGCACGTCGTTGTCTGCGGCCTGTTTCAGGACCGAATCCTCGTCGTCGAGGGTCTCGCCGAGTTCGCGGGCGAACGCCGTCGGCGTTCGGACCTTCTCCTCCGCGAAGAAGTCGTCGAAGAAGTCATAGAGGTACTCCTCGAGCCAGACGTACCGGTCGGAGGGGACGAAGATGTTCCCGAGGCGGTTGATGCCGCGTTCGCGGAGTTCGGCCTCGTCTGCATCCCACTCGCCCATCTTGAACGGTTTTTCCGTTTTGATGACGTCCTCGGTCAGCGAGCCGGAGGTGGTGATCAACACGTCGACGTACCCCTTCCGGATGAGCGCGGCGACGACCTCGCGCAGCCCCGAGGAGATGATGTTCGAGGTGCACGTCAGGTAGATCGTCGCGTCCTCGTCTTGCATTCGCTCGGCGATATCGATCGCCTCCGCGAGCTGTGTGGCCTGAAAGCCAGTCGTCGCGTAGGACTCGAGTAACTCGCCGAAATCGAACTCACCGCGGAAGTCGTAGCCACGAACGTCGTCCGTCGACAGCGCCTCGTCGCTGCCCGGGACGACGTGGTCGTGGGACTCGTCGTCGGTCATATCCCTAGCTACCCGAGCAGGGCTTTGAATTGCTCGGGATCGATCGCGGCGTGTGGCCAGGTACCAGCTATCAGGGGCCGAGTACCACAATCGCACTTCGAGTCGCCTACCTCGCGTCCTCGAGGTTCTCGAGGGCGTCGGGGTTCTCGATACTGCTCATGTCGCCGAGGTCCTCGCCCGTATACGTGGCCTCGATGGCTCGGCGGATAATCTTGCCCGACTGGGTTTTGGGGAACTCGTCGACGAACAGCACTTCACGCGGCCGGAACGGCTTTCCGAGTTCCTCGCCGACCTGTGCGCGCAGTTCCCCACGGAGGTCGTCCGTTTCCTCGACGCCGTCCTCGAGGACGACGTAGGTGACGACAGCAGTGCCGGTGGTGTCGTCGGGAGCCCCGATCGCGGCGGCCTGATTGACCGACTCGTGGTCGATGAGTGCGCCTTCGACCTCCGCCGGGCCGACTTTCCGGCCTGCCACGTTCAGCGCGTCGTCGGCCCGACCGTGGAGGAACCAGAAGCCGTCGTCGTCCTTTTGGGCCCAGTCACCGTGATTCCACATGTCCTCGAACCGCGACCAGTACTCATCGAGGTAACGCTCGTCGCCCGACCACAGCGACTTGGTCATCGAGGGACAGGAGTCGCGTGCGACGAGGTAGCCGCGTTCGTGGTCTTCTCTGACGGATTCGCCCGTCGCGTCGACGATGTCGATGTCCATGCCGAGACCGGGGCCGCCGAGCGTACAGGGTTTCAGCGGCTCGGTCGGCATCGGCATCAGGAAACAGCCACAGATCTCAGTGCCGCCGGAGATGTTGATGATCGGTGCCTCGCTGCCACCGACGTTCTCGTAGAACCACTGCCACGATTCGGGGTCCCACGGCTCGCCTGTCGAGCCGAGTAGACGCAGCGAGGAGAGGTCGTGTCCCTCGAGCCAGTCGTCGCCGTGTTTTCGCAGCGCTCGAATCGCGGTCGGCGAGATGCCGAACTGAGTGAGCTTGTGGCGGTCGATGATCTCCCAGAATCGATCCGGCTCGGGGTGGTCGGGTGCGCCCTCGTACATGAAGACCGTGCCGCCGAAGCTGTGCGTGCCGATGAGCGTCCACGGCCCCATCATCCAGCCGATGTCGGAGACCCAGAAGAACCGATCCGACGGCTTGAGATCGAAGCCGAAATGCAGCTCTTTAGCACACTGCATCTGCACGCCTGCATGGGTGTGGACGATGCCTTTGGGTTTGCCCGTGGTGCCCGACGAGTACAGCAGCATCGACTCCTGACTCGAGTCGAGCGATTTGCTCTCGTAGTCGTCGTCCTGGGATTCGACGGCGTCGGCCCACCACTTGTCGCGGTCGTCGTCCCACGGAACGTCGTGTCCCGAGCTAGCGTCGCTCGCGCCAAGCCTGTCGAAAACGATCGTCTCCTCGACGTAGCCGGCTTCCTCGATCGCCTCGTCAGCAGCGCCCTTGAGATAGACCGGGCTGCCGCGGCGATAAAAGCCGTCGCCCGTAAAGAGCACCGAACACTCCGAATCCGAGATCCGGGTCGCGGCCGCGTCGACGCCGAAGCCCGAGAAGATGGGCACGGCGATCGCGCCGACTTTGAAACAGCCGTAGAGAATCGAGACGACCTCGGGCACCATCGGCATGTAGAGGCCGACCGTATCGCCCGTCTCGATGCCGCGTTCCTCGAGGGCGTTTGCGACCTGATTCGACTGGCGGTGGAGTTCGTGGTAGGTTATCTCTCGGATCTCGCCGTTTTCGCCCTCCCAGATGGTGGCGACCTTGTTTCGTCGCTCGTTGTCAAGGGCGGCGTGGCGATCGACGACGTTGTGGGCGACGTTGAGTTCGCCGCCAGGATACCAGTCGGTGAACTGGGGCCCCTCGCTGTCGTCTCGCACCGTGTCGTACTCCTCGTAGAACTCGATACCGAGATAGTCGACGAGTTCGTCCCAGAACCAGTCGATGCCTGAGTCCTCGACGCCCTCGAGATCGGTCGTCGTGCGTTCGATGAGTTGGTCGTAGCTGTCGATCCCATACGTCTCCATGAACGCGGCGACGTTGGTCGATTCGACGAACGCCTCGCTGGGTTCGTGAACGATCTCGTCGACATCCTCGAGACTTGGATCGGTTGTGTTCTCAGTCATTGTCACTCGTAGGTTAGAGTCATGCCCCCATCAAACAACAGGTCCCCGCCGTCGAGATGTCGGCCGAGATCAGAAAAGCCGAACAGGAAGAGATTGGCGACGTCGATCGGCTCCATCATCTCCGTGACGCGGGATTGACCAAGCATGACGTCTTCGATCACCTCGTCGACGGAGATGCCACGCTGTTCGGCGGTGTCCTCGAGCTGGTTCATCACCAGCGGCGTCTTCACGTAGCCGGTACTGACCGAGTACGCGCGGATCTCGCCCTCGCCTTCGGCCGCGATCGACTGGGTGAGCCCCCGCAGTCCGAACTTCGAGACGTTGTAGCCAACCTTGTCGCTGGTCACGTAGTGGCCGTGGATCGAGCCCATGTTCCCCACGCAGCCCTGTCCGTCCGCAGTCTCCCGAAAGTGTGGAATACAGAGCTTCGAGAGATACAGCGGCGCCCGAAGCATGATCTGGTGCATACGATCGTAGGTGTCCATCGGGAACGCTTCGATCGAGTCGATGTGTTGCATCCCGGCGATGTTTGCAAGATACTTGAGATCGCCCAACTGCGCTGCCTCCTCGACGATCCGCTCGAGATCGTCATCGCTGGTCAGATCGCCGACGATCGACGTAATCGACCCCTCGAGGTCGAGTTCTTCGCCGCGGTCGATCGTCCCCTCGAGGCCCTCGGCGTCGATATCGGTCGCCGCGACGGTGAGTCCGTTGCCGGCGGCGGCGAGTGCGGTCGCCCGGCCGATTCCCGAGCCAGCCCCCGTTACGAGACAGACGTTTCGATCGGTAAACGAGTCGTCGTCAATCGACTGAATGTCCTCGCGCGTCACTGTTGGTGGTGCAACTGCTGTTTCAGACATGTCGTGTACTGGCTGTACGTTCTCCCGAACCATGCTAAAACACAGCCGTTAACATATCAAACGGAGCCCCGAGGATGGGGCAGAATCGGTCCTCGGATGCGTCTCCAGTCGGGGACACTCCTTTTAGCTGATTTAAAATTCCATCGCTCACAAATTTCCGAATCAACGTTTCCGATAGTGTCTCTCAGCCGATAACGCCATAATTAGTAGCAAGTATTAATACCTTGTATGTGTCTTGATAGCTAGTATGATCGATCTCGATATCGACATGCGGCAGTACGACTGTCCGTTTATCGATACGACCGACGACGTCGATATCGCCTTCTCGGCCGTCCAGTGGCAACTCGATACCGATGATAAGCGACTCGAGACACGGCTGATCGCGAAAGGCTCGTCGACAGGCACGCTTGAAGCAGGGCTCCACGAACTTCGCGACCACCCGAACATGCGAGAGTGTTACATCCTCTCGAAGCGTGACAACGTCGCCGAAATCGGAACGACGATCGAAGAGACGAACGCGATGCGGACGATCCAGCAAAACGGTGGCTACATCACCGGCCCGTTCCGGATCGAGGACGGCCGGGAACACTGGCACGTCGGCTTCGATGATGACCGCGACGAAGATCACGCACTCGCCGAACTCGAGCGCCACAACGAGTTCACTGTCGAAGATCGCGACCAGGTCGGCCCGACGGCGCTGTTTGACCTGCTCGAAAACTCCGACAGCGCGCTTCGGCTGCTCGAGGGCTGTCGGTCACTCACCGAGACCGAACGCGAGACGTTCGAAGCTGCGTCCCGGAACGGCTACTATGAGACCCCACGCGAGACAACACTCGACGAACTGGCGACTCACTTCGATATTTCGAAGACGGCCGTCTCCATGAACTTACGGCGGAGTGAACGGAAGGTCCTGAAAGCGGCACTGACCGCGCTCGAGGAGATGGACGGAACACAACAGCTCTGACAGTGGTGACGTCGGATCCGTTCTGCGCAGTCTATCCGTTCGCCGAACCGTCGATAACACAGCGACAGTACTGACTCTCCCGCTGGCGGCGAGTCTACTGTCGACGGGACCGACACTGACTTACTCGAGTGAATCGCCTCGGTATTAAGCCCCGGGGCATTCGCCTCGAGCGCCTGTGAAATCGATCCGACTCCGGCTCAGACGGTCTGCTGTCCCTGTGTCCCGGCGCGACCGAACGCGGGTTCGCGACTGCGCCGGCACTGACGGACAGCAGTCCGTATCAGGCCTCGATAATCTCCTCCTCGTCGTCTGCGGGAACGACGAGCGAGCCGTCGAGAACGGTCACACCTCGACCGCCGATCTGGACATCACCGTCGACGCGAACGCGAACCAGTCCCGGTCGGTCGACGTAGTGGCCCTGCTCGAGACGGAGTTCGTCTGGGAAATCGTCGTCGAACGCGCCGAAGTGATCGAGATACGCACCGACGGCACCGCTTGCGGTTCCGGTAACTGGATCTTCGGGTACGCCGGCTCCGGGTGCGAACATCCGCCCGTGTAGCGTCGACTCTCGCTCGAGGGCGTCGAACGTGAACAGATAGATGCCGGTCACGTCGAGCGCGTCGGTCAGCGCTTCGACTGCCGTCACCTCCGGGTCGGCAGTCCCGACATCGGAGAGATACGTGATCGGGGCGATTAGAAACGGGAGTCCGGTCGAAGCCACTGCCAGCGGAATATCGTCGCTTGCGCCTTCGAGCGCAGCCTGATCGACACCAAGCGCATCGGCAACGCGGTCGTAGCCGACGTCGACCTCGCGCACCTGCGGGCGATCCTGTGTCATCCAGACCGTGCCGTCGTCCTCGAGGTCGATCTCGAGGTCGCCGACGTTCGTCTCGAGCGTCGAACTGCCCGGTTCGAGCCCCTCGTCGTGGAGATGTGCAAACGAACCGATGGTCGCGTGTCCACAGAGATCGACCTCCTGGGTCGGTGTGAAGTAGCGAATCCGCCGGTCGGCGCGCTCGCTCGAGCGCACGAACGCCGTTTCGCTAACGCCCATCTCGGCGGCGATCGACTGCATCTGTGACTCCGAGAGGCCGTCTGCGTTGGGGACGACACCCGCCGGGTTTCCGGTTAGCGGTTCGTCGGTGAACGCGTCGACCTGCAAGACTCGAGTCGTCTTCATACGCCATCGGTCGGCCGAGTGACGTATCAATCCTCGGTCGTCGACTCCCTCGAACCGACAGGCGGCTCACAGCTCGTCAATCCACGCCACGATATCGTCGACGACGCGCTCGTCGGCGTTGTTCTGAAGGTCGTACTCGAAGGGGACCACCGGCCCCTCGCCAGGCATGAACGCGTGGTTGAGGCCGTCGTAGACCTCGACGCTCGAGTCCCCCTCGAGTTCGGACGCCCAGCGCTCGAGGTCGTCTTCGACGGTGGCTCGCGTGTCGCGGTCGCCCTGTAAGAAGTACGTGGGAACCTCGAGGCTACTGGCGACCGCGACCTGATCGTACTCTGCGAGGCTGTTCCACAGCGAGCCGTAGTAGCCGACGAGGAGGTCGTCGGCGTCGTACTCGCCCTCGGTGATCCGGTCGATCTGGTCGCTCCACTCGTCGACGCGCTCCGCTCGCGTCTCCCACTCGTAGTCGCCGACCGTCGCCTGGTGTTCGGCCTGCTCGAGGACGACCTCGGCGAACGACCGTGCCGGCGCGGCCAAGCCGATGACGCCGGCGAGGCCGCCGTCTCGGTCTGCGATTCTGGGCGCTGCCAATCCACCGAGACCGTGGCCGACGACGACGAGCCGATCCGCGTCGACGCCGTCGACGTCCCGGAGTTCGTCGGCCGCGGCGAGCGCGTCGTCGACGGCGACGTTGTCGATGCCGTACTCGTCGTCCTCAAGCTCACACTCGAGGGTCCGTTTATTGTACCGAACGGTCGCGATATCCCGCGTCGCAAGGCCCTCCGCGAGGTCTCTGAACAGCTGCGTCGCTCTCGTCTCGCTGTCCATCGTGACCCGACCGGCGTCGTGGACGAGGACGACGCCCGGAACCTCGCCCTCGGCGTCGGCCGGCGTCGTAACGAGCCCCGACAGTGAGCAGCCGTCCATCTCGGTCTCGAGCGTTACCTCCGTCTCGGAGACGGCGTCTGGATCGACGTACGCTGGCCGTTCATACTCGTCGCCGGGTATGTACTCCCCGTACTGGTACTCCTCGTTCATCGCGAGGAGGAGGTCGTGGTCGCCGCGTTCGAACGCCATCGAGACGCGGGCCGTGTACGTCCCCTCTCGTTCCGTCACCGACGTGTCGACGATCTCCTCGAACTCGCTGCCAATGGCCGTATATCCCATCCAGGTCTGCTCGAGTTGACCGAGCGAGGCGTACTGCGATTTCATCTCGGGGACGAACTGCTCGCGAATGTCCTCGAAGCGGCCGTTCGCGAGGTCGTCGACGAACGTGGCCGCCGCGTCCTCGAGTTTGTCCGTGTCGACGTCCTCGCCCTCCTCGTCGGTGTCGCTGGAGAGTAGGTCAGTGCAGCCAGCCAGTGCCGCCGCTGTCGTCGTCGAGATCGCCGTCAGTGCGGTGCGTCGTCGAAGAGGAGCCATAGATGGTGGTGACTATCACGATATCCTATAAGAATCCGGGACTGCGTTCACACGAACTGATAGAGAACACGGCCCGATGGACGTGGTCCGAACCACGCGTTCGCCGATAGCTCACCACCCCAAACGGCACAATAGCCGCTGAACGCCACTGCACACCTGATCGCCCAACAGCTCTGTGCGATCGGTGTGTACCTCGGTACAGCAGACTGTCTCAGTCGTCACCCGTCGTCTCAGTCACCTGCTCGCGACCGTCGTCCTCGAGCGACGGCCGATCGCCGGTGTCGTGGGTTCCGACCGGCGGGAGGTTGACCGCCGCAGCGGGCGAGGCCTCGAGGTTGGTCGTCGACTCGAGTCGGTCCATCTCGCCGTCCGCGCGGTCGCGAGCGTCCTGGTCGATCCGCATCGAGCAGAACTCGACGCCACACATTGAGCAGAAACGGGCGTCTTTGTAGTTGTCTTCGGGCAGCGTCTGGTCGTGATACTCGCGGGCGCGGTCGGGATCGAGCGCGAGTCGGAACTGCTCGCGCCAGTCGAACGCATAGCGGGCCTCGGAGAGGGCGTCGTCCCAGTCTCGAGCGCCGGGACGACCGCTCCCCACGTCGCCTGCGTGGGCGGCGATCCGGTAGGCGACGAGTCCGTCGCGGACGTCGTCCTCGTCAGGGAGGCCGAGATGTTCTTTCGGGGTGACATAACACAGCATCGCCGCGCCAGCCTGGGCCGCCATTGCGGCACCGATGGCGCTCGTGATGTGGTCGTAGCCGGGCGCAATATCGGTCACCAGCGGGCCGAGTACATAGAAGGGCGCGCCGTCACAGACCTCCTGCTGGCGTTCGACGGTCTCGGCGACCTTGTCCATCGGGACGTGGCCCGGTCCTTCGACCATCACCTGCACGTCGTGGGCCCAGGCGCGCCGGGTCAACTCGCCGAGCGTGTCGAGTTCGGCGTGCTGGGCCTCGTCGCAGGCGTCGGCCAACGAGCCCGGCCGCAGGCTGTCGCCGAGACTGAACGTGACGTCGTGGGCGGCGAATATCCTGCAGAGCTCGTCGTAGACCTGGAACAGCGGATTCTGCTCGCCGTGGGCTTCCATCCACGTCGCCATGATCGAACCGCCACGGGAGACGATGCCCGTCTTCCGACCGTCGGTCAACGGCAGGTGTTCCGCCAGAATCCCCGCGTGGATGGTCATGTAGTCGACGCCCTGCTCGGCTTGCTTTTCGATGATCTCGAGCAACAGATCAGTCGTGATATCCTCGGGACTCCCCGCCTGCTTGACGGCCTCGTACAGCGGCACCGTTCCGATCGGCACCGGCGAGTGTTCGATGTGGGTCTCGCGAATGTCGTCGAGATCGCTGCCGGTGCCGAGATCCATCACCGTATCCGCACCGTAGTGGACCGCCGTGTGAAGTTTCTCGAGTTCTTCCTCGAGGTTGCTGGTCGTCTCGCTGTTACCGATGTTCGCGTTGACTTTCGTCGCGAACTCGCGGCCGATGATCATCGGATCAAGCGCCTCGTGATGGGTATTCGCTGGAATTACGGCTTGTCCGTCGGCGACCTGCTCCCGGACAAACTCCGGATCGCGGTTCTCACGGTCGGCGACGCGTGCCATTGCCTCGGTGATCGTTCCCTCACGGGCGGCTTCGAGCTGGGTTTGCACCATTAACAACTAGGTTGTATTACTGGATCATATAGTGCTTGTGTTGCGCGTCTCACGTCGGCACACCGTCGCCTCGAGCAACGGGATCGGTTGCTGAGCGCGGTTTCATACGGACTGCTGTCGTCACGTCCCGCCGATCACTGACTCCGCCGCTGGCGATCGGCGGTAAAACGGTACAGCAGACCGTATCAGCCCACTTATGAGGGTCGCGTCCCCTCACTCGAGTAGATAGCACCATGTCCGATCTACCGGACGACTTCGACTGCACGATCACCAACTGGGAGTATATTTACGGCCTGTGTCGCGACGTCGGCGACGAGGTTCGCGACGACGCGTTCGAACCCGACGTCGTCGTCGCACTCGCCCGCGGGGGCTGGTTTGCGGGCCGCTGTCTCTGTGACTTCCTCGGACTCGACGATCTGACGAGTTTGAAGATGGAACACTACGTCGGGGCCGCAGAGAAAAGCGACGAGCCGACCGTTCGCTACCCCATGCCGGAGGGCAGCGTCGCAGGCAAGGACGTCCTCATCATCGACGACATCGCCGACACCGGCGGCTCGATCGAGCGCGCCTACGAGTACGTCACCGACCGTGACGCCGGCGAGGTTCGGACCGCAACCCTCCAACTGCTCGGTACCAGCGAGTACGAACCCGACTACGTTGGCGAACATCTCGAGGAGTGGACGTGGGTCGTCTACCCGTGGAACTTCATCGAGGACATGATCGATCTGATCTCGAGCGTGATGGGCCAGGCCGACCAGGAAACGTTCACCCAGGAGGAGATTCGCCACTATCTCGCCACGTTCCACGGCGTCGACCGTATCGAGATGGAGATCGCCCAGCCTGACCGGATTCCTGAAGTATTGACCGAGATGGAACGCCGCGACGTCCTCGAGTCGGCTGGCCCCGGCAAGTGGCAACTGGCGGAGACCGCGTAACACGGATCGAGCGAAAGCCCATCTCCTTCAGGCGCGGGCGGAAGTCGATGCGTTCGACGACGAACCGCCGAACGCGACCGGCAGTCAGTTCACACCGACCCGTTCTGCCCGAACCGCTTCCGTGTAGGCAAGAAAGTTGTCGAACAACTGTTTTGCCTCGCAGGCGGCCTCGTAGTTCTCCGCGTGGATTCCCTCGAGAACCGCTTCGATGCGCTGTGTCGAGAGCTGTTCCGACTTCCGTTTTGTGACCGCTTTGGCAGTCCGCATATCGTACTCCGGGTGGAACTGAACGGCGAACACGTGGTCTTTCCGAAACCCGTGAATACCGTACCCGTTTTTCGCAAACACCGTCGCTCCCGGCGGCGCTTCGATGACGTGATCCGAGTGTGTCGTAAAGACTGTCATCGTCTCGTCGATCCCGTCGAGGAGGCGGTTCTCGCCGTCCTGTTCGACGGTTCGATAGCCGATTTCGTACTCGCCCATCCCCTCGACGCGCCCACCCAGAACGTCCGCGAGGAGCTGGTGACCGTAACAGACACCGAGCGCGGGTACCCCGGCCTGGACCGCATCGCCGACCCAGGTTTTCAGCCGTCCGATCCACTCGCGATCCCAGTAGACCGACGCACTCGAGCCGGTCACGACGAAGCCGTCGTAGCGAAAGTCGTCGGGGAACTCGCCGGACGGACAGTGGAACTCCTCGAGGTCAGCATCGAGTTCCCGATGAAAGTTCCGTCGGGTATCCACAGCCTCGTGAGCCGCGTTCAACAGCGCGAGACTCAGCTGTCCCATCTGTTATTAATACGAACTGTTGGTGTGGATGAATCGTCTTGTTTCATTGGTGTTTGCGACGTGTTCATCGTCGATCAGTCAGCTGTCATCGATCGTGCCTGCGACAGGTCCTGTTCGAGGCGCTCGGCGTACTCGAGTCGAAGCTGTCGCGCTTCGGTCGCTGTCAGCTCCTCGCCGGTGTCGATCTCGTGGGAAAGCGGCTCGTACGCCTCGACGTCGAATCCCATTCGCTCGAGATACGACCGTACTGCGGCCGACGACAGGCCGTCCCGGATCCCGGCTTCGACGTACTCCTGTACTGTGTCGAACTCCGGCAGAACGACCGCTTCGTCCGTTATGCGACCCGTTTCGCCCTCGATGCGTACCTCGACGTCGTCGAGGTGTTCGATAACCCCGACGATCTCATCGGCCAACCGCACGATCTGGCTCGGGAGGGCTGTGTCGGGCGAGCGCCATTCGACGGTCGAGAACCGCTCACGGAGTTTGACCGGCGTCCAAGCCGCACTTTCCGGCCCGAAACACGACTCGACCGTGTCTCGGTCGCAGCCGGCGACGATAGCCGCCGTCACGAACTCGCTGTACCGACGCTCGAGTCGTCTCGCCCACTCCGCTCTGTCTTCGACATATGGCCACAGCTGCCCCTGGTGTGGCAGGGATTCATACGCCATCCAGCGATAGAGCTGGGATCGTGCGCCGGTCGTCAGGCGTGTGCCCTCGAAGTACGGCGAGGAGTTGACCAGCGCCAGCGCGGGATCGAGTGCGATGAGTGTGTTCAACTGGTCGATCTCGCGGCCGGGCTGTTGTTCGACGTGAATGTGCGTGCCGGCGCAGTGTCGCACGTACTCGAAGTCCTCACCGATGACGCGATCCTGGATCCGCGTGCGCTCACCCGGGCGATCTTCGATCGGTGCCTGCTGGACTGGCGTTGCGAGTGGGACCAGCCGCTTGTCCCGTTCCTCGGCCCGTCGGAGAACCCGATCGAGCCGATCGAACAGTTCGTCGCGGAGTTCAGCCGTCGTCTCACACGGTGTCGTTTTGATCTCGAGTAGCGGGGCGACGAACTCCCGTTCGACCCCCGGCGATGCCTCGACGAGGTCTCCTGGATCGGTCAGTCGCCCCTGCTCATCGATTACCCAGTACTCGACTTCGATGCTGCGTCGCATCGGCTCGAGGGTGTGCTGTGAGGTGGTAGTTCCCGTCCGATTCGACGAACGATGGATATCGGGTGGTTCGGACATGGCTTGGAACGGTATTGTAGCGGTAGTCTCGGCGTGTTCGCCTATGTGATCCTCTCTCCCACCGTTGTGGGCTCGACTGTAACCCCGTCTGGGGTGGTCATGGGAGACCCTCTCCAGTAGCCGTACAAGAGGTCGACGCGGTCGTTGAATCTCGTCCTCGAATCATGCGTATTACTCACACATGTCTGTGTGTGAAATGGATGGTCATAATAAGTTCTGTGTATATATTCAATGGGGTGTCCTTATATGCAGCAATACTGTTCACAGAGTCGGGTATACGGGCGGATGTGCCGATGTTTACGGTGTGCAGGATTTCGATCGACCGAGTCTCGAACGCGTCACTCCGCGACCGATTCGGTATCGTCCGACTCTGTCGCCTCCAGTTGCGCTGTCTTCGAGTCCTCGTCCGCCTCATTCACTAGCGACTCCTTCCAGGTGCCACGCGTAAACCACGCGACAGCAGCGAGTGCGCCGACGACGTCGCCCACGACGACGCCCGTCCAGATGCCCGTGGTACCCCAGCCGGCGACGAAGATCAGATAGTAGGTAACTGGAACGCGGACGATCCACAGCCCCAGCACGGAAAAGACGAGCGCCGTCTTCGTGTTACCAGCCCCCCGAAACGCCCCGAGCATGACCTGCATGATGCCCATGAAGACGAAGGCGAACGCGGCAAACTGGAGGTATGTGACGCCGTAGGCGAGCGTTTCGGCTCGGCCGGCTTCCTCGGCCGTGAGAAACACCGCGACGAACGGCTCCGGAAAGAGAATGGCGAGTGCGCCGGCGACGGCCATGATCCCCCCAATGACGCCCGAAGCGAGCCACGTCGCCTTCGCTGCCCGGTCAGCCCGCCCAGCGCCTAAGTTCTGGCCGACGATCGAGTCCGTCGCTTGCCCCATCCCCATCGCGGGCAGGAAAGCAAGCGAGATCAGCCGGTTACCCAGCCCGTAGGCTGCGACGACCGCCGGCGGGAACGTGACGACCATCGCTGTCATTGCGACCAGCGCCAGCGCTGTCATCGACTGCTCGAGCGCTGTCGGGACGCCGAGTCTGGTAATCTCGGTGACGTACTCGAGTCGCGGGCGGAGATGATGCAGTTCGATGGTGGGGCCAGTCGTCGTGTAGTACAGCAGATAGAAGCCGATCACCGTGGCGAGGCCTCGGGAGACGACGGTCGCGACGGCAGCACCTTCGATCTCGAGGCGAGGCAGCGGCCCGACACCGAAAATCAGCAGTGGATCGAGCACGAGATTGACGACGACGCTGATGACCATCACCCGCATCGGTGCACGGGTGTTGCCGTACCCCCGCATGAGCGCAGCGAAGACGAAAAAACCGAACACGAAGGGAACCCCGAGGAAGAAGATCCGCAGATAGTCGCCAGCTAGTGGGAGGATCGCAGTCTGCGTGTCGCTGTCGGCAGGGAGGAGTTCGAGCATCGGATCTGTCGCAAAGTACCCGACGATACCGAGGACGATCGCGATCAGCGAAATAAACGAGATCGTCTGCCCGGCGATGAGACCACCTTTGCCACTTTCAGCCCCTGTGTGCTGGGCGAGCAAAATCGAGCCGGCGGTCGTGAAACCGGCCCCGACCGCGATCACTAAAAAGAGCAGCGGAAAGGCGAGACTCACCGCACCGACGGCGTCGGGCGAAAGCGCCCCGAGCCAGAACGTGTCGCCGACGTTGTAGGCGACCTGCAACAGCTGGATGACCACGAGCGGCCAGGCCAGCTTGAACATCGGCCGAACGAGACTCCCCTCCGTGAGGCTACTCTCGTCCGACACCTCGCCGGAGGACATATCTCAACAGTACGGCTCATCGTACTTCACGACTCGTGAGATATGATATCTGCACTCACCACCGACTCGTCACGCAGTGGCGTTCGTTCAGCTACGTCAACACGTTACTGACGGACCGGATCGTCCGCTGTCCAGACCGTCAGCACGGAGGTGTTTGTCGTGTCTCCGGCCGACCGTCCGTTTTGGAAAACAGTACTGATTGTGTATATTTCTTCTCAAGATTGGATATATTTCTGAAATAGGATAAAAGTACAAAGGAATCTCTGAATATAGAAAGGTTTGCGTTGTCATGAAATCCTGCTCAGAGTGAAGCGTATGAGTCCCCAATCAGTCCTCCCTCCCCGCAGTTCAAACAGTGCTGCTGGTTCGCCCTCACTCGAGGAGTCCCCGGAACTCTCTCAGGACGAAATCTTTCATCTCTTACAGACGAACCGCAGGCGAGACACCATTCGCTACCTGCTCGATATGGATGCGGAGTCCGTCAAAATGCGCGACATCGCCGAACACGTCGCCGCCCTCGAGCACGAGACGACAGTTGCGGAGTTGACGTCCACCCAACGCCAGCGTGTCTACATTCCGCTGTACCAGTCACACCTTCCGAAACTCGACAAAAAAGGCGTCATCGAGTACAACAAGTCCCGCGGTATCGTTCGAGCGACGGATCGCATAGAGATCTTTCGCCCGCATCTCGAGCCGTATCGGGATGATGCACCCGACGACGACGCCGAACGGTCGATCATCGGGTATTTCGTCAGCGACTACTACGCGACGGCGATCGCTGCGAGTACGAGTCTGCTGGTCGCCTCCCTGCTTGGTGTGCTCGCGCTTCCCGGCGTGATGCTCGGCACCATCATCACCATTCTCTTCGTGCTCGCAACGATCGGGACGAACCACGGCGACTCGCTTCTGGGAGCTGGAACCGCTGAGTAACCGCTTGTCGTCGCTCAAGCGGGGAGGATCGTGCGAAATCGGGTTCTACTGTGCGATCAGTCGGCGATCGATTCGCTCGAGTCCGTCGCCACTGTCGCGTCTTGCACCCAGAGGTCGCCGAACAGCTCGTCTTGCTCGAGACGGACTCGACCGCGGTGAGACAGAAAGAGCAACGCCAGATACGTCATCACGCGTGAGCCGCCGACGCCTTCGATTTCGGCGAACAACACTTCCTCGCGGCCCTGGTCGTACTGGCCAGCGAGTTCTCCTTCGACGTTATCGATGACCGTTTCGATGTCTTCTTCGTGGGTCGTATGCGTCACGTCGTCGCTTGTGGGCTCGTCGTCGACGCGGAAATCATCGCCCGAGTGGTAGTTCAGCTCCTGCATCCCGCGGTCGTACCCACGCGGCGAGTCGCTCGTGTCGTAACTTCGAGACTCCTTCCATCGCGTCTCCCGTTCGGCGCTTCGGAGCTCCCGAACCAGTTCGTCGAGCGTCTCCGGCTTTCCACGGGCGTGTTTGCGATCGAGGCGACGTTCCATCTCCGCCTCGAGGCTCTCGATAGGGTCGAAGCCGGGAGCCGGCCCGCCGTCGCCATCACCGCTGTCCATCGGTCCGTCGTCTGCAAAGGGCGCCTCCCACGGCGGTAGCTCCGCTTCCTCGGGTTCGTCCGGCGTGAACAGCTCGTCGCTTTTCATCCGCAAAAGCACGCTCGCGTAAAACAGCGCGCGACCGGAGGTCCGCAGGTCGGCCTCGTCGAGTGCCTCGAGGAACTTGTCGGTCACTGCGACGATATCGATATCCCAGGGATCGATCTCGCCGTCTTTGGCGAGTTGGACCAGCAGTTCGACGGGCTCGACGTCGTCGCTATCGGTTCCCGTTTCGTTTTCGTCATCTTCGGAAAACTCGAGGACCGTTGAAGGGGATGCTCGAGCCTCGTCACTCGAGCCAGCATCGGTGACGAGAGCTGTGTCCGAGTCAGATTGTCCCGGTCGCTCGCGGTCTTCGTGGCCGGCGATCTGCAGCGGAATATCGTCGTTCTCCTCAGTCACTTGCCGGCACCTCCTCTCCATCGCCGTCGCTGCTGAGATCGATTCCGGTCACCGCACTCACGTTGTCCTGTTGCATCGTCACCCCGATGGCTCGCTCGGATCGATCGAGCATCGCAGAGCGATGCGAGACGACGACGAACTGCGCTTTCTCGGAGAGTTCATCGACCATCTGGCCGATCCGCTCGGCGTTGACGGCATCGAGGAAGGCGTCGACCTCGTCTAACGCGTAGAACGGGGCCGGGTTGTGGCGCTGGATCGCGAAAATAAACGCCAGCGCCGTCAGCGACTTCTCGCCACCGGACATCGCATCGAGTCGCTGAATCGGCTTGTCGCCGGGCTGGGCTTTCATCGTCAACCCACCGTCGAACGGATCGGCCTCGTTCTCCAGATGCAGCGTCCCGGTCCCCTCCGAAAGCTTCTCGAAAATCTCCGTGAACTGCTCGGCGATCTCGTCGTAGGAGTCGATAAACGTCTGTTTCTTCAGCGTCTCGTACTGTTCGATCCGATCGCGGATCCCCTCGGCTTCCTCGACCAGCGTCGCTTTCGCGTCCTCGAGTTCCTCGAGATCCTCCCGCACGTCGTCGTACTCGTCGATCGCAAGCATGTTCACCGGCTCCATCGCCTCCATATCCGCCTGCAACACCTCGATCATCTCGAGAACCGTCTCGTGGTCGGGCACGTCCTCGGGGTCGTACTCGCCGACCTCGGCCTCGAGACTCTCGATTTCCCACTCGAGGTCGCTCAGCCGACTGCGTGCATCCTCGAGTTTGCTCTCGACGGCGTTGACCCGATCCTGTTGCTGGTCGCGTTTGGTTCGGGCCGTGGACAGTTCCTCTTTGAGGTCACTGCGCTCCGCTTTGAGGTCGGTGAGTTCGTCCTCGAGTTCGGCAACGGCCTCCCGTTTGTCCTCGAGTGTCTCGCGCTTTTCGGCGATAGCGTCCTCACAGTCGTTGATTCGAGCTTCCTGTTCGGCTTTCCGATTCTGAGCCGTCTCGATGTCGTCGTGGAGGTCTTCGATCGCGTCCTCGCCGTACTCCTTCTCTAAGCTCAGTTCGTTGAGTGTGCTGTCGAGATCCGCGATGCGGTCTTCGCGCTCATCGATTTCGTCCTCGAGGGCCTCTATTTCCGCGGTCAGTTCGGGAATCTTCGAGTCTGCGAGTTCGGTCTCGAGGTCGTCGATCTCGGCTTCGATCTCCTCGACTTCCGCTGTCTTCGTCTCGATCTCGCCTGAGAGTTCGGTCATCCGTTCGTCGACGGACTCCCGTTCGCCCTCGAGGTCGGCGAGGTCGTTCTGGAGGGTGTCGATCTCGGCTTCGATCGATTTGCGTTTGTCCGCGAGACTCTCGAGTTCGGTTTCGATCGAGCGCACTTCGTCTGCGGCATCGGTCTTGCGGTCGCGGGCATCGTCGAGGCGCTCTTCGACGCCACGAAGCTCCTCGCGAAGGGACTCACGCTGGTCCTGGAGGTCGGTGATCTGTGTGGCGACGCGCTCGAGTTGGCCCTCGCCGCCCCCGGTAAAGGAGTAGCGTGAGCCGCCGCCGGAGCCGCCGGTCATCGCGCCGCTTTTCTCGACGAGGTCGCCGTCGAGTGTGACCATCCGATAGTCGCCCATATACGAGCGGGCGGTCTCGAGGTCTTCAACGACCAGCGTGTCGCCGAGGACGTACGAGAAGACGTCGGCGTACTGGCCGTCGAACTCGACGAGGTTGTACGCGAAGTCGACCACGCCGGGATCGCTCGGGGCGTTGGGGAGCCGGCGCTTGTGCATGTCCGTCATCGGGAGGAACGTCGCCCGGCCTGCGTTGCGCGATTTGAGGTGGTCGATACACTGTTGGCCGATGACGTCGTCGTCGACGACCACGTTCGCGAGTCGCCCGCCTGCGGCCGTCTCACAGGCGACGGCGTACTCGCCGGGGACGGTCCCAAGCTGGGCGACCGCGCCGTGGACGCCGTTGATCCCTGCGTTCAGAATCGTCGTCACCGCGCGACCGAACGAGGAGTCGCCGCTTTTGCCCGCGTTGGCCTCGAGTTCGGCGTACTCCTGTTGTTTCGCCTGGATTTTATCGTCGATGTCGTCGACGTCCGACTGGAGCCGTCGCTTTTCGCGTTTGAGGTCGTCGACGACGCCCGCGATGTTCTCGCGGTTCGTCTCGGCCTTCTCGAGTTCGCGCTCGAGGTCGGCCCGTCTGCTCTCGATCTCAGGGATTTCCTCGCGGCGTTGCTCGATCGTCGACTCTTTCTCGCTGATCTCGTTCGAACGCCGTCGGGCTTCGTCTAACAGGCGGTCCTGTTCGCGCTGGAGGTCGTTTTTCTCGGTTTTGACCGTCTCCAGTTCGTCTTTGCGCTCGGCGAGGTCGGCTTTCAGCTCGTCGAACTCGGTGTCGACGGCGTCGATCTCTGCTTCGAGTGACTCGCGTTCGGCCTCCCGGTCCTGAATCTCGCTTTTGACCTGTGCTTTCTCGAGTTTGTGCTCGCGGATCTCGCCGTCGAGCTCTTCGATCTGTTCCTGTTTGCGGTCGATCTTGACAAACGCCTCGCGGCGCTTCGATTCGGCGTCTTCGATCGCGCCCTCGCTGGTCTCGATCTTGTCCTCGAGTCGGGAGATCTCGCCTTTGATCTCCTCGATGTCGCTTTTGATCCGGAGCTGTTCGTCCTCGCCTTTGCGCTCGATTTCGGCGTTTAAGTCCTCGAGGTCTTCTTGTAAGCGGACGACTTTCCCCTGCCGTTCGTCGAGTTCACGCTGGAGGTCCGTCAACTCCTCCTCGAGATCATCGACACGGTTTTCGGCGCTCGCGAGTTCGTCGCGTTTCTCCTCGAGTTCGCTGGCCTTCTTGTAGCCCTCGTACTCTTCTTGTTCACGCCGCAACCGTCGGTATCGCAGGGCTTCCTGTCGCTCGTCTTCGAGTTGGGCGAGTCGGTCGCGTTTCTCCTCGATACGAAGTTGAGCTTCGTCGACCCGCTCTTCGACGATCTCGAGTTCCTCGAACGCGTCTTCCTTTTTCGCGTCGAACTCCGCGACACCGGCGATCTCGTCAATGATCTCTCGACGAGCATGCGGCGTCATGTTGATAATCTCGGTGACGTCGCCCTGCATGACGACGTTGTAGCCCTCGGGTGTGACACCAGCCTGTGCGAGCAGGTCCTGAATATCGGAGAGGTTGACCGAGCGGTCGTTCAGATAGTAGTAGGAGTAGTAGTTGTCCTCGGTCTCTTTGACTCGCCGGCGGATGCGAATCTCGTCGACGTCGCCGACGTCGTCGCTGCCGGCGGCGTTGACGACCTGCGAGCGAGTCAACGTCTCGTCGCTGTTGTCCAACACGACTTCGACGGTCGCCTCACGGGGGCCGGCCGACCGGTCGCCGTCTTCGTGACCGGGGTTGTAGATCAGATCGGTCAGCTTTTCGGCGCGAATACCGCGGGTTCGAGCCAGTCCGAGCGCGAAGAGGACGGCGTCGATGATGTTCGATTTGCCGGAGCCGTTCGGTCCAGTGACGACAGTGAAATCCTCGTAAAACGGAATCTTCGTCTTGCGGCCGAAGCTCTTGAAATTGTCCAGAACGAGTGCCTTGATATACATACTTTAGCCAACTTCGTCACAGCAGGGAATCATGGCCGGACGGTCGCGAGTCGAGTGTGGGTCGCGACGCCGCCACGCAGTTATGCGACAATAATGTCGTCGCTACCTGAGTCTTCCGCTTCGTCGGTCGTCGTCTCGTCTTCGACGTCTGCATCAGCCGTGGCTTCGGCCACGTCGTCGGGTGCAGCCTCCTGGGTGTCGTCTTCGCTTGCCGTCTCTTCCGTACGGACACGTCGCTCGGGTACGCGGGTCGGCGTCTCGGTGTCCAGTTCGGCCTCGAGAACCCGGATTCGTTCTTTCGATTCGACGAGTTCGTCCGTCAGGCCCTCGACCGTCGACTCGAGTTCTGCAACTGTCGCTTCGAGTTGCTCGACGCGATTTTTCGACATATCTCCTAGCGGTCCGTCCGGCAACATAAACGTACGTCAGACATAACTAACTGTTCTGGTATTTTTCGCAGCCGCGATCGGCTCACCCGCCCGAAACTGCACGTCTGGCGCCGTCAGTCGCTCAGTTATCGTCTTCGCGCCACTTGTATTCGCACTCGGTACAGATGAAAAAGCGCGTCTCGGATTCGTCAGCCGACCGGATCTGTTGCATATACCAGTGGGCGCGGTCGTTCCCACACTCGGGACAGTGGGCGTCGGTCTCCGGCAGCGACGTCTCCCCAGAGGATTCGATAACCTCGCTTGCTTCCTGATCGTCCGTGACGGTGTATTTGGACGCGTCGCCTTTCGGTTTCGTATAGCCACAGCTCCCGCATTCCCAGATGCCGTCGTTGGCTTTCATCATCGAACCGCATTCGTCACAGAATTCCATCGTTATCCGGGCTACATCGGCCAAGTAACTTAAGCGGCGCGTTTACCACGGGCGCGACGATTCAGTTCGTGTCCGCAAGCACCACAGATGGGCTGGTCGAACACGACCGCTCGTTTCCGGGGCATCGAGCCACACAACGCGGTCTTGCGTTCACCGTCTGCTGTGCGAGCGGCGCACCACTCAGGACGGCCTCCGTTCGAACCGGTTTCCTCTCAGAATGCCGGACGGAGTTTGGATGTTTATGTACCCGCTCGTGCTATCCCTCGAGCATGTTTGGAACGAGCGGTATTCGCGGCGAGGTCGGCGACGAAGTCACGGCCGAACTGGCGCTTGCCGTCGGTCGTGCGCTGCCCTCAGAGGGGTATGAACGCGTCGTCGTTGGCCGTGATATCCGCGAGAGCGGAACGATACTGGTCGACGCACTCACTGCCGGCGTCCGAGAGTGTGGCGGCGACGTCATCGAGGTCGGTGTCGCGCCAACGCCAACCGTCGCCCGCGCTGTCGACTGGCTCGAGGCCGATGCGGGCGTCGTCGTTACGGCCTCACACAACCCGGCTAAAGACAACGGGATCAAACTCTGGTCGCCAAGCGGGCAAGCGTTCGACACTGAGCGCCGGGCGGCAATTACGGATCGCGTCGAGAACGAGCGCTACGACCTCGAGGACTGGACCGGTCTCGGCGACCGGAGCCACCACGACGGTGTGCTCGAGCGCCACGTCGAGACGGTTGTCGACAGTGTTGGCGAGGTCGACGGCCTCGAGGTGGTCGTCGACGTCGGCAATGGTGCCGGCAGCGTGACGGCGGATGCGCTGCTCGAACTGGGCTGTGAGGTTCGGACGCTCAACGCCCAGCAGGACGGGCGATTCCCGGGTCGGCCCAGCGAACCCAATGCGGAGACGCTAACGGATCTCCAACAGTTGGTCGGCGCGACGGACGCCGATCTCGGCGTTGCCCACGACGGTGACGGCGACCGGATGATGGCCGTCGACGAGCGTGGCGAGTTCGTCCCGAAGGATCTCCTCCTCGCGCTGTTCGCCCGCGAAGCAGCGAGTGATGGGGACCGAGTCGCTGCTCCGGTGGATACGAGTCTCGCCGTCGACGACGCGCTTGCGGCTGTCGGAGCCAGCGTGACGCGGACAGCCGTCGGTGATGTCTACGTCGCAGAACGGGCGACCGAGCCTGGGGTCGTCTTCGGTGGCGAACCCAGCGGTGCCTGGATCTGGCCCGACGAAACGCTCTGTCCAGACGGGCCACTGGCGGCCTGTACACTCGCAGCGATGGTCGCTCGAGACGGCCCGCTCGGCGACGCGGTCGACGACCTCGAGACGTATCCGATCCGGCGAACGTCGCTCGAGGTCGAGAATAAAACAGCCGTCATGGATCGCATCGAAGCGACAGTCCGCGAGCGCGAGTTAGCGATCGATGCGTTAGATGGTATCCGGATCGACCACGGCGACGGCTGGACGCTCGTCCGTCCGAGTGGGACTGAACCCGTGATCCGTGTGACTGCCGAAGCGCGTGATCCAGAGCGAGCGGACGCGCTGTTCGAGGATACCCGCGCGCTCGTTGCCGACGCAGCCGACGCCGAATAGGACGTGGACGTCGACCACGCTATCGCTCCCCGGCCAGCGCTGAAAAGAGCCGGTCTTCGAACTCAGCCCTGGTGATCCCATCGGAAGGACCGATCCCCTCCATGTGATCGACGGATACCTGCCCACCTCCCATCCGTGCGTGGCCACCCGCATTGGCCATCGGCACATCGCTGGTTGCGTGGCGAAGTGTCTCTCCCATATGAACCCGGTCATCTCGAGAGCGCCCCGAAAGGTGGATTGTACCGTCGTTTTCGCCGTAGACGATGACCGCCGTGACACCCTCGAGCTGCATGAGTTCGTCTGCGGCCTGGGGAATCGCGTCGACGTTCGAGAGTTCGCCGACATCACAGACGGCAAACGGCCCTTCGACGCGTTTTTCGGTGATCGCCGTCGCCTTGACCTGCAACACGTCGTCGCTGACCTGTGGGTTGGCGATCCGATCCAGGAGATCCTCGTCGATGCTCGGAAAGAGCACGCCACAAGCGTCGAACTCCGCTCGCGAGCAGCCGTTCGTCAGGTGGTTCGTATCGGACAAAATCCCGTAGAGCAACCCGGTAACGAGCGCTTCAGTGACGTCGAATCGACCCGTGTCTCTGGGACCGATCGACGCATCGAGTTCGTCGAGATACTCGACGAGAATCGTCGACGCAGCGCCGTACTCCGTGCGGACGTCGGTAAACTCTGTTCCGGTCCCATTTCCGGGATGGTGATCGATAACTGCGATCGGCTCGACGGTCTGTGAACCCGCAAAGCCACGTGGTGTGTTGTGATCGACGAGGACGACGGCGTCAGCAGCGAGCTGTGAACTCGATTCGATCGCCTCGAGGTCGACATCGAGGACGGTTCGAAACGCTCGGTTTTCCTGATGGCGGATTTCGCCAGTGTACTGTAATGTCGCGTCGGTGCCGACAGACGCCGCGATCTCGTCGATAGCCATTGCACACGACATCGCGTCTGGATCCGGGTTCGGGTGCATCAACACGGCAATGTCGTCGTAGTTGGCCAGCAGTCGCTGGAGATGGACACCGGGCGGCCGCCGGAACCAGCGAACGACCCACCAGCCACTGAGGACGACTCCAACGGTCGCCACCACGAGCAACGAGAGTACCAGCGGCTCGAGAGATCGTGCCGTGTCGACGATCGGCTCGAGAACCAACACGTCCATCTCGAGGAACGCACTGCGTCTCGAGATGGACTGGTTTAGCATATCACACAATTATATCGAATCCTCAAGAATTTTCCCCCGCGACTGACGGCTGCTCGTCAGTTGTCGTGTGTTTCTTTCAGGTAGCCGTCGATCGCGTCGCGATACCCCTCTCGATACGTGGGATAGGCGAACGCATAGCCCAACTCTCGCAGTTTCTCGTTGGAACAGCGTTTGCTCGTCAGAATTCGTCGCCGAGCGGCCTCTGAAAGGTCCGTCTCCTCGAGTCGGTCGGCTTTCGTCCGTTTCGGTGGCTGGGCGACGTCACAGGCCGCAGCGAGCCAGTCGGCGAACGTCCATTTGTCGACGGGTTCGTCGTCGACGACCTGGACGACCTCCCCGCGAGCGAGATCCTCCTCGAGCAGATACCGGACGGCTCCTGCAGCATCGTCGCGATGAACCATGTTCAGGTAGCCTTCAGTGACCGGCCCCTCGAGATAGCGCTCGAGACGATAGCGGCCGGGACCGTAGAGGCCGGCGTAGCGGGCGACCGTGCCATCGAACCCATACTCGGGTGGCAACTCGCGGGCGACTCGCTCGGCCTCGGCGAGCACCTCGGTTTTCTCGGTCGTCGGCTCGAGCGGCGTCTCCTCGTCGACCCAGTCGCCGTCGTGGTCGCCAAGGACACCCGTCGAAGAGGTGTACACCAGCCGTTCGGGGCTCGCGTCACGTTCGCCGAACGCTTCGATTGCCGTTCGGAGTCCTCCGACGTACACCTCGCGGGCTGTGTCTGCACCACGCCCACCGCTGCTGGCGGCGAAGACGATCGCGTCGACGTCCGGCACGGCCTCGAGGGCCTCCCGGTCGGTTAGATCCGCTTGTACGGCCTCGAAGCCGGCCTCGGTGATCGCCTCGATACCCTCGTCGGATCGACGCACTCCGATCGCATCGTGACCGCGGTCGGTGAGCTGTCGGCCCAGCTCGAGGCCGACGTGGCCACAGCCTAAAATTGCAACGTCCATGTCCACAGTCGGGTATGAACCACCATAACCCCCCTGCTCGCAGCGATACTGGCTGCCACTGACCCTCGAGGCTCAGGGCGCGCCGTCGGCGATCACGTACTGGATGTGGACGAACTCCTCGAAAGACATCGGCGCGCGCCGTTCGATCTTCTGTTGGATCTCTTTGGCATCGAGATCGAGTTCGAGTTCGGTTTCGATGGCGTCGACATCGAGGACAGCCGTCGACATCCCCAACAGGAGATGCTCACAGGCGATCATCACTAGCTCGTCTGCGTCGGGTTCGCCGTCTTCGAGTGCCTGAATCTGGGCCACCGCCTCGAGTGTGAGTTCGGGTGACTCTCCCTCGAGAAGCGCGCTGGCGGTTTCGGCGTCGATCTCGGTCCGGTTGGCGATTTCGTCGGGGCCGTACTGGTCGATAACCGATCTGAGATCGGCCTCGTACGCTGTGCGGAGAGCAGCGGGCGAGTCGGGAACGGTCATCCGCTGTTCGTAGAACATGGCAGAACGAACGGGTATCGGGCAGAAAGGCATTGCTATACAGGCAGCTTCCAGCCAGCGACCGTCTTTTTAAGCTGACTAACAGTTTTACCGGAACGTTCAACAGGACACCGTTGCATACACGTGACATGAAAGTTGCCCTGATCGGTGTTGGGCAGGCCGGCGGTAAAGTCACTGAACGACTCGCCCGATTCGATGCGAACATGGGTTTTGGAGCCGTTCAAGGCGCGCTGGCCGTCAACTCCGCGAAAGCCGACCTCCAGTCGCTCGAGTACGTCGACACCCAGTTGATCGGCGCAGACCGCGTCAACGGACATGGCGTCGGCGGTGACAACGAACTCGGCACGGAAGTCATGCAGTCGGACATCCAACAGGTACTGGGCGCGCTCGACGGTCGTGTTACCTCGAGTGCTGAGGCGATCTTCGTCGTCGCCGGCCTCGGTGGTGGCACCGGCAGCGGCGGCGCACCAGTGCTCGTCCATCACCTCCAGCAGGTCCACGACGTCCCCGTCTATGCGCTTGGCATCCTGCCGGGACGAAACGAGGGGGCGTTGTACCAGGCCAACGCTGGCCGCTCGCTGAAGACGATTATCCGGGAGGCCGACTCGACGCTGCTCGTCGACAACGACGCCTGGCACGCACAGGGCGAAAGCGTCGAAGGGGCGTTCGAAACGATCAACGAACGGATCGCCAAGCGCGTTGGCCTGCTGTTTGCCTCCGGCGAGGCCGTCGAGGGCGTCGGCGAAAGCGTCGTCGACTCGAGCGAGGTTATCAACACGCTGCGGGCGGGCGGGATCGCCGCCCTCGGATATGCGACCGAAATCGCAAGCGAGGACAGCGCCGAGAACATTCGAACCGCGATGAGCGTCTCGCGACAGGCGCTGCTGACGGGGACGAGTCTGCCGGAGGCGACGACAGCCGACTCGGCCCTGCTGGTTATCGCCGGCGACCCCGACCGGATCCCTCGGAAAGGCGTCGAGCGAGCGCGGCGCTGGCTCGAGGACGAAACTGGCAGCATGCAGGTTCGCGGCGGCGACTTCCCGCTCGAGAGCGACCGGCTCGGCGCGCTCGTCTTACTCGGCGGTGTGGAACGCTCCGACCGGATTCAGGAGTTCATGGAGCGCGCACGCGAGGCAAAGCGAAAACAGGAGACAGAACAGGCGGATCACGCCGACCAGTTCACCGACGACCGACTCGAGAATCTGTTCTGACGAACCCGCGGTCTCTGAACTAGTCCCCTCCCAAGCGTCGACTGCAGGGTCGAACCTGGCGGTACAGATCGATTCGACCCTGCAGGTCAGGCGTGCGGTGCCACTATCGCAGCCACTGGACGTCACTGCACACCAGATCGCCTGACGGCTATGCGATCTGTGTGGACATCGGTTCAGGTGTTACCATAGCGACGGCAGCCCGGCAGACACGACCGGTGAGCGCGATGCCTGCTTGAGGGACGAACTGAGTCGAGTGAACCACCGGAGGGCATCCCGGATAGAGTTCCATCGAGCGGGGTGATCGACCGCGACCGTTTATATACTGTCGCAACACCCGTGTCACGGCCCAACACAGCCGAGGACGGCCGTGTCAACTGTTTTCAGGGGTTTTACGACCGGTACATTTAAATTGAAGGCGACAGTAGAATCTGATACCAGAACGCCACCGGGGCGCGTATCGCTCGACGATCGATGACAGGAAATCTTATTCACCGAGGTTTCGCAGATTGTGAGCGAACGCTGCACACAGTCGCGTCTCCCACTGCTGGACTGACCCCCGAGCGACGGGTGTCGGCTCCGTTCGAGACGCCGATCGCCCCCGGTGCGGGTATGGCACAGAGGTTTGACTAACACATGGTAGACGAATCACAGAACATCGAACTTACAGAGGACGACCTAGAAAACAAATCGAAAGGCCAGCTTATCAAGATGGCCGGGCAGCTCCGAGATCGGCGAAACGATCTGAATCAGATGGCCTCCGAGCGCGCATCCAAGCGCGACGACCTGAACGCCAAGACGCGCGAAAAGGTCGACAAAGCCCAGGAACACCGCGAAAAGCGTGACGAGCTCAACGAGCAGGTCCAGGAACACAAGGACAGCCGTAACGAGCTCAACGCCGAGGCCAACAAGCTGTTCGACAAGGTCGAGAAGCTCAAGTCCGACATGGAACTCGACGAGGGCAAGGACCTCGAGGAGCTCAAAGAGGAAATCGAGCAACTCGAGTTCAAACAGCAGACCGAAGTCCTCTCGAGTGAAGACGAGAAAGAGCTCATCGAGAAGATCGAGTCCAAGCGCGAGGAGTACGAAGAGCGCAAGCAGAAACTCGACCAGAACGAGGATCTCGAGGAGCTCGTCGAGGAAGCCGAAGAAGTGCGTTCGGAAGCCTCGAAACACCACCAGAAGGTCACGGAGCTTGCGGACAAGGCCCAGGAACATCACAACCAGATGATCGAGGCCTACCGCGAAGCCGACGACGTCCGTGACGAGGCCGACGAGATGCACGAGTCCTTCGTCGAGGCCCAGGAGGCCGCCGACCGCCACCACGAGGACTTCGTCCGCGTCCAGAAGCGCCTGCGCGAACTGGACAAGAAAGAAGAAGAACAGCGCAAATCCCAGCGCGACAAAAAGAAAGAAGCGGCCAAAGAAGAGGCCGAAGAGATCTATCAGAAGTTCAAGGAAGGCGAAACCCTCGACACCGAGGACCTGATGAAGCTCCAGAAGACGGGGCTGCTCTAACGCGGTTCGTCCACCTGTGTCTTTCTGCGGATGTTTTTGAGGCTGTAGGCGCCAGCCATGGCTGCGAGCTGACTGCGTCTGAACACGTACGCTTAACTCGACGGCAGCCACAGGTGCTGCCATGACACGAGGTGTTGCCGATGGCTAGCGGTCGTGGGATCGCACGTCTGTTGATCGTCGCGGTTGGGACCGCGGTGTTTGCTGCGATTGGGGTCTCGTTGTTCGTCGTCTATCCGGAGTCGCTTGCCGATCTGGCCGGCGTCCTCGTGGCGCTCGTCGTTGTCGTTGCCGGGATCCGGATCGCCGGAAACGTTGCCGGCTCACTGTTTCCGGGCTACGACGTCGCCGAGGTCGCCGTCGAGGGGCCGATTACTCGCGACGGTGGCGGGGGACGCCTGCCCTCGAGTCCACGGGGGACGCCGGCCGACGACATCGTCGACCAGATCGACCGGGCTGATGAGGACGACAACGTCGACGCATTACTGCTGAAGCTGAACACGCCGGGTGGCGAAATCGTGCCGAGCGATGATATTCGACTCGCTGCCGAGCGGTTCGACGGCCCGACGATCGCCTACACGACTGACGTCTGTGCGAGCGGTGGCTACTGGATTGCAAGCGGCTGTGACGAGCTCTGGGCTCGCGACGGCAGTATCGTCGGTTCGATCGGCGTCATCGGGTCGCGCGTGAACGCGAACGATCTCGCCGAGAAAGTCGGCCTCTCGTATGAACGACTCGCTGCGGGCGAGTACAAAGACGCCGGCACGCCCCTGAAGGAACTCGAGGACGACGAACGCGAGTATCTCCAGGGGTTGATCGACGACTACTACGAGACGTTTGTCGAGCGAGTCAGCGATGGACGTGACCTCGAACCCGAGTTCGTCCGTGACACCGAGGCTCGGATCTACCTCGGCGAAGAAGCGTACGAGATGGAGCTGGTCGACCACCTCGGCACGCGTCGGGAACTCGAGACCGAGCTGGCGGATCGGCTCGATAGAGACGACGTCGCGGTCGAAGAGTTCGAGCCGGAGCGGCCGTTGATGGCTCGCGTTGGCACTGGCACCCAGCAACTGGCCTACGCCTTCGGCGCCGGTATCGCCGGTATCGCGGAGGATCGAGAGTTTCGACTGCGGATCTAACCCATCTGCCAACGCTGTCGACGCGTCGAACGAGTAAGTGGTTTTATCGTCACACAGCATGGAACGGCTACCGTGACAACGCTGGTCGTCTGCCTCGACCGGACCGACGACGTGGGGCGCAAGACCGGCCTTCGGTCGCCCGTTGTCGGCTGGGAAGCAGTCCGCGCGCTGGTAACTGACGTCGGACTGGCGGATCCGGAGGACTCGGGAGTGAATTCGCTGCTCGAGACACTACGCGTCGCCCAGGACTTACGCGACGAGAACGAAGACGTCGTCGTCGCGGTCGTCTCGGGGGACCGAGAGTCGATGGTCTCGGCCGATCGAGCAGTCGCCCATCAGCTCGACGAACTCGTTGCCGAGTACGATCCCGACTCAGCTGTCGTCGTCATCGACAGCGCAGAAGACGAGCGGCTGGTGCCGATCGTCGAGAGCCGGATGCAGGTCGACTCGGTCGACCGTGTCGTCGTCCGACAGGCTCGAGATATCGAATCGACGTACTACCTGCTCAAGCAGTTTCTCGCCGACGAGGAGCTCCGCCAGACCGTGCTCGTTCCGATCGGGCTCACGCTGTTGGTCTTCCCGATGCTCGCGACTGTCGTTGGCCCTGCTGAGGGTGCCGCGGCGATCACGACCGTTATCGGTGTCTTTCTCCTGTATAAGGGCTTCAACATCGACGAACTCGTTACCGGACTCGCCCATCAGGCGCGTGAGTCGCTGTACTCCGGACAGGTCTCGGTCGTCACCTACGTCGTTGCGGCCGGCCTGACGTTTGTCGGGCTCTTTGCGGGCGCACTCGGTGTCTCGAGTCTGGACGATCCTCCTGGAGTGGTGATTCCGGCGATGCAGTTTGCCTTCGACAGCGTGCCGTGGCTCGTGATGGCCGCGCTCACGGCGAGTGCTGGTCGGCTGCTTGACGAGGCGATCAGTGACGAGCCGATCCGTCGTTCCTACCTCAGTCTGCCCTTTATTGTCGTCTCGGTCGGGCTGGTCATCCGCGGTTTTTCGGCATACTTCCTCGAGCAACAGCGCGTCATCGAACCGTTCGTGGTCCCGGCCTACGAGTTCGGTGCCCTCTCGAACGAGAGCTTCGCGGTGACTGCGGGCGAACGGCTGGCCCTGTTCGTCGTAACGGCGATCGTGATCAGTCTCGTCGGTGCGCGGCTCGCGTCGTATTTCAGCGAGAGCGAACCCGAGACAGCCCTTGTCGACGCCGACGTCGACTCGGACTCGAACACTGACTCGAGTCCGCAATCTGAACTCACCGACGGTGGGCCGACGGGGTCGACCGCCGACGCCGACGGCTCGGACGGCGCTGACGAGTAAGCCACACCAGCCGACTCGGTATCCATTTACCCCTGTGCGCTCAGTGACGACTATGAGCGATGCAGACGGGACGTGGGTAAGCCTCTTTTCGGGCGGCAAAGACTCGGCGTGGGCGCTGTACCAGGCTCTCGAAGCGGGCCTCGAGGTCTCGCATCTCGTTACCGTCCACCCGGACGGGGACTCCTACATGTATCACGTCCCTGCGACGGATCTCGCTGCACTGGCCGCAGAAAGCACCGGCATTCCGCTTGTCGATGTCAACCCTGACGATTTCGAGGCGGCCGAAGCAGCCGACTCGAGTGTGCAGGGTGACGACGAACTCGAGCCGCTCGAGGCGGCGCTTGTCGACCTCGACGATCGACTCGAGGGCGGTATCGCGGGGGTCACGGCGGGAGCCGTCGAGAGTGAGTACCAGACAAGTCGCATTCAGGGGATGTGCGACCGCCTGGGCTGTGAGTTGTTCGCGCCGTTGTGGCAGGAAGACCCGCGAGCACTCGCTGACGCGATGCTCGAGGCCGGCTTCGAAATTACGATTATTCAGGTCGCCGCCCACGGGCTGGATGAGTCGTGGCTCGGCCGAACCCTCGATCACGAGGCGCTTGCGGAACTGGAACAGCTCAACGAAGCGTACGGCGTCCACATCTTGGGTGAGGGTGGCGAGTTCGAAACGCTGGTCGTAGACGGCCCACATATGGACCGTCGCATCAACCTCGAGTACGACACGGAGTGGGACGGCACCCGCGGACGGGTGCGGATCACGGACGCTCACCTCGAGTAACGTTTCATTCGACTGACGAGGCCCTCGAGTCGTACTATATGGCCCACAGCGAGGCGACAGCTGAACAGCTCGAGCGGCTCGAGCCGCTGTTTGCGGGGCTCGGCGTCGAACCCGGAGCAATCGAGAGCGCGCCACTGTCGGGGCTCCGAACAGAACGCGACGATCGTGTTGCGGACCTTCAGGATCCGGTGCTCGGCGACCTCGTCGAGGCCGAACTCGGGCGTGCGATCGAACGCCTCGACCTCACGAAACTCGAGACGTTGTTGACGCTTGCCGATCGCATGGATCTGCCCGATGAGGTCGTCGCTCCGCTCGAGCAGACTAAAACAGAGAGCGGTATCGAACGAATTCAGGAGCTTCCGGCCTGAGACCGTCAGGAGCCGTTTTTGATCGTCGTGTGGGCGCCGATCAGCGCGCCTGCGAGGTCGAGGTCATCGAGATGAGTCCCTTCGTCGATTATCGACCGGCGAATGTCGGCGTTGCGCACCGTTGCCTCCGGGAAGATCACCGCGTGATCGAGGGTCGTGTTCTCGAGGGTAACATTATCCATCACGTGGACGTTGTCGCCGATCGATGCGTTCTCGACCGTCGCCGATTCGGCGACGAGTGATTCGCCGTCGAGATGCCAGGCGACGGCATCGAGGTAGCTCTCGGGAGTGCCGATGTCGAACCACGCGCCCTCGAAGGTGTAGGCGTACGTCGGCTCGCGGTTCTGGAGCCACTGAACGAACCAGCCGGGCTCGTCTGGGTTGTTGCCGTCCTCGAGATAGGTCGACAGCAGCGACAGCGACTCGGCGGGAAACGCATAGCAGGCGATCGAGACGAGCGTGCTGTTGGGCTCGTCGGGTTTCTCCTGGAAGTCGACGACACGGTCGTCCTCGAGTTCGACGAGCCCGTAGGATTTGGCCTTCTCACGGGAGCCAACGTCGTAGGCGGCAAGCGTCGGGGCAGCCCGTTCCTCGAAGTAGTCCAGAAACGCCGCGACATCGAAGCTGATCAGGTTATCACCGGCGATGATCAGCAGGTCGTCGTCGACGTTCTCGCGGTCGATCAGCTGTGCGAGCGCGCCAACGACGCCGAACTTGTCGTCTTCCTCGGTGGTCTCCTCGATCGAGAGCTGCGGTTTTTCGAACGTGCTCTCCTCGAGGTGGGCCTCGAAGTCGGCGGCGAACCGCTCGTTCGTGCTGACGTAGACCTCGTCGATCCGATCGTCAGCCTCGAGCGCTTCGAAGATGCGGTCGACGACGGTCGAGTCGCCGATCGGGAGGAACATCTTGGGCCGATGTTTCGTGATCGGCCACATTCGAGTCGCGTACCCGCCGGCAAGGACGACGGCTTTCATGATTCGGCGTTCACTAGCCTGTGGTAAGTCAGTTGTCCTTTCAGCAATCCTGGCGCTGCCAGATGCACAACGGCTGCTGGACCCAACTCGGGCGGGTTGGCCGTCGTCAAACAGTATAAAACCCCGACGCCCGTCTGTCGAGGTATGCGCGAGGCCGACGAAACGACGCGACAGCGACTCGCTGACGCGCTCCGTATCGAACCTGCAACACCCAGCGAGCTCGCAGTGCAACTCGATCTAACTCCCGAGTCGGTGCTCCGACACGCCGAACACGTCTCCCGTTCGGTTGCCGGGACGGAGACGGACGAACAGGTGCTTGTTGCACCGCCGACATGTCGAGACTGTGGGTTCGATGATTTCGACGATTTGCTAAATCTCCCTTCGCGGTGTCCAAACTGTAAGAGCGAGTCCGTCTCGGAGCCGACGCTGACGATCGAGTAAGAGCTATCAGTCGCTGAAACTGTCAACGTTCCCTGACAACCTGAAACAGATTCGATACTAATATTTACTGTGGTACCGAGAAATCGGTACGAACTCTCGAGCGAACGTTCGGTGAGATGTCTCACTGATGCCTGTCATCGTCTTTCGTCTCCATTCGACAGGTTTCCGTTCGTTTCGGGAGGCCCATGGAGAATACGAATGACTGCCACGCCCCACCCCGAGTCCGACTGTGTCGAGTTCGTCCTGTCGGTGCTCGAGAACCTCGATACGTGCGAGGCATCGGCCGAAACGATCGACAACGCGTTCGGACTGCTCGCCGACCAGCGCCGACGGCTACTGCTTCAGGTGATGCGCACGTATGGAGAATCGCTGACACTCCCGGACGCCGCTGAGGAGGTTGCCGTCCGTGAAACCGGGCGTCAGATGCCAAATATTTCGGCCGAGCGTGTCCACGAAGTCTATCTTTCGCTGTACCACGATCATCTGCCACGGCTGACTGACGCCGGGCTTCTCGAGTACAACCAGGAGCGCGACATGGTCTCACCGGCTGCACTCCGGTAGGCTCGTTACGTCTCAGTCTCGCCGTCGGCACTCGTGGCTAGAACTCGACGTTCGAGGTCGACGTCAGATCGTCGTCGTCATCGATCGGTCCGGCACCGACGTACGTAAACTCGTCGTCGGTCAGGTAGACGTCGCCATCCGCGACGGTCACCTCGAGGTCGGTGAGATAGGCACCCTCGCAGGGTCCGTACGTACACACCCCGGAGTCGGCGTCGAAGTATGCGCCGTGATTTGCACAGACGAGTTCGCCGTCTCGCATCGGTGCCCCCGTGCCTTTGTCGATTTTGATATGAGTGAGATGCTGGCAGTAGTTCAACCAGCACGAAATCGTTCGCTCGTCGTCGGTCGATTCCGTCGCGACGAGAAGGGCTTCCTGTTCGTCACCCGAACCGTTCGTCACACGAAAGAGCGTCGTCGAGTCCGTTGACACCGCATCGAGTGCAGTGATCCGCTGAGACGCGTCCATCGCCATCTCGGTTGGTAATCTGTCGTCGTGAACGTTGCGGTCTCGCAGATGTCTGACGCAGTTTTAACACGCTGAGCGGCAAACGACGGCTATGGACTCCCTTCTCATCTACGGCTCGTATGGCTACACCGGCCGGCTGATCGCTCGCGAAGCCGTCTCTCGAGGAGGGTCGCCGGTCGTCGCCGGCCGTGACCGCGGTGCAGTACGACGGCAGGCCGACGAACTCGGTGTCGAAGGACGGACGTTCGATCTCAGTGACGACGTTCCTGCCCAGCTCAACCGGTTCGATGCCGTATTGAACTGTGCTGGGCCGTTCGTGAAGACGGTCAACCCGCTCGTCGACGCCTGTCTCGAGACTGGGACGGACTACCTCGATATCACGGGCGAGTTTCGGGTGTTCGAACGGCTGCGCCAGCGAGATGACGCGGCTCGAGAGGCAGACGTCACACTGCTCCCGGGCGTCGGCTTCGAAGTCGTTCCATCGGACTGTCTGGCCGCGTTTCTCCACGAACAGCTGCCATCAGCGACCGAACTCACACTCGGCGTCAAAGGCAATGGCCCGCTTTCGCGTGGGACCGCCCGGACGTTCGTCGAGCAGCTCGGTTCCGATGGGGTCGTCCGCCGGAACGGACGGCTGATAAAGGTTCCAGCGACGTTTCGGACGCGAGCGATCGATTTCGGAACCGGCCCCGAACACGTCGTCACGGTTCCGTGGGGAGACGTCACCACCGCTGCCCATAGCACGGGAATCGATTCGATCGAAGTCTACGCAGCGGTGCCGCCGTGGGCGACCCGGGCGATGGCCGCCGTCGACTCGCTTGGCTGGCTGCTCGAGCGACGCCCGGTCGAAACCCTGCTGAAGCGGGTGATCGACGCGCGCGTCGACGGCCCCAGTGCACGAGAACGGGCTCGTGACACCGCGGTCATCTGGGGGGAAGCCGTCGACGACTCGACCGGTCACCGCGTCCGCGCTCGAATGCGTACGCCGAACCCCTACACACTGACGGTTGACGCCGCTGTCAGCGCCGCCGAGCGCGTCATCGACGGCCAAAATCGGTCCGAACCGCGTCTCCCGGCTGGCTTCCAGACGCCGTCGACAGCGTTCGGCAGCGAGTTCGTCCTCGACCTCGAGGGGACGACGCGCGAACTGCTCGAGACGACGGCCGAGACCGACGGATTCAATCGGTCGGCGGTCGGATCGGACGACTGATAAGGCGGTTTCACTGCGACTCGAGTGTTCGTAATCAACTCAGTGCGCATGCCGTGCGGACATGAACACCAGCCGGTGACATCGACGGGGGCTTTTTGTTGTCTGGAACGGCTGACACAGCTCGCACCAACGAATATGTTGTTCGAGTTAGAATAACTGCCCATGTCGAGGCGCTGGACACTCGTCGGGGCCGGGATGCTCCTGAGCGCTGGCCTCGTCGCGGCGTTGATCGCGGTTTCGTTTCCTGAACTGCCGCTCTCGTCGTGCACCGATGTCGGGTACACCGGTGACGAGCCTCCCGGTGGCTTCGTGTACTACGAGTTCTACCTGGGCTGGCTCGGGTACTCACCAGACGGGGGCGTCAATCGGTGTGATACGCCGATCGTCACGATCGCCGCTGGACTGTTCGGGCTCGGTAGTGCGATTCTCGGCCTCGAGCGCTGGAAACGGTAATGCCAACACCCATCGCAGACGCCGGAGACCCCAGATTTACGCTCAATAACAGGCTCGCTCGACGCGCTCGTCGTACAGCCTCGAGAGTCGATCCGTCACCGGACCGCCGCCGATCTCGTGGCCGTCGACCGTCGCGATCGGGCGCAGTTCCCGCGTTCGGTTCGTCAGAAACGCCTCGTCGGCCTCGAGCACGTCCGCGAGATCGTATCGACCCTCCTGGAACGAAATTCCGGCCTCGGCGGCGAGCTCGAGGACGATCGCCCGCGTAATTCCCGGCAACACGGGGCCGTCGGTCGTCGGCGTACAGAGCTCCCCATCGCGGACGAACCAGAGATTGCTCGTCGCACCTTCGGCAACGTGATCCTCGCAGTCGAACATGAGCGCCTCGTCCGCGGTGGGCTGGCCGTCGTCGTCCCGAAGCTCCGCTCGAGCGAGAATTCCGTTGAGATAGTTGTGCGTCTTCGCTGCGGTCGGAATCGCGTCGGAGGGTATTCGACGTGTGTCGACCGTCTGGACGGTCGCCGGCTCGTCCCAGACGGACCTGCCGTCGACGCCCCCACGAGGCAACGGCTTCACGTACACGACGACCGTCGGATCGACGTTGGGCCGGGGTGTGAGTTTTCCTGGCTGGACGCCGCGTGTGATCGAGAGCCGGACGTAGGCGTCCTCGAGATCGTTCGCCGCCAGCGTCTCATCGATCCGCGTCCGGAGGTCGTCAGCCGCGATGCCGTGAGCCAACGACAGGGCCTCACAGGTTCGCTCGAGGCGCGCCATATGGGCATCCCACGCGAAGATCGTGCCGCCGTAGACGCGCATCGTCTCGAACGCAGCGTCGCCGTACCGAAAGCCGCGGTCGTCGACGCTGACTGTGGCCGCAGATGCGGGGACCAGTTTCCCGTCGACGTGATAGATCGGATCGTCGTTCATTCGTGGGCTGTCTCGGATTGGTCGTCGGCTTCCGCGGCGAGTCGACAGAAGTTTGCGATCATCTGTTTGCCGACCGCAAGCGAGATTCCATCACCGTCGTCGACGTCCTCGTGGCGGCGCGTGAGAATGCTCTCGGGGTGGAACTGCACACCGATATGCGGGCGTTCGCGGTGGCGAACCGCCATCAACACGCCGCGTTCGTCGGTCGTCCGTGCGGTCTCGGCAAGCGAGTCGGGGAGTGCCTCGCGTTCGACGGCAAGTGAGTGATACCGGCCGACCTGAAACGTGGAGGGGAGGTCATCGAAGAGGCCCTCGCCGTCGTGGCTGACCGTCGAGGGTTTGCCGTGGACGACGTGGGGGGCGTGGACGACCGGCGCGCCGTTGGCTGCACACAGCGCCTGATGCCCGAGACAGACGCCGAGAATCGGGTACTCGGTCTCGGCGAACAGCGGGATCGAGATGCCGGCCTCCTGTGGGGTTCCCGGCCCCGGTGAGACGATGATCCCAGTTGGATCGATGTCATCGACGTCCGCGAGATCGATGTCGTCGTTGCGCCGGACGATCACCTCATCAGCGAGCTCGCCGACGTACTGGACGAGGTTGTACGCAAAGGAGTCGTAGTTGTCGATGACCAGCAACCTTTTGCTGCGGTCACTCGCTGACGCTCGTTCCCTGGCAAAACGTTGATGAAAACCCTGCCTCCCTCCCTCCGGTCGGTCGTTGGGCCGCTCGCTCGTATCCACTCGCTCACGGGTGCTATCTTTGTCACTCACGTTGATCATCTCCGCTCTCGGCCTCGAGGGCCATTGCGGCTCGCTCGCCGAGCGCGTCGTCGACGGCCGTGATCAGCGCACGGGCCTTATCAAGCGTTTCGTCGTACTCGCGTTCGGGATCGGAGTCGTGGACGATCCCCGCTCCCACGCGGAGGTGATACTCGTCGGCGTGGCGAACCAGTGTTCGAATGACGATGTTGAGCGTCGCCCGGCCGTCGTAGCCGAAGATCCCGACACTCCCCGTGTAGGGGCCTCGCTGGGTCGCCTCGAGTTCGTCGATAATCGACATCGTCCGGGGTTTCGGCGCGCCCGTGATCGTTCCACCTGGGAACACCGCGGCGATCGCGTCGGCCAGCGTCTCGCCATCCCGAAGCCGGCCCGTGACGTTCGAGACGAGATGCATCACCTCCGCATAGCGGTCGATCCGACGGTACTCCTCGACCTCGACGGAGCCGTATTCACAGACTTTCCCGAGGTCGTTTCGCTCGAGGTCGACCAACATCGCATGTTCGGCGCGTTCTTTCTCGTCGGTTCGGAGGTCGTCCTCGAGTGTCGCGTCTGCTTCTGGTGTCGCGCCACGGGGCCGCGTCCCCGCGATCGGTTCCGTCCGGACGAAGTCACCGTCTCGGTCACGATTGGCGGTGTCCGACAGCGCCGAGACGCCACGTGGCTCGCGTTCGAGGAGCAACTCGGGGCTGGCACTCACCAGATCGGTACTGGGGAACTCGAGCAGACACGAGTACGGCGCGGGGTTGACCCGCCGGAGAGCGTCGTAGGCCGCGACGGGATGAACCGCTGCCGGGGCGACCAGTCGCTGGGAGAGGTTCGCCTGAAACGTCTCGCCGTCGCGGATGTACGATTTCGCCTGACTGACGCGCTCGGCAAAGGCCACACGCCCGCAGTCGCTTTCGAACGTCGCTTCAGTCGTTGCTGCCGGTGGCTCGCCGACGGCTGGATCGCCCTCGAGAGATGCCCGTGCGAGCCCGAGTGCTCGCTTGCGGCCCCGGTCGTAAACAGCCTCGAGCGTGTCGTCGGAAACGCCGTCGTCACCCGCCTCGAGTTCGAGTCGCGGACAGGCCGTCACTCGCAGCGTCACGTCGCCGTCGGTGGGCGCCTCCCAGGCAGCAAGCCGGTCGTAGACGCCGGCCTCGAGTCGGGGTAGACCGCGGTCGTCGACGGCCGACTCGGGGAGCGCCTCGAGTTCGCGGGCAATGTCGTAGGAGAGCCACCCGATCGCCCCACAGGGGTAGGGGACGTCACAGTCGCCACGAATCAGATCGTCTCGCTCGAGGAGGCCCTCGAGCGCTGCGAGTGTCGGCGCGCCGTCATCCGTTCGCGCTCGCATGACCGCATCGGGTGAGATCGTGAGTCGGTCGACGGGGTCGATGCCGAAGTAGCCCCAGCCGGGCTGGCCACCGGTCGTCTCGAGAAAGACAGTTCCACGGCTGTCGGACGGCCGCGCTCGACGGTAGGCGAGAAACGGATCTTCGACGGTGACCTGGACCTCGACTGGGAGTCGGAGTCCGGTGGTGCGCGTCGTCGGTTCAGCGTCTGCCGTTGTGTCGTGTTGCTCGAGGGCTTCGCGAGCAGCGGCTCGAAACGACGCGAGCGGCGTGACGACGCGCGGATCGCGCATGTTCCTCGAGAGGGGGTGGGAGCCTAATCCTTTTGCGATTTCCAGATCGTGTGTTAAAAGAGCGGACGGGCGTGACTTTGACGGCTGATTCGGCGCGATAGCGACGCCAGTTTCGTTATCTGACTTCGGCGCGGTCGATCCAGCCCTGGATTCGCGTTTCGGAGATGTCGGTCCCCTCGGAGAGTTCCGCTGCGTCTGCGGCAGCGAGCTCACCGACGGTCTCGACGCCTGCCGAAGCGAGACGGTCGGCGTAGGCCGGCCCGATCCCCTTGATCGAGTCAACGGGTTCCTGGTTTATTGGTTCGGCCGTCTCCGCGTCGTCACCGTCGGTATCCGCTTCAGCCGTCTCTGTGTCGTCGACCTCCGCCTCCGGCTCGGCTTCTTCGACCGGCAGTTCGCCGTCCGTGATGTCGGGCGTTTTCTCGGCCGTCGGCGCCGCGTTTTCCGTCGTGGGGCCCGCTGCCTCTGCCGGCTCGGCTGCTGTTTCGGGCTCGTCTGTCGGTGCCATCATCGAGTCCGTCGAACTCGAGGCGGTCGATCCGGCAGCCGCCGACTCGTCAGCGGTCGCTTCGGTGTCGGCCGCTGTTTCGGGCTTCGTCTCGGATTCGGATTCGGTTTCGGTTTCGGTTTCGGTACCGGCGTTTGCCGTCGTGTCGGCTTCCGTCCCGGCTGTCGCACTCGCCGGTGCCGGTGGTTCAGTTCCTGTCGTGGTCGATCCGGCGTCGTCGTCACCCTCCTGTGACCCTTCCCGTTCGACCGTCACCCCGACCTCTCGAGTCTGTCCTCGCTCCGGCTCGGATCTGCCGAGTCCAAGGAGCGATTTCAGCTTCTGGAGGAGCGCCATTGTGCCGATATAGTTGGCACCATCACTTAAATTCGCCTGATACCCACGTGGACGTGACGAAAAATGGAGCGTTCGGCCGTGACTACTACAGCTGTGAGCGAAGGGCCTCGTTCATCGTCTCGACCGGTGGCTCATCGCCGGTCCACAGTTCGAACGCCTCGACGCCCTGATAGAGCAACATCCAGGCGCCATCGACTGTCGTCGCCCCGACCTCGGCCGCGTCCCGCAGCAGCCGTGTCTCGAGGGGTTGATAGACCGCATCCATGACCGCCAACTCCCCGTGAAGCGCGTCGGCGGGCACCGGCGTCTCGTCGGACTCCATGCCGACGCTCGTGGCGTTGACGAGGATCTCGGCGTCTTCGAGCAGGTCGGCGAGCATGTCGGCCTCGAGTCCGTGGCCCGTCGCCCCCGGAACCGCTTCGGCGAGGTCGTGGGCCGTCGCCTCGGTTCGGTTGGCGATCTCGACCGTCGCGCCCGCATCCGCGAGGCCGAACGCGATCGCCCGGCCGGCCCCGCCAGCACCGACGACGACGGCGTCTGCGCCCTCGAGCGTGACGTCGTGGTCGCGCAGGGCACGCATCGCGCCGACTGCGTCGGTGTTGTGGCCCGTTGGCGTCCCCGAGCCCGTGAAGTCGATCGTGTTGACCGCGCCGATCCGAGCCGCTAACTCGTCGGCCTCGACACAGTCGAGGACGTCCTGTTTGAACGGGATCGTCACGTTCAGGCCCGTGATCCCGAGCGCGTCGGCCCCGTCGATCGCGGCCTCGAGGTCGGCTGGCTCGGGTTCGAAGGTCACGTATCGAGCCTCGAGTCCGAGCTGGTCGTAGGCCGCTTCGTGCATCGGCGGTGACAGCGAGTGTCCGACCGGGTTGCCGAGCAACCCGAAGACGTCCATAGCCATACGGCACACTCGAGGCGGCGGGGATATATACTGCCCGACAGGATATCGCTTGCACTCGGCCGATTCCGTTGCTACCGACCGGGCCTTTCCCCGCCCACTTATCGGGGACGCGGCCGAAAACAGGGTATGGAAATTCTGGTCCCGATCGACGATTCGGACACCGCTCGGGCGGCGCTCGAGCACGCCGTTCGCGAGCATCCAGACGCGTCGATCACGGCGATCCACGCGATCGATCCGAGCGTCTCGAAGTACGGTGACGGCGGTATCTACGCCTACGAATCCGTACTCGAGTCACGACAGGAGGACGCGGCGGACCTGTTCGAGGACGTCGCCGAACTCGTCGCCGACCACGACGGGACGTACACCACGGACACCGTCGTTGGAGATCCCGCTCGAGAGATCGTCACGTACGCAGACGACCACGACGTCGACCACATCGTAATCGGGAGTCGCGGGCGTTCTGGCGCGAAACGAGTGCTACTGGGCAGTGTTGCCGAACGCGTCGTCCGGCGAGCACCCGTTCCGGTAACGATCGTTCGCTGAACGGGATGTCCGCTTTCGGCCGGACAAACCCCTTATTGACTTACGCCTGACAGTCCAACAGCAGCTATGCTCCTCTCCCTCGGCTTGCTTGCAGCCGGCATCGTCGCGCTCTACGCCGGTGCCGAACTACTCGTCGCCGGTGCCGGCCGGCTCGCACTGGGGATCGGGCTCCGGGCCGCAACCGTTGGGGTGACGGTGATCGCCTTTGCGACGACCGCACCCGAGCTGTTCGTCGCGACCATCGGTGCGCTGGACGTCTCGACCGATATCGGACTCGGTGCCGTTCTCGGTTCGAATATCGCGAACATCGGGCTGGTCCTTGGGGTGTCTGCGCTTATCAAACCGTTACGGATCAGCCAGATCGCTATGCGGCGGCACGTGCCGTTTATGCTGTTCGCGACGGTCCTGCTCGTTGTCCTCGGTGCAGACGGGACGATCGGCACACTCGAGGGTGCAATTTTTCTGCTGACACTCGGTGGCTTTACCGCCTATCTAGTCTCTTCTACCAACGTCAACCCGGCAGTGGGCGGTGACAAAACTGGCGCTGGCGACGGGATCACGCTGCGGGCTGTCGTGCTCGTCCTCGGTGGGTTGATGGCGCTCGTGCTCGGCTCGAGATGGCTCGTTTCTGGCGGTACCGGGCTGTTGTCGGCACTCGGCGTTTCGGATCTGGTAATCGGGTTGACGGTGCTCGCACTCGGCACCTCGTTGCCGGAACTTGCGGCGTCGGTCGTCGGCTCCGTCCGCGGCGAGACCGAGTTCGCCATCGGCAACGTCGTCGGTTCGAACATCTACAATATCCTCGCCGTGCTCGGTATCGTCGCCCTGATCACGCCGATCGAGATCGCCTCGAGCACGTTGCGGCTCGAATTCCCCGCGCTTGTCGTCTTTACGATCGTGTTGGTAGCGATGATGGGGTACGGCGGGCGGCTCACACGGCTCGATGGTGCTGTTCTCGTCGGTGGGTACGTTGCTTTTCTTGCCCTGCTCGTGGTCTGAGGAAACGTCAGACCCAGGTACAACAGCCGAGCCCAGCAGTTTACAGGCGCAGTGACGTCGCCGCTTCGGTCGCCTCGTCACCGTTCGCACAGCGCGACTGCAACCGGTCCAGCCGCGGGCCGACGTGTTCGCGAACGAGCCTGACCAGCGCGTCTTCCGGGCTGTCTCCTGTGATCGCAGTCGCCTGGGGATCGGTCTCCTCGTCGTCGACCGTCACGAGCAGTACCCGTTCGCGATCAGCAAAAACGATGCGGCCGTGGTGGTGTCTCTCGACGTGGAAGTTCAACCAGTCGAACTGTGGCTCACAGACCGTCGCTTCAGGGACTGCAGACCGAACGGTGTCTCGAACGCGCGGTGAGCGTGATCCGACGTAGACATCGACCCCGCGGTTCGCAGCGGCTTGCCAGCGCTCGAGACAGCGCTGCTGGACCATCGTTTCGTCGGGCGCCATCACGAACAGCTCCTCATCGGCGCTGTCGACGATCTCGTGGCTTCTGGCGATGACGCGTGCTGTTCCCTCGATCGTCCAGCCCGAACTCGTCCTCGCCGAGTTGCTGTCGGCGGCCGTGTCTCCCCTCGAGTCAGTTCCTGCCTGCGCTGGCCGCGTCTCGAGTGCCATGACAACCTCTCGAATCGGACTCGCAGCCAGCCAGTCGGCCCGCCACTGCGGTGCGTCGGGCTCGAGTGCAACGGTCTCGCTCGAGCGGTCGTAGTCGACGAGGTCGGCCGCTGCAAGCGAGGGGAGGTAGTCGTGTCGCAACGCCGTCGAAATGGGCCGCCAGTCCGATGTCTCGAGGTCGACGAGTCGGGTGTCGTCCTCGTGGGTTGCGATCAGTGCTGCCAGATCGTCGACAGCGAGGTCGGTGCGCTGTCTCGCGAGGATGGCACAGCTAAGCCGGCACCGCGCAGGCTGGAGTGCTTCGAGCGTTCGGTTGAGCATCGCTTCGTCGATGGTCGATCCGCCGTTCGGGTCCTCGAGGAAATGGGTCATCCACTCGAGGTCGAGAATCGGATGGTCGGCAAGCGCGACCGTCCGCGTGTCGCCGTGGGTCTCATCGGTTACCAGTCCGATATCACTGAGCCGCGGCACGTGGTGGTGAACGAGTTCGATATGTGTCTCTCGGCACTGCTCGTTGGTGACGATCGGGCAGCCGTGTTCACAGGCGGCGACGTCGGTCGCGAGCGTCTCGATCGAGTGTGGTGTCGGCTGTGTCCTGTCAGCAGCCGCCCGTTCGTAGAGGAGCGAAAGGAGGTATCGCCGGCGAGGGTCGACGAGGATGTCGAACGCAGTGGTTGTTCGCTCGGCAGTCAGGCAGGCACTCATTGATCGATGAAGACGTTGGGTGGGGGAAAGGGGTGTACCAGCATGCTCTGGTATGGCCGGTTGAGACGGTCATCGAGTCTCGACAAGTAGACGGACTCCTGTCCAGCAGCTCCGGCACGGTCGCTGGACGGCTTGCGGTTTCGCTGTCCGTCAAAATAGATGCCCGTCTTAATCGTCTCGCTCGTCGCCACTGGTGTCGCCAGCCTCAAAATAGGCCGTGAGCAGTTTCGCCTGTGCAACCCGGAGATGTTGGTGGAACGTCTGGCGAGCAATATCGAGCCGCTCAGCGATTTCGCCGGCGTTGCTGTTTCGCGTCGGCCACTCGAAGTACCCGCCGTAGTAGGCCGCCTCGAGAGCGGCCTGTTGTTTATCGGTCAGCTTCTCTTGGACGCGCCGTCGAAAGCCACCACGCGTTTCTATCGGCCGCTCGACGGTGCGTTTCGAAACCAGCTGCGTGTCGGGGTAGGCCTCCGTGACCGCCTCGACTAGTCCGCGAACGGGAATGTCCGGACTGACCTGAACGACTACGTTCGACACACCGTTGTCGACGGTCTGTGTCCGTATTCGCGCGCTGTAATCCGCCAGCAAGCCGGTGATCGTCGGTCCGTAAACGACGAACTCCCAGTGGCTCTCGTCGCCGCTAGTATCGATGTGACGACGCTCTCCGAACTTTGGGTGATCGTCGACGAACGCTCGAATCTTCGCCGGTTCGACGCCGGTGACGGTGATGTAGTAGACGAACACCCCCTCAGTCAGTGGCAGCACGTGATCGAGACTGACGTCGCTCTCGAGTTCGGCGGAGAGGTCGATACAGATATCTTGTCGATCGGATGATTCGAACTCGAGTTCGACGACGGTGTCGAGATAGAGGAGGCGACGAACCGCCATTGCGTTGAACGCGTGACCGACCGTGGCGCCGAATTCCTGAAGCACCTCTCGTTCCCGGTCGGTGAACGCCGTCGCGTCTGTGGCAGCGACAACGAGCACGCCGAACGTCCGGCCACTTGCGGTGATCGGAACGGCTGCGAGTGAGCCGTAGTCGCGTTCTCGAGCATCGGCTCGCCAGGCATCGACTGCACTCTCACGGAGCGAGTGATAACACTGGACGCTCTCGGTTTCGATCGGTGACGCTTCCGGCCCGTCGGCCGGTGGGTCGAGAACCCGCGAGAGAACGTCAGCAGCACCAGTCGCGTCGACGCCTGCCCACGAGCGCGGCTCGCCCGGCTGCTGGCCGCCCGTCGCGGGCTCGTCCTGTCCGATGACGGCAAACTGATAGAGTGTAGCAGCTGCGAACGCTTCGACAACTGCCGTTTCGACCGCCGCTTGTGTGTCTGCCGTGACCATCGTCTCGTCGATCGTCCGTATCGTGGTGTTGAGACGCTCGAGGCGCTCGAGTTCTCGTTCACGAGCTTTGCGATCACTGATGTCACGGCCAACACCGGTGAATCCGAAGACGATCCCGTCCGTGCCGGCGACCTGAGCGCTGTTGAATTCGACGGGAATCTCGTCGCCGTCGTTTGTCAGCACTCGCGCTTCGGCGGCGACACGGTCACCATCGACCAGCACCCGCTCGATTGCCGCTCCGATCTGGTCGTGGTCTTCCGGGACGACAAACTCGAGGGCGTTCATTCCCTCGAGTTTGTCGGGGTCGTAGCCGGTGACCTGCTCGAACCGTTCGTTCCACTGGACGAGATTGCCGTCCGTATCGAACGCATAGAGCAAGTCCGGCTGGGCCTCGAAGATGCTCTCTGTAAGCGCCTTCTCCTCGCGGAGTTCCAGTTCGCGTCTGTACTCGTCGGTCCGATCGTGGACGATCCGTACGTACCCCCGAAGGGGGGCGGTCTGAGAGTCGCCGCCGTCTCCAACGGTCAGACTCCCCTCGCGCTCCCGGATGGGTGCCAGCACCTCACGAACCCAGAACCGGCTTCCGTCGTTTCGAAGCCGCCAGCCTTCATCTGTGGCCTGTCCGTCGGTGCGCGCTTGCTCGAGAAGGCGTTCTGGACGGCCATCCTCGCGTTTCTCCGGTGGAAAGAAGAGCCGGTAGTGAGTGTCTGTGACCTCGTCTTCGTTATACCCTGTGAGCCGGACGGCATCCTCGTTCCACCGCACGACACGTCCGTCGGGATCGAGCACGGAGACGGCGTACGCACTGATGAGCGCGGTCAGCTGCTGAACGTCGAGGCTGAACGCCGATGGAAAGTCGAGCGCAGCCGACGCTGCACTCGTCTCGTCCGAGCCGTTGCTCGTATCCGGTGCTGGATCGGTCATGGGTGGTCAACTACGTTCATCGCTGGTTGTTCGTACTCCCGGCTACCATTCGCACGACTGAAAAACCGACGGTGGTTTCATATAGCCTGTATGATATTTCCGGCCAGCTCGACGAGTCGGCAACGAGAACCGACGGCGTTACTGGGCCCCAGACCGCCCACTCGAGTATGACTGCGCTCGCGATCGTCGAGAGTCGAGCCGACCGCGCATCGGTCCATATCTGTGACCAGCTCCGCGAACTCGCCGACTGGGAGGTCGTCGACGACGACACACGGCCCGCAGCCGATGGTGGTGGCACGTACTACCGAACCGCTGGTGCCGAGTTACGCTCGTTCGACGACTTTCACCTCGAACTCGAGCACCCGGTCGAAGCGTTCGACTGCGACCCCGATGTGCTCGTCTTTGCCTCGCGCCATTCGGGCGATACGGGGCCGCTGCTGACAGGGCATTTCACGGGTAACTTCGGTCCAGCCGAGTTCGGCGGCGAGGCCAATGCTGTCGCCGAGGCGTGTCCGAACGCACTCGCACACCTCCTCGACGCGTTCGACGAGTACGCCCCTGAGCAGTACGATGTCGGGATGGAGTGTACCCACCACGGCCCCACCAACGTCGGCTGTCCGTCGCTGTTTGCGGAACTCGGCAGTGGCGACGAGCAGTGGGACGACCCCAACGGTGCCGCGGCCGTCGCCCGCGCGATTCTCGAGCTTCGAGCTGTCTCCCCACACTGCGACCGCCTCGAGAGCGCTTCGCGCTCGAGCCATGAGAGTCGCGACGCAAGTCCGTGTCGACAGGTCGTCGGCTTTGGCGGCAACCACTACGCCCCTCGCTTTACTCGCATCGTCCGCGAAACGCCGTGGGCTGTGGGCCACATCGCAGCCGACTGGGCGCTCGATGCGATGGGTCATCCTTCTTCCCACCGTGACGTCCTCGAGGCGGCGTTCGACGCGAGCCACACCGACATGGCCGTTCTCGATGGCGAGTGGCCGGTGCTCGAGGAAACGCTCGAGGAGCTTGGCGTTCGGATCGTCAGCGAGACCTGGCTCCGCGAGGTGGGTGATCGACCACTCGAACTCGTCGATGCCGTCGAATCTTCTCTTGGGGCCGTCGACGACGGCGTCCGCTTTGGCGACTGTGCTGCCGAGTCGGTTGCCGTCGTCGAACTCCCGGCAGCACTGCTCGACGCTGCGGAGGGACTCGACCCGGAGGCGGTACGAACGGTCGTCGAGGCGACCACCGTCGCGTTTACGACCGAAAACGGCGGGATCCGGGTTGGCTCGCAGGTCGCGGTTCCCAGTTCCAACGGAGAGTCGTCGAACACGGGAGACACGACAGCTACGCAGACCATCGCGGCTGAGAGCGAAACGACTGCCAGAGGAGCCATCATCGAGGCACTGGCGGGTGTCCTCGAGGACAAATACGAAACGGTCACGCTCGAAGACGACGCCGTCGTCGCTGAACGGACGAGTTTCGATCCGGCGCTCGCTCGCGAGATCGGCGTTCCTGAGGGGCCGAAATTCGGCGCGCTCGCGAACGGTGACGCCGTCGCCGTCGATGGCGAAACGATCAGCCCCGAGACAGTTCGCAGCCAGCAGACGGACCGATTTCCGATTTAGTGGCTCCCAAACAACACGGTAATCACGGTCTACTCCGCCGTGAAGCGGGATCCGGAACCGACCTGCTCGGTGTGGTTGCTCGACGGACTGCGTCAGACAGTCGTCTGACGTGTAGGGGAAAGGTAATTATGCTCCATCTTTTAGATTGGGCCAAGAATGGACTCCATCATCGACGACGCCATCGACGAGGCCGAAGACGGGGAGTCGGCGACGGCCCACGAAGACAACACTGTACAGGACGGGCAGTCGCCGAACGGAAGCGAATCGAACACCCAGCGGACAGGAACGATGACCGACGACCAGCTCGAGGACGTCCTCAAGGACCTCCAGACAGACATTACGGTTGTCGGCTGTGGCGGTGCCGGTGGTAACACCGTCAACCGCATGGAAGAAGAGGGTATCCACGGTGCGAAGCTTGTCGCCGCCAACACCGACGTGCAACACCTCGTGGAGATCGAAGCCGACACGAAGATCCTGATGGGCGAAGAGAAAACCGGCGGCCGTGGTGCCGGCTCGCTCCCACAGGTCGGCGAGGAAGCCGCTCTCGAGAGTCAACAGGACATCTACGACGCGATCGACGGCTCCGATATGGTCTTCGTTACGGCAGGACTCGGTGGCGGGACGGGAACCGGCTCCGCACCAGTCGTCGCCAAAGCGGCCCGCGAGGCCGGCGCACTGACGATTTCGATCGTCACGACCCCGTTTACTGCTGAGGGAGAGGTCCGCCGAACGAACGCTGAAGCTGGCTTAGAGCGGCTGCGTGATGTCTCCGACACCGTCATCGTCGTCCCCAACGACCGTCTGCTGGATTCGGTCGGCAAACTGCCCGTCCGGCAGGCGTTCAAAGTCTCTGATGAGGTGCTGATGCGCTCGGTCAAAGGGATCACGGAACTCATCACGAAACCCGGCCTGGTCAACCTGGACTTCGCCGACGTTCGAACGGTGATGGAACGCGGCGGTGTCGCCATGATCGGCCTCGGCGAGTCCGACTCCGAAGCCAAAGCCCAGGACTCGGTCAAAACTGCGCTTCGCTCGCCGCTGCTCGACGTCGACATCTCCGGCGCGAGTTCCGCGCTCGTCAACGTCACCGGTGGCAACGACATGGCCATCGAGGAAGCCGAAGGCGTCGTCGAAGAGATCTACGACCGGATCGATCCCGACGCGCGGATCATCTGGGGGACCTCCATCGACGAAAGTCTCGAAGGCAGCATGCGAACGATGATCGTCGTCACGGGCGTCGAATCACCACAGATCTACGGCCAGCACGACGGCGAGGCCGTCCAGCCAGCCGGTGCAGGCGGCGACGACATCGACTTCGTCGACTGATCGGTACTCTCAAAACGACACGAGAGATCCAACTCGAGCGGGAGTCCATTAGTTCACAACTCGTCACGACTCGTTTCATTGTGCGGTTGCGGAATGCTGGGGTATCGACAGCGGAAAACCCGCGCGTTGCTCGTCAGCTGAAGTGATTCGACGCTCGTCGCTGTGGGATCGTTCTCGAGTGTTGATCTCGTTCCGCCAGTCGTCCGCATCCGGTGGTTGCGCCGCGTCGCTTGACTCTGACTCGTCTCAGCCGAGCAGTCCGTCGTCGACTCTGAGCACCTCGCCGTTGACGTACGACGCGGCGTCGCTGGCCAGGAACGCAATCGCGTCGGCGATTTCTTCTGGGGTTCCAACCCGTCCGCTCGCGGTTCGGTCCTCGACGAGCGTCTCGTAGTCGGCGACGTCTTCCAGCAAACCGGTGTCGGTGTACCCCGGCGCGACGGCGTTGACGCGGATGTCTTTCCCACCGAGTTCTCGCGCGGCGGCGCGAGTCAGTCCGATGAGTCCAGCCTTGCTCGCGGCGTAGTTGGCCTGCCCCGCCCAACCACGTCGTGCCGCGACACTCGCGACGTTGACGACCCGCCCGCCGCCGTTTCGAAGCATCGACCGCGCCGCCTCGCGTGTACAGTAGAACGGCCCGAAGAGGTTCGTCTCGAGAACGCGTCGCCACTGCTCGGGGGTCATCCGAACTAGCAGGCCGTTGTCCATCACCCCGGCGTTGTTCACGAGGATCGTCGGCGGCCCGTACCGCTCGGTAACCGTCTCGAACATCGCCGCGACCGCGTCGAAGTCGGTCACATCGCACCGTTCGACCGCGGTCTCGGTCGGATACGCCGCCAGCGCGTCGCGCGTTCGGTCGGCCGCCTCGTCGTCGGCGTGGTAGGTGGCGATCACCGTCCCACCGCCGTCGGCAAAGCGCTCCGCGACGGCGCGACCGATCCCACGGGTGCCGCCGGTGACGATGGCCACCTCGTCACGGAACGCGGCCATCAGGCGAACACCTCTCGCGCGTCGGCGGGCGTCTCGAGTGCGTCACACTCCGCGTCCGGATGGATTCGTTCGACGAGACTCGAGAGGACGCCGGTCGGCGGGAACCCGACGTACCGGTCGACGCCGCGGCGTTTCAGCGTCTCGACGACACCGACCCAGTCGACGGGCGCGGTGATCTGTGTCGTGAGATCCCGACGGGCGACGGCCGGGTCGGTGTAGACCTCGTTCGAGACGTCCGAGACGATCGGAATCGACGCCTCGCACATCGACAGCGACGCCATCACGTCTTCGACGGGCTCGACTGCCGATACCATCACCGGCGAGTGAAACGCCGCGCCGACCTCAAGTTCGCGAAATCGCGCGGCGGTGTCGTCGAGGGCGTTCCGAACGGCGTCGACTCCGTCGATCGTCCCGCTGATCACGGTCTGTCGTGGGCTGTTGTACAGCGCGACGCCGACGTCGTCGCGGTCGCGACAGACGTCGGCGACGGTCGCTCGGTCGACGAGCAGGACCGCCATCATCGTCCCGGGACCTGCGTCGCGTTCGGCCCGTTCCATGAACGTGCCGCGCCGGCGAACGACGTCGACGAGGTCGGTCGGCGACGCCGCGCCCGCGACCGCAAGCGACGTGAACTGGCCCAGGCTGTGGCCGGCGACGTACGCCGGCTCGACGCCGAACCGAGAAGCGATGCCGACAGACGTCGCGTATCCGGCCGCCAGCAGCGCTGGCTGTGCGTTTTGCGGTCGCGTGAGTTCCTCGAGTCCGTCGCGAAAACACCGATCGGAGAGATCGATCTCGAGGGCCGAATCGAGGGCGTCGAACGCGGCTCGTGTCTCCGGCCACGCGTCGTAGAAGGGCTGTGCCATTCCGGGGCGTTGGCTCCCCTGGCCGGGGAAGACAAACGCCGTGTCCGTAAGCGTCGTCGTTTCGTCCGTCTCTGTCATATATCAGTAGTTCCATCAGTAGGTCGATCGCATCGGAATCCGTTCTCGATCCCGACGACGGTCACCGAACCGACGGCGTAGCCGACGCTCCGGTCGTGGCTGAGCGAGACGTCGATCGCCACGGCGCCGGGATCGATCCCCTCCTGTTCGAGAGACGCCGCGAGCGTCTCGGCGGCGGGCGACTCGAGCGCGAGTCGCGGACCGGTCACGTCGCGAATGACTTCGACCGAATCGAGCGAGATCGCCGGCGATTCCTCGGCGAGGACCTTACAGAAGGCCTCCTTGGCCGCCCACCGGGCGGCGTAGTGTTGTGCTGGCTCGCCCTTGCCCTCGCAGTAGGCTCGCTCCGCATCGGTAAACGCCCGACTGCGAAACGACGCCCCGAACTCCGCGAGGAGATCGGCGATGCGGCCGATCGAGACGATGTCGATGCCGTGTCGGACGACGGGAGCGGAACCACCGGCTTCGACACCGTGGGACTCGAGTGCGGCGACGGCCGCCAACGTACCGGTGTCGTCGAGAGCCGCGGCGGATTCGTCGTCCGGTTCGTCGTCGCTGTCGGTTCCATTCATTGTCACACGCGTTCGAAGACGAGCGCGCCGTTGGTCCCGCCAAAACCCGCCGATGTGGTCACAGCGACCTCGAGAGTCGTCTCGCGGGTCTCGGCCACGATCGGGATGTCACACGCCGGATCCGGCGTCTCGTAGTTCGCCGTCGGCGGAATCGTTCCCTCGGCGATCGAACGCGCGAGGATCGCACTCTCTATCGCTCCGGCACCGCCGAGAGTGTGGCCGAGTGACCCCTTGGTGCTCGTGACCGGTGGCACCGTATCGAAGAGCGTCCGGAGCGCGTCGGCCTCGCGAGCGTCACCCGTCGGTGTGCTCGTCCCGTGGGCGTTGACGTGATCAACGGCGGCCGGCTCGCACCCGGCGTCGGTGAGCGCGCGCTCGAGACATCGCCGGAGACCCCGACCGCCCTCGGCCGGCCGTGTCGGATGGTGTGCGTCGCCGGTCAGCCCGGTTCCCGTGACCGCGGCGTACGGCCTCGCCCCGCGTTCGGCGGCGTGATCTCTGGCCTCGAGGAGGAGAATCCCACTGCCCTCGGCGAGGACGAACCCGTCCCGGTCGGCGTCGAACGGGCGGCTCGCCCGCTCGGGCTCGTCGTTGCGGGTGCTAAGCGCCCGCATCGCGTCGAAGCTCCCGACGCCGAGCGGGGAGATCGGTGCGTCGGTTCCGCCGGCGACCGCGACGTCGGCACGGCCGGTTCGGATGTCCGTGACCGCGTCAGCGATCGCGTGCGTGCCAGCCGCACAGGCCGTCGCGGGCGAGCGGTTCGGGCCTTGCAGATCGAACGACATGCTGACGTGACCGGCCGCCAGATTCGCGAGCGCGGTGATGAGAAACCGCGGCGACGGACGGCTGCCGGCTGCCGACTCGAGCTCCGGCAGGCCGGCGAAGGCCGACGCGATACTGGTCGCGGCTCGCTCGGGCCGCCAGTCGGGGTCGTCGGGATCGAAGCCAGCGTCTTCGATCGCCTCCGCGGCCGCGGCGACGGCGAGTTCGGCGTAGCGGCCCATCGTTCGCTCGTCGATCCACTCGTCTCCCGTCGCCACTGGGTCGCCCCCGATTTTACACGCGATCCGCGATCGGATCCCCGCCCCGTCGGGATCGAATCGCGTGATCGGACCTGCAGTAGTGACTCCAGAGCGGAGTTCCCTCCAGGTTTCGTCGGCGGTTTCGCCCAGCGGCGTCACCAACCCCACGCCGGTTACGACGACGTCTCGTCCCATTCAGACGCGTGCCGTGACGTACGTTCGGAGGTCGCCGACCGTCTCGATCTCCGCGAGGTCGTCATCGGGGATGTGGACGCCGACCTCCGCCTCGATCGCTTCAGCGAGTTCGACCATGTCGAGCGACTCTGCGTCGAGCGGTTCGTCCTCGAACTCGGTCGTCTCGTCGAACGCGTCCCGGTCGACGCGAAGTCTGTCGGCGATGATCTCCTCGAGTTGGTTCGCTATCTCGGTCGCGTTGGACATGTCCGCTTGCTTTCTCGTCAACCGTGAAAAATCGATCCGTTTACGAGCCGCAGTCCTGCCGAGGTCACGGCTCGAGCACGACCTTCCCGACGGTCTCACGATCTGCCAGCGCGTCGTGAGCCCGCGCCGCCGCCGACAGGGGGAACGTCTCGTCGACGACGGCCTCGATCCGACCGGCAGCGAGGTGCTCGGTCAGTTCCGGTAGCGCCGTGTGGACGCGGTCGGGGACGTGTTCGAGTGCGTGCTCGAGGTGATAGCCGATGACCGACTGGTTCTCGAAGAACAGCCGCGGCGTCGCCACTGTCGGTACCGAGCTGCTGGCCATGCCAAAGGAGACGATCCGTCCGGCGGGAGCGAGCGCCTCGAGGCTCGCGGCGAAGGCGTCACCACCGACGCCGTCGAGGACGAGATCGACGCCGTCGCCGTCGGTCCGGTCGTCGATTGCCGCCGCGACGTCGGTTTCGGTGTAGTCGATCGCGTGATCGGCGCCGAGCTCTCGCGCGAGGTCGCGTTTCGCGTCGGTGCTCGCAGTAGCGAAGACCTCCGCGTCCGCGACGGCGGCCAACTGGACGGCGAGCGAGCCGACCCCGCCCGCGGCGGCGTGGATCAGCACGCACTCACCGGTCTCCAGCCCGCCCCACTCGTGGAGGGCGTTGTGCGCGGTCAGTCCCTGGACTGGGATCGCGACCGCCTCGCGGAGCGACAACGAGTCCGGCACTGGAACTGTTCGCTCGACCGGCGCGGTCGCCACCTCGGCGTATCCGCCGCTCGAGGCCAGTGCCGCGACACGGTCGCCGACGTCAACGGCTGCTTCCTCCGGAGCCGCCGCGACCGTTCCGGCGACCTCGAGGCCGGGGACGAACGACGGAGACGGCCCGTCGGGATAGGTCCCACGACGCTGTTCGATGTCGGCGAAGTTCACGCCGGCAGCGCCGACGTCGATGCGGATCTCGCCGTCGCTGGCCGCGGGTGGCTCCCGTTCCGTGAGCGTGAGCACGTCGCTGTCCCCGTACTCGGTGATCTCGATAGCGTCCATCCTATCGTCCCCCATTTCGATCCGCGGAATCACTTTCAGGCTCCCGTGCTGTCTCCGTCGTCAGTTGCTCAAGTCGCTTCGCTCGTTGCTCGGCCGCGTCAGTCACGAGTTCCTCTCCCGACGGCCCCGGTAGTCGTTTCCACCCCATCTGTCCGGCGATGTCGTCGATCAGCGGGGCCAGCGTCGAGACGACGTCTTCGATCCGCTCCCGATCGACCGCGCCCGAGGCAAGCAGCGCCTCGAGTTTCGCGAGGCCGAAGCCGACGTGTCGACCCTCGTCACGCCGGATGTGCTCGAACCCCTCGGTGAGTCCGTGTACCGTCGGCCCGTCGGTTTCGGGGCCGAACGTCTCCCGAATGGCACGGAACCCGACCTGGGCGAACACGCCTTCGATCGTCAGGTGATAGTGTGCGTACGCCACCGCGCGGTTTTCGGGCGTGTCGGCCTCGAGGAGTCTCCCCATCGCGGTCTCCGTCCGATCGAAAATCTCCACGTAGGCGTCTGGAAACCAGCGATCGGCGGTGGGGTCGGTCGGCTCGAGGCCGCGGATCTCCTCGACGGGATTGATTACGTCCGTCCAGTAGCGATCGAAGAAGGCCGCGTGTCTGGCCTCTTCGTAGAGGTGGCTGGCGACGAACCGCTGGTCGTCGTCGGCCTCGAGCACCGTCGCAAGCGGGAGCAGATCGTCGACGACGGCCTCCTCGCCGGCCCCGAACATTGCGACCGTCGCGCGAAACTGGGTGAACGGGCGTCGGCCGAGGTCGACCAGCGTCTCGCGGTCCTGTTCGATGTCGATCGCATATGGATCCCAGTGACCGCTCGTCGCGTGTTGGAAGTACCGCGCCGCCCTCGAGTCGGGGCGTTCGTCCGCTTCGGCTTCGCCGAGTTGCATACGTGGTCGGTGGGTTACTGGCGTACAACGTATAGACGTTTCTAGTAGTGCAATGTCCGGCTCCGAAACCGACCGTCGAAACGTCAGTCAGCGACGGCCGCGTTCTTGGCCCAGTAACGACCGACTGCAGTCCGTTCCGAAGTCGGTTGCTGGTCTGGCCGGACCGAAACACGGCGGTCTCACGGATGACCGGGCGGGCCACCCTCACGCTGAAGCCGTACCCGTCACGGCTTTGCCACGTTGCCGCGTATCTCATCGAAAAAAGCGAGTGTCGCCGGGCTGGTTCCGGGACGGATGGCAGTTAGTCGTCTGCGGGCGCCGCGTCGCTCGACTCGCCGGCCTCGAGGTCACCCTCGATACTCGGTGGGTACGTGCCACGATCGAGTTTCAGATCCGACTGGGGCCGTGCCATACAGGTCAGCGCATAGCGTTCGGCCTCTTCGTCTGTCAGACCGCGCGCTGCGGGCTGGGTGACCTCTCCCTCAAGGATCTCGGCTGAACAGGCCAGACACATCCCAACACGGCAGGAGTACTCCTGGGCGATCCCCGCCTCGAGACAGCGACTCAGAATCGTCTCTTTGTCCGAACAGGTAATGGTCTCCCCCGTCCCGACGAACTCGATCGTGTACTCGGTCATACCGCTCGGTACGGCCGACCTCACTAAAACTCTTTATTTCACCGTAGCGAGACGAGCGTTTCGGAGCCGACCGACGGCGTCGCCGTCCGGTCGACGACGCGTCGACCCACCCCGGATCGTGAAATAGCGACCGACAATCCGACGAACCGACCATAAAACGTTTTCTTACCGCGGTGTGCACACTGTTGATATGAGTACGCAGGAGCAGTCGGCCGCCGCCACGACACAGACCCAGTCGCCGGACGTGGTCGTCGTCGGTGCCGGAACGGCGGGCTGTTATGCCGCCGCGACTATCGCACGAGCAGACTACGACGTCGTCATCCTCGAGCGCAAAACCGAGGACGAAGCAGGCCACATCGCCTGTGGCGACGCACTGAAAGGCGCTGATTCCTTCCCCGAGGCGATCCCCAAATCGAAACTCGAGCCCGCGTTTACGAACACGGGCGTCGACCACGGCCGGTTCGAAATCCCACAGGAGGATACCGTCCTCGAGATTCCGATTCCCGGCGAACTGGCCGTTATCGATCGCTGGGAGTACGGCCGCCGCATCATCGAGGGAGCCGAAGCCGTCGGTGTCGACTTTCACTACGATACGGTCGTCAACAACGTCACGCAGACTGATGACGGCCGCGTGACGGGTGTCGAAGCGATCCGGAAGGGTGAGCCCCGAACATACGAGGCAGCGGTCGTCATCGACGCCGCCGGCTCGCTCTCGGTCCTCCAAGATCACGTCGACTTCTCGGAGTCGACGTTCGATACGAACGTCAACTACAGCCACTTCTGTTCGGCCTACCGCGAAATCGTCCACGTCGACGAACCCGTCGAGTGGGACGACGCCCTCGTCTTCAAGCCAACCGAACGCGCGGCGGGCTATCTCTGGTATTTTCCCCGCACCGACACCGAAATCAACGCCGGACTGGGCTTCCAGATGACCGAAGAGCCGATGAAACTCGTCGACGACCTCAAACGTGACCTCGAGAACCGGCCGGAGTTCGCTGGCGCGGAAGTCGAGGACAAACTCGGCGCGGCCCTCCCGACCCGGCGACCGTACGACTCCGCGGTCCATCCGGGCTACATGGCCGTTGGCGACGCTGCCGGCCACGTCAACCCGACGACTGGCGGTGGCATCGCCGGCGCTGCCTACGCCGGCAAGTACGCCGCCGAAGCCGCGATCAAGGGTCTCGAGACCGGCGACGTCGGCGAGAAAACCCTCTGGGAGTACAACGAGCGCGTCATGGACCACTTCGGCGCACGGTATGCCGCCTTGGACGTCTACAACATCCTCTCGACGGCCATCGACGTCGACGACCTGATGGGGCTGCTCGCCGCGATGCCCGGCGAGAAACTCGCGGAGGCGCTGTACTCGGGGAGTACGAGCATCGGCCCGAAACTTGCCGCAGAAAGCCTGTACAACAGCCGTGGCCACTGGGGCACGATCTGGAACTTCTTCCAGACCAAGCGCCGGGCCGACGACCTGCTCGAACTCTACGAGGCCTATCCTCACCATCCCGCCGCCCTCGAGCACTGGCAGGAACGCCGCGACGACCTGATGGAACAGGTGTACGAGACGACTGGCGCTGATCCCAAGTACTGACCTCACAGTCGGTTTGCTGGGTACCGTTTTTGTCCCCACATCTCACCCCTTTTTGACCGGGAATTTCGAGCGAACTGTCGTGTCACCAGCGATACAACAGCTCGACACACAGACGTTAATGGCGACATGATATAAATACTAACTGGCCAAAAACCTACTCTGTTAGGGACTCTGGTTATTCTTGTTGGTAGGCTACACTGTCTCGATGGTACAACAACACACACGCCGACGCGCACTGTCACTGATCGGAGCCACTGGGGTCATCGGCCTCGCGGGCTGTCTGGGTGGCGACGATGGAACGGACGATGATGGGATGGCTGACGACCACGATGACGACGCCGAGAACGGAGCGATGGACGACCATGACGCAGGCGTCCGCGTTGCTCACCTCTCGCCTGATGCGCCAAACGTCGACGTCTATGTCGACGGCGACGCCGTCCTCGAGGACGTCCCCTATCGGGCCGTCAGCGACTATCTCGAGCTCGCCCCCGAGACGTACGGGGTCATGATCACGGCCGCAGGCGACCCCGACACCGTCGTCTTCGATGACGACGTTGAGGTCGGTGACGGCGACTACACGATCGCCGCCCTCGGCGAACTCGCAGAGGATGAGAATCAGCCGTTTGCACCCGCAGTACTCGAGGATGACCTGAGCGACCCCGGTGAGGACGCCCGCATCAGACTCGTCCACGCCTCGCCAGATGCGCCCGCCGTCGATGTCACGGCCGGCGACGGCGAGACGGTACTGTTCGAGGACGCTGCCTTCGGCGACGCTGCAGCCGTCGAGGTCCCCCCTGACATGTACACCCTCGAGGTCCGACCCGCGACCGAGGACAACGACGGCGACGTCGTCGCAACCTTCGACGTCGAACCGATGGCCGGCACCGTCTACTCGGCCTTTGCTGTCGGTTACTTAGAGCCCGAGGCTGCGCCGGCAGACGAACCGTTCGACCTCGAGGTCGTGGTCGATGCTGAACATCACGACGATGACGACGGTCACGACGACGACGATGGCTACGACGATGACGACGGTCACGACGATGACGATGGTCACGATGATGACGACGACGGGTACTGATCGACAGGCCACCTCGGACCGCCGGTTGCCAGCCGACGACAACTGATTCGCTTTTTTCCGAACCCCACGTCCCGATGCGCTGCCGCTTAGAACCCTCTTTGGCCGATCCGCTCGATCGTGCCGGCGATCACGTCGACACCATGGGCGACACTCGCCTCGTCGACATCGAACGTCGGGGTGTGGTGACCGCCGGGGTGGTCCGTGCCGATGCCAACATAACAGGCGGTACCGCCGTTTTCCTGGACCGCTTGCATCAGGAACGTCGCGTCCTCGCTGCCGCCGAGTTCGTCGCGCTCGAGCACGCGCTCGACGCCCTCGGTCCGTCCCGCGACGTCGGCGACGATGTCGACGAGTTCCTGATCGCTCGTCGCGCTCGGAGCTTCCGCGCCGATAGCGAAGTCGACCGTACACTCGTGCATCTCGGCCGCGCTGCGGACCACGTGGCGTGCCTTGCTGTGCATGTACTCCATCAGCTCAGTCGTCTCGCCGCGAACTTCGGCGAGGATCCGTGCCTCCTCCGGGATGACGTTGGCGGCCGTCCCGCCCTCGACGACGCCCGCGTTGACTCGCGTTTTGCCGTCGTTGTGTCGGGGGATGCCGTAGAGGTTCTGGACGGCTGTCGCCATCGCCTGCACGGCGTTTCGCCCCTGCTCGGGATGGCCGCCAGCGTGAGACGACTCGCCGGTGAACTCGGCCTCGAGGTGGCGAACGGCGAGAAAGCCGTCGATACCAGCGACGATTTCGCCAGTGGGATGATCGAGGCCGATATGGAGCGCCAGCAGGTGGTCGACGTCCTGAATGTGGTCGCTTTTGGCCATCGACTTCCCGCCGCCGACGACCTCTTCAGCGGGCTGGAAAAAGACCTTCAGCGTGCCAGAAAACTCACCGCTCTCGGCGATTCGCTCGAGGACGCCGACGCCGATCGTCGCGTGGGCGTCGTGGCCGCAGGCGTGCATCGCCCCCTCGTACTCGGATCGGAACCCCTCCGCAGCGGGTTCGTGGGCCGCGTCGTCGGATTCCTCGACCGGCAGCCCGTCGATGTCGACCCGGAGACCCACAGTGGGTCCCTCGCCGCGCTCGAGGACGGCGACGAGGCCCGTGTAGCCGCCTTCGAGCGACTCGAGAACCGCCTCGTCGACGCCGGCCTCGCGGGCGCGGTCGTACCAGTAGGCCAGTTCGGCCTCGTCGGGGACGGCCATCCGGTGGTCGCCCGCGATGGCGTCGGGGCCGACGTGGAGCGCGTCGAGGTCGAGTTGTGACTTGAGTTCCTCGGCGAGTCGTGCAGTGGTATAAAACTCACACCAGGCGGGTTCGGGCCGGCGGTGGAGGTCCCGGCGCAGCGAGATGCGGTCCGATTCGGTGAGTGCCATACCCACTCGTTAGACGACAGATCCTATAGTTACCACTGAAAATCAGTGTCCGGCAGCCGCGCGCTCCGCTTACTCTTGCTGTGCGGTCCCGGGCTCCCCCCGCGCGATGGGGGCCTCGAGGTCTTCGAGCGCCCACGTGACGACCCGGGCTTGGACGAGCTCCCGGTCAGATGGGGGATACTCGGTGTCGCCCGCGAGAATCTGCTGGCTGTCGGTCCAGAATCGCTCTTCGATGGGCTGGTGGTCGGGCACGTCTTTCGTTCGGTTGGTGAACGCCTCGAAGTCCTCTCGGAGATCGAAGGAGGCACGGGCGGCGTTACACCGAGGCAACGGCGTCATTCCGGTCTCGAGGACGAGATCACAGACCGTCTCCCAGTCTCGGTCACAAAAGTACAGTGATACCTCACCGACGACGTCCTGCCAGGCGATGGCTTCGCCGTGTTTTAGCTGTTGAATCACTCGCGGCGGCAGATCGATTCGGTGGTCGATATCACCGGTTTCACAGAGACAGCAGGGCTTCTCGGTCTTGCCCGTATACATTGCCCGACTGTTTGGCTCGAGCGGATAAAAGCAACAAGCCAACGTAAGAGGGGTCGCGTCTCAGGCGTTAGTTGCCACGGCCGACGCCACGAACGTGCTCGACTTCCGCCTCGATGTGGACCGAATCCGGGAAGTTCTGCTCGGCAATATTGCGCGCGAGGTTGTCGTGGCCGTGAATCTCGAGCTCGCGGGTGAACACCGTATACTGCCACGAAGAGAACTGCCGATCGTCGTCGGCGTGGAGCCGACACCGCTGGGGCACGGAAAATTTCTCGGGCGGATGGGAGTGGGGCCCTTTCAGAGCAGCTCCCTTGCGCTCGGCGGTAGATTTGATGTCTTCGACGATCCCATCCAGAGCGGCTCGATCGCCGCTCTGGAGCGTGAGGCGGGTAACGAAGGTCATAGTTGTGCTGTCCATTTGTCAACGGCCGGTGCGTAAAAACTTGCTGAGATACGCCCAGTTCATTCACAGAGCGGTGGACAAATTCAGACACGTCGGCCGAAAACTCGTAGACATCGTTCCACTGATCGGGATATCCGTTGGACGAACAGTCCGATATTCTCTTAACGTCGCACCTATTATTCCAGATAATGGCAGTCGAAGCTACGAGCGCAGGCGCGATCCTCTTCCGCGATACGCGGGGCCGGCGCGAGTATCTTCTACTCAAGAGCCGCCCAGGCGATTGGGAGTTTCCCAAGGGCGGTGTCGAAGGAGATGAAGAGCTACAGCAGACGGCGATCCGCGAAGTAAAGGAAGAGGCAGGTATCGAGCAGTTCCGGCTTCTCGACGGCTTTCGTGAGGACTACAACTACGTCTTCGAGGCAAACGGCACGACGATCCACAAGACCGTTCACCTCTTTATTGCGAAATCGTTCGAGGCCAGTGCGGAGCTATCAAACGAACATCGGGACCTCCAGTGGCGCGACTACGAGCAGGCAGTCAACACCGTCACACAGGACGGGCCACGCGAAATCTTAGAACAGGCCCACGAGTTCCTTGACGACCGCGAGGAGGAGGACGAAGAGTAAGGTCACGGCAATCTCGAGTCGCCCACCGACATCACAGTGGCCACCCGCTCGAGATCCATCGCCGTGAGTCACCTTCCCACGCCGATCAGGCAGCGCTTTTGCGCACGTGGCTCGAATAGCCAGTGTGGACCGGCATACGACCGAGTTCGAGTTCGAACTCCGAAGCTGTCGCTGGGCCGAACGCGCCTGGCCGCCGACCGAGGCAACCAGTGGCAATCACGTGATCGTTGCCCGTCAGCTCGGAACGAAACGCCGCCGCTGGGACACCATCGTTCTCGAGTGTGACCCAGCGGCGCTTCGCGAGCGGGCAGCGTTCGGCCCAGAGCGCCTCGACAGCGACCTTTTGCATCTCGTTCGCAACGCGCCCACGGAGTGGACGTACTATCGCGACTGTCTCCCCGACCCCGGCTACCCGTGGCGCTACGTCCGCGAGGCGATTCATCGAGCCGACGATCGAGACATCCTCGAGACCCGCAAGTCGGGTAATCGTATCCAGATCCGTCGGAAATGGCCCTATCCCGACTGGGTCGACCGAATCATCGCGATCGAGAACAAACCCGACTTAGACGCCAGCGCGGCCCGCGTGCTCGGCTCGCAACTCGAGTACGACGTCGCCGTCTCGCTGGCCGACGAGGTCTGGGTCGCGACGCGGGCGACGGGCAACGCTGTCGAACCCGCGCTGTTCGAGGGGGTCCCGATCGAAGCCGGCATCCTCGCGCTCGAGCCTGCGGCCCTGACCGCGACAGTCGAGTGGTATCCTCGGACACTTCCCGTCGCCGAACCCGGCACGCGCATCCTCGAGCGACCCGACGGCGGCGCTCGAGATGGCTCGGCAGCCCGTTTCGAATACGTCGATCCCGAGACGAAAGCCGAAACACGACTCGCGATCGCCGAGCGGGCCTACGAACGTGGCTGGCGCTCGTTCGTCGATACCATGCGTCCTGACTGTCGGGGCTTCCAGTTGCGTGCTCGAGACGGCACACAACTCCGCCCACACTGTTCGGCGAAAGGACGGTGTCAGACGGCTGCGGAGTGTTCTGGGAGCTGTCCCGAGTTCGAGCCGGAGCCGCCGGGGTGGCGAACGCGAGGCTGGCCGATCGAGGGTGGCCCAGGAACACGCTGTCGACAACTGCTCGAGGATCGACGTCGACGACGGCGACCGGGGCTGTAACTGCGCTTGCGCCGTTTTTCAGTCGGAGACGCCGACCTCGAGATCCTCACGTTCGACGGCCAGCCGGAACGTCGGAACGGTTCGGTACTCGACCTCGACGACGTCCTTGCGGCGGAGACTCTGCAGTCCCGAGCGGACGTCCTCGGCCTCGGGGTCGACGTCGAACTCCTCGCGGAGTTTGTGCAGGACCGACACGACGCTCTCGGACTCCTCGTCGGGCCCGGCCAGCACCGCGACGATCTGTGACTGCAGCTCCGGGACGCGGATCCTGGATGGCGGCCCTTCGTCGTCTGGATCACTCTCGATACCGGGTTCGACGTCGACGAGGTCTGCCGCCTCGCTCGTCGCCCGAATCAGGCTGTTGTCATCACGGAAGTAGTAATCACCGAGTTCGTTCTCGAGATACTGATGGACTTCGCTGCCGCTGTCCATCCCCCACCGGTCCTGTAACTCCGCGTTTTTCGTCGGTTGTAGCTCCACGACGTCTGCCAAGCGTTCCGTGGCCTCCTCCGAGAGCGTCATCGTCGAATCGTATGCGGATCCGCTACTTTTGCGTTGCGTCCCATCGTTTCTCGGCCAACGCTGCCGGATTCTCACAACTGCGGCCCTGAGGTGGACTGCTGGCAGTCAGTTCCGGTGTGCCACGCTGGTCTGACCTGTCAGCCACTCGAGAGCAGTGTGGGTCAGTCGTTGCTGAGAACTGGGAGCGGCTGTGTCGTCTCGAGTGTCTCCTCGATCTGCGTATAGACGAGGAGTGTGCCGATGGCGGCGAGTGCCGTGCCGAAAACGAACGGCATCGCAAAGCCGTAGCCGACCAGCGCGCCCGACGAAAGTGGGCCGATGGCGATCCCGAAGCCAAACGCCATCGTGAGCACAGCGAGCTTCGAACCGGACTCGCCCTCACCCGCGAGATCGCCAGCGAGGGCAAGCCCCGGCGCAAACACCATCGCACCTGCAATGCCCTGAAGCAAGCGAGCGACGAACATCAGCTCCGAGGTCGTGACGAACCCCTGGACGAGCGTTGTCGGGAGCAACAAGAGCATTCCGCCGACGATGAACGGGCGGCGGCCGTACCGATCACAGGCTCGGCCGATCGGCGTCTGTAAGAGAACCTGTGCCAGAATAAAGGCCGCAAACTGGAGCCCAAACCAGGTCGAGCCCTGATCGAGACGGGCGTTGACCTGTGGCTGAATCGTCGCGAACAGTGCGATCGACGTCGCCATAAACAGCGAGGCGATGCCGAGCGTGAAGATCGGATCGAGCAGGTGCGACCCCGACTGGTCTCGGATCGAGATCGAGAGGTCGGCACTGGCGTTCGCTCTCGTCGCATCGGGATCTGAGATCAGGACGGTGACCAGCAGATAGCTGGCCACCGCCGTAATCGCAGCAATCGAAAACGCGGCGTCGAAGCCGCTGATCGTTGGGCCAGCGGGCAGCGTGTACGGGCCGAGATTGACAACCGCGCCAGCGACGATCGGGCCGGCACCGAAGCCGACCAGCCGAAACGTGTTGTAGACACCCATGTTTCCGCCGCGGTCCTGTGCCGTTGCGAGTTCGTTAACCAACGCGATCGATGCCGGGATAATAAACGCCACGCTGACCCCCTGCAGACCACGAATAACGACGAGAGAAAGATACGTCTCCGCGAAGATGTATGCGACGTTCGTCATCGCGAGGCCACCAAGCCCGATCAGGATGAACGGTTTTCGCTTGCCAACGCGGTCGGAAAGACGGCCAGTAAACGGCTGAAAACTACTGTTGAGAAAGCCAAACAGCGAGAGGATGATGCCAATAATCATCGCCTCCTCGAGGCCGAACGTCCGCCCGTCGACGGTGGCGCTGGCCACGTACAGCGGGATAACGATGATCAGAAACGAGTTCCCGATGCCGTCAGCCATCCGAGCAAACGCCAGTGCGAGGACTCGCCGATCGACGGCGAACTGTGCAAGAACCCGCCGAAGGAGAGACCGCATCGGACAGATGTGTGTCGCCAGATCGGATTACTGTTTCGACTCGGTGGGTGATCAGCCGATCGAACAGCGACACTGCAGGCGCAAAGCGACGAGGAGTCGATCAGTTGATCGTCGTGTGTTCTGACTCCTCGTTCAACGCGAGGTTCGCCGCGATTTCGGCGTTTCGCATCGCATACTGGGCCGTCTGCTGGAGACTGACGAGCACTTCACGGACTCGGAGGAGATCCTCGTTGGACATCTCCGGTAGCTCGTCGAGGATCTCTTTCTCGCGGTCGGAAACCTCGTGGAAGAGCGCTCGAACCCGATTCGACTTGTCGTAGTCGCGCTCGACGGCTGCCTCAACTGCAAGCGAGGTGATCTCGTCGACCTGTTCGTTCAGCTCGCGGATGTCACGCATCACTGAGCTGTCGACGTTCAGACTGTGGCCCTCGGTCTCGATGACGATTTCGGCGATGTCTTCGGCGTTGTCCGCCGTCAGCTCGAGGTTTTTCGCGATCGATCGGTAGCCGATCAGCGGGAAGCCACTGTTCAGGCCGACCGCGCGGGCGAGGTTCGGGTTCTGGTAGGCCGTGAAAATCAGGCGCAGCAGAAGCACGAAGATCTTGTTCGCCTGACGTTCGCGGTTCAGGGCGCGCTGGGCCAGATCAGGGTTACCGTGTGCCAGCGCCTTGATCCCCTCCCCACGCATCGTCTGTCCCGTTCGCTCGAGGCGCTCTAAGAGATTGTCGAGGGTGAAGTCCTCCGGATCGACCGAACAACGAATCGAGATGCTCTCGGGAGTCTCTTCGATGACGCCCAGCCCCATCAGCTGCGTTTCAGCCTGATAGACCGCGTTGATGTGGTCGGACTCGAGGGCGCCGTCTTCGGTATCGATGCGGATGACACGCCGGCCCAGCACGTACTGGGCGACGATCGCTCGCTCGACGGCATCGGCATCGAGATTGTCGGCGTGGATGATCGCTTCCGTCTCTTCGGTGTTGGCCGACTCGGGCATGACAGTCAGCGTGCCCTTGCCGCTGGTCCGCAGGGAGACTTCGTCTCCCTTCTCGACACCGTGTTCGGACGCCCATTCTGCGGGGAGGGTCATCGCAAGCGTCGATGGACCCAATCGTTGCACTTTCCGCGTTTCCATGTGCCACCCTAGGCGAGAGTCGGCCTTAATCCTGACTATATAGTCATTACATGAACGAGAAGTCGTTATATCCTTGATTCCAGCGATAAAGATACCCTACACCTTATACAACCTTGACGAGGCGGGTCGTAAACCGCCCTGTTCGGACCTGTCGCCAGCCCCGTAGCTCCTCGTCGACCGTCGCGTCGTCGGTGTCAACGCGCAAGGCGTCGATCCCGTCGAGTTTCTCCCCCGAGGCGACGACCTCGATCTCGTCGGCTTGCGTGATCACGTCGGGTGAGATCTGGTGGTTCCCCCGCCCGAAGATGAAGCCCTGGCCGCCGATCGGTGAGACGACGATCGTCACTGGCGTTTCGAGCACCTCGAGGATCTCGCGTTCGGATGCGTCCGTGGCGAGTACCTCCCCATCACGCCAGACGTCGACACCGAGCGGTGAGGCGTCGATCCCCAGTTCGGCCTCAATCGCGCCGACGGTCCCCCGGGACCAAAGACATAGGTTCGATCCGGATCGAGCTCACGGGCGACGCCTGCTGCCAGCGCGTCGACGCTGCCACTCGAAACCTGTTTGCCCGACTGGACGTCGGGCGCGACGGGGACCGGGACGACGGCTTTGAGCGTTGTTCGGACCTCCCCCTCGCGATACGCATCCTCGTCGATGTCGTTGACTTCACGGGACGTGACGCGGTCGAACGCAGCGATGATCCGGCTGGCATCGGCCGGTGTCACGGCAAAGACCGACGAGTAGATTTTGACGCCGGCCGGGACGCCGAGCATCGGTGTGCCGTCGCTTTCGATGACTTCCGCGACGTCGACGGCGGTGCCGTCGCCGCCGACGAAACAGATCAGATCGACGTCGTGCTCGAGAAACTCGCGAACGGCCGCGCGCGTATCGGCGGCGGTCGTTTCGGCGTCTGCGGGATCGTCTGGATGGGCCGTGACTGCTGTGCCGTCACTCGTTGCCGGGTCGTAGACGACGACTGGTTCGTAGCCAGCATCCCGAACGGCGTCCTCACCCAGCACACCCGCTGCCGTATACACCGTCAGCTCGGGCGCTCGTCGGTGCAATGCAGTGAGTGCTTCGCGGGCCCGACCTGGCGCTCGCGGCTCGGCCCCCAAGCTGCGTGCCTCCTCGAGTTTGCCATCGGTTCCCTTCAGTCCGACTCGACCGCCCATCCCCGCGATCGGATTCACGACGACACCGAGAGACTCCATAGCCGACGTATGGAGAGCCGATCCAAAAGCCGTGTGGTGTTTTCCACGAGAGTGGCACACGCGACACAGCCGACGCGCGAGTTTTCTGAAAGATTAAGAGGGATGAGAACTGATCGCAGCATATGAACGCACTCGCTTTCGCCGTTCTCGAAGCAGAACCGGAACTACCGATGGCACTGACCGGCTGGGGTGCCCTGATCCTTGGCCTTCTCGTGACAGTCGTCTGGCTCGCCTACCTCTACCGATAGTCGGCCGATCGGCTGCGGCCGCTACTCGGTTCGCTCGACGTGGTCGCGAAGCCACGCCGCAGCCGTCAAAACAGTTTCTTCGTCCGTCCCCTCGAGTGAGAGTCGAACAGAGTCGCCTGGATAGCTCCCGACAGAGACCTCGAACCGCTCTCGAACCGCCGTGATACGGTCGAGAAGCGCGCTTTCTGGCTCGTCGGCAACGACGACTTCTCGGTAGGTCTGTGTGCCTGAAAACTCGTCGGCAACCGAGTCGAACATCGTCCGCATCTCTGCGGGAACGCCGGGGAGAACGTACACACTCTCGATGACTGCACCGGGTGCGACGCCGGTTTCGTTGTGGAGTGGGCGTGCACCGACCGGCAAGTCGGCTGTGCCAGCCGTCAGGTCGGCCCGCGAGTACCCGTCTTCCTCGAGCCAGGCAAGCGCCCCATCGTGTGTCTCGAGTGAACACCCCAGTGCGGCGGCGACACCCTCCATCGTGACGTCGTCGTGTGTCGGACCGAGCCCGCCGGTGACGATCACAGCATCGTACTCGGCACGATACTCGTTGACGACGCGAGCGATGTCGCTGATCCGGTCTGGCACCGTGGTTACGCGCTCGACGGAGACACCCCGTTCGGTCAGCTGTTCGGAGAGCCATGTCGCGTTGGTATTTGTCGTCCGTCCAGCGAGTAGTTCGTCCCCGACGGTGACGATTGCGACGTTCATAGCTGTCGTTTGTCGCGCGGATTGAAACGAGTATCGAGACTGGGTGCATGACACTGTCAGCCATACCTCGACATCGGCATTCGCCGTCGAATCCACGGCTCCAATCACTCATAGCAGCTGACAGGAAACCACTCTAATAACGTTGCAAACAGTTGATGAAAACTCAGTTCACCCCGTATACGGCGGAGATATTTATCCATTGTTACTCCCATGTAATTCGACTAACCACAAGATTCAATTCTGATAATTCAGTATAGGATGAACGATGTCTCAGAGTCGGACGGAACAGACCGAGTCGAAGTCAACGACGATTCTCTCGGCACTTGGGAGTAAGTACAGTGCAGAAATTCTTTGTGCGGCGGGCACCCCGAAATCGGCCCAAGCGTTGAGCAACGATATCGAGATTCCGATCGCCACCTGTTATCGCCGAATTCAGGACCTCGTCGATGCTGGACTGTTGACCTGTGAAGGGCGACAGCTCTCCGAAGAGGGACGACGAACGAACATCTACCGGCGAACACTCGACGAAATCGAGGTCGACTTCTCGGACGACCACCCGCAGTTTTCGCGTAAACGCCGAACCGAAGCGAAAAACAGGATTCAGGACCAACTCGAGGACTGAAGTGGGCTTTTCGTCGGCTGTGACAGCCGTTCGCTCGTCTGTGTCGGCCGCGGCGGTTGCGACTCGCGCCAGTCGGTCACGTTTAAGTAATCCCAAGAGAATACTGTGATATGACTGAACGAGCAGGATGCGATGATCGTCAGACGACGATCGCCGCCGACGGCAGTGGTGATGTGGTCACCGGAACCGAACGCGTTCTCTACGTTGGCCGCGATCGCCCAATCAGAATCAGTACTGGCCACCGTCTCCTCCATCACGACGGCAAGTGCTCGCGGCCACACGGTCACAACTACGAGGTCTCTGTCCGAGTTACTGGCAAACTGACCGAGGAAGGCTGGGTTGCTGATAAAGGAGATATTACTGCAGTAATCGATGAGTGGGATCATATGTTCTTACTCGAGGCTGGCGACCCCCTGATCGATGCCTTCGAAACCGCGGGTGACGACGACGCAGTCATCGTCCTCGAGGAGCCACCGACGGCCGAAGTGATGAGCGTGTTACTAGAACGGAAACTCGAGGCAGCGCTGCCTGACACTGTTTCCCACGTCGCCGTACAGGTCAACGAGACGAGCGAACTCTGTGGTGGCGGTCGGTTCTGAGATGCCGGTTTCCGACTCGATCGATCGGGAGGGGGTCGCTGCCGAGGACGCGCCAGCGGACAGCCTCCCGATCAACGAACTGTTCTACTCGCTGCAAGGAGAGGGGACGCTCGCCGGTGTCCCCTCGGTGTTCGTCCGGACGAGCGGCTGTAACCTCCGCTGTTGGTTCTGTGATTCCTATCACACTTCCTGGGAACCCACCCACGCCTGGCAGGATATCGACGAGATTCTCGCGACGGTCGAATCCTACGACAACGCGGACCACGTCGTCCTCACCGGCGGCGAGCCCCTGCTTCATGAGGCGAGTGTCGACCTCCTCGAGGCGCTCGACGAACGCGGCTATCACACCACCGTCGAGACCAACGGGACGATCTACCGCGACGCGCCGATCGACCTCGCTTCGATCAGCCCGAAACTCGAGAGCAGCACGCCCACACCTGAGCGCGACCCCAAAGGCGAGGGGGAGTGGGAAGCCCGCCACGAGCGCGACCGGATCGACCTCGAGGCACTGGCCCGTCTGATCGAGGACGATGCGTTTCAGCTCAAGTTCGTCGTCACCGACGAGAGCGATATGCCCGAAATCCTCGCCTTGCTCGAGGATCTTCGCGAGGTCGCTGCCGTTCCGATTCGGGACACCGACGTCCTGTTGATGCCAGAAGGGGCAACACGAGACCGACTCGAGGACACTCGAGCCCGGGTTGCACAGCTGGCGATGGACCACGGCTTCCGATACACGCCCCGCCTCCACGTCGATCTCTGGAACGACGCGCCCGAAACCTGATATTTGAGACTGATGCCAATGACTGACGACACTCCGTCCACGACCGACGAACCGACTCCCAAACGCGCCGTCGTCCTCCTCTCGGGCGGCATGGACAGCGCCACCGCTGCCTACGAGGCTCGCGACCGGGGCTATGATATCTACGCCCTGCATACGTCCTACGGCCAGCGAACCGAGGATCGCGAACTCGAGTGTGCTCGCCAACTCGCCGACGAACTCGACGCAGCGGAGTTCCTGCAGATCGAAACCGGTCATCTCGCGGCGATCGGGGCCTCGAGTCTGACCGACGACGACCTCGACGTCGCAGACGCCGACTTAGAGAGCGACGAGATCCCCACCTCCTACGTCCCCTTCCGGAACGCGAACCTGCTCGCAATGGCCGTCTCGTATGCCGAAGCAAACGACTGCGAGGCGGTCTTCATCGGCGCCCACAGCGAGGATTTCTCGGGCTATCCGGACTGCCGGCCCGCGTTCTTCGAGGCCTTCGAGCAGGTCGTCGACGTCGGCACGAAACCCGAGACTGAGATCTCGATCGAGGCCCCGTTCGTCGAGTGGTCGAAAACCGACATCGCCGAGCGAGGGGTCGACCTCGAGGTACCTTACGAACACACCTGGAGCTGTTACCGCGAGAACGAACCCGCCTGCGGGACCTGTGATGCGTGTGCGTTCCGCCTGCAGGCGTTCCAGAACATCGGCGTTCGGGACCCAATCGCCTACGCCGAGCGGCCGTCGTACGTCGACGGGTAAGTCGCGGTTTCGGTCCTACCACGCCTGCTCGAGAATACGTTCGATGTCTTCAACAGAAGCCTCCAGCCCCGGCGGCGCGTTCGCCATGAACGAGTCGGCGAGGATCGCCTCCGCGACGGCAGTGAACTCGTCCGGTTCGGGGCCGTCGACGTCGCGCAGCCGCGTCGGTAGCTCGAGTGCGTCGCGCACGTCGGCCACCCTGTCGACGACCGCCCGTGCTGGATCGTCCGCGTCGGCAACACCCAGCGCATCGGCTAGTACGTCCACTCTGGCATCGACTTGATCGAACAGGTACGCGAGCACGTGTGGAACGACGACGGCGTGTGCTGTCCCCTGCTGGACGTCGTCCGTGCGCGTGAGCCCGTGGCCGAAGGCGTGAACGATCGAGAGCATCGTCTCGTCGGGCCGGGAGATGCCGTACTGGACCAGGACGATCCCCTCGAGGATCGTTGCGAACGTCTCGGTGTCACGCACACCACGGCCGAACGCGCGAAGGCCGGTCTCGAGTTTGCCGAGACCACGCATCGCCGTCGCGTCGGTCACCGGCGTCGCGTTGGCCGCGTAGATCGCCTCGAGGCCCTTGTCGAAGCCGTTCATCGCCGAGCCTGTGAGGATCGATTCCGGCGTCGTCGCCACGATATCGGGATCGTAGACGGCCGCGGCGGGCATCAGCCCCGGTCCTGAGATGCCGCCGCCCACTTCTGTTTCGACCAACCCCGACTCGGGTGCGGCGGTGACGCCTGCGACCTGTGAGAGGTCGGCACCGGCGAGCGTCGTCGGAACTGCGACGATCGGAACCAGTCCCTCGTTCGGGACGGTGATCGTGCCTGTCTCGGCGAACTCGTCGCCGATCGCCGCCGGTTCGCGGTCGCTCGCAGCGAGGACGCTGATGACTTTCGCGACGTCGAGGCTGCTTCCACCGCCGAGGCTGACGAGCACGTCGACGTCTTCGTCCTCGAGTCGCTCGAGTCCGTCGACGGCCGTTCCGAGCCGCTTTTTTGACGTCGTCTCGGCGAACACCCCCGCGAGTCGATCCCCGAGCCCCGCCGTGATCGGGTCGATCACATCGGGCGTGGAACCGACCGTCGAGCCACAGACGATCAGTGCACGCTCGAGGCTCTGGCGCTCGAGTTCGGCCTCGAGGGCGTCAACACAGCCGGAACCGAACCTGATCGTCGCTGGCTCGTACTCGAATCGGAACGCCGCGTCGCGAGCTCTCGAGGGAGAGTGAGTCATAGCTACGCATAGCTCCCGACCCATGTTAAAAGCGAGAGTTCGGAGAGCCGGTGTGCTACTCGAACGCCCCCGTGTCGCCACGCCGGTAGCGGTCCAGACGGCGGTAGCCATGGACAGTCGCACCGTCGTCGAGTTCGATTTCGTACCGGCCAATGATGTCCTGGGTGTCGGGGACCGCTCGTCGTTCGACGACCTCGACGACTGCACGCCAGCCGTCGTCGGTGGGGACGATTTCGCTGACGGCGTCGAACTCTCGACCGATAAGTTCGCCCGCCGTCGACTGGACCGTTCGACGAACGGCAAGGACGCCAGCAATCTCGTCGTGGTCGGTCTCGACGTCGGCATCGACTGTTTCGGGATCAGTCTTCTCCTCGGCGGTCATGTCGACCGTCAGATCCCGACTCTGTGGCTGGCTCTCGTCGGTTTCGTCGGTCTCTTGTGCTTGCTGTTCGTCCTGTGTCTGTTCGTCGTCGACTGTCTGGCTATCGCTCACGGTTGGATCACTCTCATCATGTTGGTAGCAAAATCCGTCGTCCTGGGCTGGCCGCGAACAGCGCTCTCCGTCTTCGGTAAGCGCCGTGCACTGCTCCGTTGATTGGTGTGTATCGGCGTCGGCCATTGGTTGTCGTCGTTTCGTGTCTGGCTGTCGTGTGGTGTCTTGTGGGTGTGGGTGGTGGCCCGCTCGGTCACGTCAGATCGAGTCGGCGATCTGTGTTCGAAGCTGTGCGATGTCTTCGGGGCCTTGACCAGCAATCTTCGGCGCAAGCACGTCCACGAAGACCGCTGTCAGCAGGTCGTCGTCGAACGCACCGTTCTCGCTGGCATCGGTTTCGGGGTTCTCGAAAACGGAGAGCCCCTTCGCGGCCGTGACCGCTGCCCGCGTCCCGACGACGATCTCGAGGGCATCCCGGAGTGTGCGTGTCGTGTCGACGACTGTCTCGATCGTATCGTCCGGAAGATCGACGTGGGATCGAACGATCTCACGCTCAGTTTCGGCGTCGTAGTAGTTGACGTAGACGCCGACGAACCGGTCGAGCAGCGCATCCTGTTGCTTGTGGACACCCGCGTACTCGGCGTCGTTCGAGGTCAAGATTGCTCGGAACTCGGGGTGGACGTTGATGGATCGATCCTCACCGCGTTTTCCCGGCCGCTCCAAGACGCCCTCTTCGAAGACTGAAAGCAAGACGTTGTGTGCCGCCGGATCGCTGCGCGAGAACTCGTTGTAGACGAGCGTCGCACCCTCTCGAACAGCAACCGAGAGTGGGTTGTCGACCCAGCGTTCACGAACGATCTCCGTCCGTTTGCTCACGCCACTGACGAACCGGTCGTCTTCTTTGTATCGCTCCCCGCCGGCGTGGTCACCGACGAGCGCGGCCGTGTCAACGGCCTCGTCGCCGTTGAGCCAGACGACTGGGCGGCCACGCTCGGCAGCCGCCGACAGCGCAAGTGCGGTCTTTCCACAGCCCGTCGGCCCGATCAGATGAACCGGCTGCTCCGCTTTGAGCCAGCCGTTGATCCGTTCGCGCAACGCGGTGACGGCATCCGTCTCGACGAACGGTTCGGGGGTGATAGCTGCTGGATCGGTGAGGGGACTGTCGCCGTTTTTCTTGCCCGCGTTCGACGCTTTTCGGGCGAGTTCCTTCTTGGCACGCCGTCCTTCTTTCTGTGAGCGGTCGCTCCTGATCTTCCGGCCACGGACCTTTCGCTTGCGCGAAGCATCGTCGGCCATGACGAGTTATTCGGTGGCGGACTTTGGTGACGATTCTGGACGTTGTTCGACCTCGAGTTCCTCGAGTTCTTCGAGGTCGCCCTCTGCCGTCGCTTGCTCAATTTTTGCAATCTCCTCCGCGTAGTGCAGGAAGGTGTCGACGGAGGCGACGACGACGCGGGCCTCGATGGTCAGCAACTCGATCCCGACGACCGAGACGCGAGCCCAGACGTCGATGACGACGCCTTTGTCGAGGATGCGATCCAGTACCTCCGCGAGACTCGAGGAGTCGGGTCTTCGTTGTGGTTGTGCCATACTCACCGCGAAGTACATCCGGGATTCGTAACACGGCTTGCGCTGCGACTGCAAGCCGGTCTGTCATAATCGGCCGGTGCACCGAAGGCTGCGACTGCAAGCACCACGGTAACCCGTCGCGGTGGTGTACTTTCGGGCGAGTTCCTCGACCACCCGCGGGTGAGAGCCCTCGAGTCGCGAGTCGGCTGTGTCACCTCGGGTGGTCGATAATCAGTTCCCATGATCTCTGCCCGAACGAGTCCACTCGAAGCCGACGGCGAACCGAGCCCGCGTCTGCGGGCACGAGCAGCGTCAGCTCACGACCGAACGCAACACACTGGCCGGGTGAGCGCTCGATGACGAACCGATACGTCTACGGCGTCATGGCCGACGACCCTGTCGAGTTCGAAACCGATGCTGTCGGTGGTGCAGATCACGTCTACACGGTCTCACACCGACGTCTCAGTGCCGTCGTCTCCAACATCGACACCACAGCTCCCGAAGAGACCGACGAAGATGCCCAACGTCACGACGACGTTCTCCGGGAGGTCATGGATCGTGACGGCGGTCGGACGATCGTCCCAATGCAGTTCGGGATGGCCTTCGAGAGCGACCGAGCGCTGAAAAACGTCCTTCGTGGCGCCAGACCGGCGTTTCGGCGCGCGATCAACGATATCGAGGGGCGGATCGAACTCGGCCTCAAGCTCGTCCGCGAAGAAAACGCCGATGTCGATACGGATGCGATCGAGGAGGCCGTCGAAGACGAACTCGAGCCCATCGCTGCCCAGTCGGTTCCAAACGACCTGTTCAGTGATCGGCTCGTGTTCAACCGCTCCTATCTCGTCGAGCGCGACGACCGAGAGCGATTCGACGAGGCAGTCGCCCGATTCGAGGACGAGCACGACGACCTCATCGTTCGGTACACGGGGCCGTTTGCACCGTACAGCTTCGTCGACGTCAAAATCGGAGCCCAGCGCTAACCATGTTCATCCTCGACGATCTCCTCTTTCGGCCGTTCGTCGGCATCGTGGACACACTCCACACGATGGCACTCAGCGAGATGTACGACATCGACGCGCTCGAGGACGAACTCAAGGAAAATCAGTTGCTGTACGAACTGGGCGAACGGTCCGAGACGGAGTACCAGCGCCGGAAAGACGAACTCGAGGCCGAACTCGAGATCGCTCGTGACGTGCACGAACGGCTCACGAGCGGTCGTGTGGAGGTAAAATCGTAATGTCACGAGACGATCCCGAACGAGACGAAACCCCGGATGAGTCGGACGACGAGCGCCACTGGCTCTCGAATCTGCTCACGGCGTTGCAGTGGCTCGACGACTCGACGTCGGGACGACGACACAGCGACCGAACGAGATTCGATTACGACGTTTCGATTCGAACAGGGGTATCGTCCGACGACGGCCCACGGTTCGAACGACGACCGTTCTCCCGCGAGGAGTCCGACCGAGGGCAGGAGCCAGAGCACAGTCGACCACGAACGCGACGCGACCGCTCGGATGCACCCTCGTCGACACCCTCGAGCGATCATCACTTGACGACGCGAGAGTTCGAGGACGAACTGCTCGTGATCGCCGACGTGGCCGGTGCTGATCCGGACGACGTCACCGTCGGCTTTGGCGACGACGCGACGCTCGTCGTCGCCGTCTCGGATCGGGAACTCGGCCGTCTCGAGGTCCCCTGGCGCGATTGGACGGCCGACGCGGTGATCACGAACGGCGTGCTCACCGTCCGGGTCAGGCCGGAACCGACGGAGGCTGGAATCGACGAGCAGGAGGGTGACGAATGAGCCCCGACAACACAGATGAGGGTTTCGAAGCACTGCTCGAGGACGCCACGGAGAGCCTCCAGCGGCTCGAATCGACGCTCGGCGACGCGGAGGCGCTCGACGCACTCGACGACGAGATCATCGAGACGGCGATCGGCGACGTCGACACCCTCGCGCGGGTGGCAACCGAAGTCGGGGACCTGCTCGAGGCGATAGATCTGCGCGAGTTGCCGGAGGCGGTCGACGGAGACAAACTCCTCGAGGCGATCGAACTGGGCGAGATCCCCGACGTGCTGGCAAACGAGGACAAGGGCGTCAGCGAACTCGTCGACTTCGCGGCACTGGTCGATGCGATCGACCTGCTGAACGCCTGGAACGCCGCGGATCTGGCCGCCATCTGGGAGGAGAAACGCGAACTTGACGGCGCGGTCGACGACCTCGAGGACGGCGACGACGCCGGAGTGGTCGAGAAGGCGGTGTCGGGCATCGCCGACGATGATGGCGGGCAGCTCCTCGGCGATGACGAGGACGACCTCATTGAGACGGACATGGATTCGATGACCGCGGCAAAGGAGGCACTCGGCGACATCGACGTCGAGGAGGATCCGGAGGCCTACCAGGTCGCCATCCAGCAGCAGGCGATGAAGGGGATCGACTCCTTCCGCTGGGCGCTGCTCGAGACCCACGAGAAGTTCGAACAACTCTACGAAAAAAACCGCGAGCAGATGCGCCAGCAGGATACCAGCACGAACTCGCGGAACCCGACCGCGGCGTCGACGATCCCGACCGATCGCCGCGACCTCGGCGGTGGGGCACGCTATGCGACCGTCCCACGAGACGTCAAACTCTCGACGGCACCCAGCCGAACGCGGATTTACGGCCGCCGGTTCGAGATCGAACGGGAAAAACGGAGATCCACCAATGACTGACCCACTCATACCGTCCCGGAGACGACACAAGACGACGAGTACCGCCCTCGAACCCACGACCCCAGCGGCTCGATTCCGAGGTGAGCGGCGTGGTCAATGATTTCCAGCCGAGTCGACAGAAAACCGACCTCGCGGAGGTCGTCGAGATGCTGCTGGACAAGGGAATCGTCATCAACGCCGATATCGCCGTCTCGATCGGCGACACGCAGCTGTTGGGCGTCCAGGTCCGGGCTGCTATCGCCTCCTTCGAGACGGCGGCGAAGTACGGCCTCGAGTTCCCCGAAGGAACCGACATGCGTCGGGTCGCCGCAGCGGTCGGCGAGCCCGAACTCGCCGAGATGGACCGGCCGAAACCGCCGATCGATCCGACGCGTGGCGTTAATGTCACCCCCGACGAACGGTACGCAGACGAGACGCGGACCGCGGATTCGGACGAGAGTTCGGGGAGCGACTCGAGTGACGATGATGACAGCGACGAGCGCGACGAACAGCCCGATCGCGGAAGCGAGCATATCGGTGCGCGGCCGGATCCGGACCAGCCGACAAGCGGCGGGTTCGATCTGCTCAGTGACGAGGGTGAGGACGACGAACCGACGACACACACGGAGGGTGAGAACGAATGACTCAGATCGACGTCGGCGACGGTGCGGACGCACGGCAAGGTCTGGTGAGTCTCGTCGTCACTGTCATCGAAATCCTGATCGATGCCTTAGAGCGCGAAGCGGTCCGTCGCATGGAGTCGGGAACGCTCTCGGACGACGAGATCGAGCGCCTTGGGAGCCAGCTTGCGACGATCGAAGCCGAGATCGAACAGCTCAAACGCGACGAGGAGATCGAAGACAGCGTCGAGGACCTCCGCGACGATCTGAACGGACTGGTCAACGACGCGATCGAACAGCTCCACGACGAGCCGGAGCTCACTCCCGCACCTGGCTACTCCGTGTTCGGAGGTGACGATCAGTGACCGCCGACCAGTCGGACCGAACGGCGGACGTTGAGACAGCTGTTGATGACGAACTGCTCCCCGAGATCGACGAAGGACGATATTTATACTGTATCGTCCGCGCCAATGAAGGCGACTCACTTGAGACGACTGGCGTCGACGGCGAACCTGTCTCGGTCGTCACCGAGGACGGCATCGGCGCGGTCGTCCACGCTTGTGACGGCATCTACGACTCGGCGGATCTCACTCAGGTTCGACGCTGGCTCGTCCGCCACCAGACGGTCGTCGACGAGGCTGGTGAGGCCTTCGGGACGCCGATTCCGTTCCAGTTCGATACGATCCTTCGCGGGGACGACGACGGCGTCCGCGAGTGGCTCCGCGAGGAGGCAGCCACCCTCGAGCAGGCACTGTCAGCGCTGGCAGGCCACTGGGAGTACCGTGTCGAGGTCGTTGAAACCGATCCGATCAGTGACGATGCATTGTGCGACCACGACGCCCGGCTCCGGGAACTCGCGTCGAAGATCGATGACGCCGAAGAAGGGACGGCGTACCTGCTCGAGAAGCAGTTCGACCAGCGACTCACCGAACTGCGGGCGGCCCGTCGCGAGTCGGTGACGACCGATCTCAAGCGACGACTCGACGAGCACGCACGGGAGGTCCACACGCTCGAGCGCTCGCCAACGGCATCGCTGGCAGACGACGTGAGTAAGAGCGCTGGCGGCGACGGAAGCGACGGTGAGACGTGCTGTCGACTCACGCTGCTTGCTCACGAAGACGATGAAGGAGCGATCGGCTCGATCTTAGATGACGTCGCAGCAAACGACGGGCTCGAAGTCAGGTTCACCGGACCGTGGCCACCGTACACGTTCGCGCCGGAACTGGGCGACAACGACGAGCCGACAGAAACCCACACTCACGCATGAGACCGCGCAAAGACGAGGAGGCACTCGTCGACGTTCTCGACGTCCTGTTGAGAGACGGCGTCATCCTGCGGGCGGACGTGATCGTCTCGGTCGCAGAGATCCCACTCGTCGGAATTAAACTCACGGCAGCCATCGCAGGAATGGAGACGATGAACGAGTACGGCCTCTTCGAGGAGTGGGACGTCGAACGACGTCGGTCAGCGATCACCCGTCGTCAGCACCGGCGCGATCGAAACACCGATGTGGCCGACGACGATCGACCCACGGTCGGGAGTTCACAACAAGACAGAGACGATTGAATGTCCCCTCCAACTGACGCCACCAATCCCGGATGCCTTCATCTCGAGATGCTGCAGCCCACGATCGACTGGGAACCAGTGTCTCCTCGAGTCCCTGATCGACGCAGTGTCGCGACGACTCAGGCGAACTTCGGCCGTTCTGTCGTGAGTTCGACGTCACCGGTGACGGTCTCTTTGTCCCGGTCCTCGTCGTAGACGTACTGGCCGGTGCTTCCACAGAGCGTGCACTCGTAGGTTTCGGAGATCTCGTTTATCATCTCCCCATCCTCGAAGTAGACGCGGCTCTGGGTAATCTGCAGGAATTGGGGCGTCTCGCAGTTACTGCAGGTGATCATACTCGGTCGGTAGCCGTGACCGGTTGTAGTTATCCGGCTTGTAACCGAAAGCAATAGCAGACTATACATTTTGTACTCGTGATCCGATCGGGGGCCGACAATCTAGTTACAACGCTGACAGTCCCCGTTCACTGGCGTCGTCTGGAACTCGAGTAAAGAGTTCATAACCGCACGACTGAAGCCGGATCCTTTCGCAGAGAAAGACACAGAGTAGTCGCTGTTAAACCGTCCCGGAGATCTCATTCCACCTAGTTATCCGAGTGCTTCTCGGCTCGAGAATATCAGTTCGAACCCGGAAGTGCAGACTCCTTGTGTGAGTACTGTGACTTCGTTTCACACCCGTGGAGCATTGATCGTGGTCGGTGTCACTCCATGGGAGACACCTGTACGCTGTCCCCGGTTCGTGCTGCCTCGTAGGCCGCTTCCGTCAGCGCCGTCACTCGAAGCGCGTCTCGGGCCGTCGCCGGCGGATCGGTGCCCGTTCGGACGCTCTCGAGAAAGGCGTCGGCTCGCGTCTGTTCGGTACGGAAATCGATGTAGGGGTCGTACTCGTTGGCGTCGGCATCGATCTCGCGGACCTCACGCGGACCCCACTGGCGGCCCTCGAGGTAGACCGCACCGTCGTCGTCCCAGCAGTGGATGTGCTCGCGAACCGAGGGCGCGTCACCGTGAAACGAGAACGTCCCGGTCGCCCCGTTCGCAAATCTGACGTCGAGATGTGCTCGTCGGTCGATCTGCGCTGCGTCGTCGTGAAAATCCATACTCGCTGTGACGGATTCCGGCTCGAGCCCGGTCGTCCAGAGCACGCCATCGAGTACGTGACTACCCGTATCGTAGAGAAAGCCGCCACCGGAGAGCGACGGATTGAGACGCCAGGTCCCCCTCGAGTCGTCGATCCAATCCTGTGTTATCGACGCCGTCAGCCAGCGTGGCGACCGATCGGTAAAGCGCTCTCTGGCGGTTCGAAACGCCGTCTGGAGATGGCGCTGGTAGCCGACCATCAGCGTCTGCTGGCTCTGTTCGGCGCGTGCTGTGAGCTCGCGTGCGTGCTCGAGATCGGTCGCGAGGGGCTTATCACAGTAGATGTGACAGTCGTGTTCGAATGCGCTGTGCACCTGTTCGTAATGGAGGGTGTGGGGCGTCCCGATGAGCACGGCATCGAGGGATTCATCCGCCAGCATCGTCGGATACTCGACGTATCGCCCATCAGCCGGGACCTCGAACTCGCTCCCGCATGTCTCGAGTCGATCCGAATCGAGATCACAGAGGGCCCGAACAGTTGCGTCTGGATGGTGGTGAAACTGTTCGCCAACGGTCGTGCCGATATATCCGAGTCCAACGATACCGATCTGAACTGGATGCTCGAGACCATCCGCGTGCATGGACCGAGACACAGGCTACAGCCGTATTTTTCTACGGGTGTCGCAAGCAAGCCACCACACTCGAGCATCGTTTGGCAGACGACTCGTCTCAAAGCGGGCCGCGTAGCTGCCGCTTATCGGTTCGAAGGGGCGTCCAACCGGTTCTCAACCTGATGCTGTAGGCGAGTTATTCGGTGCCTGTCAACGGGCCGTCTGGAGCATTGTGAGCCAAGTGCCTGCATAACAATGGGTGACACGCCCATCGATCCGGGTGCGGGGAAGAACAACCCCGCCGGGTACACGCTCCAACGGACCACGACGCGCTGACCAGCCGATTGCGTGCGTTCGTGCCCGGATCGCTCGGAAGTGGACTCGCCCCCGCTTCGAGTTAGCTCATGTCTCTCACGCCAGGGCGGGCTCCCGCCCCCGTCCAGGTTTACGGTCCTGACTCGTCTCGAGTCGCTGACCCTGTCACCGACGAGTCAGGAACCAGCGCAGTCGTCACTTCTCGTCGATAGCTCCATCCAGCGATTTAACGAACCGGCCGTTTCCCGTCACTGTCCTCGCGAACGGACCGCGCCACCCGAACGATAGAGAGCGACTCGAGGCACGGGTAGAATACGGAGACGACTGCTCAGTACGCATCGCTTTCGCTCGCTGTCCAGGCCGCGATCGATGGCTCAGTTCTGACGCGTCGCTCCTGGCAGTTGTCTGAACGTTGTTTCTAACCGGTTTGTTGTGTATTTACAATGTTGTATGTGCATACCTCGGTATGGAGTACCACGACTCTGAGAAAGCAAAGGCGGTCGCAGGGCGCGTCGCGGAGTTCATGGACGATGTCGTCCTCCCTCGAGAGCGTGAGGCACTCGCGACTGGCGAACCGATTACCCGGGCCGAACTCGAGAGCCTCTGGGAGCAGGCTAAAGAGCGGGACCTGTTCGCCCCGCAGATGCCCGAGAAGTACGGTGGGCAGGGCCTGGATTTCAGTGATATGCTTCCCTCGTTCGAACAGGTCGGGCGCTCGCTGATCGGTGCCCACGCGATTCGCGCGAACGCCCCACAGGAGGGGAACATGCACACCTTAGAGATGGTCGGGACGGACGAACAGAAAGCGAAGTGGCTGCGCCCACTCGTTCAAGGTGAGATCTCATCGGCCTTTGCGATGACCGAGCCCAAACAGGGTGGCGGCTCGGACCCGAAGATGCTCCAGAGCACCGCCATCAAAGACGGCGACGAGTGGGTCGTCAACGCGCACAAATGGTGGACGACCGATGGCCTCGACGCGGACTTCTATCTCGTGATGGCCCGGACGGATCTGGACGCTCACCCCTATGAGGGAACATCGATCATCCTCGTCCCCGCCGACGCCGACGGCGTCGAAGTCGTCCGGAATATCCCCCATCTCGGGGGTCACGACATCACCGAACTCGAGGGCGGTCACGCCGAAATGAAATTCAATAACGTTCGCGTCCCTGTCGAGAACACCGTCGGCGAGGAAGGCCAGGGCTTTCAGGTCGCCCAGATGCGTCTTGGCGGTGGGCGACTCACCCACTGTATGCGCTACTCCGGGATGGCCGAGCGCTCGCTCAATATCGCGAAGGCGTATCTCAGCGAGCGCGAGGCGTTTGGCACGACCTTAGACGAGAAACAGGCGCTTCGACACCGCATCGCCGACGCCGAAACGCAGTTACATGCCGCCCGAACGATGGTCCGCCACGCCGCGCGCGAACTCGATCGCAGCGACGCCCGCATCGAGGTCGCGATGTCGAAGGTGTTCACCGCGAACGTCACCAACGAAGCGATCGACCTCGCGCTCCAGTGTTGTGGCGGCAACGGCATCGGAAAAGACCTTCCGATCGCCCACTTCTACGAGGACGTCCGTGCGTTCCGGATCGTCGACGGGGCCGACGAGGTCCACCGCCGCTCGATCGCTCGCTGGGCGTTCGACGACATCGCCGACGAAGAGGTCGAACACGCTCTCCAGTTCGACGAGGAGCTGCGTATCGATGCCCTCGACGAGTGACGGCGAGTCGACCGCTCGAGTCGCGGTCTAAACGCGTTCGATAATCGTCGCGATACCCTGTCCGAAGCCGATACACATCGTCGAGAGCGCGGTGTCCTGTCCGGTTCGTTCGAGTTCGTGTACCAGCTTCGTCAGCAACGCTGCGCCGGTCGCCCCGAGTGGGTGGCCGTGGGCAATCGCGCCGCCGTTGACGTTGACGTCGTCCCACGACGCGCCGGTTTCCTCGAGCCAGGCAGCGACGACCGAGGCGAACGCCTCGTTGACCTCGAAGCAGTCGATGTCGCCGATCGTCATGCCGGCTTTCTCGAGCACTCCTTCGGTCGCCGGAATCGGTCCGGTGAGCATCGTTACGGGGTCGACGCCGACGACCTCGGTCTGGGTGATGCGGGCCATCGGCTCCCAGCCGTGTGCTTTGGCTGCGTCCTCGCTCGTGACCAACAGTGCCGAGGCGCCGTCGACGATCCCCGAGGAGTTGCCTGGATGGTGGACACCGTCGCCGTCTTCGCGGAACGATAGGGGCAGTTTCGAGAGGGTTTCGAGATCCGTTTCGGGTCGCGGATGTTCGTCCCGGTCGACGGTGACGGTCTCACGAGTTGTTTCACTCCCCGTTCGATTCTCCGAGTCGCTTCGTGACTCGCTTTCCACCTCGAGTTCGGTCTCGACAGGCACGACCTGATCGTCGTACCGGCCCGCCTCCCAAGCTTCGCCCCAGCGCCGCTGTGAGTCGACGGCGAGTTCGTCCAGTTCCTCGCGCGTGAAGCCGTACTCCTCGGCGATCCGTTCGGCCCCTTCACCCTGATGGGTCAGTTCGTCGAAGTGCTCGAAGTAGGTATCTGTGACGGCACCACCGCCGGAGACGCCGTCAGCGCCGTCTGACCCAAGCGGCACGCGAGTCATATGCTCGACGCCGCCGGCGATCAACACGTCGTGTTGGCCCGCCATGACGTTCGCCGCCGCGAAGTTGACTGCCTGCTGGCCGGAGCCACACATCCGATTGAGTTGGACGCCGGGGACGACGTCACCCCAGCCGGCGACCATCGGCGCGAGCCGGCCGATGTTGAGCCCCTGCTCGTCAATCGGCGTGACACAGCCGTAGATGACGTCCTCGATCGTTTCGGGCTCGAACCCGTTGCGCTCGGCGAGCGCCTCGAGCGGCTTTGCCGCCAGATCCTGCGGATGTGTGTCCCGAAACGAACCATCCCGTTTGCCAAACGGAGTCCGAACGGCATCGACGATGACTGCGGTGTTCATGTATTCTCATAGCACTATTGTGCCGTTCGGCATAGACGTTCTGCCCGAGAGCCGACACGCTCTGCCGACTGAACCGCTAGTCAGTCGGCGTTTCGAGTGCTGACAACGGCGCCTGCTGCTGATCGTGTTTCGAGCGTGGGGGGATACGCTTATCAGACGTGTTATCCAACCACCAGAAAATGGATCGAACACGGATCGAGAGCGCATCGCAGCCGCGGACGACGACTCGTCCGAACGACCCACAGATTCGCTCAGTCGCTCAAGGTGACATCCGTGCCCAGTAAATCGATGGCTGACCTCGAGGCGATGGTCGGCGACTCGCGGGTCACCGTCGAGGAGTTCCGGATCGAACGGGGGAAAGTCGAGGAGTTCGCACGGGCGATCACGGATCCAAATCCGGTGTTTCGGGACGGAGCCGTTGCCCGCGAGCGTGGCTACGACCGTCTTCCGGCCCCGCTGACGTACGCCCGCGTCAGCGCATTTCCGCGGTATCGGGCTGACGGCGTCGAGGGCCACGGCTTCGACCTCGGATTCGAACCCGAATACGTTCTCCACGGCGAGCAGGCCTACGAGTACGAACGACCGCTCCAGGTCGGCGACGTTCTGACGGGGACGACGACGCTCACAGAGGTCTACCAGCGCGACGGCGGTCGCGCCGGAACGATGACGTTCGCCGTCCTCGAGACGGCATACCGGGACGACGCCGCCGAGCTCGTCCTCACGGAGCAGGCGACCGTGATCGAAACCAAGGATGCGGTACAGGACACCGCAGAACGCGGCGAGACAGCGGCTGACTCGAACGATGTCGACAGCGAAACGGCGTCACCGACGACCGGGTTCGAATCGGCTGTCGAGGACGGTCCTGCGGTCACGGCTCTCGACGAACTCGCCGTCGGCGATGCTGGGCCAAGGATCGTCGTCGAAGACGTCACACGCCAGCAGTTCGTGAAGTACGCGGGCGCGAGCGGCGATTTCAACCCGATCCACTACGACGAGTCCTACGCCCGCGCGGCCGGCAATGAAAGCGTCTTCGGGCAAGGAATGTTCACGGCTGGGATCGCCTCACGGGTCGTCACCGACTGGGTCGGCCTCGAGTCGGTGTCTGCGTTTGGCGTCCGATTTCAGTCCCCGGTCGTTCCCGGCGAGACGATTATTGCGAGCAGCAAACTCGTCGACAGCCACCCCGACGACGGAGTCGTCGAGGTCGCTCTCGAGGCGACGAACCAATACGGTCGGACGTTACTGACGGGGACGGCAACGGCCTCGGTCGACAGCTGATCGGCCGTCACGGGCCTCGAGACGGCTCCCATAGGCACCAGCGCCGCCGACACATCGCTTCACTGGACTGTGCTCCTCGAGCGTGACGTGTTCGATGATCGTTCTGGATCCCGAACACCCGCTGAAGCTGTTCGGTCGCGCACAATGCTTGCACCTTTACTAATACTGTTGTCCGCCTAACGTGTTGGTGGGATGAGTGTCATGACTCGACTCCGACGGTTCGCCAGTACCAGTGGGGAGCTGTACGAATGTCGGAACTGCGGCGAGAAGTTCGACTCCGACCGCGAGGAGTGTCCGACCTGTCGATCGAGAGAGATCGCTCACTACGAGTTTTGAGCCGGGTAGACGGACATAGAAAGCGGCTGTCCGGCTGATCGACCACCTGTCGTTCGGTTCGTCCGATACTCTCTGCCGATCACTGTGTCTCCTCGCTCCCATCAGCGCCTGCCTTGAGCCACTAGTCTAAAACTCTCCGGCCCCGTCGATTCGGTATGGACGAGCCAGACCCAGCCGTGACGGAGTCGCCACCCCTCGAGCAGGACGGCACCGCTGTCTCACCGAGTGAGATGGGGGCGGCGACGTTCGGAATGGGCTGTTTCTGGGGACCGGACGCCCGGTTCGGTGCGATGGAGGGCGTCGTTCGAACACGCGTCGGCTACGCTGGCGGGACGACCCCGACGCCACGATATCACGCTCTCGGTGATCACACCGAAGTCGTACACGTCGTGTACGATCCCGAGACCGTCACCTACGACGAGTTGCTCGAGGTGTGTTGGGCGAACCACGACTGGGCGTCGAGAGCACCCAAACGACAGTATCGCGGCGTCGTTCTCACCCACGACGACCACCAGCACGAGGTGGCCACGAACCAGCGAGCCACACTCGAGGAGCGAACCGGCCAGTCGGTCGAAACCGCGATTGAACCGTTCGATCAACTGTTCCTCGCGGAAGACTATCACCAGAAGTACGAACTTCGCTCGACACCGGTCGTCGGCGACGAACTCGCGGCACAGTACGGCGACGCGTTCGTTGATTCGACAGTCGTAGCCCGACTCAATGGGTTCGTCGCTGGCCACGGAACACCAACCCAGCGAAACGAGGTTCTGGCGAGTCTGGATCTTCCACCGAGGCTGCTCGAGGAACTTCGGCGGCGTTTCTGATACTGCCAAACTATTCACGCACCGATCGCACGCGAACGCTCGTCGCGGACGTGACGAGCCGTGAGACGCGATCGGGCGGTTACTGACGGTTGTCAGGCAGTGTGAGCGACGTCTGGCGAACACGACGTCGCAAAGACCCCAGACGCCGCTCGTCCTTTTTTTATATGTCGGCCTCAAACTGTCGGGTATGACTGGCGGCGATCAATACAAACTGTTCGGCGTGTACGTTTCGGGGCCAGTCGCCGACGCACTCGCTGACACACTCTACGACGAAGCGGGCGTCGTCGACCCCGAAACGTACTTCGATGACAGTATGGATTCAGTGCCTGCCGGTGACCCCGGTGGCGAGGTGACAGCTGCACTCGTCGCGGACATCCGCGCGTCGTTTACCGACCTCTACGACCAAGCCGACTTCGAGTCCGCTGCAGCCGTCGCGCCTGATGCGTTCACCCTCGTCCATCTCGCTGCCACCCCGCAGACCGTGACCGAGGTTCGCGAGCGCTTCCGGGCCGCCGCAACTATTCAGGAAACCGACCTGCGGACGGTTCAGACCGCGATTCTCGCCGCAGCGCTCGATGTGGAGACAACTGTATAGCTCTCGAGTCGACTGCCGCTCTGTCGACCACTCGAGTCACTTGGCTGCCCACACCGCCGTGAGCTACTCGGCAGGATTGCGTCGCTCGATCATGCCGTGTGCGAGCCACGAAATGACGACGTCTCCGTCCTGATTGATGCCCTCGAGACGGGTGTCGACGTACCCCCGCTTGGGATCGCTCTCGGAGACGCGTTTGTCGACGACTTCTGTCCGAACCGACAGCGTATCGCCCGGCGTGACGGGCTGTTTCCAGCGGAGTTCGTCGACGCCACGGGCGCCCATGCCGGCCTGTTCGTTGAGCGCACCATCGACGAGCAACCGCATGCAGATCGATGCGGTATGCCACCCGGACGCGATGAGTTCACCGAACGCGGAGTCAGTGGCAGCCTCTTCGTTGACGTGAAACGGCTGTGGGTCGTACTGCTCGGCGAACTCGACGAGTTCGTCTTTTGTGACGTGATACTCACCGAACTCGTCAACAGCGCCGATTTCGATGTCTTCGTAGTACTGCATCTGTTACAACTGTGTCGCACGCGAACAAGAGTCTATGGACGGCGAAACCCGACGGCAGCGTGGTGGTATCCGGATTCAGGCTTCCTGTAGATCGTAGATACTCACCCAGTGGTCGGGATAATCCTTAATCGTTCATCTCGATCGTGAAATCTGTCTCGGTGTACAGCCCACCAGTACTGGACTTGCTTGTGCTTTGACAGACACAGTTACGGGAGGTTTCTGAGCCGCTGCAGTTGTCGAAGCACTGGTCCGCCGACAGCATCACCGGCTCGAGCAAGGATCACCGTCCGATCGGTTCGTTTGATGACAGCCCTCGGGATCGACCCAACGAGTCGTCGGTGCAATGCCCCCTGGCGTGTCGCACCGAACACCAGGACGTCATGGTCGGCCACTTCGTCGACGAGCGTCCCGACAATGTCGTCGCTGTCGTGGAGCCGTATCTGCACGTTGACACTCGGCCCTGGGGTCTCCTCGAGGGTCAACTGTACGTCGACGGTCGACTCCTGTGCGACGTCAGTACTGACGTCGGCGCCAGCAACGGAGACGACGGTCACCGTGGCGTCGTTGCGAGCGGCGATCGCCTTTGCGATGGTGGCTGCCGGACGAACGTGTGGGCCGCCAGCGACCGGCAGCAGGACCGAGTCGACGCCGTTTGCCTCGCTGCCGATCCGTTCGACGTAGAGATCACAGGACGCTCGCTCGAGCAGCCGATCCACGGTCGTCCCGAGCACCGCGTCGGTCCGCCTACGGCGCTCCTGCCAGCCGACCACGAGCGCCCGCGCGTCAGTTCGTTCGATCGCTGTCAGGAGGCCATCGGACACCGAGTTGCCGACCACCAACTCGCCGGTGACCGTCACGTCCTCGGGCGCGACGCTGGTTGCTCGATCCAGCGTCTCCTGTGCGTCGCCCGAGTACTGCTCGATGATCGCGTCGTCAGTGTACACCGAAAACGGCGATTCGTGGGACTTGACCACCACCGAGACGATCTGCACGACGCCATCGGTTGCTCGAGCGAGATCACCGGCCGTCCGAGCCAACTGCTCGGCGTGCTCGGGGTTCGAGATTGCAACCAGTACCGGCCGTTCTTCCGATGCCGTCGCCATGGTTGGTATTTGGCACCAAGGGACTGAATACTCTCGGATACAATTTGATGACAGTCGTCTCGAGCAGAGAAATCGGCTGGACTAAAAGAGGTCGTCCGTCGTCTCTGCAGCTCGCAGCTTTCCGAGCGTCGTATCGCGACGGGATTGTGGATACTTGGATTCGAACGGTATCGGGTCTTCCAACTCGTAGAATGACTCTCGCTCGAATCGAATTACTTTCTCGCCCGCTCCAACATCGTAGTTATCCAACCCACGTTCGATGTCTGCCTCGTGCGGTTCCACGATGTCGTCGACTTCCGCAAAGAACCGGATTTCACGATTCGCTCCGGAAACGTACATCGCAATGTAGTCGAACTCTCGTCCCACTCTAACGAATCCCCATGCTGCGTTCTCTCGCAGGAACTCGAGGCCGGACTCTTGGGTCGGGTAGACAGCGACCGTTGCATCTTCGTCACCCTCGAGGGCGGCTCGTGGGACCGTTCCGACGAGCTTGCTCCGTTGTGACTGTTGGGACTCGTCCTCATTCGGTTCTGTTTCCGCTGGTGGATCGACTGGCGATTCACCAGTACCGGTTGCAGACGCTTCGTTGACGAACTGGCGCTGGTCCCGAAGCGCCGAAACCAGCCGCTGGACGAACTCTCGAGCCTGCTCGTTCAGATCCAACGGCACAGTTCCGAGTTCGTTTTCAACTGCGTCACTAACCCTCTCTGTTACTTCGTCCTCGTTTCGGTTGAGATACCGAATTGCCTCGTTCGTCTGTGCCACCTGTGCAGCGATCTCACCCGCCTTTCCGGAGCGGATCGCCTCCTTGGAAAGCAGTTCCAGCACGCTCGGATTCCCAGCGAGATCGTCAAGATTGAACTGCACAACCGACACTTCTGCTCCATTACTGCTGTGGTCTTTCGCGAGCACCTCGAATTCCGTTCCGTTTGTGAGAATTCCCCAGTCCACATCAAGTTCTTGTCGCATGTAGCTCTGTAGCTGCTCGACATGCTTCGAACTGAGCGTTGAATTGGCCGCTTTCGCTTCGACAAAAACCACCGGCGAATCTCCGACGAGAAGGGCATAGTCGACGTACGTACTTCCGGACCCCATCGGAACCGTGTATTCGAGGTCGACTTCAGTCGAGTACAGGTCCCAGCCGAGCAGTTCGAGCAGCGGCTGAACGAGCCGCACTTTTGTATTCTGCTCGTTCATTTGCGGGGATGCCTCGAGCAGTTGCTGTGACTGCTCGACGTACTCCGCCACCTCGTCTGTGTTCATGTGCACCAGCGGTTGGAACACCAGTTACAAATAAGCAGTCGGAATCGCTGCTCTCTCCAACTCCGTAGACGAATCCAGGTCGGTTACCACAGCACTCAGATCTTGTGAAACGGTTCGGTACAAAAGCGGTGGGTTGGGACAGATTTGAACCACGCCGAGACGTGCTCGCTCACGTCCGTTCGCTGTGCGCGACTCGTCTGGTTCAAATTGCCATCTCCATTTCTGACGACACGGACTCGTCGCTACGCTCCTCGTCGTTGTGTCGTCAGAAATGGGTTGGGGCAGATTTGAACTGCCGACTTCCTCCGTGTGAAGGAGGTATCATAACCGGACTAGATCACCAACCCGCACGAAATGATTCCCGGGCGTTCGACTTAAGACTTCCTTTCATCGGTCGTCGACAGCCCCGTCCGACCCCATTACCGAACTCGGCGCTCGAGCACGCTGCCAACGCTGCGTACGCGTCGTTCGGTGGTCTGCTCGAGCCGCTCGAGACCCGTTTGCACCCGCTCGAGACGATCCGGCTCGGGGGCTGGCTCCCGTCCCAGCCGAACTCGAAGCGCGGTCAGGTGGGGTCGAAGGGTTTCACGGACGCCGAGTGTTGCGTGTTTGCCGGCTCGCTTGGCGTAGTAGAGGCTGTCGTGGAAGTGTTTGTTCATGACTCTCAGACAGTCTGGAGGCGACCAGCGAATATAGCCCTTTCGCAGACGACAGAAAGCGGCTCGGGACGGCTTCGACACGCAGACCGGTGGCTGAACCGTTATCGGTCGGCCTCGAGGACCGCAGACAAAAGACGTGGATAACAGCGGTTCGTCTCAGTACTGTGGCTGTTCTTCGCGTTCGCCGTCGCGTTTGTTCACGACACGAGCGAGGGTGAACAGGCCGTCAGAGAGACGGTTCAAGTACTGGACGGCTTGTTCGTTGATCGGTTCCTCGTTGGCCAACGAGACTGCCCGCCGTTCGGCGCGTCGGCAGACCGTCCGTGCGTGGTGGATTTTCGCGCCGTGTTCGCTGCCAGTCGGCAGAATAAACGAGGTCAGTGGCTCGAGTTCCTCGTCGTACTCGTCGATCCACGCCTCGATGGTGTCGACGTGTTCGGCGCGGACGACGGGGTCGTCTTCGTCGGGGTCGGGGTTGGCAAAATCCGCCAGGACGACGTGGAGCTGATTCTGGATCGTCCGCAGTCGCTCGTTGATGTCGTCGTGGTCGGTCGGTCGAATTGTGCCGATGAGGGCGTTGAGTTCGTCGACGGTACCGTACGCTTCGATGCGGGCGCTCGATTTCGAGACCCGGGTCATATCTCGGAGATCAGTCTTCCCCTCGTCGCCACGACCTGTGTAGATCGACATACCCAGTTCGACGGACGGAGAGTACTTAACTTCTGTCAGGCGGGTTGTGTGATCGCTGCCTCATCAGTGGTCCGACAACGGATGCCGGAATCAGTATCTTCAACACACACCGTACGCAACACCCGACCATGGCTATGGAACTCGAGCACTACTGTCCGGACTGTGAGACTGAGGCAACGTTCTACCGCGCCGCGAGCACGACGTTGCACCTCGGCGAGAAGGTCAAATGGCACTGTCCAGAGTGTGACTACGGCTTCGTTCAGATCAGCGACAACGGGACGGCCGTCGACTCGAGCGCGTAACGGACTGCGACTGCACCCATTCTTCTCGTCGACTCGAGCGCGTAACGGACTGCGACTGCACCCATTCTTCTCGTCGACTCGAGCGCGTAACGGACTGCGACTGCACCCATTCTTCTCGTCGACTCGAGCGAGAGGTACAGAGTCGAGCTCTCGAGTCGACACGCACACTACCGATCCATCGTGGACCGTTCGTAGGCTGGCGAGACTGCACGGATCGTGTTTGCGACGTGTTGGAGCTCCATACCGAGCAAGACGACGACATCGGAAAGCGATACGATGCCGACGAGGTCGCCGTCGTCGACCACGGGGAGTCGACGAACGCCTTTGGTGGACATGAGGTCGACGAGATCGTAGACGCCCGCGTCGGCGGGCACCGTCAGGAAATCCTCGGAGACGATTTCGGCGACTGGCGTCTCTCTCGTGGCCCCGTTCTCAGCGAGGACCTCGAACGCGAGGTCTCGATCGGAGACGAGGCCGAGCGGTTCGTCCGCCGAGACAACGATCACGCTCCCGACCTGCTCGGTTCGCATCGTCTGGACCACATCCGAAAGCGTCGCGTCCGGTTCGACAGTAACGACAGTCCCACGAGCGATATCGATGACGGCCATACGCACATCTCATCGCTCAGCGACACAAGTGTTCCCCTGGTTCCAGGGCTGCAGTACCGCGTTTAACGCTCGACTCGAGCCGCTTTAGTCCGGAGTCTCGTGGGGGTAGAGAAACGACTGAATGGACATGCCCATCGTATAGCCGGTCTCGAGCAGGTGTGCAGTAACGGTCAGTGGCGATGAGAACTGCCCTGCTCACGGTTGAACACCAGCGTCTTCACGCGTCGAACCACGGCGAACGCATAAACAGATACGACTGCTAGGAAACTACGTATGCAAGGGCGCAGACTGGCAACGACGGACGAAATCATCGCGATCGTCAGCCCCGACAGTGAGGGGGCGCTCGAGACACTCACTGACTGGACCGCCAAGCACGATATCGGCCTCTCGAGCGTCGACGTCGGCGACGATGTTGGAAGGGTGTACAACGAAAACCGTGCCACGCTTGGCGTAACCCTCGGCGGTGACGGGACCTTTCTGGAGGGTGTCAAAACGTTCGCGCCGCGGAATATTCCACAGCTGGGCGTCAACACGGGAACGCTTGCGTTTCTGGCTCGTGTCGAGCCCGAAGACCTCGAGGACGCCCTCGAGGAGGTGTTGTGCGGGCGAGCCGCAGTCGACAGCCGCCAGCAGGTCCACGTCACTGCGCCCGGCGTGGACGCGACGGGAATCAACGATGTCATGATCCAGCAGGTGCCCCCGGAGAACCCCATCGACCGGAAGGTGGCGCGACTCGACGTCTATGCGGACAACGAGTATATCGGTGAGTTCGAGGGAACGGGGCTTGCCGTCTCGACGCCGACTGGCTCGACGGGGATCTCGCTGTCGGCGAACGGCCCGGTCCACTACCCGGTGAACAATCACACCCTCCAGATCGTCCCGCTGCATACGCACAATCTCGGCGTCAGACCGATCGTCGTCTCTCCCGAGACGGAACTGCGAATTATCACGAGAGGACAGGCCAGTCTGCTGGTTGACGGCGGCCGCGCCCACACGATCTTGAGCGAGGACGACGAGATGACGATCACAGGTGCTGCAAAACGCGCCCACGTCGTTCGAACGAGTTACGACGACCACTTCTTTACAGCGATCACGAAGAAACTGGGCTGGAATCTCCGGGAAGCAGCGGTGCCACCCGAGAAGAAACTCGAGACAACGTCATCCCCGAAACCGACTGCAGCGGACAGCGAGACGGACACCGTCAAACATGCGCTCACGGTCGCCACGGAAGCCGCCAGAGCTGCCGGCGAGCCGCTACGAGAACTCCACGGGCAGGTCGAATCGGTCGATGTCAAAAGCAACAAATCAGACATCGTCACCGAGGCCGACCACCAGGCCGACCGGATCATCACGACCGCCGTTGGCAACGAGTTTCCAGACCATGCGATCTTCTCCGAAGAGAGCACCCGCCAGACCGGCGAGGATGCGGACTATCTGTGGGTCATCGATCCACTCGACGGCACCGGGAACTTCGCACACGGCAACCCCAACTACTCGATTTCGGTCGCACTGATCGAAGACGACGAGCCGGTGATGGGGGTCGTCTACGTCCCCGAGACCGACGAGTTGTTCACCGCAATCGCGGGCGAGGGTGCCTGGCGCGACGGCGATCCGATCCGGACCACCGACCGGGAGCGACTCGACGAAAGCATGCTCATTTCGGGCTACGACCCCGACGGCATCTTCCTCTCGCATTTTTACCAGGAGTCACGCGGCGTCCGACGGCTCGGCTCGGCCGCGCTCAACCTCTGTTATCTCGCCAGCGGCAGCGCTGATGCGATCTGGGAACACGACACACATCCCTGGGACATCGCGGCCGGCCTCATCATCGCCCGTGCCGCCGGCGCGACGATCACAGATGAATCGGGTGCCCCCTTCGAGTTCACCCTCGAGACTGACGAGCGACGGGCGCTGCTCGGTTCGAACGGCTCGCTCCATCCCGCCTTGCTCGAGCATTTAGAAGACGGGCTCACGACGCCAGCGAAGTGACGACCTGAAAAACGGCTCCGGATCACCGTCGAACGATCCAACAGGCTGAAACCAAAGACTCCGGGGAGCAGATCGAGTCCAGCGGCGCGATTACTCGTCCTCGAGCGCGTGCCAGGACAGCCGCGGGTTGCGGGCGGCACTGGTCTGGTCGATCCGGCGCGCGGTCGTTCGGCCAGGGGCAGCCTCGAGCGCCTCGTCGTCTTCGTCGGCGACGGCGTTGAACGCGGCGGCGAGGCGATCCAGCGTGGCCTTGCTTTCGACTTCCGTCGGCTCGGTCATCAGCGCCTCAGGGACGATTTCGGGCCACTTGGTCGTCGGTGGGTGGACGCCGTAATCGAGCATGCGTTTGGCGACGTCGGCGGCGTCCTGGTCACCGGCGCTGGCGACGAACTCGTGGTGGAACGGCTCGTAGGGAACGTCGTACTCGAGTTGACTCGCGAGATAGTTCGCGTTCAGGACGGCTTTCGCGCTGGCGTCAGTGAGTCCGTCGTCGCCCAGTCGCGCGATGTAGGCGAAGGTCTTGACGAGGACGAGCCAGTTGCCCTGGAATCCGTGCACCTTACCGATGGTGTGGTCGGGCTCGAACAGTTCGTAGGTTGGCTCGCTTGTGCCGCTCTCGCTTTCGCGCACCCGGGGTGACGGCAGGAACGGGGCGAGTTCGGAGACGACACCGACTGGGCCGGCACCGGGGCCGCCGCCGCCGTGGGGCGTCGCGAACGTCTTGTGGACGTTGTAGTGCATCACGTCGAAGCCCATATCTCCCGGCCGGGCACGGCCGAGCAGGGCATTCAGATTCGCGCCGTCGTAGTAGAGCAACCCGCCGACGTCGTGGACCATCTCGGCGATTTCGGTGATGTCGCGTTCGAACAGGCCGAGCGTGTTCGGATTCGTCAGCATCAACGCAGCCGTCTTCTCCGAGAGGGCAGCCTCGAGCGCCTCGAGATCGACCCGTCCCTCGTCGTCGCTTGGCAAGGAGACGACGTCGTAGCCGCCGAGTGCGGCGGTCGCGAAGTTCGTCCCATGAGCGCTGTCGGGGATGATGACCTCGTCGCGATGGCCCTCGCCGTTGTGCTCGTGGTAGGCCGCGGCGACACGGATACCGACGAACTCGCCGGCCGCACCAGCAGGTGGCTGGAGCGTGACGGCATCCATCCCGCCGATTCGGCCCAGATAGTCCTGCAGGCGGTACATGAGCTCGAGGCTCCCCTGCGTCGAGCGCTCCGAGCGGTCCGGGTGGACGGCCACACTCGGCAGCGCCGCCACGTCCTCGGTGAACTTGGGATTGTACTTCATCGTACACGAGCCAAGCGGGTAGGGGCCGCTGTCGATCCCGTAGATCATCTGGGAGAGGCGCGTGTAGTGGCGCGCCAGCTCGGGTTCGGAGAGGTCGGGCAACTCGAGGCGATCACGTGTAAGGTCGTCAGGAAGCGGCGAGTCGTCATCGTCGCCGATCTCGACGCGGGTGAGATCCTTCTCGGCGAGCAACGGCTCGTACTGGCCGTTCTCGACGTAGCGAGCCTGGTCGTAGCGAACCGATCCGTCTTCGGGCGTTTCTGCGTTGTTGGTCATTGTACCACCTCTTTGAACGCGGCAACAAACCGCTCGAGTTTCGCATCCGACACGCCAGCGACACACATCTGAATCTCGTGTTCACCGACGACGTGGACCGCAAAGCCACGGTGCTCGAGGTCTTCGGCGATCGGGGCTGCGGGCTGGTCGACGTGGGCGACGAACTCGCGGAAGTGACGCCGGTCGTGGACTGGGGCCGTGACACCGGTCAACTCGTCGAGTCGCTCTGCAAGATCCTCGGCGCGGGTCACGCCACGTTTTGCGAGGTCGACCATACCGTGTGGCCCGAGCGACGCGGCGTGAATCGCGGTTCGGAGCGCAACCCACGCCTGATTCGTACAGATGTTACTCGTTGCCCGCTCTCGGCGAATGTGCTGTTCGCGGGTCTGTAAGGTGAGCGTGTACGCACGCCGGTCGGTCGCGTCCTCGCTGGCCCCGACCAGTCGGCCGGGGACCTGCCGGAGGAAGTCCTCGCGCGTCGCGAACAGGCCGAGCCCCATCCCGTAGCTGGTCGGCAGCCCGAGCACACTCGCGTCGCCAACGACGACATCGGCACCGACATCCGCCGGCCGCTGGAGCAACGAGAGTGCAATCGGGTCCGAACCGAGAACGTACAGCGCGTCGTGGGCCGTCGCGAGGTCGCCGATCGACTCGAGTCCCTCCTCGATCGTCCCGCGGACCGTCGGGTTCTCGGCGTAGAGCATGACGACGTCCTCGTCGACCATCCCCTCGAGACCCTCGAGGTCGACAACACCGTCATCGAGGGGGTACTCCTCGACGACGAGATCCGTTCCGGCGACGTAGTTCTCGAGCGTCGAGCGCCGGCCCTCGAGCAGGCGGTCGGGAACGAGCACGCGGTGGCCGCTTGTCTCCCGAACGCGCTCGGCAAGGGTTGCGGCTTCGCCGAGTGCCGTCGCCGCGTCGTACATCGAGCAGTTGGCAATCTCGAGACCGGTCAACTCGACTAGCAGCGACTGGTACTCGAAGAGAACCTGCAGGAAGCCCTGCGAGACTTCGGGCTGATACTGCGTATAGGAGGTCAAAAACTCCGAGCGATCCGCGAGATGGTTGACCAGCGACGGAATGTAGTAGCCGTAGTGGCCACGACCCAACAGCTCCGTCAACGTGTCGTTGCGCCCCAGGATCGAGCGTACCAGTCGTCTCGTCTCCTGTTCTGATCGGGAATCGATACCGAACGCATCGTCGAACTCGACAGCTGTCGGAATGTCGAAGAGGTCGTCGACCGTCTCGACGCCGATGGCCTCGAGCATCCGTGAGCGTTCCTCGGTAGTGTGGGGAGCGTATGGACTCCCGGTGGCGTCAGATCCGTGCATAGTAGTACTGGCCCCGACCGACCGAACCAGACGAGAGACATCTGTGCCGCCTGCTCGAGTCGAGTCGAGGCATGATACGTGTGCGTAGTGGTCATAGGGTAATGAACGCACCCCTTCGGCGGCGGTCGTATCGAGCTGCTGACCGACACACGGTGGCTACGACGGAGTGTCGGTGTCGGAATCGGTTTCGGTCTCAGCATCTGTCTCCCCGTTCGGCTCGGACACCGCTTTTTCAGCTGTCTCCTCCTCGGTCGCGTCGGGGGATGGCGCTCGCCCGTCGTCAGCCCCTGTGTCTGCCTCTCGATCTGGTGCTTCTCGAACGCCGGTTTCTGTGTCAGTGTCGACAGCAGCGTCGTCGGCCGAACTGTCCGCCGCTGAGACAGGATCTTTCTGGGCTCGTTCTCGAGCGACCACGTCGAGGGTGACTTTCGCGCCGCCGAGGACGACGGGGCCAATGAATAGCCCGACTGCGCCGAAGACGATGAGGCCGCCGAAGATTCCGACAACGATGATTGCGGAGTTGAACGCACTGGTTCGGCCGATCAGCGCGGGCCGCAGATAGGTGTCGGAGGCACTGACCAACGAGCCGTAGACGACGAGCGCCGCCGCGGGGATGAACTCGCCGACGGCAAGCAAGTAGACCGTAACCGGGAGCCAGATTCCGAACGCACCGATCAGTGGGAGCAACGCGAAGACGAACGTCCCAACGGTGAGCAAGACAACGGCGGGGACGCCAAGAACAGCCAGCCCGACGCCAAGCAACACCGCCTGAATGGCTGCGACACCGACGTTACCGATCACGGAGGCCCACATAAGCTGGTCCAGTTCCGCGAGCAGTTCCTGTTGAATCTCGTCGTCGATCGGGACGACCGTATGGCTCCATGCGACGAGCCGATTGCCGTCTCGCAACAGCGCAAAGAGCACGAACAGCGTCACCGTAATCCCGATAAGAATGCCCGGGAGCCCACTGACGAACTCGATTCCACTGGTCGCAAGCCCCTGTAACCCGGCTGCGATCGGCTCCTGATAGATGCCGTACATCTCTACCAGATCGACGTCGACACCCGTTTCCTCGAGTTGCGCCTCGATGTCGTCGATGTTTAATCTCCCATCCTGTACCGCGCCGACGAGTTCGAGGGCCTGCCGGAGCGCGATTGCGAGTACGTACGCAACCGGTAGGAGGATCGCAAGGATGGCGACGACGACGAGCGTGAGCGCAGCAGTCATCGGTCTGACGACGCGCTCGAGGCGTCGCTGTGCCGGTTCCAGAATGTACGCGAGGACGACTCCGAGGAGGACGTACTGGAGATAGGGCAAGATGATAACGGCGGCGAGTGCGACGCTGACCAGCGCAAGGACGGTCAACGCCCGCCCCTCGGAAAGCCACCCCGACGCATCGGCCCGGTCGGACATATCCGACACTATGGCTGTGCTAACGCATTAGTCCACTGACTGGTTGCAGTTCGTCGACCCGACCAAGGACGCTGTTCGGCGAGCACACGAGATGGACGATCCACGTCAGTCGTCGAGCAACGGCCGCGAGGAGTTCGTGACGACCAGGAGGCTGCTCGCCCCCATCGCGAGGGCCGCGAACAACGGATTGAGCAGTCCCGTCACGGCGAGTGGGATCGCAATCGCGTTGTAGCAGAACGCCCAGCCGATGTTGCCTTTGACGCGTCGATCAGTGGCTCGAGCGAGTTCGAAAACGGTGTCGACCGAGCCCAGGTTGTCGTCGACGAGGGCGACGTCGGCTGCGTCGGCGGCCATCGCGGTGCCACCGCCGAGCGCGATTCCGAGGTCGGCGGCCGCGAGCGCTGGCGCGTCGTTGGTCCCGTCGCCGATCATGACCGTCTGGCCGCGTTCTTTGAGTCGCTCAACAGTCTCGGCTTTCCCCTCCGGTGGCACACCCGCAAACACCTGATCGACGGATGGGTGCTCACGGAAGCGACTCGCAGCTTTCGCGTCGTCACCAGTGAGGATGACGACGTCGGTGTCGGTCTCCGAAATCGCTGTCAGCGTCTCCGCCCACTCTCCGCGGAGTTCGTCACCGACGACGATGACGCCCTCCGCAGTCCCGTTCCGACCGACGGCGACCGGAACCTGCCCGGTCTGTCGACCGTCGTCGATCTGTGTGGCAATCTCGTCGGGCACTGTCCAGCCACGATCGGTGAAGAGGTCCGGATGGCCGACGATGAGCTCCTCGCCGTCGACGATGCCGCTGACGCCGTTTCGGTGGGACTCAAACGCCGTCACGCGGTCGTTCTCTGTGGTCGACGCTGACGCCGACTCCGACTCCGTCGCTGTCTCCTCGAGCGAGCCCCCGTCGGTGACCGGTCGATCGGCGGCGATCGCCTGCCCGACCGGATGGGCGGACTGGGCCTCGAGCAGCGCCGCCTGCGCCTTGAGGTCGTCCTCACAGTCGGTCTCGACGACGGTCATCTCGCCGGTCGTCAGCGTCCCCGTCTTGTCGAAGACGACGGTGTCCGCGGTACGGATGCGCTCGAAGACGCTGTCGTCGAAGACGACGATCGAGCGCTCCAAGGCATCTCGAACGCCAGCTGCGACCGCAAGCGGCGTCGCCAGCCCGAGTGCACACGGACAGGAGACGATCAACACCGTCAGACCGATGAGCAACGCAGCGGCCACCCCGTAGCCAACGGCAAGATACAGCGTTGTGACAACGATCGAAAGCACGAGCACAAGCGGGACGAAAATCGTCGCCAGCTTGTCCGCGAGTTTCTGGATGCCGTGGGTGCCACTCTGAAGATCCCAGACGAGTTCGGTGATGCGATCGAGACTGCTGGTCGCGTTCTCCCCGACGCGGACGGTGACCGCACCGTCGGCGACCATCGAGCCACCGACGACGGCGTCGCCGGGGGTCTTCCCGACCGGCAGTGACTCGCCCGTGATAACTGCCTCGTCGACCGCGGCCTCGCCGTCGACGACGTCGCCGTCGACAGGGATCCGCTCACCGGCCCGAACCAGCACGTGATCGTCCGCCTCGAGATCGGCAACAGCGACGTCGTCGTGGCTTCCGTCGTCGCGAACCCGACGGGCTTCGTCGACCTGAATCGAGGTGAGATCCGAGAGGCGCTCGGTCGCTTGCTGTTTGATCGTCGTCTCGTAGTAGTTCCCGACGGAGACGATGACGATGATCGCCACGGTGACGTCGTAGTAGATGTGGGGGCCGCTGACGACGACCGAGAGCGTACTGTAGAGATACGCGCTGACGGCCGCGATCGCAACGAGCAGATCCATGTTCGGCGATCTGGTTCGGGCACTGACGTACGCTCCCTGCAAGATCGGCTTTCCTGTAACGGCCAACACGATCGTCGTGAGGGCGGCGATAACGAGATAGAACGGCGTCGCAAGCGAGCTCGCAAGCGTCGCCTCGAGGAACTCCGTCGTCCGATCGTCGTAGAACAGCCCGCCGAAGTAGATCGGGTAGATGAGCACGATATACTGCAACATCACCATCATGCCCATGAGCGCACCGACGACGACCCGCCCCATCGCCCAGTTGTCGGCTTTTCGGCGGCTGAACGCGTCTTCGCGGTCGTAGGCGCTGTATCCGAGGCCGCTGATCGCGTCCTGTAGCGCTTCCTGTGAGACCGTCTCCGGATCGTGGTCGATTCGCACTGTGTCGGTGACGTAACTCGCACTCGCGTCGCTGACACCGTCTGTATCGCGCGACACTGACTCGATAAACGCCTCACAGGTCGCACAATGCATCCCGTCAACCTCGAGAAACGTCGCCTCGTGGTCAGCAGGCACCTCTCGTGTGTGGCGCTGGTCGTCGGCAGTCGCTCGAGCACGACGAACATCGTCGGCATCGACGTCGACCTCGAGGTCGCCGAGTGTCTGATAGACATCTCGACAGCCCACACAGCAGAAGTCGTTACCGTCGTCTGTCACGCCGCTGCCCTCGACAGGGAGGTCACACAGCGTGCAGCCAGTCTCGTTTGGTTGGTCGTGGTCGTTCGTCATCGTGATCTGGGAGTGTGTGCCGCGTCAGTGATGGTCGTGTGCGCCCGGCGTGTCGAGTCCTTCGTAGAACGGGAGCTCCGGATGTGGGACGTGGAACCCGAGGCTCATCAGTCCATGGGCAAACAGGATGTAGCCAAGCACGACGAACGCGACGCCGAGCAGCCGGTGAACGCGCCGTCGGTGGACGATATCGACGGAGTCGATGAACGTCCCGTAAGCGAAGACGGCCGGAATCGTCCCGATTCCGAGTGCAGCCAGCGCGAGTGCACCACCCGTCGGCGAGCCGGTCGCAAACGCGTACAGAAACGCCGGGTAGAGGATTGGACAGGGCAAGAGGCCGTGTAACGCGCCCAGCCCAACGATTCCGGGACCGTTCGCCAGCCGGTGAACCCGTGCCGTCAGCCAGCCGACGACCCGCTCGAGGCCGGGAACGTTGACACCACCAGTCGTTCGTCCGAGCAAGTAGTAGACGCCAGTGGCGATAACGAAGCCGCCGATGACGAGCCCAACACCGCCTCGGGCGAAGTCGACGATCGGCGAGAGTTCAGCCGTCGTGATGAGCAACAGGCTTCCGAGGGTGCCAAACGCCGCACCCAACAGCGTGTAACTCGCTGTCCGACCGATATTGAACAGCGCATGCTGGCGCACTTCGTAGGTCGTGAGATGGCCCCGCTGGCTGCTGTTACCGCTGTCCATCTGTCCTGCATAGACAGTCACGAGTGGCCCACACATCCCGATACAGTGGGCACCGGCCAACAGACCGATTACGAGAAACAACAGCACATCGACGCCGAGGAGTGTGAGTGGATCCATACGTAGTCGTGTATCGAACGCGTGTCGTTGTTCAAACTAGCAACTCGAGGAGGTAATCGGTTTCGCCTCGGCACGATAGCCGCATCCGCGTCGAAAAGAGCCGGATCTCGAATCGCGTGTGTGTCGCCGTCGTTATTCGACGTACCGGTACTTCCGTTCGCCCATTCGGCCCCAACCGTCGAAGACGAACTCCGCTTCGGGCGTCGTGAACTCCTCGACGTCGACGTCCATGTCGTGGTTGTGGACGTCGTGGATCTCCTCGTAGTCCTCCCAAGAGAGGTCATAGCGCGCTTCGAGCTGGGCGTCGACGTTCAACGCCTCGATCTCTTTTTCCCAGGTGTCTTGGACGGTTTCGGCGTGGATCTCGGCCTGGGCACCGCTACCGTAGGAGCCGACGAGCATCGTCTCGCCAGCAAGATCCTGGCCGTTCTGGAGGGCGTACTTCATCGCGCTCACACGGGCGATGTGGACGGAGCCGGTGTACCAGTTGCCGACCTCGCGAGAGAGCGTCAGCGTTGGGTCGATGGTCTCGGCGTACCACTCCTGATACCGATCGGTTTCTTTGAGCGCGTCCATGTACTCGCGGACGGCGTCGTGGAACGACTCTTTGTCGTCGAACGCCTCGGCACGGGGCTGGCGGCCGATTTCCTTGGCGAGTTCCTCCTCGATCGCGGTGTCACGCGTGACGTGTCGGTACGCGAGCATCGCCGCCTTTCGGACCATTCCCGGGAACGGGGTGTGGAACGGCGCGAACGCGAAGTCGTCGGGGTGGACGTCGCCGGCGACGCTCTCGTAGTCCTCGAGCGCTTCGCGCATGCGAGCGAGATACACCTGTACCGAGCGTTTGCCGTCGACGGAAGGGAACTGCTGGTTTGGTTTGAGGAAGTCAGTCTCGTCAGCCGACCCATACCCCTGATCGGTCGAGAGTTCGACGAGATCAGGATCTTCGGAGATGTACATCGCGACGGCACCGGCACCCTGGGTCGCCTCGCCGGCGTCACCGCGGGCGTACAGCGCCGTGTCGGTTGCGATCACGAGCGCGCCGCGGCCACGATTTCGGCCCGCACGGATCCAGTTGTAGGCGTCGTCGAGACTCTGTGTGCCCGCGATACAGGCGAACTTCCGTTCGCCTTTGTTCGCGTGGTGGAAGTCGCCGTCGTACACCTGCTCTAAGCAGCCAGCGACGTACGTCGAAACCGGCTTCGAGTTGTCGAAGGCGCTCTCGGTCGCGACGTCGATACGGCCGATATCGTCGGGCTCGAGACCCTTGCGCTCCATCAGTCGGTGGGCAGCGTTTGCGCCCATCGTGACGATGTCTTCGTAGCTGTCGGGGAACGAACTCGCGTTGAGACCGAGCCCTTTCGTGTACTTTTCGGGGTCCTCGCCCTTCTCGGGCGCGAACGTTCCCGGCAAGTCGAGTTTGAGATTCCCGGTCCAGATCTCGATGGCGTCGATACCGACTGCTGTCATAGCTACTGAATATTGCCGAGGGTATATGATATTGTCGTTCGATAGTTCGACAGTCGTCGTAATCGTGTGGGAGAAGCGTCTGGATGTCGGCTTGCGGAACGGATCCGCTCTCGAGTCCCAGCACGGGTCGGTGACGGGAGCTGTTGAACAACGTCTGCAGTAGCAGTTCGGCCGTTTTAATAGTTGAACCAAACAATTTATTAAAAGCGTGGCTGTACCAACAGACGGGTGGAAAAACAGGTTGTGATCCACCCTTCGATCGGTACTCCCCGCGATTTCCGGCCGACACGCCCGCTCACTCGAGTTGCCCCCACTCGCGTTGGCGGTCTGTGTCGACACTCGTGCCATCGGTTGCCCGGCCTCGCTGGGACGTCCCCACCCCCCTTTTGAACGGCATCGGACGTCGTCTCCTGTTCAGTGTCGACCGCGACGAGAGTCAGTCGTCGTCGGTTTCTGGACCGGATTCGGGGCCATCGGAGGCGACCGCACTGGAACTCGGCACTTCGACGTCGTCTTCATCTCGCAAGAACAGCGATCGTTGCGTGCCAAAGGCGAGCGCCATTGAAGCGACAGCGACCAACGTGATGAGCGAAAAGGGGCCGCCAGTAATGATCGCTGCCGCCTGCAGTGCGTCGACACCGCCCGTAACGATCAACAACGAGGCAAGTGCACCGATGAGAAAGCCCCAGATAACTCGGTTGATCGTCGACGGGCGCTGTGTCCCGCCTGTCGTGAGCGTCCCAAGTGCGAGCGTCGACGAATCCGCAGACGTGATGAGAAAAAGGAGGACGAGCAGGAGAAACAGCGCCGTCAACAGCCAACCGAATGGCAGTGCCTCGAAGAGCGGATACCCCGCACCTGCTTCGTTGTGCGTCTGGATCGCGGAGAGAACATCAGCTTGCCCGTCATTTTGCAGGTAGATCGCTGTCCCTCCCATCGTTGCGAACCACGGAATCGTAATGCCGGTCGATGCCAGAACACCAGTTACGGCCACCTGACGGGCAGTGCGGCCGCGTGAAATTCGCGCGATGAACAGCCCAACAAACGGCGTCCAGGAGAACCACTAGGCCCAATAAAAGACCGTCCAGTCGCCAACCCAATCCGAGACGCCGCCACTTCCGGTCTCAGCAGTGCCAGTGTAGAAACTCATCGGGATGAACTGGCTGATGTAGGTTCCGAGTGCTTCGGTTCCGATCGCCGTAATATAATTCGTTGGCCCGAGCAGGAAGGTGATGAGTGTCAACGCCGCAAACAGGGACAGATTGACGTAGGAAATCCGGCGTATGCCCTTCTCGACTCCGAGTGCGACCGATGCTGTGAACGCGACAGTCATGCCGGTAATAATGAGGACCGTCCCCAGGTCACCGACCGAGATGCCCATCGTCCACCCGAGACCAACCAGAAACTGACTGCCGACTAACCCCAGTGTCGTCGCAACCCCGCCAATCGTCGCGAACACCGCCAGAATGTCGACAGTTTTGGCGATCGGACTGTCGAGATTGTCGATACCGATCCACGGTGCGAGTACCGTCGAGATACGCATCGGCGCATCGTAGCGATACGCACAGTAGGCAATCGGGAGGGCGACGACGACGGACGCTGTCCACGCAGAAACACCCCAGTGAAAGAACGTGTACTGGATCGCACTGACGGCCGCCTCCGAGGACTGTGACTGTGCACCGACAAAGGGTGAGACATCGTCGTAGTGTGAAACGGCTTCTGCCGGTCCTCAGAAGACGATTCCAGCGGCGATTCCCGCTGAATACAACATCGCAAAGTACGAGGGGAAGGCGAACTCCGGTTCCTCATCCTCCTCGCCGAGTTTGATATTGCCCCAGGGCCCAAAAATCAAGAAAATAACGAACGCGACGAGAAAGAACATCACGATCAGGTACCACCAGCCGAACCCAGTCCAAATAACGCTGTTCACGCGATCCATATACGCTGTCGCCGCTTCTGGTGTAACGACGAATGCAACCACCGCGGCGACGGCGATTGCGAACCCGACACCGAAGACAACAGTGTCGAGTTCCTCAAAGAAGCCTTCGTCGCTACCCCTGCGATCTGATTGAGTCATTGGGTACTCTGTTGAACGTAACTGATCACAGCTACCCGCGGATGTCTCTGACTGATCATCACAGTGCTCTGTCTGAACGGAGTGATTGTCGGGACTGAAACCCGAGTCCCTGGGGGTACGGCAACGACAGCTAAGTGTACTGGGCTTGCAAGCAATGCAACACGCAGCCAGCTGTCGTTGCACCCGCCGACAGTACTGTCACGTTCGGCGAGCGACGCTCCGTTCTCGTTCCGTTCTCCTCAAGCGAGCAAAACTGCAGAATACCGGCCGTCACGAGCCCACTGTCGGTGACGGGCGATCTATGGCGCCAATCGGGGAGATCGTGTGAGTTGCCACTCTCTTTGTGGCAACTCGGTGTGAAAATCGGTGGTTCCGTCAGTCGCTAATGAACTTGTTGTCCCGCCAGTTAACACCACCCTGGCCGGAGTTGCGGTCTCGAGGCCCTTCGACGACTTCGATATCAGCCGGTCGCGGCTCGCCTTCGACGATCCGGGTTGCCTCGAGGTCGCCGTCGCGTTCCGAGATTGCGGTCAACGTTCCTTTTTCGGCGGCTTCGGCGATGCCACAGAGTACGAGGAACATCTGGTACTGGAGCAACGAGTTCTGGAGGACGGTTTCGCGGTCGCCTTTAAACGCCGCGAACTCGACGAGTTCGGATTCGATCTCGTCTTCTTCGTCTTCGTCCCAGCGGAACGAACTCCGTCGCTCGTCGGGGTCTTCCTCGTAGACCCGGTTTTCGGTGATGCTGGCTTTGAGTTGGGCCGTCGGCGTGTACTTGCTGACCGTCTCGTCCTCGGCGACGGCTTTGAGGATGAGTGTGTTGTTTCGCCGCGTTATCTCTACGTCGGTGACGCCATCCGGAAACGTCGCCTCGTCGATGTGCGTGCGAAGGTCTTCGAGGGGCAGTTCAAGGGTTGAGTGCAGCCGATATACGTGTCTGGATTCCTCTGTTGACATAGTGGGAAGGTGTGCGGCGACAGTCGCTGGGTTCCTAGTACGAGCGCGTGACTTATATGACCTGCTATTGAATACGAGGGGAATTCAATCGGATGAATATCTCCTCGAGCGGGCGGCTTACTCAGCGTTGAGCGTCTCGGCCAGCTCGTCGCGTTCGTCTAGCTCCTCGAGGATGTCCGAGCCACCGACAAACTCGCCGTTGACGAACGTCTGTGGAATCGTCTCCCAGCCGCTGTGGGACTCGAGTGCGTTGCGGTACTCGCCGAGTGAGTCGAGGACGTCGACACACTCATAGTCGTCACGATACTGGCTGATGAGCCCGATCGCCTTGCGAGAGTACCCACACTGGGGCATCAGCTCGGTCCCCTTCATGAAGAGGACGATCTCGTTTTCCTCGAGTAGTTCCTCGACCTGTTCGTTGACTTCGTCCTGATCGAGACCCTGGTTCGGTGGGAAGTCCATATCCATCATATGTCGGCGAAGGGGGATAGGCCTTACGTCATTCAGTTTCTGATGAGGCGCTTTTCGGGCGATGACGCCTCTAGAACCGTTTTGTAGTGTCTCACCGCCACTGCCAGATCCTACCGTTCAGAGATTGAGATCCCGAATCGATCCGTGGCACAGAACTACGCGGGATCGAGTCTCACGATTCGGTCGTCGTCTGCCGCTGGAAACGCGCCGCTTGCCCGACCGTCTCGGTTCGAGGTGAGCAGATACAGCGAGCCGTCGGGACCGCGTTCGATATGCCGGAGGCGGCCGTATTCGCCCTCGAACAGCGTGTGAATCGTTGCGGTGAATCGATCGTCGAGCCACGTCGCGTCGTTTTGAACGCCAGTCCCGTCTTCCGACTCTGCCCCATCCTCGAGCCCCCCGTTTTCGGGGTGGAGTGACACGGCATACAGCGCGTTTGACGCGAGCCCGCAGACGAACATGCGATTTTCCCACGGCGTGATCGACTCACCATCATAGAAGGCCATTCCGGAGGGTGCCCACGTCGTCTCGGGGCCGGTGTTGACGACTGGTGGCGTGGCATCGTCGTACTCGTCGTAGCTACCGTACTCCGGGTCGTCCGGGCCGCCGCGGACGAGATCCCAGCCGTAGTTGCCGCCCGGCCGGAGGATCGACACCTCGTCTCGAGCCGCTGGACCGTGTTCGGCCACCATGGGTGTTCCCTGTGGAGTGAAGGCGATCCCCTGTGGGTTGCGATGGCCCAGCGTGTAGGTTCGTTGGTCGCCGTCTGCACCCCAGTCTGGGTTCTCAGGGGCTGGCTCACCATCCGGCGTGAGACGGAGCACTGCACCCGCACGGGCGCCGGGATCCTGCGTGAGCGCGGGCTCCTCGGCGTCGCCGGTCAGCACCCAGAGATATTCCTCGGGGCCGAACGTGATCCGACCACCGTTGTGTGTCGTCGCTCCTGGGATTCCATCGAGGACTGTCTCGAGTGTCTCTGACTCGAGGTCGTAGCTGACGACCCGGTTCCCGACCGCGCCGTCATCGACCGTGTAGTAGACGAACAGTTCGGCCCGGTCCGGGTACTCCGGATGGATCGCAACACCAAGCGTGCCACCCTCGCCAGGGGCCGCCCGATCCGGCAAGGCGTCAGCCTCGAGGAGCAGTTCGCCGTCGTCGGGAGACAGGTCGGCGTCCGTCGCCAGTGCGGTCGCATCGAATCGACGGACACCGCCAGTGCGCTCGGTGAGGAACGCATCGTCCGCGGCGAAGACGAGATCCCAGGGGACCTCGAGGCCGGCGACTACTGTCGTCGCGGTCACGTCATCTTCGGATGGTGTGCCGTCAGCTGGTCGCCACTCGGGTTCAGTCCAGTCGTCGTCGGGGGTCGCCTCGGGTGTTGTAAGCTCCTGGACGTCTGCGCCGGAGCCTGTCAAACAGCCAGCGAGGGCGATCGAACTGCCGGCCGCCGCGAGGATGTGTCGCCGTGTCGGAGAGCCCATAGCTGATTGAACGGGACGACAACAGGAGTGTGCTTCGGCGTGCTCGAGACCGTTCGGCGGTCAGTCCGCAGTTGCAGCGGGAGATTGCTGTTCGGCGCGTGTCGAGCGCCAGAAACCCTGGACGTACGCGCCGATGAACATCCCGAGGATCCCCAGAGGATGGCGTAGTTGCCGATTCCGAGGCTGGCGTAGGCAGCGCCGGGACAGATCCCCGAGAGCCCCCAGCCAACGCCGAAGATGCCGCCGCCGATGACGACGTTCTTGTCGAGGCTCTTCAGCCGTCGGGTGTATGTATCTCCCGTCAGTGGAGCCGTCGTGCGTAGCTGCTTGATGCCGAAAAAGGTGATTCCGGTCACGATCGCGGCCCCGAACATCACGAATAGCAGCCCGAAGTCCTCGAACTGCAGGAAGCTCAGGACGACCTCGGGCTGGGCCATGTGGCTAAAGCCAAGGCCGAAGCCAAAGAGCAGGCCGCCGACGAAGATTAGTGGCATGAACAACGGATGTTGTTCGTGGTCGGCGCTCATGGGCTCACCCCCGCAGCCTGTACCAGCTGTGCCACACCGATCGCGACGAGCAGGAACGTCGCGACGCCGACGAACGACGTCCCCGAGACTGAGCCGACGCCACAGACGCCGTGACCCGAGGTACAGCCTTTCCCGACACGAGTTCCGATTCCGACGAGGATGCCACCGAGCAGGAGCCGCCACCACTGGACGTCAGTCGTCCAGATCCCGTCCTGAAAGGCGAGCGCGTAGACTGCTGCACCGGCGACGATTCCCAGTGTGAACACGACACGCCAGTCACGCGAGGGACGATACTGCTGGAATCGCGAGAGAGTCGAGGCGTACGAGAGTGTCGACTCGAGGAACGTGCTCGCGCCGGCGGTGATGCCGGTCCCGAGATAGATTACGGCAACCCCGAGACCGACGAACAGGCCACCGATGGCGTAGTGACTGATCCCGTTTGGGAACAGTTCTGCCAGCATAGCGACAAGAAACGTTGCAGTCATACGCAGCGGAAGGGGACGGCAGCGTATCAAAGCTCCCCACGCGGGGAAAATTGTGCCCATCTATGACAGCCGAACACCCCTCGGCTGCCAGTCTCAGTCCGCGGCTGGCGGCGTCGTCAAGATATCGAGTTTGTCAGCCGCATAGCCAAAGACGTCGCGGTAGCCGTTCGGGGACATGAGAACCGGATAGAACGGCTCATTGGCGACCTGTGTATCGCCGTCGGCAGCTGCAAACGGGTCACCAGCGTCGACTCGAGTGAAGTTATCGACGAAGACCTCGTAGGTGTCTGCCTGCTGTTTGTTGATAACATCGGTCAACTGGTAGACAGGCAGCTCGCGACACACCGTATCGCCGGGCAACGCTCCAACGGCCGTCAGGAACGTTCGCGTCAGCCGGTCAGCGTTCTGGGCGGCTGTCTCCGACCCTTGCAGCCCACACTCGACTTCGATCGTGTTGATCTTCGAGAAGAGCCGCCCCTCTGCGAACTGACTGGTTTCGACCATCGCTGCCACCGGCAGCTGTGGCACCAGCTCTTTTGCGGTCTCGCTCACGCCGTTGACGATCGCAAAGGGGTCTGCATGACTCTGTGTCGAATGCATCGAGAACGTGAGACAGCCCTCGAGTTCTTCGACGAGTCGATGGGCGAGCTGAGCTTCATGCGTTTTCGCGTTCGGATGGCCGGGGAACGTTCGATTCAGGTCCTCGTCGACGAACCGCACGCGTCGCTCGAGGGCCGCCTCGTTGGCGACAATGAGCTTGACGGGCCGTTCGACGGTCGGGCGTTCGTCGAGCAATCGCTCGACGGCCCGGACGCCACAGGGTTCATCGCCATGGATGCCTGCAACGACTGCGAGTTCCGGCGTTCCCGACCCGAGCTGTGCAACTCTCATCACCGGATAGATGGGCTCTGACTCCAAAGGCGATTCGGTCTCTCACCAATACAGAGGGTTCGGAAAATAGCCATGATAGCACAGACCATGATCCCGTCTGACACTGCCCCGCTCGCCAGCACGTCGACCGAGGCCGAACGGTCACTCCTCGAGTGTCTCAACATACTCGAAATCGACTGCTCGAGCAGTCGGTCGCTCGCCATCGAGTGGGATCTGCCAGTCGTCGATCAGGTCTGGATCATCGATGGCGTTCGTCAGCGTGGTTCGGACCTCGAGCAGATCAACGCCGTAGTAATCCCGCGGAACGCCGTGAAGATACTGGAGTGCCGTCTCGAAGAGGCTCCGCATTCCGTCGTCGTTCTCGAAATCAACGTGCTTGTACGCGCCCGCTGCGACTTGGACCATTCCGTGGGCGAACGCGCTTTCGGTGGTTCCACGCCCGTAATTGTACCATTCTAACTCGAAGCAGTCATGCGATTCGTGGAACGCGCCGGAGTTGTAGAGACGAACGCCGTGAACCACCGCCCGCCGAAGCGTCCCGTGTTCCCAGCGGTCGTCGGCAACGAGCCAGCCCGTCGGCGTCTCGGATCCAGCTGGTGGCGAGACGGTGGGATCACGCGTGTGATCGTCCATAGGCAGTGTTGGGCGAGCCAGCGGGTAATTCCATCGGCACCAGCTGACAGCAGTGGGGTGATCCGATCTATTCGGTTTTGGACCGACGTTCGATGCGGCTGGCGATGTCAACACTGCAGAAAGCAACCCGATGCGCATATCAACGGGTGGCCAAACTGCAAGCAACAGTGTGTGGCCACCGCCCTCGAGTAGAATGTGGCCTGAAGCTGCGAGCCCAACTGTATAGAGTGGACGCCCCCAACGGAGGTGTATGGAGACACGATGGGCGACTGTCGACGGCGTATACCTCGAGTTGCCCAACGACTGTACCGCTGACGAGCTTCGAACGGCCTTGCGGAAGCCAGCCGATGCAGTGTTGATCGCAGTTACGGGAGATCTCGTCTCGGTCGTCCACGACGAAGAACAGTCGCTTACCGAGATGGTCGCCGGCTGTGCCGACACGTACTATTTCAGACGGCCGGACGAACCCGATCGCAACGACGTTCTTTCGGCACCGGAACTCGAGTCAGCACTCGCGGAGTCGACGGCAGCCGAGACCACGTTTCAGCGACCCGGGATCGATCACTGACAGCTCTCGAGGCAAACTGGCTGCTCTCGAGTTCACTCAAACCGGCACACGAGCCCCTGCTCGGGGCCACAACGACTGGCATGTGGTTTCGAGCCGGTGCCGATCTGTGACTCAGACACACGGCTCAGGAACATGATCGTCGGGAGAATGCGTCAAACGCCAGCGAACACGCTCTGTCTTCGGTACGTTGTTTCGCGGAAGAATGCTCCGTCAGGGATTTGAACCCTGGTCATCGGCTCGAAAGGCCGAAATGATTGGCCGGACTACACCAACGGAGCGATCATTGCGTTCTCACACTGCGTCTCGCCTCGGTTGGCGATCCAACCCAGCGTGCCTCGAACGCATTAGTCGATTGCGGGGGCCTAGTAAAAAGCGTTCCGTTCTGCGTCCGTAATGGCAGCTACTAACGTAGTTAGGACGCTGTCATTTCGACCCCAGATCGACGCCGAGGTACGGCCAGGTGCTGTCGGTTCGTCACTACTCGAGCGGTTGGCTACGCGCTTTGGTGGGCGAGTGCCGCCGGCATCTCAACGCTTTTGAATATACACCACAACCCATCGCGCATGAAATACGTCCGATTCCGCGACCCTGCCGGTGCTGTCCGCCGCGGCGAGTTCGAGAACGGCCACGTCCACTTCGGGAACGAGAGCTACGCACTCGAGTCCGACGAGATCGACGTCCTCCCACCGTGTGAGCCGTCGAAGATCGTCTGTATCGGCCGTAACTACGCCGACCACGCAGACGAGATGGGCTCTGACGTTCCGGACCGCCCGCTGATCTTCCTGAAGCCGCCGAACACGATTGCAAGCCACGGCGACACCGTCACCGCACCGGCCGGGAAAGAGCGCATCGACTACGAGGCCGAACTGGGCGTCGTTATCGGCGAGCAATGCCGTCACGTCCCCGTCTCCGAGGCGATGGACGTCGTCGAGGGCTTTACGTGCGTCAACGATATCTCGAACCGCGACGACCAGGAGAAAGAACAGAACTGGATCCGCGGGAAGGCGTTCGACGGCGCTGCGCCCCTTGGGCCACTGCTCGCAACGCCCGATGAAGTGCCGGCCGACGCATCTGTTCAGTCCCGCGTCAACGGCGAGCTGAAACAGGACGGCTCGCGCGAACAACTCATGTTCCCCATTCCAGAACTGATCGCCGAGATCACGGCCTACATGACCTTAGAGCCAGGTGACGTGATCGCGACCGGGACGCCGGAAGGCGTCGGTCCACTGTCCGATGGCGACGAGGTCGAGATCGAAATCGAGGGCGTCGGCACACTCGCACACTCGATCCGACGGCCGTAGACCGGAGTCGAAGTAACTGCGAGGCGAACCTTTTTCGACCTGCTCGAGCGTACGGGCGAGTATGACCGTTCGTTTCGGTGCAGTGACCATCGACTGGCTCGGCTACGCGACCGTTCGCCTCGAGGGCGAGACGGGGGCTGTCATCTACATGGATCCCGGTCGGTACGGGGTGCTCGATGGATACGATGCGCGCGATGGCGACCTCGTACTGGTGACACACGCCCACCACTACGATCCCGACGGCATTCGCCGGGTGGCTCACGAGGACGCGATCGTCGTCGTTCACGAATCGATCGACGCCAGCGAGATCGACCGGGTCGATGAACAGCCCGAAGACCTGCCCTACGAGGTCGAGCGTGTCCGTGCGGATGAATCGTTTGTCCTCGGCCCGCTGGACCTGTTCACCACGCCCGCGTACAACGACCCCGCGGGCCCACATGTCGACGAGCACGGCGACCCGTATCATCCCGAGGGCGAAGGCTGTGGCTTTGCCGTCACAGTCGACGGCGTCTCGGCGTTCTGGCCCGGCGACACCGATGTCCTCCCGCTCCACGACGAACTGGGTATCGACCTGTTTCTCCCCCCGATCGGCGGCGCGTTTACGATGGATCGCCACGAGGCCGCCGCGCTCGCGGAACGAATTCGCCCCGAGCTCGTGTTGCCGATCCACTACGACACGTTCGAGGCGCTCGAGACCGACGCTGATGCGTTCGTCGTCGACGTCGCGAACCGCGCGGTTCCAGTGGTGCTCGACGAGCAGTAGCGCCCGGTGACGAATCCGTGGACATAAGTCACGGATCGCCTAGTCACTCATACTTCCTATGTATACTGTTGGCACGCATACACGTTCTTGGTGGGTTCGAGTGGATACCTGCCTGAAACCCATCGTCATGGCTCCATACACCGGTGAGCACCGTGGCGAGTAAGACCGAAGACGGGCTCGAGACGTCCCAGCCCGAGCTTACCTATCCGTCGGCCGGCTGGAAGGGGTTCTTCAAGAACCACTTCGGACCGTCGATGCTCTGGGCGCTGATCAGCATCGGTGGAAGTCATATCGTTCTCGCACCGACGCTCGGTGGAACGTTCGGACTCGTCGCAATCTGGATGTTCGGCCTCATCTACGTCGCCAAGTACGGTGCCTGGGAACTGGGCATTCGCTATAACTACGGCGTCGGGGCAAACCCGATCGAAGCCTACGGTGATCTCCCCGGGCCGAAAAACTGGGCGCTCTGGGTGACGATCCTCGTCTTCACCGTCATGTACACGTTCATTACGGCTAGCGTCGGCATGAGCACGGCCGCGTTCATCGCCGCGTTGACTCCTGGCTGGCTCACCGCAGCGTGGGCGTACGTCCTCTTCGTCGGCGCCGCCGGCGCGCTCGTGATCACGTCTCGCTACTCCGTCCTCGAGAAGGCGTTGATCGGTTTCACCGTCGCCGTCGGTGTGCTCGTCATGCTCGGCGCTCTCGTTGGGCCGCCATCGCCCGAACGGATCGCCGAAACGACGTTCGCGATCCCCGACCTCACCGGACCCGCCTTCGTCGCGCTGTTTGCCGCGGCCGCCGGGTTCGCACCGACCGGCTTCAGTACGAGTATTCTGATCGGCAGCTGGAGTATGGCCAAAGGCGAAGGGGCTGGTGAGCTGCGACAGAAGGGGCTCGATCCGAACAACCCGGCCCACCACGACTACATCCGTGCGTGGATCAAAACCGGCCGCCGGGACTTCAACGTCGGCTACGTGTTCAGTTTCGTTCTGATTGCCGCAATGGTCATTCTGGCGACGAACGTCCTCTACCCGGACCCGCCGACGGACGCCAACCTCGCGTTCGCGATCGGCAACATCCTGAGCGATTCCTTCGGCGAATGGTCGTACTACGCCATGCTGATCGGCGCGTTCGCAGCCCTCTACTCGACCGTTATCACGCTTCTCGACGGGGCTGCCCGTGCAACCGGTGACATCCTCCCGATGGCGCTCGAGGACGAGAGTATCGACAGCGAGCGCATCCGAAAGCTCGTCGTCGCCGGCGTCGTCGTCGTCAGCAGCGCGATGGTGCTCGCGCTCGGGAACGTCCCCGTGACGCTGTTGCTCTACGTCGCCGCCATCCTCGCGGTCACGGAGATTTTCTTCTACCCAGCCAACTGGTACGTCGTCGAGAAACACCTTCCCGAGCCGTTCCGCCCGTCTCGAGCCTGGCACGCCTACTACGTCGTCAGCCTCGTGTTCGTCCTCATCTTCGGTGCGATGGGGGCTGCACTTCGACTCGGCTTCATCGGATAACACGACCCCGAGCCATCCGATTTCTATCGTCTCTACGATCAGCCAGTGCTACAAACAGTCTGTAACAGCGTTGGTGCTGGTCGAACGCGGCTCGAGGTGCGTCTAGATGACGCCCATCTCGCTGAGACGCTCGATCACTCTCCCCGACCCTCGGCTCGAGGTGCGTCTAGATGACGCCCATCTCGCTGAGACGCTCGGGGAGATACGTCTCCGTCACGAAATCCAATCCACGGGCTGCAAGCGACTGCTGTTCGGACTTCTTGCCGATCTCGAGTTGGAGTTCGATCTGTTCTTCCCAGTAGTCGGTCTGGAAGCGCGGGTCCTCGAGTTCGCTCTCTAAGGCGTTGATGTCCGAGTCGCTGAGCGGGTCGGTCGGCAGATCGTACTCGACGATGTCGGCCGGCTGGATGCCGATATACTGGGCAGCTGGCGTCGCGAGATACTCCGAGAGGTGGGCCGACTTGATCGAGCCGTAAGCGACCGAGCCGTAGATTCGGTACGACCACGGGTCGCCGTCGGCGAAGACCGTCACCGGGAGGTCGAGTTCGTCGTGGAGTCGCTTGATGATCCGTCGAGTCGCCCGTGCGGGCTGGCCCTTGAGGTGGACGATCAAGGCGTTGTACTCGTCATCGAAGCCGTTCTCGACGAGTCGGTCCCGCATCCCACCGGTCTCGACGGCGAGGATGAAGTCGGCATCGCAGTCGAGAAACTCGATCGTGTCAGGGTTGTTCGGAATCTGGTAGCCACCTTCGCCGACGTCTTCCTGACAGTGGATATCGCGTTCGCCGCGACGGGTCTGTTCGCGCAGGTGCAGCGGCCCCATGATGGTTGCGCCCGACTCCTCCGGGCGCATGTGGAAGTCCTCGCGGGTCACACCCGAAACGATCTCCAGATCCTCGATCAGGCCGTTGGATTCGTCCTGATCCGAAAACTGTGCCTCGTTGTTGTCCCAGCTTTCCGAAAGGTAGTACAACTCACGCAGGGTCGAGGAGCGGTCTTCCTCGAGTTGGTTCGCGAGGAACTCGATCGTGTAGACGGCCTTCAGCAGCTTTCGCGCACCGCGGACGGAGTTCGCAGAGCGTGTCGACTCTCGGTCGCCGTACACCCAGACGTCTTTGTCTTCGTCGTACTCGATGTTGTTTTTCGTCCGCGTCGGCACGGACATGTGGGGGATCTCGCCCAGTTCGAACTGGTCGTAAAACTGTGCCGCGAGGTCGATCAACTGTTCTCGTGCCTGCTGGTCGTTGTCTGCGCTCATTGTTTCACCGTAAGTTCACTTCGTTCCGTCCGAGCACCCGGTCGCACGCTCATGCTGACACCGTGAGTTTCTCGCTTTCGACACCCTTGACGTCCAGATCGAACGCCGCATCGTTGGGCACCACGTACTCGAGGGCGGCCTCGTCGTCGCTCGAGACGTCGACATCCCACTTGACGAACCACTCGCCGTCCATCTCGACGACGGTGGCCTCCTCGGAGAGGTTCGTCGGTTCGGCGGTGACGATGTCGGTGATCTCGAGCGATTCGGCCGTACCCGAGTTGTTCTCGACGGTGACTGAGACTGCCTGGCCGTCGCCGTTTTCTTTGACGCTGCGTTCGACGAGCACGTTGTTCATGATGCGTGCGACGGCGTCGTTGATATCGGGCTCCTCGCGGTCGGTCACCTCGGCGACTTTGGCGGCCATCTCGGGGAGGATCTTCCCAAGGACGTTCTGTTTCTTCCGGCGCTGTTGCATCGAGCGGCGCTTGTTGAGATAGCTTTTGAGTTCGCGGGCGGCCTCACGGATCGCAAGTTCGATCTCGTCTTCGATCGCCGGCACGTTTGCGACGGCGTCTTTGGACTCGCTCGTAAACGGGACGTTCGTGGAGGCGACGTGGATCATGATCACGGCCGGACCGTTCGGGAGGCCGGACCCGCCAGGCTGGTCGAGCCCGTAGTTGCGCCAGCCGATCGATTTGACCACGTCGGTCGTCGCACACGCGCCGCGCTGGTAGACCAGCGGCACCCGATTTGCAAACCGCATGACGTCGGCACTGCCCTCGGCTCGAATCTCGCCGCCGTAGGCGATGCCGGCCTCGACGATGAACGGATCGCCGCCGTGAACGTCGGCGTCTCGAGTCGCAGAAGCGTAGAAATCGGCGTCGAACTCCTTTTTGAGGCCGGCCGTGATCAACTCCTCCGTGATCGGCGAGAGACATCGCGTCGGTGGGGCCATGATGTCGGCCGCACGCATGCCGTCGACGAGGTTGCTGGCGGCATCCCGGTCGCTGTCGAGTTCGCGAACCAGCGGTGGGTCGTCGGGAACCGTCGCCATAACGTCCCAGACGGCGTCGGTGACGTTCTCGCGTGCTGTCTCTCCGAAGGAGACGTCGTCGTACTCCTCAGTTAGCGCTGCGGCCCGATTGACGAACTCGCGGAGTTGCGTCCGGGTGAGTCGATGGCGGACGTTGTCGGCCTCGAATTCGTCGTCGAACGTGGCTGCGAGGCGCTCGGCGAAGGCGTGGATGATCTCGTCGTCCTTTCGGGTGCTCGTCGCCTCGTCGGCGAGGGTGTACAGATCGGCGACGAGGCGTGACGCTGCCGTCCCATCTGACTCGCTGTCTGTTTCCGCGCCGTCCGCAGCATCGATGACCTCGAGCCAGACGGCCTCGACGGCGTTTTCGCGGACGGTGTCGCCGAACGTCGTTCCGTGGTCGGCTTCGACGTCGTCGGCAGCCGCGTCGACGGCAGCAACGAGTTCGTGGTGAGCGATTCGGTCGTGGTCGGCGACCGAGTCGGCGATGGCGTCGGCGAAGGCGGCCGTCGCATCGGCTCCCTTGTTCGCGGTGGCAGCCGACACTGCAGCGCCAATGTCGACGTCATCGCGTGCCGTGGGTGGCCGCCAGCGCATCTCGCGCCCGTAGTAGCGGTCGCGGAACTCGTCGATGATCGACTCGGCGGTCTTCTTGCCGACGCGGGTGAACTCCTCCTGGAGGAACCCCGAGACCGTCTGTGAATCCGTCGCCGACAGCATCTTCATCACGGTGCCGAGTTCGACGCCGTGGGGATGTGGGCGGATCTCTTCGGTCTCTTCGGGCAGCTGGTCCGTCGCGCGTTCGAACTTGAAGTGGTTCTTGGGCTCGCGCAACTCGAGGCGGGCGTGGGGGTTGACGACCGCGGTGTGTTTGATGTAGTCGTGAAGCTGCCCGCGGGCGCGCATGTTTGCCTCCATCTCGAGTTCGATGCGCGTGCCGTGGGGGCGGTCCCACGAAGTCGTTTCCTCGACGCTGATTTCGGGTTCGTTCGCGTCAGTGTCGACGATGAGTTCGAAGTACTGGGCTTCGCTTGCACCCTGGGTTCGACTGGTGATCTTCGCGGGTTTCCCGCTCGTTAGCTGGGCATACAGAACAGCAGCGGAGATCCCGATCCCCTGCTGACCACGAGACTGTTCGCGCGCGTGGAACCGCGAACCGTAGAGCAGTTTTCCGAAGACTTTGGGGAGGGAGTCTTTCGTCAGACCCGGGCCGTTGTCCTCGACGATCAGCCGGTAGTAGTCGCCGGCTTCCTCGATCTCGACGTAGATATCCGGGGCAATGCCTGCTTCTTCGGCGGCGTCTAGGGCGTTGTCGACGGCTTCTTTGACAGCCGTGACGAGGCCTCGAGCGCCGCTGTCGAAGCCGAGCATATGCTTGTTCTTCTCGAAGAACTCGGCGATCGAAATCGCCTGCTGGCTCTCGGCCAGCTCCTCGGCGATCCCCACCTCGTCCTCGAGTGTCGACTGAAACGACGTCATTGTCCCCCCATACTAGCGGCGGGGCTAAAAGGTGTGTGTTACCGGAGTGAAAGTGAACCGGCGGTTTGAGGCGGCTGTAAACGAGCCACACACTGCCGGTTACAACGGTTTGCCGGTAATCTGACCGGCCATCGTGGTCGCACCGGAACAGACTCAAACCGACGTTCTCACTCCTCGAGCGGCGGCCACTCCCTCGCATCGGCACGTGCGATACCCAGTAGCTTCCGGCGACGGTCGGACAGTGCCGTGACGTCGTCAGTGAACGCGTCGTTCTGGACGGTCGGAATCTCCTCGCTCCGGAGTCGATCGAGTTCCGGCCGAGGTGGGAGTTCGTCGGCAGGATCGATAAACGCCGTCCCGAGCGTGTCGAGATAGCTTCGACACTCGAACGGGCATCTTCGACCAGTGTTGGATTTAGCTGTGCATCGTCCGAGACGCCGTGGCGAACGACCGTCAGTGCCTCGTCGAAGACGGGAACGGCCATCGCCGACGCTCGAGCGGCCTGTTCGCTGTGGTAGTAGTGAAGAATCGGATAGGCCTTGTGCTGGTCTGCGAGCATGGACAGTTGCGTAGCGAGTGACTCGAGTGGGTGCTCGAGGCCGCGAAACTCGTCTTCAGTGGTCCAGCCCGTACGGACGAATGCTTCACTGCGTTCGCCCAGACCGGTGACGTCGCTGGCAAATGAGCGCTTTTCCGACACTGCGCCGAGGACGTAGGAGACGCCCAGCGTGACGAAGGCCATTCCAGTCGCGGTCGTGAACGAACTGGCGATCTCCCAGCCACTCGTCGTCGGCGTGTAATCGCCGTTTCCGTTCGTGAACATCGTGTAGGCGACGTAGTAGAATCGTCCGGACCAGTCGGCCTGCGCGCCGGTATGGGCGCTGACGAGGGCCGTCTCGTCGCCAGCGAAAACCATCGTCCAGCCGAGCCACAACAGTGCGATCCACATCGCAAGCGTGAACGCGAGGATCAGCGGCCCGGCGAGACTCAGCGCGCGCGGGTGGTCGTTGCTTGCCGTCCGCAGGCCACGCCAGATCCAGGTCGTCAGCCGTCCGGAAAGCGGACCAGCCCCGCCGTCGACCCAGAGTGTCGTCCAGAGAATGTCGACGACCACGGCGACGAGCACAACGATCCCGACGGCCAGATACAGCGGTTGTATTTCATCTCCCATACAGGAGCGAAGACCGTCAACGACACCCCGGGCACTGACACGGCTTTTTGAGAGCGATCACGGGACTCCAGCAGGGTGTGTGACTCGAGGCGATCAAGCGTCGTGAAACCACGTAACCACCAGAAACACCTGGGGTATGAGGAGCTTGAACACCCCTTCACGACCAGATATCCCATCCTGAGAGCCAGCCGAGCAACGGCTACGGTGGCTTCGCGCGCGAGCGCGTACACGTGACTTTTATTAGGTGGGGACCACTACCCGAAAGCAGGTTTTACATGTCCCAGGAAAGCGAGTACGGCGCCGGACAGATTCAGGTCTTAGAAGGCCTGGAGGCTGTGCGAAAGCGACCGGCAATGTACATCGGCTCTACCGATTCTCGAGGGCTCCACCATCTCGTCTATGAAGTGGTGGACAACTCGATTGACGAGGCACTGGCAGGTCACTGTGACGACATTACCGTCTCCATCCACGACGACGGCTCTGTGAGCGTCGCAGACGACGGCCGTGGTATCCCCGTCGATACACACGACGAGTACGATCGGCCGGCCCTCGAGGTGATTCTCACTGTTCTCCACGCTGGCGGGAAGTTCGACAACAAGTCCTACCAGGTCTCCGGTGGCCTCCACGGCGTCGGCGTCTCGGTCGTCAACGCCCTCTCGAGTCGACTCGAGGTCGAGGTCAAACGCGACGGCGGCGTCTTCGAACACGCTTTCGAGGCGGGCGAACCCGTCGGCGATATGGAACGGGTCCGCGATATGGACCCGGATGAGGGGACAGGCACGGCGATTCGGTTCTGGCCCGACACCGACATCTTCGAGGGCGACGACTTCGCCTTCTCGACGCTCTCGAATCGGCTTCGCGAACTTGCCTTCCTCAACTCGGGCGTTCGCATCACGTTGCGTGATGAACGCGACGAGGACGGCCCGGCCAAGGAAACCTACGAGTACCAGGGCGGCATCCGCGAGTTCGTCGAGTATCTCAACGAGACGCGCTCGGCGATGCACGAGGACATTATCTACTTCGAGGACGACGACCAGAACATCGAAGTCGAGGTGGCGATGCAGGCCACCGAGGAGCTACAGGGCTCGATTCATGCCTTCGCAAACAACATCAACACGCGCGAGGGTGGCACCCACCTCACCGGCTTCAAAACCGCGCTCACACGCTGTGTCAACGATTACGCCGGCGAGAACGATCTACTGAACGATCTCGACGAGAACCTCAAAGGCGAAGACATTCGCGAGGGACTCACTGCAGTCATCTCGATCAAACACCCCGACCCGCAGTTCGAAGGGCAGACGAAGACGAAACTCGGCAACTCCGAGGTTCGAGGGATCGTCGAAAGCGCGATGCACGAAGGACTCGGCACCTACTTCGAAGAGCATCCCGACACCGCAGAAGCGATCATCACGAAGGCTGTCGAGGCTGCCAAAGCGCGCAAGGCCGCCCAGAAAGCCGAAGAGCTAACCCGCCGTAAATCCGCTCTCGATTCGACCTCGTTGCCCGGCAAACTCGCCGACTGTCAGACCAAAGACCCCGAGAAGGCCGAACTGTTCATCGCGGAGGGTGACTCCGCAGGCGGCAGCGCAAAACAGGCCCGAAACCCCGAGTTCCAGGCCGTGCTTCCGATCAAAGGGAAGATCTTGAACGTCGAGAAACACCGACTCGATCGGATTCTCGAGAACGACGAGATCCGGAACATGATCACCGCGATCGGTGCGGGAATCGGCGACGAGTTCGATGTCGACGACGTCCGGTATAAGAAGATCATCATGGCGACGGACGCCGACGTCGACGGCGCACACATCCGGACGCTCATGCTGACGTTCTTCTACCGGCATATGCGCCCGCTGCTGGAGGGTGGCTACGTTTATGCAACCCAGCCGCCGCTGTACCGCATCCGCTACCGGGGCGAGACGTACGATGCGATGACCGACGCTGAACGCGACGAGATCGTCGAAGAGAAATGCGACGGCAATCCGACGCAGGTCCAGCGCTTCAAGGGGCTCGGGGAGATGAACCCCGAACAGCTCTGGGAGACGACGATGAACCCGGAAAACCGTATTCTCAAACAGATCACGATCGAGGACGCCGCCGCGGCGGACAAGATGTTCTCCGTGCTGATGGGCGACGCCGTCGAGCCACGCAAGCAGTTCATCAAAGAACACGCGCCCGAAGCCGAATGGATCGACATCTAACTGTGGTGAGGTAATATATGAGTTCAGACGTACCCGAACCGACTGACGTAGAGGCACGGGCGATCGAAAACGTCCGCATCGAAGATGAGATGGAGCAGTCGTATATCGACTACGCGATGTCCGTCATCGCGGGGCGTGCCCTTCCGGACGTCCGGGACGGCCTCAAACCCGTCCACCGGCGTATCCTGTATGCGATGCACGAGATGGGCGTCTCTTCCGGTAGCAGCCACCGCAAGTCCTCCTCGATCGTCGGGGAGACGATGGGTGACTACCACCCTCACGGCGACAGCGCAATCTATGACACGCTCGTCCGGATGGCTCAGGATTTCTCGATGCGCTATCCGCTCGTCGACGGGCAGGGGAACTTCGGCTCGATGGACGGTGACCCGGCCGCCGCGCCCCGATACACTGAGGCACGGATGGCCGCCGTCTCCGAGGAACTGCTCGAGGACATCGCCAAGGACACGGTCGACTTCTCGGCGAACTACGACGACCGCCTACAGGAACCCGACGTCCTGCCGGCGGCGTTTCCGAATCTCCTCGTGAACGGCTCCTCGGGAATCGCCGTCGGGATGAGCACGAACATCCCGCCGCACAACCTCTGTGAGGTGATCGACGCGACGATCGAACTCATCGACAACCCTGACGCGACGGTCGAGGATCTGATGGAGCACGTCAAAGGCCCCGACTTCCCGACGGGCGCGAACATCGTCGGTCGCGACGCCATCTACTCGGCGTACAAGACCGGTCGCGGGCGCATCCGCGTGCGTGCCGAGTTCGAAGTCGAGGAGTGGAAAAACGGCCGCGAGCGAATCGTCATCACCGAACTCCCCTACCAGGCCAACAAGGCCCGGATGGTCGAGCGGATCGCCGAAAACGTCAACGACGGCGAGATCGAGGGGATCTCGGACCTGCGTGACGAGTCCGACCGCGACGGCGTCCGCATCGTCGTCGAGTGCAAACGCGGTGCGAACGTCGAGGTCGTCAAAAACAAACTGCTCGAGAACCATCTCGAGAAGACGTTCGGCGTGATCAACCTCGCGCTGGTCGACGGCCAGCCGCAGGTGCTCTCGCTGCGAGAAACCTTAGAGGAGTACGTCACCCACCGCCGTGAAGTCGTCCGCCGACGCAGTGAGTACGACCTCGAGGAAGCAGAAGACAGAGCCCACATCCTCGAGGGTCGACTGACGGCCGTCGAGAACGCCGACGACGTCGTCGAACTGATCCGCAACAGCGAGGATCGGTCGGCCGCGAAAGCCGCCCTGCAGGAGGCGTATTCGTTCTCCCAAGCCCAGGCAGAGCACATCGTCCGGATGCAACTGGGCAGTCTCACGTCGATGGAGACGGCCGAGATCGAAGACGAGTACGAGGACGTCCAGGCCGAGATCGAGCGCCTGACATCGATTCTCGAAAGCGAGCAGGAGCTGCTCGCGGTCATCAAAGACGAACTCCGTGAGATCAAAGCCGAGTACGGCGACGACCGCCGGACCTCGATCATCGAGGACCAGGGGACGGTCACTCACGAGGACCTCATTCCGGAAGAAGAGGTGTTCGTCGTCATGACCGAAGACGACTACGTCAAGCGGATGCCGATCGACCAGTTCAGCCCGCAGGGTCGGGGCGGCAAGGGAATCATCGGCGCGGACGTCAAAGACGGCGACCGCGTCACGACGGTGTTCCGCGCGAACACCCATGACTACCTGCTGTGCTTTACCAATCAGGGCAAAGTCTACCAGCTCAAGACCTACGAGATTCCCGAGATGGGCCGGACGGCACGCGGGAAATCGGCAGTCAATATCCTCGACCTCGACACCGACGAGGATATTACGGCCATCGTCGACACTGACGCCTTCGGCGACGGCGAGTTCGTGACGATGGCCACCCGGAACGGCTACGTCAAACGAACCGCCGGTTCGGAGTTCGACAACATCCGTTCGACCGGGATCATCGCGGCCGACCTCGAGGACGGTGACGAACTCGTCGACGTCGAAGTCACCGACGGCTCGCAGGATCTGGTTATCGCAACCGAAGGCGGGATGACGATCCGCTTCGACGAGAGTGAAGTTCGCTCGATGGGGCGCAACGCCCGCGGTGTCAACGGGATCAAACTCGAGGACGGCGACGCGGTCGCCGGACTGGTTGCGACCGACGAAGACGACGAGCGGGCGCTGTTGACCGTCACTCAAAACGGCTACGGCAAACGCACTCGCCTCTCGGCGTATCGCACCCAATCACGCTACGGTAAGGGCCTGATCGACATCAAAACGGGCGACCGAAACGGGCCGGTGACGGCTGTCAAAGCTGTTGCCGACGACGACGAACTCGTGATGATGAGCGAGCGCGGCCAGATCGTCCGCACGCGCGTCGACGACATCTCGACGGTCGGACGAAATACGATGGGCGTGATCGTCATGGATGTCGAGGCAGGCGACGCGGTCGCAAGCGTCGACGAGATTCCGGCTGTCACGACGGTCGACACCGACGAGAACTGACCACGGCGCCGCGTTCCTTTTTTCGCGTCGCAGTCGACACCAGCAGAGGGATCGGATCGTGCGCGAGCTCGAACTGACTCGAGAGTCGATACCAGATGTGTTGGCGGTGGGGTGAACGGTGTCGCCAGACCGCTGGCGGACGTGACTCACAGTCAGTACGAAGTTGGCTGCAAATGTGTCCGGTGGACGATGACCTCGAGTGTGTGACCGACTCCACGCCGGGCTGTCCAATAGGAGCAGTTGTCGATAAGAACGGAGACGAGACGAACTGCCAGCGCCGAACGCGCGTTCAGTGTGCTGGTTCTTCGGCAGGCGCGACCATGTCCTCGATCCGAAGGATCAGAATATTGTTCGTGTCGTCTTTCCCGTCGACACGCCCTTCGATAACGAGTTTCGAGAGTGGTGTCGGTCCGACGATGACCGAGTCATCCTCGTGGATCTCACCCATCGCTCCCTGGATGTGGATCTCAGCACGGCAGAGTTCGGGGTGGTGAACACTCGAGAGGTCGATTTCCTCGACGATGACGTCGTCTACAGGCTGGCCTTCGTGCTCGAGTGGGACGGAGGCTGGATCATCCATCTGCTGGATTTCGAGCGCCTCGTACGCTGCTGCGGTTGGTTTATATCCTCCTTTCGGGCCTGGTACGCCTTCGACCAACTGCAGGGCCTTGAGACTCTGCATCTGGTTTCGGATCGTGCCGGGGTTCCGGTCGACCTGTTCGGCGATATCCTCACCTTTGATCGCGGATTCCGATTCCTTGTGAAGATTCGTTAGTGCCCGGAGGATTTTCTTCTGGCTGGGGGTGAGTTCGATGGATGACATACTGGGATATTCGTAGTTGATTTCCTTAAACCCGACGGGTGAGTCAGGTTGTTTCGCTAGGATTTTGATCTTTGAGCCGCCTATAGTAAGGCGTTTTGCTTCGGGAGCGGTCTGTGAGTTGGTGTCTGTTTGCGTCGCTCTAGGAGACTGTTTGCTGATACCGTCTGTTACCACACGGTGATCGATAGACGTGTGAGAACTGCTGTCACCATCTCGGCAGCCTCAGACTGGAACGAGCCAGCCCTCGAGGACGAGGTCGGTGAGGACGTCCTCGAGGAAGAACATGAGAACGAAGCCGCCGACGAACGTTGCCGTGTTCGTCCGACTCAGGACGGCTTCGGCATCAAAACGGATGAGTTCGGCGACCTCGATGAGCACCTGGATAATCGCACCGACAGCGATCGCATAGAAGAGAACGGCAAGCAGTGGCGAGTTTGCGAAGCTGCCGATCCAGCCGCCGAGGATAACGGGTCCGCCAGCGATAATGCCCATCGCAGCGAAATGTCGAAGTGGTGGCTGGTCCCTATCGCGGGCGACTGCCGCGACGACAGTCGGCCCTTCCATCACGTTGTGCATGACGAACGCCAACACGAGCAACATCACGAGCGTCGCATCCCCTTGGACGTAGGCGACACCGATCCCGAGCCCCTCACCAATGCTATGCAGTCCCAACGCGAGCGCGACGAGGTAGGCAATGTGGAGCCCACTTTTGTCCTGGCTCGACATTTTGTGCTGTCGCCACTTGCTGGCGGCATACATCACAGCAAACGTCCCCCCGACACCGACGACAGCGACTGTTCCTGCAGTGAGCGCGCCGTCGACCTCGGCGCCGTACTCAATGATCTCTTCGGTCATCTCGACGGCAATAAACGCAAGCACACCGGCCGCAAGCGCCATAAACGCATGGAGATACTTCGGCTCGAGATTCCGGATAAAGGGAAACCAGAGCATCCCGATCGCAACTGGAATGATGCCTGCAATCGCACCGATGACCGTCACCATCCAGACAATTTCGGCGGTGCTCGCCTCGTCAGCTGAACCGAGGCCGCTGAACGGCGACGTGAAATACAGGAGTCCGAACACGACTGCGAGAACTACCACTGGGCCAACAGCCAGCACCCATCGCGGGAGATCGTTGATCGATCGTGCTGTCATGAGGGCTCCTCCGTACCAGTACCGAAATATCGAGTCATCATTGACAAATGATTAGAGCCATCTAAACTTATAGCTTTTCCAATGGTCGGCAGTTAGACTGACTCTAAACGCAGCAGCTCACGGATTTCCTGAACAGATCTGTCCGAACTACCGTTATTGTTCGACTTCTGCCGGCGCAGCCACACGAACATGATGTGCGACAGATTCGGGCAACGAAACGGTGTCGTCGTGGCCGCTCGAGCGGGCGGTAACCATCCCGAAGGGAGCGACCTCCACGATCTCGAGTTCGACCCCCGGCTCGACGCCGTGCTCTGCGAGATACGAGAGCACCTCGGCATCGTGATCAGCGACTTCCTCGACGACCACGATATCTCCCTCTGCAAACTCGGTGACGGAGGCTCCGTCTGGCCGTTCCGGTGGCTCGAGGTCGGCGCTGGGGATCGGCGAGCCGTGGGGGTCGACCGTCGGCTGGTCGAGCGCGTCCGCCACGCGGGCCTCGAAGTTCTCGCTGATGTGGTGTTCGAGTCGGTCCGCTTCCTCGTGGACTTCCGCCCAGTCGTAGTCGAGATGTTCCGTCAGATAGGCCTCGAGCAGTCGGTGATGTCGGATCACCTCGAGGGCGACCGTTTCACCCTCGTCGGTCAACGTGACGCCGCGGTACTTTTCGCGGTCGACAAGTCCACGGTCCTCGAGTTTATCGAGCATACTGGTGACAGTCGGCGACGTGACGTCTAGCTCTTCTGCGATGGCCGACGTTTTGATCCGTTCGTCGGTCTCACGCTGGAGCTGGTAGATCGCCTTGAGATAATCTTCCATCACGTCGCTCAGCATCATCGTATCGGATTTTTAGTCCTATCTAAGCCTAAATCTGTCGCTCGCTCGATCGCCACGATCAAACCATGTCGCGTCATAGCACACGCATGGGACAGAGTATCAGAATTATCGGTGCACCGATGGACTACGGCGCTGATCGTCGAGGCGTCGATATGGGACCGTCGGCGATCCGATATGCAGGACTTGCCGATGGCTTGTCGCGTGCAGGTGTTGATCCAACCGATTCGGGTGATCTTTCGATCCCACGGGCAGAGGAGCGCGATCCGGATGCCAAGCAGCCGAGCCGGGGGAACGCAAAATTTCTCCGGGAGGTCGAAGACGTCTGTACACGGCTGGCCGACCGCGTCGAACAGACCCTTGCAGACGGCGAGTTTCCGCTCGTTCTGGGTGGTGATCACTCGGTTGCGATCGGCTCGATGCAGGGCTCGTCCAGAGACGCCGATCTCGGCGCGATCTGGTTCGATGCCCACGCAGATCTCAATACACCAGAAACCTCACCTAGCGGAAACGTCCACGGGATGCCGCTTGCGGCGACGCTTGGCCGTGGGACGTTCGAGGACCAAGCGTGGGCCACCGCACCGCGTGTCCGGGAAGGATCGATCGCATACGTCGGCCTTCGGAGTATCGACGATCGCGAACGCAAACTCCTCCGGGACAGTGAGATGACTGCTTTCACGATGGCCGATATCGACGAACAGGGAATGACGTCGGTCGTCGAGACTGCGTTGGATGTTGCGACCACCGACACCGACGGCGTTCACGTAAGTCTCGACCTCGACTGGCTCGACCCCAAAACAGCACCCGGTGTTGGGACACCAGTTCGCGGCGGTGTCACCTACCGGGAAGCTCACGCCGCCCTCGAGACCGTCTCTCGGCGACATGAGAGTGGCGGTATTCTCCGGTCGATGGATGTCGTCGAAGTGAACCCGATCCTCGATGAGGGTAACGAGACAGCGACGCTCGCGGCCGAACTCGCGGCAAGCACGTTCGGAAAGCGGATTCTGTAACCCGACTCACTTGCTCGTCACGGAACAGACCCGCTAGAAGTATGTTAACTGTGAACATACCACTCATTGGTTCGTGTTCCAACACCTTTGTATCGTAGTGTATCTATTTGCTAGGTATGACTGAGAACGTCGTCGTGCTCGGAGCTGGCTATGCTGGTGCCGGTGCGATCAATAAACTCCAGTCGGAGCTTGGAGGCAGCGTACGACTCACATGGATTGCGGACGTCGATTATCACCTGGTTCTTCACGAATCACACCGCGTGATCCGTGACCCAAGCGTCCGCTCTGATATCACGTTCCCGATCGATCAGATCGCGGACCCATCGACTCGCTTTATTCAGGACGAGGTCACCGGTCTCGACGTCGACGAACAGGTTGTCGAACTGGCCGACTCCGATGACGTCGAGTACGATTACGTCCTCGTCGGCCTCGGCAGCCAGACCGCCTACTACGGTATCCCCGGCCTCGAGGAACACTCGCTGACGCTCAAAAGTCTCGACGACGCGCTCGAGATTCACGACGCCGTCAAGCAGGCCAGCCAGGACGCCACCCGCGGCGAGCCCGCGCAGGTCGTCATCGGCGGCGCTGGGCTCTCGGGTATCCAGACTGCCGGTGAGATCGCGGAGTTCCGCGACAACCACCGTGCACCGATCGAAATCCACCTCGTCGAAGCACTTGACGAGATCTTCCCCGGGAACGACCCAGAGTGCCAGCAGGCCCTGCGCGATCTGCTCGAGGACGCTGGCGTCCGGATCCATACGGACGATCCGATCACCGAAGCCACCGAGGACGTCATCGAGTTCGACGAGGGCGAACCGCTCGAACACGACGTGCTCGTCTGGACCGGCGGAATTACGGGTCGTGATGCGTTCGACGATGTCGACCTCGAGAAAGAACACAACCGCGTCAACACGAAGGCCAACTTCCAGACCTCCAACGAACGCGTCTTCGCAATCGGCGACTCGGCAATCATCGACCAGGGCGACCAGCCTGCGCCGCCGACCGCACAGGCCGCCTGGCAGGCCGCAGAAGTCGCTGGCGAGAACATCTCTCGAGCCATCGAAAACCGCCCGCTCAAGACCTGGGAACACGACGACAAAGGGACCGTCGTCTCCGTCGGTGACAAGGCAATCGCCCACGACGTCGATATGTTGCCCGTCGATACCTTCGGTGGCTTCGCTGCGAAGAACCTCAAAAAGGCGATCGCCGCCCGCTGGATCGCAGACATCACGTCCTGGAACGAAGCCCGCAAGTCCTGGCCGTCGCTGTAGTTTCGCGACGTCCCCACCAGCTCCGATTGCTCGAGCAGAACGCGTTTTCGACGCGTCTTCTCGAGAAGCATCGTTTCTATCTTGCTTTTCTAACTGCTCATGCCGAGCGCTCGCTTTCTCCGGGCTGGCGCTCGTCGTGCGCTTATGACTCCGATTGCGGCTCCTCGTCAGTGTCGTCTGTCCCCATCGGCTCGGCTGGGACACCCGCAACAGTCGTATTCGGCGGGACGTCACGTGTCACGAGTGAGTTCGCCGCGACGCGTGCATCGGCACCGATTTCGACGCCCGGCAGAACGATCGCCCCGGCACCGATCATCGCCCGCTCTCCGATCCGAACCTCGCCCGTCCGATACTCGTCTTGCAGAAACTCGTGACAGAGAATCGTCGCGTCGTAGCCGACCAGCGCCTCCGCTTCGATCGTGATCAGTTCCGGCCAGAAGACGTCCGGCGTGGCCTCGAGTCCCCACGAAACCCCAGGTCCAACAGTGACGCCCAGCTGACGCAACAGCCAGCGCTTGAGCCGGAGACTCGGCGAGATCCGGACAAGCCAGATGACGAGATACGAAATCGCGACTCGAGCGGGACTACGAGCGGTCGGCCACCCGGACAACGAGTTGCCCGGCCCTGGTGTCGGATGCCGGCGAATGCGGTCGTGACGGGATGTGTTCTCGTCAGTCACTGTCGAGGAATACGACCTATCACTACATGAAACCGACCATGTCAACGCGCGAGAGCACGAGTCGAGGGCAGACATCTTCACACACGACTCTCTGACAGCCAGTCTATGCCGACTCGATCACTGCGTCATCTGCCGTCCGCTCTCGACAGCGTCCGACCTGCTGTCGAAAGGCATCGCTCGAGACTGCACAGCGATAGGCCGGTTTGTACATCATGTTCTCACCGCCGGCACGAACGTCCCACGCGTTTGCGATCTCCTCGCGCAGATAGTACTGTGCGCGTTCGTTGCCCGACTTGACGTAGTACTCCGAGAGTTGGATCGGATACCGATCGAACAGCCCGCCGGGCTCGCGGCCGTCGATGAGCACGACCGGTTTGCCCAGATAGCACTCGCCATCGCTGGCACGTTTCGTGTGGGCGTTCTCGGGGTGGGCCTCGAGGATCGCTTCGCGCTCGGCTTGGGGCATCTCGGGTGTGACGACGTCGACGCGATCGACGGTCATGTAGCCGATCAGATAGCGATGGGCGCGGTCGCCATCGGGACGGCGCAGGCCAGCATAGAAGCCGACGACATCGCCCGGCTCGAGCGCCCGAAGCCTCGAGACGTAGCCGCTGGTTCGGTGTTCGCCGTAGGTCAGGGCCTCAAAGTTCGGATCGCGATGGAGTGGCCAGGACTCGAGTTCGTCACCGGCGACAGTTCTGTCGGCATCGCCGATCGGCTGGGGTGTGATTCGGTTTGTGAGCGACGCTGCGGTACCCTCGCTTGCACGCAGGTCCCACGAGCCGAGGGTTGCGGTTTCGTCTGTTGCGTGTGCCTTCTCAGGGATCGGCACGTACTCGAAGCGCCCATCATCGTACAGTGGGGCAAGTGCCCCGAGGTTCGTGCTGTCGGCACCGACACCAGCGAGAACGACCGTCATTGCTCGGTGGTCGGCGTGGCTGGAACCTAAAACCGCCGATCGGTGGAGGCCGGTGCTCCCACTGTCGCTGTGTCGGTACTGTTCAACCCGGCACCGGTTTCGTTCAGAGAGGTTCGTGGCTGGGGACTGTTTCGTGAGTAACCAATACAGTGATGCTTGTACCGAACTTGGCCTCGGCCTCGAGCGCATCGCCGTCGACACCACCGTGCCGACAGCTCGAGTCAGCGGTCGACGATCGGAGCGAGATCGTCACGCAGACCACCCCTGGAGAACCTGTTGAGAAGGTTGAATTATGCCGAAAGCGAGAATTGGATTTTCGGCAGGCTCAGAGGGTTGAAACCCCAGGAGTTGAACATCTAGATAATATTGAGTGGGACTGCCGAGGTACCGCTTCGCGGCACCTCGTACTCCCAACTTTGCGACGCAAAATATGGGACCGCCGAGAATTGAACTCGGGTCCTACGGACCCCATCCGCAGAGGATACCACTACCCCACGGTCCCGTGTTTCATCCGACGGCTGTCTGCTGTTTAAGCGTGTCGTTTCACAGTGAGTGCGTGACGATATCGCGTATCGAATGCGATCCCGTTGCTCGATTCAGACGGGCTCCAATCCGTCAGTGCCGGTGTGTCGGCGACCGTCCTGCAGGCGAAAGGACAGTGACAGAGCAGACCGTCTCAGACCAAAACGCGCTCGAGTGAGACCACAGTCCCCTGGTCGGCCTTCGGATCACCGACCAGCGTTCCGAGACAGACCGCAGCCCCGTTCGGCGTATGACAGGCGAGCAGGTCGCCAGTGGCGACGCCGTCGTCGATCCCGAGGACGCCCGGCGCGTACACTGGGGCTCCGTTTGCGACCTCGCGGGCGGCGTTCTCGGCGATCGTAACGCGTGGGATGTCCTCGAGGATCCGTTCGGCCGGATCGACGACCTCGTAGAGTGGTTCGGGGTCGTCGTCCTCGAGCCAGAACGCGAGCGCGTCGAGGAACTCGGAGGCGCTGTGGAGATCAGTGTCGTCGAACGGCGTGGTCGCCGTCCGTCGGAGATGTCCCATATGGCCGCCGGTGCCGAGTGCGAGCCCCAGGTCGTGGCAGAGTTTGCGGACGTAGGTGCCACTCTCACACCGAATCCGCAGCAGGATCTGTCGGTCGTCAGTTTCGAGAACCTCGAGGTCGTACATCTCACGCACGCGTAGACGACGCGAGACTGCACTTTTTCGCGGCGGCTTCTGGTAAATCGGCCCTTCGAACTCGGCGATGACGGATTCGGCATCGACCGGAACCGGTGCGTGACACTCGAGGACCGCCACGTACTCTTTGGGACCCTCGAGAAAGACCTGCGCGAGCCGGGTCGCCTCGCCGAGCATCACGGGGAGACAGCCGGTGACCTTCGGATCGAGTGTGCCTGCGTGGGCTGCCTGATCGATCGAGACGTCAGCGCCGCGCTCGGAGAGCGTGTCGACAACGGCATCTCGCAGCCAGCCACTAACCTGATGCGAGGATGGGCCAGGTGGCTTATCGAGGTTGACGACACCGAAGGTAAGCAGTTCGGCGGGCGTCCGTTCGTCGGGTGGACCACGGAGACGAGAGTGGTTAGCCATCGGAGTCAGAACTCGTATGTGATCGGAACGTTGGTCTGTCCTTCGTCACCATCTGCGCCGTACTCTCCAACGGCGGTCACGAGCATATCGAGGACGGCATCGGGCTCCCAGCGAGCTGTATTCACCGAGAGATCGTAGATCGTCAGATCCTGAATATCGATTCCGTAGTACTCCTGATAGCGTTTCGCCTCGCTGGCTTCGCGGGCCTGCGTCTCCTCGGTCGCTCGCTTGGGGTCTTTCCCTTCGCGCTCGGCGATCCGCTCGCCACGAACCCGTGGTGGGGAGTCGAGCCAGAAGCGGAAATCCGCCTGCTCGCCGGCCAGCCAGCCAGCCAGCCGGGACTCGAGGACGAGATCGTCTTGCTCGACGGCGATCCGTCGAAGGCGCCGATCGAGATCGCGATCGATCTGGTCGTTTTCTTCGGCCAGTTTGTTGAACTCGAGCGGCGTATAGCCCCGTTCATCGGCCAGTTCTCGGAAAATGTCACCGCCGCTGATATGATCGAGATCAAACGCGTCGGCGAGCAACTCCGCAGTGGTGCTCTTCCCGCTGCCCGGCGGGCCGGAGACGGTGAGTAACATATTCGAACTGCGCGGCGGCCGGTAAAATGGGTTTTGAATCGGTCGACGGACGAACACTGGCTTGATAGCTCGGCTTGCAGTCGAGCCGATTGCTATCTGCAGCGATTTGAAACGGAAAACGAAGGCCTCGCCAGTCGGATGCTAAATCCGATCTCAGGCCGTCGACGGCGTCATATCGATGTTCAGTGCCTTGCGCAGCAGCTGCGTAAAGCCCATCGAACAGAGGAAGTACCAGAGGATCCAGGCCGGCATCGGTCCGAGCAGTCCTGAACTCCAGCTCGTCTCGCCGACGATCGGCATGATGATCGTCGCTTCGGCGCTTCCGATCCCCACGCCGTGGATCTTCCAGTACATCCAGAGGAACAGTGGGATGGTAAACAGCATGATCCAGACCATCGGTCGGAACTGCTCTTTGAACATCCCGAGGTTCTCCGCCATGGCCTCCATCTGCTCTTCGCGAACCTCCTCGAGTTCCTCCTCAAGGCGCTCGAGTTCAGCGTCGCTGGCGCCGCGTTCCTCGGCTTCCTCCTTGCGCTCGCGGACGTCCTTTTGTTTGTCCTGCATCGATTTCATCCGCTCCTGATACTTGCCCATGATTTCGGGGTTCATCAGGTTCGCCTGCAGCAGCGTCGAGTACAGTCCGGTCAGCAACGCCACAGAGAGAATGACCGCATAAAACGGCAGCGCGGCATCAAGCGGCCCCAGGAACATATCGAGCGCGCCACCCACTGTATCCCGGACGGACTCGATCCAGTAGCCAAACATCAACAGGAGTGCACCCACACCTGCCAGTTTGTCCCACTGTGACCACTGGGATTCCTCGGCATCGATATCGACATCGGTGTCGAAGCTCCCACCGTCACCGTCACCGTCGAGAGCCTCGTCGTAGGCCTCACGATCGGCGATTTCGAATCCCTCGTCGCCGTCGACCAGTACGCCCTTTTCAATCAGTCGACCCCATTGTCCACTCGACAGGTCGTCGTTGACGTCGGCCCACTGGACCTCGCCCCCGTTCCTGTCGGCTTCCTCGCGGATCGCCTCGAGGGCGTCGCCCATCGAGGAATCCTCACGAACGAGGTCGTTGATCTTCTCCGCTGTACGAGTCATCTGCCTGGGACTAGGGCACGTTCGGTATACAAGTGTTTATCTTCGGTTGTCAGCCGATCGCCTGCTGTCTTGGCCTCGTAGCCACATGACAGCTCAAAAACTATTCTGGTTGACTCGAGAGAGAACCCCTTCCAAACAAGGAGAGAAACGCGAAATCACTGGATCTGGCTATTCGTAACATGTTGGATTGACCGATTATATTAATATGGTGACTATCGAAACAGAATACATGAGCGTACCACGCGGGACCGAAACAACGATGTTGTCGGGGAGGGCGCAATCGACGCTAATCGGGATCGTGCTTCTAATCGGCATGGTCGCGATTGGGAGTCTCGGAATTTTTCTCGTTGCTAGTGACATGTTGACTGATGTTGAGCAGGAGTCCGAACACGACCGCGTCGAGAATTCGTTCGTCGAGTTGAGCCAGCAGATGGAAACGGCGTCGTCAGACGATGACGTTTCGCGCTCGATGGATATCGACGCCGGAGAAGACGGCGCTGTCGTGATGAGTAATACGGGTAACCTCACTATCGAGGGCGGTGACGTCAACAAAACGATTCCAATCGGCGCGATAGAGTACACCGGCGACGACGGGACCAAAATCGCCTATCAGGCTGGCGGCGTCTTCCGAGAAACGGGCAACGAGACACGGGTCGTCTCGGCACCACCGATCAATTATGACGCGGACTCCGAGGCGCTCTCGTTTCCGATTATCAAGACTCGAGACGAGGCACAGCTTGACTCCGGAAACATCCACGTCTCACACCACAAAACCAATCCGCTACAGGAGGCGAGTCTCGTTGAGAACGATACCGTGACGATAGAGGTCGAAAGCGAGTACTACCGTGGTTGGGAAGCGTATTTTAAGCAGCAGGGTGGTGCCACGACCGTTCAGAACGTCGAAGTACATGACGATAATCGTGGGACGGTAACTGCAGAGTTCGGCTATATCGAAGGCGAAGCGGTTTTCGACTCAGGAATAACGGTTTCCGAACCACCTGGCGAAGATGGTAACGTAGATATTAATGAAACAGACTTCAAAGTTAGACATCATTCGATGCAAGAACTTGATGATGTCATTGATGATTTAGTTGATGATAAAAACTCATCAGAATATTGGGTGTCCTCTGATAAACCATGGTCGATAGATGGTGGAGAAACACTAACACACACGGACTCTCCAAATGGAACATATTTTGCTGATAACATAGATATTGATGGAGATTATTCACAAATTGACGTCTCTCATGGGAACGTAACAATAATACTCGATGGGAGCATCGAAATAGATGGAAATAATAATTACGATGACGAGGAAGGACTTTTAGTCAATGGAACTGAAGGAAATGATCACGTAGTGCGATTATATTTGACAGAAAATATTTCTGTTGAAGGAGGTGGTGTTGGACCATCTACAGTTGGGGAGGATCTTGATGCTGAACGGTTCCAGGTATACGGGACGTCAGAAACCTCATTTAAAATGACAGGTGGTGGTTTTGAAGGACTCATATATGCTCCAAGTAATAATTACTCTGGAACGGATGATGGAAGATGTTCTTGGCAACAAGCATGTTTGCATTCTAATCCAAGTTATTATGGTGGTCTCTATGTTTCCTCGGTTTATTATCAAGGCGGGAACGAGGTTAATTTCGAATATGATGAAAGCCTTGAAGATGCGGAGATCGATATCTATCCTGATGGCTACACGCTACCACCACAGCTAACCTACCTCAACGTCGCCGAACACAAGGTCGACGTCGAAGGGAACTAACGCCCGCGAAAAACTGCGTCGCTGAGTTTACGCCGCGTCTTCGATCGTCGCCTTCACTTCCTCCCAGACCTCGTCCGGTGCCTGCTCGCCGTCGACGCGCTCGAGCACACCCTCATCCTCATAATACTCGATCACGGGCTCGGTGTTCTCGCGGAACACGCGCAGTCGTTCTTTCACCGTTTCCTCGGTGTCGTCGTCGCGCTGCTCGAGGCGTTCTTCGACCTCGGGGTCCTCCGGTGGGTTGTACTCGACGTGGTAGATGTCGCCCGTCTCGGGATCCATCCGGCGGCCGGTCAGTCGGTGGATGAGTTCCTCCTCGCTGACGTCGAGGTAGAGTGCGACGTCCAAGTCGGTCATGTCCTGCAGCTCCTCGGCCTGCTCGAGATTTCGTGGGTAGCCGTCGAGCACGAAGCCGTCGGCCTGGTTCAGCGCTTCGTCGACGATGGCGTTGACGACTGCGTCGGGGACGAGTTCGCCCTGATCCATGTATTCGCGTGGCGTGTCGTACTCCGTGTCCATGTCGGAGATGTCCATGTCCTTGTTCGAACGGAGTGCGTCACCGGTGGTGATGTGGTCGACGTCGAACTCCTCGATGATCTTTGCGCTCTGGGTCCCCTTTCCTGCCCCGGGTGCACCCAGGATCAGAATTCGTGGCTGTGCCATATCCCACCGTTCACCACCCTCCCATAAAGGCTTAAAGAAATGTGTACGTCATCGCTGTCACATAACAGCTTAAAGAAGCGAGCCCATCCAGTTTCGTATGACGCGTTTCGACGCAGCTGACCCTGCCGAGCGACGAAAACTGTACGTCGACGCTATCACTGCCCACCGCAACCGCGGAAGCGGATTTTTGACGCTCGAGGTCGACGAGACGGCACTCGATGACAGCGACTCCGACGGCCCCGACCCAGCACTCGGCGTGCCGTGGCTACAGTTCGGCGATGGGACGATCAACCTCGACTGCACTGACGACGAACTCGAGACACTCAAATCCGTTCTGGGTGAGTTCCCAGCGTTCAAAATCGACGAGATCCATCGTCCTGAAGACGCCGAGGGCGTCAACGTCCAGATCAGTGCGAAAGCGGATCCAAATCGGATCGCCCAGTGTCTCGATGCGATCGTTCAGCAAGTCTACGATCTCCCAGCCGATGTTCGAATCTGGGTCGTCGAACTGTAGCCATCACTGATCGACACAGTCGCTGATCACACGATTGGCTTGCAACAGTGGCTGCTATAGAGTCGCTGGCATTCGAGTGTGACCAGCGACTGCCCACTCCGTTTCAATGACTACTCGATCGAGAGCTCGCCGGTGTCGGATTCGTGATCTCCCTCCTTCCACTCGAGTTCGAACTCGAGGCCGAGTTCACCCGGCTTGTCGGGGGCCGAACTCGAGGTTTCTCGCTCGGCTTTGATCTCAAACGTTGGACGTGCTGGCGGGGTCATCGTTACTGAGTCGCCACCAGCTTCGAGGGAGATCGGACCGCCGCTTTCGAGGCTGTCAGCGACAGTCCGGAGGTAGTCAGCGATCTCGTTGCGTTCCATCTGCCGTTCGAACTTGAAAAGGACCTCTTCTGGCATACGTAGTAGTTAGTGTGAGTCGTATAGAAGCTTCTGCTGGATCATATATAATGGGAGAAGACGAAAGTTTGTGTATCGCGCGCGAGCGGATCGGAGGAGTGTAGCACGGCAATCCGATACTCGGGCGCGTCAGGTATCCATTTTTGATACGAACACGTTCGCTTTCGGCCGTTTTTCGAGGCGAGATATATATTATCTTTGGTACGATCTCCGACAGACAGCGATAGAAAAAAGGGCTCTGGGCCGAAGTGAATGATGAACGACTGTGAACAATGGTTGGCTGGCACTGCGTGGAAACGAGACATCACGGTATAGGCAGACTGCGAGACAGTCGGCTAAATCGTTTCCAAATAGATAAGTGCACCCAGCAACCATCCACCGTCATATAAGCGGTCTTCAAAAGAGGTGAATACAATCTACAACGCACTTACGACCCCGATGCAGGTGTTGGGTGAGCGTGGCACGCGTGTCGACGTATTCGAGGGCATCTTCATGGTGTTTCTCGCACTCGGTACGCTCGTCGGCGTTGTCGTTGTCGCATACACATTGTACAACGCGTACAAATACCGCGATACCGACGAACGGAAAGACGACGAATCACTGCCAACACTCGGGGAGTTACCGACAGGTGGAAAGGGCGGCAAGAAACTATTCTTATCGTTCGGAATCAGCGCTATTATCGTCATTTCGCTGGTTGTCTGGACCTACGGGATGCTCCTGTACGTCGAGGACCCGGACGACGAGTTCGATCAAGATCCAGTCGAAATCGACGTCGAAGGCGACGGGTTCGCCTGGCACTTCGAATACGCAAATGGTGCTGAAGCGACTGGAACGATGAACGTTCCTGCAGATCAGCCGGTTGCAATCGAGGTGACGTCAGGCGACGTCTGGCACACCTTCGGGATCTCTGATTTACGCGTGAAAGCGGACGCGATCCCGGGTGAGTACGACGATACGTGGTTCATGGCTGAGGAAGCCGGTGCACAACACGAAATCGAGTGTTTCGAACTCTGCGGTGACTTCCACACCCAGATGACTGGGACCGTCAACGTCATGGAGCAAGATGAGTTCGAGACCTGGCTCGACGATCAGCTGACACTCGACGTCACGATCGAGACCGAAGACGGTGAAGCAATCACGAACGTCACCGACGAGGACTTCCAGCTCGAAATCGTCCACCAGGACAACGACGAGTACGATGCTGACCTCGAGTACACTCGTGATGCAAGCGACTTCGAGGACGGCTCGGTCACGATCGACGAGATCGAACAGGGCGGCGAATACGACCTGACGATCACGTTCGAAGACGACGACTTCGAAACGATCGAAGACACCGTCGGAATCACTGACCCAGCAAGCGAGACCTACACGGTTGGTGATGCCGACGAAGATACCGATGACGATGCAAACGGTACCGAGAACGAAGCTGACGACGACGAAACGGACGATGAAGACGACGACGGAGGTGAGAACTAATGAGTGATCTTCCGCCAATGACGTCTGTCAAGCGATGGCTTGTCACGACAAACCACAAAGACGTCGGGATCCTCTATCTGGCGACAGCATTGTTCTTCCTCCTGTTCGGTGGGATTCTCGCGCTCGTGTTCCGTGCCCACCTGTGGGAAGCCGGTGGAACCGGTCTGTTGACGGGTAACGAGTTCAACCAGGCCGTCTCGGCCCACGGGCTGTTGATGGTCTTCTGGTTCCTCTCACCGTTTGCAGCCGGCTTTGCAAACTACTTCGTCCCGCTTCAGATCGGGGCAGATGACCTTGCTTTCCCACGATTGAACGCCCTGAGTTACTGGTTCTACCTGTTCTCGGGACTCCTGATCGCCCTCTCGTTCTTCCAGGGTGGCTCGCTCTCCGGTGGCTGGACGATGTACGCCCCGCTGAACGTGCCAACGTACACGCCCGCACTCGAGGCGACGACAGGAAGTAACTCGACCGTGCTCGCGTTGACACTGTTCGTCATGTCGATTACGATCGGGACGGTGAACTTCCTTGTCACCATCCACCGATCTCGTGCGGAAGGCCTTGGCCTCTGGAACATGCCGATGTTCACGTGGTCGTGGCTGCTGACGGTCTGGATGATGCTGTTTGCCTTCGCAGCACTGCTGGCTGCGTTGCTGTTGTTGTCGATCGATCGCCTCTTCCTGACACAGTACTTCGCGACTGATCAGGGATCGGGGCTGCTCTGGGGCCACCTGTTCTGGTTCTTCGGACACCCCGAGGTGTACATCGTCTTCTTCCCCGCACTGGGGATCATGTTCGAGACGTTCCAGACGTTCACTGGTCGACGACTCGTTGGCCGCAAGTGGGTCATCATCTCTATGGTGTTGGTGGCCGTCCAGTCGTTCCTCGTCTGGATGCACCACATGTTCCTGACGACGATCAACCTCGAGATCAAGACGCTGTTCATGGCGACAACGATCGGGATCTCACTGCCCTTTGACCTGATGGTCTTCGCGCTGATCTACACGATGGTCAAGGGACGCGTTCGATTCACGACCCCGTTCCTGTTCAGCCTCGGCGCACTCGTCTTGTTCATCCTCGGCGGTATTACCGGGGTCTTCCTCGGTGCCGTCGTGCTTGACTACGAGTTCCGTGGCACCTACTGGGTCGTCGCTCACTTCCACTACGTGATGGTCTCGGGTGTGACTGCACTGATCGCCGGCCTCTACTACTGGTGGCCAAAGATCAGCGGCAAGATGTACTCCGAGCGCCTCGGAAAGCTCAACTTCGCAGTCTACTTCATCGGATTCAACATGCTGTACTTCCCGATGTTCCTCGCCTGGGAGACGCCACGCCGTGTCTTCCACTACACTGAGGGAGCGCAGCTCTACCATCAGATCGCGACCGTTGGGGCATTCATCCTCGGTGCGTCGTTCCTGATCATGTTCTACACGTTCGCAAAGAGCTGGGTGTCTGGTCCTGAAGCACCCGACAACCCATGGGAGTTCTCCCGTACAGCCGAGTGGGCGATTCCGTCGCCTCCACCGCTGGAGAACTGGTCTGACCGGCCAAGCTACGCAAGCGGCCGACTCGAGTTCGTTGACGACTCGAAAGCAGCCACTGACGGTGGTGTGGCAACCGCTCACGGTGAAGCCACAGCCACGACCTCCCACGAAGAAGAACACGCCGACCACGCCAGCATCTGGCCACTCGGTATCGGTCTGGGAATGTTCGTGTTCTTCCTCGGTCTCTCGGGACTTACACCGTACATGATCGAGTTTGCGGAAGGAACCGGAACGGCGCCAGATGCACTCGTTGGCACCAGCGCCGAAACGAACATCATCTACCCCCTCGTTACGGCACTCGGTGTCGCGATCCTCGGGTACACGCTGTTCAAGTTCGGTGTCGAGGAGTTCAACGCCCCCGAGATGCCGATCGCCGAACGATGGCCGTTCGGTGGCGTCGGCAACACGAAGTTCGGTGTCTGGGTGTTCCTGGCATCTGACGTCGTCGTCTTCGGCGCCGCGATCGGCGCGTTCGTCTTCATGCGCCTCCACATGGGCTGGGGTAACTGGGAGACGATTCCGTTCGCCTCTTGGCCCGGCCTGCTCAACACCTACGTGCTGTTGACCTCGAGTTTCACGGTCATCCTTGCACTTGTCTTCGCTGAGCGACAGAACAAGCGAGGACTGCTCGGTGCGATGGGTGCGACGCTCCTACTCGGACTGGTGTTCATGAGCGTCAAGGCCTACGAGTACACCTACAAGTTCTCGATTGGCGAGTACTGGTGGACCAGTCTCGAGCACTCCATCTACTTCGTCACGACCGGCTTGCACGCACTCCACGTGATCCTCGGGCTGCTCATCGCCGTGTTCATGATCTACCGGATCATCAGCATCGATGCCTACCTCGAGGACCACCGGCCAGTCGAGTTCTTCGGCCTCTACTGGCACTTCGTCGACATCGTGTGGGTCTTCCTGTTCCCACTGTTCTACCTGATGTAGCGGCCCCCGCTACGCAGGATTCGATTTTCGACTTTTTTAGGAGACTGGCGACGGAGAGCCGCTGGAAACGCTCGGTTCGCCAGGTAGCATGCCGTGCTAGGACAGTCACACAGAACGTTACTGCTCGAACACAGACTGTCCAGCACGACACGACCGTTTCTCGAGCCGACGTCGGAGCAACCGAAACGCTGGTTGCGACGAGACTGCGTTCCGTGCTACCGCTTTGTCTCGCGGGCAAGCGACCGCGCGAGAAGCAGTGTTGCGACGCTGATCGTCGTCACGACCAGTGCGGCTGTCCCGGCTACCAGCCTGCTAAACGGTGGTGTCTCTCGAGTCGCCGTCGTCTCCGTCGCTTCCGTCTCGGCCGTCTCACCGGTGACTGACGTGTCGATGTCGCTGTGGACCGCAACGATCGCATCTGTTGTGGCTTTCGCGTCGACAATTCCATACCCGTAGCGAGTATCCATCGTCGTGGTACGCTGTGGGGTGATGGCCCCATCTGGTTTCCAGGCTGTTTCGGATAGCGCTGTCGAAACGGCGTCGGGAGTGGCATCGGGTTCGACCGACAGCAACAGCGCGACCGTTCCAGAGACGTGCGGTGTCGCCATCGATGTTCCCGGCAGTGCTTGGTAGCCACCACCCGGAACGGCGCTGGTAACTCCGACACCGTGGGCCACAGCGGTTGGGACGACGTACGATGTGGGCCACGTTTCCGGGGCCGTGTGCCACTCGGACCGATTGAGATGTTCGCCGCCGGAGAATGAGGCGACGGTCCCGTCTTCGTGGACGGCACCGACGCTGATCACATCGTACACGTTGGCAGGCGAGCTGGAACTGTCTACACCCTCGTTACCAACTGCTGCGACGACGACGGCACCACTTTCGATGGCGTGTGTGACTGGATCAACGAGTTGGCTGTACGTGCCGGTCATCCCCAGACTTAGATTGATGACGTCGGCGTCCTCCTCGAGTGCCCATTCCATACCAGCGATGAGTTGGGCGAACGATCCGCTCGTTTCGTTCAACACGAGGCCGTGGAGCAACTCCACGTCCGGTGCGACACCGATCTGGGTACCGCTTGCCCCGCCACCAGCGACAGTCCCGCTAACGTGCGTGCCATGGACCCCCGAGTCGTACGGTGTTGAGCCATCGACTCTGTCACCCGTCTCATCGAACGCCGCCCACCCGCCTGGATAGGTTGGATCCGATGAATCGGCAGTGTAGAGATCGATATCTGGATGGGTGGCGTCGATCCCAGTGTCGAGAACCGCGACTCGAACGCCGTCGCCACGTGTTTCGTACGCATCCCAGACGGCGGGTGCGTTCAGAAGTTCGATGCCAGCTGTCGACTGATGGGGCTCGGTGCCAATCGCAGCCGACGACGTTTCACCCGTCTGTATCGTTGTCTGAGGCTCTGGGATGGTCAGTTCGAAATTTCTGTGCACTGTTTCGACTGCTGTGACTGACTCGAGCGCCTCGAGTTCTATCCGGTCGGGATCAACCTCGAGCAACACGGCGTTCGTTAGCCAGAACTCCGTTTCGACACTGACCCCTGGCGTTGTAGCCGCGTACTCGAGTACCGGATCCTGTGTCTCGTTGGCATGATCAGTCAACAACTGCTCGGCGTCAGCATCACTCGCAGCTTCTGGAATCGTCACCTCCTCGAGTCGGACGACGATCTCGACCGTTTCTGACGCCGAACTGTTCAGTTCTTCGATGTTGAGCGGGCTGTCGGTCTGGGAATGCGCACTGGACACCGCAGTGCTCTCGGGTGCCGCGGCGAGGGCTGGTGCCGAAAGGATCGTGATGAGCAACAGACAGCTGAAAAAGAGCGTGAGAAGGTGATTGCAGACGTCGTTCGAGAACGGAAAGCGAGTCGCCACAGTACGTCTACTGAGTCGTCAGTCGATAAAGACATTCCGAGAACCATGAACGTCTGCCAGAGCGGATCAGCGAGCGGACAGTAACTCCACTAGACTCAAGCAGACGGTGATCTGTGGGGTGTCTGGCTCCGAACTGCCGGGCGCGGACGGGAACGGTGTCAGATAGGGACGTAGACGGGCTCCATCGAGGGAGTTACAAAGGGGTACAGACACAGTACCGTAACCAGAACTACGACAGCGACGAACGGATGCTGGATTCTAATCGCGTGTGAGCGTTCGAAGAGAGTCGAACCGAGATGACGTGTGTGGCCCAGACGGCGAGGAGCGATCCTGGCAGGATGCCCACCAGCTTCACGTAGCCAAACCACGACGTCAGAGCGTACTGGGTCGGGTTCTGAGGTGGGTTCAGGGCCTCCCACGCCGCCTCCCAGCGAGGCAACGGCCTCGAGTCGCCCATTGGAGCCCAACCAGTTCGTCGTGAAAGCGGCCGACGAGCGCACGATCGGTCACAAACGTCGACAGGAGTCTCGACATCCCCACCACACCAATCCCCCAGCATGAGAGAAAGCCGCGTCGGAATCGACACCTCACCACCATGTTCTGAGAGACCAACCGCGGCGTTGCTCGCAGTAACAACACTGACCGCGACAGTGAGTGAGAAGAGCATACCTACGCAGTACCTGTCCGGCGAACGAACATCGACCGTCTACTCATTGCTATCACGTTGGCCTCCGTTTGCATTTACGAATTGGTTTGTCCAGGACACGTATCGGCCGGTACCATCGATCGTATGAGGAAGGTATAAGTGGCCAACTTTCGAATAGTGTACCAATGGCTGACGTTCGCACATACACCCTCATATACGTCGTGCTGCTGGTGTTAGGGACCGCCAAGTTCGTCTTTTTCGAAATAGGAATTTCAGAACAGCTAGCGATCGGCGGGACTGTCGTCCTCGCAGTCATCAAGTCGCTCCTGATTGCTGGCTACTACCAGCACCTGCGGGAGGAGCCACGGGCGATCAGCTACATGATGATCGTTGCCGTGTTCATGGTGTTCCTGCTGACCGTCGCAGCTGGTTACTCTATCCAGTAACGTCGACCGACGAACGCTTCAGTTTTGCAGCAGATCCGATTAGAAGATCGCTAGCTGATTTCCGCACTCGAGGCAGCTCTGTCGTGATTCACTACGCTCGCCAGTGCGTATTCGCTGTCACGCGCCAGATCACTATCACTGTGTGACAGAACAACCCATCCAGCACGTCTATGCCGATCAGACGAACGTTATCGTAACCACTGACCGTCATGCGCACCCGATCGCATGACAGCTGTGCGATCGGTGTGCAAACCGTTTCAGTTGTTACGATAGCTGGTCCATCGTCGCGACCCAAACCGCGACCGTGTTCGCTGCTGTCGACAACTCCTTGCTGTGACTCCCAATCTCTATTTTCACTCCGTACACTGTTGGCAACGACTTGCTCGCTCGTTCACCGCTCTTTGAACGGCCTCGAGTCGACGCTACACGGGAGTGTGCCGACTGAACGGCTCGCCAGAAGAGTGTCTACATCCGCACGTCGAACTGGTTCGTTCAGCGAAGTCCGTGCGCGGCGATCTACTCTAGACACTCGTCTCGGCACGCAGCGACTAGAGCCACGGCTTCGACCAGGTTGCCAACAACAACACATTGTCTCTTGGTCTCCGTCAAATCAACGTGCGTGCGAGTAAGGAGCAAGTAGTGCACGCGCTACGATACCCGCCAGTTGCGGTTGGAGAGGCAGCGCTGTCGGTGCAAAATACAGAAACAACGCGCAGAGCGGTTCGAGCCGTTACTCGCGGCCGAACATCTCGCGCATCATCGGATGCATTTCCATCATCTGCTCCTCGGCGATCTCCTCGTACAGCTTGTACGTGATGGAGACTGCCAGCAGCAGGCCGGTTCCGGTAACGCCACCGATCGTGCCGAGCATGTTCGCCCAGACGGCGAGCAAGCCGACCAGCGCGCCACCGATGACAGTCACTTGCGGGATGTACCGCTCCATGACCTTCTCGATGACACCGACGTTCTGCCGGAAGCCGGGGATCTGCATCCCGGAGTTCTGGATCTGTCGGGCGGTGGCCTTGGGACCCATGTTGGTGGTTTCGACCCAGAAGATGGCGAAGATCGCACCACCGATGACCATGAACGTCAGGTCGATCGAGATGCGGATCAGCACCTGCCACGCTTCCTGGGTGACGGCACCCGTCCACCACATCCAGTCGTCAGGTGAGTAGATGGGCGCAAAGTAGTAGAAGAACCCACCAGTTGGCTGGCCGTCAGCATTGTAGGCTCCCAGCGCTGCGGGCATACCAGCCCACTGGCTGTTCAGAATCTGGCCCATGAACTGGATGTTCGCTTGCAGCGCACGGACGAGGATCATCGGCAGGACGCTCGCGTAGATGAGCTTCACCGGGAAGCGACCGCGAGCACCTTTGACGCGGGCGTGGCTGAGCGGGATCTCGACGCGGACCGACTCCGCGTAGACGACGATCCCGAAGATCAGCAGCGTTGTCAGTAAGGCGATGATATGCCCGTCCTGAAGCAACAGCGTGTACAGCCCGTCACCAGCAACAATCGAGCCGATCTCGACCTGCCCGGTGATGATCCGGTACCAGTCATAGAAGAACCCGCCGGCATCGGGCTGGATGAACCCAGTGACGAGTCGCTGGCTCACGCTGGCGATGATGAACAGGCCAATCCCGCTGCCGATCCCCCACTTGCTGACGACCTCGTCCATATACAGGATGAGGATTCCGCCAACGAAGATCTGGGCGAACATCAGCGTCTGGACCTGTGTGTGGCCGAACTCGAGGCCACCAAGCGTCAGTGACTGCTGAGCTGGCAGGAAGCCGCCGGCGAACACCATCGGGAGCGCAGTCAGCGCCGTCATGATGACGACAAGCAGCTTCTGCAGCCCTTGGTAGAGCACCTGGTCTCGTGGGTCGTCCGTGTCGAGACCGAGCAGGTTCGCACCGCCGAGCAGTTGCAAGACGATGCTCGCGGTGACGATCGGTCCGATACCGACCTGCATCAGCGATCCCTGCTCACCGGCGAGGATCGAACGGAACTCGCCGAAGATGTCGGTTGCACCTTCCGCACTTCCGAGCAGCGAGATGTTCGTCAGGAAGAAGTACAACACGAGGATGCCGGCAGTCCACGCCAGCTTCCGCTTGAAGGGGACGTGCCCCTCTGGACGGCGCACCGCGGGCATCCGCGTCAAGACCGGTTCAGCGGCTTCCTTCCATCCCATAGTTATTCCTCGTTCTGTTCGGATTCGGCTTCAGCGTCGTCGGACTCGGCCTCTTGGCCGCGTTCCGAGACAACTGCCGCTCCGCCGGCACTCTCGAGTTTCTCCACAGCAGCTGCGGAGAAGGCGTCAGCCGTCACCTCGAGTGTGTTGCGGACCTGGCCGGAGCCAAGGACCTTGACGATGTCGACCTCGTGGCCGTCTTCGACGATATCACGTGCGTCGAGTTTGTAGCCGTCGTCGGTTTCTTCGGCCTGGCCGTCAGCGGCGTAGAGAATTGCGTCCTCGTCGAGTTTCTGGACGTCGATCTCTGCGACATCTTTACGGATGCCCTGTGGCCGTTTGAAGCCGTGTTTCCCTTTCGGTTCGTAGTTGTGGAACTCGTGTTTGCTCCGCCCGGCACGGCCGCGACCACCGCGATGGCCCGCACCACGTCGATTCTTGTGGGTGCCGCCGCTGTGTGTGCGCGATCCGCGCTGGCGTCGTTTTTTGCTCGTCATGATTATCGCATCGAGTCTAGGAGGTCGTTAATCTCTCCCGTTGTATGCTTTCCGAGTTGGCCGCCTTCGACAGTCGGCTTCTTGATGCCGTCGTGGCCACCGCGTGGTGGGTGCAGTCGAAGCGTCGGCGACAGTCCTTCCTCACGAAGCGTCGTCTCCTCGGCAAGCAGTGCCTCGGCGAGTGCACCGAAGTCGTCGTACTCGGTGTTCTCGGCGAGCCACTCCTCGTCGACGTCCGACTGTTTGCCTTCGAGGGGCTCGGCACGCTTTGCGAGCACCGTCTCAAGGACGTCAGCATCGGGTTCGCCAACGGCGACGTAGTCGTTGACCTTCGTGATCATCCCCTGGTACGTGTCGGTCTCGGGGACAAGTGCGCAGTGGTTGACGCTGTGGATGTTGAGCATCTTCAGCGTGTCCTGCACGTCTTGCTTGCGGTTCACTTCACCACGAACCTGAACGATCGCTTTCATCACTCACTCACCTCGGCTTCTTCTCGGTCGGGACGACGCTGTGGATGGCGCGACTGCGAGGCGTTCTCGAGTGCGTTGAACGTCGCTTTCGCGAGATTGACCGTCGTTCGAGTGTTTCCGTGGCTCTTCGTCCAGACGTTTTCGATGCCGGCCAGCTCGAGGACGGCACGAACGGTGTCGCTTGCAGCCAGTCCGAGCCCTTCGGGGGCAGGGATGACTTCGACCTCGACGGAGCCGGCTTTGCCGGTGGTCCGACGGGTCAGCGAGTGGGGCCGGTCCGAGCGGTCTTCCCACGAGCCGGAGCCGCGTGGCACCTGGATGATGTTCAGCTTCGCGATACCGATCGCCTTCTGGATGGCAGACCCGACCTGGTCGTCTCGACCTTCCGCGTAGCCGACGTAGCCGTCACGGTTACCGACCGCGACAACACATCGGAACTTCACGCGTCGTCCGGAGTCCGTCATACGCTGGACCATGTTGATGTCCAGCACTTCGTCGTCAAGCCCCGGCAGGAGCTGGTCGACGATCTCGGGTTCCTTCAGCGGGAGTCCCGAGTTGAGGGCGGTCTCCATATCGTCGATCTCGCCCTCTTGGACCATCCGACCGAGACGGGTGACGGGTTCCCATCCACTGTCGTTGTAGTTGCTCATTCGAGAATCGCCTCTCGTACGTCGTCAAAGTGTTCTGGCAGATCTGCTGCGTCGAACTCACCGCTGTACAGTGGCTCGTCGAGCTGTTCGGCGTACTCGGCGATGTGTTCGCCGCGGGTACGCGACCAGTCTGCAAGCACGCTGTCGTTGTGCGGGATCTCAAGGCCTGCGTCGATTGCGCCTTCCTGCACCGCGAACACCTTGTTCCCGGGGGTTGCCGTGTTGAGGCCGATGTCGAGGACTGCTTCCTCGAGACCTGCCTCGACGGCTCGTTTGCCGGCCAGCAGGCCGGTCAGGTAGGCCGCAGAGATGTTTCCTGTGGGTGCTTCCCAGCCGTACGCTTCTAGATCGCTCGAGTGTGCGCTTGCGAGCGTCTCGTCTCCCTGAGGTCCGGGAGTAATCAGCTGCGCCGTAGTATGCTTGTTGCTCTTGCGAGCAACCAGGCGGGGCTTGCCCGATTTCAGCAGGCGCAACCTCTGGTGGTAGTCCGTCCGGACCTCACGGCGACGCCGCATCGGTACCTTATATCGTGGTCCTGTCGCCATTATTGGTCACCGTAGGTTTCGTCAATGTAATTCAACAGATACCGGACACTACGGAACTCCCCACCGCCAGCCTTCTTGTAAAGCTCGCGGTACTGCGTGGGCGTCAGCTCGCCCTTGTCGCGGAGTTCACGCAGCTTCCGTCGCTGTGCGCGAATCTTGTTCTGCCATTCTTCTTTCTTGTTCTGGCGAGCGCCTTTCTTGCCGCGGCGCTTGCCGGGGCCGTTCTGGTGGCCGTAAGCGCGTTTTGCGTTGCGCTCACGGGCACGGCCACGGGAGTTGCCCTTGGCGTCTTCGGCCTGAATGCGTCCCTCGTCGACGAGCTCACGGATCTCGTCGCGGGTAATCGCTTCGGCGATGTCCGCCTGGGCCTCGGGGTCGAGCCAGATGCGGTTCTGCCCGACGTCTAAGACGTCGGCAGCGAGTCGCTTCTGTGCGGAAAGATCAGTCATTGGATTCCACCTCGACTTCTTCGTAGGTTGGGTTCAGGACGCGAACGCCCTGTTCCTCGGCCTGTTCTTCGATCCGCTCGCGCTTGCGTGCGCCAACAGCGGATGCGATTCGAACGGCCTGATGGTCGCCGTCGACACCGTCGAGGTCGTCGGTGTTCTCGACGTAGACCTCGTCGAAGCCGCTTGGGTGTTTCCCTCGAACGGCTTCGGGCGTTCGGTAGCCGGCCGACACTTTCGGCCCCTTCCCTTTGACGCCACGGCGCTGTTTCGACAGCTGACCGCGTGGGCGGCGCCAGGATTCTGGGGTCCGCTTTTTCTTGTGGTAGTCCTGTCGGTTGAACTGTGGACTGCTGACGCTACGGCGGCGCTGGAGCAGTCGTTCTTCCTCCTCGGAAAGCTCGGGCGTCTTCTCGGTCAGCCCGCGGGGCTGGAGTTCCGTCTCGACGTCCTCGGCTGGCTCTTCTTCTGCTTCGCCTTCATCTTCGATCTCGGCTTCGGTCTCTTCGGTGACCTCGAGATCGCCGACGTCGGCTTTGATTCGGGCCGCAAGTGCGTTCCCGACGCCATCGGCTTCGGCCAGTTCGTCCTGGTCGGCCTCTTTGACGTCCTCGATGGACTCGAAGCCGGCTTCGCGCAGGGCATCTGCCTTGCTCTCGCCGACGCCGCTGATGTCCTCGAGCTCCTGTGGCTCGTCGTTTGCTTGGTCTTCGTCTGCCATCTATCAGGCACCTCCTTTCGCGGGTTTCTCGGTGATGTAGACCCCGTCCTGGAAGACACGGGTGTCTTTGCCGCTGACTCGGGTCAGCTGCTCGATGTCTGCCGCCGTCTGGCCGACGTCCTCTTTGTTCGGACCGGAGAGGACGAGGCGTTCGTTGTCGACGGAGACGTCCGTCTCACCGTGGATAGTCGTGCGTCGCGGTGCCTTCTCGCCGAGGAAGTTCTCGATGACGACCTCGTCGCCGTCCACGCGGACCTGCATTGGGAAGTGAGAGTAGAAGACTTCCATCTTGTACTCCCAGCCCTCGGTCACGCCGTGGAAGGCGTTCGTGATGTGGCTCTCGAAGGTGCCGACGGTCGCGTTCGTTTTCGCGTCCTCGGCGTCGCTTTCGATGACCACAGTGTCGTCTTCTGTCTCGACGGACACGTCAGGGTACCAGAGACGGCGCGAAACGCTGCCTTCCGGACCGTCGACGGTCACATCGAGATGGTCGGTCTCGACGGTTACGTTGTCAGGGATTTCCAGTTCGACTCGCATGGTTAGTAGACGTATGCGATAACCTGACCACCGATGCCCTCCTCACGCGCCTCGTAATGGCTCATGATACCGTTGCTCGTCGTGACGACGAGTGCACCGAAGCCTCGAGCGGGAAGATAGCGCTTCTCCCATTTCTCGAAGTCTTCTGCGCCAACGGCGTAGCGGGGCTTGACGGGGCCACACTGGTTGATCGCTCCTTTCAGTTCGACCTCAAACTGACCGGCTTTACCGTCGTCGACGTACTCGAAGCCGTCGATGTACCCGCGGTCGTAGAAGACCTCGAGTACGCTGCCGATCTCGTTGGAGGCGGGTGTTACCTCGTGGGTCAGATGCCCCACACTCTCGGCGTTGTCGAGTCCCGAGAGCGCGTTGCTGAGTGGATCGTTTCCAGTCATATTATCGATACTTCCTGAATCCCATGTCACGAGCAATCTCGCGGAAGCACTGCCGACAGAGGTTGATGTCGTACTTGCCGACAAGCCCCTGTTTGCGGCCACAGCGCTGGCAGGCCGCTTCCTGCCCCGTGCGCTTTGCGGCGTGCTCGCCCGTGCGCTCGCTTTCTACGTCTGTTTCAGTTTCACTCATCGTCTGCCTCCACGCTCACGTCGAAGTTCGCCTCGAGGTACGCAATTGCGTCCTCGGGGGTGAGTCGGTGGCTCGAAGGGATCGAACGGTTGGCCTTGTCGCGTTTTGCGACGCGGTAGCCTGGACGGACCAGGTTGACGGTGACGTCCATGCCGTAGATCCCGACGTTCGGGTCGTATTCCTGGCTGGGGAACTCGGTGTGCTCTGCAACACCGAAGCTGAAGTTGCCAGTATCGTCGAACTGCTTCGCGGAGAGTTCCGCAAGCGGCAGTGCCGTCTCGAGGAACTCAGCAGCCTCGTCGCCACGAAGGGTGACCTTCGCGCCGATCGGGTCGCCCTGACGAATGCCGAAATCGGGTTCGGTCTTTTTCGCCTGGGTACGGACGCTTTCTTGCTGCGTGACTTCCTCGAGAATGTCCTCGGCTTTGCCGAGTTCGCGGCCACCGCGGCCGACGCCCATGTGGACGACGACTTTCTCGACGCGGGGCTTTCGCATCTCGTGGAACTCGCCGACGTCAGCTTCGCTCATTCGTCATCACCCGTGAAGTTCTCGTCGATCACGACGACGTACTCCTGGATGGTCTCGAATCCGTCGTCGTCGGTAGAGACACCGACGGTGTTCGGACCGCTTCCTGGCGTGATGTCGATCGCGTCGATCTCGCCGATCTTGCCACCGTGGTTGCCACGGATGGCTGTGACGAGTGCGCCCTCTTCGAATGGGAAGTGAGCCACGATCGACTTGTCGTCGTTGTCGACAACGACGGAGTCGCTCGTGTTGTACTCGCTGCCGTCGTCGACGATGACGTTCGTGCCATCGTGCAGCGTCAGCTGCGTGTCCCCACCGGTGACCTGCTGTTTGCCTGCGATCTTGCCGAGGCGGCTTTCTGCAGCATCCTCGTCGATCTCAGTCAGCGCAAGTCGGCCGCCTTCGTCGGGGAAGACGCGGTAGTACTCCTCTCGGCCGGGGAACGCGATAATGTCGAACATGCCGATTGGGCGCTGTTCGTCATTGATCGGCTCGCCGTTGACGAGGATTGCATCCTCGGAGAGGGCGTATCGTGCTTCTTTCTTCGAGTCCACGTAGCCGAGTACGTCCCGCAGCAAGACGACGAGCGGAACGCCCTCTTTGCCGTGTGGGCCGGCACCGGCCTTGACCGTGAAGACGTTAGTCTTCCGCTCGACCGGCCAGGACTTCGGTACTGACAGTCGTTTCTGGTGGTTGCTCATTCGGTATCACCTTCGAGACGCGCCTCGCGACGCTCGTCTTCCAGGTCGAGTTCCGTGATACGGACGTTCGAGGGGGCAAGCGGTCGTGGCACTTCTTCGCCGTCTGCCGTCTCGACCGTCACGTCCTCGACGTGGATCGTCCCGTCCTCGAGGATCGCACGAAGGACCTCGCCTTCCGTTCCAGCGTGGTCACCGCGCATGACCTCGACGGTGTCGCCCGCGTTAACACGGGTGCGTCGGGTCTCGTACTCCTCGCGGAGGTCGTCGGACAGCGTCGCGTGGAGCTGCTTCCCTCGCTTGTGCAGCGGCGCATGCTCCGTCTGGTTTCGCTGTTTGTGTGGTTGCTTGCTCATTGTCTATACGATCATCGTTGCGGTACTTGCGATTGCTCCGAAGCGTTCTGCGACTTCGCGGGCGATCGGGCCCTTGATTTCCGTTCCGCGGGGCTCTTCGTTCTCGTCGATGATGACGGCCGCGTTGTCCTCGAACTTCAGTCGCGTCCCGTCTGGCCGGCGGATCGACTTCCGCTGGCGGACGATGACGGCCTCGAGGACCTGTCGGCGCATCTCGGGCGTACCCTTGGTGACCGAAACGGTCACTTTGTCACCGAGTCCCGCTTTTGGCTGGCGGTTCTTGGTGCCGTGGTAGCCCGCGACGCTGAGGACTTTGAGTTCGCGTGCGCCAGTGTTGTCGGCACACGTGACCAGCGACCCTTTCTTGAGTCCCTGGGTGACGTCGGCTTTCATTGCCTCCATCACTCATCACCCTCGTTGCTGCCGCCGAGGTCGTCGGCCGAAAGCTGTGGGTCCGGCTCGCTTTCGCCGGTCAGCTCGGCGACGTCGGCTGCAGTTGCTTCTTCAGTTATTTCGACGACCACGTGCGATTTCGTCTTCGACAGTGGTCGGGTCTCTGCGATCTTGACCGAGTCACCGACCGAGAGCGGCTCGAGCACGCCCGGTACGTGTGCCGGGATGCGCGAGCGTCGTTTCATGAGGCGGTCGTATTTTGGAACCGCCACATCGTACTCTCGCTCGACGACTACGGTCTTGTCCATGTCCGTCGAGACGACCTGCCCTTCGAGGATCTGTCCTCGAACGGGAAGCTCGCCGTAGAACGGACACGTCTTGTAGTCGTATTCCTCCGGGTTTTCGGGTTCCGGAGGGGTTTCAACGTCTAGTCCTATTGCCATGGTGAATCACCACTAGTTTCCGTGCGTCGGGCAGGGCGTGAGAGCAGTCGCGAGCCATCGACCGTAACGTAGGCCACATCCTCGCCGGCGCTGTCTGCGGCGTCCGATTGCTCGGTGCCCGCAGGTTGAGTGTCGGCCAGTTTGGACATGGTCCCCGACTCCTTTGGGAAGTCGGCGGCGTCATCTGTGATCGCGAACTCGAACGTCGAGCCCGACTTCGGCACCATCACGACCCGAGACTCGCCACCGTTCCGAATCTCGATGGAAAGGGTGTTGGTCGTCTCGATGACGACGCGGCCCTCGAGGCCCACTCGCGAATCGTCGTCACTCTCGACGACTCGCACGGGGAGCCCATTGAGTTCGTGTCGCGGCAGGGTCTCAGGTGTCAGTGCCATTGTTCGATTACTCTTCGTCGAGGTCGCCTTCCTCACGCTGGATCGTCTTGATCCGCGCGATGGTGGTACCTAGTTCGCCGATGCGGCCCGGATTCTCCGGTGCACCACCGGCTGCGAGAACGGACTTCTGGTTCAGCAGCTCCGTCTCGAGTTCTTCGAGCTCCTCTGCTCGTTCTGCAGGCGTCATGTCGCGGATCTCTTCGACGTGGAGAATCGCCATCAGGCGTCACCTCCCTCGTCGTCCTCGTCTTCCATCTCCGCGACGAGTTCTTCGGCTTCCGCTTCGACGTCTTCCTCGAGTTCATCGAGGTCGTCCTCGATTGGGGACTCGTCTGGGACGTCGACTTCCTCTTCGTCGTCGACTTCGGCTTCGATGACTTCCTCGACGACGTCTTCGTCGAGGTCATCCTCGGCGTCCGTCTCGACGGCCTCGTCGGCCGCAGCTTCGGCGCCGGCTGCCTCGGCCGCTTCGGGTTCGCCCTCGAGGAGTTCCTCGACACCCTCTGCCTCGTTGGCCTCGACGGCGTCAGGGACGACTTCCTCGGGGTCCATGTCTTCGTAGACGGCGAAGTCGTCGGGAAGCTTGGCACCTGGTGGGATGATCTTGACGTTGACCCCGATGGTACCGAGTTTCATCACTGCGACGCCCTGGCCGTGGTCGACGACCTCTTCGGCGGGTTCGCCGTTGTGCTTGATGTAGCCACGGTTGAACTTCTCGACGCGCGATCGTGCGCCCGTGACCTTTCCGGAGAGGACGATCTCGGCGCCAAGTGCGCCGGCTTCCATGATGCGGTCGATCGTCGTGTGACCGGCTTTCCGGAAGTACCAGCCACGCTCGAGTGCGTTGGCCAGTCGATCAGCGACGATCCGTGCGTTCAGGTCGGGTTCTTCGACCTCCTGCACGTCGATCTGTGGGTCCTCGAGGTTGAATTTCTCCTCGAGAGCCGTCGTGACCTTCCGGATGTTCTCGCCACCTTTGCCGATGACCATCCCGGGCTTTTCGGCCTTGAGGACGATCTGCGTACCCATCGGCGTCTTGGCGACGTCCATGCCACCGTAGCCTGCGCGGCCGAGCTCTTCCTGGAAGAACTCGTCGATCTGTGACCGCTGGAGGCCGTTTTCGATGAACTGGTGTTCGTCAGCCATTAGTTATCTTCCTCGTCGTCCTCAGTTTCTTCGACCACGATTTCGACGTCCACTTGCGGCGTGTTCCAGGCGGACGCACGTCCCATTGCGCGGGGCTTGCGGCCGACCGATTCGCCGACTTTGTGGGCGGCGACGTGGGCGATCTCCATCGATGCGCCGTCGAAGCCCTGGTGGTCCGCGTTGGACTCAACGTTCTCGAGCAAGTCGAGGAACGCTTCAGAGGCCTTCTCGGGGTATTTGCCGGCGTCCCAGCCCTCAATATCGGAGCGGTGACCCGCGCCGGTGTTGTGGGACTTGAATGGGACCGACTGCTTCTGGTCGATGACATCCTGGAGGTACGCCTGGGCGTTTTCGACGGTACGGCCCTTGAGTTCGCGGGCGACCTCTTTGCTGTGCTTGTGGCTCATGTGACGCTCTCGGAGCATCGCTTTCGCGGTTGTGTCCGGGTCTGCGTCGACTGAGTAGTTGATTCCCATACGGTGATCACTTCAGTGGGACGAACTTCGAGGATCGAGTCGCACCGATACCGGCCTGTCCGTGCTCGACGGACGTCCGGGTCAGTCGGAACTCGCCGAGATAGTGTCCGATCATCTCGGGTTCGACACGGACGCGCTCGAACGACTGGCCGTTGTAGACCTCGAAGGTCAGGCCGACGAACTCCGGCAGGATTGGCATATCCCGAAGGTGGGTTCGAATCGGCGCGTTCGCTGTCTCTTCCTCGTCTTTTTCGCGGGCCTTCTCGAGGAGCTTCTGCTTCTCGACGGAGAGACCGCGTTTGATACTTCGCCGCTTGCGAGCGGGTAGCTGTTCTGCAACTTCTTCGAGCTCCATCTCCTGCAGCTCGTCGAGCGTGTAGCCGCGGTAGGTGAACTCACCTTCACGGCCGGTTCGGTACTCCTGACTCATTTGTTGCCACCTCGACCGGTGCGTCGGGACGAGATGTCACCGACCTTCCGTCCTGGCGGGGCGTCCCGCGAGACGGACTTTGGTTTGCCGGGGTGCTGGCGGCCACCGCCACCGAATGGGTGGTCGACGGCGTTCATCGCGACACCACGGACGCGTGGATACTTCGTCCCGCGCGATTTCATCTTGTGATACTTGTTCCCTGCCTTGACGAACGGCTTCTCCGTTCGGCCACCACCAGCGACGACGCCGATGGTTGCACGGCACTGCGGATCGAGGCGCTTGACCTCGCCACTTGGGAGCTGGATGACCGCTGCGTTGCGGTCGTGGGTGATCAGGTCTGCGTTGACACCGGAGGCGCGAGCGAATCGACCGCCGTCGCCCTGGTTTGCCTCGACGTTACAGACCGGAACCCCTTCGGGGATCTCCGCGAGCGGGAGCGTGTTCCCGGGTTTGATCTCAGCCGAAACACCGACCTGGATCTCCTCGCCGACGGCGACACCCTCAGGAACGAGGATGAGTCGCTGATCGCCGTCTTCGAACTCGACAGCGGCGATCGGTGCGGACCGAGCCGGGTCGTGTTCGATGTCGACGACGGTTCCGCGAATGACGTCGTCGTCTTCTTCCTTCTTGTGGTCGAGTTTCGCCTTGTAGCGATGGGATGGGGCACGGAACGTCGATGTCCCGCGTCCGCGTCGTTGTCCTTGAATGCGTCGTCCCATTCTTAGAACACCCCGATCCGGGAGGCGACTTCCTGAGCGTCGTCGTCCTCGGACAGTTTGATTGTCGCTTTCTTCTTGCCTTTCATCGTTACCTGCGTGTTGACGTCAGCGACCGAGATGTCGAAGCGAGCTTCGACTTCGTCGCGAATCTCGGGTTTGGTGGCGTCGGGGTTGACGACGAACTGGAGCTTGTTCTCGTAGTCCATGTCGTTCATCGCCTTCTCCGTGACCAGTGGGTGTTCGATGATCGAACTCATCGGTCTGCCACCTCTTCGAGTGCGCTTTCGGTCCAGACAGTCAGTCGACCCGGCTGTGCGCCGGGTGCGAGTGCCTCTGCGTTGACCTCCGCAGCCGTCGTGACGTCGGCACCAGCGAGGTTCCGGGCCGCACGGGATGGGCCGGACTCACTCGAGGTGACAAAGAGGATCGACGTCGGCGTCTTGTACTTCCGGCCACGGGCTTTCCCCTGTCCGGATCGGACGCTTCGACCTTCGTCGGCACGTTCGATGTCGGCCTCGAGACCAGCGGCCTCGAGGAACGAGACGACTTCCTTCGTCTTCTGAAGGTCCTCGAACTCGTCGTCGACGACGACCGGGATCTCGGCGTCCTCGTCGAACTCGTGACCACGGTCGGCGACGATTTCGGCGTCCGTCGTTGCCGCGATGGCGCTGCGGACGGCCAACTTCTTTTCTTTCGTGTTGATCGATTCGGACTGGTCTTTTTCGGCCTTTGGTGGGTGGGCCTTTCGTCCTTTGATAGCCTGAGGAACGCGTCGTGCGCGTCCATCCTGGCGTGGGACGTGGGCCATACCGCGGCCGCTACCGAACGATTCAGCCGGCGTGCGCTTGCCAGCGAACTCGTCGGCACCGTAGTCCTGCTTCCGGTTTGCCTGGGCGACACGAACGGCGCGGGCGATCAGGTCCGGGCGGTATGTGGTCTCGAAGACCGCCGGGAGCTCGACAGAGCCCGTTTCGTCGCCGTTCAGGTCGCGTACTGTTGCTTCCATGTGTTATCCCTGGTTGGATGCGGTGGAGACGTAGCGCACCTCGGGATCGAGGCGCGGCTGGTCTCCGGGTCGGATCGCCGGGCGGAAGCGTACGAGACGCTTGTTTGGCCCGGGGAGCGAGCCCTTGATCAGCGCGTGCGGTCCATCGACTTCGCCGTAGTTGACGAAGCCACCGTCGACCGTCGCGTCTGCGCCGTCGCCGATGTCGACGAGGCGCTTGTTCAGTTCCGTCCGCTGGTGGTAGCCCGTCTGTCCCTGCTGTGGGACCGTCGAGCGGACGCGGGATGGGTTCCAGGGGCCGAGGTTGCCGATGCGGCGACGCCAGCCCTGCCGGGCGTGTTTGCCCTTGCGTTTCTGGACGCCCCATCGCTTGACGGGACCCTGCGTCCCTTTCCCTTTCGTGACGCCGCTTGCGTCGACGTACTCGCCGGCACGGAACATGTCGTTCATGACGTGTTCGCCACCGTCCTCGACGGTCTCGAGGGCGAAGTCGACGCGCTCTTCGATAGAGCCGCCGCCGACGCGCGTTTCCATCACGTCCGGTTTCTTCTTCGGCATCGAGGGAACCTCCCCCGGTACCGTGTGGGTGATGACGCGAACGTCGTCGATGCGTCCCTCTTCGAGGTAGCCACGGAGTTCGTCCGTCGCGGCATCGACGTCGTAATCGTCACCGGGAAGGTCCAGCACGCGATCGAGTTCGGGAACGAACTCGTCGGTCCAGACCTCAGTCAGTGGCTTCATACCATACGGGGTGTCTTCGTACACTCGCAGAGCAACGGCGCGCATTGGCGGCGTCTCCACGATCGTCACGGGAACGGTCTCTTCCATTCCCTCGGTCGGCGAGTTCGCTTTGTCGTCGACCATAACGACGTGGGTCATACCGGCCTTGTAGCCCGCGAAACCCTGGAGCGTCGGCTGTCCGTCGTCGTCCGGCCACGAGTTAAAGCGTGGGACCTCGCTGGTCGCCCGCTGTCGTGGGCCGAACCCGAGTGAGCCTTTGCGTGGTGCGTTTGGTTGTGGCATTCTATCACTCTTGCAGTGAGAGGGGAGCGAGGGTGGCGAACAGAGCCTCTTCCGTTCGCACAACCTCGCTGCCCTGATTCGGAACCGTATTTAGCCAGAGGTCGAACCCTGGATCGGCTGTGGGTTCGACTCCGTCATCGGCTGTGTCGTCCCCAGTGGACGATTCGGCCGCGTCGCCTTGTCCCGACGACGCGTTGACAGCTGATGCCTCGATTCCGAGGATATCCGGCAGCCCTCTCTCGGGCGCACCGAACGCGACAGTCAGCCCGTCACGATCGATGCGTCCGGCCAGCGTCCCAAGCCGCCCGACGGTGAGCTCTTCACCGAATCGGGAAGCGGCGATGCAGACGCCAGCGTCCTCACGGCCGAGTGCTGCGGAAAGGTCCGTCCGCTCGACTGACAGCCCCGGGAGGGGTTTGTCCTCGAGTTTCGCTCGGACCGGTCGTCGCGAAGAGATCCTGACGGTCACGCGCTCCCCCTCGTCGACCTCCATTTTCGGAGGAACGTTGAGGGAGATCGGGTGTTGCAAGCCGCAATTGACCCGGACGCGCCCTTCAGGTCCGACCTCGGTCACGATTCCTTGTCTTGACGACCCCGAACCGGTAGATTCGGAGCCGGTCTGTGACATGGCGCGGAGCGGCGGCAAGATGCCCGCATACTCCAGTTCGTCCCGCATTCCCCATGCCTCGTTTCGAAGGTATGGTGGCGTTGCGGCGTACCGCAAGACGGTGCTTACGAACCCGCCGTCGAATCTGCCTGTTTCGCCTTCCCGATCCGGGTAGACGACCAGGCGATCAGCCCGAAAGATCGTCGCCGCGCGGGCGACGTATCCGAGTTTGCGAGTTGCCTCGCGTTTGTCCTCGGCTTCACGGGTGAGCGACGACGGGACGAGTATGCTGACGGTCATGCCGAGACGCTTCGGCGCCGCGTCACTAGACTGTAGCGATGTGTTGCCGATACCATCGTAAAAGGATAGCGGATTCGATTGCGGCTGTGAACGCCTCACACGTGGGAAATCAGGACATACAGGGAGTCTCAAATGACGAGCCGACGGTGTGACTGGAAACCCGTGTATATCTTTTCTACGCGTGTGCACACGAATCGGTGAAAGCTATGTCGAAGCCACATGGTACGTCGTGAACACCCATACTGCTCCCGGTTCGCAACCCTTATACATCCCTGCCGGTGTAAGTGTAAGTGCGCAACAGGGCGCTGGTAGTGTAGTGGTATCACGTGACCTTGCCATGGTCACAACCTGGGTTCAAATCCCAGCCAGCGCATTTTCACTGTCAACTGTAACGACGAGCGTAGCGAGCCGTCTGTTCAGTGAAAACCGTTCTCGGATTTGAAGCATACTGAGGTTCTGCGAGCGTAGCGAGCAGGTTCTCAGGAGCGGTTCAAATCCCAGCCAGCGCATTTCTCTGAACTCAATTCCACGAGCGACTGCGAGGCGTGTCGTGAGTATGCGATGGATTCTGGAATGCGAATCTGGATTTGAAGCAGACTTCGGTTCTGTGAGGAACACGAGTCGATTCTCAGGATCGGCCCAAATCCTAGAGTAACAACTGAAACGATGTCCACACGGATCGCATAGCTCACGGGTCACGTCGTTCCCCGCTCACCAGATTGCGGTTCTCGCTCCGGTGATCGCGTCGAACCGCGCTCCAACCAGGCGATCTGGCGTGCAGTGACGTGCAGTGGCTACGATAGCCAGCGCGCTTCGATAGCAGACGATGCCGACGAGCTGTACCGGCAGTTGTACGAACAGGTCGAAACGGAGGTTGTGGTTGCTCGAGTTCTAATCGAGAGACTGATTGCAACGTGGCACAGAGCGGGCGGTTTTCGTTTCGACATTTATAAATAGACGTAGCAACTCCATCCGAATGCACTCGAGACCGAGTGAGTACGCGCTGGTAGTGTAGTGGTATCACGTGACCTTGCCATGGTCACAACCTGGGTTCAAATCCCAGCCAGCGCATTTTCATTGAACTGTAACGACGAGCGTAGCGAGTCATCTGTTCAGTGCAAATCGTTCTCGAATTTGAAGCAGACTTCGGTCCTGCGAACGTAGCAAGCAGGTTCTCAGGAGGGGGTCAGACTCCAGCCAGCGCACTTCTCTAAATATAATCCCACAAGCGACCGCGAAGCGTGTCGTGAGTACGCGTCGAATTCTGGAATGCGAACCTGGATTCGAAGCAAGTCTGTCACAGCGTCGATCGAAGCGAGCGAGCTGTTTCACGCGAGTCAACGTCAGCCAGCGTAGTGCTTTGGCTCCAATACCACGAGCGACCACGATAGCAGAGACGAGCACACAGGCCGTATTCGTTGATGTCACTAGCCAGTCAGTAAATACGACGTTCATTGACAACAGAGAATGGCTATTTTTGAACTATTAGGCAGCATTTCAGTCAGAGACAGTTACGAATGTTGTCTACGATTGGCTTTTATACCATGAAGGGCTAGGAAATGATAGACGCCCGAACTCGCAGACCTCCTATGGAAACTGAACTCACATCCACCGACGACACGGACGACATTCAGTACGATCAGACGAACGATCGCTACGTCTTCCACCACGATATCGACGGCACTGCGACGATTACGACGACGATCGTCCATGCACTTGCGTCGATTGCGGACACCGACGTCTCACAGGGCGAGTTCTCACTGTACGACAGCGTCGATCCGGACGCACTCGACCGACTATTCAGAAAAAAGGCAGACGGCACCGAGCGCACGGGTGGTCACGTCGCCTTCACCGCCCTCGAGTACGAGGTGTACGTCTACGCCAACGGAGATGTCATCATCTATCCGCCGACGGACTCGAGTCGATCATCGAAGACGAACTGACCGACTGCCCGCGTCCCCAAGCCGAGTAATCGTCTCGTGTGCGTTCCCAGCAGCCACGACGCCACGCGAGCGTCGCTGCTCGTTCTGTAACGCTGTGTTGAGTGTTCCCGTTGTGGAAACGAGGGGTCGGATTTAGGGGCGTTCCGATCCTCAGTACGATCGATGACAGTCGTTGCACTACTGAGTGTGGCACCAGTGACCGAGGGGAGTATGTCCGGCGAGGTCGCAAAAGCCGTCGATGCACTCGAGGCGTACGACGTCGCCTACGAGACGAACCCGATGGGGACGGTGATCGAGGCCGACGAGATCGGGGAGCTGTTCGCGGCTGCGCAGGCGGCCCACGAAGCGGTCGACGGCGACCGCGTGAGCACGGTGTTGAAGATCGACGATAAGCGCACGCAGGAGACAACTGCGTCAGCGAAAGTCGAGGCTGTCGAGGATCATCTCGGTCGGCCAGCGACGAGCCACGAGTAACGCTCGAGAGATCGGATCGAAGAGAAACAAAACGCAGTGCGGTTATGGCCGTTCGGCTTCAATCGGCTCTTTGCTGCTACCGTTGATTCCGGTTGCAAGCGCCTGGAGCTTTCCGACCGGATCAGGTTTTCCGACGATTGTCTGGACGACCAATAGGCCGGCCGTAGCGGCGAGAGCGCCAAGCTGCACCAGCAGGTCGGGGTAGACCATCACGATGATCCCGAGTGCGAAGAAGACGACTCGAGCACCGGTGGAGACGCTTCGACCGAAGGCAAACCGGTAGTTGATCCCGTGGATGATCGTCAGTGCACCGAGCATGGCGAGGGCACCAGCGCTGATCGCAGTCGCGTCGAACGCTCCGGAGACGAGCTCCGGATGGTAAATAAACGCGAATGGGAGCACATAGAGCGGCGCAGAGATTTTCAGTGCCTCCCAGACGGTCTTCCAGAAACTCGCACCGGCGATCCCACAGGCGACCGCAGCGCACGTAGCGATTGGCGGGGTCAGTCCGGCGAGGATTGCAGCGTAGAAGACGAAGTAGTGTGCAGCAAAGTCGGGAAGGAGGAACTGTCCGGTCAGTGCAGGCGCGACCAGCAACGCGACGATCGTGTACGCTGCCGATGTCGGCATTCCCAGCCCGAGGAGGATGCAGATTATCATCGACATCACTGCCGCGAGGAGGAGGACGCCACCGGAGAGGTCCATCAATGCAAGCGAGATTGCCGTCGGAACGCCAGTCGTGAGCAAGATATCGACGACGCCGTTGATTGCTGCAAGGATGATTGCAACCGGTGCGAGCACCACAGCGCCCTCACGGGCCCCGTCGCGAGTATGTACAAGAACTTCGCGACCCTTTGCTGTCAGGCTCTCTCCTTCGTACAGGGCTCTTGCAATCGGGAACGTGATGCCAGTGATGATCATCGCCACCGCCGTCCACAGCGCACCGGTCATCACGGTGTACTGTAGGACACCAAGCACGTAGAGGAGGATCACAAGCGGAATCGCGTACTTGAGGCCCTCATAAATGAACTCACCGGTGGTTTTGGTCCCTTGGAAGTAGTCGTCCATCGTGGGATTCTCGATCTGTGGTGCTGCAATATAGTGAACACCGGCAAAAATCGAGACCATGAGGATTGCTGCCGGGATGAGTCCAGCGAGCATCACGTCGACGTACGTGACAGAACCACCGATCACTGAGACCATGATGAACGCTGCTGCACCCATCACGGGTGGGAGGACCTGACCAGCAGTCGAGGCAACGGACTCGATCCCGCCGGCGGTTTCGGGTTTGACGCCGCTTTCTTTCATCATCGGAATCGTGAACGATCCGGTCATTCCCGCATTTGCGGTCTGACTCCCGTTAACAGAGCCGATGACAGCACTGGCGACGACCGCAGTTTGGGCGACCCCAGACGAGATGTATTTCGCGGAGCGAACCGCCAGCCGCAAGATCATGTCGAACGCGCCGTAGGCCTTGAGCAGGCCAGCATAGAGCAAAAAGGGCGCGATCCATGCTGCCACGAGTCGGTTGAGTGACCCGAAAAAGCCCTCGACCTCGAGGACGAGGAGGCGAAGCATCCGTTCGGACGTGATGCCGCCGTGTCCCAGGATGCCACCGATGTACTGGCCGAACAGACCGTATCCGATTCCGGCAAGCAAGACGACGAGGAACGTCATTCCGAACGATCGCCAGGTCAGATAAACGATTACCAGCGTGAACGCAAGCGCGAGCGCGAGTGCTGAATCGGTCGCGATCCCGCGTGCACCTTCATAGAGGGCACTGTAGTTGGTAAAGAGGTAGACCACCGTCGTGATGACGACGGCTGCAGATATCGTGAGCAACACCGCTGAAAGGCGGTCTTCCTCTTCGATGACGCCGATGAATTCGTTGACAATGTACACGAGTAAGATCGCGCCCAGAAACACGATCCCATACTGTGCACGCGGCATCAGCTGAGAGTACGACCAGCCGAGGACCATCACCCAGAAGAGGACCGATCCGTAGGTGAGGACCGACTCGAGTATCCGTTTGTTCCGGTCTGTGTTGAGAGTCACCATTGCATAGTCACCTACGGCTATTCGATACGCGATACTGGCGATGTGTTTTGTTATCAATCATTATAGTTCGTAGAGGGTGTGCTACGTTTCTGTTCAGATCTCGCCGCGAGTCCAGGAGTCGTCCCAGACGCCGTGTTCCTCGAAGAAATCCGCGACACCGGGGTGAATCTCGAGGTCTTCGATAACGGCTTCGGTCATCGATTCTGGCGTGTGGTCGATCGTCGTCGGATCGGATTCACGGATCGTGTCGTCGTGCTCATATGCGAGGCGTGCGATCTCGTAGGTCGCATCTGCCGACACTTCGGGTCCGAACGCCCACTGTGCACCGAGTGCCCAGCTGGTTACAGTGTCAGTGATTTCGGTGACATCCTGGTTCCAGCCGTAGGGCTCGAACTCCGTTTTGAGTGCGCCAGGCGTGTTATCGATTGCCTCTTCGAACTCGTCGTGGATCGGGATCGCTTGCAAGTCCGCCTGCACGTCGACTTCTTCGGCCCACGAGGTGAGGTCGACGCCGTTTGCACCGTAAACACACAGTGCGTCCACTCGGCCTTCCTCAACCGCACCAGCAACGTCGCCGGTGTCACCATTGTAGATTCGACCCTCGTCGTCGAGCGGTTCCCACATACCGGCCCGATCAATGACCTCCTCGGTCAGCAGTCGGGTACCGAATCCTGGCTGAATCGGGTAGATATCGTAATCTCCGTCCACGATGTCGGCGGTCGATTCGATGCCCGACTCTTCAGTTGCGACCCAGTACATCTCGAGGCTCGTGAACACGAACCCCTGCATCGGGAAGTCGTCGACAGGGTCCTCGTCGAAGGGATCTTCTTCGTTCATCGCCTTCGACAGCGAGTTGTTGTCGACGGCCATCGCGGGGATGTTATCGCTGTCGAACTCGTCGAGGTTTGCGGTCCACCCGCTCGTAACCTGCGGCGAGACGTTCACGTCTTCGCTGTGCTCGTTTGCCGCACGTGCAAGCGCCTGTGCCGCCTGCTGGCTCGAGCTGTTTTCGGAGGTCGCACCGATCGTGACCGTCTCCCCGTCACTGCCGAGACAACCAGCAAGACCGGCGATTCCTGCTGCACCAGTTGCCTTAAGAACATTACGTCGACTCAGCTGCGTCATATCTGGCATATACTCACATGCTTGCACTTGCCTGGTTTAACTATGTTGGATTGACCATGATCTATGATCAATCATCATATGTTTCCGCACAAGAATATGTTTTGAGTGTTTATTATTAGGCTGCATTTTGCTAGCGGTGGTAAAGAAATTATCTGGCAGTGCAACGAGTTCGGAGCTAGACGCGTTCGACGAACTCGACGACGTAGCCGTTCGGATCACGAACAAACGCGACTCGTCGATCGATTGCATCCATCGTCGTCGGCTCCTCGAGGACGTCACAGTCGGTTTCTGAGACGACGCGGTCGAAAACGTCGTCGGTATCTTCGACACCGAGTGCGAGGTGGTCGATACCCGTTGGATCAGCTGTGTCTCCGTCGGGATCGTGCTTGAACTGAATCTCGGAACCGTCAGGGGTGCCGATGTAGACGTTTTCGACGCCGTCGTCGGCCGTAAACCCCCACGTCTCCTCGAGTCCAAGGATATCACAGTAGAAGGTTCTCGTCGCGTCGATATCGTCGACCCAGATTGCAGTATGGATGAACTCCATACGTGTACCATTGCGATTGTGTTCATAACGGTTGATATTCCATGTGGCGTGCGAGCCAGTGACCAACCGGTACAACAGGGTCCTCGAGCGTGGGAGACGGTGTGTTACGTTCGCCAGAGGAGAACGACGAGAAGCAAGAGGGCAACGAACGACGCGCCCGCGAGCATCGTCCACGCCGCCTCGTAGCTGCGAGTATCGACGATGAGACCGAATGCGGGCGGTGCAAGCAGAGCACCGCAGTTGAGCGCGATCTGTCCACCGGCGGTCGCGCTTCCCATCTCTTCGGTGGGAACGAGCGAGCCAATACAGGAGTAGTAGACGCCAGTAAAGCCGAGTACAAAGAAACCGAGCAAAGAAAAGAGGACGAGCGCGACGACTGGACTGTCGACAAACGTCACTGCGACGAAAAGGACTGCTGAGGCACTCGCTTGGAGACAGAGGATACGAAGTGTCGATGCGGTCAGCGGCATCGAAAGATGATCGGCGAGCCAACCGAATCCGATACGGCCAGCGCTGCCAAAGACCTGCGCGGCAGCAAGGGTAACACCAGCGAGAACGACGCTTGCACCGACATTCTCATCGATGTAAAGAATGGTGTACCCGATCGTGGTAAACAGGCCTGCGCCAAGCGCGAATCCAGCAGCTGCCAACAGCATGTACTCCGGATTCGCAAGGTGGCCGCGGATACCGTGACGATTGCTGTCGCCGCTCCGACTCCCAGCATCATAGATCGACCAGAAGACGATACTTATAATCACCGCCCAGCCCGCCGCAAGGAGGAACGCGACTTCCCAGCCGAAGTATGCGGCACCGAACCACGGGACAAGAACGGCACTGATCCCACTTCCGGCAGTCACACCCACCTGCTTGATCCCCATCGAGGTGTTGAGCCGGTCGGCTGGAATCGCATTGAAAACTGCCTTATTAGTACCCGGCATCGCTGTCGCATAGAACGCACCAAGGACGAACACGGCCGCGAGCAAGGTGAGATACGTCGGTGCTGCCGTCACGCCAACGGCACCGACGGCGAGGCCGAGCAATCCGAGGACCAACGCTCGGTCTTCTCCGTGCTCGTCGATAATCGACCCGACCGGGAGCAAAAAGAGCGTATAGCCGAGTGTCAGCGTCGTCATCATCACGCCGACGTAGGTCGCAGAAATGCCAAACTCATCACGGATGAACGGCGTCACCGCATACACTGAATAAAAACAGATACTCGCGGTCACCTGCCACAGAAGGATTAGTGCAGTGTACCCTTTCCACCCTCGAACTTGGAGTCGTGATTCGACGGCGTTGCTCATCGCGTCTCCGTCACCCGATCAGAACTAGTGCTGGTCGTCTGCCGGTCGGTTCCCCGGAAATGACGCGTGCGAAGCGGAACTCTAGCGTCGTATTCGACGGCAAACGGAACATGATTGAGAGCCACAAGTACACGACACACGCACAGTCGTCGAAATAACTGCTGTGATCGAGCATGATTGGCTGTCGAGAGTCAAGCGATGTCTCCTACACAGAGAACACCCCCGTTCGGTATCCCACCTCACCGAAAACAGAACGCTCACTTCCGTCGAGACCAGAGACACCGGCGATGAAACAGACAACACTCGAGGTAACCGGCATGGCGTGTGATGGCTGTGAGGCAACCGTGACCGACGCACTCGAGGCGCTCGAGGGGGTCGCGTCTGCGACGGCAGACCACGAGGCGGGCGAGGTACGCGTCGAACACGATGAGACGACGGTTGACGAGATTACGGTTAGCGGAACGATCGAAGACGCGGGCTACGACGTGGCGACCTGATACGGTTTGCCGTCCCGATGTCCTGCCACGACCGCAGGACTGCTCGCGGTCACGCCGGAAATGAATTACAGCAGACCGCATGCCGGTGCAGTCGGTGAGCAGCGACGACGGCTGCGGACACGAACTGACAAACTGTTTTAGGTCGGAGGGTGAATCCTCCGCTATGGAAAGTCTCAATCGGATGGCGATCGAGCTGGTCGACGAGGCCCTCGAGTACGCCGAGGAGCTGAACATCGGTGGCTACGACCTCGACAACGAGGCGACAGTACTCGACTTCGGACTCGAGTTCGCCGGCGGGATCGAGGCAGGGCTGTTACTGACGGAGATTCAGACAGCAGGGATGGCAACGCCGAGTCACGACCTCGGCGAACTCGGTGGCGCGCCGGTTCCGTTCGTCGAACTCTCGACGGATCAGCCGGCGCTGTCGCTGCTCTGCTCGCAGAAGGCGGGCTGGGAGCTAACGACCGAGGATTTCGAGGGGCTTGGCAGCGGTCCGGCACGTGCGCTCGTGGCCGAGGAATCGGAGTTCCGCCGCGTCGGCTACACGGACGCGTTCGATCTGACGGCGCTGGCTGTCGAAACGGATCAGGACCCAACCGAAGCCGCCGCTGAACAGGTCGCTGACCTCGCCGAAGTCGAGACCAGCGGTGTCTTCCTGCTTGCGTACCCAACCGCGAGTCACGTTGGATCGATCACGAACGCCGCTCGCACGGCCGAACTTGCGACGTTCCGCCTCTCGGAACTGGGCTACGATCCGATGGACATCGTCTCGGCGACGGGACGGGCACCGGTCGCGCCCGTCGCTGGCGACGAGCGGACTGCCATCGCACGCACGAACGACGCGATCGCCTACGGCGGCACGGCACATCTGACGGTCCGTGAGGATGCCGATGTCTTCGACTCGGTGCCGTCGACGGCCGCCGAGGGCCACGGCCGGCCGTTCGGAGAGATCTTTGACGATCTCGAGTGGGACTTCACGGAGGTCCCGTCGGATCTCTTCGCGCCTGCGAAGGTGACAGTCGACGTCATCGGCGGCCCAACGTACGTCTACGGCGAGACGGACGAAGAGCTGCTCGTCGAGTCGTTCGACCTGTAGCCGGGCGTTCGAACCAGTGCCCGACGAAGCATGGAAAAGCGGCAGCGTTACTCGATCAGATGGACACCGGTCACCGTTCCGACACCCTTGCTGCGACCTTCGCGGAAGACGAACTTCTGGCCTTCCTCAACGAGGTAGGGTCGGAACTTGAACCGGACCGTGGTTTCGCCGGTGTCACCCGGCAAGAGGCGACCGTTTTCGGGGGAGAACACGGCGGCCTCGCCGATCGTCTCGAGGTGGACGACCGGTTCGTACCCCTCGCCGATCCGGGTAGGATGGTTGAGTACCATCACTTCGGCCTCGAACTCCCGAACCGGGTTGGGATCGGCGTCGCGAGGCAGGAGGACCATGCCCCGGTCGATGGCGCTCTCTTTGACGCCTTTGAGTGCAATGCCGACGATTCGACCCGCCTGAGCCTTGTCGACACGGTGGTAGTGCATCTCGATCGAGCGGACTTCGACCTCCCGGAAGCGGCCGTCGGGCATCGGGCCGAGTAAGAGTTCGTCGCCGGCTTCGACCTCGCCGGACATCACCGTCCCCGAGGCGACCGCGCCGACGCCAGTTACCGAGTAGCTCCGGTCGACGTACATCCTGAACTCGCCGGTGTCCTGGGACGTCTTTGGCAGGCGGTCGAACAGTTCGTCAAGCGTCTCGAGGCCGTCCATCGTAATCGCGCTGGTTTCGACGATCGGGACGACGCGATCACCGATCTCGTCGATGGCAGCGTCGACGCCGTGACGGGCGACCCGCAGCGGCGATTTGTCGACTTCGCGGAGAACTCCTTCGACCTCGCGTTCGACTTCCTCGACACGCTCGTCGCTGACGGCGTCAGTTTTCGTGATCGCGACGATCGTCGGGAGATCGGTGGCGAGCAAGACGCCGAGGTGTTCGCGCGTGGTTCGGGTCGGACCGTCGTCGGCGGCGACGACGAGCAGGCCGTAATCGAGTTTCTGGCCGACGAGGCCGCGAATGGTCGTCCGCAGCCACGGCTCGTGGCCGACAGTGTCGACAAAGGAGACGAGTCGATCGGCTTCTTCGACGACCGACGCTCGATCCGCCTTACGGTTCGGGTTTCGCACTCGGACCGGGCCCTCGTCATCGAAGCCGTAGACTGCATAGGAGAGGTCAGCCGAGAGGCCGCGTTCGACCTCGTGGGGTTGGACATCGAGGAAGCTACGTGTGGCACCGTCGCCGTCATCCGGCGTGCCAGTGATGAGCGATCCAACGAGTGTACTCTTGCCGTGGTCGACGTGACCCGCAGTGCCGACGACGACGTGTTCGTCGTCCGTCTCGAGGACACCACCTTCCTGGATGATCGCGATGCCGACGAGGCCGTCATCGACGCCCCACGTCTGGACGTCGTTGATATGCGCGTCGGCTTCCTCGGCGAGCAGCGAGAGAACGTCCATCGTCTCGGCGAACGTGTCCGGATCGATCCCGGCAAGGCCACCGTCGTCCGTTACACCAACGACGTAGGTCGCCTCGCCATCGCCGGAGAGCAGTCGGTGGCGCAGTTGTGCGGCCAAACTCTCTCGTCGTCCACCCTCGAGGTGGACGTCTCGTGAGAGTCGCTCTTTGAATTCGACGTTGCCACCGTCCTGTTCGCCACGGTCCAGGGCTCGCTTGAGAAGAGCCCGGTCACGGCTCATGTGGCCCGGTAGTATCCCACATGGCAAAAGCCTTCCCGTGGGTTGTGAACATAAAACATGATAGCATCGTCACAGCGGGCATCGTTCTCTCACGGAGACAGAAACGAGGTGTCCCACAGCCGTCGGATTCGTCGATCGTGACGGCGCAGTTCCAGCCCCGGTTTCAAGAGACTCGAGGCCCTACTACGGCCATGAGCGTCAGCGGTCTCTGCCAGATCTGTGAGTCACGACTCGCCGAAGAGCAGTGTCAAAACTGTGGCACGCTCGCCTGTTCAGTCCACTACAAGGAAGCGCATGGGCTCTGTGTCGACTGTGTCGCACAGGCAGACCCCAGCCGCCAGTCCGACGACGTGGATATCCACCGCCTGTGAGGCCGCTATGACGTCTATTCGTGATCTACTCGACGAATCGCTTGCGATCGGTGACCGGTTTGACCTTCTCCTCGAGGAACGCGACGGCCGACTCGTCGCCGACCATCCACATGACTCGAGTCCGATGGATATCGCGGTCGTCGAGGGACTCGAGCGACTCGAGGACCGACCGCCGGCGGAGCCAGTCGAGGTCGAACTCCTCGGTCGCGTCGTCGACGGCCGAATCGCAGGTCGCGTGGTTGAAGATAGCCCGAACGGCTGAAACAGAACCGAGAAACGACGAACTGAAGAGCGTGTTCAGCCGAGACAGTGACCCAGCGTCACTCCCGATACTGGTTGAGCCGCTTTTTCAGCCGTTTTGCGGCCTGACCGCTGGCGTGGGCGAACTCCTCGCCCTGCTCTTCGCCCGCGAAGATGATCCCGCGCGAGGAGTTGACCAGCCCGACGCCGTCTGCGAGGCCGTACTCGACTGCGGCTTCGGCATCGCCGCCCTGTGCGCCGACGCCGGGCACGAGAAACGGCAGCTCCGGCACCTGCTCGCGCAACTCCTCGAGTTCTTCGGGTTTCGTCGCGCCGACGACGAGGCCGACGTTGTCGTTGTCGTTCCAGAGATCCGCCAGCGCGGCCACGCGCTCGTAGACGGGTTCGCCCGTCTCGAGTTCGAGGTCCTGAATGTCCGCACCGCCGGGGTTCGAGGTCCGACAGAGGATGAAGACGCCAGATTCCTCGTCTGCGAGAAACGGCTGCAGCGAGTCCCGGCCCATATACGGGTTGACCGTGATCGCGTCGACGGTCTCGAGCATCTCGGCGTACTGGCGGGTCGTGTTCCCGATGTCGGCTCGTTTCGCGTCGAGCAAGACGGGGACGTCCTTGCCGTGGGCGTAGGCGATCGTTTCCTCGAGTGCACGCCAGCCGTCAGGGTCTTCATAAAAGGCGGCGTTCGGCTTGTAGACGGCCGCGTGTTCGTGGGTGGCGTCGATGATCCGGCGGTTGAACGCCCACCGCGGGAGGTCGTGCTCCTGGAGGTGGGCAGGAATACGTGACGGGTCGGGATCGAGTCCGACGCTGACGACGCTGTCGACCGTCCGAATACGGTCGTGCAAGCGGTCGAAGAAGTTCATGCGAGCGAGTGGTCCCCCGACGGTCGAAAAGGTTGCTATACTCTCGGCCGGAGTCAGAGAGCACTCGGACGCGTTCGAGAGCTCGGCCGCTCTCGAGACGTCTCGGTATACGTACACAGTAACCACACGTGCCCCGCAGAGACAGATCCGACGGATACGCCACCGAAGCGACCCGTATTCGATGCTCTCGACTCGAGCAGTTGTGCGTCTCGGTAGGTCCACTCCCAAATACTTTAGACAGCAACTACTTCGCGAATATAATCGAAACCTACCGCATGACTATTCGAACCAACAGACGTTCTTCCTCTCCGATCGGCCGAATCCGAGATCGGATCCGCTCGACACTGTTCGCTGCCGATGACACGCCGGCAGACGACACCGCCGACGAGGCGACGGACGATCAGTCGGCCACGAACCCGGACGCACCCGGCAATCTCTTTCACTGCTCGGCGTGTGGAACCGTCTATATCGCCGCCGAAAAGCACGTCTGTTCGAACTGTGACGTCCCCGTCGAGGAAGTCCGATCGACGCTCGCGTGAGCAGGAACCGGCTGAGTTTTCGAAACGGGTTCGGGGCTCGCTTAGCTCTCGAGTATTTCGATCAGATTCGACTCTGGATCGCGCAGAAACAGGATCGACGTTCCGCTTTCGGTGGTCTGGGGCTCACTGATCGTCGAAACGTCTTCGGGTAAGGCGTCATAGAAGGCCTCGAGGTCGTCCACCGAAAGCCCGACGTGGGTCGCCCCGGGCTGGTTGAGACCAGCGGCCGGCGACCCCCGCGCTTGCGGGTCGTACTCGATGAGTTCGATTCGACAGCCGTCCGCGTCGAGATGGGCAAACTCGCCGCGTGCGTCCTCGACGCCGACGCCCGCCGAAAAGGCCTCGCCACCGACGCTGAATCGGGTGATAACCTCGAGTCCGAGGACGTCCCGATAAAACGGCAGGGTCGCCTCGAGGTCGCTCACGGTGATACCGACGTGATGGGCACTGGGCTCAGAATCTGTCATGGCGAGTGGTCGGGCGAGCAGCCACGAAAAACGTTCGGCTCCGCTCGAGCGGAGCCGAATGCGGACCGGTTGCGCCACACACAGTTATCGTCCCGGAGATCAACGATCCGATATGACCCGCGTCGCACTTATTGCCCACGACGAGAAGAAGTCGGATCTCCTCGAGTTTGCACAAACACACGAAACGCAGTTGAGTGCGTACGACCTGATCGCAACTGGGACGACCGGTAAGCGACTGATGGAGGCAACCGACCTCGAGGTCGAGCGCAAGGAGTCGGGGCCACTCGGTGGGGACCTGATGATCGGGTCGGAGGTCGCCGAAAACAAACTCGATGGGATCGTGTTCCTCCGAGATCCGCTCCGCGCCCAGCCCCACGAGCCCGACATCTCCGCGCTGTTGCGGATCTGTGACGTCCACGACACGGCACTGGCGACGAACCTCGCATCCGCGACGTTTCTGATCGAGGGGTTGGCCGACTGAGACGGTCTGCGGTCCCGATCACGGGCGGCGGGGTCGGTGATCGACGGTCAGTGACTCCAGCAGTCCGTATGACCGCTCACGACGTGCGAGTGGTTCCGAACGGAGAAGACAACCTATAACAACAGCAGTGAACCTATGCACGAGTGAACTACTCACTGATGAGTGAAATTGCCCTCGCGGCTGACTTTGCGATTATTATCGTCGTCGCGACGATCGTTGGCCTGATCGCCCGCCAGACGGGCCAGCCCACGATCATCGCCTACATCCTGACGGGGCTGATCCTCGGCCCGGTGATGTTCGACATCGTCACCGAAGACGGGCTCGTCGAGAGCATGGCCGAACTCGGGCTCGGTTTCCTGCTCTTTTTGCTCGGGATGAAGATGCGATTCGACGATATCCGAGAGATTTTACGCCCGATAATCAACATCGCCGTCTGGCAGACGATTCTCCAGACGGCACTCGCACTCGCAGTCGCGTGGGCGCTCGGGTTCGATCCCACGGAAGTCGTCATCATCGCGTTGGCGACCGTCTTCGGTGCGACGCCGATCATCGTCAAAATCCTCACCGACAAAGACGAAATCACCGCGCTACCGGGGAAGATCGACGTCGGCGTCCTCATCGTTCAGGACATCTATCTCGTCATCATCCTCGCCTTGCTCGGTGCCGACGAACTCGGCAGTGCAAACGAGATTGCGACCACACTCGGCGTCATCGCCGTCATGATGACGTTTATCGGTGTCTTCTCGATCGCCTCCTCGCGATATCTCCTGCCGAAACTGTTCCGCCGGATCGCGGACAACAAGGACGTCTTCCTCGTCGTCTCCATCGCATGGGCCTTCCTCTTTATTGCCGTCTCCGAACAGTTCGATCTCTCCCTCGAGGTCGGGGCCTTCCTCGCCGGCATCAGCCTCGCCCAGTTGCCCTACAGCAAGGAACTCGAGGATCGAATTACGCCGATCACGGACTTCTTCATCCTCGTGTTCTTCGCCAGCATCGGGCTGCGACTCGCGGCCGACGACCTGCTTGCCTACTGGCTCGAGGCGATCGTCGCCTCGGTGGTGTTGATGGTCGGCAACTTCTGGATCATGTTCTATCTGATCGACCGGGAGGATTTCAGCGTCGAAACCTCCTTCCTCGGGGCGATCAACATGGTTCAGGTCAGTGAGTTCTCGCTGGTCGTCGGTGCGCTTGCAGTCCAGCAGGGCTACATCGGCACGGACATCCTCGGCTATCTGAGTCTGATGGCGCTCATGACGATGAGCGTCTCGACGTACATCATCAACTACAACCACACGCTCTACGCCAAATCGAAGCCGTGGTTCAGCCGCTTCGAGTCCGAATCGAAAACCGATATCGATCTGAAATCGTACGACGACCACGCCATTGCCATCGGCTACGACGAGGTCACCCAGCAGGTGTTGCCGTTGCTCGAGGAAGAGTACGGGGACGTCGTCATCATCGACCGCCGGACGGACCATATCGAGGAACTCGAGGAAGAAGGGCGGTACGACTACATCTACGGCGATTTCCGTCACGGCGAAATCCGAAAGGCGGCGAACCTCAAGAACGCGTCGTTCGTCCTGAGTTCGACCGTCCAACTGGACGTGAACAAAGCACTCCTCAATGAGGTTAGTGACGACGCGACCGCCTTCGTCGAAGCCGAGCGGATCGACGGTGCGCGTGAGCTCTACGACCGCGGCGCATCATACGTGATTCTGAGTACATACCTGACCGCCGAAAAGCTGAGCGAGTACCTCGAATGGTACGTCTCCGACCCGGCATCGTTCGACGAAGCAGTCGAACGTGACATCGAACGGATCACCGAGCGTGCACGCAGTGATCCGACCGATCGCCAGCATCTGCGGACCGGTCCGGGAGGTGATGGCGATGACTGACCTGATCACTGCACTCGCGGTCGTCTTCGTGACGGCTGGCGTGTTCCTCCTGATCGCCAATCACTTCTCGCTCTCACCGATCCCGTTTTATCTGCTGGCGGGGCTGGTCACCGGCACGGTCGTCGCGGAGCCGGAACTCATCGAACTCGCCCAGTGGGGAATCGCGTTTCTGGTGTTCACGTTCGGCTTCCGGACGGATTTCAGCTCTATTCAATCGGTGCTCAGAGACGCCGAAACGGCAGCCGTCACACAGCTGCTCGTCGTCGGCCCGATCGCGTTCGGCGTCGCCTACCTGGTGTTCGGCTTCGGCCCCGAGAACGCGGTCTACTTCGCGATCGCCGCCACGTTGAGTTCGACTATCGTCGGTGCACGCGAACTCGAGCAGGAGATTCGGAGCAACCTCGTCCATGGCCGACTCGCCTCCTCAGTTCATTTCTTCGACGATCTACTCGCGATCGGCCTGATCGTCGTTCTCTCAGCCGAGCAGTACACGTCGACGATCGTGACCTCGAAAATCGGCTACGCCGTCCTCCTCTTGCTCGTGGCGCTGTTGGTCTACCGGCACGGATTCCCGCTACTCGTCCGACTTGCCGGTGGCTCCGATGAACTCGTGATGATGGGGAGTATCTCGATCCTTATCGCGTTCATTGCAGGGGCCGAACTCGCCGGCGTCTCGATCGTCGTTGGGGCGTTCGCCGCTGGGATTTCGATCCGGGGAGACGATATCTCCGCGCTCGGTGTTCAAAACGGGATCGCCTCCATTCGTGACTTCTTCGTCGCGATCTTCTTCGTCACGCTCGGTGCACTCGTGTCGGTTCCCAGTATCAGCGTGCTCGTCGTCGCGCTCACGCTCGTCTTCCTCGTGTTAGTTGTCAACCCGTTCGTACTCATGCTCTCGTTCGTCTACGAGGGGTACGACGCCAGAACCGCGTTCCTCTCGAGTACGAGCCTCAATCAGGTTAGCGAACTGTCGCTCGTGGTCGCGATTCAGGCGCTGTTGCTTGGGAGCATCTCCGAGACCCTCTTCGATGCCATCATCCTCGCGGCTGCTGCGACGATGATCCTGACGTCCGTCGCCAGACGGTACGAGGAACCGGTTTATCGGTCCCTCATCGAACGACTCGTCGCCGGACGGCAGACTCGGAAGATTGACGAGCGCAGTCACGTCACTGACGGACTCTCCGACCACACCGTGATCGTCGGCTACGGTCGGCAGGGACGTCGTCTCGTCGATACGCTCGAGCGACTCGACCGGGAGTACGTCGTGATCGAGAACGACCCCGTCCTCTGGGATGACATGCAGATCGAATGCCAGAACTACACCTTCGGTGATGCCATATCGTCGTATCCATGGGACAAAGCCCGTGTGACGGAGGCGTCGCTCGTCGTTTCGACAGTCGACCACCGTCCCGTCTCCGAGGCCGTCCTCGAGGTCGAGACCGACGCTGACGTAATCCTCCGGTCCGAGACCTCCGCGGAAGCTCGTGAACTGCTCGATCAGGGGGCGACCTACGTCAGTGTCCCGAACGTGCTCGCATCTGATCAGCTGATAGACACTATTGAGACCGCAATCAGCGACGACTTCGACAAGGAATCGTTCCGAGCAGACCAACTCGAGACGCTGGACACACTCGAGAAACGAGGTTTCGGCAGCCGATTCAGTCGCGACTGAGACAGACGGCTGTCCGTCAGTTTCGGCGCAATCGGAGACCGATTCACGGTGCGCCGGTAAACCAGGACAGCAATCCGTCCGACTGGTCGCTACTGGCCGGACATTTTCAGCCCGTTTGTTGGCGGGTTTCGACGCCATCGAAAAGGGATAGCTTCAACCTACTCGAGCCCCCTGTGACTGCTATGCCACGGGCGGTCGTCTTCGACCTCGATTACACACTCGCCGTGCCCACACAGGACCGAACCACGATTCTGCAGGAGGCAGCCGCCACTGCCGGTGCGCCACCGCTGACACGCGAGGCGTATCTCGAGGCCCATCGGCGCAATCTCACGCGCGAGACCAGAGAACCGATTTTCGCCGACCTGCTCGAGGGCCGGGAGACCGACGCCGAGCCGGCCGCCGTCGCCGACGCCTACCGGCAGACGATCGCCGAGACGCTCGAGCCGTTACCCGGCGTCGAAGCCATGCTCGAGGATCTCAAAGGAGAGTACCGCGTCGGACTGCTCACCAACGGCCCCGTTCGCGCCCAGCGGGACAAGCTCACGACACTCGGCTGGGAACGCGTGTTCGACGCCGCGCTCGTCACCGGCGAACTCGAGGCCGGCAAACCGGACCACCGTGCGTTCGACGCGATCGTCGGCGAACTCGACGTCGCTCCCGACGAGGCCGTCTACATCGGCGACGAAGTCGAGGCCGACATCTACGGCGCGACGAACGCCGGTCTCGAGGCCGTGCAGGTGCTGCTCGAGGACGGCCCCGACCCCGACCCACGGGCCACGGCCCACGTCGAGCAGTCGACTGTCGGCGAGCAGGTTCCGGACGTCGTTGGGGCGCTCGAGACACGATAAGAACGAAACAGGCTATTTTGACGGCGCGTTACTCGCTCGAGTCCGTCTGCAGCGATCGACAAACCGCCTGTACCACGTCCGAACCACGTTTGACCGCCGCGCCGTGTTCGACGAAGACGAGCGTTCGAGGCGGCTCGGTCGCTTTCGGTCGCACGCGAAGTTCCAACTCCTTGGCTGTCTCAGCGGCGACGTCCTGTCCGGCCTCGAACTCGAGGCGGGCCCGGTCGTCGTGGACGAACACCTGTGCGATCCGCTCGTCGGCGACGGTGACGTCGTATGCCCGCTCACCGTCGACCGTCGGCTCGACGTCGCGGTCGGCGTTCATGACCTGAACCGACTCGAGGACCCCGTCCTCGCGGCCGTCGAGTTCAGACGCAAGTAGTTCGGCGATCCGGCGGCCATCGGTGATCCGTTCCTCGACCATACGCGTAGTCGGTCGGCCGGCAACTAACGCCCTTCGGCTTGCCCGTCATCACAGAGCGTCGAGCGAGCGACGGGGAGCAGATCGGAGACGTCGATACCTTCCCGGCGAGCGTAGACGACGGCGGCGACTTCGATCGTCAAGCCGAGTTCCTGCTGGAGTGTGTTGATCGCGCCGACGGCCTCGTGTTTCTCAACGCCTTCGGCGACGAGGCTCTCGAGGACGCGCTCGAACGCGGAGCGTTCCTGCAGGAGGTCTTCGTCGGGAACGAACTCCTCGGGGACCGTCACGTCGGCCGTCTCGAACGTCGTCTCGAGGGCCCCATCGACTCGCTCGAGGAGTCCCTCCTGTGTCGCGATATCGATCAGACGTTTTGACTGGTCGGGAGAAAACCAGTCCCGGTCGAGTGAGAGCGCGACGACGAACTCGTTTTCCTGCAGTCGCTGGGTGCCGTTCTGAATAAACGGCGCAGCAACGGCGACGCGAAGGCTCATCGAGTATGCATCTTCCGAACGACGAAATAACGGTGGCGGTTCCGGTCGGCGTCAGCTCGACGCTGGACCTGCGTGTGAGTCAGTCCGAAGCGCGTCCGCCACCGGTGTTGCGGTCGGCACGGGACGGCGGCGGGAACTGGGCCTGTGCTGCCGACGGCTCTGGTATTTCGGGGAGCACACACCGGTTTAGCTCCTGATTGACGTGCTGGTAGCGGTCGGGCGTGTTCGCGAGCGGGTGGGCAGGATTTTGGTCGCTATCGATACGCGCGGCCCGAACCTCGCCGAAGCCGTGGAGTCGAGCCAGAATACCCCGCCAATGATAGCGTGTCGCGGCAGGGATGGAGACGGGCCGTGGTGGTTTCCCGTCGGGATGGTTCGTCGCGAGGATCGTGCTGTTGACGTTGCTGGCGAGGTCGTCGTGGTCGATGAGGACGCCGATGCGGGCGTCTCGAGGGGCACGAGCTGCCAGTACGTCGAGGCCGAGATGGAGTGCTCGATACTCGGCGACGTTGTTGTCGGGCGGCATATCCGTGGTTGCGACGCGGGCAACACGGGTGCCGTCGCGCGTTTCGATGACAGCGCCCAATCCACCGCCCGATTCCCGGAACGACCCATCAGTAGCGACGTAGAAGTCACGATGGTGGGTCCGCGGGGGGTGGGCGATGTGGGGTGTGGGCGACTCGTCGAACAGGTCACGCAGTGCGGACCGGCCGTGAGCGGCCATATCTGTAGTATGTGATGAGACGGATTTAAGTTTGTGGGTGAATCACGTGGTACGAGAGAGGATTCCAGCAGTTTTTTCCATGTGGAAAAGGGAACTATATATTTCCACCGGCGCTACCAATATTTATAAACGTCTGGTTATATTCCTATGATATATGAAGGGTGCTACCAATCAGAGTGTCGATCGGCGAACGTTACTGAAGCTCACGGGAGTCGCTGGGGCGACGACCGGCCTCGGTGCCCTTGCTGGCTGTTTGGGCGATCCCAACGGGGAAGGGGACCTGGATATAGACTCGCTCACGATTACGCAGGGAGAGTTCCCCGACGTCGAAGATCCGAACGACCACATCACGGGACCATACTTTAACGTATACGATCACGTCTACGAGCCGCTGTTCGACGTTACGCCGGGTGAAGAGCCCGAAGGCCGCATCGTCGAAGACTGGGAACACGGTGACGACGGCACGGTCGAACTCACGATTCGTGACGACGTCGTCTTCCATCAGGGACAAGAGCTGACCGCGGAAGATATCGCGTTTACTCTTGAGCGACAGATCGATCCCGACGTTCCGCCGGCCTCGGACCAGGTCGCCGGGCTCGGCTCGATCGAGGGTGCGGAGGCGCTTGACGACACGACCCTCGAACTGTCCTACAGCGGGGCGGCCCAACTCGCGGAGTTCGAGTTCGGCAACTACCTGCGAGCCGTCAGTCAGGAGTGGTACGAGAACGACGCACCGACGACCGACGACGGCGTCATTTCCGGTGACGACGCCGAGGCATTCAACGGCACCGGTCCGTACCAGGTTACCGAGTACAACCCGGGCCAGAACCGAATCGTCATGGAGCCGTTCGACGAGTACTGGGGCGACGAGCCAAACGTCGGCGAACTGGTCTTCGAGGGCGAGACCTCCGACTCCGGTCGCGTGAGCTCGCTGCTGGCCGACGAGACCAACTTCGTCGACAACGTCCAGCCCGGCGAAGTCGGAAACGTCGAAGACGACGACGACGCACGAATCGAGGAGGTGACCTCGTTCCGCAACATCTTCCTGCCGATGAAAAACGAGGTCGAGCCGTTCGACAGCGAAGAGTTCCGGCAGGCGATGAACTACGCCGTCGACAACGAGGAGATCATCACCGACATCCTGAACGGCTTCGGTGCCCCGATGTCCCAGCCGACGCCGCCGGAAGTCAACGGATACAATCCGGACCTCGATCCCTACGAACACGACTTAGAGCAGGCCGAGGAACTCGTCGAAGAGGCAGGACACACGGAGGATGACCCAGCCGACATCACGCTCACCGTCCCCGAGGGCCGGTACTTAAACGACGCCGAGGTCGGCGAACGCGCGGCCGACCAGATCGACCAGCTTCCGAACGTCGATTGTGACTTCGAGACCGTCCCGTTCGACGTGGTTTCGGATGCGAACTCTGCCGGCGTCGACCACGAGGAGATTCCGTTCTTCCTGATCGGCTGGGGAGTCATCACGGGCGACGCAGACTACGGCATGTTCGGGTTCTTCCACGACGACGGCGGCGTCCAGAGCTTCCGCGACGAGGAACTGCAGACGGCCCTCGAGGAGTCACAAGTCGAGGACGACCCCGAGGAACGAGAGGCCCTTCTCCAGGACATCAACGAGATGGCCCGCGAAAAGGCGCCGTGGGTCTTCCTCCACCAGCAACAGAGCATCTACGGGCTTGACGCCGACATCGAGTGGGACGCCCGCGAAGACGAGAGCGTCTTCGTCTGGGAGATGAGCTAACCGCCGGGCTGGCCCCGGCTCCGCAACGATTGAGAACGAAAACGCCTTATTCAAAACAGCTAACCGCAGGACGTGAACTGAATGGCCTTTGGAAAATTTCTGATACGACGGCTCCTGCAGGGGGTGTTCGTCATCTGGGGTGTCGTGACGATCACGTTCGCCCTACGAGCGCTTTCGCCGGGCGATCCCGTGAACTTGATTGCGGGTCAGGTCCCCGATCAGTCGACGCGGGACCAGATCCGACAGGATCTTGGCCTCGATCAGCCGATGTACGTACAGTATTTTGACTACCTTGGCAATCTGCTAACTGGGAACTTGGGGTACTCATACAATCAGCGTCGCGCGGTCAACGATATTATCGCACAACACTTCGCGGCGACAGTCGAACTCGCCGTGGCGGCGACGGTCGTCGCGATCGTCATCGCGATTCCCCTCGGCGTCGTCAGCGCAACGCGGCGCGACCAGCCCGCCGACTACGCCGCGACGCTTGGCTCCCTCGTCGGGATCAGTACGCCGAACTTCTGGCTTGGGATCATGCTGATCCTGATCGTCGCCATGCAGGTCGGCGTGTTTCCTACGTCCGGCCGGGGCATCGCATTCCACGAGGCGATGTACAACCTGTTCCGGTACGGCTACGTCGCCGATCTGCTCTCGTGGCTCAGCTATATCACTCTCCCGGCAATTACGCTGGGAACGTACTTCACGGCGCTGATCACGCGGCTGACCAGAAGCGGCATGATCGACGAACTCGGGAAGCCGTACGTGACCGCGACGGAAGCCAAGGGGCTTCCACGGACGCTGGTTCGGTACAAACACGTCCTCCGGAACACACTGATCCCGATCATCACGGTCCTCGGGCTCCAGCTCGGGACGCTGATGGGCGGCGCGGTGATTACGGAGGAGGTATTCAACTGGCCCGGACTGGGACAGATGTTCATCACGTCGCTTCGAAACGGTGACTGGCCGGTCGTCCAAGGGATCGTGCTGTTCATCGCGGTCGCGTTCGTGCTGATCAACATCCTGGTTGACGCGCTCTACGCGCGGCTGAACCCGCAGGTGACCGACAGATGATTTCGAATCGAATCAAATCAAATCTGACGAAGGAACTGCGCCGGAGCTTGTTGGCGAAACTCGGTATCGTTATTTTCGTTTCGATCCTCCTCATGGGGCTGTTCGCTCCGGTGTTGGCGACGCACAATCCCCACGAGCAGGGCCACAGCGACGAGGCCGGCGCATCGTATCCGCCGCTCGGTCTGACCGACGAAATCACGATCGCCCAGGACGGCGAACGAGTGAGCCACACCGTTGAAGGGACCAGCGAACACGTTCTCGGAACGAACAATGTCGGACAGGACATCTACTCACGGTTCCTCTACGGCGCCCGGACCTCGCTGCTCGTCGGACTTTCCGGAACGCTGCTCGCGACCGCGATCGGCGTCCCCGTCGGACTGGTGGCGGGCTACTTTGGCGGCCGGGTTGACGACGGGCTCATGCGGATGGCGGACGTCATGCTGGCGTTCCCGTCGCTCGTCCTCGCGCTAGCGCTGATGGGCGCGTTCGGCAGGGGAACGATCGGTATCCCCGATCCGATCGTCGTGGCTGGCTTCGCGGACGGAATGCCCGAGACGATCACGTTTCCCGGAATGGTCACGGTGGTGGTCGCGCTCGTCACATGGGTCTGGTTCGCACGCGTTGCCCGCGGAGAAGCGATGGCAATACGCAACGAGGAGTACGTCAAGGCAGCGCGCTCGCTCGGCGCGAACCACGCCACGATCATGCGCAAGCACGTCCTGCCCAACAGCCTGACGCCGATCATCGTGCTCGCGACGATCCAGGTCGCGGCGATCATCCTCCTCGAGAGTTCGCTTTCCTATCTGGGCTTCTCGGGGACGACCCTGTCGTGGGGCTACGAGATCCAGCGGGGACACGACGTGATGCGCAACCAGTGGTGGGTCGCCACCATCCCGGGGATCGGAATCGTCCTCTCCGTGATCGGTGTCAACCTGCTCGGCGATTGGCTACGGGACGCCCTCGACCCGAACATCGAGGGCGAAGGTGCCGGAGGTGCCGGCTAGTATGACCGACGAAATTCTTCGAGTCGATGGACTGAAGACCAGGTTCTTCACCGACGAGGGTCAGGTGAACGCAGTAGACGGGATCGACCTCTCGATCGACCGCGGCGACACGTACGGCATCGTCGGCGAGAGCGGCAGCGGCAAGAGCGTCACGGCCCGTTCGATTATCGACCTGATCGAACCGCCAGGCGAGATTACCAACGGCGAGATCTGGTACCGCGATCCCGACCTCGCCGACGCGATCGCCGACGACTACCCGGACGCGATCGACGGCGATCGGATCGACCTGCTTCGAATCCCTCCGTCGGTTCGCCGCTCGCTGCGCGGGTCGAACTTCAGCATGATCTTTCAGGATCCCCAAAGCAGCTTCAACCCGACCATCACCGTCGGCGAGCAGATCGCCGAGGCGGTGGAGGTCCAGCGGCGCGCGAGCGCCAACCCTCGGTCAACCCGCGCACGATCGGAGGAGTACACGCTGACCTCGATGATCCTCGGATCGATGTTCTCCTCGAGACGGTACGTCTCGTCGGAGAGCCACGAGCAGGCGATCGAACTGCTCGAGCTGGTCGGCATCCCCGACCCAGTCGAGCGAGCCGACGAGTACCCCCACGAGTACTCCGGCGGGATGCTTCAGCGGGCGATGATTGCCCAGGCGCTGGCCGGCGAGCCCGACGTGCTGATCGCCGACGAGCCGACGACGGCACTGGACGTGACCATTCAGGCCCAGATTCTGGATCTGCTCGACGACCTTCAGGAGGAACTGGGAATGACGATTCTCCTGATTACACACAACCTCGGCGTCGTCGCTCGCATGTGTGACCGCGTGGGCGTGATGTACGCCGGCGAAATCGTCGAACGCGGCACGCTCGAGGATGTCTTCGACGACCACGTCCACCCCTACACGGCAGGACTACTCGGTTCGGTTCCCGACCTCGAGGGAGCGGCCGGCCGTCTCCAGCCGATTCCTGGGAACGTTCCGAGTCTCCTCGATCACGAGATGGAGAACAGATGTCATTTCGCCGACCGATGTCCGAAAGCCATGGAGGATTGCCTGGACCATCCGGCCGAGTATCCGGCGAGCGGCAGCGACGACCATACGGTGCGGTGTGTGCTCGCCGAAACGGGGTATGACGACAAGAGAGCGCTGCCTGGCGACTACTTCGACGGGACGGGCCGTCCAGCCGGGGACAAACACGTCGGCCCCGATGACCGCGATGGAGACCATGGCGAAGAACGGCAACATCCGCCGGCCGAAACCACCGGAGGTGAACACCAGTGAGTACCGACGAGCCGCTCGTCCGCGTCGAGAACCTCGAAAAGTACTTCTGGGAGAACGACTCGCTTCTCGATCAACTACTGGGCGACGATCCGGTGCCCGTCCGAGCCGTCGACGGCGTGAGCCTTGACATCTATCGTGGGGAGACGCTAGGGCTGGTCGGGGAGTCCGGCTGCGGGAAATCGACTGCCGGTGAGACGCTGCTCCGACTGCAGGAGCCGACGGACGGCTGCGTCGAGTTTGAAGGTGCGAACATCTACGAGATGGACGACACTGCGCTCGGAGAGTTCCGCCGCGACGCACAGGTCGTCTTTCAGGATCCGTTCTCGAGTCTCGACCCCCGGATGACGATCGGGGAAATCGTCAGACAGCCACTCGACATCCACGACGTCGGGACGAACGCCGAGCGACGCGAGCGCGTCGCTAAACTCCTCGAGCGCGTTGGGCTCTCGGCGGATCAACTCAATCGCTACCCTCACGAGTTCTCCGGTGGCCAGCGCCAGCGGATCGGGATCGCTCGCGCACTCGCACTGGAACCCGAGTTTCTGGTGCTGGACGAACCCACCTCGGCGCTCGACGTCTCGGTGCAAGCGCAGGTCCTGAACCTACTCGACGACCTGCAAGACGAGTTCGACCTTACCTACTTGTTGATCAGTCACGATCTCTCAGTGGTGCGTCACGTCTGCGATCGCGTGGCCGTGATGTATCTCGGCGAGATCGTCGAGGTCGGCCCAGTAGAGGAACTGTTTGCCGGCCCCGACCACCCCTACACACAGGCCTTGCTCGAGAGCGTGCCTCGTGTCTCGACCGACGAACGCAAGCGCGATCGGGAGACGCTTACCGGTGACGTCCCCTCTCCGCGGGACCCACCCAGTGGCTGTCGGTTCCGGACCCGCTGTCCGATGGTGATCCCACCCGAGGGGATGGACATCGAGCAAGCGACCTACCGTGAGCTGATGCACCTGCGTGAACGGATCGAACGCCGCGATCTCTCCCTCGCCTCCGTCGGTGACGACGGCCAGTTTGAGCCTACAGCTGGTGGCGTCCCGGAGGCAGACGTCCCTGCCTTCGTTACAGCGCTCAAAACGCGGTTGCTCGAGACCGAGTTGCCCCCACGCCACGATGCGATCGTCGAAGACGCACTTGCCGAGCTGGCCGACGAAAACTGGACGGGTGCTGCCGAGCGGTTACGGGCGAGCTACGAGAGCGTCTGCGAGCGAAACCATCCCACACTCGGTGACAGGCCTCATCCAGTCGCCTGTCACCTCCACGAGACGGGAACACGAGCCGGCGAGTCGGATGACTGAACTCGGTCGTTCGTACGCCGTTCCCAGTCGTGTCAGTTGTCTATCCGGCGGTGAGCCGAGATACTCGGTCTCGAGCGTTACAGCCTCGAGATGAAACCACCAACCATTTCCCCCTGAATCGTCGGTACAACTCCCCCTGACAGCCTTAGCAGACGGTTTTCTGTACTCGAGTCGGCGGTCGAACAGCAGGGTGACCCAATCTGTGTTGGCAGCAGGTGTAATATGGCGTGGTTCCTCGAAGAGGTATGAACAACGCGACCGCCACTCGGATGGAAGCAGCGTGTTCACTCCTTGCAGAGTCAGAACGCCGATATCTCCTCTACGAACTGGCAACCCACAGCGGCGCGAACCTCGAAGAGGTCGTTGGTCAGATTGCTGCGTGGGAACACGACGACGATCAGACACAGGTCGACGACGAAACCAGACAGCGTGTCTACGTTTCGCTAGTCCACAACCATCTGCCTCGGCTCGCGGATTACGGGATCATCGAATACGACCTTCGAAGTGGTGACATCGTCCTCGACGACGGCTTCGACGATATCAAGCCGCTTTTGAACCAGTTCAAACAGACCGAAGACGACCCGACACTTCGCCGACTCTCATCGCTGTGAACTGACCGGATTTTCGTCGCCATCCAGACACTCTGAGCTGGTCTCGTGGTCGTCAACCTCTGCATCTTACTGAATCGCTCCATCTGCCAGCGCTGTTCTCGAATCGAAACAGAGAGGGGGCTCCTGACGAGACGTTCGATGTGAGTCGCGCTCGAACGCTTGGGCTTTTTTTGGCCCTTGCAGGAATCTGGGGGACCGCGTTTGTCGCGATCAGTGCAGGCCTCGAGCACTTTCCACCAGTGCTGTTCGCAGCACTGCGATACGATATCGCAGGCGTGGTCATGCTTGCCTACGCGGCCTACGCCGTCGACGACTGGTATCCGAGCGGGCGCGACGAGTGGGCGGTGGTCGTCGTCGGAGCGACGCTGCTGATCGCGGCCTATCACGTCTTCTTGTTCGTCGGCCAGCAAAACACGACCGCAGCTGCAGCCGCAATCGTGGTGAGTCTCTCACCGGTTTTGACGACCGGTTTCGCTCGAGTGCTCGTCCCATCCGACGCGCTGTCGCCGCTTGGTACCGCCGGCTTGCTCGTCGGGCTGGTTGGTGTTGGCGTGATCGCCCAGCCAGATCCCTCGAATCTGCTGACGACAGATGTCGTTGCAACGCTGCTGGTGTTCTGTGCCGCCGCTGCGTTCGCACTCGGGAGTGTCCTCACTCGCCGTCTCGAGACCACGTTGCCGATCGAGACGATGGAGGCGTGGTCGATGCTCGGCGGTGCACTCCTGATGCACGCTGTGAGTCTGGCGCTGCGCGAGCCACTTGAGCCATCGACGTGGACACATCCCGAGGCGATCGGTGCGCTCGGCTATCTCGCACTCGTCGCGAGCGCGCTGGGGTTTCTGCTGTATTTCGACCTGCTCGAGCGCCTCGGTGCCGTCGAGATCAACATGGTTTCGTACGTTGCGCCGATCTTCGCCGCGCTGGTCGGCTGGCTCTATCTGGGCGAAGTCATCGATGCGACGACCGTCGTCGGCTTCGGGCTCATCGCGACCGGCTTCGTTCTCGTCAAGCGGCAGGTGCTGCGCCGCGCGGTTGGACAGCTCCGCCGACACAAGTCGAGTGAGTGAGCGAGGGTACAGTCGCGAACACGACTCGTTACTGGTCAGACTCTCGGCGACGGTGTGCATGCCCAACGTACAGTGCGAGGAGATGCAGGATGATCAACCCGAGAAAGAGACTCGCCTCGAAGGACGTCGACAGGCCAGTGATAAGCACCGGGAGGTACAGAATCGGCAGGACGATCGCGCCCCAGAACCCCGTGGTGCGAATCGGCCCAGCAAGCGATGGGACGATCTTCTCGAGTGTCCCATCAACGTCTTGATCCTCGCCATCTCGCTCTCGAGACACCACGGTGTCCTGATCGTGACCGGAGGGTTGGTTCGACATCGAACTACTCAGTTCTTTCAACTGAGTGGATTTCAGCAGATAGACCAGCACGAGCGTTTCACCGTGTTGTGAGAGGTTTACCGTGTGTAAGGTCGGCCTGAATCTGAATCCCACCCTCTCCACTCGAATTGGTCGATTCTCAGCCGGATGGCTCCAGCGGACACCGTTCAGTATGCAATTGCTACAGCCATCAAAAAACCGAAACCGCACCCAAAGCCGACTCGTGGGTTACTGGAAGCCGATCCGACTGCCGCGTCGTCCCGTCGGGTCCGGCCCGCTCGAGCCACCTTTGAACTCCTCTTCGATCTGCTCGTAGTACTCGAGGATGTCGTCGGTGATCGTCGGTCGGACGTTCTCCATGGCCTTTCGGAAGTGACGCATTTCGACGATATCGGCCTCGTGGTCCTCGCGTAGCGCTTCGATCGCCGCCTCGCGGGCGATCGACTCGAGGTCGCTGCCGACGTAGCCGTCGGTGATCTCGGCAATCTCACGGAGCGTGACATCGGCTGCCAGCGGTGTTTCCTCCGTGTGAATGTTGAGGATGCGTTCACGACCGTCGATGTCGGGCTCGCCGATCATGACGAGCCGGTCGAACCGACCCGAACGCAAGAGCGCGGGATCGATCATGTCCGGACGGTTCGTCGCCCCGATGACCATCACGTTCTCCATCTCCTCTAACCCGTCGAGTTCGGTCAGCAGCTGGTTGACGACGCGTTCGGAGACGTTCGAGCCGACTTCGCCGCCTCGGCCCGGCGCGAGCGCGTCGAGTTCGTCGAAGAAGATCACCGTTGGCGAGACCTGCCGCGCCTTGCGGAAGGTCTGTCGGATGGCCTTCTCCGATTCGCCGACCCACTTGCTGAGCAGCTGTGGGCCACGCACCGAGATGAAGTTCGCGTTGGTCTCGTTGGCGACGGCTTTCGCCATGAGCGTCTTCCCGGTGCCGGGCGGGCCGTACAGCAAGACGCCGGATGGCGGATCGACGCCCAGCCGACTGAACCGCTCGGGGTTGTTCAGTGGCCACTCGACGGACTCTTGGACTTGCTCTTTGGCGTCGTGGAGACCGCCGACGTCGTCCCAGGAGATCTTCGGGAGTTCGACGAGCACCTCCCGCATCGCCGAGGGTTCGACCTCGTTGAGTGCGCCACGGAAGTCCTGGCGCTTGACGATCATCCGGTCGATCAGGCTCGGCGGGATATCCTCCTCGTCGAGATCGATCTCCGGAAGGTATCGGCGCAGCGCCTTCATCGCGGCCTCTTTCGTCAGCGACTCGATGTCCGCCCCGACGAAGCCGTGGGTCTCGTCGGCCAGATGGCCGAGGTTGACGTCATCCGACAGCGGCATCCCGCGCGTGTGGATCTGGAGGATCTCCTCGCGACCCACCTCGTCGGGCACACCGATTTCGATCTCACGGTCGAACCGGCCGGGTCGACGCAGCGCGGGGTCGACCGAATCGACGCGGTTGGTCGCTGCGATGACGATGACCTGACCCCGTGCCTCGAGGCCGTCCATCATCGTCAGCAGCTGAGCGACGACACGGCGTTCGACCTCGCCGGTGACATCTTCACGTTTCGGTGCGATCGAGTCGAGTTCGTCGATGAAGATGATCGATGGCGACTCCTCGCTTGCATCCTCGAAGATCTCCCGGAGCTGTTGTTCGGACTCGCCGTAGTATTTCGAGATGATCTCCGGGCCTGCAATGGAGAAGAAACTCGCGGACGTCTCGTTGGCGACGGCTTTGGCGAGCAGCGTCTTCCCCGTGCCAGGTGGGCCGTGAAGCAAGACACCCTGTGGCGGCTCGATCCCCAACTTCTTGAAGATCTGTGGGTGTTTCATCGGGAGTTCGACCATCTCCCGCACGCGTTGAATTTCGCCTTGGAGGCCGCCGATGTCCTCGTAGGTGATCCCGCCACCGGTCTTCTCGAAGCCGCTGATCGGCTCCTCGCGGAGTTCGACGTCGGTGTCCTCGGTGATGAGGACGACGCCCTCGGGTTCGGTTTCGACGGCGATGAGCGGAATCGCCTGCCCCGGCGAGCGCATGAACGGGTGGTTCGTCGAACTCATCACGGGAACGATGTCGCGGCCGACGACCGGCCGTTTTAAGATCTGGCGTTTGACCATGCCAGCCGCGTCGGAGCCGAACTGGACTGACGCCTCCTCCGGCGGCGCGAGCGTGAGTTTGTCCGCTTTCGTGGCTTCAGCCTTGCGGATCGTGACTCGCTCGCCGATACCCACATCGGCGTTTTGCCGAGTGAAGCCGTCGATGCGGACCGTATCCGTGTTCCAGTCCTGCCGGTCTGCGCGCCACACCTTCGCGGCGGTGGTGTTCGCGCCTTCAATTTCGATGATGTCGCCCGGACTCAGCTTTAGATGCAACAGCGTGTCCGGATCGAGTCGGGCGATACCACGACCCGAGTCGTTCGGGTATGCCTTCGCAACCTCCAGTTGAACTTCATTCATGATTCGGGATGGACGGCGATGTCAATGACTCCGCTTCCTGAGCGGATAGTTTTTTTGCTAGCGCAGATTGTTACCGTGCTAGATGCTATCACATCGAGGTATGACTGGCGCGTACATAGATGTACCGGCATCGGTTGGTTTTGATGGTACCGACAGCTGCTCGAGGCAGCTATTCGTGGCAATTGGATGCGAGTTGTTGTGACCGATACTGCTTACTCCTCCTCGTGTTTGATGGCACGTGTGCACAAGCAGTGATTTGACCCTCAGTACAGTGATCGATGTCAGAGTCGCCCCGACGACTACGTCGAAAGCCATGTCACCGCAGCTATCTCGAGGTCTGCGAGCGTACTGGGGGTGGACCTCGAGGGCACCTCGATTCAGTTGCGACTGCACAAGTGTGGCAGTGAGACCCGTAACCAATGCCGATGATCCTCTGTCGACCAAGTCCCGCTGTGTGACCACGAGTGGTGTGGGGTTGGCGATGTCCGGACCGAGCATCTCAAGATCTCGGAAGCTGATCAGCGACGGGTGCAGTCGATGCGAACCGGCGAAAGACGATATGACCGTCCTCGAGACAGACCTCGACGACACGACGCCGGAGATTCTCGGCGGACTTCGGGAGAGGCTGGCCGACACAGGAGCGCGTGACGCAGGGGTCACACACCGCTGAATGCGAGAGTTCGAGACGTGCGAAGTGACAGTAAAGGTCTCGAGCGACGTGATGGTGATGAGCAGGTGTACGACGTGAGTGCGGAAGACGACGACGCCGAGACAGTCGCCGCAAAAGCGGACGTCCCGACCCGTAACGTGATTCGTCGGATCGAATCCGGCGCTCGAGATATAGTCCGGAGTTAGTTGTGATCGACGACGCGAGTTACTCGAACTCGACGACGAGATCAACGTAGTACGGGGCGTCGTCGATCGACGGGTCCTCGGGCGCGTCGTCCACGTAGAGCAACCAGACGACGCGTGTCTCTTCGTCGGCGAGGGATGATTTGAGTTCGTACTCGAGGCGTTCGGTTTCTCCGTGATTCAGCGAGAGATCGGTCCGGTGGAGTTCGCGCTCTTCCCCAACGGCCGTCTCGCCGTTCTCGTTCCCGGATTCGAGCGACTGTTCGACAGCGACGAGCGTGTATTCTGTGGTTCTGTGCTCGTGATTCTCGACCTCGACAATAAATTCCGCAGGTTCTTCCTCCACTACCTCCGTTGGGAGCCCGTCAGCGGTCAACTCCCCGTTCTCCGTTTCGGTGAGCAGTGAGAGTGAAGAGAATTCGTCGTCCTGTGGAAGATTGACGGCGGCGAACCCGACGCTACCAGCCACGAGAAGCAACGACACCACGAGGAGGACGGTCAACGCGGCGTCGGCCCAGCCGTCGAACGGGAGGGCGCTCGATCGCCCCGTCGCGAGCCACGAGCGGATTGGAACCGAAAACTGCTCCTCTTCGGGGAGGTTCCGACGCCTGACCGTAGCGATCGCAGTCACAATGAGGGTAAACGCGGTGAGAGCGGCGGTCGTAGAGGTGAGGTGAACTCCGTTGTACGTGCGAGCCAGGGGAAAGCCGAGTGCCGGTACGATAACAAAGCTAAGCGCGAACGAGAGCCCTACCCGTTCGACGCTGCCGATACCGGACCGCAGTCGCCCCGATCGCAGCGAATCTGGATCGTCTACAGGCGCACAATCGGTTAGATCAGTGTCGTCGGGATACAGTGCGGCGACGACGACGTAACCGGGAACAAACAGGACGAACGCTACCGCGACAGGAACGCGGATTGGTGTTTCTCGAACGATCGGCGCAAAGACCGCGAAGTTGAGTAGAACAACGGCAGCGATGACGAGCACGAGATCGACCGGGACCGTCCCGCGGCGATGACCGTTCGACGACATATCCGAGCGATCGGTTCTCATCCGGTCACTCTACTTCTGTTGACGGTAAAAGACCAGTTGGCGACTTACCATACTGTAACGTCTTCTGGACTATTCCCGGAATACGGTCGTAGGTAACAGATCGTGTTAACCGAATGTAAACGATCGGACGGAGCAGACGGTGACTTCGTGGAAACAGCGTCCCAGCGGTAATAACATATTACCTCCCCTCCCTTTGAAATTCCCTATTCACGTAGTGTCCCCGATGATCAACTCACGACGATCCGCGGCGAGGCGTGCCCCGTTCGGCGAGTCTCCGCTGTCTCGAGCGAATTACGGCGGTTGTCGGTCTCGACGGCGTCGACTTGTCCGGTCCGCAAACGACACGGCCAACGGAGGCACGGTCCCTGCCGGTTCGTCCGACGAAACGCGATCACGATCGAACTCGCAGGCGATGGAGGACCATGAGTTCGAGCGATGAAGACAGCGGGGCTTCCACGGTAGAGGAGAAGCAATTGATTTCCGAGCTACGGAACGGTGCCCCCGTCGACCCGGCCGAGAATATCCGCTCCAGTCGCAACGATAGTTTGCGCTTCCGCTCGTCCCGCCGTAACCGGGTCGCCTTGGGACTCGTTGCCGTCGGGACACTGGCTGGGGTCGGCGGCGTCGTCTTCTCGGACGCTCGCGAAGTGTTGCTTTCGCTGGCGGCGACAGGACTTTTCGGTGCCGTTCTCGCTATCGTTCTCAGTTCCGACCGAGTTCTCCCCGATACCGTCGCCGAGAACGTGTACGCATCTTCCGCGACCAACGGAGCGGCACTCGTCGACGCGCTCGAACTCTCCGACCGACGAATATACGTCCCGGCCAACGGCAAGGTGTTGCTCTCCGTCCCTGCGGAGGGTGATCAATCAGTTCCGACCGACCCCACCGTCCCGTGGTCGTCGGCCGAGACGGACACGACCGATCTGGTCTTCGAGCCGAGTGGATCAGGGCTGTATCGAGACGTCAATCGAACGCTTCCCGGTGACCTCGACCCAGAGGTCGAAACGACTGCCAAAGCACTCACCGACGGACTGGTAGACGTACTGGAGATCGCCGACGAAGCAGTCGCGGACGTCGTTCCCTCGGAGGGGAAGGCGACGGTCGGCGTGGCCGGAAGCGCGTTCGGCGACGTCGATCGGTTCGACCATCCGATCGCGTCCTATCTGGCCGTCGGGTTTGCGAGCCGACTCGGTCGCCCGGTGACCCTCGAGGTCCGTTCCGCCAGCGGTAGCGCGGACTGGGAGATTACCTGTTCGTGGGATTCAGTGGAGTGAACGGCCCTCGATCGAGTTGTATCGGGCCGCTACTGTGCGCCGGTCCGTCGTTTCGTGCCTGTGAGGCAGCGTAAGGAGTTACACCATCACGATCATCCGCCTTGCGATCACGACCGCGAGTCCGATCAGTCCAAGCACGAGAATCGATCTCGCCCGCATCCACCACTCAGGCCTCGCGATGCTCGGGCGAATGAGGTCGACGAGGAGCAGGAAACCGACCGTTGAGAGCACGAAGAACAGTTCGTACGAGAACGCGCCCAGAAAGGCAAGGCTCACGATGACACCGAGCATCCACACGAGTTGCCAGGAGAGTACCCGCATACGTCGCTGGGTTACCATGGTTCGTTCCACGCCGTGTGGGTAAGTAAAACTGGGGCCAGCCGACACGTCATCCGAGTTCGTCTGTGCCGACCGTAGACGGTCGCGCGCGTCACCCGCGCGAGAACGTGATGCGGGAACGGAACTCTCGAGCAGCACGGCTGCGCTGCATCACACCCGCACATCATCACCCTTTCTATGCCTGCACAAGCAACTAACGGAGCGGGTTCGAGTGTTAGATGTGGATCGACGGGCATTTCTCGCTTCTGGCAGCCTCGCACTCTCGACCGCTACCGCCGGTTGTGCTTCCAACTCGCATACGTCCAACGAATGGCCAGAGGCGTTCTTCGCACCGTATCATCACCTACCAAGCGTATCGAACGGGCAGCCGATAGAGTGGAGTCGATCGGCGGGCACGGACAGACTCAGTTTGGCGTTTATTCTCGCCGGACCGGACGGAAATCCCGCCTGGGACGGAGACCCCGACCACGTCGTCGGCGAGAGCCCGTTCGACGACGAGATTGTGGCGTTTCAGGACAACGGTGGGAAGCTGATAGTCTCCTTTGGGGGTGCGCTGGGCGACTACCTCGCGGAGGCCTTCGACGGTCCGGAGTCTCTCGCGGACGCCTTCGAACGGGTCGTTCGGGAATATGATGTTGACTATTTTGACATCAACGACGAGAAGGCCGACCAACCGGTCTTTGACCGACGCAACGAAGCGCTCGCGTTGTTGCAGAACCGCTATCCGGAGTTGAGGGTATCGTACACGCTGCGGGCCAACACTGACGGAATCTCCGACCTGCCGATACTCGACAGCGCGATTGATCACGGCGTTGAGATCGAAATAATCAACGTGATGACCATGAACTACGTGTACGTTGCTCCGAGGGCTGAACACTGTATCTCGACGCTCGAAGGGGCTCACGACCAGCTCGCCGAACGGTTCCCGGACAGATCGGAAGAAAGACTCTGGTCGTTAATCGGAGCCACGCCGATGATCGGTGAAAACAGCGCCGGCGGTGCGTTCTACCCAAATGACGCTCGGCAACTCCGGGAATTCGCCCAGGACCGCGGCGTTCGAATGCTCTCTTTCTGGACCGTCGAACGAGACAGCCCCGGGGAGGTTGGAGAGGTAAATCCAGAACACAGCGGTATTGAGCAGGACGATTTCGATTTCTCATCGATATTCTCCGAACATAATTCGTAACGCGCCTTCGATGCGTAGTTCGCGTAGGTGTAGCCGAGTGGATTCTTCGTAACGATCGATGCGACTATCGTCCGTTGGTTGGCGGCAAAGGCCGAGAACGATACCTCGAACAGAAGAAAGGGGCGGTTTCTACCGATCCGGCCACGGCACTATATAACGGTTGTTGACGTACGACTCGTGATCGCGTACCCCATGTCTCGAGAACGCCCCTCTAGGCTGTCGACAGAGGTACCGGGCGGCAGCGAGTTCGCTCGCCGAAAGCGTCGATCGACCGCCGGAGTGATCGGAGGCGACGGTCGAGTCCACCGTCGGATCGCACAGACTACTAATGGAAAGAATCGCGTGGTCACGCGTACGCACCTATGAACGCGGTCGTCGATCGGGATCGAATCTTCGATCTCACCGTCCGAATCTTCCTCGTCCTGCTTCCGATCGCTGGAGTTCTCGGAGTTGCCGTTCCCTTCCTCGTCGGGATGACGGATTTCAGCGTGCTCGGCATCTATCTCGCAGTTCCGATGATCCTCGCCCCATTCGTCGTTCGGTCGGTCTCGACCAACGCGAGGAATCGATCGGTTTCGTTCGACTCGCTCGACTGGCGCGTTCCGTCGATCCTGATTCACGCGTCGGTCGCGCTGATGATCTATCTGACGGCCTCGTTTGCGGTTCGACCGACGTGGTTCTTTGTGGTCTACGCCGTCGTCTACGCTCTTTTGTTCGTCCTCGTCCTCTCGGGTACGGGACCCGTCCACGTCGCCCTTTCGCTCTATCACCTCTGTCTGACCCTTCTAGTGTCGATCTTCAGTGTCACGCTCAACTACAACTACTTCATCGGACGAGAGGATCTCCCGCCACACCACGCGATGATCCAGTCGATATACGAAACGGGAACAATGCCCGAAGCGGCAGAGATATATGAACAGTTTGCCCTGTGGCATGTCTACGTCGGCTCGACCTCGTCGCTGTCCGGTCAGTGGCTCGACTCGTATACAGCGTTGATGTTGCTATCCGGGTCGATATTCGCCGCCGGAGTACCAATGGTGTACGCGCTCGCGATGCGCCTCGTGTCGAACGAACGGGTCGCGTTGCTATCCTGTTTGGTGTTAATCGCGATTCCGGAATACGTGTTCTACGGCATGTACTCTATCTCTCGCAGCGTCACCTCCGTTCTCTTCGTTGCCCTCCTCGTGACGCTCGTCGCCAGCGCCTCGCCGCGCATGCGACTTCTCCGTATCCTCTTTATTGGAGGAATCGTCGTCTACCATCCAGTCACGATTCCGTTTTTGGCCGTACTGTTGGGGATCCTCTACGGTGCCGAGCGGATGTGCTCCGGTCGACCGTACGTTGTCGACACCTTCACTGTCTCTATTATCGGCGTGGTCACCGCTGTCTACTGGTTTTACCGCGCGGAGTTCTTCTCGAGCTACTTTCTCACTCGGCTTGTGGAGATGGGGACCGAGCTCGTATACGGCGGTGCATCGGGAGAGGGTGCGCCGAGCGGAATATTTGAGGCGCCGTGGAGAGAGGTGGCCAACTACACGCCCTACTCGTTTCTCGTTTTGTTCGTCCTCGTGGGGTTCCTGTCCTGGTTCCTCCGCGATCGGGAGCGGTCCGGTGCGTTCGCGTCGTTCGCAGTTGCATCGGTAGTCATGATCCCGTTGCTTTACCCGTCGCCGGTACTGATCGTGGACGCGCTTGCGGGAGTCCATCTTACCGAAGGACGATTTGCCCACTACGGGTTCGTTTTTATTGCACTCACGGGAGGATACGGGCTGTACGCGCTGTTGAGTGTGGGTGGAAAGAGGGGGTTGCTCGTACTCATAGTGCTGCTGAGTTGTTTTTCTTTCGTTGCCGTCTCGAACGATTTCGTTTCCTCAGACAATCCCGTCGTCGACCGTCCATTCTACACCTACTATCTCACCGAACAGGAGGAACGGACCTTTGAACGGGTACTCGAAATTCACGAGGGGGCACTCGGCGCCGACCACATCACCTGTCACTACGCGGAGAACATACACGAGGCGGAGTGCAATGCATTTCCCGTAGAGAACGAGACTATCGTCCACGCGGAGTTCGACGGAGTGGTGATACGCGAGGACGAGTTCGAGAAGCGACCGGTGTACACGGCCGAAGACGATGCGTACGTTTCCGCTGAGAAGATGGCCTGGGACGAGTTGGCCGAACGCAACCGCGTCCACGATTCGGGGACGGTCTCGTACTACCGGTAGCGAACCCGAGATCGTACTCTCTTGGGATACGTTCCATGTTTTAGATCCCTCGTGAACCGGTGGGACCGTCCCAGATCAGTACGAGATGTCTTCGAGTCCCACACGGTCACTCTCGGACCTCTGCTGCCAGTTGTCCGTAGTCGAGTAGGGCGAGCGCGTGACAGCCCAGCAGCCAAATCCCCGTTCCCGCCCCGACGCCGACAAGTATGGCGATGTACCCACTGAACGTCTGAACGAGCACATAAACCACGAGCCCCATGACGAGCGTAATCACCAAAACCCGTGCGAGACACTGTCTCAGCGGAACGAGTTCGAACCCGAGCTCGACATGGACGAGGTATACGGTTATGAGAGAGTAGAGTCCGTGCGTGATAACGGTCGCGATGGCTGCCCCCTCGACCCCGATGACGGGTATCAGAAGCACGTTCAGCCCGAAGTTTCCGATCGACGTGACAAACTTAGCCACGGCCCGGGTACGCGCCCGTCCGAGGTAATCGAGCGTGTCGCTCGAGATATGTGCGAGTCCTTCGAAGAAGACGAACAGCGCGAGTATCTGAACGACCGGAATCGCTCCGGAATACTCTGCGCCGAAAACGTTCGGGATCGCGACTCCCGCGACGAGGACGATGCCGGTACAGGCAGGAATATAAAAAACGAGCACGTTTTTCAGACTCTCCTCGTAGATTTTGGAAGCTCGCTCCAGGTGGCCCGCGGCTTTTTCCGCGCCGTACGTCGGGGAGAGTGCGAAACCGATCGCGGCACCCGGAATGCCGACGAGTCGCGATAGTTCCTTCCCGATCATGTAGTAAGCCACGGCCAGCGGATTGAGGAAATAACCGACGAGAAGGATGTCCATCTGCCGATCGACGACTTCCGATAGGTTCGTAACCGAAAGGGGAACGTTGTACTTCAAAATTTGGTTCCGGATCTCGCTCGTCGGGAGGGACTCGTTGGCGACCCGATCTCGAACCGAGTTGACCGTATAGAACCCGACCAGCGTGACAATGCCGAACCCAACCGCGTAGCCGATCACCGCGGAGACGGCCGTCGGTCTATAGAGCACAAACGCGGCGACGAAAAGCCCCGTGAGTCCCGCTTCCGTCGCGTGGAGCTTGGCGCTGGTCGCAACCCGTTCGTACCCTTGCAGGATCGTCCGGTTGTACTCATGGAGGGAGTAGAATAGAACGTAGCCAGATCCAACAAAGACGACTGAAGGGAGGGCCGGTTCGTCAAGCAACGCCCCGATCCAATTGGAGGCGGCGGCCAGAGCGAGAGCGACCGTCGCCGCGGCAACGATTGCGATCCGTTTCGACTCTGAGACGACCGTGTTTGCCACTCCGGGGTTATCGTGTTTGTACTCGGCGACGTACCGTGCCGCAGAACGGGCGATCCCGAGTTCGCTGAACAGCCTTGAGACCATGAAGACCGACACCGCCAGCGCGAAAATTCCGTAGGAATCTGCACCCAGAACGCGAGTCAGAAATACCAGAATCAGCCCGCCGATCAGCGCGTGGAATACTCTCCCACCAAGCTCTGCGGAGATATGTTCAACGAGTTCGCTTCTCATTTAGTCACGTGAATGAGTACGTGGGCCGTCGAGTCTGTCCGTCGGGTCGCATTTTTCGGCACGGTGCGTTCGGTCGTCTCCGGCACTCGAAATATCGGATTCGTGCGTCATACACAGTCGAAAGCAGCTCTGATCGCGGTGACTCGGTTACACCGTTTACCGATAAAAACCCGGTGTCAGTAACGGCGGTAATCGCGGTGTTTCCGGCGCCGAATACGCGATTATGGCGACAGCCGTGTCCGGACCGATCGCGGTCGAACGGCAAATTCAAAGGGTATAGAATCTGCGACCGAAGTTCACGCAAGTGTCTCGTGCGTTCCGGTTATGGACTCGAAAACCTGACTGAGGGTGCCTAGGAGAAATCCCAGCGAACTCCCGAGAGCAGCCGTCCACTCTCTTCTCAGAGCGTATCTGAGGAACGTTCGAAAGGTGGCCCCGATCATCGCCCACGCGAACAGCGGTGCGTGTTTCCGCTCACCGAGCGATTCGAACGCGCGAACGCGGTTTCGACCCTCGCGTGCATTTGATTCGAAAACGTCCCTCTCGTGGTTGGTTTCAGGGTGCTTGAGGGGGAGTTTCGGATCGATGAGCGAGTGGTATCCCGCCTTCTTCAGTTGCCAGCCGACCATCAGGTCCTCCCCCGGCTCACGGCCGGCCGTCCACTGCGGGAACCGCACGTCCGTCACGACGTCCCGTTTGTAGCTCATATTGCTCCCGCCGATCCAGTCGCCCTTCATCACCGTGATCGGCGCCTCTCCCGTCTGATACGATCGAACAGAAAAACCTGCATTGTTGATCTTCCACAGAGAGGTTCCCTGATAAAAAAGTCGATCAAACGCCTTCGAAAGCGCATCGACGGTGTCTTCTCCTCGTTCGTCAGTTCGAGGACCGAACAGCAACCCTCCGATTCCAGCAAGAGTCGGCGAATCATGCAACGAATAGAGAGCATGTAGTCTGTCGAGATACGATGGCGCAAGGACCGTATCGTCGTCCAGAAAGACGACGACACTGCTCGCCGCGAGCGTCATTCCCGTGTTTCGAGCGGTGCCCGATCCGGGTACACAACCGCGTTTGGAACCCGTGATCGTCAGATCGGCCGTCTCCGGAAGTATTGACCGAAACCGTTCAACGAGCTCCGAAGAGAGTTCTCCGTCGTTTACGATGATTACCTCTTCCGGCGGTCGTGATTGGTCGCCAATCGACGAGATACACCGCTCGAGATCGCGTTGTCTGTTCCGAGTCGGAACGACTACTGAAAATTCGATCGAATCAAGCGTCTGTTCCGTATCCCGCTTATCGACCGGAAATTCCCTCTCGGCAGTGATCATACCGTCGTTTGTTCGATTGAGTGTATAATGTTGTGTACACGCTCGGCGAACGGTCGGTCATAATGATACGTATTATCGAAACATCACACTATCGAACCGGTATCAGTTCCGAAAGGCAAGGTATCCGGACGAACTGACCGGCGTCGGAAAGCGACCGTCAAACCGGGCCTCTCTCCTTACCTCTGGAGACGAACGTCCGTTCGAGTCGACGCGGACTCTCCGTCGGATGTTGTCACTTCGAGAGAGACCTCGTATTCGCCGTGTTCGTGACGCTTCCGTAGACGGTCGGAACTGCAGGCACCCGACCCGCTGACGCTGACCGTTTTCGAGTCGACGACGCTCCTGTCGTCCGGATCGATGAGTCGGAGAGAAACCGTCTCGAGGTTGCTATTGGCGTCGGAAACCGCCCACCTTACGCGCACTCTGGCCCACTGTGGGTTACTCCAGTTGCGTAGACGGAATCGATTGATCCGAGGAGCCGACGTAGCACTATCTTCGTCGTCGGGTTCGTCTTCAGGTTCGTCGTCAGGTTCGTCGTCGGGTTCGTCGTCAGGTTCGTCTTCAGGTTCGTCGTCGGGTTCGTCGTCGGGTTCGTCGTCGGGTTCGTCGTCGGGTTCGTCGTCGGGCTTATCACCCGTCGCCGTCGAGAATGTGATCGTCGATCCGAAGTCCGGTGACTCGGTCCCGGACTCGTTCCATAGCTCTGGTCGAACCTCGTACTCCGTTCCCGCCTGCATAGTCTCGAGCGAGAGTTCATACTCCCCCTCACTCGTCACTTCAAACCCGCCCGCTGACGACTCCGGCCAGCTGTCCGCGCCGACCGGCGCGTACGCCGCCCAGAGGTAAGCGCTGTCGACGTCGCCCATCGACTCGATCGTGACGTGCAGCGTGGCTGTCGATGTCGAGATGTCGGAGACGCCGTCCGTGACCAGCGATATCTCGTCATCGACTTCCCGGTCCTCGCCGTTTGACGGATCACTAATAGAGTGATCGTCCGTTCCCGTGCTGGCGGCCCGTAGTAGTTCATGATTCGAAGTATCCCCGCCGATCTGCCAGAACATCAATCCGTGAAGTTCCCGGTCCGCGACGTACTGGCACTTCCGCTTGACGCTCTCGGGAGTCTCGTGGGAAACGAATGTCTCCTGACTCGCCGAATACGAGAAGGGGGCCTCCGCGGTGGAGTCCCAGAACGTCTCGAACTCCGAACTATCGAGATACCGTTCGGCGATCGTGGAGTACTGTTCGCTGCCGCCCCAGGTCGACCAGGGCTGGCCGAGACCGTTCGTACCGCCGTCGAGAACGCCTTCGAAGACGACGCCGAATGAGGGAACACCGAGGTTAATTTTCTCTGTTGGGATTCCTTCTTCGATCCACGCCTGCAACGCGGCGTGAGAAGACGGTGGGTAATCATGAACCCCGTCATCTATCTCCGAAAAAAGCGGGGCGTCGTGTTCGGTAGCGCTGGACCAGCTCCCGGCGTAGTTGTAGTTCATAACCGCCACGAAATCGAGCAGTTCGCCGAGGCGCTGCGTATCGTGTTCGCGAGCTCGCCACGGCTGTGGCGACAACGATGCCGAGAGCCAGTAGTACTTTCCATCCTCGCTACCGGCTTCATCCAACCGTTCACGGAACAGTTCAATCAGCGCCGTGAAGTTCCGCCGCTTCTCGGCGTTTTCGGCGTCGGAAGCGCTGATATCGAGTGGGAACTCCCAGTCAATGTCGACGCCGTCGAGGTCGTATGTCCGGAGATAATCGAGGGTCGTCTCGACGAAATGCTCCCGGCGAGTGGCAGTACTCACTGCATCCGCGAAGTTCTGCGAACCGCCGGCACCTCCGAGCATCACGAGCACGTTCGATCCGTCTCGATCGACCTGACGGAACTCCTCGAGAACGGAGGACTCGATCGACGGATACGTGAACTCTACGGTCCCGTCAGGCTGCGGGGTGAAATCGGAGATACTGACGAAATCAAGCAGTTCAAACGGAACGTCCGACGGGCGGTAATCGTCCCACCATCCCCACGACGGGTACCAGCCGTTGACGTGGTACCCGTTCGAGGAGGACTCACTACCGGTATTCGCACTCGCTGTTCCCGCCGTCAATCCTGCTGCGACGAACGCCGTTCCCGTCGCTTTCAAATACGATCGCCGGTTAATCGTACTCTCGGTTCGGTGATAATTCTTGTCCGCGTCATCTTCCCGCTCCGTCGGGTCGCGTACCATGCATCCATTGTCAGTCGCTCCAGAAAGCTATAGAGTTTTGTTAATATATCCATTCTTTATATAATTTTTCAGCATTTCTCCTGGGTGTGTGGTTAATTACTAGTTGTTAAAACAGCAGTATGAGCGATTAAAACACGAACTTCTCGATCAGTTATAAAATCGGATTATATCTTGGTACGCCAAAATACACCAGAGTTTGATTATTCTAAGCAAAGACTGGTGAGATCTTAGCTGGATCAAGTCACTAATTCGATCTTGGCCGTCGTTCCCAGTATTCTGCCCGGTGACGGTTTATTAGCCTCGGCGTGATACGGGCCCTATACTTCGTGACTATGGACGACCCTGCCCTCAGCGTCGTGATGCCGACGTACAATGCCGCCGAGTACCTACGATCGGCGATCGATAGTATACTCGCCCAGACGTTCTCGGACTTCGAACTGGTGATCGTCAACGACGGTTCGACTGATGGAACGCATTCGATAATTGAATCGTACGACGACGATCGAATCCAGACGGTTCGATTGGAGACCAATTCCGGAATCCCGACCGCTCGTAACCGAGGAATCGAAAAGGCACGTGGAGAGTACGTCGCTTGTCACGATTCAGACGATCGATCGCACCGAACGCGATTCGAACGACAGGCTCGGTACTTAGATGCCAACAAAGGGGTCGCTGCCGTCGGTACCGGTGCGTTGCTCGTCGACGAGAGCGGCGATCGGATCGCTCGTCGGCGGGTCGCGGCGGATCCGTCGCTCTCCGATCTCGTCGACGTGAATCACTTCGTTCACGGTTCGATGATCGTTCGACGATCCGCACTTGAGGAGGTCGGGTACTACCACGAGTGGTTCGAACTGGCGGAAGATTATGAGCTCGTTTTACGGCTCGCGGATAGATACGACGTTCGGAACATCGACGAACCGCTCTACGAACAGCAGATCCGAACAGACAGCGCTTACGGTTCTTCGCTCGAAAAGATATGGCTGTACGACCTATTGGCGGTAAAGAAATTAAAGAAACCCGAAGATTGGTTGGAACTGAAACGGATCGTCGATCGGGACGGAGTTCGGGCCGCGAGACAGTACCTCTCCCGGGAAGAACTGACGGACTATCATCGCAAGGTGGCCAGAGAGCGGCTCAGATACGGCTACCCGAAAGAAGCGCAGGATCACGTGCGGCAGGCGGTCAGTTTCTCGAAACCGAGTCCGATGCTCTGTGTGTTGTACTCGCTGTCGTTTTTTCCTCCGACGATAACCAAGCGGACCGCAAAAGCGTATCGTCGATACTTCCTGAATCCGCGGCTTCGATTGGCCAACGCTCGAGTGGCCGCGAGAGCTGCCGGGTAGTACCGATCGACGACCCGACGAACCCGATGTGCTAATTCTCGAGTGCCTCAGTCGAAGAGTGTGTTCGCCATCCTCGCGACGTACGCGCTGCAATCGGTCAGTGCCCAGTCGAGTTCGTACGGTTCGCTAGCGCCGTTTATCCGCGGAAGACGGTGTGGGTTGGATGTCTCATCAACGTGTACCTCATTTTCGATAGACGCCGCAAGATCATGGGTAGATCGGACAATTTCTACGGCCTCTCGAGAATGATCGCCGTAGGGGTAACAGAATCGAGTCACGTCAATCCCCAGTGATTCCTCGAGTTCCTCCTTCGACCCCGCGATCTCCGATACTAACTTGTCGCCGGTGAGTTCGGACAGCCGTGGGTGTGATTTCGAGTGATTTCCGATCGTCACAAGTTTGTCGTCGGCGAGTTCCGCGAGCTGTTTCTCGGTCATGTACTCGTGATCGTAGTGCTCGTCGTGAGTGAACTGATCATCGAGAAGAGCGTTCGAAACGACGAATACCGTCGCAGGGGCGTCGTACTCATGAAGGACCGGCCGAACGTTCTCGTAAAAGTCGGTTGTTCCATCGTCGAACGTCAGCGCGATCCTAGGCCGAGCCGTCGTTTCGGTCACGTCAGTCAGGTCAACGATGTCGTATTCCGCCTCGAGCCGTTTGATTTGATTTCGAAACCGGGCGAGCGAGATATCGTCGTGGTATCCACCGCTGACGGAATGATACATCAGGATCCGGTTCCCGGAGTCGGGGAACGGCAATGTCGACGAGAAACCAAGGTACTCATCGACAAGCGCCAACGCGGACCAAATTCGATGCGTCGGTATCAATGTCGTTCCTCTGATTCGTTGCGAATCGATCGTACGTTCTCAGGAAACATTAATAAACGAACCATATCGTTCCGTCGGTACGTCAGAACTAGCCGCCACTGAACTGGTTGACAGGACGCTGGAGTTGGTTTCTCCCGAAATAAAACCCGTATACGAGCGCCCGGACGCTAAGCAACGCAGGTAAGGCGGCCCATCCGGTGTCGCCCCTTGCCATTCCACGGACGAATCCCTTGGCCCCGAGCCCGAACTGTTCGTACAGTAACCTGGTCATCGGGAAATCCATGAAGCCCTCGCCGGTCGCGAACGACTTGGCCCCTTCTCGTTGTGCCCTTGCGAATTCCGAGAGCGTCTTCATCGTATCGTGGTAGATGGGATCGTCCAAGTAAACTACCTGGTACCCGCTGTCCCGGAACTTCCGCGCCCAGTCGATGTCTTCCCCCCAGTGAACTGATCGGTCGATACCGCCGACCTCCTCGAACACGTCGCGCCGAAACAGGGCGTTACCGAGACCCAACAGCCCGACCTCGTTGCGTATACGGTCCTCGAGAATTAAGTTGAAGTGGCGAGCGTACGCCTTCGAGATCGGGGAGGAACTCGGCGGCGGTACCAAGACCGGCCACACGGTGCTCACCTGCTCATCGTAATTAAAGTACTTGACTGCTCGACGGAGCCATCCACTGGCCGGAAGATAAATATCGGAGTCGAATAGAGCGACGAGTTCTCCGCTCGAGCGTTCCAGTCCGGTCTGTCTCGCGCTCCCTAGCGGCCCCGTATCGATCACGACTTCATCGGCGAATCGTTGAGCGATCGCCGTCGTCTGGTCATTCGAACCGCCGTCTATGACGACGATTTCGACATCGGAGTACTCCTGCTTGGTTATCGACTGAAGACACCGTTCGATTGTCTCTTCGCTGTTGTACGTCGGAATACACACCGAGACAGCCGGCAACTCGTCCGGATTCACGACATCAGCGGTTAGCGATTCCGGAGTGGGATCGACTACGACGTACGGATCGGTCGCCTCTCGCATCGTTTCGTTCGTTTTCGCATCCATAGCGGCTATGTCCAAGACGGGCGACATAGTACCGCAGCATCGTCTGTAGCGGGAATACTCTGTTGAGTCTCCGCTTCGATGACGAAGTAGTATGTTACTCACGGATGAAATCTCCTATAACTACTAAATGTGGTGTTGTGTATCGACACCGATACACACTGATGATCAGATAGAAGTTCTCTAGAGAACACAACGATTTCGAGGCTGATAGATAGCCCCATGAAGAGATGATATTGAGATAGAAGGCCTATCAGTTTTAGCTGGCGGAGACAGTACATATTGATGCTAACTCGTTCAGATCATTAACTGGGGTTAAGCGCTAATTCACTATCCTCAAGGAGCGAACGGCGTCAGCCGTGAACGAGTAGGATGGGGGAGTTCACTACTGGTTTCATGAGCGCATCGTGGCTGTGGGAGATCCGGACCAATAGCTGTCGGGTTTCCAACTCGCTTCGGCGACGAGCGGTGCAGTTACTATCGCGATTGGGGATGCGAATGGCGAGTCAGTTCGATGAAGAAGTTCTGGGTCGCCGGTCAGTTTTTTATTTCAGATACTGAGTTCTCATTCGCCAAAGGAAGCTTTGTATTAACATGATCAAAACCTTTGGTATGAATTGTCCGAGTCTAATATGGGACTCCTCAGTGCCGTAAACGGGCTCCATCGGAACGTCTCTAACCCTCATATTGGCGACGTTCAGTCTCACGAGTAGCTCGTTGCGAAGCCCATAGTATTCAAAGAGGTCTTCCACGTCGATGCACTCAAGCGCCTGCGCCGAGATTGCGGTGTATCCGTTCTGTGAATCCATCATCTGCCAATAACCGGAAGCAATACGCGTCAAGAGCGTCAAAAGAACGTTTCCAACGAACCGCACCGTCGGCATCGAATCCTGCAGTTTCCTTGACGACAGTCTGTTCCCCTTCGTGTAGTCCGCTCTTCCGTCCACGATCGGATCTAGCAATCTGGTCATTTGACCCAGGTCCATCTGGTCGTCGGCATCAGTTGTCACTGTAATATCCATTCTGTCTTCACGGGCTTGCAGGTACCCGGATTTGATCGCACCGCCTACGCCCCGGTTCTCTCTGTGACGAATCGGAACGACGCGCCCGCTGGATTCGTAGACGACTGCCTGGGTCTCAGGGATCTTCCACGTTGTGCGCCCTATTCCACCCGATCCGACGCAAATTGCGCCTCCGGCGTCGGAGCCCGCCGCCAGAATCTCGGTCCACGTATCGTCGGTTGAACGATCATCGATGACGTAAATTCGATCGACGTAGTCCGGCTGTTTCCGTATGACATCGCCAACCAAACCGCTCTCGTTGTACGCTGGGACGACGACACCGACAGTGTTATTTCTATACATGATTACGAACCGAACCACCAGAGTTACGATTCGACATATGAGGCAGACCACGGAGGGCGAAAAACCGATGGACTGTTACGAATTGTAATACTCTATATATTGGCAGTAATATGCTTGATTGGTAAATTTGAGTCAGATGTCAGCCCCAGTACTTCACAAAGCTGGTTAATTAGAACGTCTGCTTGCTATGCACATTCGCAGTAAGCAGCTTTGTGAAGTACTGACAATGGCTTTCAGGACTCAGCCCACCGTGGGTCGCGGCTGGCGTCATGCGGGAGATGCAGCGTTATCCGTGATTACCATCGTGTTTCGATCCCGATAAATTATATACGCGATCCTCACAGGAAGCGGTATGTACCGACGCACTCTGCTCGTGGCTAGCGGGCCTGTACTCGTGGGGATGGGTGGTGTCTCTCGACGGGCCCTCGCCGAGGTCCAAACGGAAGCCGACGACGACCGGGCAGCGTCAGCATCGCTCGAGTTCGCTGGCGACGGCGTTGCAGTGACCGACGAGTTCGAGACCGAGAGCGGGCCAGCGGTTCTCGAGGCGACACACGACGGCGAGGGTGAGTTCTTCGTTCAAGCCGTCTCCCGCGACGGTGGACAAACACAGTCGTTGCTCACGCAGTTCGGACCGTTCGATGGCACCACCGGCACGTTCATCGAGGAGGGAACGTACGCGATTTACGTCGATGCCGATGGGGAGTGGGAGTTGCACCTTTCGCAGCCGGATGTAGACGAAGACGACGCGGAGACGCCACCGATTTCGGTGACGAACTCCGGCCCGGGCTGGCTGGGACCGATTCTGTTCGACGACACGACACTGGTTGGCGGAGCACACGAGGGGGACGGGAGTTTTCGCGTGCGTGTGATCCCACAAGATGGGGACGCAAGCGACTATGTGTGGGACGGCGGCGAACTCGTGTTTCACGCCCTCGGCGAGTTCCGCGGTGCAACGTCGGTACACGTCAACGGGATCGGCTACATCGACGTGGCAGTCGACAGCGAACAGGTCGAGTGGGCGATTGAAATCGAGTGATGGTCGATCGCGTCCGTTGTGGACGCGATATCGTATCAACAGGACCGATGAACAGACAGATCGCGCAGCCGTCGTGCGATCTGGTGTACGCTGACGATCAGTGGCTACTATAGCTCGGCAGCGAAGTGGCGTCAAAACACGTTTTCCGTGGAGGGGACGCCCCGATCCCATCTCCGCTCTCGCAGCGACCTGATGTCTCGGGGTCGATGGTGGGTCCGTTCGGAAGCGACCGGCAGTCGAATTTTTCAGAAACAAAATACGATAACGAGAGTATAACTCAGTTGGAACAATCGGAAACAAGGGATAGTGGACCCGACCGCGTGAGTCCTGCTATTGCCCAACTGCTGTCTCGGAACGAGTGAGAGTTTCTCAGTGTTTAAAAAAGCAGATCACAGTGGCAGTGTGGTGAATATAATCGGCACATTTATTATTTAATTGACAATACGGTCGACGGGTCAAAAGACGCTTCGATATCGAAGGACGAGTATATGAACGACAACGACACCACTGCGATCGTCTTAGCGGCTGGAGAGGGGAACCGATTGCATCCGTTGACGAAAAACAGGCCGAAACCGATGCTTCCGGCGGCTGCAAAACCGATCCTCGAGCACGTGTTCGATCAACTCATCGACGCAGGGATTACCGAGATCGTCGTGGTAGTCGGATACAAACGGGAACGGATCCAATCGCATTTCGGACCCTCCTATCGGGACGTGCCGCTTACGTACGTCACCCAAGACAAGCAACTCGGCACCGGCCATGCCGTCCTCGCCGCCGAAGCAGCCGTCGACGGGACGTGTCTCGTGGTCAACGGCGATCAGATTGCTGCGAGCCGGATCATCCGCGACACACTCGAGGCACACGACACCGCCGCAACGGTCGCATTGTTGCAGCGCTCGAGCGTCGATGGCTACGGTGGCGTTCTGGTAGATGAAGACCGGGTTACGACGATCGTAGAAGACCCGCCCGATGACCGGGAGTATCTCCTCAACGCGGGCATCTACGTGCTCGAGCCGGTGGCGTTCGACGCCATCCGAGCGGCAGAACCGCGGGCTGGTGAACGCTTGCTGGTCGATGGGCTCTCGAAACTCGTCGAGTGGGGAGACGTTGTTCGTGGTGCGGTTTCCGAGGGGCTCTGGGTTGACGCGACGTATCCATGGGATCTTCTCGATGTCTCGTTCGAACTGTTCAACACCGGCCTCATCGATAGACAGTCGACGAGGAACGTGCACGAGACGGCAACGGTTCACGAATCTGTAGTGATTCGTGAACCCGTCATCGTTGATCGGGACTGCGTTATCGAACCGGGTGCCGTCGTCGGCCCCAACGTCTGTCTCGGTGAGAACACTACTGTCGGCTCGAACGCGGTCGTCGAACGGAGCGTCGTCGACACCGATACGCGTATCGGAGCCAACGCAACGGTGACCGAGTGTGTCACCGGAACGGGAGTGAGAATCGGTCAGGGGTCGACGATTCCCGGCGGTCCCGGCGACGTTCGCGTCGCGGATCGTGTCTTCGAAAACGAAACGCTGGGTGCGTTGTTAGCCGATCGCGTCCACGATCACGGCGGCGTCACGTACGTCCCCGGCACACTGGTCGGCCCACGCACGGAGATCCAAGCAGGGACGACGGTTCGTGGAACACTCGAGGCGGGAACGGAGGTTCGATCCTGATGTGTGGAATCATCGGCTACACTGGAACGCGGAGAGACGAGGCGCTGTCGGAAGTCCTGTTGAACGGCCTCTCGAGTCTCGAGTACCGAGGCTATGATTCGGCCGGCGTCGCGATCGCCAACGCCACCGTCTCGGTGTATAAAAGCGAGGGCGAACTGTCGGAACTCGAGGAGACGCTTCCGGCGACCACACTCGAGGGTATTGCGGGGATCGGGCACACGCGATGGAGTACGCACGGCCCACCCTCCGATACGAACGCCCATCCCCACACGAGCTGTAACGGCCGCGTTGCCGTCGTGCACAACGGGATCGTCGAGAACTATCAGGAGCTGCGCGACGCACTCGAGGCCGACGGCCACGAGTTCGAAAGCGACACCGACACCGAAGTGATCCCACATCTGATCGAAGCGGCGCTCGAGCGGGGCGACAAGCCGGAAACGGCGTTCAGGCGGGCGATTTCGCGACTGGAGGGGAGCTATGCGGTGGCAGCGGTTGTCTCCGGAGACGAAGCCGTCTACGCTACGCGTCACCAGTCACCACTCGTTCTCGGAATCGGCGACGACAGCTATTTTCTGGCGAGTGACGTCCCGGCGTTTCTCGAATACACAGACAACGTCGTCTATCTCGAAGACGGGCAGTTCGTGTCGATCACTCCCTCGGGTGTCGAGATTACTAACGGACAGGGCAGCCTCGTCGACATGCCGGTCGAGACCGTCGAGTGGGATATCGAAGACGCAGGCAAAAGCGGATACGATCACTACATGCTCAAAGAGATCAACGAACAGCCACACGCCCTCCGCGAGTGTCTTCGCGGGCGGCCACGCGAGCTGGACGCGTCGATCGAAATCGACGAACTCGAGGGACTCGAGCGACCGGAACGGGTCCACTTCGTCGCCTGTGGGACATCATATCACGCCGCACTGTATGGAGCCAGACTATTTCGCGAACAGGGGATACAGACAAACACCTTTCTGGCGAGTGAGTACGACGTCGATGCGATCCCAGTCGACGAGGGGACGCTCGTCGTCGGCGTCACACAGAGCGGGGAGACGGCAGACACCCTGGGTGCGCTTCGAGCCGCAAACCGCATCGGCGCCGAGACGCTCTCGGTGACGAACGTGGTTGGATGTTCGGCAGCACGCGAGACGGACTACGTGATGTACATCCGCGCCGGTCCCGAGATCGGCGTCGCTGCGACGAAAACGTTCGCCTCACAGCAGGTCGCGCTGGCGATGCTCTCGCGAGCGCTGACAGGAGCGTGCTCGAGTGCGTTCATCAAGGCGTTGCGGGCGCTCCCGGATCAGGTCCAGTCGATTCTCGATACATCGCAAGCGGCGACGGTCGCTGACGAGTACGTGGACGCAGACGCCTACTTTTTCATCGGCCGTGGCTACAACGCACCGGTCGCGCTCGAGGGGGCGCTCAAAATGAAGGAGATTACGTACAAACACGCCGAGGGGTTCCCTGCCGGTGAGTTGAAACACGGGCCACTGGCACTGGTGACCGAACGAACCCCGGTCTTCTCGATGCTTACCGGGGACTCGAACGCCGAGAAGATGCTCGGAAACGTCCGGGAGGTCGAATCCCGTGGCGCACCGATCGTCGCAGTTACGGACGTCCCAGCGCAGGTCGCCACCCACGCTGACCACGTACTGGAGATCCCGAACACACACAGGCTGTTCGCTCCAATCTTGGCAAACATCCAGTTACAACTCGTTTCATACTGGGTCGCAAACCAACTCGGCCGATCGATCGACAAGCCACGGAACTTAGCCAAGAGCGTCACCGTCGAGTAACGGTACTTTCGATGTCACTCGCCCTCGAGTAAGAGTCAACGAAACTGTTGAACTGTCGTCAGTGGGGTCGTTGTTTCTGTTGTCGATGTTGCTCAGCCCGCAACGACCGACCGCAGTGAGAGAAGACCTGGGTACTGACCAGTTCGGATCGCTCATTTCGGGCCACAGAAGATGGGAATTACACGGACGTGGGTGCTCGTACGGACTGCTGTGAGCCATTACCGGCGCAACCGCAACTCAGGTCGCAGTTGCGCCGATACATCGTTACGGCAATCCGTATCAGTTGGTCCCTCTTAACACTCGAGTTTCTTTTCTGTCTCTTTGTAGGCGCGTTTCTTGTCGTTGTAGGCGCCTTTCTTCTTTTCGTATGTCTTTTTGTCTATGCGGTTTTTCTCGTATTTCTTCTCGTACTTCTCGTACTCGCCTTTCTCGTGTTTGTAGGCGATTTTCTTCCGCTCGTATTTCGTGTATTTTCTCCGGTATTTCTCGTACTTGTGCTTGGCGTCCTCGTAGGCGCGCTTTTTCTTCTCGAGGGTCGTCTTGTCGATCTGGTCTTTCTCGTATTTCTTCTTGTACTTCTTGTACTCGCGTTTCTTGCGCTCGTAGGCGTGTTTCTTCTTCTCGAGTTTCTCCTTCTTCCGGCGCTCTTTCTCGTCCGGCTCCTTTGTGAACCGCTGGATCGGCCCGGCGACGACCACATCGTTTGCCGTGGCAATCGCTCGGAACTCGTACTCGACGCCCGTGAGGAGTCCCGAAATCTCGACGCTGAACGGCCCCGGCTCGGTGAGCGTCTGTGCGGGGGTCATCAGCCACTCCGCCGCGCCGACGATCCGGTACTGGAAGAAGACGTGCACCTCGTCGAAGTCACCGCGCGTGAGCAGTTGCCCGTTGAGTGTCGCCGTCTTCTTGTTCACCTCGGTCGCCGGTTTGGTGACGACTTCGGGAAGCTCCTTATCCGGTACCTCCTTTCGGAACGTCTGTATCTCGCCGGTCGCCCGCGTGTCGTTCGCGACGGCGACTGCACGATACTCGTACTCGACGCCCTGTTCGACATCGATTGCCGCGCTGAACGGACCGAGTTCCTCGAGCGTTTCTGGCTCCGTCGCGAGCCACTCTTCAGTGCCGACGGGTCGGTACTCGAAGAACACCTCGATGTCGGCCACGCCGAAGCTGCCGAGATCGGTCAGCTCGCCATTGAGGGTTGCCGTCGACTCGTTGACGTCGGTCGCCGGGCCGGTGACGACCGTCGGCTTCGTCATGTCGGGTTCATCTTCCTTCGTGAACGTTCGGATTTCCCCCGTAAACTCCGTCCCGTCGGGTGCGACTGCGACCGCCCGGAACTCGTAGTCGGTGTTTGGCTCGACGGGGATCTCCGCGCTGAACTCGCCACCTTCGTCTGAGAGCGAGTCGGGATCTCCTGGCACCCGGATCCACTCTGTCGAACCAGCGACTCGATACTCGAAGAAGACGTCGACCGCATCGAACTCCTCCTCGAAGGGAAAGAGTTCCGCGTTGAGCGTCGCGGTGGAATCGTTGACGTCGGTTTCGGGGTCGGTGATAACCGTCACGTCGACTGGGTCGTCGTCTTCCCTGCATTCTCCTTCGCTGATCGTCAGTAGAGGATTGGCTCCGCCTCCAGTGAACTCGACGAACGCGCTCTGGACGGTCCCACCGCCTTCTAGGAAGACGTTGAACTGAAACACCCCTCGTGGACCGCCCGGCGTAAAGCCCTCGACCTCCAGGGTCACCGGCTCTGCGTTCGGATCAGTCGGCTGGATGGTAACGAAGAGCGTCGCCTCTTCGATGGCCTCGGGTCCACCAGGCGTGAGTACCCACTTCCAGAAGCCGACCTCGTCCTCTGCACACTCTTGGGTCGCGTTTTCGCTTCCTTGCCCACCCCACTGAATCGTCCGCTGGTTGGGGTTGTTTTCGTTCGGTTCGTCGTCACTCGAGTCGGCTTGTGTCTGTTCGTCTTCTTCCTCCGGCTCGTCGTCGCTGCCGAGACAGCCACTGAGACCGACGACTGTGATACCACTCGCAGCCAGGAACCGTCGTCTGTTGGTCGAATCGACCATACGCCGACCACAGCCGATGCGGGTATTGTTATTGATTCGCTGAATGCTCGTTCATAAACGCATTAGTGTTCTTCCATGATCTATCGAAATAAACCACCAGCATACTGTCACACACGCGAATTAGTTCGGTGACTACCGTGAGTTAGTCCGTCTCGCACGAGCGGCATATCGTGTCGCTGGCATGGATCAGTACGAAACCGTGACTGTCGTAGGGGCCGTCTTCGAGGCGGTAGTGGGAATCATTCGCTGCGTGGCGCCCGAGCGCACTTGCGTAACTACAGCGTTTCACGGTACTTTCTCGAGTACGGAACACGAATATCACGGCTATCTCTCGCCATCGACGGCGAAAAGGCTCCGAGGCGTTCGGAACCCCGAACTGGACAACGGGCTTCGAGTGGGTAGAACCTCAACTGTGCCCTCTGGTGTCTTTGATCAGTACCGATTCGTATCCGTTCTCGAGTCAGTCGATGTCGATCGAGACGGAGCTACCGTCCTCGCCGTCGTCGCCGTCCTCACCGTGGGCGACCGCACTCGATTCGACGTTGACTGACGACTGGGAGACAGTCGTCGACTGCGAGACGTTCACGTCCGCGCCCGCGTCACCGTCTGCGCCCGCCGTCGTCGTACTGCTTTGGTGGACCGTCGACGTCGACTCCTGCGTGCCGTCTTCGGAGAGCGTCGTTACGGAGACCGAAACGTCGTCTTCGGCGTCGACGATCACCGTGACGTCGGTGGCGCCAGTGTCGTCGTCGGTCGTGTAGTGGACGACACCCCACGGGAACGGCTCCGTCTCGAGGTCGTCGCCCGCGGTCGTGTCGTCTCGATACTCATCTGTCGCGTTGAGGGCCGCCATCGTCGAAACCGAGACGTCGGCTTCGGCCTCGACAGTCACGTCGACGGCCGTAGTGCCGGTGTCGTCGTCGGAATCGTGCGTGATTGTTCCCCACTCGAGTTTGGTTTCGGTCATAGCTGTTGAATCATTCTCAGTCGCGTCGCTCGTGTGATTGTCTGAGGCAGCGATCGCTGCTGCGGCCACGGTGACGACTGCTGCTATCGAGAGTACAATTATTGTTTGCCGATTCATGTCTTCTTCCGTTTTAGAATCGTTGTCCGTCACTCAGTGAACTAATCATCATGTTTGATCCGTGATCGGTGTGCCGTTGAAAGTGAAAACACTGCCACCGAAGCCGAAACCAACTTATTGGTCGCTAACTACGACGGCTACATTTTCACTCAAATCAGCCGTTTGAGTACTGGAGACTGCGATCTGTACAGATATGGAGTGTAAAAATAATCAGGTGTAATTCGAAGTCGTCCGACTATGGTATCTTAGCTGAAGATACCGCCGAAGAAGTCATCTTCGTACGACTGCTCGATGTCCTGGCTCACGGTGGCATTATTCGTAGCCTCGGCGGTAGCGGACTGGGAGTTCGAGTTCGATTGGTCGACGCTACTGCCCGCATCTGCGCTACCATCATCAGCGACGGCGATGTTCAGCTCGTCACCTACGTTGTAGTTCGACTGGGCGACTTTCTGATCCTGGTAGTTATTTGCGTCAGCGTACTGACTGACGCTCGCATCCTGGTCTGCGCTCTGGTCATCTGCAGCTGCTGTTCCGGCGAACCCCATGAACATGAGGCTACCGATCAATGCGACCGTCAGCGTGATTGCGAGTGTGCGTTTCATGGTTCAGTTTAGAAGAACGGGAAGTCGTCCTCGAAGTCTTGGTTGATGCTCTGGTTGATGTCCGCAGTGTTAGTGGCGGTAGCGTCAGCAGTCTGTGAGTTGTCGTTGGACTGTGTCACAGAGCTGCCCGCGGTAGCGTCACCGTCATCGTCAGCATAGGCGATGTTTATTTCATCACCGGCGTTGACATTTTCCTGACCCACATACTGGCTCTGCGCGTTCGTGGCAGAGGCACCCTGTTTGATATCAGCATCCTGGTCTGCGCTCTGATCCTGTGCAGCTGCTGTTCCGGCGAACCCCATGAACATGAGGCTGCCGACCATTGCGACCGTCAGTAGCATCGCGAGTGCGCGTTTCATTGTTATGGATTGTCCGGGCACCACACGCGTGAACGCTCGAGTCCAGCTCTACCTGCCCACCGATTTGCGTCGCTCAGCGTGCAAATTCGGCGTTCTCGAGCGCCAATGCGCCGTGTTGCCCAGTCGTGGCAACACCTGGGTTCTGTATTAAACCGTAGAACGCTTTCGGCGTACAGCCGATATTGTGATCTGTAAGAATCGGCGGATGAGAACCCTTACTCGAGAAAAAAATCTTATATCGAGGTATACATTTTCTCTGCTCGTTGACTGTCAACTCAAATTGATTCCGCGCCGTCCCGGAAATCGAAGGTGTAAGACCGGTGAAACACCCAGTTATCGGTCGCAATAATCAGCAGTAACGGAACGATCAGTAAACGTGAAAGAGGGAGCAGAACCGAACGCCATCCGTCGAAACACCGTCGTTGATACGGACAGCGGTCCGTGCAGTATTCGTGTCGACCGCAGTAGCGGCGAACGATATCGCGTTGTGATCGCGTCCGTCAGTTGCCGATCTATACGGTAGTAGTCGTCGCGGCGCTGGTATCAGTTCCTTCCCACCGGCAGTCGCGACTCGAGCGACCGATACCGAACCGATCGCTGGTTTCGAGTCAATCGGTAGTCCCGTATTTCGTCGGTGAAACGACGGCGCGAATCACCATCGCCGTAATCGACGATCAGTGTCGGCGACGTGTCGGCCGATGCTCGATCGTGGCCCGCGAACCCGGATTGCTCCGTCGAACACCGAAACCGCCCGACAGCAGCCGGTTTTAGGTGCCGATTTCTCGGAAAAGTAGGTCCGTTCCAATCAGTAGGCTAACTCATACGGTCTCCAACCTGTTGATAACAAAGTCTATCATTCGGCTATGACTGTTTGCGTCGAATAGACTCAGCAAAAAAGACACTCGCGAAATTCAATACAGAACACATGACAGACTCACCGACGAAACGATCACGGTATACGACAGTTTTAATGGCATGTATCGTTGCCATATCAATGCTCGCCGCCGGCGCTCCCGCGGCGATGGCCGGCGACAACGGCGACGCAACCAACCAGGCAGTGCACGCGCTCGAGGACGGCGAAGACCTGTATCTGGTCTTCGGCGCTGACCTCGGCGAGAAGTCACTCGAAGAGTACGTCGAAGAACACGCTGCAGACCAGGTTTCTGACACCGAAGTCATCCAGCACCAGGATGTCGATCAGGTGAACATCAACGAGCAAGGCGAGGCGGTTTCCATCGCTATCGACGGTGGTGAGGCAACCGCAGTTCAGGAAGCCAACCAGCTCAACGCCAACGCACAGACTGGTGAGGCGTCCGCCGAAAACGAGGTCGCTCACAGCCACGAGACGCAGTTCGAGAACGTCGGAAACGTCCATCTCGTGCTCGGTAACGGTGACGACAAGCAGTTCGATGGCTGGGGCGTCGCCGACAAGAAGGGTGACAAGACGACGATCAGCCAGTCAGCAGAAGCGAGCGTCCTCCAGAGCCAAGACGTGGGACAGCAGAACTACAACGAACAGAGCACCGCGTTCGCGTTCGCACACAACAACAGTGACGCAACCGCCCTCCAGCAAACCACGCAGTACAACGAGAACCGACAGGAGGGAGCTGCGAACGCATCCAACGTCTACGTTGGTGGCGGTGAGTACGCAGAACAGGACGCGAGTTCCTTGCTGGCCCAAGAGCAAGCAGTCGAACAGGCTAATATTAACGAACAGGCTGGCGCTGTCGCCATCGCCGTCGGCGAGAACAGCACCGCAACGGCGATCCAGGTGACTGATCAGACCAACCTCAACGAACAGATCGGCTCTGCGAGTGCCGAAAACCTCTTCGCGTCGATGGGCGGCATGAACGTCGCGACCGCAAGTGCCGACGGCGGCAGCAGCGTCGTCGACACCGAGATGCCGAAACACGACAAGAAGGACAAAGATGACCAGTCCGCAACAGCCGGTGTTGACCAGGAACAGAGCGTTGAACAGCTGAACGTCAACCTTCAGAACACGGCGATGGCAATCGCGACAGACGACAGTGAAGCCACCGCCGTCCAGATGGCCGACCAGCGCAACTACAACGCCCAGATCGGCTACGCTGATGCGCTCAACGTGTACGCATCACCAGGCTACCTGTACGATGGCGACATGCAGACCTCGAGCACGACCGTCACCGTCGGCGGCGACGATGTCGAAGACGCGCCGGGCATGTCATACGACTACGACACCAGCGCGGAGCAGACGAGCGACGTCACGCAGGATGCAACGGCTGCAATCGAGCAGGTCCAGTTCGTGAGCCAGCAGAACATCAACGAACAGCATGCTGCAATCGCGGTGGCTGAAGACGGTGGCAGTGCAGACACCACACAGATCTCCATGCAAGAGAACCAGAACATCCAGTTCGGTGCAGTTTCCGCGACAAACGTCGGAATCGGCGCGTAATCACTGCTTCGGCCGACTGTTTTCCTCTTTATCGCGACCGTGGATGGCTGTCATTTCGGGATAACTTGCGGTATGTTGGCGGACGTCGTGATATCCACTCGAGACGAGTCACAACTGACGACGGTCGCAGAAGCTGTCGATGACGCCTGTCCCGACCCCTACGTCCACGTCGTTACTCATCCGTTGCTCCCGACCCGTGGGAGTCAGCGTGGCCGCCACTGCCGTTGTTTCGATGTTCCGCGAGCGCTTCGTCGATCGTTAACTCTCCCGTGGCGACCCGCCGGGCAAGCAGTTCATCGATCGCCCGGTTGTTCTCGCTCTGTTCGCGCGAGCGGTCCTTGATCGCCTGAAGCTCGCCCGCCGTCGGATCGATCTCGCGTGTCTCGACGGGTTCGCCCTCGAGGCGAGCGATATTGACGGCTGCGAGCACATCACCCATCCCTCGCGCGCCCGTCCCGAGATAGGGTGTCGTTCCCGTCTCGTCGACGAGTTCGACCGGGACGTCCTCGAGGTCGTTGACCAGTTTCGACCCCTGGAGACGCGAGCCATCACCGATGCGGACGATCGGTGAGGTGGCGTCGGCGGCTTCGCGTTGAATCACGTCGACCGCGTTGGCCAGTGGCACCTGAAAGGCGGCGACGACCATCTCGCCTGCAAGGACGGCGATCCCGGGGTTGCGGCCCGGGTCGACACCGATGACTGTGCGGCCACCGTTCCCTCGAGCCGCAGCGAGCGCCTGATCGACGGCGCGTCTGGGCGCATCCGGCTCCGCGACGATCGTCGTCACGGATTCGAACGCGTCGGCGTGCTCGGGGCCAGTAATAACGACCGTGGTGTGGTCCGGTACCCCCGTGTCGGGTTCGACGGTCGTGAACTCGGTCCCGCGCTCGCGGAGTTCGGTGACGACGCCGTGGTACACTTCGAAATCTTCAGTGGCGACGACGATCACATCGTCGCCTTCGACGCGAGCGTGAATAAACGTACACGAACTCGGTCGGCGACGGTCTCCGGGTGCGACTCGACCAGCCGGTTTCGGGGCCTTTTTGCACGTAACCTGCCAACTCAACCTGTGAACGACGAGGCGATCTCAACCGGCTGTCGCCCGGTCGACGAGTTGCTCGGCGGGGGGTTCGAACGTGGGACCGTCACGCAGCTATACGGCCCGCCAGCCGCGGGCAAGACGAACCTGGCGCTGTCCGCAGCCGTCGAAACGGCCGTCGCCGGAGGTACTGCCGTCTACATCGATACCGAAGGTGTTTCCGTTGACCGCTTTCAGCAACTGCTGTCGGCCCACGTCGACGACGAAGACGTCGAAGCCGTCGCCTCCCGCATCGTCATCGAGGACGCGCTCGATTTCGACGAGCAGTCCGAAGCCGTCCGCGACGCCGAGGGGTTCGCCCAGCAGGCCGATCTGATCGTCCTCGACAGCGCGACCGGCTTTTATCGCCTCGAGCGAACCGCAGACGGTGACGAAGGCGAGGCGCTGCGCAGCGTTGCCCGGCAGGTTACCCATCTCCTCTCACTGGCACGCAAACACAATCTGGCGGTCGTGCTCACGAACCAGGTCTTTTCGGACCCCGACGCCGATCGCACGCGCGCGCTCGGTGGAAACACACTCGAGCACTGGACCGGCGTCGTCCTCCGACTCGAGCGATTCCGCGGCGGGAAGCGGCGGGCGACCCTCGAGAAACACCGGTCGAAGCCGGCCGGCGAGTCGGTCCAGTTCCGCATTACGGATCGCGGCCTCGAGGGCGGTGCCGAATCGCCACGGCGCTGACTGCTCTCGGTAGCCACCTCCCGAACAGTTACCCGGTATCGGTCTGGACACGGTAGCATGCACGATTCGTCTGCCCGCGTCGAACAGTTACTGACGGAGTTGACTCGCGAGGAGAAGCTACAGCTGGTTCGCGGGATGGACGATCCAGAGGGGACGGCGACGGGGTATCTCCCGGGTGTCGAGCGACTCGGGATTTCCGAGTATCGGCTGGTCGACGGCCCACTCGGGGTTCGAGCCGAAAGAAAGCGAGCGACGGCGTTTCCGGCCCCGATTGCCGTCGCAGCGACGTTCGATCCCGACCTCGCGCGCGAGAAGGGGGCAGCGATGGCCCGAGAGGCACGAGCGCTCGGCCAGGACGCGCTGCTTGCGCCTGGGGCGAACCTGATTCGGGTGCCACACTGTGGCCGAAACTTCGAATACTACTCCGAGGATCCGGTGGTGGCCTCGAGACTCGCCGTCGGTGCCGTCACTGGAATCCACGACGAGGACGTGATCGCGACGGTCAAACACTACGTCGCGAACAATCAGGAAACCGACCGCGTGAGCGTCAGCAGCGAGGTCGACGAGCGAACGCTTCGCGAACTGTACCTGCGACCGTTTCGGGCCGCCGTCGAAGCCGGTGTTGGCTCCGTAATGACGGCCTATAATCGGGTCAACGGCATGCGCATGAGCGATCACACCCGCCTCGTCGGCGACGTGCTCAAAGACGAGTGGGGGTTCGACGGCTACGTCGTCTCGGACTGGTACGGCACCAAAAGTACTGTCGGCGCAGCGACCGCCGGACTGGATCTCGAGATGCCGGGCGTCGCAGCCGGCGACGAGTCGGACGACCAGTGGCCCTCACCGGATGAGTTCGAGGGCGAAGCCGCCGAGATCATGAGTGGGCTCCCCGACGGAACCCGCGCGGGACTGTTCGGCGACCCGCTCGCGGCCGCCATCGACGCTGGGGAGGTCCAGCCTGACCGACTCGAGGACATGGTTCGGCGACTCCTCGGGCAACGCGAGCGAATCGGTCACCTCGAGGATCCCGCCACCGATACCGGCGCCGCCTCACTCGAGCGAGAGGGTGCACTCGACACGCCAGCCCACCGCCGCCTCGCCGAGCGACTCGCCGCACGCGGAACCGTCTTGCTCGAGAACGACGGCGTGCTCCCGCTCGCAGAGGAGACGGACGTCGCCGTCATCGGGCCGAACGTCCACGAGGCGACACTCGGTGGCGGAGGGTCCTCCGAGACGACGCCGTTCCAATCGACAAGCCCAGCGGAGGGAATCCGCGCGCGCGCGCCGATGGAACGGTCACGGTCGCCCGTGGCGTCGACACGGTTCCGGCCCTCTCGCTGTTCGACGTGTTGCCGTTCGTCGGTGACGGCAAAGCCGAGTCAGCTGCCGAGGACGAGACAACCACCGCGGAGCCGGTCGGTGTCGACGCAGCCGAACCGAGCGTCGACGCAGCCGTCGAGGCGGCTCGAGACGCCGCCGTCGCCGTCGTCTTCGTCCGCGACAGGACGACGGAGGCCAAAGACCGCGACTCGCTTCGATTACCCGGCGAGCAGGACGAACTGGTCGAGGCGGTCGCCGCCGCGGCGGACGAGACGGTGGTCGTAGTCGCCTCGAGCGGTCCTGTCGAACTCCCGTGGCGTGACGATGTCGATGCGATCCTCGAGGCGTGGTATCCGGGACAGGCGGATGGCGCGGCGATCGCCTCGGTGCTGTACGGCGACCGCGATCCGTCGGGACGGCTACCTGTGACGTTCGCGCCCGAGGTAGCCTACCCTGCGAGCGAGCAGCGACGGTATCCCGGCGTGGACGGCGAGGCACAGTACGAGGAAGGCGTGTTCATTGGCTATCGCCACTTCGACGCCGACGGCGTCGATGCGGAGCCGACGTATCCGTTCGGACACGGCCACACCTACGCGGACGTTTCGTATCGAGACGCGACGGTCGTCGACGGGCGGACGGTTCATGTGACCGTCGAAAACGTCGCCGACCGACCCGGTCGCGAGGTCGTACAGGCGTACGTCCGGCCGCCGGAATCGTCGCCGGTCGAGCGTCCAACACGTGAACTCGCAGGGTTCGAATCGATTGCACTCGAGGCCGGCGAGGCGCGGACCGTTGACCTCGGCCTCGAGTCACGTGCGCTCGGTCGCTACGACCTCGATCGAGGGTGGACGGTCGATCCCGGCACGTACACCGTGGAGGTGGCTCGCTCGGCTCGAGACGTACACAAAACGGTCAGTCTCGAGGTCGAGCGAGGAGACTGAGAATCAGTCGCAGCCAGTCCCGTTACAGCTCGTTCAGCTTGCGCAGGAGCTGACCGCGGTACTCCTCGTCGCTCGTGATGCCTTTGATCTCTAAAACGTTGCGCTCGAGTTTGTCGATGGCAACGCGGAAGGCGTTCTCCGCGCCGTAGCCTTCGCCGGTGCCGGCGACCTGGCCTTTGTTCGTCCGCAGGCGGACCTGACACTGGACGAGCGGGGTGCCACGGAGCGTCTCGTTGTGCTCGTGGAAGCGCACGTGGGCGTGCATCACCTGCATGTCGGCGTACTTATCAGAGACCTGCTCGATGCTCTGGACGATCGACTCTCGAGTGATCGTATCGAGCATCGAGATGTTGGTGATCTGGACGTCCATATGCTCTTCTTCGGTGAACGTCAGCGCACGCAGCACGTCCGTCTTGGTGACGACGCCGATAACGACGCGGTCGTCGTCCTCGGGCGTGACCATCAGGCCAGCGTAATCCTGCTCGAGCATCTGCTCGACAGCCTCTTTGGCCGTCGTGTCGAGTGTCGTCGTCGCGACGGGGCTGGCCATGATGTCGTAGATTGGGACATCGAGCAGTCGCTGGGAGTCGCCGACGCGGTCGCCGGTCGTCGTCGTGTGATTCTTTCGGATGGCGAAGTCAGCGATATCGTGGGTCGTGACAACGCCGGAGAGGTAGCCGTTCTCGTTGACGACGGGCAGACGGGAGATTCCGTGCTCTCGGAGGTGGTTGATCGCCTTGCCGATCCCATCGTCTTCCGCGAGCGTAACCGGATCGTCCGAGTAAACGTCCGCGACGGTGAGCGTGTCGAGGTTCTCGAGGACGGCCTCGAGGATTGCGTCGCCGCTGATGACACCCCAGAGTTCCCCGTTTTCGAACACCGGCGCGACCTTCGAGTTGCTCTCGATCAGGACGCGTGCGGTCTCCCGAACGTCTTCGTTCCGGTCGACTTTGGGTGCCGGCGAGTTCCGGCTGGGTTTGATCAGTGCCGACACCTTGGCGTCGTCCTCTACGTGGGACTGGAGAACCTCTCGTTCGCTGATGACGCCCTCGTACTCACCGTCATCGGTGACAATAATTCCCTTGGGGTTGCCGTTGTCAAAGGTCGAACGGACCTTCCCCATGCGTGTACCAACGTCGACTTCGATATATTCCGTGGTGGCGATATCAGCGATATTCATCGTTCTATCCGCGTATACTCACGCCGGGGTTTTGAACATACCGCACGTTCTAGCTGGGTGGGTTCAAGCCGGATGTTTTTGGCCTGGCCATTGTACATACAGTATGATTCCCGACATCAGTGTCCTCGGTCGGTACACCTATCTCGCGACAGAGCTGTTCTGGGGTGCCATCGCCGTCCTGTTGCTCCGGCGTGCAGACGCGCTCCGAAAAGCCGCCATCACGATCCTCGCACTGTATCCTATCGCCTACGTCTGGGATCGCTACACGCTCGCCGTCGGCGTCTTCGATATCAAACTGCGAACCGGGATCGATATCGCAGGGATTCCACTCGAGGAGCATCTGTTTATGGCGGTCGTTCCCGGGCTCGTAATCGGCTTCCACGAGACGATTTTTGGCGGCGACTAACCACCGTCGTCGCTGCATGGGTCGCCTATCAGTGGCTGCAACCAACCACGAGCGTCTTATTTCGCCCACCCGTTCCAATAGCCGATGGGAAGACGCCGTCCCGGAGACGACTCGAGCGAAAGCGACAGTGCTGACCGTGGTGTCATCCGGACACTGTTGCGATTTTTCGTCTTCGTCGCCCTGATCGGGGCACTCGCTTTCGGAACCGCGATGTTCGCACCGACTGTCCTCGAGGACCTCGGCATCGACGGTGATGAGTTTACCGTCCCCAACAGCACCGACACTGAGTCGCTCCCCGCTCCGAGTTCGGAGCCACCACCGACGGGTGAGCGCAATCCTGCAGTTACTGATCCGGCCGACCCGAACCAGTCGGCCTACGAAACCGACGTCGAGACGGTTGAGTCGGAAACTGTCGAGGACTTCGTCCACGCCGAAGTCAACGACCGTCGGGCCGACCACGGTCTCGAGGCTCTCGAGTGGGATGGCACGGTTGCCTCCGTCGCCCGCGCCCACAGCTACGATATGGCCGATCGGGAGTACTTCGATCACGTCAACCCCGACGGCGAGGAGCCGATGGAGCGTTTTACCGACGTCGACGACTACTGTCGGGGCTACGGTGAGAACATCGCCCAGACGTGGGTCGACCGCCCCGTTGGAGCCCCTGGGGGCGACGACACCGCCCACTATCAGTCCGCAGAGGCGCTTGCAACCGGCCTCGTCGATCAGTGGATGAACTCCACTCCACACCGACAAGCCATTCTCGAGGAAGGCGACTCGCCGACCTGGGATCGAGGCGGCGTCGGCGTCTACATCGACGACGACGGGGCAGTCTACGCATCACACAACTTCTGTGTCGAGTGGTGAGGCCGGGTGGTGTCGAGACTGCACTGGAAGACAGAAACTGTGGCCGACTGACAGACCTTTAGTGGTGGCCGTCTTCGATCCCGTATGGACGTGTCTGAGACGCTCAGGTCGGTTTATCGGACGGCAAACGACCGCGACCTCTCTTTCCTTGCGGCCGGCTTCGCCTACTACGCGTTCGTCTCGTTGATTCCGCTCGTCTTGCTTGCGCTCGTCGTCGGCTCGTTGCTCGGCGGTGAGGACGCGGCCGAACGGCTCATTCTCGTCGCCGGCGACTTCCTTCCCGAAGCGGGCGAGGACCTCGTCACCAGCGCGTTGACGACCGAATCCGGACGCGCAGAGGCGACCGTCGTCGCACTAGCCGTCGCCACGTGGGGTGCGCTCAAGGTCTTTCGCGGTCTCAGCCTCGCGTTCGATAAGGTCTACGACGAGGTCGCCGAGGATTCCCTGATCGATCAGATCAAAGACGGCCTCACCGTAATCGTCGCGGGCGTAGGTGCGATCGTGTTGATGATCGTGATCGGAACGATCCTCGGACTCGCCGCCGACTTCGTGCCGTTTGCTGGTCTGTTGAGCTGGATCACGCTGCTGGTCGGGCTTATCCTCGTCTTCGTGCCGATCTACTACGTGTTGCCACCGATTCCAGTCACAGTCATCGACATCCTTCCCGGTGCTGTCTTCGCCGCTGTCGGCTGGACGATTCTTCAGGTCGGGTTTCAGCTCTATGCCGCCAACGCCGGTCAGTATCAGGCCTACGGTGCAGTCGGCGCCGTGTTGCTCTTCGTGACCTGGCTCTACTTCGCCGGCATGTTGATCCTCTTCGGTGCCGTGCTCAACGTCGTGCTTTCGAAACCAACGCTGGCCGAAGAGCCAGCCTAAACCGGCAGTCTACTCTCAAAGCCACCTTCGTTTCCGGTTTCGGTCGGGCGTCGAGACAATCCCACTGGGGAACAGTTATAGTCTCGGCAGGGACAGACGTGCACAATGAGCGACGAGCAGCCCTCCTCTGACGAGTCTGGAGCCGACTCGAGTGAGTCAACCGACGCTGACAGCGACTCGAGCGAGACGCTCGAACCCGGCGGCGGCCCACAACGCGTCGTCTCCGAGCAAAGCGTCGACGACATCCTCGCTTCGCTCGACGAGACGAAATCGGCGGCTGACGACTCGAGCAACGCAGCCGACGGTACGACGACCGATACGGCCGAGCCCGTGACGACCGAGTTCGACGAAACCGACATTCCAGCGGCCGACACAGTCGACAGCGACGACGCCAGCGAGGACAGCAGTCAGTCGGCCGCCACGGGAGAACACGGTGACCGCGCCGAGTCGACGCCTAGCGACTCGACGGACACGGCACCAACACCGACCGAACCAGCTCCCGACGACACCGGGACCACTGATGCCGACTCCGCGGCAGCCATCGATGCGGCGGCAACGGCGATCCCCGACGACACGGATCTTGACGATGACACCTCGCTCGAGGAACTCGCGGCCCGAATCGAAGACGGCACCGTCACCGGCGCGGACGTCCGGGCCGCCGAAGCGGGGACGGGACGGGAGGCGACACCAGCAGTCGACGAAATCGAGCTCTCGATGGATGACCTCGAGGCGACGCAGGCACAGTCGACATCCTCGAACAGCGGGAGCGAGTCGACAACGGCCGACCTCGGCGATGACGCCGGGCCGCTCGCCGGTTCGATCGACCGCGACGAGGACGACTCGAGTGACGAGGACGACACGCAGGACGAAGCAGTCGGATTCGTTGGCCGTATCAAGCGGTTCTTCGGTGGATAGGCCGCCTCTCAGCAGCTCTCATCGCCGTGGGCGGTCTGGCAGTTCGTGTTTCGTCACCCGACCAGCGAAATCAGCAGAAACAACGACCCCATCGAGACGAGCGTCGTGACGAAGACGTTCAGTGACGCAAACTCCGTGTCACCGCCGAGTTCGGCGGCGAAGACGAACGTCGAGACCGCAGTCGGCGTGGCGAACATCACGACAGCCGCAGTAAACGTCGCCGTATCGACAGCTAGCGCGGAGAAGACGACCCACGCGAGCGCTGGCATACAGACGATTTTCAGCGCGACAACGGACCCGGTCGCACCGTAATCGATCGCCGGCAGATCGATCTCGAGCGAGGCCCCGACACAAAGCAGTGCCAGCGGCAGCGCCAGCGAGCCGACTGCGTCGAGTCCGGTTGCGGCAGGGCTGGGAACCGTGAGGCCGACCGACCCAACCGTGAGTCCAACGAGCAACGAGAGCAACACGGGATTTTTCGCCAACCCTCGCAGTTTGGGGCCAAGCGCCGCATCAGCACCGTTGAGCGTCGACAAAATCAGCACCGACAGCGGTAGTTGGGCCAGCGTCACGACCCCGAGAATCACACTCGCGATCGCCGTTACCGCCGGGTCGAACGTCGCCGCAATAAGCGGCACGCCGAGATAACCGATGTTCGAGTGATACGACTGGATGACGGCCACGCTCTGGCGGCCCTTCGAGTCCCGGTTGCGGTGGACGAGCCACGCAATCCCCACCGTCGTAAACAACACGAAGAGAAGACCCAGAAACAGCGCCGGCGAGAGGAGTTGGCCAATCGCCTGATCGTACGTGGAAACGAACAGCAGCGCCGGCAGCGCGATGTAGTAAGCAACAGCGTTCAGTCGTGCCGTCCGGCCGGCAGTGAGAACACCGGAGGCTCGCAGTCCGGTCCCAAGCAGCAAGACGACGAGCAACGCCACCAGCCGGCCGAGTACCTCCATACACGGCTCGAGTCGACTCGCACGTTTCTACCGTTCGGTTGCGACAGAGTATGGGTGTATGTGACAGGACTCGAAAGAAGCGACGCACTACAGCGGAACCGTCTTCGAAGCCGAAATCAAATCGCACAGGTTTGCCTCCTCTCGAGACGTGCTCGCGGTTGGTCGCGGTGTGTAACTCGTCTGATTCGAACTGCAGAATATTTTCAAACCAAACGACTCGCGTCGCTTGTCGGTTATTGTTCCGTCAGAAATGGGTTGGGGCAGATTTGAACTGCCGGCCTCCTCCATGTCAAGGAGGTGTCATAACCAGACTAGACCACCAACCCGCCTGGTTTCGCTTTCGTGGCGTCCGTCGCCACCTTGTCTGCATTCAATCGTTGCCCGCCACGGTAATTGAAGGTTTCGAATCGAATGCCCTTCGAGAGTGAGCCCCACACATCCCGGCGACACGTTTAAGTCGATGTACTGATTTGGGCATTATAAGACAACTACGTACATTGGTGTTCACTATGCAGGAATACGTCGAACGGGTGACTGACGGCCAGGACCTTACACAAACGGAGGCTCGAGCGGCCTCAACAGCGGTGTTCGAGGGCGCAACGGAAGCACAGATCGGCGCACTGCTTGCTGCACTGCGTGCAAAAGGCGAGACGGAAGCGGAGATCGCCGGCTTCGCGGAAGGGATGCGCGAGGCAGCCCGAACGATCGCACCTGACCGGGAGCCGCTGGTTGACACCTGCGGGACGGGCGGGGACGACTACGATACGATCAACGTCTCGACGACGAGCGCGATCGTCGCCGCCGGCGCTGGCGTCCCGATCGCTAAACACGGCAACTACTCCGTCTCCTCGTCATCTGGCAGCGCGGACGTCCTCGAGGTCGCTGGCGTCGACGTCGAGGCTGAGCCACCGGCCGTCGAGAACGCGATCGAACGCGATGGGATCGGGTTCATGCTCGCGCCGGTGTTCCACCCTGCGATGAAAGCCGTCATCGGCCCGCGAAAGGAACTCGGCATGCGAACGGTCTTTAATATTCTCGGACCGCTGACGAACCCCGCGGGCGCGGACGCACAGGTCGTCGGCGTCTACGACCCCGATCTCGTCCCGACGCTGGCGGCGGCGCTCTCCCGGATGGATGTCGACCGCGCGCTGGTCGTCCACGGCGCGGGCACCGACGAGATCGCCATCCACGGCGAGACCACTGTCGCGGAAGTCGACGGCGACGACGTCGAGCAGTATTCGCTCGAGCCAACCGATCTCGGCCTCGAGGCACACGACATCACGGACATCGCAGGTGGCTCGCCCGAGGCAAACGCCGACGACATGCGCGGTATCGTCGAGGGCGACGTGACGGGCGCAAAGCGCGACGTCATCCTCGCGAACGCGGGCGCAGCGATCTACGTTGCGGGCGAGGCCGACTCGCTCGAGGACGGTGCCGATACCGCACGTGAGGCGATCGAGTCCGGCGACGCAGCGACGAAGTTCGAACGGCTCTGCACGGGCGTCTCGGAACAAACCCACCAATGACGCGCGTCAAGGTCTGTGGACTGACGACCGAAGCTGACCTCGAGACGGTCGTCGACGCCGGTGTCGACGCGGTCGGACTCATCTGTGACGTTCCCGTCGACACGCCACGAGAGGTCTCAGTCGATCAGGCTCGAGCCCTCGTCGCGGCCACACCACCGTTCGTGACGACGGTGCTCGTGACGATGCCGTCCGACCCCGACCACGCACGCGAGCTGGTCGATGCGGTCGGACCGGATGTCCTCCAGATCCACGGCGGCCTCGAGCCAGACGCCCTCGATCGTTTGCGATCGACCATCGATGCACGGCTACTGTACGCGGTCGATGCCGACGACGCGACGAACGCGGCCGCCTACGACGACGTCGTCGATGCCCTCCTCGTCGATACGCCGGGCGAGGACGGCGGTGGCGGAACCGGCGAGACCCACGACTGGGGGCGAACCCGACAGGCTGCTGCCGACCTCGAGTCGCCGTTGATCCTCGCCGGTGGACTCACCCCAGACAACGTCGCGGACGCGGTCCGAGCAGTCGAGCCGTTCGCCGTCGACGCCGCAAGTGGGGTCGAAGCCGACGACGGCAGCAAGGACCCGACCGCAGTACACTCGTTCGTCGACCGAGCAACGACCGCCCTTCGAGCAGTAGAGCCGGACTCGTCCCATCACCCATGACTGACTCAGCCCCCTCATCGAACCCGACGCCGACGCTAGATATCGACCGCGAGACCTTCTGCGAGTATGCAGGCGACCGCGAGGACCGGCCAGCAGTCGTCCGAACCGTCGCCACCCTCGACGTCGAGACGACGCCGCTTGCGGCCTACGCCGCCCTCACCGGCCGCTCGCCCTCGAGCGACCGGGAGCGATCGTCGTACGCCTTCTTACTCGAGAGCGCGGAGAAAACCGCCTCGAGCGATCCGGACGGCGCATTCCGCCCGAGTTCGACGCGAGCGGACCGCCACGCGCGCTACTCCTACGTCGGCTACGATCCTGACGCCGTCGTCACGGTCGAACCCGAGGGGACGACCGTCGAGGCGCTGACCGACGACGCGCCGCTTGATCTCCTCGAGACGGATGTCGACGGCGACACCGTCGATGCGCTCCGGGCGGCGATGCCCGATGTCGACTTCCCGAACGCGCCCGATCACGACCGCCAGCATCTGACCGGCGGGCTGGTCGGTTTTCTCGCCTACGACGCCGTCTACGACCTCTGGCTCGAGGAAGTCGGCCTCGAGCGACCCGACTCGCGGTTCCCGGACGCCCAGTTCGTGCTGACGACGAAGACGCTCGCGTTCGACGAACACGAGGGGACCGTCTCGCTGGTCTGTACGCCGATCCTCGAGGCCGACGCCGATCCCGACGCGGTCTACGACGAGATTCGAGCCGAGGCACGCGCGGTCGCAGAGACGTTGCAGACGGCCGAGCCACCGGAAACGGGCGGATTCGTCCGCGACGAAGAGATCGCCGGCCCCAAAGCCGAGTACGAGGAGAGCGTCCGTCGGGCGAAAGAACACGTCCTCGACGGCGACATCTACCAGGGTGTTATCTCCCGGACGCGAGAGCTCTACGGCGACGTCGACCCGCTCGGCTTCTACGAGGCGATGCGCGACGTCAACCCCTCGCCGTACATGTATCTGCTCGACCACGGCGATCTGACCGTCGTCGGCGCGAGTCCTGAAACGCTTGTTTCCGTGCGCGGGCGCGAAGTGATGTCCAACCCCATCGCCGGGACCTGTGACCGGGGCTCGAGTCCCGTCGAGGACCGTCGGCTGGCTGGCGAGATGCTGGCCGACGAGAAAGAGCGCGCCGAGCACACGATGCTGGTCGATCTGGCCCGAAACGACGTGCGTCGGGTCTCCGAGGCTGGCTCGGTCCGGGTCGACGAGTTCATGAACGTCCTCAAATACAGCCACGTCCAGCATATCGAATCGACCGTGACCGGAGCGTTGGCAGCGGACGCCGATGCCTTTGATGCGACCCGTGCGTCGTTCCCCGCCGGAACCCTTTCGGGCGCGCCGAAGATCCGAGCGATGGAGATCATCGACGACCTCGAGGCCGAGCCACGCGGGCTCTACGGCGGCGGCGTTGGCTACTACTCTTGGACTGGCGACGCCGATTTCGCGATCGTGATTCGGACGGCAACGGTTGAACACGAGGCAGATCGAGACCGGATTACGGTCCAGGCCGGTGCTGGATTGGTCGCCGACAGCGACCCCGAGGCCGAGTACGAGGAAACGGAGAAGAAGATGGGCGGCGTGCTCGCAGCCCTCGAGGCGATCGAGATATCTGCCGACGGCAGCGATGACGACTCAAGCGGAGCCGTCGAGACGACACCGGAGGTGAGCCGATGAACGCGACGAGCGAGCAGTCGGCTGTCGACGCGGATGCAGCGGCGCTGACGGTCCTGTTCATCGACAACTACGACTCGTTTACGTACAACCTCGTCGAGTACGTCAGCCAACTGCCGGGCACCGAGACCGAGATTCTGAAAAACACCGCCTCGCTCGAGGACGTCCGCGCCGTCGACCCCGACGCGATCGTCATCAGTCCGGGGCCGGGGCATCCGAAAAACGATCGCGACGTCGGCGTTACGATGGACGTACTCGAGGAACTCAGCGAGATTCCGACGCTTGGCGTCTGTCTCGGACTCGAGGCCGCCGTCTACGCCTACGGCGGCACCGTCGGGCGGGCCCCCGATCCGATCCACGGCAAGGCCTCGGCGGTCGACCACGACGGCGAGGGCGTCTTCGAGGGACTCGAGCAGGGCTTTCGGGCCGGCCGCTATCACTCGCTGGTCGCCACCGAGGTGCCCGACTGTTTCGCGGTGTCGGCGACGGCCGAACACGGCTCGGAGACGCTCGTGATGGGTGTGCGCCACCGCGAGTACCCACTCGAGTGCGTGCAGTTCCATCCAGAAAGCGTCCTGACGGCCGTTGGCCACGACGTCATCGAGAACTTCCTCTCGACCCTGTAGGCAGGGAATCGTTCAACAGAAAAATCGGTTACGGAGCTGTCGACTTCAGACGCCGGGGAGCAACTCGAGCGTACCAGTTGCCCACAGCGCTGCGAGCACGACCGCGGCGACGAGCCCGACTCGGACGGCCAGTTTGATCGCGATACGGATCGCAACGACGGCGACCGCAAAGGCGGCCAATCCCGCCAGTATGAGCAAGATGGTCGAGGACGTTAGCGGTTCGAACATACTGACCCCACGGTCCTACAGGGACGTAATCTTTCTGGATGTAATGAAAGAGTGCTATTCGCTACTTTCACGAAAAATAATGTGTTCATGCAGGCGACCGATCTGCCGACTGAAACTGAAAATCGGCCGACTAGGCGGCGATTCATTGTCGTTGACGCTACTTTCAGTTCGGTCTGAAAATCGTTAAGACCGTCGGCGTTGTAGTTGCTGATAGCACCGATTACGGTCTGTTCGAGGATCGTGATCGACTCGACAAACGAGACAACACAGAGCCATCTATACAACTGGAGTTGTCCTAGTACAAGAAATATAGGACGAAATACCCAGTTTTAAGATGCATGGCTGACTATCGAACCTTCGTTACGAATGATGGAATTCAGGACTTCCCCATACGCCAGAATCGCCACCCGGAAACGGGATACTGACGAGGTGACCTGCGCATGAGCAACTCGGAGCTCTCCGCGGCTGACCTCACCCTCCCGATCAAACGCACCGACGGTGACACGCTCGAGGAGCGACTGACCGACAACGCCTATCACAACATCCTCCCCGCACGCTATCTGCGTAAGGACGCCAACGGCGAGCTCATCGAATCCCAGGAGGACCTCTTCGACCGCGTCGGCAAGAACGTCGCCCTCGCTGAAGCCGTCTACGAGGCAGACAAGCTCGACCTCGAGGTAACCGTTACACCCGACCAGCTCAAGCCCGACCACCCGCGCCGGGACGAACTCGCAGAGGAGGTCTTCGGTGAGGGGACAACCGTTGGTGACGACGTCGAAACCGAACTAACCGAGCACAACGTCAACAAGTTCGCCTACGAGACGGTCGTCCCAGAGCTTCCCGAAGACGTGCGCGAGCACGTCGAGGACGTCGCCGAGACGTTCATCGAAGGGATGGAGCACCTTTCCTTTATGCCGAACTCGCCAACCCTGATGAACGCTGGCGACGAACTCCAGCAGCTCTCGGCATGTTTCGTCATGAGCCCCGACGACGACCTCTCGGACATCCACGAGACCGCAAAGAAGGCCGCAGAGGTCTTCCAGTCCGGTGGCGGCGTCGGCTACGGCTTCTGGCAGCTGCGTCCCTACGGCGACTCGGTCGGCTCGACCGGCGGTATCGCCTCCGGCCCGATCACGTTCATGCGCACGTACGACCAGCTCTGTGAGACGATCGCCCAGGGTGGCACCCGACGCGGTGCGCAGATGGGGATCATGCGGGTCTCCCACCCGGACGTCATCGAGTTCATCCACGCCAAAAACAAGGACGTCTCGCTGGCACACACGCTGCGACTCAACGACCCCGACGACTACACCTACACGACGTTCTCGGAAGCACTCGAGGAAGCCCGCGAGCTGATCGACGAGGAAGGTCGCGTTCCGAAACACCTGCGCAACGCCGTCGAGGGCCACCTCTCTAACTTCAACATCTCCGTCGGCATCACCGACGGCTTCATGGACGCGGTCAAAAACGGCGAGGAGTTCACGTTCACCAATCCGCGCACGGAAGAGCCACACATCGCCACCGAGGAGACCAAAGAGATGTACAGCCGCTACGACCTCGGCGAACACATCGAGGTCGGCGAGCCGCTGTCGATCCCCGCCGAACTCATCTTCGAACGCATCGTCGAAGGCGCCCACGAGAACGGCGAACCGGGCGTCATCTACCTCGAGCGAGTGAACAAGGAGCACTCCTTCGACATCGAAGAGCAGGAAGACCACCGCATCCTCGCGACAAACCCCTGTGGCGAACAGCCACTCGAGGAGTACGAGGCCTGTAACCTCGGTCACATCAACCTCTCGACGGTCGCCGACCAGAACGCACCCGACTGGCGTGTCTGGAGCGAGGAACACGCCGATGAGTACGACTCCCACGAGGCGGCCGTCGCGGCCTTCTTAGCGGAGGCGATCGACTTCGAGGAGTTCGACGAACGCATCGAGTACGGTACGCGCTTCCTCGAGAACGTCGTCACGATGTCCGACTTCCCGGTGGAAGAGATCGAGGAGAAGGTTCGTGACATGCGCAAGATCGGCCTCGGAATCATGGGGCTCGCTCAGTTGTATATCCAGCTCGGCATCAAGTACGGCAGCGAGGAGGGCAACGAGGTCGCCAGCCAGCTGCTGACCCACATCAACCACGGCGCGAAGGCGACGAGTCACGACCTCGCAACCGAGCGTGGCTCCTTTAACGACTGGGACGACTCGAAGTACGCCGAGCCGACCGAGTACCGCGAATGGTTCGAGAAACAGACCGGCGAGGACGCCGACGACTGGGCCGATGGCTTCCCGATCCGCAACCACAACGTGACGACCATCGCCCCGACCGGAACGACCTCGATGGTCGGCAACACGACGGGTGGCTGTGAGCCGATTTACAACGTCGCCTACTACAAGAACGTCACCGACGACGTGCAGGGCGACGAGATGCTCGTCGAGTTCGACGACTACTTCCTGCGCACCTTAGAGGCCAACGACATCGACGTCGAAGCCGTCAAAGCAGAGGCCCAAGAGCAGATGGCCACAAACCAGTTCGACGGCGTCGAAGGGCTGTCGACGGTGCCAGACGCCATCGGCGAACTGTTCGTCATCACCTCGGACCTCTCGGCGAAACAGCACGCGGCCGTCCAGTGTGCCGCACAGAAAGGCGTCGACTCCGCCATCTCGAAGACGGTCAACGCACCGAACGATTCCTCGCTCGAGGACGCCAAAGAGGTCTTCGAGTGGGTCTACGAGAACGGCGGGAAAGGCGTCACCTACTACCGCGACGGTACCCGCTCCAAGCAGGTGCTGACGACGCGAGCCGACAACGCCGACTTCGCCGACGAGACGGAAGCTGCACAGGCGCTCATCGAACAGATCGACGAGATCTTCGGTGGTCTCGAGGCGTTCCTCGAGAGCGAGGACGTCCGCGAGGTTCTCGAGGAAGACGTCGACTCGCTGGTCGACGAGGCACGCCAGCCGGTCGAGGTCGACTTCACCGAGAAGCGCGAGCGGCCAGATGCGCTCCAGGGCGTCAGCCAGCGTATCGACACCGGCTACGGCAAGGTCTACGTGACGATCAACGAGGACCCCGAGACCGGCCAGCCGTTCGAGCTGTTCGCGAACATCGGCCACTCCGGTGGCTTCACGAACTCCTTTACCGAGGCGCTGGCGAAGGTCATCTCGACCTCGCTGCGCTCGGGTGTCGACCCCGAGGAGATCGTCGACGAACTCTGTGGCACGCGCAGTCCGAAAGTCGCCTGGGACAAAGGCGAGCAGATCCAGTCCATCCCGGACGCCATCGGCACCGCGATGCGTCGCTACCTCGAGAGCGAGATCGACAAGCCGTACCCGACCCAGCAGACGCTCGAGGATGCGGCTGATGCGGGCGCGGACGCCGAGGTTGACGGCCCACAGACCGACGGCGGAGCCGCTGCGGCGAGCAACGACGACGACGACGCCATTCAGGACCTGATCGACGCCGGCGAGTCGCCGGAGTGTCCTGACTGTGGCTCGCTGTCGCTGTACTACTCCGAAGGCTGCAAGACCTGCGAGTCCTGTGGCTGGAGCGAGTGCTGAGAAGCGACTGAACCGACCGACCGAAACCGCGACGTCGTTTTTTCGATCGCTCTGCATCGGACAGCACTGACCAGCGGTGCGTCCACGCTGGTCGTCCGGAGACGACTCGATCGCCGTCAGTCGTCGTCTCCGGGAACCGCGTCCGAATCGCCGCTCGAGGGCTGTTCCGGCCGCGAGCCGACGATCCAGGCGTCATCCTGTAAGAGCACGCGTCCGAACTTCGCGCTGAACTCGCGGGCGAGCCCGAGCAATGCGAACAGACAGACGAACGCAAACGGGCCGCCCGTGATGATCGCGGCCGACTGCAGGGCGTCGACACCGCCGAGGATCATCAGGATCGCGGCAGTCATGCCGAGGACGACCCCCCAGAAGACCCGGTTGATACTCGAGGGACTGGCCTTGCCGCCGGTGGTCATCATCGAGACGGCGAGCGTCGAGGAGTCCGCTGACGTAATGAAGAACGTGGTGACGAGGATCATAAAGGCGATCATGAACACGGAGCCAAGCGGGAACGCCTCGAAGAGGGCGAAGCCAGCGACCGGCGCGCCGTGTTCGCCGACGGGACCGAGGATGTCCGTGACGCCGTTGTGCTGGGCCCAGACGGCCGAGCCGCCGACGAAGGTAAACCACGGAATCGTCGCCCCAGAGGTCGCAGCGATGCCCGTAAACGCGACCTCGCGGACGGTGCGTCCTTTGGAGATCCGGGCGATGAACAGACCGGCAAACGGGGACCACGAGAGTGCCCACGCCCAGTAGAAGACGGTCCAGTCGTTTGCCCACTGGGTGCCGCCCTCGACACCCGCGCCGGTGAACAGACTCATCGAGACGAAGTTCGTCACCATGCCGCCGAAGGCCTGTGTTCCGAGCAAGACGAGAAACACCGTCGGGCCGACGATGAACGTCGCCACCATGAGGACGACGAAGAGAATCATATTGAAGTTCGAGAGCCGGCGAATGCCGCGGTCGACGCCGAGCACCATCGAGATCGTAAACAAAAGCGTCATCGTCGTCACCACGAGCAAGATCCCGGTGTTCCCCAGATCGATCCCCCACTGGTAGTCCAGTCCGGTGACGAACTGGCTGCCGATAAAGCCAAGCGAGGTCGCGACGCCGCCGATCGTCGCGAAGACAGCGATGATATCGATGAACTTCGCGGCGTTCCCATCGAGGTTATCCTTCCCGAGCAGTGGGGTCAGCGCCGAGGAAACCCGCAGTGGGACGGAGTCGTAGTTGTACGCGAAGTAGCCGATCGCGATCCCCATGATCGTGAAGACGGCCAACTGCGGGAGCGCCCAGTGGAACAGCGTCTGCTGGACGGCGACCGTCATCGCCTCCGCCGAGCCACCGGAAACGTCGAACAGCGGCGAAGGGTTGTCATAATAAAACAGCGCCTCAGTCGGCCCCCAGAAGACGACCCCGGCGGCGAAGCCAGCCGAGTACAACATTGCGAAAAACGAGAGGAAGCTGTACTCCGGCTTCTCGTCGCCCAACCTGATCTTCCCCCACGGCCCGATAATCAGGAACAGCAAGAACAAGACGATCAAGAAGACGATCAACAGCAGCGCCCAGTTCAGATACTCGAGCATCGACTCGTTTGCCACCCCAATGGCGTTTTCGACGGTCGTCGGGCTGATGAAGTAGAGTGCGATGATCCCAACCGAGAGGCCGGCTCCAAACAGGAAGACAATCGGGTCGAGTTCCTCACGGAAGCGACCGACAGCACTGAGGTCGTCCGAATCAGCCATCGGCCCCACCCCCTTCGGGACGAACCCGTCTCGGTAGTTCCGTGTCCACACCTCGCCGTCGCGCTATACTCGAGTCAGCTTGCTGAACCACGCCACAGTCACCCAGCTGGAGCCGCTCGTTCGAACGGTCCCTCGTTTCTGCACAGGTCATGGCCTTTGGTAACACCATGCGCACGCACTACGATCCTTCTCTTAACACTATGCATACTCATTTTTCCGAGAGAGACGTGTGGATAATTCCCCGTCACGAACGGTGACTCGAGCGATTGGCTCCACTCGAGTCCGTCGCGTTCATACTGGTCCCAACCGTCAGTACTAATGACTCGATGTCTCGCAGCCAACCGACCTCACCAGGCAGCGCAAAGACAGATCGTCGAATCGCTCGGGAGTTGATCTCCTGTGACTGACAGCCCCAAATCCCATCGCACGGATGGTCATCCCTGTCCGTTCTGTGAGACGCCGATGTACAAGCGCCACTGCAAGTACGTCTGTCCACAACACGGCGTCGTCATCGACTGCAGCGATCCGTTTCTCTAGGCGCACACCACACCTGTTCGATGGGATCGAGCCCAGCCTGGCGTACGAAGCTTGCCCGGCAGTCGACGCTGGGGGCTCGGGCTAGCGATCCATCTGGCGGTCAACGCTGTGTCGTTGTGGGCGCGACTGAACTGCTCGATAGATGGGGCCTGCAAGCAGCGCCATCGCGGCGAACAGACAGACGACCGTGAGCGTTACCCCGAGTTCGCCGAGCCCGCCGGCCGTCACGGTTGCCGCCGAGGAGCCAACGACGACCGCAGCGACCGTCCAGGGGAGTTCGCCGATCGCCGTCCCAATCACGAGTTCGCGAAGGCGCACGCCGCTGACCGCGGCTGCACATGTCGAGACATCCGATGGGATCGGTGCCAGCCGCGAGACGATGACGCCACGAACCGGTCCCGCGGTGTTGTAATACCGAGAGACCGTTGTTCCGGTTCGCTCGAGCAGCGTTCCGATCCAGCCACCGATCGACCACGGCCAGGTGCGTGTTTCGGCGTCGCCGAGCCAGCGTGCAGCGAGGAAGACGGGAATAACGGTCATGATGACGCCCGCCAGTGCGAACGGAACCCCGAGGACGACGCCGTATCCGTACCCGACGACAAGTGCAAGCGGCGTCGTCGGAAGCGCAAGCAGCGGCCGCACGAGATAGAGTCCGACCACGACGAGGCCGAACAGATAGGGGTCCGAAGAAACCGACGCAGCGGCACCAAGCACCCCTGCTGGAGAGACGAGCAGGCCAGTCGCGACAATCGCACCGATCACGATCATCCCGGCGAGCAGGCGAAGCTGTCCCGGTGACACCGACATCGATCACAGTTTTTCCTCGAGTGTTGAAACGTTTGTGTCTCTGCGGGCCACGACACAACGTTTATTCATATCGGGGCGACACCACACATCGATGGACCGCGACGAGCCTGAAGCCGACACGCCCGTCGACACCGATGACGACCGGGTCACACTCGGACTGGCACTGCTCGAGCGACTCGAGCACGAGTCGCTTCCCCTCCCCGAGGTTATCGACCGAATCGAGACGGTGACGACCGATCCGACGGTGACGCGAACGATCCTCGATGAGGCCGAACTTCGTGGGATCATCGACCGCGAGGACGGGATCATCCGGCCGAAGAGCCGCCAGTACGTACGCTTCGAGCAGGACATCATTACGAAAGAGGGTGAGTTTACCTGCCAACGCTGTGGTATGGGGCTGTCGACAGGCTATTTTATCAAACTCGATGCTGGCGAGTTAGGCCCCTATGGGTCTTCGTGTATCCGGAAAGTGACGGGGCGTGAGGACTGACCAACGAGGCTACAGGGCCGTGTTCTGGTGACACAAAGCCGTTATCGGCGCGCTCTGAGTTCCGCGATCAGCTGTTCGATCGTCTGCTGTTGGCGTTCGATCGTCTCCGTCTGCTGTTCGACGGTCGACTCGAGTGACTCGAGTCGCTCGAGGAGTTCGCTATTGGAAACCTGCTCGGCGTCCGTGGTAGCGTCTGTGGTCTCCGCTGCAGTGTCGTCGATCTCGCCACCGAGCAACGAGCCCGACTCGAGTACAGCGTCGTGGCCGGCTCGAGCGCTGTCCGGTTCGGTCGTGGTCGGGGAGTCAGCGTGCTCGGTCGCCGGGACAGTCGACTCGTCGGTCGTCATCTCGAAGGTGGTGTCCGTCGGTTCGGTGTCCGGCTCTGTCGATGTCTCCGACTGCGCAGGCTCGTCGTGTGCGTCTTGTGGCGTGTCCTGCTGGCCGTGTGCTGTCCTCTCGCGCGTGTCGGGGACGTGTGTTTGTGGCTCAGGTTCGGGTTCGGCTTCACGGGCGGCCGTCGTCTCCTCCGCGAGAGGGTCGGTCGATGTGGCGGCCGGCGTACTCGTGTCGTTGGCAGCGGAGTCGCTGCCGTCGTCGTCCAGTTCGGGCGGGTTTGCATCGAGTGGATCGACGCCGTCGCCGAAGTCGACCGTTGCGCGGTCACGGTCCTCACCAGTTCCGTCGTCGTCACCGACCGCCTCGTTGAGTTCTGCAAGCGAGCCGACGCCGTGGTACTCGAACAGCGCGCGCTTGAGCCGTTCGCGGAGATCGTTTGCCTCCTCGTTGGGGGCTTTGATCCGCTGTGGGCGTCCACCGACTTCGAGAACGATCTGTGTGGCGACACTGCCGTCTTCGAAGGAGAGCCCAGTCACATCCGCGAACTCGTACTCCTCGTAGTCGCCGTCCCAGACCGCCGCGCCGATGTGTTTGACCAGTCGGTCACTCGTGATGATCAACGTCAGTTCGCTAAAGCGATACGTCTGAACGACCGTCTCGCCCGGCTCGGTGATCCCGTTGCCGTTCAAGACGCCGGCGAGCACTGGATGGAGAACGGCGTCGGTCTTGCTTGCGGGGACAGTGAACTTCTTGGTCCCCTCGAGTGGGTACTCGAGTGCAAACGTGGTTTTGCGCCGTCCTTCCGAGAGCGTCAGTCGGTCGGCGTCGTGGGGGTACTCGTCGACCGACTCGTCGCTCAAGAGCCCTTCGGAGTTGTAGACGAGGGTGCTCGAGGGTGTGATGAAAAGGCAGTCTTCACCGCCGAGAGAGACTCGCGCCGCGATTTCTTCGCCATCAAGAGTAGAGTGGACGATTCCGGGAACGCTCATGCGCGGGTAGTTGGGAAGGCCATATCATAAATCCGTGGGTCGGCGTTGCACGCCCGGACGGAATGAGAAGCTTAAAGAAATAGACGGCACTATCAGCAAACGAGCCCGGGTGGCTTAGCTGGACATAGCGCCGCACTCATAGGGTTCAGAGATTCGGTGCGGTTTCGCCTTGGAAGCCTCCGTGTCCCCTCGAGGACTCTGCCGAGCCTCGGACCTGGGACATGCGGAGATCGAGGGTTCGGAGCCCTCCCCGGGCATTTTTCCAACGAAATTACGGTCGGAGTGAGTTCTGTGATCCGACGATCTTGCGTGGGCGCTGGCGAGTACTGGCGCTGTAACCCGGTCGTCGTGACGAAAACCGATGCGACTGGCGAGTCAGGTGTGAGTCTCGAGACTCGACACAGCTGAAACAGTCGACACGCAAAACGACGAGTTGACCCACCCCTGAGTCGAATCGTCGCAGTGGTGGTCAGATTACGCTTCTTCGACCCGGATTTCACCGTCGGCATCGACGGTTACCAGACAGCCGTTGTATTCGAAGACGACTGAGCCGTCCGACCGGACGCCCTCCGCACGCGGCTCGAACAGTCGCTCGAGCGCATCAGTGTTAATCGTATAATGAAGTGGCTCGAGTTCCGTTATCTCTTCGTCACAAAACGTCGCAACGGCGTCGACGATAGCGACGCTTAGTGGTTGGTCATCGAGTCGGTCGTGCTGTACAACGTAGTGGTCCGTCATTGAAGCAGATGGTGAACGTGAAGTCATTTCAGTCATTGATTCTACAAACCCCCCGTGCGATCTGCGGGAAGACGAGTTCACGTTCACGAGTAACAGTAAAGAGCTTGATTATTAACTGTGTAACCGATCCTGCAGCAGATGGTTACACAGTTAACCCTAGTTCGACGAACTGTCGAACAACGCGGTAAAGAGCTTCTGTTCGGCGGCTCTGACGTGCTTGTGGAAGGCGGGTGGAGAGATCTCGAGTGAGTCCGCGAGGTTCTCACCGGTGGTCTGGCGAGGCCACTCGAAGAAGCCGCCGTAGTAGGCCGTCTGGACGACCTCCTGTTGTCTGTCAGTCAGTTGTTCGAGTAGCGAGTTGCGCGCGGAGATATCGATTGTCGACAGATCGTCTGTCGACTGCTCACGGCGGGCGACCATCGATGCAGGGAAGCCACGGCGGCCGAGTCTCGACAGGAGGTCTCTGACTTCGGTCGTTTCCGGCACGTCGATGATCGCCCGGCTCTCGTCGCTGTCGGTCACGAACGACCGAAGCGTGCCACCCTGTGCGTCGACGACAGCGCCGAGGAACGGATCCGAACACTGGAGTTGCAACAGTGTTTCCGACTCGAAATCTGTGATGATCGAGACAGCGTGAATACCTTCGAGATCCGCGAGCGCGGCAGTGTCGTCCGGAGAGAGCGACACATCGGCCACGACGAACACCGTCGGTGAGCCATCAGCCCGGATCGTCTCCCCTTCGTACTCGATTCGTGCAGCCAGCTGCTCGGCGAGTCGACACAGCGGCGATTCGTCCTCGAGTTCGAGTTCGATCTCGACCGCGGCAACGCCGTCGGTACGCAGTGCAGCCTTCCGTTTGACCGCGTCGATTGCATAGCCGATGGTCCCGCCGAGATCTGCAAGTATTGATCGAAGTGGCATGTCGAACGCATCTCGGTCGTCACCGTACAGAGACAGGGCCCCGTACAGAAAGCCATCGTACACGAGCGGCACAGTGTACACAGACTGGATGTTCCGCGAGAGAGCTTCGACACGCCAGGTTCCGTCACGAACCGATTCGGCAACGTTCTCGATATACACCGAGTCCTGGGTGCGTGCCGTGCGCCCCGTCGGCTCGGCCGCGGAGTCGTCGACGGTCGTCACTGTGACGGCCTCGAGATAGCCACGCTCGAGGCCGTCCTGTGCCCGCCGATGAAGCTGTGTCCCGCTTGGATCGGGTTCGCCGATCCAGGCGAACGAGCAGGCCTCGAGGTCGGTCAGGCGCTCACAGATGCCCTGTTCGATCTCGGTCCGGGTGTCAGCCATTAAAAGTAACTGCTCGATATCCTGACGCACCTCGTTTGCATCGTTTAATCGCTCGAGCGAGGTATTTTGTTGCTTGAGTTCCCGTTCGCGGCGGTGGAGCCGATGGGTACGACCGATTCGATCGAGTGCTGCTTCGGCCGTCACGGCAAACAGCTGTGCGAGTTCGAACGTTTCATCGTCGTACTGGTTCGGCTCGGGATCGAGGGCGACGAGTACGCCGTGCTCGCCGATCGGGACGTAGAGCCCACTGCGAGCGGTCGTCGTCGAATCGTACACGAATGCCGACTCCCTGACGTCGTCAAACCGGGATGGAGTCTCGCTGGCGAACGTCTGCCAGGAGATACTCTCAGTCGGCTCGAGACGGGGTGGTGTCCCGATCGTCGACTCGATTCCCGGTGCGTAGGCTGCCGGCAGGAGTTCGTTTTGCTGCTCGTCGAAGCGGTAGACGATGCTCTCGATGTCGAGGACGTCAGCGGCGACGTCGACCATGTACTCACAGGCAGCCTGCTTCGATTCGACGGTGAGCAGATGTCTCGTGGCCTCGTGTAAGGCGTTGAGTGTCTCTTGATACTGCACGCGCTCAGTGACGTCGACGGCAGTTCCGATAACTCGTTCGACGTCGTCATCCGCGGTGATCGGCTGCCACCACGATTCGAAAACGCGATCTTCGAGGAGTATCATGGAGTGGGCGGACTGGCCGTCCAGTGCTGTGTTCGCATCGTCAAGGATGCTCGAGTGAGAATCAAACACGTCGTCCACCGACTCGCCAACGAGTGGCGATTCGCAGCCGTCGATACGATCGAGTGCACGGCCCTCGGCGAGCGTAATCGTCCCATCAGCATCGACGACGGAGAGGGCAACGGGGGCGTTTTCGACGAGCGTTTCCAGTCGCTCCGTCCGCGCCTCGAGTTCCCGTTCGCGATCGATGCGATCGGTGACATCTCGAAAGTAAACCGAGAGCCCTGACGGCGAGGGGTACAGCTCGACATCGTACCAGCGATCTGCAGGCTCGTAGTAGCCTTCGATCGACGTGTGTTCTTGTCTCCGCATTGCTTCGGTCGCCGCGTTGTGGAAATCCGTTCCCTCCAGTTTCGGAAACTCCTCGAGGAAATCTTGTCCGAGAACCGCCGCCTGATCGACGCCGAGGAGGGACGTCGCTTGGTCGTTAATGTAGGTAAGCCGCCACTCGGAGTCGAGTGCACAGAACGCGTCTGTCACCCGTTCAAACGAGTTGTCGAGCTCCTGTTCGACCTGGTGGCGATCCGTGACATCCCTGATCGAGACGACGATGGCGCTCTCCTCTTCGAGCCAGTTCGTGAGAACGGCTTCGTGGACAAACCAGCCGTCGGTTGCGTACTGCGATCTGTACTCGACGGTCGTCGTCTCACCGGTTGCCCGTTCACGGAGGTCCTCGAAGGCGGTCTGGACTGCTGGCGCATCCGCTGGGTGGACGTGGTCAATAAACGAGACACCGAGCAACGTGTCTGTGTCTGCTCCGCGTATTCGTTCGACCGACGGGCCGACAGCGGTGATCGTCCCGTCGGCGTCGGTCACGATCAACAGATCCGACGACTGTTCGAGCAGCGTCTGATACCACGTCTCCTGTTGTGTAACTGTCCGACGGGTCGTGACGAACTGCGTGGCCTGCCGAAGCCGGTGTTCGAGCAACACCGGATTCTCGGCCGTCGATCTGCGAACGATGTCGGTTGCGCCCGCACTGCGAAGTCGCTCGAGCGTCTCCCCGTCCGCCGACTCGACAGCACAAACGACGGCACACTCTGTGTCGAGAGCCGTCAGAACAGCCTGCTCGTCGGTCAGCACACAGTCGATTGCATCGAGCTCGAGGTCGGCGTCCGACTCGAGCGGCCCGGAAACCGTAACGTCCCCATCCTCGAGGCGCGCTGCCGTCGTCTGGAGCCATGTCGACGAGCCGACGACGAGGAGCCGAAGGTGAGCCGTTTCAGGTGCACCGAGACCGCGGGTCATATGTTCGATGGGAACGGCACGAATAAAAACTTCCTGTTAAATTCAATGGTGTGGACAGCTCAACGAACCAGTCCAGCTTCGTTCTTGATCGCGGCCGCGTTCAGACGTTCTATGAGGGGAGCGGACAGAGACTCGCCGTGAAGACGACCGTCTCCTCGGTTTCGTTTCGTGCGCCGTGGACGACACCGCGGTCGTGACGAACGACGCCGGGCGCGGTGATCTCTTCGCTGTCGTCGCGACTCGATGCATCTACTGCCAGATGTCGCTGGTGCAGTCGCCGCCGGGCCAGCGAATCTCGTGGGCGCGGGCCGGGCCACCCGGGGCGTCGCCGAAGTCGACGAGGAAGTCCTCGTCGAGTTCCATCCGTCCCTCGTCGGGGTAGACGTCCGCCTTCATCATCAGCGACCCCTTCTCGCCGATTTCGGGGTAGAACTGGTTGTCCCACGAGGAGAACAGGGACGTCGTCCAGTAGATGCGCTTGCCGTCGCGGGAGAGCTGGAGCATCTGAGGCGCACCACGGATTTCAGTGCCCTGAATCTCCTGTCGGTCGGCGAAGTTACCACCGGCCCAGATCCGATCGACCAGCCGAGGGTTGCCGAAGTCGCTCACATCGTACATCCGCATGTCGCCGTGCAGCCAGTTCGAGAAGAACAGGTACTGGTCGTCAAGCGAGAGGACGATGTCTGTCACGAGACCGGGGACGGGCATGTCCCAGTCGGGATGCTCGCGGGACTCGATGTCGATTACCTTCTCCCACTCCCACACGCCGTCGCTCTCCTCCCAGAAGCGGAGGATGTTCGAGGAGAGCCCCGCACCGACGTAGCCCTGGGTCTCCTCGGGATCGTGCGGCATGCGAATCTCCAGCGGAATCTGCCCCTCCTCGCCAAAGTTCAGGGCCTGCTGGTGTTCCTTGTTTTCCCAGTCCCAGATGTGGATGCTGTCGCCGTACTTACCCTCCTCGACGTCGTCGAGATCGAAGCCGGGGTAGTAGGTCTTCGGCGCGGCCCACTCTGTCGAGATCATCACGTTGTGACGGGGCTGGTACCAGTAGTCGTAGTTCATCTCCATGTCGCCGCGGTCGGCTTCCCAGTGGCCGTCGATGGAGAAGTCGCTCTGGTCCAACTGGAGGAAGCCGCCGGGAAGTTCGCCGTTGGCGTCCCCGAGCATACTGATGACGACCTTCCCACCGGGGACACAGTGAACCGTGTGCGGCGCAGACAGATCGTATTCGAAGATCTCCTCGGGTTCGATGACCTTCTCAATCTCCATATTACGCGGGTCCTCGGCGTCGAGGATGTGTATGCGAGAGGACCGCTGTCCGGGGACGATGAGGTGATCGCGCATCAGTCCCTCGGTGTGACACGATGACGAACAGGAGTTCCAGCCGAAGTGGTGGAGTTCGTCGCCCTTGTTCGGCATCTCGACGGTGTCGACCAGTTCGCTGTACGTGTCCGATTCGGGGTCGAGATCGACGACGCCGATGAAGTCGGAGCCGTCGACGTCCATCCCGACACGGAGCGCGACGACGAATGCCGTCTTCTCGCGCTCCGACTCGGTCCGCATCGCCGCGGGCGTCGGATAGCCCGGTCCCTCTACCTCGTGGTGTTCGTGTCCGTGCTTCTCGGCCGTGCTGCTGGGTTCGTCAGTACTCATGCGAGACAGTGACACACACATGACGGACACAAATAATAATTAAGTTGTCGAGCGACAACTCGTGTCGGTTGCTCGACCTTAGGGAAACCTTATGCGCTGGCCGACGTACTCCCTGGGTGTGTTCGTGGTGTCCCACGACGACCGGGAGGGTACCTGATGCGTGAGTTCACGTTCGATATCGTGTACGAGACGGGTTCCGATCCGGTGATGGACGTGTTCATCGAGCATCCGACACTCGTCGCCAAGGCGTTACACGGCTGTGTAACCGAAGACCGCTTCTGGCGCATCGAGCGGCTGATCGGTCCGACGGCGGCGCTCGACGCAGTCGAACGACTCCGCCTTGACGAGACAGTACAAACGGCGTCAGTGACCGAGGCGGACTGTTCGGCCACGCGGTATCACGATGTGCTGGACCGTTCGGACGACGAGCGGGTGATCTACACCCACGTCGAGGACGTCGAGGACGGCGAATCCGTTCAGACGCTCGCCGGTCGGTATCTGCCCCACGGATCACTCTACTGCACCTCGCGTCGGGAGAACCGTCACAGCTGGCGCATCTTCATGAAGTCCGACGAGAATGTGGGCCTGTTGTACGACGCTCTCGGCGCGAATCTGCGGGCGGGACTTGCCTTTCGTATGGGTCGCCTCCGCAACGCCGAGGGGTGGGGACACAACTCCTTGGGGTCGGTGGTCCTCCCCCGGACCAGCGGACAGCGATGCGCGCGGCCCTCGATCACGGCTACTACCGGACGCCGAGAGAGATCACGTTGGACGACCTGGCCGGGGAACTCGACGTGCCACGGTCGACGCTCTCCTATCGGTTGCGTCGGGCGGAAGAACGGCTCGTGTCGGGGTATCTCGGCGAGACCGGCTAGTTACTCGTTTAGCCAGGTCTCGTCGATCCGCTCGCGATTCATCCCCTCCCTACTCGCTCGCAATACTCGCTCCTTGAGGAAGGGGCATTCTCGCCTTAGTTCTGATAAGGCGGTGGTGCAGAAGTCTTCACAGGCCTTGTACTTCCAGAATCTGATTTTCTGAATGGGAAAGTTTCAACCCTGTTTGGAATGGTTCTATTGCAGCGTTTGGCCCCTGTTCATAGAGTGGGTGCTAGTAGAGATCCGCCGAGTTAGACCTTGAGACTGGTGCTGCACCACTGCCCTGACTGGAAAACTAAAGCTAGAGAGATGTACCAAATAAGTGGTAAATGTGCATGCTCAAACGTTATTATGAATGATTTCGAGTTCGATACATTAGATTCCGAGCCGAATCAGCGCGGTTCTCGAACAGACAAAATAAAGCTTGGGCGTCGTAATTATATACGATCTGCAGCAGTGGCCTGTGGCTTATCACTCAGCGGATCTGGACTAGTTATCCCAGCTACCGCGAAAGAGGCTAACAGTGGCGAGTTACTGTGGCAGTTCGAAACAGGCGACGAAGTCAAGTGGGCATCGGCGACCGTTGTGGATGGGATTGTGTTTATTGGAAGCCACGATGATAATCTGTATGCACTGGATGCAAAAACGGGTGACCAGGAATGGCGATTTGAAACCAACGACCGAGTTCGGTCGACGCCGATAGTAGCGGATGGGACTGTGTTCTTCGGGAGCCATCGACACGATCAGCACGTGTATGCGTTGGACGCAAGTACGGGCGACTTGTTGTGGAAGTTCGAAACTGATGGTGCGATAAAGTCGTCGCCGACAGTAGTAGATGAGATGGTGTTCGTCGGAAGCGATGATAACAATTTGTATGCGCTGGATGCAAAAACAGGCGATGTAGAGTGGATATTTGAAACGGGTAGCCGAGTGAAGTCGCCGACAGTGATTGATGGAACGGTATTCGTCGGAAGTGATGACAATCATCTGTACGCGGTCAATGTACAAACAGGCGAGCAAGAGTGGCGATTCGAAACCGGCGATCGGGTCCGATCGGCGCCCACAGTGGTAGATGGAACAGTGTTCTTTGGAAGCGATGACAGTAATGTATACGCAGTGGATGCAGAAACGGGTGATCTAGAGTGGAGCTTCGAAACTGGAGGTGCAGTACATGCCTCATCACCCACAGTCATGGACAGGACTGTATTCATCGGGAGTAGCGACAACACTGTCTATGCACTGAATAAAAGAACAGGTGATCAAGAGTGGGCATTCGAAACCGGCGGTGTAGTACATTCGTCACCGACCGTCGTACGTGAGACGGTATTCGTTGGAAGTGGCGATAATAATGTCTACGCACTGGATGCAAAAACGGGTGCACAAGAGTGGACTTTCGAAACTGGAAATGTGGTGAAATCATCGCCAACGGTGGTGAACGGAACACTGTTTGTAGGGAGTTGGGACCATAACATATACGCGATAGATACTGGTATCGACGGTTCAAGCGAGGGATCGCGAGCGACACTCGGAGCTCTCGGCCATCACGGCGACTGGCGACACGCTGGACAGACCATCGACATCGACGAGAGTTACTATATTGGAGATGAGGACTCAACCAACCACGATACCGACGGTGATCATAACACAGCTGACGACGAGAGTCCCGGGTTCGGTATCGCTGGCGCGCTTGCCGGCCTCGGAGGTGCGGGCTACCTAATCAAACAGCGGGTGACGTCGGACGCTCGAGTGCGTCAACGAGGAGGGAAAGAGTAGAGTGAACCGCCTCGAGGTCTTCCTCCCCGCGTTCCGCACGAGCGGCACCCAGGTCCTCGCCGGCGACCTGCATCCCATATCTGGCCTCGGAGAGGGCGTCCTCGTAGTCGCCGTCCTCGAGCGACTCCTCAGCGGTCGAGAGCCACCCGCCGGAGCCGATGACGAGACGGTCGTCACTGTCCAGGTCGTCCCAGCGGTCGAACGCCTCTTGTTCGGTCTCGGCGAGCAACTCGACGGCCTCGCGAGCATGGGCTTCGGTCACCGTCGGCTGCCAAAGCGAACTCGGCGAGGGCGGCGTCGGGTAGTAGTTGATCGTCCAGTCGACGAGCACGTTCGGGAGGGCTGTCGGTCGAGTCAGAGCCGTGGCGACGAACGCACCGCCGCCGAGTCCGGCGCTGCCGACGGCTCCTGCGAGCAGCTGTCGTCGGCTAAGTGACTGTAGATCGGGGACCATATTGTTTACTTACTTTTTCGCTACAAAATAATTTTCCCAGTCGGCCAGCCGGAATCGGGTGCCGTCACTGACCGGTCACGGAGCCACAGGAGCCCGAAGCTTCCATTGTGGGGCAGTCCACACGACAGCGTATGGAGCCATCCGAGGGCAAAACACACAGCGCCGATCTCGAGACGCCGGCACGGGACGTCATCGACCAGGGCCGGGCGTGGATCGACGAACACGAAGCCGAGTTACTCGAGTTCCTCTCCGATCTCGTCTCGCGGCCGAGCGTGACCGGCAGGGAGGGAACACACGACGATCCCGAGTCGGTCGTCGGCTCGCTGTATGCCACGCTCGAGGCGGAGACAGATCGAGCGACACTCGACGTCCAGCGCGTACCCGACGACGACCGTGGCCCCCGGGAGAACTGCTATGCGGTCCTCGAGGGAGCCACCGACGAGCTGTTCGTCTGTACGAGCCACACGGATACGGTCGCACCGGGTGACGACGCTGACTGGCCGGGCACCGACCCCTACGACGTCTCCGTGGGAACGGTCCGCCGGCCCGAGCCGGGAGCTATCGAGCTTACTGTCGACGGACAACGTGAGAGACGCACCATCCGCGACGCCTACGATTGGGTCTGGGACCGTCGTGACGACACCGAACGCGATGTGTTGGTCGGGCGTGGCACCTACGACAACAAGGCATCGGTCGTCTGTCTCGTCGGGGCCTTACGTGCCCTCGAGAGTGCTCTTGGTGACCACACGCTCGGTGGCACGCTCGTCCACGGCCACCTCGTCGGCGAGGAGATCGCCCAGGTCGGCGCGAAAGCGATGGTCGGCCGGGGCGATCGAACCGGCTGGTTCCCCGAGCGATTCCCCGATCCCGAGGGCGCGGTGGTCGTCATGGACGGCTCCTACGGATTCGTGCCCGCGGTCGGCCACCGCGGGCTCGCATGGGTCACTCTCAGTGTCGAGGGCGAGTCGACCCACGCCTCGACGCCGCATCTGGGTTCGAACGCGGTTCTCGAGACGGCCAAAGGGCTGGCGACCGTCGAGGAGCCGTCCTTTCGCGAGGCGATCGCGTCGCCGTTCATCGACGACTCGCTGCTTGGCGAACTCACGGTGGCGGCCGGCACGACAATCATCGGCGGCGACGTCCGGCGTGACCGTGAGGGGAGCCTCGAGCGGGCCGGCGTGAACGCCGTCCCCGACTGGTGTGAGACGACCTTCGACGTGCGCTTTCCCCGGTGGGAGGCGTATCCGAACGACCCCGATGCGATCCGGGCCCACCTCGAGGAAACCATCGCCTCCCACATTGAGGCCGAAGCCGGCGACGTCGACGTGACCGCGACGGTCGACCCTGCCGAGTACTTCCCACCGGTTGCGCTGGCAGACTCTCGCGAGGCAGCACGGGACCATCCGTTTGTCTCGCAAGCGATCGAAGCGGCACGGTCGACGGTCGGCTACGACCCAGGCGTGACCGTCGCCCCCGGGGTGACCGACGCGGCGTCGATCTACTCGGCCACGCGCCTGCCGACGATCGTCGAGTACGGCCCGGCTGGCGCACTCTCTCACGAGCCACTCGAGTTCGTCGAACGCGAGTCCGTCATCGACGGCGCCAAAGCGATGCTCGAGTTGACGATTCGACAGCTCGGCGTGGTTTGAGAGCCGTCACGGTGTATTTTCCCCGAGATTGTGCTTCTGGCGAACTCGAGTCCGGGTAACCATATTCAGTTTCACCTTCGGACAGAGATCGGAGCATTTGCAGGGCAATCGCCATGGCGGGCAAATTCGGCATTTACCTCTTCTCTCGGCCGTCACAGGGCGTTAGACACTCGGCTAGGAACTATCAGAGGCAAAAATGTTAAGCCGTTGTATGATAAGCGGTAACAAATGACTCTCATTTCGATCACCGACGCGGTCGACGACCTCGATTCGGCTGAACTCAAGCACAAGGAGGTGCTCACTGCGGGGCCACTCACCATCGAAGTCGGCAAGTATCCCGCTGACAGTGCCGTCCCGAAGAACTCCCACAACGAAGAGGAACTGTACTACATCCTGTCGGGGTCAGGCAAGCTCCGCGTTGGCGATGACACTCACGAGATTGCGGCGGGTGATCTCGTCTACGTCGAACCCGACCTCGAGCACGACTTTTTCCATATCACCGAGGAGATTACGATCCTGATTGTCCTCGGGCCGTCGGCTAACCCCACCTCGTACGGCATTCGTGAGTGAGACGAGTGAACTCGAGTTCGTCTATGGCACAACTTGCCCCCTCCCGCGTGTGAACTACCCCACCCTCCCTGCTCGCGTCTTCGACGCTCGCTGAGGAAGGGGGCTTAGCACCTCAATTCAGCTAAACTCCTGTCCCATACAGAACATCGAGGAGAATGTCAGTGTTACTCAATACGATTTCGATCAGGTAGGTCAAGACCTGCTGAACTCGCGTTTTCCGAGATCTACAGAAAATCTTGGGATGGAACTACTCTGGTAAATCAATCGGTACATCGATTTTGTATTCATAGAAGACGTTAGAAATAGTCACTCACTTTTGTACAGGGGATTCATCAAGAGCGGTATCGACCGCCGCTGTTAACTCGTCAAGTGGATGGAAAAACCGGTTGCCGGGAGCTATTTGTAACTGTCATCAGCACTCTTCGAATTGCGCCCAAGAGTCATGTCCAGTCGCGTTGTTCGGATAATTCGATAGACGGGCGCGTGCCGCGTGGAATCCACGCGGCTCAACTTGGACAGATTTCGTGAGTTAAGTGATACAGACTACTGTGGTGTCCATTTCCCGCCGTCCTCATGGAACGTTTCTCGCTCGTCAACATCAGCTTTAGCGGCTGTACGGCGTGGTCTTTGATAGCTCAACCCAGCTTCTTTGAGCAACCGTCGACAGCTCGGGATCGAGTATTCGACATCGTACGTTTCGCCAAGATACTGCTGGACCAGCGCCGGGGTCCACGCCGGCGCGTCGACACCAACTTCCTCGGGCGGTTCGTGGACCGCTTTTTCGAACTCTTTTTGCTCTTTTTCTGAGAGCTTCCGTTTCCTCCCAGATCGGTGAGCATCAGTCACGGCGTGCTCGAGCGACTCGTCGGTGTCGAGTCGTTTGAGCCAGCTATAGATCGTCCGTCGCTGAACGTCGTACCACTCAGCTAACTCAGTCTGCGTGACGCCGTTTTTGTACGCTATTGCCGCTAAGAGTCGTTTTGTCGGCTTCTTTCCCTCCACGTTGTCGAGGGCATCTTGCAGTTCCTCGAGGGCGATCTCGTCGAGATGATCCATTGCACTCAATAACAATGTCCGAGTAAAAAGTTTTAACGGTTACTGTAGAGACACACAACTGTGTTAGCAGGAATAGGGTGGCAGGTATCCTCGAGTCCGGGCTGGACAGCGATATGGAAAGGACACCCGCGAATCTGGCTTCAGTCCGGACTACCACGACAGTGGACTACTGGCCGGTGGTAGCAGATTCGTGTTTCGATACAGGAACGTCGCTAGCCACCTCGTCTCCCAGCTGTTGCCAATCGGGAACTCACTCGCTGATGCCAACGACGGTCACGGGACAGGTACTGTTGAGAATAACCGACTGAGTGACACTCCCGAAGACGACCTTCGCAGTCGGTGCCCGTTTTCGCCCGGCCATGACGATCGCATCTGCCTCGAGGTCGTCAGCCAGGCTGATGATTCCATCCGATGGCGGACCGCTAATTTCCCGGTGTTGGACGGCAAACCCGTCTGCTTCGAGTTCTCGGATGGCGACCCGAACGGCTTCCGGACGCTCGACTGGCCGATCGTCTCTCGGTTCGTTCTCGTATGCGTGGGCAACGGTGATCTGGGTCGCATCACGGTCGGCCGGAAGCGACTTGAGATAGTCGAGTTCCATCTGTGCGCGATCGACGTGTTCGTCGACGGGTACAAGTATGTGGTACACGACCGCATATTGATGGTTCAGAGCATAAGTGATTTGTATTATTCCAGATGTGTGATCGAGTTATTCAGTGAGCGTGATCGACTGGAGAGTGTCGAAACGAACGCTTTCAAATGGGATTCGAGTGCAGTGAGTCGTCAAGCCGAGTGTATCCGATAGTTTATCATGGACACCGTCACACAGTATCACTGAGGCCATGACAGAGCCAGTTGCGGAAGCGACAGCAGTAGTGCACGAACCGTCCAGCGAGTTCATCCAATTCGCGAACGTCACCGCGTTCATGGATCGGTACGACATCGAAAATTACACCGAGCTCATCAATCGGACCACGGCCGAGGTACCGGGCGAAGACGAAAGCGGCGTAGAGTGGTTCTGGGACCAACTGATTGACTATCTCGGACTCGAGTTTTACGAACCGTACGAAACGGTCAGAGAAACCAGCGATGGGCCGCAGTTTACGGACTGGTATCCCGGCGGCGAACTCAACATCGCCCACAACGTCGTGGATCGCCATGCCACCCTCGAGAACGAGCGGCGAAACAAAGTGGCGACGATCTGGGAGGGCGAAGACGGCGAGGTCCGGGAGATAACCTACCACGAACTCGACCGGCAGTCGAATCAGGTCGCGAACGCCCTCGAGGACTGCGGCATTGAGACGGGCGATACGGTCGGACTTTACATGCCAATGGTGCCCGAAGTCGTCTCGATCCTCTACGGCTGTTTCAAAGTCGGCGCGATCGCGGTCCCGATCTTCTCCGGCTTCGGTGTCGAAGCGACCGCAACGAGAATCGCCGATTCCGAGTGCAGCGTACTCTTCACCGGCGACGGGTTCCTCCGTCGCGACAACGCCATTTCCCTGAAAGGGGCCGCCGACGAAGCCATCGAGCAAGCGGGCCACGTCGAACGGACGATCGTCTTCGACCGGCTTGGCTCAAGCGACTCCGAGACCGATCGAACCGTCCCCTGGGTCGACGAGCGAGACGAGTGGTGGGCCAACGCCGTCGAATCCCAAGACGACGACTACGAGACGAAATCGCTCGACTCGAGTCAGGAGTCGATGCTCCTCTATTCGTCGGGAACGACGGGGAAACCGAAGGGAATCGTCCACACCCACGCGGGGGCGCTCACACAGGCGGCGAAGGAACTCCATTTCGGCTTCGATCTGAAGCCCGCTGATCGCTTCTTTTGGGTATCCGATATCGGCTGGATGATGGGGCCGTGGACGATGATCGGCGTTCACACGTTCGGCGGAACGATGTTCATGTATGAGGGCGCACCAGACCACCCCAAGCCGGATCGGTTCTGGGAGATGATCGACCGACACGAACTTACTCAGTTCGGCATCTCGCCGACCGCAATCCGCGCGCTGCGAAAGCACGGGAACGAGTGGCTCAAGGGCCACGACCTCTCCTCGCTTCGGCTGCTCGGCTCGACGGGCGAGCCGTGGGACGAGGAGTCGTGGCACTGGTTCTACGAGCACGTCGGCGGCGGTGAGGCACCGATTATCAACATCTCCGGCGGGACCGAGATCATGGGCTGCTTTCTGATGCCCATGCCGACACAGCCGCTGAAACCCTGTACACTCGGCGGCCCCGGCCTCGGGATGGACATCGACATTGTCGACGACACCGGCGCGTCGATCGCGGACGATCACGAACGCGGCTACCTCGTCGCGAGAGATTCCTGTCCATCGATGACGAAATCGCTCTGGTCGGGCGACGACCGCTATCTCACGGAGTACTGGTCGAACTTCGAGGACCTGTGGGATCACGGCGACTGGGCCCAAAAGGACGACGACGGCTGCTGGTTCCTGCACGGCCGTGCCGACGACGCGCTCAACATCGCCGGTCGAAAGGTCGGTCCGGCCGAAATCGAAGACGCACTCATCGACCATTCGGCTGTGAATCAGGCTGCTGCCGTTGGCGTCCCCGACGACACTACTGGAACGGCCGTCGTGTCCTACGTCGTTCTCGAGCCCGGGACGACGCCATCCGATGAGCTTCGCGCGGAACTCCGCAAACGTGTCGGCGTCGAACACGGGAAACCGTTCCGCCCACGAGAAGTCCTGTTCGTGGACGAACTGCCGAAGACACAGTCCGGGAAGATCATCCGCAGAGTTATTTCTAGCATCTATCAGGGAGACGAACCTGGCGATCTGAGTAGTCTCGAAAAACCCGAGGCGTTGGAGTCGATCAAAACGCCTCGATAGCGTCGCTGGTCAGTTTTTCCGTACTCGGTCCGAGACCATCACACCTGAAACGGATTCCACACCGACGCAGCGCCGTCGTGCGATCGATGCACTGATTTTCAGCGGTGACTATCGTTCTGTTTCGTTGACTAGTGAAAAGCAGACACGGATGTGATTCGGCGGCTGAGCGGTGTGCTATGGGTGTGGTGGGTTGTACTAACTCCGTTCGGCGTGGGGCGTAATACCGGCGCTTTCCATCCGTTCGTGGAAGCGTTCCCGGCGGGCCGTTCGTTCCTGTTCGGACATCCGGTCCGGCGTCCAGATTTTTCCTTCCGTCGACTGATGAACGTCGACGCTCTCGACAGCCGGCAGCTGCCCGACTCGCTCGACGATTTCGTCGCTCATAGCGATGAAGTACGTACAGCGCTGGGACGTGAGCAAGAGCGTCACGTCAACATGGCCGCGTTCGTCGATCTCGATTTCCTCGATGAGGCCGAAGTCGACGAGATTGATCGGATGCTCGCTCGCACAGCTACAGGGATCTAGCACGTTCGACAGCGCCGAGCGGACCGCGGCTTTTCGTTCGTCTTCAAACGACTGCTCGGGAGTGATATGACTTGCCATCGTTACACCGTCGTTTCGTACGTCGACCACGGTTCGGGGAACGAGTCCGTCAGTCCCTGCTCTTCGCGCAGCTGTTCCCATCGGTCGCCTTCGATGTTCGATCGGATCTCGTCGGGATCCTTGTCGAGCATGCGCAGTGCGTTCCCTCCGAGAATGTTTCGCTTGTCCTCTTCTGTCACTTCGGGGTAGTCGTATTCAGCCTGGAGATCTTCGGGCATCTCGAAGTTCCAGATTCCCTCGATCGGCGGCTGGGGATGGAGGGCCGTTGCGCCGCTGGAAAAGAGCAGGCGATCGGAGCCGACCCAGTAGAGGAACTCGCCGAGGATCTTCGCGAACTTCCGCGGTCGCGTGTTCACCAGACAGGCGGTGTTCTCTAAGTTGCCGTAGATGTTGTCGTGACTCGCCATCGCGAACGCGGTTTCTTCGAGGAACGAGAACCCAGCGTGGATAATCTCGAAGTTGATGTCCGGGAAAGACAGCGCAGCGTCTTCGACGTCGTCCGTTCGGAAGTATCGGACCGGCGCCGTTGCAAACGGGATGAACTTGTGCATGGCGACGGTGTCGACGTCCGAGTCGGCTGCGGCCTCGAGGATCGGCCAGACCGCGTCCTCGGTTAGCTGCAGCGAGAGATCCTGGCCGTTCTGGTACCGAGATGGGTAGAGCTTGATCCCTTCGACGACATCCCGTTTGGCGTACTCCTCGACCTGATCGACTGCGTCGTCCTCGAGCGGGTTGATGTCGACGTACATCGAGGTACGATCCGGGTTCTGCTCACAGAACTCGAATCCTTTCTCGCGGGAGACGTACCCGTCGTGGAAGTAGTCGTCCAAGGGGAGCGAATGGTAGACGCTGTAATCGATCTGACTCTCGAGAAACAGCAGCCGTGCGAGTTCTTCCGGCTGGTGGTTGCGGTAGAACACGTCTTCCGAGGGCACGTACTCGTCAGGGAGGAGTTTCTCACCGAGTTCGTACGTTTCGTCGTCCCATCGCTGCGCGTGCGGGTGTTTGTGATTCTCCGGCGTGTGGTTGAAGCAGTGGGAGACGGAGTCCACTACAAGGTCGACATTCGCTAACATACGGTATGTTTGTTCCGGGGTATCATTAATAACTGTTTGGGTTTGATCCGATCAGGAGACGACACACTGCTCACAGATCAATCAGGCAGAACAATTAACAGCTACTGCTCGAATGATAGTATCGATGCCGACATCCAGCGAGAAGCCTCTCGATGAGCCGTACGGCTTGTTTATCGACGGGGACGAACGAGTTGCATCGAACGACCAGACGCTCGAGATCATCGATCCAGCGACGGACGAACCGATCACGACAGTCCCTGCCGCGACGAGCGATGACGTCGCGACGGCCGTCGAAACGGCACGGCGAGCCAGCGACGAGTGGCAAGACACGCGACCAAAGGAACGGAGCCGACTCCTGTGCCGTCTCGCAGCGGCGATCCGGGAGGACGAAGAACGACTCGCCCGCATCGAAACGCTCGAGAACGGGAAACCGCTCTCGGCGGCGCGAACGCAGGTGCAACGGGCTGCCAGACACTTCGAGTACTACGGCGGCCTCGCCGACAAGATTCAAGGCGAGAGCATTCCCCTCGACGGCGACCACGTCGATTACACGATCCGGGAACCGCTCGGCGTCTCGGCGCACATCGTCCCGTGGAACGTTCCAATCTATCTCTTCGCGCGCAGCGTCGCGCCCGCGCTCGCGGGCGGAAACACCGCGGTCGTCAAGCCAGCAGAGGAGACGCCCCTCGGTGCACTCGAAATCGCACGACTTGCCGACTCGGTCGGGCTCCCCGAGGGTGTGTTGAACATCGTTCCCGGCGACGGCCTCGAGGCGGGTGACACGCTCGTCGGGAGTCCGGAAGTTGACGTTGTAACGTTCACCGGCTCGGAAGCGACCGGCGTCGAGGTGGCGAAGCGAACAGTCGAACACGTCGCAGATATCCATCTCGAACTCGGCGGAAAGAGTCCGAACGTCGTCTTTCCCGACGCGAGCATCGACCACGCTGTCGACGAGACAATAACGGGGATCTTCTCGAACGCCGGCCAGGTCTGTTCGGCAGGATCGCGGTTGCTGGTCCACGAGACGATCCACGACGAGTTCGTCGATGAACTCAAACGTCGAACCGAGGCGCTGACCGTCGGTCCAGGCGTCGACGACCCCGACGTCGGTCCGCTCGTCTCCGAACAACAGCTTCAGACCGTGACCGAGTATCTCGAGGTCGGACGAGCTGAGGTTGGTGAGCCGGTCGTCGGTGGCGAGACTCTCGATGGGGCGGGCTATTTCGTCGAACCGACCGTGTTCGACGGCGTTGAAAATGACATGCGGATCGCTCGAGAGGAGATCTTCGGACCAGTGCTGACCGTCATCGAGTTCGCGGACGAACAGGAGGCGATCGAACTAGCTAACGAGTCACCGTACGGACTCGTGGCGGGCGTGTTCACCGAAAACGTCGGCCGCGCCCACCGGTTTGCGCGTGACGTCGATGCGGGACAGATCTACGTCAACGAGTGGTTCGCCGGCGGCAACGAAACACCGTTCGGGGGCTTCAAACGGAGTGGGATCGGCCGCGAAAACGGTGTTCAGGCGATCGACAACTACACGCAACTCAAAAACGTCTGTCTCAATATCGCATCGCGGGACTGAGAGGAACTCTCCCTCGCGAACAGGGTCATCGCCACGCCGATGCGGCGTTCGGACGGCGACCGAAACACGAACTTATTATTGCATGCGGACCATCCGCACACATGACGGCCTATCCAAGGCGCTTAGAACTATGACTGGAAGACTGGAACATACAACGGCACTGGTAACCGGCGCATCGTCGGGGAACGGACGTGCAATCGCTCGCCGATTCGCCGAAGAGGGAGCAAACGTCACCATCGCGGACGTCCGCGAGGACCCGCGACTCGGCGGCGAACCGACACACGAACTGATCACGGCGAACGGTGGGAACGCACAGTACGTCGAAACGGACGTCACGTCCATCGACGACATCCGAAATGCGATCGACCGGACCGTCGAGGCGTACGGCTCGCTGGACGTGATGGTCAACAACGCCGGCGTCGAACGACAGCTCCCGATCGTCGAGGCGACCGAAGAGGACTTCGAATGGCTGATGGACATCAACCTCAAGGGAGTCTATTTCGGCTGTCAGGCCGCGATCAAGGAAATGCAAACACAGGCTGATGGCGGCTCGATCGTGAATATGTCCTCGATTGCGGGTCTGCGCGGCCTCGAGAACTCCTCGCTGTACTGTACGTCGAAAGGCGGCGTGACGAACCTGACTCGAGAGCTCGCGATCGAACAGGGACCACACGATATCCGCGTCAACGCGTTAAATCCGGGGCTTATCGAGACGGCGATGACGACGAAAGACGGCGACACTGCCGGGGGACTTGTCGAGAACACGCCGCTCGGTCGGCCGGGGCAACCTGAAGAGGTCGCAGACGCCGCACTGTTTCTGGCGAGCGAGGAAGCATCGTTCGTGACCGGACAGAACATCGTCGTCGACGGCGGGTTCACTGCCTGATCGGCGGCCACGATCCCCGTTCGAACGGAGTGCAGTTTTAACTTTTGCAGGCTAAGTCCCCGTCCTCAAGGAGCAACGCAGCGAACACTGTGAGCGAGTAGCGCAGTAGGGCGGGGATACAGCCGTACGCTATTCCGATACAACCACAGAAACGCAACACAGCATAATACTTTTAGTTTTGGTTACCCAATATAGGAACGAACCCAATGGAATACGACCTCGACACAGGAGCGCACTCCGTGTACTCCCTGCACTACCACCTTGTTCTCGTCGTGAAATACCGACAGAACGTGTTCACAGCGGAACGAACGGAGTTCCTTCACGAGGTCGCCAACGGGTTTGCAGACAACTACGGCGTCGAAATCAAAAATCTCGAAGCCGACGAAGACCACGTCCACATCGTTTTCAAGGCTGAACCCACCACAGACCTCGCCAAGTTCGTCAACGTCCTCAAAGGAGCATCAGCCCGACGCATCCGCAACGAGTACGAAGACGAACTGGACGACAAACTGTGGGGTGACCAATTCTGGTCGAACTCGTACTGTCTCATCAGTACGGGACAGGTCTCGCTGGATGTACTGAAAGAATACGTCGAGAACCAACGCTCGGCAGGTGATGACGAATGATGCTGGATGCAGAGAAGACTATCGTTGCCAAGATACGCACCGACGAGCTAACTCAGACGAAGCAAGAGGCACTCGACTACGAGTTCAGCGAGTTCCAAGCCTACATCCGAGGCGATGACGACGCCGACCTGTACTCCGCCACGAAGCAAGCTGCCGATGCGTACATCGACACAGAGAACCTGCGAGACGACCACGAGTACCCATGGTTCATCCGCAATGACGTGTTCGATGTTGAGCAGCACGACACCAAGTTAGCGGACTGGTGGATGAAGATTCCAGTTTCGCAGGTGTACGGCGGAGTCAACGTTCCAATCAATCCGCACGAATCGATTCCTGACGACGCTAAAGTGAAAGACTCGAAAATTGTCAAGGAAGATGGCGAGTACTACGCTCACCTCTCGATAAAACAGAACGTCGAGTTGAAGGATGAGTATGATGGTGTTCTCGCTGTGGATTTAGGCTCTCGATGGGTTGCAGTGTCGGTGGCACTGCCCTCTCGGGACACCACGTTCTACGGCGAAGAGATTCGGCAACTACGCCGACACCATCAGGAACTCCGCACTCGACTCCAAGAGAAGGGAGCATACGAGACGCTCGTGTCCGCAAAGGATAGCGAGTGGCGTGCGATTGATGACCGACTCCACAAGATTAGCCGACAGATTGTTGAGGACGCTAAGGGGCGGAATGCTCTCATCGTCATCGGGAATCTCGAAGGTATTCAGAATCAGGATATGGGGTCGGAGATGAACCGTCGGTTGCACTCGATGCCTCACTACACGCTAACTCAGTACATCAAGTACAAGGCACGATTCGCTGGAATTGGCGTGAAGATTGTAGACGAGTACAATACCAGTCAGACGTGCTGGCGGTGTGGTGAGAAAGAGAATACGGAGCGAGTCGGTCAGGGTCGGCATCTTTGCGATGAGTGTGGATTGGACGATAACGCTGACAAGAACGGTGCGACGAATATTGGAAAGAAAGGACTGGGTAAGGACATTCAGAGCCCGCTATCCAGTCTCGGGGGCATGTATGAACCGTCCCTTGAACTGGGCGACGATGACGAGACCGCTGCACAGGTTCGTGTACGTCTCAGAGTTGACTCAGAAACCCCATCCTCAACGAGCGAGTTCGCAGGACGAGCGAAGTAGGGTGGGGTAGTTCATTAACTAGGCACCTCGAGTATCTCTGTATGCTACACGCAGAGGGACCACTCCTCACCGTAGACGTCAGTACGCAGACGAGCGAGCAAACAGCCATTGACACTATCCTCGAGCGATTCATCGGCGGGCGTGGCGTTGGCACTGCACTTGCCCACGAGCGCGTGCCCTTCGACGCCGACCCGTTCGGGCCGGAGAACAGCCTCTTTTTCACGACAGGGCCGATGCAGGCGTCGACTATGAGCTTCACCGGACGGATGAACTGTACCGGGATCTCGCCACAAACGGACCGGCTGCTCTCATCGAACGCGGGCGGGTTCATGTCTCGAAACTTCGCCGCAACGGGCAACGCTGCCGTCGAAATCACCGGCCAGAGCGACGAACTCCTGATCGTTCACGTGACTGATGAGGGTGTCGAGTTCGAAGCCGTCCCGGAGCTAGAAGACGCGACGGTTCCCGAGGTGACGACGTATATCGACGAAACGCATGGGCTGTCGTCAGAACACGTGGCCTGTATCGGCCCAGCGGGTGAACGACGCGTCCGGTTCGCCTCGATCATGACGACCGAAAGCCGCGCGTTCGGGCGCGGCGGTCTCGGTGCCGTCCTCGGTTCGAAAAACGTCAAGGCAATCACCTTCGACGGCGACTCGGCGCCGGATATCGAGGTGCCACAGATACAGATGGATGTCCACCGTGACGCCGCGACGTCGGACCACATCATGAAACGCCAGGGAACGACGAGCGTCACCGATCTCGCAAACGAAGTTGAGGCTCTCCCGACGCGCTACTTCTCGGAGCTCTCGTTCGAGGGTGTCGAGGGGATCAACGGCGATGCCGTCGAAGACCGCAAATACACGCGTGGGACCTGTTCTGCGTGTGCGTTCGCGTGCAAACTCCCGACGAAAGACGACGAGCGCGGGGTCGAGACCGAAGGCCCCGAGTACGAGACCGTCATGTCCTTTGGCTCGAACTGTGCGGTCGACGATATCGTCGACGTCATGCAGTCGAACGAGCTCTGTGACCGCTACGGGATGGACACGATCACCTGTGGAAACGTCGTTGCGGCCTATCTGGCATCCGAGGACGAGTTCGGCAACGTCGAGTTGATCCACGACCTCGTCGCCGATATCGCCCATCGAGACGGCGTCGGTGACCGCCTCGCGGAAGGCATCGAGCGGTTCCACGAGGAGTTCGAGGTCGAGAACTGGACGGTCAAAGGGCTCGATTTTGCCGCCCACGACGGCCGCACGCTTCACGGACAGGGATTGTCCTACGCCGTCGCCAACCGCGGCGCAGACCACATGTTCTCGACGATGTACGCCTGGGAGTACCCACTCGTCGACGCCGACGATGCGCTCGAACCGACCGGCCTCGAGGGGAAACCCGCGGTCGTCATCGAACAGGAAAACGCCCGCGCACTGGAGGACTGTGGGATCGTCTGTCGGTTCTCGCGGAGCTTTATGACGCCGGATCGGTTCGAGGGGCTGTTCGACGCCGAGTACGAGTCCCTACTCGAGATCGGATCACGTGTCGTCACGCTCGAGCGCCACTTCAACAGCCAGCGTGGGTTCGACCGTGACGACGACTCATTGCCCTATGAGCTCCCTGCGTTCGAGGACGCCTTAGACGAGTACTACGATCGTCGAGGATGGGCGCGTGACGGAACCGTTACGACCAGTCACGCGACAGAGATGCTCGCCGACGACTAAACGGAAACCGGAGGGGCTGACGACAGGCATTCTGAGAGCTGGTTTTTGGACGACCAACACGATTCGTCTCGTCGGGTAACAGGGTCTCGAGGACAGTCGCCAGTCGACAAGAGAACGTACCGACCGATGTGGTGAACCCGTACCGTCCGGTACAGCGAACACAGTGTTCGAAATCGAACAGACGGTGGGTCGCCGACTGCGCTACTTGACCACGTCGATCTTCCGTCGGTCGATCGAGAGCGCAACGGCGACGACAACGACGACGCCGAGGATAATCTCCTGAACGAAGGGGTCGACTGCGGTCAGGTTCATCCCGTTTTGCAGGACGGCGATGACGAGGACGCCGAGGATCGTTCGGTGTGGGCCACCAACGCCGCCGGTCAGTGCGGTCCCACCCATGACGATTGCGGCAATGCTCGGTAACAGGAGGTCCGTCCCCGCGTCGGGCGAAGCCGACGACAGCCGAGCGGCGAGTAAGAACCCCCCGATCGCACACAGGAGTCCGGAGAGCACGAACGGGTAGATCTTGTACCGATCCACTTTCGCGCCGGAGAGTTCGACGACGCGCTCGTTTTCACCCAGCGCATAGCAGTACCGGCCGAACTTCGTTCGCAACGCGAGGAAGACGGTCCCAAGGTAGATCAGGACCGACCAGAAGACGAGATTCGGGATACCGGGGAGGTACTCACCGGTGGCGATCCCCCGAATCGCATCGTTTCTGAAGTTGATGCTCGAGCCGCCCGTGAGGATCAAAGCGATACCCGTCATCACGGACATCGTGCCGAGCGTGACCAGAAACGACGGGACCTTCAGTTTGGCGAACACGTAGCCGTTTGCAAAGCCCGCAAGCATCCCCGCTAGGAGGACCATCGGGATCGCCAGGAACCCGAACTGCGCGACTAAGATTACGGTGAGCACGCCGGACAGATTAACCAGTGCAGCCACCGAGAGGTCGATACTCTGCTGGAGGATCGGGAACGTCCCTGCCAGCGCAACCAGCAAGAGCAACGCGCTATTCACCGCAACGTTGTTGATCAGGTTCCCGTACGTGAGGAAGTTACTACTGAGGATACTAAACAGAATCATCAGGCCGAAAAGCATCACGAATGGCCCGAGATCGATGATCCAGTCCTGTCGCGTCCGCTGTTCTCGTTGTTCGTGCCACCAGTTTCGAATAGTATCTGTTGGGTTGTTTGTACTCATATTAGACCATCAGCTGGATTAGCTCCTCCTCGGTTGGTTTCGCGTCGGGCGAGGCATCGATCGGTTCATCGGCAAACGAGCCGTCTTGCATAACCGCAATTCGGTTCGATAAGCCGATCACCTCTGGGAGTTCGTCGCCGATAAGAACGATCGAAATCCCCTCTTCAGTCAACTCCCGGCACAGGCGATACACTTCTTCTTTCGCACCGACATCGATACCTCGGCTCACGTTGTCCATCACCAGTACCGGTGTTTCGTGGGCCAGCCATCGGGCAATGACCACCTTCTGTTGATTGCCGCCACTCAGCCCGTGAACGAGCGAGTTCGCACTTGGTGTTTTGATATTTAAGTCCTCGATCGTCTCTTCGGTAATCGATGACTCCGCTTTCGTGTCGAGAAACGGCAGGCGTCCGTACATATCACGGACCATCGCAAGTGATGTGTTCTTCAACACGGACTGGTACAGCAACAGTCCCTCGGACTTGCGATCTTTGGGAATGTATCCGACACCAGCATCAACCATATCCACCGGAGAGTCCGGTTGCACCTCATCTCCCAGAACAGAGAGTGTCCCGTCAGTCGCTGGCGTGTCTCCAGCGAGGATTCTGCCGAGACGTTCTTTTCCGGAGCCCTCAACGCCGACGATCCCGAAGATCTCCCCACGCCGAACCGAAAACGAAACCGGCCCGATCTCGTCTTCGTGTTGCAGGTCGTTCGCTTCGAACACGGGATCACCAAGGTTTGATTCTCGTCGCTGATCAGGAACGCGATAGTACGCTGCAGACGTTTCTCGCCCGACCATACTCTGCTGGAGGGCATCCTGTGTCGCCTCGTCGGTCTCGTATTCGTCGACCAGTTCCCCGTCTTTTAGCACGTAAATCCGGTCCGTAATTTCGAGGACCTCATCGAGCTCGTGCGAGACGAACACGAAGGTCGCTTCGTTCCGGAGGTCGTTGATCAGATCGAACAGCAGCTCACGGCCGTCTTCTTCGAGTCCCGCAGTCGGTTCGTCGAGGAGGATAACCGGATTCTCCGCTTTGCTCGAGACATGAAACGACTTCGCAATCTCGAGCATCTGTCGCTCGTTGAACGAATAATTCTTCACGAACTTGTCGACGTCGATATCGATACCGAGATCGTCGACGAACGACTGGGCATCGCTGCTCATCTCGTCCATTCGCAACAGCCCCATCGATTCACGCTCTCGTCCTAAAAAGAGGTTTTCGTACCCTCTGAAATGCGTGATGACGTCTTGTTCCTGATGAACCAGCGAGACACCGTACGATGCGGCTTCCTGTGGACCGGCGAACGTAACCGGTTGATCGTCTCTGTACAGCTGCCCTTCGTCAGGGTCCAGTACCCCCGTGAGAATGTTGAGGAGCGTACTCTTGCCGGCGCCGTTCTCACCGACGAGTCCGACCACCTCACCCGTGTTGAGTTCGAGGGAGACGTCAGTCAGCGCATCGACGTGTCGAAACGATTTCGAGATGTTTTCGACGCGCAGGCTCGTTTCCCGAGTGGTCGGTGGGTCAGTGTCGACAGCGTTCGTTGGTCCGGTATCCATGCTTTTCTCACTCATAGTTACTCGAGTGGGTTACTGTTGAACTGTTCGTCGTACAGTGCCTGCACAGTAGACAGTTCATCGTCATCGTCGTAGACGCTCGGCAACGAATAATCGTCGCTGCGATCGTCGTCGTCCCATTCGAGCAGTTCTTCGATATCCGCTCGTCCCATCGGACTCATCCCGATCTGTGGGTCCCACGCGTCCTCGCCGGATTCCGCTTTCGACATCAGTTCCCAGTCGTACGGCGTTTCGCCGTCGAAAATGTCCGCTTCATACTGATCGACTTCAATGATGGGGAGTTCAATTTCGTCACCGATCCGATCACTCCACTCGTCCGGATCGTTGACGACCAGCGGTGCGTTGAACGACATCATTCGTTCCGCGTCGGTCAGTTCGTATCCTTGGATGAAGTCGTGGGCTTTGGCAACCGACCAACCTGCCTGCCACGGCCCCATCCCGGAGACACTGCCAACCATCCGACCATCTCGAATGCGTTCTAGCGCCGGTTCGGTCGCGTCGATTCCGACGACCGGAACATCGTAGCCGGCCTCCTCGAGTCGCTGTAATCCGCCGATCGCGACGTCGTCGTTCTGTCCGAAGAAGCCCTCGATGTCGTCTCCGTGCGTCGAAATGAGGTCGGACATCGCATCCCGAGCATCCGTTCGGATGAAGTTCCCTTGGAGTACCGGCTCGAGCCGTTCGATGTCGGGATACTCTTCGAGAGCCAACTCTAGTCCGGCGTTCCGACCGGTGTTCGGAGCTGTGCCGCGATTGCCTTCGATGTGGACGAATGATCCCTCACCACCCATTTCCTCGAACAAGACCTTTGCAGAGGTGTAGGCGTGATTGACGAAGTGAGGTGTGAAAAACTGCACGTATTCGGGTCCGGCGTCAAGTGGCGTATACCAGTCGGCGATCGTCACAGCGAGAATTGTCGGCACACCACCCTGAACACACGTCTCCGCAAGCGAAATCGCTGCTGCGTTCGTGTACGTCTGGCCGACGATCATATCGGCCATGTTCGAAACCGCGGTATCGAACTGCGACTGTTGCTGGTCGACGTTCCCCCCATTCGTCTGTAGGTTCGTCTTGTAGCCGAACGCTTCACACGCCTCTTCATACCCCCTCTGCCACGACAGCCAGTATGAGTTCTCGAGGTTCGCGACCGAGCCGACGGCCTCTGGGTCCTCGTCACCGCTTCCAACACATCCTGCAAGTCCTGCGAGTCCAGCCGCAGCACTCCCAGCGACCGTAGTTTTTACAAAATCCCGTCTAGTCTGTTCGGTGTTATGCTTCACCATGCTTCTCCGTTACTCTGTCTATGGTGGTGGTATAAATAATTTTGGGTGATTATCTATGAGGATCTGTAATCGCACTCACTCGGCTTCAGTCGAGTCAGGTTCCAGCGTCGACGGACGGACGGCTTCGAACTGGCTCAGTACATGACCTTCCCAGCGGAAACGTTGAGGTCCTGTCCGGTAATTCGCTCGGACTCGTCGGAGCAGAGAAACGCTGCTAACTCGGCGATATCCTCCCGCTCGACCAGTTCACCGCGCGGACTTTCCGACTCCGCAGCCTGGCGAACGTCTTCGTAGGATTGACCGGTCGACTCCGCCTTTTGCTCGAACACTCGTCTGATACGCGGCCCGTCAACTGATCCCGGACAGATCGCGTTGACGTTAATATTGTACTCACCAACTTCCGCTGCGAGTGTTCGTGTAAACCCAATCAGTCCCATCTTTGTCGCCGCATACGGTGTTCGTTGCTCGAGTGGGCGCTTGCCCGTAACAGAGGCCACGTTGACGATTCGGCCGTACTGTTGTGCTTTCATCACTGGAAGCACCTCCTTGCAGGCAAAGAACGGCCCGCGAAGATTGACGTCGATCGTATCGTCCCACTCCTCGACGGAGACTTCCTCGCAGGACGCAGTTGGGCCGGCGATACCTGCGTTGTTCACCAGAATGTCGATGCTCTCGAACTCCTCGAGTGCGGTGTCAATGCTCGACTGGACGCTTTCGTAGTGTTTGAGATCGGTATACTGGTCGATTGCCCGCTGTCCTTCCGATTCGATGAGCGATACTGTCTCTTCCATTCCGCCTTCGTCGATTCCTGCGAGGACGACATCGGCGCCGTCTTTCGCTAATTCGACAGCGATCGCTTGTCCAATTCCACGGCCACCACCAGTAACTACTGCTGTGCTATCCGAACGCATGTATGAAAGACGCCCATTCTAGTATAAAAACTTACTGTCGACCACAGATGAGGAGGTCACTCGGTAACCGCTATTTCATCATCGTCCGTCGTCAGGAGCCGGTAGCAGGCCTCTACTGGCAGTTCAAGAGCCTGCGTCATGCATCGATCTTCAGCGGACCGGAACATATAAATACAAGAGTGCAGATCTGAGACGTATGCCATACAGTGGCTATCAGGACTACTTTGACAGAAAGCTGATCATCAGCGTCGCAACGACCGGCGGCCATCACGGCAAAGAGGCAAACCCGAACCTCCCGCTCAAGCCGGAAGAGATCGCTCGAGACGTCCGTGACTGTGAAGAAGCAGGGGCATCGATCGTGCATATTCACGCCCGAACCGACGACGGTGAGACGACCAAAGATCTCGAACGATACCAAGCGATACGAGACGCCATCGACGAGTACTGCGATGATATCCTCGTCAACTTCACCACCGGTGGCGGCGGCATCTATTCCAGGGAGGAACGGATCGCACCGATCCTCGAGACCGAGCCGCGACCGGATATGGCGACCGTCGATATCGGGCCGATGAACTTCGGACAGACGCGAACGGCGATCAATCCACGCGAGCAAAATGAGGAGTACGCCGATCAGATGCGAGAAGCAGGTGTCAAGCCAGAACTCGAGATCTTCAATCCGGGGCACATCCCGGAGATGCAGCATCTCATCGACGAAGACCTGCTCGATGCACCGTACTGGTGTACACTCATCTTGGGCATGCAGACCGGGACACCCGCCCATCCACGGAATCTGATCAACCTCGTGGACAACCTTCCGGACCCCGTCGAGTGGCAAGCGCTTGCGGTTGGTCGCCACCAGCTTCCGCTGACGACGATGGCGATTACACTCGGCGGACACGTACGGGTCGGCATGGAAGACAACATCTACTATCGAAAAAACGAGTTGGCGGAGAGCAACGCACAACTCGTCCGTCGCACTGCCCGAATCGCAGAAGAGTTAGAACGCCCGATTGCGTCTCCAGCTGAGGCGCGTGAGATGCTTGGAATAGAGTGAAACTCAGTATCGCTGACGAGCAGCTGCGGTACGAACGCACCGGCCGAGACTAGCCGGTGAACTATTCCGGAGAGGCGAATGATATATACGAAATCTAATTATGTGATCGACCCCTGTCACGCCTACGTAATTCTCGAGTTACAGTTTCATTGGAATGTCTTTCAGATCTGAATCCGACATCCCACACCGTGTCCGAAGGGACGCAAACGGTGCAACTCGTTTTTCATTATCAATAAACAGTTTTCGAGGGTGTCGAACCCGCCATGTAGGAAGTTCTCTTTCGAGATTGGGTTCAGATCTACGTATCGTTGAGAGGGTCTCTCGTTGTTCTGATCGGCCATCGAAAGACGAAACCGATACCCCATTCGCAAGAGGCGAATTTTATATAGGTGGCACACTACGGAACTCATATGGACCACACAGAAAATCGTGAACTACAGACGACCACTATCTCGCTCAGAGTCGTAGAGAAGCTTCGAGAGTTGGATGGTGGCCGAGTAACGGAACTGGCCGATGAACTCGAGCTCGCACCGAGTACTGTCCATTCACACCTGTCAACGTTGCTGTCGAACGGCTACGCGGTCAAACAGGGTGATGAGTATTACCTCAGCCTTCGGTTTCTCGATCACGGCGACTACGTTCGGAACAGAAAAAAAGCCTACAGAGTCGCGGCGTCGTATACCGATCAACTCGCAGAAGAAACTGACTGCCGGGCGGTGTTTGCCGTCGAAGAAAACGGACGCGGCGTCTACATTCACACGTCGTCGGGCAAACACGCAGTCTGGACGTATTCGACCGTCGGCAAACAGTTCAATCTCCATCAAACCGCGTCTGGAAAGGCTATTCTGTCGAAACTGCCACACAGTACAGTCATGGAGATCATTGAGCAGCGAGACCTTCCTGCAGCGACGGAAAACACCATCACTGATGAGGAAACTCTCTTGGACCAACTCGACACGATTCGCGAGAGAGGAATCGCGTTCAATTATGAAGAACAACTTGATGGAATCAAGGCGGTTGGTGTCCCCGTAAACGGCTCCGATAACCGTGTTGTCGGGGCATTCAGCGTTGCCAGTCCGGCCAACCGGCTCACCGACGATCGATTCGAAGAGGCGATTCCGAATATTCTACTCGGTGTCGCAAACGAGTTCGAACTCGAGATCTCCATGTCGTGATTCCATCCCGCGATAGGATTACAGCCATATGTGTGTAAATCAGCTCGATCGAATGGCGTACCCCACCGGCGATTGTATTTACACACATACTATTGTAAAGGGTTGAATAGGGGAACGGTGGTAGAGTGAGATATAGTATCCGTTAGAAGTTTTTACTCAAATAGTGTTGTGGGAGTAGTGGATCATCTCGACGAGATCGCTGTCGAGGAGATGCTGAGGTGACTTCTCCCACGACTAAAGTCGTGGGCTTCCCTCACTGAGGGTTAGGCCCACGTCTTCCGGGGAGTTCGCAGGTTCCATCTCACCGTTGATTCCCTCGAGTACGACCTGCGTTTCGGGCTGAGCCACAACAGCCCCCACCGTCGATAGCGGGCTCTGAATGTCCTTACCGACGGCTCGTTTCCCGATGTTCGACGCACCATTCTTGTCGCCGTTGTCCTCTAACCCACACTCGTGGCACTCGACACGGCCCTGGACCTCACGACTCGTGTTCTGCGAGGGTTGCCCGTGATGAACAGGTGGACGTGGTCGGGCTGGATTGCCAGTCGGAGGATGGTGAGGTCGAACTCGTCGGCTTTTGCCTCGACGAGTTGTTGGAGGCGGTCGGCAACCTCGTCCGTTAACACCGGCTTGCGGTATTTCGGACACCACACGAAGTGGTAGTGGAGGTTGTGAACCGACGTTCGCTCTCGACTGTACCCTCGTGGCATACCGTTAGATAGAAATCAAACTGTCTGGACAACGCGACTGGACGTGGCTGCTGGGCCCGATCACCGAGGACGGTGATCGCTTTTCTCTCGATTCGAAGCGTGTTGGAGACAACTTCAATCAGCACTTAGCAACCGGTTCTTCGACTCGCTACCTGCACTTACAACAGCGGTCGATACCGCTCTTGATCAACTCTCGCTGCCAGAGGTGAGTGGTTATTTCTAACGACCACTGTAGTTGCCTGTCATTCGAGTTATCGAGTCACGGATCTCCCTTCGAGACTTCGAGTCGACGCTCGAGGGTGCAGTCACGACCGTTCCAGCGTGCCGCCTCGAGTGAGGTGATTCTTCGTGGTAAGTCACCGTCGTCTAGTGATTCACTAGCTGTGAAAATTTCGGGAAAGACAGCATAGAGACGGCTCTCGAGCTCGGGTAACCGCTTGGAAAATATGTTTGACGGTGTTTGAGCTACGAGTCTGCGAGCAGCTCACCAACATACTGTTGTTCCCATTCACGTCGGGCTTCGGTCTCGCGTCGACCACGACGCGTTAGTGTGTAGTAGTTCGTTCGCCGATCAAGCGTCCCTTTTTCGACGAGTCCGTTGCCGACGAGCGTGTCGAGGTTGGGATACAGTCGTCCGGCGAGAATCTCCGTCTCGTAGTAATTCTCGAGTTCGTCTTTGATCGCGAGTCCGTGTGGCTCGTCGTAGCCGGCGATTGCATAGAGCACGTCGCGTTGAAAGCCAGTCATATAGTGCATATTCTGGCCGATGGCTGCAGCGGGGGTAATTATATGCAGCATAGATTTCCCTGACTGACAGTACTGTTGGCGAGAGCCCGGCAGCAAACGACTACTGGTCGTGAACAGTCCAGACCGTGGAGGTGGTGTGAGTGAGTGACATCCTCGGGGCGACCCGCGACCCAACGAGGTGGCGTCGGGACTGGCCGATCGCTAGCGGTTCGAGACGGTCGTTGTGGCCTGCGGCGCAGACGATGCCATGGCATACTGGGACGGGACGTTCCACGCTTGCCCGGTGTTCGAGGCGGAAACGGTCGATCCGTCGGCACCGGAGACGCCTTCGTCGGCGACTTCTTTGCGAGCCGCCTCTCCGGCGCGGACGTGGGAACGGCGCTCGAGTACGGCGCCGCAGTCGTCGCGCTCAAGTGGACGATCCCAAGCGACGTCGCCATCGTCGAGCCCGCAGAGTTGACCGCGTCGTGGAGGGCGATCGCGGGCATCCCCGCCGAACTGACGAAGGCTCCTCAGCCGTCGTACTCGAGCACCGTTACCCCGACCAGCGGCTCGCCGGTGAGCGCGCGGACGTACGCTCCGCCGGCGATCGAGACGCGCGTAAAGTCCGCCTCGTCGAGGTCGTAGAGCGCGAACGCGCGGGCGGTGTCTCCCCCGCCGACGACCGAGAAGCAGTCGGCCTCCGCGATAGCCGAGAGGACCTCGACGGTACCGCGAGCGAACCGCTCGTCCTCGAAGACGCCGAGCGCGCCCTTGACGAAGACGGCTTCGGATCCGGCGACGAGGTCGGCATACCGCGCAGCCGTCTTCGATCCGACGTCTAGGAAGGGGCGCTCTTTCGACACGCCTTCGAGGGTCGTCTCTCCCCGCTCGCCGCGGTCGTCCTCGAATGCGAGGTCGGTCGGGAGATAGAGGCGGTCGCGGTAGGCCTCGAGCACGCGCTCGAGCGTCTCCTGGTGCTCGTCCCACTGGTGGTCGAAGAGCTCCGGCCCGCCCACGTCGTAGCCGACATCGCGGTCGTCCGCGCGCAAGAAGAGTTCGCCGACGACGCCGCCGAGACAGAACCGGTCGACGGCGTCGTCGAGCTGCTCGACGATGGGGATCGCGTCCTCGGCCTTCGTCCCGCCGAGTATCATCGTGACCGTGCCGTCGAACTCGCGGTCCCGGAGCGCCGTGTTCGCCTCGTACTCCGTCTCCATCACGCGGCCCGCGTATGCGTCCATGACGCGCGGAAAGCCAACGATCGAGGCGTGCGATCGGTGGGCGGCCGAGTACGCGTCTCCGACGTAGGCGTCGAACTCGGGAGCGAGTGTCTGGACCAGGTCCGTTTCGGCCTTCGTATCGGGGTCTTCCTCAGGTAACTCCCCATCGCACATCCGGGTGTTCTCGAGCAAGAGCACATCTCCCGACTCGAGGCCGTCGATGGCCGCGAGTGCGTCATTGCCGTCGGTGTCGGGAACGAACTCGACGCGGTGGTCGAGGTGATCGGTGAGAATCTCGGCGTGTTCCTCGAGCGAGACGAACGTGTCCCGACCCGGCCGGCCCTGGTGGGCCAGCAGGGCGATGGCGTGGTCGTCCGCGAGCAGTGCCTGGATCGTCTCGGCGTGACGGGCGAACCGGCGACTGTCCTGGACGGTGCCGTCCTCGACGGCAGCGTTGACGTCGATCCGGACGAGCAGTCGGCGATCGGGCGCTATGTTGTCGATGGTTCGAAACGTAGTCATAGCTGGGAGTTCGTGCGTGTGCGTCTCCGCTTACCGACCGCTGGACGTCGTTTTGTGATCAGATGGACCGCTGGACGTCGTTTTCGGCACATCCGCCAACGGGAGGGGGCCATGCCAGTAAACTGGTCCAACATTCCGTATCAGTGGACGGCGGTCCGTTCGGCGTCGATGCTCTCCGACTGGCTCGCGACGTATTTCGCGAGTTTGATCATCTGGTTCGAGAAGCCGTACTCGTTGTCGTACCAGGCCAACACTTTCACCGTGTCGTTGGCAGCAACCATCAGGGACTCGAGGTCGACGTACGAGGCAAAGGGCAGTCCGACGATGTCCCGCGAAACGATCTTGTCGTCGGTGTAGCCGAGGATACCGGACATTTCATCGTCGGCTGCGGTCCGGATCGCGTCCATCACTTCGTCCCGCTCGATGTCCTCTTTGATGTTGACAGTGATGTCGGTGACCGACCCGTTCGGGACCGGGACCCGCATCGCCATCCCCTCGAGTTTCCCCTCGAACTCGGGGAGCACCTTGCTGGTCGCGCCGGCGGCACCGGTCGTCGTCGGAACGATGTTCTCGGCGGCAGCGCGGCCGCGTCGTCGTTTGTCCATGGGGCCGTCCACGAGCCCCTGGCTACCGGTGTAGGCGTGGACCGTCGTCAGGAACCCGGAGACCACGTCGAACTCTTTGTTGAGCACCTGTAGAACCGGCGCGACGGAGTTCGTCGTACAGGAGGCGTTCGAGACGACGTCTTCGCCGTCGTACTCGCTGTGGTTGACGCCGTAGACGAACATCGGCACCGATTTGTCGCCCTTCGGCGGCGCCGAGATGATCACTTTGTCCGCGCCGGCCTCGAGATGCTGGGCGGCCTCGTCGTGAGTCCTGAACAGCCCCGTCGCCTCGAAGGCGACGTCGACCTCGAGGTCGTCCCACGGGAGTTCCGACGGGTCGGATTCAGACAGCAACTGGAACTCCTGATCGTCAACGAAGAGGGTGTCGCCGCGACGGGAGACGCCGTCGAGACGGCCGTGAACCGAGTCGTACTGGAGTAGATACTCCATGTCATCGTCGTCCATCACGTCGTTGATCGCAACGATATCGACGCCGTCGTGAGTCAGCGACGCACGGAGGAGACACCGGCCGACCCGTCCGAAGCCGTTGAGTCCGATTCGGAGGTTCGAACCGGTTCCACCGCTGTCGTCCGTCTCTGTTTCCATAGCTGGAGGTCCACCTCCGGACGGTAAATTTCTTGGCCCGAATCGTTAGGTATCGAGAGATACATACCTTCTAACTCGTGTTTTCTTGTGACCGCCCCCAACTGATACTAGCGTTGTCGTCGTCGTGACGAGTACCGACAATGCATCCTCCCTCACTCCCGGATCGATCGATCGAGGCGTACGCCACCGTGACGGAGCGCGACCGCCTCGAGCGACTCCGCACGCTGGCCGAGACGCTTTCTGGCGTCCGGATCCTTCACGTCAACTCGACCGCAACGGGAGGCGGCGTCGCGGAACTACTCCGATCGATCGTTCCGCTCTGTAACGACCTCGGTATCGACACCGACTGGCTCGTCATGGACGCCGACGACGACTTCTTCGAGGTCACGAAGGCGGTCCACAACGGCCTCCAGGGAAGTGGCGAGCCGCTGACCGACGAGATGAAAGCCACCTATCGCGAGGTAACCGCGGCCAACGCGGCCGAGATCGAAGACGAGTACGACCTCGTGCTGGCTCACGATCCCCAGACGCTTGGCATGCTCGAGCGACTCGACGAACGAATGCCAAACGCACCCATCCTCTGGCGGTGTCACGTCGATCTCACCGACCCGATCGAGGAGTATCTCGCGTTCGTCTCGGCGTACACCGATCCGATCGATCACGCGATCTTCAGCCGCTCGGCGTACGCGGTGATCGACGCCCCGACGACGAGCATCGTCTATCCCTCGATAGATCCAGTGACGGAGAAGAACCGATCGCTCGAGGACGACGAACTGGCGGCCGAACGCGATCGACTGGATCCGCTCTCGTTCGACGCGCCGGTGGTGACACAGGTATCCCGTTTCGATCCGTGGAAGGATCAGTTCGGGACCCTCGAGGCGTATCGAACTGCCACGGAGGAGGTCCCACAGCTCCAGCTAGCGCTGGCCGGCGGGATGGCCGGCGACGATCCGGAGGGGCTGGAGCTGTACGAGCAGGTCGCCGCGGAAGCGGTCGACGATCCGGACGTCCATACCCTGACAGACCTCCCGGACGCGACGATAAACGCCCTCCAGCGGCTGTCGGACGTCGTCGTCCAGAAGTCCCTGCGCGAGGGGTTCGGGCTCGTGGTCGCGGAGGCGCTCTGGAAGCGCACACCGGTCGTGGGTTCGACCGCCGGCGGCATCCCCTTGCAGGTCGAGGACGGCCGAAACGGCTACCTCGTCGAGCCCGACGACGCCGTTGGTGCCGGCGATCGGATCGCCGACCTTCTCGAGGACGACGAGCGTCGACGAGCGTTCGGCGACAACGCCCGAGAACACGTCCGGGAGCAGTTCTTGCTTCCCCGACAGCTCGTGGACCTTTTCGAGATCTTCGTCGACTCCCTAGAACTCGAGTCCTGAGACGGACAGGAAGTCGTGACGGAACCGACGGCACCGATCCGACGACCCCCACACAGTTATCCATCGAGGCGGTGAAGCAACCGAAGACTCGCCTATGAGCCGGTTCATCGAATCGATACTGATACCAACCGACGGCAGCGACGGGGCACTTGCAGGAGCCAGACGCGGGATCGCGCTCGCGTCACGAATCGACGCGGACGTCCACGTACTGTCGATCGTCGAATCCCGACTCCAGGCGTCAGATATCGACGAACTGGACCTCCCGTCGTTCGAAGAGAACGCCGAGGAGGCAGTCGAGGAGATCGCACGACTGGCCACGGACCACGACGAAGAGATCGACGTCACGACCACGGTCAGGACGGGGACTCCGTTCCAGTCGATCAGAGAGTACGCCAGTCGACGCGAGATCGACATCATCGTCATGGGGACGAAAGGCCGAACGGGGCTCGACAGGGTTCTCCTCGGCAGCGTGACCGAGAACGTCCTCCGGACGGCACGGATCCCAGTACTCGCAGTCCCGCCGAGCGCCGACGACCCCTCGGTCACCGACGTGCCGTTCGATCGACTCCTCTTGCCCACGGACGGCAGTGACGGTGCAGCGATCGCGACCGAGTGGGGAATCGAAATCGCGAGTCGACTCGAGTCGTCGATACACGCGCTCTACTCGATCGACACGAGTCCGATCGACGACGAGCGAGCGAGCAACGACCTCCTCGAGTTCATGGAGCAGAGGGGCGAGAAAGCGATCGATGCGGTCCGGGAACACGGCGAGGATGCCGGAGTGAGTGTCTCGGGGTCGGTCGTGACCGGCGCTCCGGTGAGGGAGATACCCTCCTACGCGACCGAGAACGACGTCGACCTGATCGTCATGGGGACCCACGGCCGGACGGGGATCGGCCAGTGGTTCCTCGGAAGCGTGACCGAAAACGTCGTCCGCCAGGCAGATGTGCCGGTGTTTTGCGTGCCGGTCAGCGCCGAGCATCCGTGACGGCGCTGGCCGACACTGCCGCTCTCTTATCGGTCGCTGGCCACGGCGAGTTCCAGGACGAAACTCGAGGAGGAGACGATGTCGCCGATGCCAACCGTCCCCGCAGGGTCGTCGACGACGCGGTTCGGACAGGCGGCGACCGTGGGGGTCTCGAGGACGCCGTCTTCAGCGGTCTCGCCAAGGTGCTCCGCCAGCAGCTCGATCGCTTCCCGCCCCTTCGACGACGGCTCGTACTCGAGGCCCGTCTCGAGGTCCTCGGGGTCGGAGATGTGTCCCAGCGCGGCCTTGGTGGCGGCGTTGACGGCGGAAAACTCGAGGCCTCGTCGAAGCGCCTCCGGCGAGTGGTACGACTCCATCACGGCGAGGTGATACTCCATCGCGTGTAACTGCAGACAGTCGACGCCGAGTTCCTCGCGGACCGCCTCGAGCATCCGGTAGTGGTCGAGGATCTCCTCGGGTTCGAACGGCGTCGCCTCCGACGGCGGCTCCTCGACAGCGTCGATTGCCGCATCGTCGTGCAACATCGTCAGCTCGTGAGCATCGGCGCCGACGACGTTCGCCTCCGGCAGGATCCACTCGTACATACTGTCCCTGAGCTCGTCGTCGTGGGTGACGGCGTACTCGACGTGGACATCGACGTCACCCCCTGATCGAAGGCGGTGGATGACGTCGCGTGCATGGCGATGTGTCTCCTCGTACCCCTCTTCGACGTGATCGGGCGTGAGATTGTGATACCCTGCGAGGAGTGCGCCGTCGACGACCTCGCCGACCTGGTCGATCGCCTCGTCGAGTTCTCCCGCAGAGAGGTCGAACTCCGGCGGTCTCGAGGCGGCGATGAACCGGGTATCCTCCAGTGCGGTCACACCGAAAAACTCGTCTCCCTCCGTGAACTCGAACACCCAGTTGATCTTCGTGCGATCCGTGTTGACGGCCTCGGTGAGGGGCGCGTAGCTCACCCGACCGTCTTTGACGGTCGGATACTGAACCTCCTCGGGGTGTTCGAACATCGAGAGCTGGCGCTCGGAGACCAGATACGTGTACGTGATCGGTTCGGTTCCCAGCGCGGTGAGCAGGTTCGTCATGATTCCCGCCTGGCCGCCCATCTGCTGACTGTCGGGCACCAGTTCCGACTCGAGCGTCGTCGCGAACTCGTCGGTCATCGCGATCTCGTCGCCCCGGCCGGCGGCCATCGTGTGTGCAATCGCCGCCGCGAGTTCCCGTTTCGAAGTCAGCGGGCTCGAAAGCGGTTCGGAGCCGGGATCGGACGGGCGCTCGAGGAACGATTCCAGTTCTTCGTCGACTCGAACGACCGCATCGACGTTCGCGTTGTACGCGACGAACACGGGACGTTCCTCGAGTGCGGCGATATCCGCCTCCAGTTGGGCATGGGCGTCCTGCATGGTACGGCTCTCTCCCAGACGCAGCGGAATAATCCTGGGGTTACGTAACAGTTACAAAATTTGGTAGCAAACAGCAGCAGTCAGCATCAAAACGAGATGCTAACCCAAACCCTTAAATGTATATCTAATATACATAGTGGTATGGCCGAGTTCACGTTCCAAGGCGAGGAAGCAATCACGAAAGACGTGACAAAAACAGGAACGGGCGCACACGTCTTCGTCCCGAAAGAATGGCTTGGTGAAGAAGTCGCCGTCATCCGACTCTCCCAAGACGACTAACACCACACATGTCCTCTACACACCTCTCACTCCCACTACGACTGCCAGATGAGGAGCGAGAGCGATACAATAGACTCGCTGACCTCACTACGCAGACAGCGAACACACTCATACAGCAGTACTGGACACCAGACTATCTTACAGAGATTAACGAGTCCTCGTATCAAGCGTGGAAATACTTTGACGAACAAGAAGCGTTTGAACAGTTCGACATCTATCTCCCCAGTCGATACAAACGCTGCCTCCTCCAGAAAGTTGGAGAAACACTTCGCAGTCACGCTGACAAACGAGAAGCCTTTCAAACAGTCAAACCGCTGCTTCCAGACCACAAGATTCGACGCATCCATACACGCCGAATCAAAAACCGACTTTGGGAATCCGATGAATTCCTCTCATCAGGTTACGTTGACTTGCTTATCGACCAGTTGAATGCTTACTACAACGTTCACGGCACGTATCCGGCCACGTACTTTGACTTTCAAGAGTGCCCTGAATATTCCTCTGGTGTGCTACCGTATTCAGCTGATGACGGCCCTACCAGCGGACAGGCAGTCAAATACCAGTACGATGAATCCACGAAACAACTCACTGTCGAACTCAAAACACCCGATACACTCGAACCCGAGACGTATGGGGATTGGACATGGACAGAATACACTCTTGATGGATACGAATCATTCAACGAGTTCGTTGAACACGGTAGTCTCTCTGCTCCGTCGTTCCACCCCAACACGTCGAAACGAGGGGACGAATACCACGAGTTATCGTTCCCTGTCGAAGTCGAACACGCAGACACCTCTGACGACGTTGACACAGTGTTGTCGATTGATGGCGGTCTGCGGAAAGATGCAACCGCTGTCGTCGTGGACAGTGATGGCGAACAACTCTCAACGCCATATTTCATTCAAAACACCGAACGGGAGAGAATGCGGAACCTGAACCGTGAACGCAACCAACTCAACTCGAAACTCGCAGACCTCCGACGACAGGGACGCGACCATACAGACCACTTCAAACATATCCAGTCAGAGTACGAGCGAGTGAACAACAAGATTCGACACAAACGCGAACAACTCGTACACGACGTAGCCAACCAAATACTCGCACTCGCTCTCGTGTACGATGTGGACGCTATTGTCCACGAAGATTTGCGATCACTCTCTCCTCCACGAGGTGAGGGACAGTTGTCGTGGGAGTTGTCGTCGTGGGCACGTCGAGAGAGTATCAAGAACATTGAATACCGCGCCGATATTGCTGGTATTCAGGTTGAACGAGTGTATGCAGGGAACACGAGTCGGTCGTGTCCTCGCTGTGGCTCTACAGGACATACAACGAAATCGCCTGACCACGACTACGAGGTCTGGCACGGCGGTCACTTCCGTTGCGACAACACTCGGTGTGGCTTTCAGGCTGACCGTGATTATGTTGGCGCTGTCAACGTGGCGCGAGTGTTCTTTGCGGAGTCGGACTCGCTGGACTCTGATTTCACATCTTCCTATACGGGAGATTTTGAAATCGAGCTAGCTAGCCGTTCCGCTGGCTCGCGTCCCACGTTCGGCAACACGCTCGTTGCGTATACTGGACGGTCGAGAGTGACTGCTGGTGGCGGGTCGGCGTTTATCGCGCCCGCTGTCACTCCGACAGGGACGAAAAACGCGGTTAGCAGCAAAAGTTCTGTGTCAAGCCCAGCGACACACAGTTACTCTCTCTTTGTGAGAGATACTGCTGTTTGCTGCTGAAAATTGGAACGGTGGCCGTCGCCTCCGACACCCCTGCGGACTTATTACGGCGAGGAGTTCCTCGAGGCGATTCACCGATGTGACCGCCGGGGAAGGACCTGCCCCCAGACGTGCTTTTTTAGCAGCCTGACCGTCATCGGTCGGTCGACCTCGATACAGCAGGACAGCCGCGGATAGCCGAATCGGACGGCGGCACCGTCGTGCCAGTGAACTGGCTCGGGTGCTGGGTCGACCTCGACAGTACAGGTCGCACACAGTCCCCGTCCCCCGCAGTTGAGCTGCGACGAGACGGTCCCGTAGACCGAAAACCCTCGATCACGGAGGGCGTCCCGAAGCGTCGTTCCGCGCTCGACCGTGATCGTCGATCGTTCGCCGTCGTCGATCACGGTGAGTTCGACCTCCTCGCTCACGATTCCTCCGCGTCTTCGTGCTTTCGACCGGTGTGCTGGCCCCAGAACCCGGGGTACTTCTCAATGACCAGATCGTCTTCGACTCGGAGCTGGCAGGCGAGCCGGAGCCCGGAATCGGCATCGTGTGGCGGAGTCGCCAGTCGAAGTCGTTCTCGAGGTCCGGGCTCGCTCACCTCGCCGGACACCGCAACGGCACAGGTTCCGCACGTCCCCAGCCCGCGACAGTTGAGGGCGTCCGCCCGGCCGTTGTGCGGTGACTCGTCCGCTCGGAGGAGAACGTCACGGAGCACCGCGCCTCGTTCACACTCGAGTTCTCGACCACGAACGGTAACTATTGGCATGAGTGGTTTTTGCACGCCGAATACAAAACCGTACTGCCATACCAGCTGACGGCTCTGCTCCGCGGAGCGACATGGGACCAGTGTGGAAACCACCGAACGGTTGAGGATGATGGGACACCAAGCGACTGATACTCGTGTCGAACACCGACCGAACATACGATCTCGTCGTTTGGGGTGCAACCGGCGTCGCTGGCCGTCTCGTCGCCGAGTACCTCACCGAACAGTACACGTCGGACGATCTCTCGCTCGCCCTCGGCGGTCGCGACGAGACGCGGCTTCGCGAACTGGAAGCTGCGCTCGTAGCGCAGCGCTCCGGATGGGAGGAGCTCCCGGTCGTCATCGGCGATGCAACGGATCCAAAGAGCCTGCGCGCTATCGCCGAGGATACCCGCGTCGTCTGTACGACTGTCGGCCCGTACACCAAGTATGGCACGCCGCTCGTCGAGGCGTGTATTTCGGCCGGAACAGACTACTGTGATCTCACCGGAGAAGTAAACTGGGTCCGGGAAATGATCGACCGGTACCACGACGATGCAGTCGATGCGGGCGCTCGTATCGTCCACAGTTGCGGGTTCGATTCGATCCCGGCCGACCTCGGCACGAAGCTCGTACAGTCGTTTGCCATCGACGAGTTCGGAACACCCTGTGATCTGGTTCGGATATACCTCGAAGACGGTCGCGGCGGGGTAAGCGGCGGAACGGCCTCAAGCGTCGTCGAAGTGTTTCGAGCCGCGTCAACCGATCCGGTCGCCCGGCAGACGCTTCGGAACCCGTATTCGCTGGCGCCGCCGGGCGAGCGCGACGGCGTCGATCCCGGCGCACAGTCCCTCCCGAGAAAAGATCCGCTGCGAGGGGAGTGGACGGGCCCGTCGCCGATGGCGGTCATGAACGAGCGAGTGGTTCGACGGAGTAACGCCCTACTCGAGTATCCGTGGGGTCGCGAGTTCGAGTGTACGGAGGTCGTGCCCGTCGGATCGGGTCCCGTCGGTATGATGGGTGCAAGCGCCGTCTCGGCCGGCCTCGGGTTGGCAACTGGAGTACTGGCCTTCGGCCCGACGCGGGATGCCCTCCGTCGCTTTGCGTTCCCCGATCCAGGCGAGGGACCGACGAGGGAGGAGATCGAGAACGGCTACTTCACGATTCGTGTTCTCGGTCGCGGAACCGCTACCGACGGGCCGTTCGTCGTCGAGAGTCGAATCAGCGCCGACTGGGATCCGGGGTACGGCGCGACCGCAAGGATGCTCGGCGAGGCCGCAATGTGTCTCGTCCGCGAGGAGACCGACTCGCCGCTCGAGGGCGGCATCCTCACCCCGGCGGCAGCTATCGGTGACCCGCTCGCCGACGGGCTTCGTCGGGCGGGGCTGGTCGTAGAAGTGGGCGAGTGGGACTCCAATCAGGGAGGTATTCGATGATACTCCGGTGTGCATCGAACTCGCTTATTCCGTCTGATGCCTGGACCAGCGGGGCCGTTCCGGATCGTTCGCCTTCCGATCCTCCATCGTCCGCAAACGGTCGGTAAGTCGTCTCGAAGGGCAGTTCCGCGCCGCCCGGAACGACTAAACCAAGAGACCACCGCGCTTTTGCGTGGACATCGATTCGGCTTGCTTCGGTTTGATATATAAAACACAGTATCGGTCCAGAAACATCAATAAAAGGCCGACGGTGGAGTTTCCCTGTGGGAGTGGTGGTTCCCATTTGAAGGAACTGTCAGAAATCGTTTGTCGCTCAGATTGTCGACAGAGACTGACCTCGATCAGTGGCGGGGATGATGTCTCAGGTGCGAGTACTATCGGCAGTGATAGTCTATAGTCCCCGCCGTCTGAACTGTTCGTTCTTGTGAATATAAATTTGTTGGATGAATAATAGAATTCCAGATTACTAATGGTTGATGTTTTTCCACGCCTTTACGACGATTGAGAATGTCACGTGTGAATTAACAAACAAAAACAAGCGAGTGTCTTAATTCCACTAATTGTTATTCCGAGACTTACTGGTGAAACCGATCCAGCAGACACTGTTAAGGGAACAACTATCGAAATGACCATACAGAACTGCAATGGCTGGCATTACAGATCCACGACCACCACTTCCGGAGTGGATCCTCGAGTGCTACGATCTACTGTGTTCCCATGCATCTCAGCCAGACCGTGGAAAAGATGCTGTTCAGGTGATCGAATACGACGATGCCACCGACGTGCTGCTCTCTGATTCGGAGTTAGCACTCGAGCAACGGGACGTCGAGTACGCGCTTACGCGGCTCCTCGAGCGAGGCTACTTCTACGAAGTCGAAGACGAGCTTCGGGTTACGTCACCAGAAGAGCAGTGTTAACGGTTCTCCGAAGAGCAGACTTGTATCTCGATAGATCAGCGCACTATGCTGATCTCGAGCCACTGCACTCTCCTCGAGTCGGTCATCCATCTCACCGCCCGAGTACCGAACGTGGCCAGAAGCGATGACTACGTCTAGCACCCCACCCCGTACGCTTCGAACACGGACTCGAATCCTCCATCGGCGATATGCTGGACAAGCTCCGCGAGCGAACGCCGATTACCTGGATCCTCAACGAGCGACCGAAACGTGCTCTTGAAGTGATGCCCATGCGAGGGCTGATCCCGACTCGAGGTTTCATACGCTGCTTCGTGCAGCATCACGAGATACAGGTCGTGCATCCAGACGGCACGCTGGCGGCTTGTCACGGCCGAGTCGGTGATCACGATGTACGTCCTGCCGTCAGTCCAGGCATCGGCACTCGCCTCGCCGTAGTACACGTCTCGCTCAATTCCAAGCTCTGCTGTCAGCACTCGAGCGAATCGAAGATACCGTCGTTGGTCAGCGTTCAACCGCGATTCATCCTCGATGCGATGATAGCCTGTCCAGACTCCCTCTGACTCTGCTTGCTCGCCAACGTCGAACGTTTCCGGCACCGCTATCGATATGTTCTCATCGGTGGCGAGATCACGGAGCCGCTGCGTCGCTGAATCACTTGTATCGAGGACAACGTAGCCACGCTCGACGAGTTTGTCCGTACCTTATCCGTCTTTAATTAGGCGCAAAACCGCACGACAGCGGCGACTTATCGAGAGTTCTTGCCGGAGGATCTAGCGACGATCTACCGCTGTCGCTGGGAAGTAGAATCACCGAGAAAGCCCTCTCATGTTATAACTCGATAGAGGAGATCCGAAAATGCCACATGTTTCGAATGGGTCTATTTGATTATGTCCACAGAGACGATGCCGGATTCATTTCTCATCCATTCAGGCATAAAGATAGTCTACGCGAATTCTACATTCTGTACACTCGTAGGGGCAGACTCTCAAGAGCAGCTGATCGGTACATCACTTACAGGACTCGTCGAACCGGACTACCACTCACCACTTCGGGAGCAAGTGGCCCGCATCGAAAATGAAGATGTACCTGTCCTCGGACTGGCCGTTGAGTTGCAAACGAATACTGACCAGCCACAGCACGCTATCGTTGTGAGTTTGTTGATCGAATGGGACGGCACTAAGCAGGTACAAACGTCGGTGTTTCCGATTGCTGATTCGGACTCCGAGGGCCGTCGGCAGCTTGACTATCAAGCGATGGATGAAGCACCGATCGGTATCACGATCGCAGACCCGGCCAAACTCGACGATCCACTTATTTATGTCAATGATGGCTTTTGTGAACTCACCGGCTATCCTCGGGACGAGATTCTCGGACAGAACTGTCGATTTCTTCAAGGAGAGAACACACGCGAGGAGCCAGTAGCGAAGATGCGGGCTGCGATTGAGGCAGAAGAGCCCGTCACTGTCGAGTTGCGGAACTACCGGAAAGACGGATCAATGTTCTGGAATCGTGTTACGCTCATCCCAATCCAGTCCGAATCCGGAACGGTAACGCACTACCTCGGCTATCAGCAGGACATCACCGCTGAGAAGCGATATGAGAAGGATCTCTCACTGTTCAAAGGACTGGCCGAAGAAGCAGAGAGAGCAATTCTGATTACCGACCCCGAGGGAACGATCGAATACGTTAACCCAGCCTTCGAGCACTTGACCGGGTATACGGCCGCCGAGGCGAGGGGACGCAACCCCAGAATTCTCAAATCCGGTCAGCAAGACGAACTGTTCTATCGGGAGTTGTGGGAAACGATCACGGCTGAAGAGGTCTGGGAAGCAGAACTGACGAATCGGACCAAACACGGAGAAATCTTCGAAGTCAAACAAAAAATCGTTCCCATAACGGATTCGGACGGCGACATAACACATTTCGTAGCCATCGAGCAAGATATTACCGAGAAGGTACTCACAACCCAGACGCTCGATGTTATGAATCGAGTGCTGCGACACAACTTGCGAAACTCGCTCAACGTAATTGATGGGCACGCAGAGCTGTTAGAAGCTGGGGAGTTGGATCCCGAGGCTCGCCAAGCGTCAGTTGCGGCGATTCGAGAACAGACTGCATCGATGCAAAAGATCGCCGAAAAGACCGCTGAAATTCGCGCAATCTGGGATCCGACCGAAGATAACCAGTCGTGGGGCCGCCTCAATATCGCGTCTCTCGTCGAAACGTATCAGCGACAGTATCCAGACGCAGACATTACCAGCACGATCGAAGACGAGATGGTGGACATTCAGGTTCGGAACCGAAAGCTGTTTATGAAAGCTATCGACGAGGCCGTCGAGAACGCAATCAGCCACAACGATCAGACCCCGCCAGAAGTGACGATCACCGTGCAGCGAAAGCCGGATTCTGACCAGTTTCGGATAACCGTCGCTGATAATGGTCCGGGGATTCCAGAACTTGAACGGCAGGCGATTGAGTTGGGTAAAGAGACACCGCTGAATCACGGTCTTAGCATTGACCTGTGGATAATGGAGTGGCTCACAACAACGCTCGGTGGAGAGTTGATAATTACTGACAACGAGCCTCGAGGGAGCGTGATAATGTTTCAACTGCCGACCGGCGGCTCGAATGGCGAATAAAGACCTTGAGGCAGTCAATTATTACTTTTATCGAATATGATGATTGTAACAAGCTGTACAGTGCTAACTTGGGCTTAAGACACTCATTAGTCGTGAATGTCTGGAAAAAGAGTACAGAGACGACTCTCGAGTTCGAGTGCCCGCTTCGAAAATTTACTTGACAGTATTTGAGCTACGAGTCTACGAGCAGTTCACCAACGTACTGCTGTTCCCATTCGCGTCGCGCTTCGGTCTCACGTCGACCACGACGCGTTAGTGAGTAGGAGTTCGTTCGCCGATCAACCGTTCCTTTTTCGACGAGTCCTTTGTCGACGAGTGTGTCGAGGTTTGGATAGAGTCGTCCGGCGAGAATCTCCGTCTCGTAGTAGTTCTCGAGTTCGTCTTTGATCGCGAGTCCGTGTGGCTCGTCGTGGCCGGCGATTGCATAGAGCACGTCGCGTTGAAAGCCAGTCAAATCGTGCATACACTGGTCGATGGCAGCAACTGGGTTAATTATATGGAACATAGACTTTCTTGATTGGCAATATTGTTGGCGAGAGCCCGGCAACAAACGGCTACTGGCCGTGAACAGTCCAAACTGTGGAGGTGGTGTGAGCGTGTCATAGAAACTACAACGTGCTCATTTGGATTCGTAATGAGCGTTCAGTACAGGCAAAAAACATTTTGTCGAGGAAAATAATGTTATGTGAGAATGAATGATGTTAAACCTGATGCTTGTCTCATCTCTCGCTGTAATCTCAGGTTTGCCGGGCGGCCCCGAACTGATTATAGATCTATCAATCAGCCTCTTTTTGTTAGGTATTCTTGGGCGCTGGATTTGTCGTGATGGAAAATCACGCGGGAGCAATTAGGCATGGCAACGGGTAACTGGTATTCTTATGATGTTTGTATTGGGACTTGTGCCGGGTCTTCTCACGCTTATGAAGTCCGACCGTCTGTCTTTCAGATTCCAGCCTTTCGAGAGGCGGAGTTGGCCGTGTTTGTCGTCGTGTTTGATGCCGTTCTGCTTCCACGTCACGGTGGAGCGTGGGTGTCGGTCGCCACGTTTCCGGTAGCCCGGTGGGTTGTTACCGTCGTCGGAGTTGTACCACCCAGTGAACGCTTCAGCGAGTTCTTCGTGGACGCGGTTGCCGTGGTCGTCGTAGTAGTTGCGTTTGCGGTAGCCAGGCGGATTCGCTCGTTTATCGGACTTCCTCTTGCCGTACCACGAGTTGAAGGCTTCAGCGAGTTCCTCCAGAACGCGCTGACTGGACTGTGAATGTAGTCCCTTGTATTTGATATGACCTTTCAACTCGTCTTTGAGGTCGCCGTGGTCGGGAATTTCGCCCGTTTCCTCCCAGACTTCTCGGGAGTGGTAGTTAGCGACGTTCCAGAGTTTGCTGGCCGACCACCCGTGTCGGTCGAGCGGTTCCTCTACCTGTGCGTGGTTGAGGATTTTTGCTCGATGAGTGCGGTGGACTTCCAGCATTGTGAAACGTCTCTATAATCACTTATACTTGATTTTCTTGTAAAGGTTCGGATTAAAATCGGTGGAATATCCTGCCGTGCTGTTCTTGGTAGTTGGCGTTATCAAGTGACGGCGCGTATCCACGGCCTGAAGACCGTGGTATTGCGCCTGCCCCTCGTATAATAAAAAAGATCGGTCGGTCAACCTGTGCCGTTAGCCGATCACGACGGACATCAGGGTGTCGACTGCGGCGCCGATGTTCGAGGTCACGCTGTTACGCTCGATGCTGTCGGAGCTGTTGTCGATGTTCGAGTTTGAGCTGGAGCCGCCGTGGCCACAGTTGGTGTCGTAGGACTCTTGGAAGCTACTGTCGTCAACTGAACTCTCGAAGCTGGCGCGCTCGGAGTCAGTGTCGGAGTCACTTCGGGTGCTGTCCCGTTGGTCGACATCGTGGTCACTGTCGCTCTGGTCGAGGCTGCTGTCGGACGCGCTGTCGTCGGCACTCTCGGAGCGGTCGGACTGGCTGGTGTCAGAGGCGCTGTCCTGATCGTTGCTGGACTCGCTTTCGACGTCAGTAATGTCGATCGTGTCGGAGCCAGTATCACTGTCACTGTCGGTGTCGAGTGCGGAGTCGCTGCTCTCGCTGCGATCGTTCTCGCTCAGGTCGCTCTCGTCAGTGAGCGTGCTCTGGTCGGTCTCGCTGTAGGTACGGTCACTCGAGACTTCGCTCTCGTCGTTTGCGCTGCTACTGCGTTCGGTATCGTTGTCCGTGCTGTCTAGGCTACTGTCTTGTTGGTCACTCTGTGAGTCGCTGCTGTTGCTGTCGCTTTGATCGCTGTCGGAGTCGCTGGTGGTCAGATCGCTGTCAGCACTGCTCGCGTCGCGGTCGCTTTCGTCGAACGCGCTCTCGGAGCCTTGACGGTCGCTCTGGCTCGAGTCAAAGTCAGATTCGTCGAAGGCGCTCGTGTCGCTGTCGCTGTCGGAGCTCGAGCGGTCGCTCTGGGTGCGGTCGCTCTGGCTTGCGTCACGGTCGCTCTCGTCGAAGGCGCTCTCGCTCACGCTACGGTCGCTGGCGCTCGCGTCACTATCGCTCTGGGCGCTCTTGTCAGCGTCGGAGTCGCTGTCGCTGTCAGTTCGATCGAAGCTGTCGCGGTCTTGGACACCACGGTCGACCGAGTCACTCTCGTCGTGTTCGGATGCGCTCGAGCTGTCGGAGCTGTCGCTCTCGTCAGAGTCGTGCTCGTCGGAGTCGCTCTCATCCTCGTCACGGTCGTGGTCGCTCACGTCGCGTTCGCTCGCATCGCGGTCCGATTCGTCGAAGGTGCTCTCGTCGAGGTCGCTTCGGCTGTCGCTCTCGTCGACGGAACTCGAGTTGGACTCGCTCACGTCGACGTCAGTGTCGTCGTAATCGATGTCGCTCGCATTCGAGTCGCGCTCGCTTGCATCGGAGACGCTGTCGCTCTCGTCTGTGTCACTCGAACTGTCGCTTGCACTCGAGTCAGAGTCGTCGGCAGCACTGTCGTTCGCACTCGAGTCGGTCTCGCTGAGCGTGCTGTCTTGGTCGGACTCGCTGTCCTCGCGGTCGCTGACGTCACGGTCGAGGTCGCTTTCATCCTCGTTGATTTCGACATTCGTGTCGTCGGCCACGCTTTCGCTGACGTCACGGGTACTGTCGTCGATATCGCTGACATCGCGCTCGGTGCTCGAGTCGGACTGTTCGTCGCGGTCGTTCATTTCGACAGAGCTACCGTCACGATCAACGTCCGAATCACTCGAACTGTCGCGGTCGCTCTGATTGAGATCGGTTTCGTCTGCGGCACTCGAACTGTCGCTCGCGCTGTCGCTCGAACTCAGATCGGAATCACTCGAACTCTCTCGGAGATCGCTACTCGATCGATCCCGCTCGCTACTACTGTCACTCTCACTGTCTTCGTCCTCGTCGAGCGATGACGTACTGTCGTCTGTGTGTTCGCCTTCATCACATCGATCGTTCATTTGCATGTTGACGCCGGTCTGGGCTGCTGCTAGCCCGCCCGCTCCAGACAACACCAAGAGGCCAATCATTGTGAAAATTGCTATTTTCTGTAACATTCGTTTCTCTAACCCTGTACCGAAGGTCACTGCTCTCTCCGCCAGAGGTGTTTAAAAACCGGAGACGAAGCCACGGGGAGATACGGGTCAGATAGCGTCTCCTCGGACTGATCAACCCACGAACGGTCCATCTTCGATTCCACGTATTTAGGCGGGACAGGGCGCTAACGCAGGTTTCTTGAGGATGTCGGCGTCGTCAGTTTTGAGTCCGAAGGAGATGAACCACTCGCCGGTCGGCTCTTCTTTCATGGAGGCTTCAACGGAGATGTCGCGGTGGTAGTGGATACGGAGGTCTCCGGTTTTGGAGAGCCAGCGTGTCGCGTGTCGGCCACTCGTGTTTTTGAGTGCGAAGCCTGACCGCGAGTATGTCATATTATGGAGTTCTCTCGGCAATTTTATTTGCGTTTCCCGACTTCGTTTCCGTTTTGATTCTGTTCGGAAAGTACATCAATATTCTAGTAGAAACGGGCGACGGTTCGTTACAGAGCCTTCGAATTGACTTCCGAAAAGATGGAAAATTCGTCTTTCCAACCGGGAAGTCTGTAGTGATGTTTGTATGCGGAGACAATGTCGTCGGCATCCACGTTTTCGTATTCGTACGAAGTGTAGTTGTACGCTTGGCGATGAACGTCGATGTGGTAATCCAGTTCAGCCGCCACCTCTTGTGTCGGGTGGGCAGGGTAGCGGTGACTGTACTCCATCGCTTTCTGATGGTTTGGGACATATTTATATAATGACCTTTACAACGGCCTATCGGATTCAACCCCCCTGGGAATTCTCCGATATCGCTTTTGACATCCTCCACACGACTGAAGTCGTGGGCTTTCTCTTCGGTGTTCTGTAAATCTCCCAACCAAGCAAGCGTCGGCGTGGGGAAGCCACGCCTTTCAGGCGCTGGAAAATATCACTCAGTCGACGGTTCATCTGTATCGAACCCTGCCATCAAGAGTCCGAGGACTTCCGGATTGCTCAGTTCGTAGCCCATTTGTTCGGTTAACTCGAGTTTGACTGCTTCGAACCGTTGAGCCTTTGATCCGTGCAGTTTGATGTGTGTCGTCATAGGATCTGCCAGTGAGCGTTTTGTACGCTCAATTCGTTTTTGGCGATGCGATCGATGCGTTCAATCACGCGGATTCGTTCCACTCTTGATCGGCGTGAGCACGACGTATTTTCATTTCTCTGGCGATCACGTGTGCGTATCCGGAGACGATACACCCCGTTCTGCAAAAGTGTTTCCAAGCCTCTTGTTCGTCGTCACGGGGTTGTCTTCCAGGTCGTGTTTGGAGTTGCTGGTTCATCATAGGGATCTTTTGGACACGGCTCTGACCGTTCGTGTCATCGAATGAAGCGGCTACGTCGAACCTAAACCCCGGTCGAAGCAAGGGAGTTTATCGGGAGGACATGGAACTATTCGGCTACGAATACGTTCGGGTAGCGGACTACACCATTGAGTTGTACCCAACAGCAGGGACGAATACCTTCTTGTTTGATTGATGCTCGCGTGGTATCCCCCACCGTGCTGTCCTCGATGGGTATAGTAGCCACTGACCGTCACACGACAGGAGCGTGGTTCGGAACGACCATGAGCGAACGAAGTGAGTGAGAACCGCGGAAAGCGAACGGGGAGAAACGACCCGTGAGCGAGGACTCGAACGAAAACCGCGGACAGTGCGATCGGTGTGTACATCGGTTCAGTTGTTACCATTCCGGGCGGCGTGGCTCTGGTAAATCACTAGACTGCGGCGACTTACCGTGGAGAATCACGTCGCTCGAGGCGTCACACTGGAAGAATCGTGACTGCACCCGTGAGGAATCCGGCGATGACGAACCGATTGACCGATTCCTGGAAGACAGCGAGACACTACATCCTGACACAGTATATCCATTCGCTAAATTCGGTCGCGTGAAAAAGAGCGGATGATTCTGCAATCGGGTCTCTAGACGCCGATGGCGGACAGGAGGTTACCGACTGCTGTGCCGATGTTCGAGGATATGCCGGATCGCTCGATGTTGTCGGAGCTGCTGTCGCTGTTCGAACTGGAGTCGCCGTGGCCACAGTTGGAGTCGTAGGATTCTTCGAAGCTACTCTCGTCGCTCGAACTCTCGAAGCTGGCGCGTTCGGAGTCGGTGTCGGAGTCGCTCCGGGTGCTGTCCCGCTGGTCCACATCGTGGTCGCTGTCGCTCTCGTTGAGGGTGCTCTCGGACTCGCTGTCGTCGGCGCTCTCGCTGCGGTCGGACTCGCTGCGGTCGGACTGGCTGTCTCGGTCGCTGCTCGATTGGCTCTCGACGTCGTTTTGTTCGACGGTGTCGGTGCCAGTGTCACTCTCACTGTCGGTATCGAGTGCCGAGTCGCTGTGCTTGCTGCGGTCGGTCTCGCTCGCGTCGCTCTTGTCAGTGGTCGTGCTCTGGTCGTTCTCGCTGTAGGTACGGTCACTCGAGACTTCGCTCTCGTCGTTTGCGCTGCTACTGCGTTCGGTGTCGTTGTCGGTGGTGTCTAGGCTGGTGTCTTGTTGGTCACTCTGAGCTTCGCTGCTGTCGCTCATGCTCTCTTCGCTGTCGGACGTGCTTTCGGTCCGATCGCTGTCGGCACTGCTTGCGTCGCGGTCGCTCTCGTCGAGGGAACTCTCGGAGCCCTGACGATCGCTCTGGCTCGCGTCGAATGCGGACTCGTCGCTTTCACTGCGGTCGCTGTCAGCGTCGGAGCTGGTGCGGTCGCTCTGGGTGCGGTCGCTCTCGAGTTCGTCACGGTCGCTCTGTTCGAAGGCGCTCTCGCTGACGCTGCGGTCGCTCTCGCTCGCGTCGAAGCTACTCGCTTCGCTCTCCTCGGCGTCGGAGTCAGAGTCGCTGTCGATGCGGTCGAAGCTGTCGCGGTCGTTCGCGCCACGGTCGACTTCGTCACGCTCGTCGGTCGAGGAGTCACTCTCGCTCTCGGAACTCTCGCTTTCGTCGCTTGCGCTTTCGTCGCTGTCGCTCTCGTCGAGGTCGTGGTCCTGATCGCTGACGTCGCTGGCACTCTCGGAGCGCTCACTCTCGTCGAAGGCGCTCTCGTCGAGATCGCTTCGAGTGTCGCTCTCGTCGACGGAACTCGAGTCGGACTCGCTGACGTCGACATCGGAGTCGTCGTGATCGACGACGTCCTCGCTGCGGTCGCTTGCGCTCTCGTCGGACGTGCTGTCACTCTCTGCGAGGTCGCTCGCGCTGTCGCTTGCGCTCGCGTCGCTCGCGTCGGCGCTGCTGTCGCTCGCACTCGAGTCGGTCTCGCTGTGTGTGCTGTCGCGGTCGGCCTCGCTGTCCTCGCGGTCGCTGACGTCACGGTCGAGATCGCTCTCGTCTTCGTCGATCTGGACGTCCGTGTCGTCAACCGCGCTCTCGCTCACGTCGCGGTCGCTCACGTCGACATCGTTGACGTCACGCTCGCTGCTCGAGTCGGACTGTTCGTTGCGGTCGTTCACTTCGAGGGAACTCCCGTCACGGTCAGAGTCGGAGTCGCTCGCGCTGTCGCGCTCGCTAACGTCGACGTCGCTTGCGTCTGCGTCGCTTGAGCTGTCACTCACACTGTCACTTGTGCTCACGTCCGAATCGCTCGAACTCTCTCGGAGGTCGCTGCTGGATCGATCCCGCTCGCTACTACTGTCGCTCTCGGATTCTTCGTCCTCGTCGAACGACGATGTATCGTCGTCGACGTGTTCCCCTTCGTCACACCGATCGGTTACCTGCGCTCCTGCCACGCCGCTTGCGCCGGCCGCGCCGGCCAGCAGCAACAGGCCGATCATTGTGAGGACTGTTAGTTTCTGTATCATACTTTGCTCGAACCTATGCTGTAGGTCACTGCTTTCTCCGAGCAGGTATCTTAAAAATCTGAGACGAAGCCACGGGGAGATACGGGAGAGATGTGGCATCTCGGGACCGATCTGCCCACGAACGGGCCGTCATCCGTCTGAGCGGTGGCTCGTGCAATCGATCCGTCAAAAAACCGCAGCCACGGGCCGAACGGCGTTCGTTCGGTGTTCGTCTCACTCGAGTTTACTGACGTCGACGTCGAAGCTGCCGTCATCGTTCTCGACGAGGATGCCCTTGCGCTCGAGTTCGGCGGGGCTGTCGCCAGTGACGATCAGGCGTTCGGAGATCGTCTCACAGTCCGAGTCAGTCGTCTGTTCGCGTTCGGTCTGGTCGCGTTCGTTCTGGACGCGATCGCTCTCGGAGTCCGTCTCAGAGTCGCTGCGATCGCTATCTCGGGTCTCGAGGTCGCGTTCGCTCTCGGTGAGATCACGCTGGCTCTCACGTTCGCTCTCGTCGGACCGCTCGCTGCGGTCGCGCTCGCTGTCGTCACGGCTGCTGTCATGGTCACTGACCCGTTCGCGTTCAGTGTCGGTGTCTTCACGCGTGTCCGTCCCGGTGTCGTTCTCGCGTTCGCTCTCGCGTTCGGAGTCCGTAGACTCGCTGCGGTCGCGTTCACTCTCGTCGCGTTCGTCGGAGTGCGTACTGCCGTCGCGCTCGCTACGGTCGCGCTCGCTGTCGCTACCGCGTTCGCTTCGGTCGCTCTCCGTGCGTTGGTTGTCGTTGTCGGTGGTGTCGAGTGTCCTGTCGCGGTGGTCGCTCGCGGATTCGCTACTGTCGCGTTCGAACTCCTCGGCGTCGAAGTCGCTCCGGGAACTGTCACGCTCCGCGCTGCTCGCGTCACGCTCGCTCTCGTCGAGTCCCTCCTCGCTTCCCTGTCGGGTCTCCTCGTGTTCGTCGAGGACCGACTCGAAGGTCTCGCCCAGGAACGACTCGCTGGTGAACTCGCTGCGGTCGCGTTCGGACCGATCAGCGTCGCGCTCGTCGCTTGCGCTGTCCGCGCTGTCCGATTCGCTCGCCTCGCTCTCGGCTTCGCGTGCCGTCTCCTCACTGGAGTCGGATTCGTCGTGTTCAGCCTCGTTGTCGGCGTCAGCGCGCTCGTGTGCGTCGCCATCGTCGTCGCGGTCGAACCGGTCTGCGTCGATCCGTTCCGACTCGCTCTCGCTGTCAGAGGTCGTGCTCTCGTCGCTCGAGGTGGCGTCGCGGTCGCTGTCGCGCTCGTCACTGTCGCTCGCGCTGGCATCGCGTTCGCTCACGTCCGAGCGACTCTCGTCGAGGTCACGGTCGTCGGCGCCACGCTCGCTGTCAGCCGATTCGACGTCGCTGCGGTCATGCTCGCTCGTGTCGCGCTCCGCGTCGTCGTAGTCGACACCGAACTGACTGCGGTCGCGCTCGCTGTCGTCGGTGGAGTTGGTACGCTCGTCTGCGTCGCTCGCACGCTCGTTCGCACCAGCCTCGCTCTCCGCAGCGTCGCTGTCGCTTGCACTCGAGTCGGTCTCACTGTGCGTACTATCGGCGTCGGACTCAGCCGCGTCGCTTTGAGTGGTATCGCGTTCGCTGTCGCTTGCGCTTTCGTCGATCTCGACATCCGTGTCGTCGACCTCACTCTCGTTGACGGTGCGGTCGTGCTCGTCGACGTCGCGGACATCGCGCTCGCTGGTCGCGTCGCGCTGTTCGTCGCGGTCGTTGACTTCGGACTCGCTTCCGTCACGGTCGTACTCGCTGTCGTGACTGCTGTCGCGCTCGCTCGTGTCGCGGTCGCTCTCGTCGAGTGCGCTCGAGCTGTCGCGTTCGCTGTCGCGCTCGCTGACATCGCGGTCACGTTCGTTCTCTCGGTGATCGTTATTCGATCGATCACGGTCGCTCTCGCTTTGACTCTCGCTCTCCTCGAGTTCATTCGTAACGTCGAGGGTTTCGTCTAAGTGTTCAGTCACGTCACACCGCTCGTCATCTAACGAGTAGACGACGGTCTGGTCACCGTTGGAGACGCCGCCAGTCGCAGCGACGACGCCAGCCAACACCAGGAGGGCGGCCAACGTGAGGACACCAATGTTACTCACCATATTTTCTTTCCAATATCTAGTATACCCGTCACGTTCAGCGCGGATAGTTCGCTAGACTATACGTTCTTCAGCACTGCCCATCAAAAGGGGACGACGAAGGGTAGAGAAGAACCGGGTCGAACGCCGGTCGGTGTGGACGATTAACATGGACTCGAGCAGCAATCAGCCACCCGATGTGACGACGATTTCGACGTGGTCTCCGGCCCCATCGGCGGCATCGTCGACCGACTCGACGCCTTCAAGGATGTACTCCTGGGGGTCGACGTCCTCACCGTTGACGGTGACCGAAACAGTGTCGCCATCGGCCTCGTCGAACGTTTGGCCATCGATGGTGGCGCTCTCGGCAGTCACGTCCATATCGAGCGTCTCGAGTGCGTACTCAATGGACACGTCCGCGCAGTGGGCATGCCAGATTTCGCCACCGTCGTGATCGTGAAAGTGGAAGCAATTATCGCGCTCGGTGAGTTCCGGGTCGTCGAACGCGACGACTGTATCGTCGTACTGGACGGTCAGTGTCCCGTGTTCGTGTATCGGAGCCGACGGATCAGGTTGGATGGCGGCGGAACTGGCGGCCGTACCGGGACCGAGAAACACCGCCGCGTACCCGATCACGAAGAGGACGAGGACGACCCCAGCGCCAGCGTAGAGTAGCAGGGACCGACGGTTCGATTCGTCTTCCGTGAGGTCAACACGCCGTCTGTCGATCGCTGTCAGTTCGTCGGCGTGTACTCGCTCGAGGTGGCCGCCGTACTTATCGTCGGGAACGGAGTCGTCGCAGTAGGGGCAGGTTGTCATGGGCCTAGATACGAGACTGGGCCTCGAACGGGTATGAAGACCGGTCGAAGAAACGGGGTATCGAACGAGTTCGAACCGACAGGGCAGCGACGATCAAACGCCATTCCCCTCGTTTCTCCCCGGCCCGACGATACGTTTCACCCACTGTACTTGCCGATCCCTGACTGGTGTATCAGTATGAAACGTATCGATCGTCGAACGTATATCGCGCTGGTCGCAGGTGGAACGGTCGCTGTCGCCGGCTGTGGTGGTAACGGGGACGCCGACCCCGACGAACCCGAAACAGACGACGAGAGCACGGCCGACACGGAGACGAACGATGCGTCGGAAGACGAATCCGACGCCGAAACGGCGGACGACACGACCGAATCGGTAGCACAGGACGGCGACGAGTCCCTCGAGATTGGAGAGGTGCTTGAGATTGGCGACCTTCAGTTGGTTGTTGCCGACGTCGATCGAGTCGACGACGTGGCGCGCGGAGACGGCGACCTGCTCGAGGCGGACAGCGGGACGGTGTTTGCGGCTGTCGATGTCGCGGTTCAGTACACCGGCGGCGAGGACGTTGTCGCCGTCGACGAGGCGGTTACCGTCGCAATCGCCGACGGGGATGACAACGGCGATGTCGACGCTGACGGCGAATCCTACGAGCGCGCCAGCGCGCTCGACGACGAGCCGGGCGACCCGACTCGGAGTCGCCTCGCGCCCGGCGAACTCACGCGCGGCGAGATCGTTTACGAGGTCGACGACGACGCTGACACGCTCGTGCTCGAGATCGACTCGTTGATTGGAGGCGAGACGGCCGTCGTTGATCTCGAGGCAGCGGCCGACGAGCCCGTAACGTTCGAGCAAGACGTCGACGCACTCGGGTTCTCTCAGGGGGTCGAGTCAGCCGGCGTCGAAGTCACGGTGACGACTCTCGAGCAGGGGAACAATCTCGGCGGGTTCATGCAGTCCGATGCGGGGAACGAGGTCGTTGCTGTCGGTGTTAGCCTCGAGAACGGAAGCGGACGGGATCGAACTCTCTCGCCGGGACAGGCACGACTCAAAGACGAGTTCGGGCGGGAGTACGCGGACGCACCAGGAGTGGTGCGGGCACTCGAGGGGTTCGACGAGGAGGTCTTGGAAGCCGGCGACGAACACGAGGGGAAAGTCGCCTACCAGCTCGAGGAGGGGGCAGCCGAGCTGTACTGGGTGTTCGACTTCGGAGAGTGGGGGGAGGATCGACGGGTCTTCTGGAAACTCCGCTAGACGAAGACGGCACCTCCGGTGTGCTCCGAAAGCTCGGCGGGTCGAATAATCGGTAAAATAGCAACTCGGTTTCTTTTGACACTCAGCGCTGCCGTTCCAGCCGTACACAGTGTACACATGCACTCACGCCGTCGTTGTTGTCACCCAGTACGCGAGCGTACGCTCGAGAGAGGGCGCTTCCGCAGTTCTCACAGGAGCGCATTGTCGACTTTGAGCGCGCTAGTCTCGTCCGTCTCGTAGGTGGCCATAATGAGGCCAACGACTTCGGGATTCGACGGTTCGTACCCGAGCTGTTGTTCGAGATTGGTTTTGATTTCTTCGAATCGGTCGCTTTTCGAGCCGTATAGTTTGATATGTGAGGTCATTGGTGGGGGATAGTACCGATCGAACGGCTGTTCCCGGTCCCAGTTGGGTGGGCTGCCGATGGGGTTCGACGGGTACTATACGCTCACAAATGGCACGCATCATCGAGAGTTGTCCACCTATGTGGTTGGGTGTTGTCGGACCTACATCTGTTGAGTGAGCCCACTTGACATCCTCGCGCGCCTAAAGACGCGGGTGTACGCTCTATTCTCGTCATCAGTCCGTACCAACTATCGCAGACCCACATTGGAGTTGTTCACGTTCCGCGGAACGCTCGCTCAGAAAAGACCATCGAGAGCAGTTTCCGCTGGGCGAGGCGCAAATGATTGTTGAACGTTGGTTGGGAAATGTCGAGAATCGCGGCAACGTCGGCACCAGTCGCGTCACGTGGCACTTCGAAGTAGCCGCTGACGAACGCCGTCTCGAGAGCCTCGAGCTGTTTCGCAGTCAGCTTGCATTCGAGTTCCGCGAGAAAGCCATAGGGGGTGCGGGCGACGTACTCGTGATCCTGGCGACGGATCAGCTCCGAGTCGGGATACAGGCGACTGAACACGTCAACGAAGAGGCGAACGCTCGTGCTCTCCGGGAGGGCGACGACCAGACGGGCAGCAGCCCTGGATGTCGAGATCGATCGTGGAACGACGCCGTACTCGAGCAACTGGGCGACGACGCTGTCCTCGGTGAAGGTACACTCGAACAGCTGTTTGCCGTCCCGTTCCGTGACCAGGTGGGTTTTGGTGACGGCCGGTGACTGACTTGCTAGCTCGAGAATCGTTTCGGTGGGAGCCCCGTCGATGGTGAAGAACCCGTGGATCGATCCATCAGGGCGTGAGACAACCGTTTCGAACTCGAACGTACAGCCGGTTTCTCGCGCCCACTCGAGAAATTGGAACTCCTGATCACGGACTCGAAACTCGAGTTCGACGCCGCCACGACTAACGAGGGCGGTCTTCGCCTCGAGAGCATTGATCGCATGGGCGACTGCTGCACCGAGCTCAAAAAAGACCTCTTCGTCCATTCCGTCGAACGCAGCCGCTCGGTCACTGTACACCACCAGACCACCGTAGCACCGTTCCCGGAAGACGAGGGGGACTCCGATGGCCGATCGGTAGCCCCTCGTGATCGCATCACGTCGCCAGCGTTCGCCGGTGTCGTCTCCAAGCAGGTGAGAGACGGTGTGGGTCTCAAGAGTTCGGATCGTGGTGGCCATCGGTTCGCCATCGTCGGCAAGAGTGTCGGCATCACTCTCGAGGCTTTCAAGGTAGCCCTTCTCGATGCCAGCCTGTACCCGATCGCATACCTGTTCGGTCACCTCGTCGATCTCGGCGATCCGGGCGAACGCGTAGCGTTCGTCCGTCACGATCCGTTTGCAGACGCGCTCCTCGAGGTCCGCGCGAGTCCACGCCGTTCGGATCGTTCGGCCGACGTCGTGATGGAGCGCGTTTGTGGCGACGAGTCGCTCGCTAGCGACCGTCGATGCCTCGAGTTGTCGCTTACAGTCGTCGACTCGCCGTTCGTCGTCGATGCGATCCAGTACCGTCCCGGCGGTGGTTCCAACAAGCCGTGTGAACGAATGACTGAGCCGTGTTGGTCGCTCTTTTTCCGTCGTGCCAGCGAGGACGATGCCGTGGGAACCGATTGGGGCCACCGTCCCACGGGCGTGGTCCGGGTTCTGGACGGGTCGTGCCGGACGGGGCAGGAGGTCAGCGACGAACACAGGATCACGCTCGACGAATGCCTGCCACACAGGTGTCGCCGTCCTCTCGAGTGACATCGTCGCGTCCCACGTCTTTCGGTGGGGTGATCCGGCTCGCCGGCAGAGTACGTCCCTGCGCTCGTCGTAGAGGTAGACGGCGGCAGCCGCGTCCCCGTTTGCGAGAAACTCGACGATAGCGTCGCACACGCCCTGTATCCGGTCCGTCGCCGAGCCGTCGCTCGTCGGGGGTCGACAGAGCGCCTCGAGTTCAGTGAGACGGCGTTCGATATCAACGGTGTCGCCGCTACTCATACTCTCTGAACGAGGCGCTCTAGACGTAGAAAGTCGGAGCCAACGACCGTCGATTCGTCCACCCGACGTACGTTGGGTTGGGAACCAACCGTCGCTTCCTCGAGCAGTTCACGACCTGTGGCCCACATATAATCCACACCACTATTCGAATCGATTCACGATACTCTGGATACCAGTTCACGTTGCAGTTATGATCTTGTTGGTAGCCGAATGAGCCAGAACCGAGAACGATATGACCGAACAGGGAAGTTCCGACCCGATCGACGAAGAACTGACGCCAACGATTTCTCCTGACTGTGACGAGGACACTGCTGGCCGCTGGTGGACAGCGTCGTCGGGGGTGTTTCTGTCTCTGCTCGGCGTTTCGACGCTGCTTTGCTCTCGTGGATTCTCCCGACGTGGTATCCTCGGCACGATCGGCGTTGCTCTCGCGAGCGCCCTTGGTATCGGGACCGTTTCTGGGGACGAAACGGACGGGGACGGCGACGACAATCTCGAGCGCTACGTTGTCGGCCTCGAGTCGGGAACCTCGGCTGCGAGCGTCTCCCAGAACGCGACGCAGCTGTACCGGTCGATGGAGTTCGCGTCGGCGGGGAGCGTCGTCGTTGGGGCGTTCGACGACGAGATGCGCCAGGACCTCGAGGGTCGCTCCGACGTGAGGTACGTCGAGCGAGATTACGTCCGCCGACCGCAGGTCCACAGTGCCGTCTCACCGTCCGAAGCAGTGAAGATCGAGGGCGAACAGCGGTCGCCGTGGGGCGTCGAACGCATCGGAGCCACCGATTTTCACGGGATGGGGGAGACCGGCGACGGGGCAACCGTCGCAATTCTCGATTCTGGAATCGATCCAGAACATGAGTGTCTCGAGGTTGACGAAGGCAAGGCGTTTGCCGAGTGCAACGGAGCCGGCTGTGCCACCGACTGGGACGACGAGAGCGGCCACGGCACCCACTGTGCGGGAACTGTCGGGGCACTGGACAACGGAGTCGGCGTCATCGGCGTCGTTCCCGAGGTCAATCTCTGTGCGCTCAAAGTTCTCGCAAGCGATGGCTCCGGCTACGATTCGGACATCGCTGCCGCCATCGAGTGGTGTGGTGACAACGACGTCGACGTCATCAACCTGAGCCTCGGCGGGAGCGACGAGGCACAGGTGCTCGAGGACGCCATCGAATACGCCTACGAGCGCGGGGTGCTCGTCGTCGCCGCAGCGGGCAACGAGGGCTCGCTGGGCGGGGTCGATTACCCTGCCGGCTACGAGAAGTGTATCGCCGTTGGTGCGACGAACGACCGCGACGAGGTTCCAGACTGGTCAGCCCGCGGCGACAGCGTTGAGCTCGTCGCTCCAGGCGAGGATGTGCTGTCGACCCGGCCCGGAGACGAGTACACCTACATGAGCGGCACGTCCATGGCGGCGCCCCACGTCGCAGCCATTGGGGCTCAGCTAATGAGCCGCGGTCTCCCCCACGTCGAAAACACGGACGATGTCGATAATCCCGGTGGCGTCCGTGGTATCCTCCAGGAGACTGCCGACGACCTCGGCTTCGACGACGACGAACAAGGGTACGGCCTCCTCAATGCCTTTGACGCCCTCGAGGAACTCGAGCCTGTCGTCACCGAGGACGTCACCGACATTCGGGCGGACACGGCGACGCTCAACGGATCGGTCAGATCGCTCGAGGATGCTGACACTGCTGTGGTCTCTTTTCAGTGGCGTGACGCTGACAGCGCCGAGTGGACTGAAACCGAATCGGAGACGCTCGAGGGAGAAACGTTCAGTACTACAGTCGACGGGCTGGATCCCGACACCGCGTACGATGTCCGGGCACTCGTGGACGACGACGGTGAGACCACAAGGGCGAACGTCGAGACGTTCAGGACCGGGCTCGCGGAACTCGCCGTCGAAATCGAGGACGTCGACGTCGTCGATCATCGGTCGGCCACGGTCGCCGGGAACCTCAAGGGAATGGGCGACACCGACTCGGTTGCGGTCTCCTGTAGCGTCCGGGTCGAGGGCGACGACGAGTGGGAGCCGACCGAATCCCAGTCTCTCGAGGCGATCGGGGCGTTCGAAGACACACTCTCGAGTCTCGAACCCGAAACCGAGTACGAGGTCCGGGCGGTCGTCGAGAGTGGCGAGGACCGAGAGACAGGCGATGCGGTGGCGTTCGAAACCGATCCGGAGCCGGGACTGCCGGCGATCGACCGATTCGAGCTCGCCGACGACAGTACGAACCAGTTCGTCCGGTGTAACGTCCACTGGGGTGTCTCGGATCGCGACGATGCACTCGAACTCGTCGCCACCGAGTTACGTTATGCCGACGAGGACGACGTGCTCCACCGCGTCGCAACGGAAATCGAAGCCGGCGAAGAAAGCGGCGTCCACACGGTCCGACACAGCGACCGCCTTGAGGGAGCCGGCGAAGCCTACGACGTGACGCTTTCGGTTACCGACAGCGAGGGCAACGTCACCGAGGAGACCGACCGCATCACCCTTGACGAGCGATCGCCAGCACCGAGTATCGACCAGTTCGAGGTCACGATCGACGACTTCCTCGGATCGCCCGAAGCCGTCGTCGAGTGGGCTGTCTCTGACGAGGGTGGTGAACTCGACGGTGTCGTCCTCGAGTTACATCGTGTTGGTGACGCCGAGGTCGTCGACGACTCGAGTTCGATGGCACGGGACGGAGAAGCATCGGGCACGGATTCGCTTCGGGATCGTGACGGCGACGGATCCGAAACGGAGTACGAGGTGACGATCACGGCGACTGATTACTTCGAACAGACGACCGAAGAGACTACACGAGTGACCTTCGGTGAGTGACTCCGGACAGGCGCCGAACCGCTCGGTAGGCGCTCGAGGAGTCGTTGTTGATTAGGCCGAAGCCACTGCCGGTATCGAGACCGTCGTTTTCAGGTCAGAATGTAATAATTTCGTAGTCATCATCGACAAGTGATCGAACGCTCGGGTGACCATCGTGATCATCGAGCGTCACAATGTCCGTCTCGTTGATCGCGTCTTCGACACCGAACGCACCTGCACAGAAGTCACACGCTGCGGCGTCTTCTCGAACGGCTTGATACAGCTCGTGATAGTCGCTTTCTTCGTCTTCCAGTTCTGGAATCCACTGCGTTCCCGCCCCATCGAAAATGAGTTCGACGTCGTCGCCATCTGTTTGTGCGAATTCCTTTGCTGCCTCGAGTCCGTTCACGAGACGGCCCATGTCAGCGTGCGATTCAGTACCAGCGAGGATTACGATTGCTGCGTTCGTCATTACACGTTCTAGCACCGGCGGGATTCATAAAAATGCACGCGAACGGACGAGTAACGGGGTTACGGGTTCCTCACCCCTCTCTGAGAACTACAGTGGGGTGTCCGTTCGAGACGTCACCGAAAACGGTGGGCAGTTCGTGAGGGCGACGTCCTCGAAAGCGTCATTGACGAGTTCGTGATCGGTGTGTCTGGGAATCGAGTCGTCCTATGCGATCGAACTGTCTTCGGTCGCTGCAGGCATCAGGTGTTCTTGCCCCCAGTCAGCCATCTCCATGATCACCGACTCGAGTGATTCGCCGACGTCGGTCAGCGAGTACTCGACGCGGACCGGTTTCTCGTTGACGATCTCCCTGTTGATCAGCTGTTTCTGTTCGAGATCCTCGAGCACGTCCGAGAGGACCTTACTCGAGATCCCGCCGACTTCGTCTTTGAGCGCATTGAATCCAAGCGGTCCGTTATCAAGCAGTCGGTGGAGCACGACAGTGTGCCACTTTTTTCCGATCAGCGTCGCGGTCGCCGTGACGGGACACCAGTCTTTGCCTGCACACCAGATTTCCAGTTTCTGTGTCGGCTCGCTCATGTACCTGTACTCGTACTGGATCGGCATATAGTTACGTATTGTACTCTAGTTACGTTTGGTTACCTGAAACCACGCTCCAACACTCACGTGTTCGCCGACGTTCGTTCCAAGTACAACAACGACCCGACGACGTCGCTCGGCGCGGAACTCGCGGACGACGGCACAGTCGGTCGTCGACGACCACGGCCGCACGTCTGTCGATGGCCTGTTCGCTGTCGGCGACCTGCCCCCGGCCACAGTCGGATTCCCGTCGTGATGGGGTAGAACTTAAAAACAGGCGTCGCACTCCACAAAACTCTCCGCGAGTTCCCGAACTCCCTTGCGGCCCTCGAGGCCAGCGGTGCAGTCGACTCACAGGACATTCCAGCAATCGCTGCCGAGTTGGGGTCGAAGGCGAACACGCATTCGTCGGCAGACAGTGACCGAGCGAGCGTCAACACGATGACGCGCCACCGAACCGAGTTACTGGTTCGTAACTCGGAGTTTCATTAGCCATGCGCGTCTGGTATGTGTACATGGACGAATTCGATTTTCTGGTCATTGGGTCGGGCTCCGGGCTCGATGTCGCAAACGTCGCAGCAAACCAAGGACAGTCCGTTGCCGTGGTCGAAAAGGGGCCACTCGGTGGCACGTGTCTCAACCGTGGCTGCATCCCCTCGAAACTGCTGTTGTATCACGCGGACGTTCTGGAAACGATCGAGCGTGCCGATGAGTTTCATATCGACGCGGATGTCAACGATGTCGCCTTTGACGAGATCGTCCGCGACGTCAACGAGGAGGTCGAAGCCGATGCCGAGTCGATCCGCCGCGGACTGCGCTCGTCGTCCGCTCACGAACTGTTCGAGGGAGAAGGCCGGTTCGTTGACGAGCGGACCGTCGAAATCTCCGGCGGCGAGGACGACGGGACGCGCTTGCGAGCGGACACCGTCCTGATCGCCGCGGGAACCCGACCGTCGGTTCCGGATATCGACGGTCTCGAGGAGACGAACTACCTGACGAGCACCCAGGCCCTCCAACTCGAGTCACAACCTGACCACCTCATCATCGTCGGCGGTGGCTACATTGCGGCCGAACTCGGCCACTTCTTCGGGACATTCGGGACCGATGTGACGATCATCGGCCGCCGCCCGAACCTTCTTCCAGAGGCCGACGAAGAGGTCGCAGCGGCGTTTACCGACCGATACGCCGACCGGTTTACCGTACACACAGGACACGCTGCAACGGCAGTCTCAGAAACCAACGGCACAGTGACTGTCGAGGCGCAGCCGTACGAGTACGGCCCCAATGGCGGTATTCTCGAGGACGAAGCCCCCGTGACAGTGTCTGGAGACGAGTTGCTCATCGCGGCGGGGCGTGTTCCCAACACGGATACGCTGAATGTTGGTGCGACGGGCGTCGAGACTGACGCGCGTGGCTTTATCGAGACCGACGAGTACCTTCGGACCACCGCCGACGGCGTGTGGGCACTCGGCGACATCGTCGGCGAATACCTGCTGAAACACAGCGCGAACCACGAGGCACGGGCGGCCGTCAGGAACATCTTTGGCGACGAGCTGCAGCCAGTCGACTACAGCGCCATGCCGTTCGCCGTCTTCGCGTCACCCGAAGTCGCAGGGGTTGGCGCGCTCGAGCAGGATCTCCGCGCTGCGGGTCGCGAGTATGCGACGAATACCTATCGCTACGAAAACACCGCTCGCGGCGACGCGATGCACGCCGAGGGATTCGTGAAGGTACTCGTCGACTTGGAGGGCGAGATCCTCGGCTGTCATATTATCGGCCCGGAGGCGTCGTCGCTCGTTCAGGAAGTCGTCGTCGCGATGACCGCTGGATCAGGGACGGTACAGGACATTCGTGATGCCGTCCACATCCACCCGGCACTGCCCGAAGTCGTCCAGCGCGCGTTTTCCGGGCGGTTCACTCGCGGTGACGATGACGATCATCACCACCGATGAACTGAACTCGAGTTCGAAAAACGAGTGGTCACGCCACCGTGAGCGCGTCAATCCAGTCATCCGACTGAACCCAGGCGTCCTCGTCGCGTTCGTCGTAGACGATCAGTTGGTCGGATTCCGTTCGAACCGCCGAGTAGTGTTCGAGTGGGCTCGCATCGACGCCGATCGTTGGCTGCTGGTTGGGGTGTGTCGTATCCGTGGACATGGGATCTCTCCTCGATTAGTTACCTTACACTACTAGTTGACATCCTCCACACGACTGAAGTCGTGGGATTCCCGACCGCCGTTGGGATATTGTGGTTTACGACGTGACCTGTTCTTGAGGTGCGAACGCACCAGTTTCCTTGTCAAACAAGAACGTCGATGGCTGTGCCAACCAGCCGTTACTCCTATCACCGCCATCCGTGGCGAGACTCGGAGATACTTTTTGTCGAATGTTCTCAGCACCGTTCACATCCGCGTTCGCTACCGTACCACACCGATCACACACGTACAACCCACGTTCAACACGGTTCGCATCACGCTTGCGACCACAGCACGAACACGACTTCGACGTATCCCGCTCCGACACGTGCTCGACCGTGATGCCTTCCATCTCGGCTTTGTAGGCCAACAAGTCGGTGAAACGGTCGAACGCCCACGAATGCAAGTCCAAGTTCCCGTGTTTGCCCCAGTTCTTCGCCTCACCGTGCTCCTCATCCTCACGAATACCAGCGAGATTGCCCACCACAATCGTTCCAACACCTTCGTCCACACATCGTTCAACGATGTGCTTGGAAAGTGTGTGGAAATAGTGGGTACGGCGAGCCGATTTTTTCTGGTTCAATCGCGTGGCCTGCTCGGAGTCCGAATCGTCACACCGGGCAATCCGTTTGCTGAAGTAGTAGTCGTCCTGCTTCAAGCAGTTCAACGGGTACAACTCGGCGTGGCCGTCCTCGTAGGCGAGGGCGGCGAAATTGTTGATACCGAGGTCAACACCCACGGTCTTCTCACCGGGTGCTTCGGACACTTCGATTTCGACTTTACAGACGAAGTGGAGCTCCCACTCGTCACCCGTCCAGATGCCCCTGACTTGTTGGACGCTCTCCACGGTGGAGAGGTCAACGTCGGGGCGAGTTTCGTATTCGCAGAGGATGAAGTCCGACCAGTAATCTTTGAGATTCGAGCCTTTGGAGAGTCGGACGCGGTTGTACTGGGTGTCGAGTTTGAAGCCTTTGTTCTTGAACGTGACCGTCGAACGTGGATGGTCGTCGCCGTGTTTGCGGTAGCCGGGCGGGTTCGCTCGCGTGTCTCCGTTGCGTCGTTTGCCGTACCAGCCGTTGAACGCCTCAGCGAGTTCTTGAAGGACTCGCTGACTTGACTGAGAATGCAGGCCATCATAGCGTTTGTGCGACTTCAGGTACGCGGTGAGTTCGTCGTGTTCAGGGATGTAGCCGATTTCATCCCAGACGCGACTGATTGTCCACCGTCCGACGTTCCAGAGCTTTGAGGCGGCGAATCCGAGCGAATCAAGATCGTCGGACACCTGTTTATGATTCCTGACGGAAGCAGTGTAGGTGCGAGTGACGACCTGTTTCGCCATACATAACCTATGTAGACAAACCTACTTGAAGGCATGGATTACGCAGCGTGGAATATCCCGCTATACCATCGAACGGTGGACTGTGTAGTGGGTTGTCGGGTTCATCCCACGACTGAAGTCGTGGGCTTTCTCCTCGATGTTCTGTAACGTCGGCTCGTGTCGAGGGTCGTGAACTGCCTCGAGGTCACGCCCAGAGTCACTCTGTCTTGACCGCCTGTGAACCGCCTCGGGGTCAAGTGGTTCGAGAATCGGAGATTCTCGTCATCACGGAAATCGGAGATTTCCGTACGACCCCGAGGCACTCGCCTTGCTCATCTGTAGAACCCATCCAAACACTGGGTAGCTTCAACATTTGCGGTACTCGGCCTGTTCAGGCTGTCGGTCAGTGCATCCCTGAACGGAGCGGTCGGCTGGGAAAATCGTGGTGGATTAAGAGAATGAACACTTCGTGAATGCTTATATTTGCACGTGTTTTCACCTTCATTTACATTTCGGTGTTGTCGATTTATGTTGGTGAAACACGTAGCACTCATATGGTTAACAGCTCCTCTCTGGTCGACGAATCGTTTCTGTCTGAGGTGATAGCTGGAGTGCCATACGGGATTCTCGCACTCAACGAAACCGGGGTGGTTGTCTTCGCTACTCCTTCGACCGAGAGGTTGCTGGGCTACACGCCAGAGGAGCTCGTCGATCGTTCTATCGAAGGACTGTTTTCGGGAGATCGGTCATCGCTGCTCGAACAGTTCCGTCACGAGGCGAACACGACGACGTCTGGCGGTTCCGAGATCCCGCTCTCGCTTGTCGATAATCGCGGTGACGATGTTCCCGTCTGGCTCTCCGTAACCGAAGCGATGTACGACGACCAACGATATTATACGCTCACACTCCGGGAAGGTGTGGCGGAACACCCCCGGAACCGACGGTCCAGCAGGGACGAACAACCCTTAGAAAGAATCGTCGAGCAGGCGATCGACGGAATCGTCGTGGTCGATCTCGAGGCAGACGACATCGTTGAATGCAACCGCCAGTTCTGTGACATGCTGGGCTACCAATACGAAGAGCTGATGTCACTCGATCCGGGCGATCTTTTCCACGACGAACTCGACTGGGTTCGTGAGCGTATCGAGCAGGATCTCACGGAAGCAGCCGGGTGGAACGGCGACCTAGCGTACGACACACGCAGTGGCGACGCCATATCGACCGAAACGTTCGTTTCACAAATCGAAGTCGACGACCGACCGTTCCTGCTCGCGACGGTCCGTAGCAGCACAAGACGGAACACGTACGAGAGACAGCTAAAGGCACTCAACGACGCCAGTCGGCGACTAATGGACGCCGATACGGCCCACGATATCGGCGATGTGGTCCTCGAGGTTGTCCAGACTGTATTCGGACGGTCGCTCACTGCACTGTGGCTCTATGAGCAAAATAACGACGTTCTGCGTCCGCTGGCCGCGAGCGAAAAGGTATCATCCCTATCAAGTGGGAGTGCGATCGACGCGATCGGCCCGATCACGTCAGAGACGACCGAGATGGAAATTTTCCGGGATGGCGAGTCCGAACTGCTCGAAGCGTACGACGATGTCGACAATCCTGCACACCCCGAAATGTCATTGAAGTCATTACTCGTGGTTCCACTCGGAGGCTACGGACTGCTTGCAATCGGATCAACGACGGTAGAAGACATCGACCGATCGCTCCGGGATCTCGTCGACATCCTCGCACAGACGACGCAAACAGCGTTCAAACGTCTCGACCACGATCAGGCGATTCGTCACCGTTCTGCGGCGATTGACGCTGCAACCGATAGTATCGGTATCAGTAACCACCACGGCGAGTTCACGTACGCAAACGATGCGTTGGCCGACTTATGGGGATACGACGAGACTGACGATCTCATTGGAACAACGTGGGACCGCCTCTACGCTGACGACGAGATCGAACGCTTCGAATCGGACATCCTTCCCGTCGTCCAGCAACAGGGACAGTGGCGAGGAGAAGCAGTCGGTAAACGGACCGACGGAACGACATTTCCACAGGAAATCTCACTCAGTGCGCTCGACAACGGTGGACTAGTGTGTGTCATTCGAGATATTACGGACCGAAAATCGCAGGAACAGCAACTGGAGATGCTCAACGAGGTGGCACATGAGCTGATGAAAGTCCACTCTCGAGAGGAAATTGCCGAGATCGGTGTCGACGCCATCGAGAACGTTCTTGGCTTCGAGGTCGCCTGTTTTCGCCTGCTCAACCACGAGAAATCGATACTCGAACCAGCCGTGTTGACGACAGGAGCCGAGAGGCTGGTCACATCTCACATCGCGTACGATCTCGAAGCTACGCTCGCCGGACGTGCATTTCGGGTCTCAGAACCCGTATCGACTATTCCGCTGTCCGGCGAGTTTGGCCGTTCCTCGCCGGTCGAGTATCCAAGTGTTCATATCCCAGTCGGAACGCACGGTGTCGTGAGCATCATCGTCGAAGACGACGATGAGGTTGACGACCGCGATATTCGCCTTGCTGATATATTGGCGGTTGCCGTGCGGACGGCAATCGAGCGGACCGAACAGACCCAACTGCTCAAAGAACAGGAGCACGAATTACGCCAGCAGCGCGACCAGCTCGAGACGCTGAACCGAATCAATACCCTTATTCAACTGATCGAAAAGAAGCTCGTCGAGGCAACGACTCGATCCGAACTGGAATCGACAATCTGTGAACAGCTGGCAGCATCCGAACTGTACAGTAGCGCGTGGATCGGTGACGCTGAAGTGACCACTGATCGAATCGCAGCGCGTGCCGGTTCCGGAATCGCGGACGCTGACCTCAAGGCGATCAACGAGACGCCGCTCTCGAGTCTCGGAAACGGGACCGTCGAAAGAGCGCTCGAAACGGGAGACATCACGGTCATCAGACAGTACCGTCTCGAGGGAGGCGTGACCGACACCGATTCGGACGATCAGGACAGGCAGGTCGAGACAACGGCTGCAGTTCCCATTATTTACGGTGATCGGATATACGGCGTGATGGTGGTTCACGGCACTAACGAGGATGTGTTCGGCGAAAAAGCGGTTCGAGGGTTCGAACTGCTCGGGCAAATAACCGGCTTCGCAATAAGTGCAATACAGAATCGGAAGATCCTGCTCTCCGATTCGGTCGTCGAACTCGAGTTCGAGGTCGCGGATCCACGGGTGTTTTGTCTCAACGTGACAAAAGAACTCGACTGCCAATGCAAGCTCGAGCGGTCAATTCCCATTGACGAGGGAAAATTCATGCACTACCACACGATTACTGGTGCAAAACCGGCGGACGTCCTCGAACTCGCGGCCGAGGCTGACCACGTTGAGGACGCGACGGCAGTTGCCAAACGCGATGATGGATTCGTCCTCCAGTCGGTCACGCCGGAAGCCCCAGCCGAAACGGCGTTGCAAGCCGGGGCAACCTATCAATCGGCCGTGGCCAAAGACGGCAGGGGACGATTGGTTGTCGAAGCGCCACAGTCCGCGGATATCCGCGAAATCGTCGCCCAGTTAGAAGAGGGGTTTTCGACCGTGGACCTCCGATCGAAGCGAGAGCGTGAGCGCTCGATTCATACTGCCGATGAGTTTCGCGATGTCGTCGATGCTCAACTTACCGAAAAACAGCGGACAACGATCGAGTCGGCGTACTTTTCAGGGTACTACGACTGGCCGCGCGAGATCACGGCTGAGGAACTAGCCGACTCGATGGGTGTCTCGTCTTCGACGCTCCACCAACACCTTCGGAACGGTACTCGGCACCTTCTCTCTGCTTTCTTTCAGGATCAGGACAAGTGAGGGGCGATTCCGTCGACTCATTTCGTCGGTCTCGAGGTTGGTGCTGATAGCCGTGTCTCTCACATCAACTGCCTTCGGGTCAAGCCTCTGGACATCTGCCTTTCGTTTTGTTGATATCGCCCTGAAGAGTGGTTGACGAACCGCCAAACAAGATGTTAATGACCGGCGAAGACAGGGCAGAGAACACCACCTTCACACACCAAGAACCGAAGATTTCCGACGACGCCTGCCACGCTCGCACTCGAAGACGAACCGATGACAAGAGGTGACGCCCAACAGGAGCGGACAAACAATGGATCACACACCGAAGTCGTTGTGTGGACGACACCGAAGAGCTTGAATCTCCGGAAAGGCTGATATCCATGCAGTCATAGTACTTTCCCTCCCGTGTACGGTGAGCGCCACACCGCTGTGGTTATATACCTCTTCTCAGGGTACGACCTCTATGACAAACGGTTCTACTGAATTGACGCCACCGGAGGTGACAGCCGACGATGTGCTTCGTGTTCCGGATGACCACTTCACAACGGATACTGTTGCGATCGTCACTGGTGGCGGATCGGGCATTGGACAGGCGACGAGCGTTGCACTCGCAATCAACGGGCTGACTGTCGCTGCCGTGGATATCGACGCGGAGGGACTCGAGGAAACGGTCGACGTCGCAACGGCTCTCGACGCAGAGGGGCGAGTCGTCCCGGTCGAGGGCGACCTCGCCGACGACGATGCCGTAGAGGCGGCCGTCGACGACGCTGCCGATCTCGGGACGATTCGCTACACCGCGAACATCGACGGGATGCAACACATCGCGTCGCTTGCTGACTTCCCGATGGAGACGTACGACTTCATGCACGATCTCATGCTTCGGTCGCCGTTCTTATTGTCGAAGCTGGTCATCCCACATATCGAGGCAACAGACGACGGCGTCGGCGCGATCGGGAACATATGAGTGAGACCGATCCGAGGAACGTCGCAATCGCCTGTCAGGGTGGCGGGAGCCACACCGCGTTCACCGCCGGCGTCCTGAAAAGACTGTTCCGTGAGTGGCCCGACGACTGTGAGCTCGTCGGAATCAGCGGAACCTCCGGCGGCGCGTTCAACGCCCTCGCGGCGTGGTACGGGCTCGTCACGGCTGATGAGGCACGCGCCATCGAACTCCTCGAGGCGCTGTGGACCGATCTGTCGGCGACCGACGTCGGCGATCAGCTCCTGAACAACTGGGCCGCCGGGCTCTCGCGACTCGAGAGCAACGGCGTTCCGATTCCACAGCTCAGCCCGTACCAGACACCTGGCTCAGAGGCTGGGAAAGACCGGATCCGCGAGACGCTCGAACGCCACATCGAGTTCGAGGAGATTCCCGGCCTCTGTACGCAAAACGCTCCGAAGCTCGTCATCGGAACGGTCGACGTCAATGCCGGTATCTTCGAGACGTTCGTCGACGAACAGGTGACACCACAGGCGGTGCTCGCGTCGGCTGCCGTTCCGACCCTGTTTGAGGCCGTCGAGATCGACGGCCACCTCCATTGGGACGGTCTCTTCTCGCAGAACCCGCCGATCGACGACCTCATGGCCGGCAACGCCGGCCGCAAACCGGACGAACTGTGGGTCATCCAGATCAACCCCCAAGAGATCGAGGGCGAACCCACCTCGCTCGAGGAGATTGCCGACCGACGCAACGAACTCGCGGGGAATATTTCGCTGAATCAAGAGCTCCACGTCATCAAACGCGTCAACGAGTGGATCGACGCGGGACACCTCCCCGAGGACGAATTCTCGAGGACCGCCGTTCGACGGATCCCGATGGAAAAGAACTACCACTGTTCGACGAAGGTCGATCGCAGCTCGTCGTTCATCCGGGAGCTGATCGACCTCGGTGAAACGCGTGCAGTCGCGTTTCTCGATGCCGGCCCGCCCGACGAGAGCGCGTACACCGTCTCGGAGCCACGCCACAGTCATCCAATGGACTAACCGATCACAACCAAACACACATGCCACGACTGCCACTGCTCGAACTCGACGACATTCCGGAGGCGTATCACCACCTGTTCACCGACGACTACCTCGGCGACCGCCACATCTTCCGTGCGTGGGCACACAACCCCGAGGTACTCGAGGCGACCCTCGAGTATCTGAACACGCTCTACGACCAGCTCGGCCAGCGACGAAAGGAGCTGGTCATCCTCACCGTCGCACAGGCGCGCGGTGCCCGCTACGAGTGGCACCAGCACGTCGATATCGCCCGCCACAAAGGCGTCACGCTCGAGGAGATGCGCGCCATCGGCGGCGGTGATTTCTCGTCGTTCGACGACGCTGAGTTCGTCTTGCTCCAGTACGCTCGAGCCGTCGAATCGGGAACGGTGACGGACGAGATTCACGACGCCCTCGCTCGCGAGTATTCGCCGGCCGAAATCGTCGCAGCCGGTCTGCTCATCGATTTCTACGTCGGTCTGTGTAACTACATCGCGTCCGTCGACCTGCCGTTCGAAGGTGGCGAGTTCGTTGGCTGGACGCCCAACGACGAGGCGGTTTCCCGGCTTTTCGACGGGGAGTCGTCGTAGCTGATTCGGTCGCACAAGATCCCGAACCAACGCTTGCGGTGTTGCGGACGGAACGCTTTCGGTGCTCGTCGACGTCCCCACGACTATGCGTGTCTGTCGGCGCACATCGACGAAAACGAATTGACTGCAGGCACCGCCTGCGAGTGGTCGCCTGAGTGAGAGCCGACGCCGTTGATTCGAGTTTCTCGTCGCGTCTGTCCGCTCGGTGTGTTCGCCAGTCAGTTCGAGCTATCCCTGAACGCCGCTTCAACGACCTTCCCCAGCGTCGGGTGAGCGTGGATCGTATTCGCCACCTCGTCGACGCTGGCTCCGGTCCGCATCGCGACGACCGCCTCGTGGATCAGCATCGACGCCTCGTAGCCGATGATGTGACAGCCAAGAATCTCACCATCAGGCGTTGCGAGCACCTTCACGAACCCGTCCTCGAGTTTCTTCGCCCGCCCCATCGCCGAGTCGGCGTAGTCAGCCCGACCGACGACGTACTCACGGCCGTCGTCCTCGAGTTCCCTTTCGGTGGCCCCGACGCCGGCGATCTGGGGTTCGGTAAAGATCGTGTGTGGCATCGCGGTGAGATCGAGTTGGCGGCGGTCGTCGTAGACGACGGTGTCGATCACGTGGCGCGTCTCGTAGTCGCCGGAGTGTTTGAACAGCGCGTTGCCGGCCACGTCGCCCTGCGCCCAGACGTTTTGGGCGGCCGTCTCGAGATAGTCGTCCGTCTCGATGAAGCCACGGTCGTCGACCTCGATGCCGGCTGCCTCGAGGTTCAACGCGTCGGTGTTCGGCCGTCGGCCGAGGGCGACGAGAACGTCCGAACCGTCGACAGCGAGCGTCTCACCGTCGTCGGTCTCGGCGTGGACGCGATACCCGTCTCCGAACTCTTCGACGGCCGTCACCAGATGGCCAGTGTGGACATCGTGGCGATCGCTCGCGATCTCGGTCAGGGTCGCAGCGACCGCTCCGTCCTCGCGTGAGACGAGCGAATCGTTCTTTTCGATGATGGTGACGTCCGTGCCGATCGAGTCGAACACGTAGCCGAGTTCGACGGCGATGTAGCCGCCACCGAGGATGACGAGGCTTTCCGGTGGTTCGGTCAGGTACAGCACCTCTTTGCTCGTCAGATAGTCGACCGCCTCGAGGCCGTCAATCGGCGGCACAGTTGGGCGACTGCCGGTGGCGACGACGACCTTCTCACCGGTTACCGCCTGCCCGTCGAGTTCGACCGTCCGTTCGTCGACGAACGTCGTGCGCTCTTCGAACAGCGTGAGCCCCTCCGTGTTCCGGTATCGGTCTGCCATATCCGACGCGATCTCACCCAGCAGGTCGTCCATCTCGTCGACGACGCGCTCCCAGTCGATGCCCTCGAGGTTGGCGTCGACGTGGAACCGTTCTGCGTCCCGGACGTGGGTGACTGCGTTTGCGGCCTGAATCAGGATTTTCGATGGGTTACAGCCCCGATTGAGGCAGGTTCCACCGAGCGGCCCGGGTTCGACGAGTGCGGTCTCGAGGCCGTGTTCCGCTGCCGCCGCGGCGACGTTGTTGGCCGTGCCACCACCGATGACGATGAGCTCAAAATCGGTCATTCCACCGGTACCGACTCCGGGAACGTATAAATAGCGACCGGGGGTGTTCACAGACGAGACACGACCGACGAGACAGCGGTGTGGAGATGCTGTTTGAACGCCAAGTATCAGTGTTCGGAGTCGGCGATCTCCGCGTAATACTCCGCTTCCGACAGCTCTCCGTCGAGATACGCGGTGGCCCACTCGGGCTCGAGAAAGGTCATGAAATCGACACTCCCATCGTCATCACGAGCGGTCGGCATCGCTCGACGGTCGAACCCCTGCTCGACGATGTCGGCGTAGGCAGGCCCGAGGATTTCGATGTCGGCCTCGAGGCCACCGCTGTCGGTGTAGTCTGGAACAAACATCCCGTTCAATTCCCAGTCAGTGACCGAGAGTTCGTCGTCGATGGCGTCGACCATCTCCGCTGCGAGTTCAGTTGCCAACTCGTTTTGCTCGTCGGTTTCGCCGCTTTCGTCGCGTTCGTGACCGTTGTTATCGCCACTGTGGGCGTCGTCTGGCGCGCTCTCGCCGCTGTCGCTGACACACCCAGCGAGCGTGCCGCCGCCGATAGCGGTGGCGGTAGCGAGTACAGTTCGTCTCGAAACCCCGTCAGTTAGTTCGGATGCACTCCGCTGTTCCATACGGCCCGTCCGTAGTAGGCCGATAAGTTGGATTTGGTTCAATTCTCGAAAGCGTGGCCACAGGAGTTCTATGGCCTGACAGTTCTGCACACGAACGAAAGGTGGTCAGGACCACAGTCTTGTCGGCGACTCAGACTATAACAATCACTCACTCGGGGCCTGATACTCGACCATCGTGTGAGTTCCCGTACACGTCGAATTTTTACACCCGTATGAATGTTATCCGGTTGGGTATAGACCACGAACATCCATCGAAATGAAACGATCGCGGTGGCGTCACATGGGAACAGCTGCAGCGCTGCGTGGAAGCGCTGAGCTAGAAGACGAGCCCCCCGGTCGGTCCAAACGCGAATGACGTAGAGACGTGCTCGTCACGGTGATCGAAGCGCATCATCAGCGCAGTGTCTCCCGCGCGTCGGAAGCCGATCCAGCCGTCAGCGTGCTCCAACCCGATGGGAAGAATCGAGTCTACAGGCGGAGCAGTCCGAATGCCCGGGGTCGGACGGGAATCGAAGATTTTCGTGATCAAGCGAACCCGAGGGGTCGCTGACCTCGCGTAAGCTTCGATCCCGCTCAGTGACGAGACGTTTCGCGTCTCGAACCACGTGACCCCGAGGCGGTTCACTGCCACGGTCGGTGATTCACGTCGATGGCGTCTCGCCCGAAGCGCCGGCAACGTCGATCCGACCAGCAACGTACACGAGACTCAACAGCATCAGGCCGACCCCAAGCGGCAACAGCCACGCGAACATGGTCAACAGGAGTCCACTCGCCTGGATGCCGAGCGCAATCAAGATGACGGGGCCACAACACACCGTTCCGGACAGCAACGCGGGCATCGACGCCAACAGACCGGACCCCGCGCCGATCCCGCAGGTCGCCGGCTGGACGACCGCGAGATAGGTCAGCCCAAGGTTGAGACCGACGAGCCCGGCGATCAAAAGCCCGATCGTCACGTTGACTGGCGACACCAGCACGCGAACGACACCGGTGTCGAGGAGTGCAACAGCCTCGAACGATGCCGGGCCAGCTCGGGTCAGCACGCCCTCCCGGACTGGCAAGACTCTCTGTCACTGTGGATTCCGTGTCTCAGCCGCTGCTAGCTCGTCAAATCACTGTCTGAACAAACAATGCTAGGCGGATTTCAGTGACCTCGTCACGCTTTTGCCGACTCTCTACAATCTGAATCGGCAACTACTGTAAAGTCGTGGGCTCTCTCCTGTTTTTTCTGTAGCCGGAGCATTAGTTCACACGTTGACGAACGACCCCAATCGACATACTCACCGACACCGTATGTACTGTTCCATGACCGATGCAGATACAAACTCAGACGAGCGGACGACGATCCGAACTGGTCGCGACTTTGAACAGGAGTACCGCCTCGACGCGAGCGAAGCCGGCTCCTTCCTGATCGCACTGGGTGAGCAGCTTCGTGACGGCGACGAACTGACGATCGAAACCGACGAATGGGAACTTCCGTTCGCCTTCGGCGAGCCCGTCGAACTCGAGATTGATTTCGAGGGCGTCGGCGAGCCATCGCTTGAGATCGAACTCGAGCTTCCGGGACGGACCGACGAGAAAGCGCCCGAGGTCCGCTAGTGGGTCGCCTCCTCGAGGACCAACGTGTCGTCCTCGAGGTAGTGTTCGATGTGGTGAGCGTGTTCTTCGATCGTTACGAGCTGTTCACGAAGCAGCTGTCCCGTCGCATGGTCGCCAAGCGACTCAGCGAGTTCGATATGGTCGCGGGTGCTCTCGATGATCTCGCCCATCATCTCGAGGTCGTTCTCGAGTGACGTGCGTACGTCATAAACGTCCTCGTCTTCGGGTTCGACCGTCGCGTTCTCGGCCAGTGTCGTCATACTCGCGTGTGGAACGCCGCCCAGTGCCTGGAGGCGTTCGGCGAGGGCGTCGGCAGCGTCCTCGACATCCTCGTAGACCTCCTGGAGGAAAACGTGAAGGTCGAGGAACTCCGCGCCTTCGACGTTCCAGTGATGTTTGTGGAGCTGGTGGTACAGTACATACGCGTCCGCAAGGTCGGTGTTCAGCGCGTCGATGATCTGTTCGGCCTTCTCGGGCTCGAGTCTCAGTGCGTTCTCTTCGACGGTGCCGGCCTTCTGACGGATGGTCTTTTGGGTGCTCATTACAGTTACCTCTATGTCTTTCACTCACTTATGTATTATCATTAATCCTATATTTTGGCACAACCCAAAGAAACATGCTTGCGGAGAGTGGAAAAATTTGAATACGAATCACAATTCGGATATCTGTGGCTGTTTATCCGTGTTCAACTCGAAAGAAGAGACGCGAGCTGTGAAGACAGTGCAGAACGAGAGAGCGTGTTCGTCTGAATAGAGACGCCACCGGTACCCATCTCTTTGAACCCGGTTCCAGTTGGCAGTAGGACGACTGTCTCGTCCTCGTCGATCTCACCGCGGCTGGTCAGTTGGCGCACTCCTGCAAGCGGTGTCGCCGATGCCGGCTCGACACAGAGCCCACCCCGCCGGGCAAACTGCCGCTGCGCTTGCCGGATGTCGGCGTCAGTAACAGAACACACTGCACCGCCGGTCTGTCTGACTGCGGTTAGCGCCCGGGTGCCGCTTGGTGGGTTAGGGTTCCCGATAGAGTGGGCGATCGTTTCCCCAACCGCCTCGGCTTCGAGTGCCGAAACCTCGTCCTGGTCAGCTATATAGGCGCGAGTAATGGGGTCCGAAGCAGCCGTCTGGACGAGGTAGAGTCGTGGTGGGGTGTCGATCACACCAGCGTTCTGGAACTCGAGTATCCCGCGCCAGATCCCGCTGGCGAACCCACCAGAGCTCGCTGGCAGCGCGATCGCGTCGGGAGTGTCAGGAGCCAGCGCTTCGTAGATTTCGAACAACGCAGTCTTGTAGCCGCGAATTCGTGCTGGAGCATCGCTAAGCAGAAACGAGATCGGCAGTTCGCGATTCAGGTCAAGAACATCATCATACAGCTTGCCGTACTCACCCTCGACTTGGATGATCGTCGGGTCGTACTGTGCAATTAGCTCCAGACGGCTGGTCGGAGTGTCCGTCGGGACGAGCACGACACAGTCAATGCCGAGACTCGCAGCGTGGGCAGCAGTGCTCATTGCCATGTTGCCGTACGAAACGGTCCCGACTGCGTCGATATCCTGTTGGAGCGCATGTGAGACCGCGACTGCGCTTCCGCGGTCCTTGTACGAGCCGGTCGGGTTTTCACCCTCGTCTTTAACGTAGACTCGACAGCCAGCGACCTGGTCAAGACGTGGGCTTCGAAGCAACGGCGTCCGTCCGGCAGCAGCGGCGATCCCCTCAGGGCGGAGGTCTGGAAGAGCCTCTGCGTACCGCCACAGTCCATTCATCTCTCGAGGGCTTGGAAGATCAAATCCTGCGAGATCATCATCGAACCAGAGCGGTTCGCCACACTCACAGCGAACCTGGTTGTCGTCCTGATATCTTCTGTTGCACCGATAGCAGACTGTTGACGTCCCCATAGCGAAACTGGTACTCGAATCGTAATATAACAAGCGCTGTCGATTTCAATCGAAAGGTACGGTCTAGTTTAGCACCTCCGCTAGAATCTATCCGTTGAGTGACTAGTGCGGTCATTGTGTATTTTAATAGTGCACGAACAGTTCAAGTTGGCATCTGACAATTGCCTGACTGTCCGCCCAAACTGTAGAAATAGTCAGCGCTCATCTTCAGGGTGTGAAACCACTTCTCGACTAGGCTTCGCTCGACTCTATCACGCTGATCACTCGATACAAACCAGGAGATTGCAGTCAGATAGCCATAGCTATTGACGAGGGACACGGTTTCGAGGAGATCGTGTTTTTTGATTACTTAATGTAGGAATGCAGCGGCTGAATCGGTGCCTCGTCGCCCGAACACTGCGACATCGAGCATGAGGTTTGAGTCGGATGGAATTGTAGTTTGAGCGCAAAACTATTCGCCGTTAATCTTGACAATAGTCTTACCAACTGCGACCCGCGAGGATTTTACCGTCCTCAGAACGCATCGCGTTCTGATGGGCCACACGAGAGTTCCGCTCGTTAACGTCGGTGGGTCTGGCACGCTATCAGCGAGCCGACACACCTACTTCAGATTGCTTGATGAGATCCTCTAACGCGTATCAAGCGACGATTCACTTGTGTCTCCGAATCGAACACACAGTCGAGTGGAGGTGAATGGCGAACACCCTGGCGAGCGTTGCCGTTCACTTACGCTCTCGAGAGCCAGCAAATCCCGTCACAAAAGAGTTGCTGAGCAGGACTGCGAGCATCATTTTAAACTAACTGCTCTGTAGGATCACTAGACTACGGCGACCTTGGAGCAATTGGTGCGGGTTAGTTGCGGTGTGACCTGGGCGAATATTTCCCTGGTGCTGACGGCTGGATGAACAGATTCCTGCAAAATCAAGAGACTGTGGTGGATTCCAGATACTAGTTCAGTGGTTGACTGTTCTCCGACGATGGTAGGCCGATCACAGCGGCGCCTAGCGATCCTACAGAACAAAACTAACTCCACGACCTACTCGTCGCTCAAACTGCCTAACTAGTGTTTTCGCTGCGTCCAGCACACAGCCACAGATGCACTTCGACACTATCGAAATAGAGACGTAATGGCTATTTGTGCCCTACCGACACTCTCGAGGCTGTACGTCCTGTCGAGACAAACCGTGGAGAGAAAGCCTCTGGATTTAACGGAGCTTTCCACCGGGAAACAGGCTGAAGAAGTGAGAAAGTGCCACAAACGACTTCGAGCGTTGGATTTCGTCAAAGACGAAATACAGTGAGAGACGAGACAATAAGTCGACACAGACAAACTGAGAGCACAAAACTGAGGAGGAAGTGTCTGAGACGCCAGAAGCGCTAGACAGAACGCCGTAAACGGGTGATCAACGGAACCACCTGCGGCCCCTGTTGGGCGTAGCTCGCAATTTTTTACAGTGATACAATTGTAAATCCCTGGCAGTCCCACGTTCTCCATCGAGCGTTTTATTTCGACAGCATCGAAATTTCTGAGGCGCGGGCATCACGAGCAGCAGTGTCTCGGTTCCAAAAAGCAGGCGTACTCGAGCAAGCGAGGAACACGTTCTTGATCGCCTCGGACTACACAGCAGCTACGCTCGTCCGCCGTGACTGAGCAGAGACAGCGGTGGCGACATTGAACGTATCCTATAGTAGCCACTGACCGTCAGTGCGTACACCCGATCGCACGACAGCTGTGCAATCGGTGTGCAACCAGTTTCTGTTGTTACTATAGAAACAGTCACTATCGGTATCGAACGGACAGGCTGATCGGATCCACGAGAAACGGATCGACTGACACTGGGTGTATGACTTGTTGCGGTCGAGCTTGTGCTCGACAGAACCAGTTGATCGAACAGCGGTGTCATTGCACCCACGCGAATCCCAACAGGGATTAAAAATGATAATAGTTATGTACCATGGGGGAAGACTGAGGACTGATGAGCTCTCAATCAACAGAGCCGGCTACTGTTCGGTCACTGGATGATCTGGACGTTATCGTCGACACAGACTTCCACCTGACGGAACGACAAGAAGACATCTTTCCGTATCTCGAGGACCCGTTCTACAGCCTGCTAAACAGCGAAGGAGACGGTGACGACTACGGCTATCTGGGTCGAGTGTACCCCGCACACGGGATGCTCTACTCGGTGACGGTCGGCAAGGCTGACTCGCCGACGGTTCGAACGTCGGAGGACATCCAGAAAGGGAAAGACCTCATCGAATGGGACAAAGCGATCGCAACCCCGACGCAGAATCTCTATCTCGGTGCTGTCCACCACGACGACCTCGCGGCCGCACTCGCGAAGGCGTACAACCGATGGCTGCTCGACAACATCATCGACACGGATGAGGGTGTCTACGGTGCTGCGATCGTTGCACCGCAGAAACCAGTCAAAGCTGCCGAGGAAGTCGACGATCTCGCCGACGAGTCGGGTATCGCCGCCGTCATGATCCCGAGTGGCTCGGTCGATCCAACTCTCGGCAACGAGGTCTACTACCCACTCTATGAGGCATGTGAGCGTGCTGGGCTGCCTATCATGATGCACAACGCAGCCGGGACGATGATGACCCGGTTCCCAACGCAGTGGCAGTCACTGAATCGAGCACTCCCCGTTCACGCCACCTCGCACAACATGATGCACCAGGTGAACCTCGCAGACATGCTGACCCAGGGTGTTCCTGTTCGGTTCCCTGACCTCGACTTCGTCATTCAGGAGTCCGGTCTCGGCTGGTATCCATACTTCATGCGACGGTTCGATCACGACTACATGGGAGCGAAGTTCGACGCCCCGATGCTGGAGAAGATGCCAAGTGAGTATCTCCGTGATCAGTTCTACGTGACGAGCCAGCCAGTCGAAGGTGCAGACGATCCCGAGTATCTCAACCAGATCATCCGCCTCTTTGGCGGCGAAGACAGTCTGATGTTCTCGTCGGACTATCCACACTTCGACTTCGACTACACCGATGCGCTGATGAAGATCATGCGCTCGGAGTTCAACGGCGACGAAATCAAGAACATCTACGGCGAAACCGCAGAGCAACTTTACCGATTCTAAGAACATGGCAACAAACACCGAACCACAGAACGCTGACGCTGAAAACCTACACCACGTGACGGCGGCAGACGACATCGAAGATGGAGAACGAGTCGTCGTCGATATCGAAGGTCGAGAGATCGCCGTCTTCTACTCGAACGACGAGTATCACGCCCTCTCGAACTACTGTACACATCAGGGCGGACCTGCCTGTGAGGGACTGCTGTCTGGAACGATCGACGTCGACGAAGACAACGAGTTGATCTGGGCGTGTGATGACGAAATCGTGGCCTGTCCATGGCATGGCTGGGAGTTCGATATCACGTCCGGGGAACACCTCGCAAGCGACGACTACCGTCTTCCGTCCTACGACGTCCACGTTATCGACGGCGACCTCTACGTCGAGTTCTGATGGCCATCGCACCCGGCGGTGGCGATCACGGCCAGCGACGGGTGTGGCCAGTTACCAACGTTTTTATGCGGAATACATACCAACGCGCCTGTAACGGATCTCGTCAGGACAATACACGTAATCAATGACAGAGACACCAGACGAACACGATCACGACGCTGTGGAACAACTCCGAGAACTGGAGCGAGCGCACTCGGGCGAGGAAATCGACGTCGACCAGCTTCCAGTGTGGTGGTCTGAGGCTATCGAAGAGTTCCAAGAACACGACCTGCCAGCCTATCGGCCACCGCGGTTCGCCGACGACGTCATCACCCCGCCAGTCGTCGACCGGTTGCAATCCGAGTACGACGCCGAGATTCGCTTCATGGGTGTTGGCGTCGAATACCGCGATTCCTGGGGCGTATACGTCGATGACGAGCAAATATTCACCGTCGGTCGTGAACGCGAACCCGCAGGATACACCCGTTATCAGGTGACAAGCGAGACGTTCGAACAGAACGTTCGAAACCACTTTGCAGACACAGGAGATGACACCACGTGAGTACGCGACATCCGAATCATAACCGGTCAGAGAACAGTATCGCGCTCTCGAGTCGTCTGACTCGCAGGAACGGCTGGGCAGGACACGGTCCAGTCACGGTTGAGTTCAGACCAAACGCCAGAGCGCAGACGAGTGCCAACCAGTACCCGACCATCGCTACTCATGAGTACTGAGATCCCCCACTCTACGGCACCGTCGCTCAGCGAAACGCTCGACGGCGAGATTGACTTCGGCGAAACCACGCGCACCCTCTACTCGACCGATGCCAGTATCTATCAGCAACGACCTGCAGGTGTCGCCTTCCCTCGAACCCGCGACGACGTCCAGCGAGTCGTCGACTTCGCTCGCCAACAGGGCACAAGCGTCACGGCCCGTGGTGCAGGCTCGAGTCTGACTGGCAACGCCATCGGCGAGGGGATCGTCCTGGACTGTTCACGACACATGGACGAGATCATCGATGTCGATCCCGACGCGAAGACGGTGACCGTCCAGCCAGGTGTCGTTCTCGACGAGTTGAACGATGTCCTCGAAGCAGACGGCCTTTATTTTGCCCCCGATCCATCGACCTCGAGTACGTGTACCATCGGCGGAATGATCGCCAACAACGCTGCAGGTCCGCATTCGGTCAAACATGGGACGACTCGAGCGTACGTTCAGCGACTCGAATGTGTGCTTGCAGACGGTACGCTCGTCGAGTTCCACCGGCGAAACGGCGCGGAACTCGAGACGGTCTGTGAACACGACGACCGGGCCGGAGCGGTTCATCGCGTGGTTCGCAGGCTCGCACGCGAGCGTGCCGAGGAAATCGAGACGCAGTATCCGGACGTCGACCGAAACTCCAGTGGGTACGATCTCGAGACGAGCGTCGCACCGGATGGGTCGTGGGTCGATCTCTCACGACTCGTCTCCGGAAGCGAGGGGACGCTTGCGATTATCACCGAAGCGACGCTACAGCTGACCGGCCGTCCCGAGACGCGTGCCGTCTCGCTCGTCTTCTACGACGATCTGATCGCCGCTGCCGACGCTGTAACTAGCGTTCTCGAGACAGACCCGAGTGCAGTCGAGCTCATCGACGATGCCGTCCTTGGCTACGCTCGAGACGCCTGGGGATTCGATCTCGTGCCCGAGAACGCCGAGGCCGCGCTCCTGCTGGAAATCGAGACCAACCATGCAGACCAGCGTGACGATCTCGAGACGGTCGTATCGGCTGCTCAGACAAACGGAACGATCGACGTCGAACGGGCGTTCGACGAGGAGGAGATGGCCGATCTCTGGAAGGTACGGAAAGCCTCCAATCCGCTTTTGAACCGACAGCCTGGCGACGAGCAGGCGCTCTCGTTCATCGAAGATGCGGCAGTCCCACCCGCTCGTCTCCCGACGTATCTCGAGCGTGTTGGTGATGTGCTCCGAGAACACGACCTCCAGGCGAGCGTCTTCGGTCACGCCGGACAGGGTGTGCTCCACATCAAGCCGTTCCTGAATCTGAAGACGGAACACGACCGTGAGCGACTCCGATCCGTTTCGGAAGCGGTCCACGAGATCGTCCTCGAGGTCGGCGGCTCCGTCTCTGGGGAACACGGTGATGGACGACTTCGGTCCGAGCATCTCCCAGCGATGTACGGTGACGAACTCTACAGCGCGTTCTGCGAAATCAAACACACCTTCGACCCTGACGACGTGTTCAATCCGGCGAAGGTCGTCCCTGCCTCGGATGGTGACCTCGCGAAAGTCGACGAAAACCTTCGGTATGAGGGATACGATCCGGAGACCGTCGATACGGCACTCGATTTCAGTGCCGAAGAAGGGTTTGGATCGCTCGTCGAGCAGTGCAATGGCTGTTCGAAGTGTCGCACATCGGACGGCGGCGTCATGTGTCCGACGTTCCGTGGGACAGACGACGAGGTTGCCAGCACGCGCGGGCGGGCGAATATGCTCAGAGCCGCGATAAACGGCGACCTCGATGAGAAGACGCTCACGAGCGATCACTTCCAAGAGGAGGTGCTCGATCTGTGTATCTCCTGTAAAGCCTGCGAGACGGAGTGTCCGACCGGCGTCGATATGGCCAAACTGAAAACGGAGGCGAAACACCAACAGCACCAGAGGAGCGGCGTTCCGCTTCGTGCACGGCTGTTCGGAAACGTCCGCACGCTCAACCGCCTTGGGTCGACGTTTTCGCCGGTCGCAAATCGTCTCAAAGAGTTCGGCCCAGGCCGTCGCGTTGCCGAGGCCGTTCTCGGAATCGATCGACGACGGACGCTGCCGGAGTTTGCGGCCGAGCCCTTCCCCGACTGGTTCGCCGCTCACGAGCCACACCCAAACGCCGGCGAGAACGGCACGGTTGCGCTCTTTCCGGACTGCTATATGGGGTACAACCACCCAGCGGTTGGGAAAGCGTCCGTTCAACTCCTCGAGTCACTTGGCTACGCCGTCGAAGTCCCTGATGTGGCCTGTTGTGGGCGAGCGCCGCTCTCACAGGGACTCGTCGAGAAAGCCCGCGGCTATGCACGACAGAACGTCGAAACACTTGCCGAGTACGCCGAACGAGAGGTGCCGATCATCGGCGTCGAACCCTCCTGCGTGAGCGCGTTCAAAGAGTACGACGACCTGCTCGAGGACACAGTCAACATCCCTTCGATGACGGCGACCGTTCCGGCATTCCTCGTCGAGCGCATCCGTGCCGGCGAAATCGATCTCCCTGACGACGGAAACGACACGGTCGCGTTCCACGGACACTGTCACTCGAAGGCCAAAGGCTGGGACAGTGTCCCAGTCGAACTGCTCCGTGAAGCCGGCTACGACGTCCAACCGCTCGATACGACCTGCTGTGGCATGGCTGGCGCCTTTGGCTACGAGACCGAACACTACGAGGTCTCGATGGCGATCGGTGACGACCTCGAGTCGAAGATCAACGCTACAGAGGCAGACGTCATCGTCACGACCGGCGCCTCCTGTAGTCAACAGCTCGCAGACAGGGACATCGAGACCCAACACCCACTCGAGTTGCTCGCAGCGCTCAGCGAAGAGGAGTGAGCCAACGGGTCTGACAGCTCTGTACCAGACTATAGACGGCCCGTCACGCCGATCGGGAGCATCTTTTTTACTGTGATCGAATTTGGAGACACGGTTGCGCCGTGTCTTGGTAGCGACCAGGTAGCTGACATAAAAGTTAACCGCCCCGGTACCAGTTGGGAGATATGGCCATTGTCGCCGCAATTGATCAGTCAGAAGAGGTACAGCACATAATCAACGAAGGCCTCGAGTTAGCTGCTGCGTTCGACGATTCATTACACATCGTCCACGCAGTCGACTCCACGGAGTTTGCGGAAGCACAGCGCGAACACGTGTCCGAGTCCGCGGATGAAGAGGGGGTGTTGAGCCGCCAGCAGTTCGCCGAAGATCGGCTGCAGGGACTGGTAGAAGACGCAGACGAAAGCGTTGAGATTGCCGGACTCGAGGGTGAGCCTGCCGAATCGATCGTCGAGTACGCGGACGAGCACGACGCACGGTATGTCGTGCTCGGCGCTCGGCAACGGTCGCCAGTCGGAAAGGCACTCTTCGGAAGCGTCGCCCAGTCCGTGATTCTCTCACTGGACCGTCCAGCAGTGATCGTCCAGGCCGACGACTGATACTCTCGAGAGGGTATATTTCTGACGAGCGAGCCGGTCGAACGGCTTCGCTGACAGCGGTTTGCAGTATCCTGTTGATCTCGTTCGAGAATCCGCTTTTCGAGCGAAAACGAGGGTCGTTCGTGCTGTCACGGAGTTCGGCAGAAATCTCGAGCAACAGACTCGAGTCGAAAAGACAGACGTGGGAGCTACCGGCTTGTCGCAGATGCGAACGGAAGGTTACCGTTGACTGCCACGTACTGCCGGAGGAACGTCACGAGGAACACCGTCAGTGCAATCACGTCCGTAAGAAGCCCGGGCATCAGCAGTCCGAGTGCAGCGGCAAACAACACCAGGCGCTCGGGAGTCGATGCATCAGTGACGAGATACGCTTGCGTCGACGCCGACAGCGCGATCACGCCAATGATGGCGCTTGTCGCTGCGAGTGCGATGTCGGCCGTACTGCCGATAAGGATCAGTTCGGGTCCGTAGACGAACATAAACGGAATAAGGAAGCCAGCAAGTGCAATCCCCATCGCGGTCGCACCCGTCTTCCACGGATCGGACTCTGCAATGCTGGACGCCGTGAAGACTGCGAGCATGATCGGTGGCGTGATGGCGCTGATGATCGCAAAGTAGAAGATAAACAGATGCGCTGCGAGGAGTTCGACGCCAAGATTAGTCAACGCAGGTGCGCCGAGGGCTGCCACGACGACGTACGCAGCCGTCGTCGGCAGACCCATTCCGAGGATGATGGCGGTCACCATCGTTAACAACAGCCCGATGATGAGCACCCCACCGGAGACACTCGAGACGATCGCACTGAACTGCAGACCGAGTCCGGTAAGCGTGACGACACCGACGACGATCCCAGCCGTTGCACACGCTGCTGCAACGATCAGTGTCATCCGAATACCGCGGTCAAACGCGTTGACGGCGGCGGTACCGTATGCCGTAGCGAGTGATGTTGCCGTCGACCAGTCCCCGTTTTTTATCGCCAAAAGGAACTGTTTCACTCCTGCAATCGGCGTTGCGACGACGACCGTAATCAGAATCGCGAGAAAACCAGCGTACATCGCTGTATATCCCGCTGCAAGGAGATACACGAGCCCGATTATCGGGAGCGTAAAGTGGGCACCGTCACGAAGCAACTGTTTCGAATTGGGGAGCTGATCAGCTGGCAGCCCCTCGTAGCCTCGCTTTTTCGAGCGGAAATGAACTGCAGTGCCGACAGCAAGGAAATACAAGAGCGCAGGGATAACGGCTGCAGCGATGATCTCGACGTAGGAGATGCCAGTCCAGACAGCCATAATGAACGCACCGGCACCCATCACCGGCGGCATAATCTGTCCGCCACTACTCGCTGAAGATTCCACGGCAGCTGCATAATGATCGTCGAACCCGGTTCGTTTCATCAACGGGATTGTGAACGCGCCGGTGGTTGCGGTGTTCGCGACAGCACTCCCGTTGAGACTCGCCATAAATCCGCTCGCGATCACCGATGTCTTGGCTGGCCCACCAGATAGCCGGCCTGTAAAGCCGTATGCGACGTCGATAAACCAGTCACCGATCCCACTCACCTCGAGGAACGCCCCGAAGATGATGAACAACACGACGAACGTCGCACTCACGCCAAGCGGGATGCCGAAAATACCCTCGGTGGAAAGATACAGGTGGGAGATTATCCGTTCGTATCCGTAGCCACGATGGGCGAACATTCCAGGCATCATCGGGCCGAACACTGCGTAGGCGAGGAACGCACCACCGATCGTCGGCAGGATAATACCTGTCGTTCGGCGTGTCATCTCCAGTACGATCAGAATGGTCAACGCACCAAAGACGAGGTCCAGAGTCAGTGGTTGCCCCGCGCGTTGAGAGAGCGTCCCGTACTGTATTGCGTACGTGAGATACAGCACGCTCGGTATCGTTACTGCGACCAGAATCCAGTCATACCACGGCACGCTGTCCGATGGTTCGCCAGTGTGGGCCTCATACCAGATAAACACGAGCGTCGCCGTGAAAGCGAGGTGTATTGGTCGGTTGACGAACGCCCCTGGCACGCCAAAACCTGCAGTGAGCGTGTGATAGAGGCCGAGTGAAACCGCGATTGCAACTGCTAACAACCGAAGCCGACCACCGATCGAGCGTTTCGCTGTTCCACTCAGATAGCTCCCCTTCTGATCGGGTGTTACCTCCGCTTCAAGACTCAATCCATCGTCGTCCGCGTCCCCGCGTGTCTGTTGATTCGTGGTCATAAACAGTCAGTTTAAATTCGTGATTGTACTTCGTACGTGAGATACTCGAGATACGTGACGTTCTCTGCAGAGATCGTCATCGTTTCCCAGGGCTCAGTATACGTCTGCAGCGATCGGTTCTCATCGGCGATGAGTAGCCGTTGCTCGGTCGTTGCCGCCGTCCGAACGGAGAAACTGCCGATCTCGCGGTCGACATCGGCAACTGTCCATCCATCTACCTGCCGTGTTTCGCGTTCGAACTCGAGTCCGGCAGCATAGTAGTCGTACTCCTCTCGCACCTGGACGATTGAGGTCTCGTCGACGGTGTACACTTCCCGGATCTGTGTCTTCTCCGAGGAGTGGACGTACTCGATCGAGAACTCTTCGCCGTCATCGATCGGATACACCGCACGTGTCTCACCGGACTGACCGTGTTCGACGTGGACGACTGTACCAGCAGGTACCGTCGCAAGCACGATGCAGACGACGAGTGCGAGAGCGGATATCAGTGCGACAGCAACGCGAGCAGATGCCATCCTAGAGGTTGTCGTCGAAGTAGTCCGCAGCGCCAGGATGAAGCTCAATCGGACCATCGTATACGGACTCCTCGAACTGTCCGGCGACTTGATGGATTTCCTCGAGGTCATCGAGGTTCGTGAAGATCGCCTCGACGATGTCATAGAGCAGTTCATCATCCATATCTTCGTGGACGATCATCGTGTTGGTCACGCCAGGGTTGGCGATATCCTCGTCCTGGTCTGGATACGTCCCGGCAGGGATTTCTGCAACCGAGTAGTACGGCAGTTCTTCGGTGATCTCCTCGAGATCGTCTTCTGGGAAGTCAAGCAGTCGGACATCTCGCTGTGAGGCGAGTTCTTCGATCGACGACGCTGGATAAGCAACGCTCCAGAATCCAGCATCGATGTTGCCGTCTTGCAGCGCACCGGACGTCTCCGAAAACGAAAGCCGCTCGGCGTCGATGTCGTCGAAACTCAGTCCGTACCAGTCAAGCAGTTCTTCAGCAATCACTTCGGTCCCGCTCCCGGGGGCGCCAACGCTTACGTCTTGCCCTTCGAGATCGTCCAGTGTCTCGACATCTGAGTCCTCCGGAACAACCACCTGTGTGTGATTGATGTATGCACCAAACGCCGACTTGAGTGGTACCTCCTCGTCGAAGTCACCCTCACCGTTTGCAGCCAGCTGGACCGTGTTTCCAAGTGCCAGCGCCATATCCATCTCGTCGTCTCCGACAAGCCTGGAGTTCTCAGCACTTGCACCCGTCGATTCGGCTGTCGCATCGACGTCCAGTTCCTGGTTCAGAATGTCTGCCATTCCTCCCCCAAGTGGGTAGTAGACACCACCAGTGCCACCAGTACCGATCGTCAAGAACTGCTGCTCACCCCCGAGACAGCCTGCAATCCCAGTTGCTGCACCGATAGCCGCCGTACTTTTCAAAACACGCCGTCTACTAACACGGTTATCGTTATACATAGACAACTGTGGAAATACAATGCAATTATAAATAATTTCCGAAGGAGTATTCAAAAGGCAGTTATATTAGACATTGTTTTATTGGAATGAATTTAGATACCATAAATTCGCTTGCTATTAGAGACAGTTATATGAGAAGCTAACAAAATGTGCGATCGAATGGTGTTCGATCACACAGTGTTATCTCCGATAGCGACCCAGAATGAACACGGATGTATGAATAACGTTGCACGGAGGGTGCAATCTACTGAACAATAGTGAACAATAGTTCGCATGACAGCTCACTTCTGTCGTGGCATCCGATTCAGCACAAGCACCACCTGCATGGCCGCACGCACCATGGGTGACCACTTTCGATATGATCGAATAGTAACTTTCAACGCACCACTCGAAAGTATACTCGAGAGCGGAGAGGTCACGTCGCTGCACATCGCCTTCGAGGGCACGGCCAAATGAGGTCGTGCTATGGGCACATAGTGACTGAAACGCTCTCGAAAGCAGGCCCCGTGGCATCCGCCTCAACCACTCAGTGAAGGCCCTCAGCAGGAGCCTCGATACAGCCACCGCCGGTCGCGGATCGCTGTGTCAGACGATTCCGTCGGCTTTCAGCTGCTCAATTTCGCGCTCCGAGTAGCCAAGTTCGGCAAGTAGCGTTTCCGTATGTTCACCGAGTTCGGGCGGATGGCTACGGATCGTCGACGGCGTTCTCGAGAGGTTCATCGGACTGCCTGCCATGTCGATCGTGCCGACAGTCGGATGCGTGACCTGTTGGTGCATGCCGCGGGCTTCGACCTGTGGATGGTCGAAGACGTCTTCCATATCCGAGACCGCGCGAGCCGGCACGTCGTTGTCCTCGAGCAACGCGACGAGAGCGTCCGTCTGGTAGTCAGCGAGTTCCGCCTCGAGAATCTCCTCGAGTGTGTTTCGATGTTCGACCCGATCAGTGTTCGTCTCGAAGCGGTCGTCCTCGAGCAGGTCGTCACGATCGAGTGCCAGACAGAGGTTTCGCCAGAGTTTTTCTGAGGCAGCCGCCACGACGACGTACCCGTCTCGGGTTGGGAACGCCTGGTACGGAACGATCGTCGGGTGTCTGCTTCCCATTCGACCAGGTGACTCACCTGTCGCAAAGTAGTAACTAGCCATGTAGGACATCCAGGCGACCTGTCCATCGAAGAGGCTGACGTCGACTTTCTGGCCACCACCCTGGAGTTCTCGGTGGAACAACGCAGCGAGAATCGCCTGTGTGGCATACATCCCAGCGCCGATATCAGCGATTGCGACACCGACTCGAACGGGTGCGCCGTCCGCTTCGCCGGTGATACTCATCAACCCACCCTCTGCCTGCATGATCAGGTCGTAGGCAGGTTTCTCGGCGTATGGACCCCACTCACCGTAGCCGGAAAGCGAGCAGTACACCAGCTCTGGGTTTTCCTCGGCAAGATCTTCGTAACCGAGCCCCCACTCCTCGAGTGTCCCAACCCGGAAGTTCTCGACGAAGACATCAGCGTCGCTCACGAGTTCGCGCAGGAGTTCGCGTCCGTGTTCCTCCTTGAGGTTGAGCGTGACTGAGCGCTTGTTCCGGTTGACGCTAGCGTAGTAGGCACTTACCCCGTCACCGTCAGGACCATCGAACTGAGGTGGATACCACCCACGGGTCTGGTCGCCAACGTCCGGTCGTTCGACTTTGATTACGTCGGCACCCAGATCAGCCAACTGCATCGTACAGAACGGGCCAACCAGAACTCGAGACGCGTCGACGACGGTGATCCCGTCTAGCGGGCCGTTCTCTTCGTCTGGCTTCTGTGCTTCTCCAACCATTCTCAGGCCTCACTCATAGGCCGGAATGCCGGTGAGATGCTCACCGATGATCAGCGTGTGGATGTCGTGTGTCCCTTCGTAGGTGTACACAGTTTCGAGGTTTGCCATGTGGCGCATTGGCGAGTAGTCACTCGTAATGCCGTTACCACCGAGCATCTCGCGAGCGACTTTCGACTGTTCGCGGGCCATTCGAACGTTGTTCCGCTTTGCCATCGAGATATGCTGTGGCTGGAGGTCGCCTCGCTCTTTGAGGTCGGCCAAACGATGGGCAAGCAACTGGGCGAGGGTGATCTGAGTCGCCATCTCCGCGAGTTTCTGCTGTTGAAGCTGGAATCGACCAATCGGGCCACCGAACTGCTCGCGATCTTTCGCATACTGGAGTGCCGTCTCGAAACAGTCTCGAGCAGCGCCGATCACACCCCAGGCGATACCGTAGCGAGCCTGGGAGAGACAGGAGAGTGGTCCTTTCATTCCTTCGACGCCGGGCAGGACGTTCTCCTCGGGAACGTGGACATCGTTCAGCCCGATTTCGCCGGTGATAGATGCTCGAAGCGAGAGTTTCTCGGTGATCTTGTTCGTGCTGACGCCGTCGCGGTCAGTCTCGACCAGGAACCCTCGTACAGGGTTGTCCTCGCTCGAACGATCACGCGCCCAGACGATCGCGACGTCGGCGATCGGTGAGTTCGTGATCCACGTCTTCGAGCCATTCAGGACGTAGCCGTCGGCGTCGCGTTCGGCGTACGTTTCCATCGCCGTCGGGTTCGAGCCGTGTTCAGGCTCAGTGAGGCCGAAACAGCCGACTGCTTCGCCGGCCCCGAGTTTTGGGAGCCACTCTTCTTTCTGCTCCTCGCTGCCGTAGGCGTGGATTGGATACATGACGAGTGCACCCTGGACCGACGCCATCGAACGCAGGCCAGAGTCACAGGCCTCGAGTTCCTGCATCAACAGCCCGTAGGCCGTCTCGGAGACGTTCGGTGAGCCGTACCCCTCGAGATTAGGTGCGTAAAATCCCATCTCGCCCATCTCGGGGATTAGCTCTGTCGGGAACGTTCCTTCCTCATAGTGTTCGGCAATGTTCGGACGGACACGCTCGTCGACGAACTCCTGTGCAGTCTCGCGAATAAGTTGTTCTTCTGGATCCAGATCAGCCTCTAAATCGACGTAATCGAGCATCACATTGTAAGGTATAGACGGTAGTGTAATAACCCTTTATATCAAAATGCTTTCATCCGGGCGGTATTTCGAGAGGCTCAGTAGACGGGAGCAGAGCGTCTCAGAGAAAGATCGTCAATTAATATTGATATTTAATGATTCAAGTTGGCAACTCCCGTTCACAACACGAAGAGATCAGGCATACGTGAGCTTGAGTTCAATCTCGTTTACCGCTCCAAGAAGGAGATCAGAGATTTCGTCCCTAAAGTATTCGCCAGTCAATCGCTTGGCTGGTCCCGCAACGGAAACCGCTCCATAGGGGCGTCCATCGACGACGATCGGTGCACCGATTGCACGGATCTGCTCGTGTGACTCGCGATCGTTAAACGAAACGCCCCGTTCGCGGATCGTCTCGAGTTCTTGGAGTAGCTGATCACGTGATGTGATCGTCTGTTCAGTAGCGACGGGGAGGCCAGACGAGTCCAGGATCTGTGTCACTCGTTCGTCGGGCAGGTGTGCGAGGATTGCCTTGCCAGCAGAAAGGGTATGTAACGACTTGCGTTTCCCGACCCAGGAGTTCGTCGGGACGCCGCGTTCGCCAGTGAGTCGCTCGATATACACTGCACGGTCGTACTCCTCAACGACGAGATTCACTGCTTCGTCAGTTTCGGCAACCAGTTGCTGTAATGCTGGCTGTGAGACCTCGATCAGTTGCTGGTAATACTCCTTCGCCCGTTTGCCATGGTTGAGGAATTTTAGCCCCAAATAGTATCCGTCAGCTCTCTCGATAACGTACTCCTGATCTTGGAGCGTCGAGAGATGCTCGTGTGCGGTACTGTTGGCAATACCAACCGAATCAGCGATTTCTGTCAACCGAGCAGGCTGTTGGTCGTGCAGCACTTCGATGATCTCGAAAGCGGTCTCTGCTGCTTTGATCCCCCCGTTCTCGCTTGACCCAGATGGCATTTCTATACCAACAAACAAACAATTATCACATATTTCTTTCTATAACGACCAGAACGTCTGCCCCCACACCTCCTATTTTGTAAATTGGAACGGCGAGCTATTATCAATTTTAGTATATGTTAAATTCCATAGTGTGTAAACAACGAGGAACGTGATGTTTCACCCTCACTGTGTACGGGGCTTCGACCTCGAGTTCAGTACTGTCCCGTCCAGCCATCAACAGGTCCGTACGATGATCACGAAGTTCGGTGATAGCAGAATCGAAACGGTGTGCCAGCAAAAGACGGGTCGATCTTCCGATTGCCTAGTGAGACGGGGAGCCGAGTTCGAGTAGTTCGACACCGTCGAAATCGATAGGCATCACAGGTTCGCTCCTGTGGAGCCGCCGTCGATCAGAATGCTCTCCCCGTTGATGAATCCCGATACCGGTGATGAAAGAAACGCGACAGTGTTCCCCAGTTCCATCGGATCGCCGATCCGCTCGAGGGGATTGCTCGCCCAGTCCTCGAGTCCCGCGTCATAGGAGTCATACTCGCCGCGATCGACCGCCTGTTCAACGAGTTGCTCGATCCGTTCGGTCTCGTGTGGGCCAGGGAGCACAGCGTTCGCTCGTATTTCAGGGGCGAACTCTTGGGAGAGCGTCTTCTCGAGTCCGATAACACTCATCCGCACAGAGTTCGACAAGACGAGACTGTCGATCGACTCCTTGACGCTTCTCGACGTGATATTCACGATCGTTCCGTCGCCCTCGCGAAGATACGGTTCAGCCTCTCGTGCCAACCGCACAACGCTCATCACGAGTAGATCATACGCCTCATACCAGTCCTCGTCGTCGGTCTCGAGAAACGGTCCGGAAGGTGGTCCGCCGGCGCTCGTCACGAGATGGTCGATGCCACCGAACTCGTCGACGGTCGTCTCGACTAACGCCTCAATGTCGGCTTCGTTCGTGAGGTCGGCCGATTTAGCGACGACAGTTCCGGTGGCAACGTCTTCGATCTCCGCTTTTGCTGTCTCCAGCCGAGCCTCGTCGCGTCCGTTGATGACGACGTTCGCACCTTCTCGAGCGAGTGCCTTTGCCGATGCTTTGCCAAGGCCACTCGAGGACGCCGTGACCAGCGCTGTATTACCGGTAATCTGTAACTCCATTTCGGTCGTGGTTCTCGATGATCGATCCAAAAGGTTGGTGTTGCGGCAATCAATCCTCCTGTCGGAGTTCGTCGTCCCGAGACCACTTATCCGCCGGATCGACTGGCCTGACAGCGCGGGCCAGTTCCTCCTCGGTGTACTCGCGGTCCTCGAGTTGCATGCTCTGGAGGCGCCACTGGCGACTCAGTTCCGGCTCACCGTCAGGACCGACTCGTGCCCCGTGGGTTCTGAAGAAGGCCCCATCTCGGCCGAGTCGCGTTCCCTCGTAGGTATGTTGGTCGAACGCAACATCGTACTTTCCATCGGGCTCGAGTTCGTCGGCGGGATGCTCATAGCGCGGCTCACGGCCCTCTTCACGTGCACTCGCGCGCTCGTCGGAAAGTTCGCTGAAGAAATCGTCTGCGTGTGCAGACTCTCGAGATGACGGTGCTCGAGCAGCCGCAAGCGCAGCGTGAACTGCACAGAGACGTCCGCGCCAGGAGTCTTCCGACCAGCGCTCGCGAGCCAGTTCCTCATAGCGACTCACTACGAGCGCAACGTCGTGACCAGCGCGCAGGTCTTCAACGACGTAGAGATTGATGCGATCCCAGAAGTTCCACGCATATCCCGACCGAACCAGCTCCCACGCAGCCCATGCCGCAGTCTCCTCATCCGACCGGCGAACCGCCTTCTGGAGCAGGCTGGAAACGGTATATCGGTTCACCCCTGATTTCGTCTCGTTTTCCGCAAGTTCGTCGCCAAAGTCGGTACAAGCGGCCTCTGAACTGTCGTCCGTGTCGTCAGACTCGTCTGTCTGGAGCTCACCGCCGGAGCCGAACCGTGCCTGTTTTCGATCGTCCATACGCACACTGTCGGCCGGAGCGATTTCACAGTTTTGTGGTCAAACGGGCCCAGCAATGGTTCGGGCGGAAAAGAACGTCAAAAGTCGACCCCTTGCTCTCGGAGACTCTCCGCTGATCATCGGGATTGTATAGTCCTGATATGAGAGTCGTCTCGCGTGCATCGAGTTTCGCTCACCACCCAGTACCATGATCAATTCATATCCGAAATATTAGCATAACTTAAAGGTGAAATGTTTTGCGTGCTCGGCGGTGGCAGACTCTTCGAATCGAGAGAAGAAGCGATCGCCGTTTTCGGTGATCACGCCTAACGGACACGTCCAGTCGCGTTGACCAGATAATTCGACAGCTGGCTGCGTACCGCGGGGAAACCACGCGGCACGCGGCTCAGCTTGCACTGATCTCTTGATTTGAACGATATAGACTACTGTGGCGTCCGTCTCCCGCTATTCTTGAGTTATTCATGAAACGTTTCTTAGTCGGTAGCATCAGATTCAGCGGCTGTACGGCGTGGTTTTTAATAGCCCAATCCCGCTTCTTTAGGCGGCCGCCGACAACCTGGGATTGAGTACTCGATGTCGTACGTTTCCTCCAGATACTGCTGGACGAGCGCCGGTGTCCATGCCGGCGCGTCGAACCCGACTTCCGCAGGAGATTCGTGGACAGTTTCTTCGAGTACTTTTTGATTATTTCCTGAGGGCTTTCTGTTACACCCAGATGAGTGATATCAGTAACAGCCTGCTCACGCGGCTCGTCAGCGTCGAGTCGCTTGAGCCAACTACAGATTGTCTGTCGCTGAACGCCGTACCACTCGGCTAGTTCAGACTGGTTGACATTCTCCCGTGCCTGAAGACGGGGGTATTCTCCTTGTGTTTTATATTGCTCTCCGACAACCAATCTATGCCTTGTCCGACGACTCTTGAACAGGCTATACAGTCTTTTTCGCACCTGTTTTCGAGGGGATACACTCGACACCCAGGGTGGCGACGATATTTCTTTTTGTTTAGTCAGGTGCTAATATTAATTGGTTCTCACCGCGACCACGCTCATCTACGTCGCTGCGATCGCTCCCCCAGCGGCCCGCCAGTCGTCGACGGTGATCGATCGACGGACGTTCCTCCAGTGGCCAGCTCCGAAAGCTGTCGCTCGAGAGGCCTGGAGCGCGTTGCGTGAGTTCTTCGTCAAGGCGTTGCCGGTCTTCGTGCTCATCACGTTCGTCGCGGCGGTGCTCGATCGGGTCGGCATCATCGACGCTATGGGATCGGTCCTCGGACCACTGATGAACCTGTTCAACTTGCCCGCCGACGCCGCACTGACCGTGGTGCTCGCATCGATCCGAAAGGACGGCATCGCCTTGCTGACGGCTGACGGTGGTGTTGCCGCGACGCTCTCACCGGTACAGGTACTCGTCGTGGTGTATCTGGCTGGCGTGTTGTTGCCATGCCTTGTGACGGCGTTCACCGTCGCCCGTGAGGTATCGATGCGGTGGGCACTCACGATGATGGCCAGACAGGCTGGCGCTGCGATCGGATTCGCAATCGTGATTGCGTGGAGTGGAACGCTGCTGTTCGGGTGACTTCCTCATCCGTCGTGAACGGCAGGATTCTCTCGCTGTTTAAGGATAGGAGAACACGCGTATACCGGACGTCAGCCGTTTCGATCGATCGTCGTCACGCGCAAACCGTGCCAGAGTCGGGGGCGTCAATTCCGAACGCCGCTATTTCCTCGGCAATCGACGGGGGAATCCGACACACGGAGTTCGCAGTTGGGTAATCGAGCACGACGCCGTCAATCGAGATCCTGACCAATTTGCTCTCCGCGTTTCGAGCGGCAATCGTGAACTCGAATGAGCGCCCCCGTTCGTCGACTGCGTGTATCCAGAGCTTCGAGAGTCCGTTCGCGTTCTGCCAGCACGATCGATCGAAGACGGTCAGTGACCCTGCAGGCGGAACACACGACGAGTGACACGCCGGACAGTGAGCCGGATGCGGTTCATCACCGATGTACCCGTATTCGTTCCCACACTGGTGGCACCACAACCTATCGACACTCACGGTCGATCATCTACTCCGAGTTCGCCACCGCTTGTCGTCTCCGCTGCCGTACTCTCGGTTGCTGAGGTGGCTGCCATGATCTCGGCGAGTTATCCGAGGCTTCCCTCCATCTCGAGTTCGATGAGACGGTTGAGTTCGACGGCGTACTCGATCGGCAGTTCTTCCGTGATTGGTTCGATGAAGCCGGCGACGATCATCTTCTTGGCGTCGTCGTCGTCCAGCCCGCGGCTCTGGAGGTAGAAGATGTCCTCGTCACCGATCTTGCCGACGGTCGCCTCGTGGGCGACGTCGACTTTCGATTCTTCGATCTCCATGTACGGCATGGTGTCCGAGGTGGACTCGTTGTCGAACATCAGCGCGTCACACTCCACTGCAGTCGAGGAGTTCTCGGCACCGTCGGCGATGTGGACGAGCCCGCGGTAGTTGGTGCGGCCGCCGTCTTTCGAGATCGACTTGGACTCGATGGTCGAGCTCGTGTCGGGCGCGTTGTGGTAGACCTTCGCGCCGGTGTCGATGTTCTGGCCCTCGCCAGCGAAGGCGATGGTGATGTGGGTGTCCGTCGAGCCACGACCCTTGAGGATCGTACATGGGTAGAGCATGGTTGCTTTCGAACCCATGCTGCCCGAGATCCACTCCATCGTCCCGTTTGCCTCACAGATCGCGCGTTTGGTGTTGAGGTTGAACGTGTTTTTCGACCAGTTCTGCACCGTCGAGTACTGAACGTGAGCGTCTTCGCCGACGAAGACCTCGACGCCGCCGGAGTGGAGGTTGTGTGCACCGTATTTCGGTGCCGAACAGCCCTCGATGTAGTGGACTTCGGAGCCTTCTTCGGCGATGATCAGCGTGTGCTCGAACTGCCCCATCCCTTCCGAGTTCATCCGGAAGTACGCCTGGACCGGCATCTCGACCGTGACGCCCTCTGGGACGTAGACGAACGAGCCGCCGGACCAAACTGCACCGTGCAGTGCGGCGAACTTGTTGTCGCTTGGGGGGACACAGGTCGTCATGAAGTACTCCTTGACGAGCTCGGGATGCTCCTGGACCGCGCGGTCCATGTTCATGAAGATGACGCCTTTCTCCTCCCACTGTTCTTGCATGTTCTGGTAGACGACCTCCGACTCGTACTGCGCACCGACGCCCGAGAGCGCGTTCTTCTCGGCTTCCGGAATGCCCAGTTTGTCGAAGGTGTCTTTGATCTCGTCTGGCAGCTCCGTCCAGTCGTCGACGCCTTCGCGCTTGTCGACGTCCGGGCGGATATACGGGACGATCTCTTCGATGTCCAGTTCGGTCAAATCCGGCTGGCCAGGCCAGTCCGTCGGCAGCGGCATGTTCTGGTACTGCTTGAGCGCGCGCAGGCGGCGCTCGAGCATCCAGTCTGGCTCGTCTTTGTCCTCGGAGATCATACGGATGACCTCTTCGGTCAGTCCCTTGTCGGACTTCACCGCGGCGTTCTGTTCTTTCTTGAACTCGAACCGCGCTTCAGTGTCAGTTTCTTTAAGATGGTCTTGCTCGGAACTCATTGTCGTTATACAATCGTGGTTATGTCTGTACCACTATTACTGTTTCTCTAGCTGGTTTTGGTTACGTTACGCAGAGCTCTCGGCTAGAGAGACTGTACTGGTGATCGATAGCTCGGTCCCCCATTAGGGTTCACCTCTCCCTCAGTCTGGACTTGTGACGTTCTCAGGTTTCGCAGAAACCTGATGGGGCGCACGAGAGTTGGCTCTCGTGAACACCGAAGCACGGATTTGCCGCCTACCCGAACGGGCTCGGCGCCGAGTTCACGGACAAGCCCCACCCTAAGCGCCTCCGGCATTTTAAGAGTGGAGTAGTTGACGCAGTACTAGCGGAAGCCCACGAGTTTAGTCCTGTCTGTTACCTACAAATGGAGCCGCTGTAATGAGAGAACGGATCGATGAATACGACCACAACTCCCGGTATTCACGGGCCTGACCAGCCTTAAGGATCAATTTCGACGATATTGCACACCCGCATTCGTCCACCTCCTCCGCTGAGATTGCCACCCGAACCGATCCTCACCTCGAGTTTCCGGTCGCAAATCGAAGTTGCGAGCGTCAAAACGCTTGTTTGGAACACCGCGAACACATGGGTAAGAGGTAGGTCCAAAGACGCGGTATGCGCTTGCGGTTTGTATCAGACTGATTCGCTAGTCGGAGTCCATTTCGTTCGGTCGCATCGTCACCACTGGCACCGCCGCCGTTCTGACGACATCGTCCGTCACGCTGCCGACGATGAACCGTTCGAACCCACCACGTCCGGCGGTCCCCATCGCGATCAAATCAATGCTTTCTGTGTCAGCGTAGCCGACGATTTCCTCGGCTGGAACGCCGTCTCTGATCGTGGTAACAGCGTCGATATCGTGGGCTCGAGCCTCGGCGGCTCGCTGATCGAGGACGTCGGTCGCCCGCTCGCGAAGTTCGGCCACGATGTCGGCATCCGTGCCAGTAAGCGCCGAGAGCATCTGTACACGGTCGCTATCGATCACCGACAGGAGGTGAACCGTTGCGTCGAATTGGGTTGTGAGCTCGAAGCCGTACTGAATCACCGCCTCAGCAGTGTCGCTTCCGTCGGTCGGCAGCAAGATCGAGTCGATAGTCAGCGCTTCGGCCGTTTCATTAGCCGCCTCCGGATTGATCGTCACGACCGGAACCGACGCCGTTCGAACGACCTTGTCGGCGACGCTCCCGACGACGGCACGCGTGACACCACCGCGCCCGGACGTACCGATAGCGATCGCATCCATAGCATGTTCGTCGGCGTAGTCGACGATCTCCTTGCTGGGAATGCCCTCACGAGTCGTGGCGGTGGCCTCGAGTCCGCGCTCTGTCGCGTCGTCTCGAAGCGCCGTCGCTCGAGCGGTCGCCTGTTCGCGGAGTCGGTTTCGGATCGACTGAGAGTCGCCCGAGTAGCCTGCACCGGTCGCAATACTGCTGTCTGCCACTGAGAGGACGTGGACTGCTGCGTTGCAGTGGGCTGCGAGGTCGAACCCACGTCGGGCAGCGGCTTCGGCCGGATCGCTTCCATCGGTCGGAATCAGGAGTGTCTCGATTGTCATGGTCTGTGTATGGTTAGTCATCTGTACTAGACTCTGCGGGCTCGGTATCGACTTCGGTCACGTCCTCGAGTCGGCCGGTCTCGTAGCCACCCCAATCGAACGTTTCTTGGAAGTAGATGGCCACGTGGACCAGTGCGAGCAGGACGGGCACCTCGATTAGCGGCCCGATGACAGTCGCGAACGCGACACTGGAGCCAACACCGAAGACGGCGACGGCGACAGCAATCGCGAGTTCGAAGTTGTTCGACGCGGCCGTAAAGCCGATGGCAGTCGTCGTCGAGTAATCCGCTCCGATTCCTCGCCCCATCGCGAAGCTCACGAGGAACATCACGATGAAGTAGATCGTCAGCGGGACCGCGATCCAGACGACGTCGGTCGGTTGGGCGATGATGTTGTCTCCTTGTGTGGCGAACATCACGATCACGGTAAAGAGCAGCGCCAGCAGCGTCACTGGGCTGATCGTCGGGACGAACTCCTCTTCGTACCACTCCTCACCTTTGGCTCGTACTCCACCGAAGCGGGTGAGGATCCCGCCGGCGAAGGGAATCCCAAGGAAGATCGCGATCGCCCAGAACACCTGTTCGACCGTGATGTCGAACGTCCCGATCCCAGCGACCAGGGCGTCCATCCCCAGCAGCGGTGGCAGGAACAGCGCGAAAAACCAGATGTACACCCCGTAGGTAACGATCTGGAAGACGCTGTTGAACGCGACCAGGCCCGCAGCGTACTCGCTCGAGCCGTCAGCGAGGTCGTTCCAGACGAGGACCATCGCGATACATCGAGCCATCCCGATGAAAATCAACCCGAGGAAGTACTCGGGGTGGGCTGGGAACGGTGGCACGAGTCCGCTGAAGAAAACGACTGCTAACAGGAACATCAGCGTCGGGCCGATGAGCCAGTTCTGGATCAGACTCAGACTGAGCACACGCCACGCGCTGAACACCCGCGGCAGCTGGCCGTAGTTGACTTTCGCCAGCGGCGGGTACATCATGGCAATCAGCCCGATTTCGACGAGATAGTAGTCCTGGATTGGGTCGACGACCGATGGGGCAACGTATCCGAGACCGACACCGATTCCCATTGCAAGGAAAATCCAGACGGTCAGATACTTATCGAGGAAATCCATCGACCGTGGATCTCCACAGTCTGGACACGCACAGTCCGGTCCGTGTTCGTGGTCGAGATCACTCATTGTCTCACCTTCGGCTGCAGACAACGACTCGACGACTCGATTCGACGTGTTCTGAGTAGTTTGTTCATCATGGAGCGTTCTGGTTACTTACCGACGGCAGCAGCATGTACAGTCGTCCTACCGGGAACGGAACAGATGTCGACTGTCGTCCACAGCGGATGCGTTCCGAGATTGCGTCTCTTGAACCAGCTCACAACTCGCGTATCGGTTGAGAAAATGTTCAATGATCTTTCGTCAGATTTTGGAAGAGCGCTCTCGAGAAAACGATGGTTCAAGTGTCCTGTTCGTCTGTTAAGTGTTCCAATAGTACCAGACGTGCTTCGACCCCGTTTGTGTCTACTGCCAGAGAGAGGGACCGGTTTATCGGTAGTGGATCCTAACTGCCCATCTCCACTACTCGAGATCAGTTGAGCCATGTCTCATTTGAGAGGGTGCTCATACATAAATACAGCCATTCAGCAGCAGCTTGCACAAGCTGATAAGCTGCAAAAACGGAGTTATCTGTCGCTACGACTGTCGGCGCGCACGAACCAGTGCAATCGAGAGGAGTGCGAGGACTGCCACTGTAACTCCAAAGCCGGGGATGCTGTCATCGGTTTCCACGTCTTCAGGATCGGTGACAGTCAGCGTGCCAGCAGAAGTTCCGCTGACAGCGATATCGAACTCACCGCTCTCGTCGAACGTTTCGGTGAACGTGACTGTTTCTGACTCGCCAGGGGCGACATCAACGTCCTGTTCAGCGACGACACTACCGTCGACAGTTAACTGGGCGGTGACCGTCCCGGCCTTCTCGCCGGTGTTTTCGATGGTTCCAGTCACGTCAACGGAATCACCGACGTCGATCTCATCCTCGCTCAGTGACGCGTCGGTCACATCGAACTGGGCCTCGAGTGAGTCGTGAACGCTGACCGTTCCAGCGCTTACGTCGCTGATTGCAACCTCGTACTCACCTGCCTCGTCGAAGGTGTGTGTGAACGTCACCGTTTCTTTAGCGTTACCAGCCATCACGACGTTTTGTGTATCGACGACCTCACCGTCGATGATCAGTTCGGCAACAAAGAGACCACTGTTACCGGCCTCTTCAGTGACCGTCCCTGTGATGTCGACGGAGTCACCAGTCATAATCTTGGTGTCGCTCACGGTCACATCCGAGAGTGCGAACTCAGGTTCAGGGTCTGGGCCGGGGTCAATAGGACCGATTCCGCCACCGGTGTCGTCGTCATCGTCATCGTCGTCTGCCTCTTCGATGGTAATTGTATCCGTGTTCATCTGGATCTGATCGCTGGAGGAGCCGGCGGCCGTGTGGATCCAGCGGTAATCGGTATCTTCCGTCCAGTTACCGAACGTCTCGATTTCCACGGTAGTCTCGTTCTCGTCGGCCTGAACGATTACGGACGAGGCGTTGAGCACGTCATCGCCGGGGTCCGTTTCAGGTTCCTCAGAGTCATCGAGATCAGTTTCATTTGCGAGGAAGCTGATCACATCTGCAGTCTGGACAATACCAGCCGAGTTCTGTTCTTCGAACGTCTGTCCGAAGGCGCTGAGATTTTCACTAACGTTCTGGACACCGTTGATCTCCCCGATCGTGTGTTCGATCGTCACGTCCTCTGAAGAGAGGTCAGTGGAGATATCTTCGGTGACGTTGATTGTCATTATGCTTTTCGTGAAGGTATCTTCGTCGTAAAGCACCACGCTGTGAGTGGTGTTGCCTTCCCATTCTGTTGCGGCGACGTCGAAGCTAATGGTATCGCCAGGCTCAGCGGACTCAGTGACATCAACGTTCGAAGGACTGTCCTGAGCGACGAGTTGTTCGACACCGATTATCTTTGTCTGATCGACAATTGAGAGATCTCCATCGTCAACCGCAAATCCGTCACCGGTTGCGAGCACGTACATGTGGAGACCGGATTCATCGGGCGTAACCGTCGTGTCGAGTTTGCCATCCTCGACATTCAGATCCTCGTCAAGGCTGAACGAGACATTCTCGTTGAGGTTCTCGAGGTTCTCTGCAGAAAGTTCGTCCATCAAATCCTGCCCGCTCGTTGGCAGGTCGCTGACGTTGACATCATCTTCAGTGGCATTTTCTTGTAGATGAGCACTGAGGAGTTGGATGTCGTCGTCATTATTGAACTGGCTCGTGTCAGCAGCCAGTCCCGAGCCATCAAACGAGAGGTCAACGCTTGTACCCGTTTTGTAGACCGATAAACTATCCCGATTTGCGAATTCCGGACCATCCTGAGTTGTCTTTGCGTCAAGCAAGAGGTTCTGGACAGTAATTGAGTCGTCAGCGCTCGTATCAGTACGCAGCGGAAGCACTGATCGTTCCCAAACCTCAATGTTTTCGTTGATTTCGTGGAACTCGTCCTCGTGATGGTCGGTAGACGATGCGTCTGCCGTCGTCCCTGCTCCGCCGGACGCTCCGGCAACCCCAGCAATCGGTGCAAGAAGCATGATTGCGACGAGGAATATCGCAGTTACAAGACGTTCATGTTGCGTCATACTTCACCTCATTACACTGCACCGTTTTAACATTTCCGAGGGGATTTCCAGTATTCAATTCTCAGGCTATTGAAGAAAGTCACTGACCAGCGTGGTCGGGTTTTCTTCGAGAGTTACTATAATAATAGTGATTGTTAGTATGGGGTGATATACTATTCAACGGCCTCTGACGACGAAGAGGGTGTCAAGACATCTGAAACAGTCACCGATATTTTCAGTTACTGGCTACCTTCACGGACGTGGCTGCCGAAGACAAGCAGACCAAGGAGTAAGAAAACCGTAAGGAAGACTGCACCAGGAGTTCCGACCGCGTCATCATCGTCTTGATCACTGGTCCCATCGTCGTCCTCATCATTTGGACTTATAACTCCAGTCTCGTTCTCGCCGTCCTCATCGTCACTATGTTCTTCAGTTTCCTCGGAAGAATTGTCCGCTAGACCGCTCTCGGTGTCGGTTTCGTTGCCGGGCATATCAGACTCGCCACCCTCACTGTCGGTCTCATTGCCAGGCAGATCTGGTTCACTATCTTCACCGTCGGTTTCATTTTCAGGAGCATCAGACCCACTCTCCTCATCTGTGTCATTCTCACTGTCGTCACTATCCTCATCATCTTCGTGACTGTCATCTGCGCTCACAGTCATCGTTTCCCCATCTTCGATAGCGATCGGTGCCGGATACCCCTCAGCCTCATCGTCGCCAAAGGCGGCACCATAGATCTCGTATTCGCCCTCGTCGTAGTCGTCGAGATCGAGTGTCGTACTGTAAGTACCGTCGTCCTGGCTATCGAGTGTCTCAGTAGCATCGTCGTCAGACCCGTCCCAAAGAGCTACCTCAACGCTCTCGACCATCGATGTGTCGCTCGAGTCGATCGTTGCATTGATTTCGACCGTTTCCCCCTGTGTTGCCGTACTTGGATACTCGAGGTGGATATCGAACGCCTGAACGACGACTGGATAGACGGCTTGTCGCCCATCTTCTCTCGAATCCAGCGTCAGCACGTATGTCCCTTTGAGGTCAGTTGTGTCTAGCTCATCGCTGTTGTCTCCAATTGTGATCCGACTGTCGTCTGCGTCGAAAAGATCACTTTCGAGTTCTGGATCGGCATCAGTGTTATACAGCGTGACTCGATAATCCGCACTCGAGGTAACGTCAATCTCGATCGGATCACCTGGTTCAACGACACCGATTCCGTCGATGTTAAATTGGTCGCCTTCTATCTCGATCGTTTCCTGAGGTGTCGAAACGGACGGAACTACCTCGATATCATACCCAGAACCCGCGGCTGGAGTCACAGCGAGCGACGCTGTCATAAGCAAAAGACAGACAACGACGACTCGAGTGATAGCTGCTTGCATAGCTTCCAATACCCGTGATATAAATAAAGTCTTTCTGCTGTACAGATATGTCCTATAGGGATTTGTCTATTCCATTTTCAAAGTGCCTTACAGAACGGTGATAGTCGTGACTGAGCATGATGCTCTCGGAGTGATGCCCCAAACCACTACTCCTCGAGTCACATGCCAACGAGGGGCGTTGTGACCACCAGTTCGTGATCGTTTTCACGGTTCGGGATCCAAAAAAAGACGGACAGCGCAATGTCGGACTCCATGCCGCCTGAATCAGAGACGCAACCCGCAAACGCGGACACCCCTGCCGAATCACGTGCTGGGAACTCGGAGATAACGTTTGGCTACCATGGGGTTCGGGCAGGATTCCTCATTTCGCTCCCGGTTGCACTTGGCGTTGCTGGCTATGGCCTTGCCTTCGGTATTCTGGCAAATCAGGCTGGTCTCAGCGTCGCAGAAGCGACGTTGATGAGCGCCACCGTCGTTGCAGGCGCGGCACAGATCGTCGCCATCGAACTGTGGGCGGATCCGATCCCGGTTGCAGCGATACTCCTGACGACGTTTGCGATCAATCTCCGCTACTCGTTGATGGGCGCAGCATTACAGCCGTGGTTTCAGCATCTCTCGGCGAAACAGGCCTACGGCAGCCTGTTTTTGATGGCCGACGAAAACTGGGCGCTAACGCTTCGCGATCTCAAAGCCGGCAACGGACGGGGTGCGTTCCTCCTCGGCGGTGGGCTCGCGGTCTGGGTCGCGTGGGTGCTGGCGACCATCGTCGGAACGGTTGCCGGCGGCGCAATTAGCGATCCGGCGACATACGGGATTGATTTCATCTTCGCGGCGGTCTTCGTCGCGCTTGCAGTGGAGCTCTGGGAGGGACACTCATCGCTCGTGCCGTGGACGGTTGCACTCGGAACCGCACTGATCGCTGCCCAACTGCTCCCCGGGCAGTGGTATATCCTCCTCGGCGGGCTCGCCGCGTGCGTTGTCGAGGTGATCCGCTATGATCGATGAGTCGGTCATCTCGCTTGACCCACTTGTCGTCGGTGTAATCGTTGGGATGGTCGTCGCTACTGTCATTACGAAAGTCGGCGGCCTGTGGCTCCTAAGCCAGTTCGAAGTGAGTGATCGACTCGAGGCAGGGATTTCGGTGCTACCGGGAGCCATCGTCATCGCGATACTCGGTCCCGAACTCGCTGCTGGTGGCCCCGCGGAGTGGAGTGCAGCGGCCATCACTGGACTCGTTATGTGGCGGACGGGAAACATCCTCCTCGCGCTGTGTGCCGGACTTGCAGCAGTTATTCTACTCCGGATACTCATTCCAGTCTAGCTGTCTGGCGAAGAAATCGAAAACGGAGCTCTGGGCTAAGTTGATATCAGGGGAATAAACGACTACAATATGACAGTTATTCTCCAAAACCGAAAGACTGGACCGAGATGACAACCCTTAACCGTGGCTAGCAGAGAGAGAGACATGTAGCGGGATGGGATAGCCAGGAGATTCCGGCGGGCTCATAACCCGCAGACCGGTAGTTCAAATCTACCTCCCGCTATGTTTTGACGCTCACAAACTCGAGAGCGTCGGATATAGCGCAGTGAAGACAGAGCAGTGACGCTTCGAGAAAGGAAATCCGAGCAGTCCAGTGGCAGAACTGAGACAGACGTCCTGTATGTTGGCAGTGTGGCCAGCCTCAGATCATTCCGTTTCGGGGTCGTCGCCGAGCGAGCCCTCATACTTGGCCTGTTCATCCGCCGGGAGATACTGGCGTTCCCACTCGACAACCTCCGGGAACCCCGAGAACTCGTGGAGGCTGCCGACAGGCTGGTCGTTGAACGTGTCGTCGATATCTCGCATTGCCGCGACGGGATCGTCAGCGAACGCACTGAAGTCAGCGTAGACGTTCGCGATCGTCGACAGCGTTGCGGCGATCGGGAACAACACGAGGTCGAAACCCCACTCCTCGAGCGACGAGAGGTCGACGTACGGCGAGGAGCCCAGATCGCCGACGAAGTTGTAGACGAGTGGCCCCTCGACTTCGCGACCAATACGCTCGAGTTCCGTTTCATCGGTCGGCCCCTCGACAAAGGCGATGTCAGCGCCGGCCTCGAGGAACGCGTTGACGCGATCGATCGCTTCGTCGAGCGAGCCGTCGCCGGTTCCACGGGCGTCAGTACGGGCGATCAACATGAAGTCGGGGTTGCGCTCGTCACGGACGTCGGCGGCGGCTTCGATTTTGCCGACGGCTTCCTCGCGTGGGATGACCTGTCGACCTTTCGTGTGGCCACAGCGTTTCGGGAACGTTTGGTCTTCGATGTGGATGGCCGCGACGCCGGCTTTGATGTACTCCCGAACGGTTCGGACGACGTTCGTCGCGTTGCCGTAGCCGTTGTCCGAATCAGCGATGAGCGGGACGTCGATCCGTTCTTGGATGTTGCCGGCGTTTTCGATCATCTCCGGCATCGTGATGAAACCGGCATCGGGATAGCCGGTTTTCGAGAGTGAGGTCCCGTAGCCGGTCATGTAGATCGCATCGAAGCCAACGCTGTCGGCGACGGCAGCTGTGAGTGGGTCGTGGACGCCGGGACAGGCCAGCAGTTCGTCTTGCTCGAGGCGCTCTCGGAGTGTCGCACCGTAGTTGGTCATGGTCGACCACAGGCCAGTCGTAGGCAAGCAGGTGTCGATTCGGTTCGTCCGTCGATAGATTCGTTAGTCATTCTCAGAGAGGTGGTCGATGACGTCGTCGGTCGTGACGACATCGCCGTATTTCGCGTCGATGTCGAAGAGATTCGCGCGATGTGGCCCCTCGGCACGGTCGCCGACCGCGTCTTCAGGGACGATGGTACGATAGCCGTGCTGGAGGCTGTCGACGGCCGTTGCGCGAATACAGCCACTCGTGGTGACGCCGGCGAGCACGAGCGTGTCGACACGCTGGGTCGTCAGCTCCGTCTCGAGGTCGGTCCCGAAAAAGGCACTCGCGTACTTTTTCAGGATGACCCGCTCGTCGCCGACGGGTTCGATCTGGTCGGCGACCTCGACGGCCTCGGTCCCGAGTCGGAGCTCCCGAAGTGCGGGCACCTTCTCGATGAACCGGCCAGCGTCGCCGTAGGACTCTTCGAACGCAACGGTCGTGAAGTATCGTGGCAGGTCGTGTTCGCGGAACGCCGCAAGCAACCGCTCGGTTGCATCGAGCACGTCGGCAACGTCCGAGCCGAGGCTCGTCTCGGGGTCCGTGAAGGCGTTTATCAGGTCGATGACGAGCAGTGCTGGCTGTTCGCCGAGGCCGACACTCGCGCCGAAGTCGTCCTCGTCGTAGTGGGTGTCGTGTGGTGGGTCCATTGGAGATTGTGTGTCAAAGGGGAGGTTCGCGTGTCGGTCAGTTGTGGCGATCGTTGAACGCTCGGCGTTCGTCGGCGATGTGTGCTGCGAGCGTCTCGTCGTCGGGAAGCGGGCCGTAATCGAACGCGGCGGGTTCGTCGCGAGTCGATCGAAGCTCCTCGCGTCGCTCGCTGGTTGCGGCGTCGTCGACGGTGCCATCGTCACCGAGAACAACGCCGTACTCCTCGTGAGCAGCTGATTCCGAGATCAGTCCGCGCTCGATCTCCGCAGCGACGACCGCAGGCTCGCGCTCGAGTGGGTCACCGAGTCCGCCGCCACCGGCCGTCGAGAAGACGAGTTTGTCACCCGCCTGGACGGCGACGTTTTCGACTTTCGACGGCAGTTCTTCTTCGGTGCCATCGGTTCGGAGCAGCAGCTTCTCGCTGGTCTGGGCGTGGGAACCGCCGTCGACGCCCCACGGGTAGGTGTGAGCGCGGTCGTCCTGGAACGTGATCGCGCCGTCCTCTTCGAAGGTGTAGACTTTGGTGATGCCGTGGCCGCCACGGAACTCGCCGGCACCCCCGGTGTCGGTGCGGGTGCTGTACTCGTCGATGGAAAGCGGGTAGTACGCTTCTTGGTACTCCGCGGGCACGGTGCGGAACAGCGGCCACCACGAGTGGCCGTCGAGCCCGTCGCCGCCCGGTCGGGCCGGAATCCCGCCATAGAGGATCTCGAGCATCTGGAAGTCGTTCCCTTCCGAGTCCGTCCCCGCGTAGACGAGGTTCGGCGACGTGCCGTAGCTGCCGGCCACGGAGAAACCGTCGATGAGCTTCGAGAACGTCGCCTGCAGGACGTCGAACTGCCGGGCCATCATCGGCAGGCGGTTCCCAAGCGGGGCCGGGAACTCCGGTTGCACGACGGACCCTTTCGGCAGCGTCACCTCGAAGAGGTCGTAGTAGCCGTCGTTAAACGAGAGTAACGGATCGAACGCCATGATGAGGAAGACGCCGGTGAACATCTTGAACATCTTCTCGTTCAACAGGAAGTTCACCGTTCCCGGCACCTGCTCGTCCGTCCCGGTCCAGTCGAGATAGACGGTGTCGCCCTCGCGATAGATCTCGAGGTGGAGTTTGATCGGGCCATTGCCCATCCCGTCGTCGTCGACGTAATCTTCGAAGGTGTAGCGTTCGCCTTCCGGGATGAACTCGTTGATGAGATCGATCATTCCATCGCGGGTGCGATCGAGGATAGCGTCACACGCCTCGACGTACGTCTCCTTGCCAAAGCGGTCACAGAGTTCGTGGACGCGGGTTTCGGCGGCTTTCGTCCCCGCCGCCAGCGCCTTGATGTCGGCTTCGGCGTGGTCGGGGAGGCGGGTGTTGTGGGCGAACGTCTCGAGGAGTTCGCTGTCGATCTCACCACGCTTGTAGAGTTTGACCGGCGGCAGTCGCATCCCCTCCTCGAAGATCGTTCGCGCCTGGACGGGCATGCTGCCGGGGGTCTTCCCGCCGACGTCCATCAGGTTCCCCCACTGGCTCGAAAAGCCCACGAGGTCGCCTTCGTAGAAGATCGGGCGCAACAGGAGCATGTCCGGCGTGTGCGAGACCGCGCCGGCACACATGTAGGGGTCGTTAGTCGCGATCACGTCGCCATCCTCGAGATCCTCGCGCTCGAACGGCGAGTTCTCGAGAATGGTGTCGATCGCCGAGCCGAACTGGCCCATGACCATCCGTCCCGCAGCATCTGCGATGAGCGGGAACTGGTCGGACTGTTCGCGGATGACGGGGCTGATCGCCGTCGTCTCGACGACCCGATCCATCTCGTAGCGGGTGTTCGAGAGCGTGCTCTCGATGATGTCGAGTGTTGTCTGATCGATGTCGTGGTCGCCGACGAACGCCGGTGGTGTGTTGCTCATTGGTCCTCACCTCGTGTGATTTCGATGTTTCCGTAGCGGTCGATAGTCGCGGTGTGATCCGGCTGGATGACGACCGTCGAGTCGTCGTCGGTAACGATGGCTGGCCCCTCGAGTTCGTTACCCGGCCGGAGTTCAGTCCGGTCGTAGATCGGTGTCTCGTGGTATGCTTCTCCGAAATACACGTCACTGGTATCGATTTCTGCGTCACTTGGATCGACAGTAGTCAGTTCCTGTTCCTCGATGGTAACGCCCTGAAGCGTCCCTTTACCGATGACACGGAGGTTAGCGATCTCGAGTGGTGCGTCGAGTGAGAACCCAAACTGGCGGTCGTGGCGAGCTTCGAAATCACCCTTGATCTCTGCAAGCCCGGCCTCACCACGGAGATTCTCGAGTGTCACCGGGATCGACATCTGGATATCCTGTCGGAAGTACCGGCACTCGGCGACGTACTCGAACGTCTGATCGGCCTCGTCGACACCCTCGGAGGCGAGCCAGTCGCTCGCTTCCGCCTCAATCGCCCGCAGTTCCTCGTAGACGTCCTCGCCATCGACATCCTCGTCCGTCTCGAGATACGTTTCCGAGAACTCGTTTTGGATGTCAGACGTGAGGAAGCCAAAGGCGGACATAACGCCTGGTCCTGGCGGGATCACCAGTGGGTAGGCGTCCATCACGTCCGCGAGCGCGTTGGCGTGCATTGGACCAGCCCCGCCGAAGGCGACGAGTCCGAACTCACGGGGGTCGTAGCCGCGTTCGACGCTCACGACGCGGAGCGCGCCGTGCATGTTCTCGTTGACGATGTCGAGGATGGCCTGTGCAGCCTCCTCGATCGTGCTGTCACGTTCGTCAGCGATCGTCGCGACGGCGTCTCGAGCGGCGTCCCGATCCAGATCCATCCGTCCGCCGAGTTGGACCGACGGCGGAATTCGGCCCAGAACGACGTTCGCGTCCGTGACGGTTGGCTCCTCGCCACCCAGTCCATAACACGCCGGTCCAGGGTCCGCACCGGCGCTTTCGGGACCCACCTGCAGCGAGCCGTTTAGCTGGACGCGCGCGATCGAGCCCCCGCCAGCCCCGACCGTGTTCACGTCGACCGACCGAGATTTGAACTCTCGATAGCCGACTTTCGTCTGGCGTGTCGTCTCAGCTACGCCCCCCTCGACGAGTGAGACGTCAGTCGAAGTCCCACCCATATCCAGTGTCAGCACGTCCGGGACACCTTTCTTCTCGGCAATGGTCGCCGCGCCGACGACGCCACCGCTTGGCCCCGAGAGCGCGAGTTCGACGGGTCGTTCCTTGGCAGCCTGCGAACTCATCAACCCGCCATCCGACCGGACGACGTTCATCGTCGCCGTCGATCCGGCTTCCCCGAGTGACTCGTCGAGGTCCTCGAGATACGAGATCACTGTCGGCCGCGCATAATCGTTGATCGCAGTCGTCAGCGTCCGTTCGTACTCACCGTACTCGGGGACGATCTCGGAAGAGATCGAGACCGGCAACTCTGGCGCTTCCTCGGCAACGATCTCGCGGACGCGCTCTTCGTGTGCGGGATTGAGATAGGAGTTCAACAGCGCAACGGTCAATGCCTCGACGCCGGCGGCCTCGAGTTCTCTGACGGCCTCCCGTACTGCGTCCTCGTCGAGCGGTTCGGTCTCCTCACCCGCTGGCGAGCTGATCGTTCCACCGACACCACGCGTGTCGGCCAGATCGGCAAGCGGGTCTGGCTTCTCCATGTCCATCCAGCCATACAGCGGGCCGGGTGTCCATGCCCGCGCAAGGTGCAGGACGTCTTCGTGGCCCGCCGTCGTGATGAGTCCAACTCGTGAACCCGTCTCCTCTAAGAGCATGTTCGTCACGACTGTCGTGCCGTGAAACAGCAACTCGAGTTCGCTGACAGATGTTCCAGCTTTCGCTGTTGCCTCTTTGACACCGTGTATAACGCCCTCAGAGGGGTTCGCTGGTGTCGAGAGTACCTTGTCGATCGTGAGTTCGTGCGTCGCTTTGTCGAAGACGATGACGTCAGTGAACGTCCCGCCAACGTCGACGCCAAGATTGTATGTCATGTGATACCGTGTACGGTAGAGTCTGCTTGTTGGGGAGTAAGCGTTGTCCCAACAGCTGTTGGTCATTTATGTATAATGATTTTTGAAGTCTGCTGAAGCCCTCTGCAACTATCAGGAACTGTCCAGAGAGTTAGTACAGCACGATTTCTTCGTTTGTTTCACGCTGAAAGTGGCGAATAGTGTGTCCACTACGCGTGCGAACTTAACGCGAAAATCCTGTCAACATTCGATGTCAGCTAATTGCTCAATCAAGGGACGCTCGCGAATGGGATGGTAAGACCAAAAGTTCAATCGAAGACAAAAATCTTCTTCAACACCATCTATTTTAAGGAAATGAAGGTCATCTGCAAAATTATCGACGACTCCGTGGAGAACTACGGGAGATGTATCTTCAGGTGGATCAATTGTAACCAATTCATCGGTGCCCGACGCAACAGTATGTGACTCCCAGTCCATGATTTCGCTTTCAAGTTCGAGAGCGAGATGGAATGTGTGAGATTCGTCAGACTCTGCATTGCGAAGGTCTACGATAACTTCCTGAACAGAACCATCAGTTCCGAGAATATCCAGACAACCAGCGAGCGTAGAACTTATAACCGCACTACTGGCAATCGGTGTTTTTCGTCGAGAGGGCATTGATAGTTCGTTTAACTGATAATCACTCAAATGTTATGTTCCTCTCCTGTACTGACTGATCCTCACCCTCGCAGATCCCGTCTCAGTCTGTGCCACATCCGCGCTGTGTGTTCATCACAACTCCCGAGGTGTGTCGCCAGTCAGGAGAGTCAATAGAGCCGGCTTGTTGTGCTCGACACCTCGTTGGACGGCGGACGTGTTGCGTATCTTTTTGACTGTGGGTCACTTTCACAGACAGACGCAGAGATGTTTATCGCGACCGTCCACTTTACCCAACACCGCGAATGTATCCTCCGACGACTCACGGCCAACGTCGACACGCCCATTCCGATCGAAATCGAAGAGATTCAGAACGGGTTCGTTACCTTCGTTCTCCGCGCTGGCCCCCACGCCGATACCTTTCAGTCAGAACTCGAGGCCGCAGACCACGTCAAACACGTCAAGCGCCTCGACGAGGACAATCTGCTTGTCACCAAGCCCTCCTGTGGGGCGTACTCGGCGATCTACCAGAATCATGGCACACTCCGACGATCAAACACGGTTTCGGGTCGCCAGCGAGAGTACAACGTACTGGTGTTCCAGCGCGAAGACCTCAAAAATATCATCGACGATCTGGGTACGTTCGGGACGGTCACACTCGGAAAACTCGAGGAGTTCAGAGCGACCGCTGACTCGTCGCTGACGGAACGACAGCGCGAAGTCGTCACCGAAGCGCTTTCGCGTGGGTACTACGACTGGCCACGGGAGATCACGAACGAGAAACTCGCCGAGGAACTGGAAATCAGCCGTGCCACATTGCACGAACACCTCCGAAAAGCAGAACGGACACTGCTGTCGTCGGCGCTCGCAAACGGTTACAGACAAACCGCCAGAGGAGAGTTCGAACGGATCGATATCGGACGAGAATGAAACACCCCGAACGGATCACGCCTCCCTCGAGGGCACCGATTGCGAACAGTACAATCCTGATGCAGGTTCCCTGGAGATGTGGAGCAACGTCGAAGCCCTGCCGCCACGATTGAGTGAGTGGCCACGCGATAAGTGCTGCCATGGCGGTTATCGTCACACATCCACACACCCCTATCGATTTGTTTCGTGTTCGGGCGATCTCAGCCACACACACCTCTATCGATTTGTTTTCACCACACCGGATTTCGGCCGCACACCCCTATCGATTTGTTCAAAATGGTCGAAATTGACAGGTTCACACCCCTATCGATTTGTTTTTCTCACTCACTGAGATTCTTTTCGGAGCTGGGCTTTGACCACCGAACGGAGTTCATCATCATGGACATCGTTGAACCGTGAGTCCTCACGAAGCGTATCGAGAATCGTCGCTGGGTTCTCACCGAAAGAAAACTCGAGATAGCTCCCAGAGTGGGGGCCCTGGCTTTTTCGTTTGGACTCGACCAGAGAGTACGTCGTGAGTTCTTTCATTTTGTTCACATACGTCTCCTGATGGTACTGATCAACATCGAGCGTATCGGTGAGATACTGGTAGACCGTATACCCGTTGGGGCTTTTTGCCGTCCCAGTCCCCGTCTGACGGGCAACCGCCGCCGTTGCCAACAGACACAGTTTCTTCTGCGTGCTGATTCCACGTGTGACCTCGAGGACACGGTTTTTCTCGACTTTGTCCTGTGCTTCTCGGACGTGGTTTTCGGAGACCTGATCGGCCCCTTGGCGCTCTGCAAGTGACCCAGCCGTTCGCATGAGATCGATCGCCTTCCGTGCATCACCGTGTGTCTGAGCAGCGAAGGCGGCTGCAAGTGGAATCACGTCATCGCTCAGCGCATCTTCGTAGAAGGCATCTGTTCGGTGATAGAGAATTTCGCGGAGCTGGTTGGCATCATAGTCGTTGAAATGAACGTCTTCAGGAGTGAACGAACTCACTGCTCGACTCCCGACGTTTCCCATCATCGTTGCATCGTTCGTGATCGCCGTCACCGAAACGTTCGCTCTTGTTTCATCGGAGCTGCCAGCGCGTGAGAGTTGATACAGCAGTCGAGAGAAAGCGGGTTCATCAATATCTCGCCGCCCAACGAGCATATCGAGTTCGTCGAGAACGAACACGACAGTGTCGTAGTGTTCATCGATCAATCGATACAGTTCGCGCCACTTCTTTTTCGTCGGAATACCATGTTCCGGGACTTCGACAGGGACGCCAGCGTCGTTCGAAACCTTTCGAGCCAGTTCATAAACTGCAGAGCCCAGCGTCCCGACGTTCTGGCAGTTCATGTGAATCACGCCAAAGCGAATGTCCCGGCTCTCACAGAGTTCGAGGATATTCTGGCAGACAGCGTTGATAATCAGCGACTTTCCCGTTCCCGATGGGCCATAAAGAAAGAGATTCGGTGGCCGTTCGCCGTTGATAGCAACGCGGAGATGCTGGGTGATCTCGGTGAGTTGGAAATCTCGGCCAACGATCCGGTCTTCGTCGACGATCTCATTTGGCTCGAGAAGGGAGCGATTTCGGATAAGACTCGCAGATTCCTCTTGCTCGAGAATAAGATCCTTGATAGAACCCGTCTGTGTGGAGGGTGTGTTAGAATCGGGATCCTTTGGCATATGATTGGACTCTCAACCAAGAGACTAAAATCTTCCCCCATCGATTTGAGATTGGTCGAAAGAGAGTCTGAAGACTAGATCCCAGGCAATTATTTCGAGAGAGTCTAGAACCCACAACGACTTGTTTCACGGGAACGGAGGCCAAGCGCCTCGAGGCTCGATCTCGAGGGAGTTCATGGACACACTCACACCCCTATCGATTTGTTCGGGAGAAAAGAGGGGTGACCGGAAACAGACGATCCGAGAGCGCTGGCTCGACGAGAGCGATGGTTAGAATAGACACCTTCTTTCTTCTAGCTTTCTAGTCTAGAACTAGAATAGAACACACCCCTATCGATTTGTTCTGGAGTGACTCGAGCGAGGGACGATTGGCGATAAATATCACTCGACAGTCTTTCTTTTCATCTCCATCAATCAATCTCACAAACATCGGACCCACCTCTATCGATTTGTTTTACCTCTATCCCTGGTGGTGGTTTTCGGCTTATTTCTATACTTAAGTCAGCTCCACAGCGAAATCACTGCGATCTGTTCGCTCTCGACCACCGACCCACACTCGGAGGCCAAAACAAATCGATAGGGGTGTGAGACCACCTTTGTAACAGCAGATATTTAGATTGACAAGTCGGATCGCTCTCTGCCATGGAGTGGTTTCTTCGTGGTTGCTCTGCGTTCTACAGGCGGAGCAGTCCGAGTGCCTCGGGTTCGTTCGAAAATCGAAGATTTTCGTGATCAAGCGAACCCAAAGGGTTCGCGGACCTTGCGGGATCTCTGATCCTGCTTAGTGACGAGCCGCTCCGCGCCTCGAACCACGTGACTCCGAGGCGGTTCACTCTCTAGGGATGTTGTCGACACCGCACGCTTGCAGTACCTGTCGAATGTGGAAATCTTTCTCGGATGGGTCGTCCGTCTCTAGTGCCGACTCGAGATGCTCTTTGCACCGTTTGCTGAGTTTTGCCATATAGTGCACCAGTATGTCTGGTGAATAAATCCCTTATCAAATCTAATAATTTCCCAAAATATGTCTCTCATTTTCCCGTGAACTCAGGACTCCGACTCTCGAGAAAGGCGTCAATTCCTTCGTCTTTGTCCTCAGTTGCAAACAACTGGACGAACAGTTCGGCTTCGTATTCGAGTCCTTCTTCAAGCCCCATCCGAGAACTCGCTTTCACGCCCTTTTTGACGAACTCGAGAGCGATCGGGCTCTTTGTAGCCATCGATTCGGCGAGGTCGTAGACGCGAGCGTCGAGTTCGTCTTCGTCGTGGACTTCGTCGACGAGACCAATCTCGTCGGCTTCTGTGGCGTCGATGAGTTCGCCGGAGAGGATCAGTTTCATCGCCTGCCCCTCGCCGACGAGTCGGGGAAGGCGCTGGGTCCCGCCGCCACCGGGGATGAGACCCAAATTGATCTCGGGCTGGCCGAGTTTCGATCCTGTCTTGGCGATCCGGACGTCACAGGCCATCGCGAGCTCGCAGCCACCACCCAGCGTGTGGCCATTGATCCGGGCGATGACTGGGATTGAGGCGTTGTCGATGGCTTCGTAGATCCGGGGGCGCTTGCTGGCGTTTCGCTGTTCAACCACGCCGCGATCTTTGAACTCGGTAACGTCGGCACCAGCAACAAATGCACCAGTTCCCTCACCACCCGTGAGCACGAGGACGCGCACGTTGTCGTCCGATTCGGCCGCGGCGACGGCGTCTTTGAGCTCCGTCCGAACCTGATCGTTGAGTGCGTTGCGGACGTCCGGGCGCTTGATGGCGACCGTCGCGACGCGCTCGGTGTGCTCGCCAATCTCGACCGAGAGCAACTCGTACTCATCCGTGAGTTCACTCATCGTCCTCACCCCATTCGCCGCTCATGCCGACACGGTTGCCGTCCTCCCAGACGTAGTAGCCCTCGCCAGTCTTCTTCCCGAGCTTGCCTGCTCTGACCTTCCGGCGTAAGGATTGAGGTGGTTTGAACCGCTCGCCAAGCTCCTTTCGGAGATATTCGGCGATCTGCAGGCGTACGTCGAGGCCGACGTGGTCGGTCAACTCGAGTGGGCCCATCGGGTGAGCATAACCGATCGACATGGACGTATCGATGTCGGCTGGGCTGGCAACGCCGTGATCGACCATCCGGATCGCCTCGAGGCCGAGGGCAATCCCGAGTCGTGAGGACGCAAAGCCGGCCGTATCGCGGACGATGACGTCGGCTTTGTCGAGTTTCTTTACGTAGTCGACGGCGAACGTCTCCGTTCGCTCATCGGTCTGTTCGGCGACGACGATTTCGACGAGATCCATGAGATGCGGCGGATTGAAAAAGTGCAGTCCGATGGCGCGTTCGGGATGGTCGAGGACGCTAGCCATCTCCGTGACAGACAGCGAAGACGTGTTCGAGGCGATAACGGTCTCCTCATCCGTGGTCGCCTCGACATCCGCGAACACGTCCTGTTTGAGGTCCATATCCTCTGGAACGGCCTCGATGACGAGGTCGGCATCCGTGACGGCCGCCTCGAGATCGGTCGTCCCGTCGATACGCTCGAGGGCGGCGTCCATCTCGGCTGCAGTGATTTTGTCCCGGTCGACACCACCCTGAAGCGTGGTGTGAATCTCCTCGAGGCCGTCCTCGACGAACTCAGCCTCGATGTCTCGCAACACGACATCGTGGCCAGCCATCGCGGACACCTGTGCGATTCCATGGCCCATGCTCCCAGCTCCAAGCACTGCAACTTGCATGTGTAATGCTCTCTAATAACAATCAAAAGCGTTCCCCATTCGATTGCTAGCGGCTCGGCCGACTGCGAGTGACGGGGTCGTCTCCGGGTCAGCAAAATGTCCGTGTCTCAACCGGCTACGATGCTGCTCCGGCGACGGTACTCGGCGTACAACAGCATGTCACCGCTCTCGAAATCGATGCCGATGGGGGCGGTCTCCTCGGGCAGATCGAAAACTAATGGTAACGACCAGCATCCGAATAGATAAGTAGTTTCACGATCCGTCTGTACCTACTGCGCTACAAGTACGCATATATGGGGCTCAACACGAACGACCGGTCGATCGCTGGGTTCACCATGGCGGGCCACTCGCTCGTCCACTGGTTCGAAACCTCGATTCCGATTTTTCTCGTCGTCTGGCTCGCGGAATTCGACGTCTCCGTCGCATTGCTTGGAATTATCGTCGCACTTGGGTATGCACCATTTGGTCTCGGTGCTCTCCCTGGTGGCATCCTCGCCGATCGATACGGAACGAAACGACTGATCTTGCTCTGTCTCCTCGGCATGAGTGGCTCGTTCATTATCCTTGCACTCGCTTCGATCGCTGACTCGATTTACGCCATCGCTGTTGGACTCGTTCTCTGGGGTATTGCAGCGAGTATCTACCATCCTGCCGGTCTCGCACTCATCAGCACCGGCGTCGATGAACGGGGAACTGTCTTCGCCTGGCACGGCATCGCGGGGAACGTCGGGATCGCGCTCGGTCCGTTCGTGGCTGCCACGCTCTTGATTTTCCTCGAGTGGCAGTACGTCGCTGCGATTCTCGCTGTTCCGGGCGTTCTCGCCGCACTGTACGGCTTGCAAGCGGATTTCGATCCGACAGCGGCAGTCGAAGCTGACGTTGATGCGGGGCCGGACGAAGAGCTGTCGCTTGCGGACCTCGTTTCGAACTCCCGAACGCTCTTTGCGAGCGCGTTCGCCGTCGTCTTCGTTATCGTCACCTTCGAGGGACTGTTCTACCGCGGCATGCTCACGTATCTGCCTGAGATCCTCCACGGATTGCCCGTTATGGATGGGATCACCATCGGTGCTGGATTCGACGGGATCCAACCGGCAGACTACATCTACGTCGGCTTGCTCGTCGTGGGGATGGCCGGCCAGTATGCCGGCGGAAAGCTCACTAACCGCCTCGCTGCCGAGCGTGGTCTGATGGGTATTTTCGTCGTTCTCGCTGTGCTTGCACTGGTGTTCGTCCCCGTTACGTCGCTGGGGCTGGTTCCACTGCTTGCCCTCTGTGGTGTGATCGGCTTTTTCCTCTTTGCCATCCAGCCGTTCTATCAGGAAGCCGTCGCTGTCCACACACCGGCCGACACGCGTGGCCTCTCCTATGGCTACACGTATCTCGGCGAGTTCGGCTTCGGATCGGCCAGTATCGCACTCGGCGGCTTCGTGCTCGGTTCGTTCCAGTTGATGGCGTTTTTCGCGATGCTCTCCGTGTTCGCGTTGATCGGCGCTGCGCTCTCGTTTGGCCTGTATGTTCGGATCAACGGTGGCTACGGGGCCACTGACGATGTGAGTGCCTGACCTCTATCTCGCGTTCGGCTCCCGAACGGCATGTCTCGAGGCAGACGGTGCTGTGACAATCTGTCTTACACCCATATGTCCGTAAAAAATCCAGTGAACTGTGTATTTCCAATTCAAGGCTCATAGCTTCTGAAAAACTCGAAAATGGCGTTTGGGGGATTGTTTAATAATCTCAAAATATAGTAACAAATTGTATATGCTGGACGAATTCGCAGTGCCGGACAAGCCGGGTCGGAGAATGAACTGGATTGGGATGTCGTCGGATCCCACTGGAAACCGTCGTCTCCGGTGCTAGTGGAGGCTGTTGACTCGAGTGACGACAGCGGCGGTCTTTTTCCATCTCGAGTGTGAATGACTGCCTATGACAGACACGCTTTTTCTCACCAGTGACGAAATCGAAGGCCTTGCGACACCCACTGAGTACGTCGACGCTGTCAGGGACGGCTACCGTCAGGTCGGTGAGGGGGCACCAGCCTACCCACGCCAGAAGTTCTTCCGGTCGGATCCTGACGGAATGTTCACGAGCTACGCCGCCTTGCTCCCGGAAACTGGCGCGGTCGGTGGCTACATGTACACCGCCGGCTTCGGTGCGGGCAACGCCTGGTTCATGACGCCGCTGTTCGACGCCGAAAGCGGTGAACCGCTCGCTGTCCTCGACGGGGCGAGCATGAATCCGTTCAAGACCGGTGCCGCCGGTGCCGTCGCCGTCGACGAACTCGCACGCGATGATGCAGCGACGCTCGCCGTCATCGGCAGCGGCTCGCAGGCTCGTGGTCAGGTCAACACGACCGCGACCGTGCGCGACTTCGAGGACGTACGCGTCTTCTCGCCCACCCCCGAGAACCGGGAGACGTTCGCGAGCGAGTTCGACGAGCAACTCGAGGCCAATGTCCACGCCGTCGACTCGAGTGTGGCTGCACTCGAGGGCGCGGACGTCGTCATTACGGCAACGAAATCGAGCGAGCCCGTCTTCGACGGCGACGATCTCGAGCCTGGCATGCACGTGACGGCGATGGGCCAGTATCAAGAGGGCAGCCGCGAGATCGATACGACGACGGTCGAACGGGCGACCTACGTGCCGGATCTTCGAGCGCGTGCAACCTTCGACGCCGGTGCGTTTCTCGCAGCGCTCGAGGATGGCGTCGTCACCGAGGACCACATCCACGGCGATCTTGGCGAAGTCGTCGCTGGAACCGCACCGGGCCGGACGAGCGACGATGAAATCACCGTGTTCGACAGCGGCGGCACGGGGATCGAGACGACCGCAGCAGCGTATATGCTCTACGAGCGGGCACAAGAGCGAGGCCTCGGCTCGACGATCTCGTTCGCACCGGCAAGCGAGGCATTGACGGGGCGGCTTCCACAGTGAGTCCGACAGACATCACTCGTTCATCAGGACGCTCGACTGTGGCTCGTACGGATCGGTTGGGATCTCAACGAGTGTTGGCCCATTGCTCTCGATGGCTTCGGTAACCGTCGCAGCGACGTCGTCGGTCGTTTCGGCACGCATGGTGTCGATTCCGAGGCCGTCGGCAACTGTCGTGTACGACACCGGCGCGGACTCCCAGCCGTACTCACCCGGATCCATCCGGTAGCTGCGACTCGCCTCCTCGCTGATGATCGCATAGTCGCTGTTGTTCAGTACGACCACCGTCACGTCGATCTCCTCGCCCGCGAGTGTGTGGAGCTCGTGAATGCACATCAGCAAGCCACCGTCGCCGGTGAGTGCCACGACGTTCTGATCGGGATTCGCCTTCTTCGCCCCGATCGCCGAGGGGAGTCCCGAGCCCATCGTCGCCCACGATCCCGGGTTGACGTAGTTTCGCGGGTCGTACGTCGGGAACGTCAGCAGGGTCCAGAGGCGGAAGCCGCCGGCGTCGACGGCGACGACCGCATCTCGAGGCGTTCCCTCACGGATCGCCTCAAGCGCGCTGACTGATGTCAGCGGCGCTTCCGTCACCTCGCGCAACTCTGTGAGTCGGGCGTCGATGGCGTCGCGCGTCTCGCGTGCTCGCTGTGGGCCGCCCTCGCTGGCGAGAGCGCGGTCGGAAAGCGCCCCGTCGAGTGTCTCGAGCGTGGCCGCGGCGTCGGCGACGATCCCGACTGCTGGATCGTAGCCTGTTCCGATGTCGTCGGCGTCGAGAGTCACGTGGACGAGCTCGTCGGGGACGTCGATCGACCAGTTCTGCATGGTAACCGCATCGAGGTCGGTGCCAACGCCGAGCGCGGCGTCGGAGTCGGCGATGAGCTCTTTCTGTGCTGTGCCAGTCCCACCGCAGAGGACGCCGCCAGCGAGGTCGTGATCGTCGGGAAACACTGCTTTCCCCTTGTAGGTGAGGACGACTGGGGCCTCGAGGCGCTCGGCAACGGCTCGTAGTTCGTCGCTCGCACCGGAGGCACGGATGCCGCCGCCGGCGATGATGACCGGCGCGGACGCATCCGCGAGCAGGTCGGCCGCCTGTTCGACTTTCGTCGCGGGAACGTCGCTGAACGACTGGCGTTCAATCTCGCCGGGTTCGGCGACCTCAGTGTCCATCTTCAGGAAGTTCTTCGGGATGCCGATGCGGACGGGCCCCATTGGAGCCGTCAGTGCGGCGTCGATACCGCGCTGGAGTTCAGCGACCGTACTTTGGGGCGTCTTGACGGTGATATTCTCTTTGACGACGTTGTCGTAGGTATCCGGTGGTGTCTCGTGGATGCCGTCGCCGCCGCGAATTTCGGGTTCGGTCTCGACGGCAATGTGAAGCAGCGGCGTGCAGTCGTTGAGCGCGTTCTTCAGCCCGTTCATCGCGTTCATATCGCCCGGCCCGGGGATCACGACCGTTGCGGCCATCTTCCCGCTCGTTTCCGCGTACCCCCACGCCTGATGTGAGACAGCCGTCTCGTGGCGCGCCATGACGAACTCGATATCGTCACGCTCGTCGATGCTCTCGTTCAGTGGAAGCGACTGCTTCCCGGGAATGCCAAACAGCGTGTCGATACTGTTAGCTACCAGACAGTCAACAATTGCTTCATTGATGTTCATACGCACCCTCTATGGGCATTGTGCGTAAATATTCGGAACGTACTGACATCCATCTGATCACAATACTGGTACCGTCATTCAGGCCGACTGTAACTCCCACGGAGGAAACCGCGTTGTTCACCGTGGGGAGGCTTTCATTCGTAGTACTCTTCGCGTTCAACAACCTCGCCAAAAGCCACGTTTTCTTTCACGTCAGTGATCTCTATGGTCACGCGTTCCCCTTTCTCGGTCTCAGGAACGATGACGACGTATCCCCGTTCAACGCGGGCGATACCATCGCCTTGCTCTCCGATACTTTCGATATCCACGGTTCGCGTGTCACCTTCCCCAACAGGGGGTCCTGAGAACCCTCGCTCCTGTGTCTCTCGTTTCTGTGTCTGTTCTCTTTGCTGTGTCTGCCGCTCTTTCGTCTGTCTCTGTTCAGTGTCGGCTGGTGCTGTCGTCTCGGTCGCAAGCAGCGCAACGCGATACACTTCGCCATCTTGAACGTCTCCGATTGCGACCTCACGCTCTGGAACTTCGATAACGAACGAATCGTGTTGTTCTGTCACTTCAGCACTGAAGACGCTTCGTAAATCGTCGGGAATCTCCATCAATATACCTCCTTCTCAAAGAGATGTTTCGACACCACCTTGAGTCCACCGGTGATTTTATTGTGAAAACGGGGCGAGACGCTTTGCGAACTTAGTCTCCGCGGAGCACAAGCGGACCCATAGCAGACGTTCGCTTCGCGATCGTCGCCAAGCGGAGAATGTACGAGACGAACAGCAAAAATGGGAGTACACAGATCGTGTAGGCGGCACAGATCACCCATAGCCGGATATCAATTCCGAGGAGAAAGCCGGTGAACGTATGCGCATCGACGAGCATCACCATTCCACCGGCGACGACGAGTGCTGGCACTGCGAGATACAAAATCCCCTGTGAGAGCTTGACGAGCGACCACTGAAAGTAGAGCGTCTTGATATACTCTCGAGCGGGTCCGTACATCGTAAGCGCCGTTAGCGTGCTCATCCCTGCATCGTGCTGCTCGCTCGTGAGGCTCTCCTCGTACTCGTCCAACAGCCAGCGGAGATCGTACATCTTCCGATCGTAGTTGTAGTTCAACGCCGCGTTCATGACGGCAAAGGTTCCGAACTCGGCGCCCTCCAGATCCTCTGTCGCCACCTGTGCGTTCTCGAGGAGGTCGTCGACATACTCCTCAGTCTGTGCTCGGAGATCCTCATCATCGGTGTGCTGAACTGCGTCCTCGAACGCGCGGGCCCGGTCGCTGGTCGCGTCGATGAGTTCCTTGAGGAACAGGGCGGGATTTGCGGGGCTCGGAAAGTCGAGTAAATCGTCGGTGTTCTTGTAGAAGTCCATCGCGAGATCCATCCGTCGGCGCTGGCTGCCGAGTGGTCCGATCTCTTGGGAGAGAACCAGCTGGTTGATCGAGACGACGAGCGTGGTCCCCGTGATGAGCGCCCCGATCAACGCTTGAAACGACATCTTGACCCAATCCGTCGTCAACAGTACCCGCTGTGTTGACGGTAGGGTCGACATACCCCAGAGCATCAACGCGAAGAAAATACCGGCAGCCAGCACGCCGGTGAGCAGCCACCGATTCATATTGAGTAGTACCCAGAGTTTGTAGCGGTTCTCGGCGGCCCGCTCTCGCATTGTATTGTCGGATGATAGATCCCTCATCGTGTGACTCGTGGGTCAGTCCTCGAGCGGTCGCTCGAAGATCAGAAACTTCGTCCCGCCGCCGTCGTACGAGACGGTCTCGACGAGTCGCCATCCATCGGCACCCAGTTCATTGAGTCGCGTTTCGGGATTTGTCGATTCACGCTTCGTCAACTCTGTCGGTGGCTCGATGACTTTGTACTCCCAAGCCGTGGATGATGTACGACCCATTATCTAACAGATCCGTTCGGCCACGGGTCACTCTTTTCCCTGCACCTGATAGTACTACTTCGGTGATAGCTCTGAAGCGCACGTTTGGCTGGTGGTACTCGACTGATCACCAACTCCAAAACTCGACACACAGATCTGTTGAGTTTTTATTTTCAGACATCTGTTCACTGAACCCATGGCACGTCAGTCTGTGGGTTGGACACGACCTAGTACGTCGAGGTGATGGGCCAAAACGGTGAGTTCACCGGCCTCGAGTTCGTTGTATCGTCGCTCGAGCCATCGTCGTCGCGCTTTTGGATCGAGTTGGTCTGCGGGATAGTCTGCGAGCGCGTCATCGATCGTCTCGAGTAGGTGTCGAATCACAGTCCGTTCGCCCCTGGCGACGGCCGCAGTACGATCGTGCGGCCGGAGAACCCAGTCTGAGCCGCCGACGGCGCACACCTCGAACGGGTGTTTGTCGGCATCGAGGGCTCCGACTAGCTCCCTGCCGGCTCGACTTCCACCTGGTTCGTCGCGAATGTCGTCCATGTGGCGATGGTAGTATCGCTCGAGTCGGCCGTCGAAGGAGTCTGGTGGAGTGAATCCGGTTGCACCGTCGAATGTCAGTGGTGCATAGACGAGGCCATCGGGTTTGAGCACCGAGGAAACCCACGAGAGTGCCCGGTCGAGATTGACGAGGTCGAAAACGGCTGCGCCGATCACGACATCGACCGCCGTGCAGTCGTTGCGGGTAGCGAAGGCATCGCCCGTCTCGAGGATTACCTCGAGTTCGGCCCCGTCGCTTGCATCGTCTGCCACCCCGTCCCGCCCTTCCGAACGAGCGACGAGCCCGGTCTGCGTTCGATTGACTGTGTATCCAGCATCGGCAAGCCACGTTGGCAGGCGTTCGCGGGCGTGGTCGATGGAGTCCTCGTCGAGGTCGATGACTTTGTACTGAACATCCGACGGCAAGACAGTCCGTTCCGCGAGCCGAGCGACCATCGACCCAATTCCGCCGCCGATTTCGACAATTCGAATCGGCCCTTCGTGTGTTTCTTCGAGATCAGCGAGACCGTCGACAAACGCTTGAAAGACGCGGTCGTTCAGCGCACGGTCGTCGACTGACCGTTTCGCCTCGAGATATGCCTGAAACGTCGTCATGCATGGTCTCCGTCGATCTGTTCGCTCTCCGGCTTCGCTCTCGTCCTCACCCGTTTTCCAGCGTGGCGGTTTCGTCGTTGCTTCCCGGCTTGCTCGAGCAGAAACGTTCGAACACGGCTCATCGTCTCCTCCCAGGTCGGATGTGCGGCGGCCGTCTCGAGGGCGTTTACCCCCAGCGCTGCGAGTTCGTCTCGGTCGGTTCCGAGACGTTCGATGGCGGTTGCGATGGCATCCGGTTTTGCTGGCTCCACGAGAAACCCGTTCTGTTCGTCGTCGACGAACTCGCGTGCGCCGCCGACGGCGCTCGCGACCGGGACGACGCCGTACTCCATCGCCTCGAGGTAGACCATTCCGAACCCCTCGTACGTCGATGGCACCGCGAGGACGTGACTTCGCTCGAGGAGTGATTCGAGCGCAGCGTCGGTGACCTCGCCGGCGAACGCGACACGATCGTCCATTTCACAGTTATCCGCGAACGCAACGGCCGAGTCGGCATATGCCGGATTGGCCGTAAGACTCCCGGCCACGGTGAGCTCCCATGCGCAGTCGACCTGTTCGAGTGCCTCGAGCAGCGTCAGCACGCCCTTTCGCGGGATCACGTTTCCAAGGAACGTGATTCGAAGGGGGCCAGCCGTTCGCGCACGCGCTGTGACTGTCTCGGCGTCGACGGCGGCCCCTTCGACTCGTCCGCCAGGCGGTGCGACGAGCGTCGGGAGGTCGGCGAGTGAGTCCGTCCGGACGCGCGTGTCTTTGCTCGTACAGACCGCGGCGTCGACACCCTCGAGATAGCGGCGTTCGATGGCCGTCTCAACGAACTGCCACGGCCGCAACTGACTGCCAGGGTGGCCCGACCGAAGCAGGTGGACGAGCGAGACGATCGTCTCGGGTTGCTCGAGTCGGTCGTTGTGCCGCCACAGTGACGGGTGACAGAGTTCGTCTTGGAGGAGGACGTCGAACGGCCGATCGAGGCGCTTGCGGATGGATCGGGAGACGCCGTCAAGCAGGTGTCGCCGATACGATCGCCAGGGGAGCGCGATCACCTCGACGTCGTCGCCGCGGCGCTCGAGGTGGGAGACGAGGCGTCTATCGTACCGAAAGCCGCCAGAGGTCTCCTCGAGGCTGCCGTAAACGACGAGTCCAACGTGCATGATTCCGTTCTGATGTCACTCGGTCCCGGAGAGATCGCGCTCGTGGCCCACCCGAGCGACGTCGTCTTCGTCCATCGCGATCCGGATGCTGGTCGCCGTCTCCGTCGAGAGTCGATCGTCCTCGAGCAGGTGATCGGCGACGACACGTGTGAAGTGCTCGAGGCTTGGATTCAACCCCTCGAAAGCGGGACAGTCGTTGAGCGTTTGGTCACGATACGCCTTGACGGCGGTGTCGACGGCAGCCGATAGGTCGTCGATGTCGACGACGTACCCGTACTCATCGAGTTCGGGTGCACTGACCGTCACCTCGAGCGTGTAATGGTGGGAGTGGAGGTCGCCTTCGGGACCGGGATCGGGCACCGTGAGAAAGTGCTGTGCGACGAATGATCGCGAAACAGAAACGTCATACATGAACGCACGTACCAGCGTTCGGATTATAAACGATGGGGCTCACAGAGGTGGTCTGATACGGTCTGCTGAAGTCATTTCCGGTGCGACCACGAGCCATCCTGCGGTCGCGCCGGCAAATCGGTACAGCAGACCGTATGAAGGCTTTGTCGAAATCCCATTTTTCGGGACTCTACAGCTATAGTAGCCACTGCAAGTCAATGCGCACCTGATCGCACGACAGCTGTGCGGTCGGTGTGCAAACAGTTTCAGTTGTTAATATGGTCCACTCGATTCGGCAACCGTGTGTGCAAACTGAACAGCGGGGAAAATTTATCAGTATATATTGTCAAGTAATGATAATCACAATGAATCGACGTCGATTTTTTCTCTCTTCAGGTGTGATTGGGATCACTGGTGTTGCGGGATGTCTTGACGAAGATGTGTGCGATAAAACATCGAATCACCTCTACGTAGAAAACTATCTATCCGAATCACAAACGGTCAGGGTTCGTGTTTATCGGTTGAAAGAGCGTATGTTTGCCGACACCGAATGGGAGCAAACATTCTCCGAAACGATTGAACTGCCCGGAGAGAGACGCTCGACGATAGAGCAGATATACGATACACATGGGACATATCGCACTGAAGCTGAACACGAAGAACGATTGGAGCAGAATCGCTCAGAAGTGGATGACTGCGAAGATCGGGTAGTCACGATTGGTATCGGGGACGGCGCACATTCTATTATGAACGGGCGCCCAGACGAGCTTCTTCCCGAGGCTGAATCTGATTCTGACGACTCTCGGTAACCAGTCTTCTACAGAAAAAGCAGGCCGAGTGCCTCGGGGCTTGATCCCGAGGCGGTTCACCTGTACTGACCGCAGAAGGCTCTGAACCTGGCACCATCTGAAAGTGGGCTTGTCCGTGAACTCGGTCTTGAACAGAGCCGGTCTCGACCATCAGTCGTAGGTCAGGAGCACTTGCACCGCCTCCGACGGCCGCTCATCGAGCAGGCGGTAGGCCTCGCTCGCCTGTTCAACCGGTATCCGGTGTGTGAGCAGTGCCTCGAGGTCGAGTTGCTCGAGTCGGCGCCAGGCAATCTCGTGGCGGCGCTCGCGTGTAAAGCGCCCGCGGTGGCGGGGTGCAATTGTGCTCACCTGACTCGCGCGGACGTCGATCCGGTCGCGGTGGAAGCGACCACCGAGATCGAGTGAGACGGGTTTGCGACCGTACCAGGAGCCGACGATCACCCGGCCGGCGTAGCTTGTCATCGAGATTGCGTTGTCTAGCGCGTCCGGACAGCCCGTGAGCTCGTAGGTCAGGTCCGCTCGATCGTCCATGATCGTCTCGAGCGCTGCTGTGGGTTCATCGTCTGTCGGCGCGATCGAACGATCGGCACCGAGCTGTTCTGCGAGTCGGCGACGGTTCTGATGTTGATCGACGGTGACGAGTGTCTCCAAGGGCGTCCGAGCGAGCAGTCCCGTCGTCAGCAGGCCGACGACGCCCTGACCGAGGACCACTGCGCGCTCGCCGAGCAGCGGTTCGCCGTCGAGCAAGAACGTGACGGCTGTTTCCATGTTCGCGAGCAACGCAGCGTTCGACGTCGAGATATTGTCGGGAACTGGGACGAGATCTGCAGCTGTGGCGAGAAAGTGGCTCTCGTGTGGGTTGTACGCGAACACTCGACGATCGAGCCACTCCGAGTCGATGTCCGCTCCGACGCTTCTTACGTGACCGACGGCAGCGTAGCCGTAGGCAATCGGATAGGAGAGGTCGCCGTCGAGGGCGTCGATTGATTCGTCGGCTGTTAGCTCTGTCGGCGCTTCGTCGCGGTAGAGTAGGCCTTCGGTTCCGCTACTGATCGCTGAGACAGCTGTCTCGACCAGTACCTCGTTGGGCCCGGGTTCGGGGATGGGGCTGCGCTCGACGGTGACGGATCGTGGGCCGGTGAACATGACCGTCCGTGCAGTCATCGATTCCCGCCTCTCGTCGGCCGGCTCCTCGTCCACCGCTGTCGGTCATAACAGATCACGTGTTCAATCAATTGAACTGTAGATACTTGGGTATTGTGCGGCTTTCGACGGGCTGTCGGCGGGTTTCGTGCTCGCGTTCACCGGGGCACTCGAGTCGTGACCACGAGCCAGTCCCACAGGAAATTACACAGAAACGGCACCGCGACGACAGCTGTGAGGAGGACTGACTGTCCCGCGGTCGTAAACGGCACCAGTGCGAGCCAGATCGAGACGAGGACGAACGCAGATAGCGGCCCACGAACTCTACTCGGCGGTAGCTCTCGTACTGGACGGCCACACCGCCGTCGCCGCCAGAGACTCCCGGCGTAAAGGTATCTGGCAGCTCCGACAGCCAGAAAGGCGACCGAGGCGGCCCCCATCGAGACCACGACGACCGAGCCGATGAGCGTCGTGAGACCGTCGAGTTCGACATCGAGACGAGCTCCCAGGTCGGTTACCGTCCCCATCTTCCGGGCGACTGCTCCGTCGACGGCGTCGAGCAGTCCAGCTGCCGCAAAAAGGAGTGCGGGCATCCACGCGATGAGGCCGGCGTCGGCTCCTGGCACCGAAACGGTCCCTGCGGTGGATCCCGATTCGGCTGTTCCAACCGCGAGAACGCCGACGAACATCGCAAGCGCCGCCCCTCGAGTGAGCGTGATCCACGAGGCGAACGTGAGTGGATCGGCTCCCGTGCGCTGTGTCGTCCGCTGGAGAGCGACACCGGTTACGAGTAGCACGACGGCAAGCGCGACAACAACCCAGCCGGCAAACTCGACTGTTCGGGCAGGTTGCCACGCAACTGCGATGCTCCCGGCACCGAGGGCACTCAACAGGATGAGTCCTCTCGCAGCCTCGAGCCATCGACTGACCGCAGTCACGACCGGTGGCAGATCCGGCTGTGCTCGAGGCTCGAGGTCGCCGTCGGCGGAACGATGGTCAGGACTCACGGCTGTAGAGCACCAGAAGGACGACGATCAACGACAGCTGTACGACTTTATCAATCGCCTCGAGCGGCCCAACGTCCCCACTGCCTGTCGGTTGGGCGATCACGTACCAGGCGACGATTTGTGCGCCGACGAACGGGACGCCGATCAGATAGAGCAGTTGGCGACGAATCCCGAGAAAAAAGAGCACGAGTGCGCCGGCAAACCCAGCGCCGGCGAGGACGAACGTGACCGCGAGTGGGTCGGGGAGAAACGCGATCCCGAGACCGAGATGAATTACTCCGGTCACAACGACGAGGCTCACTGCGAGCCACTCGAGGCCCGTCAGGTTCGCACTCGAGACACGGGAACTGATTGCCATCGGACAGTGGTTCGGGGGCGTGGGAAAAATCGTTTCGGGTGACGGATCTCCCTCGAGGCAGAGAGATCCGAAACCTCACTTGCGCGTCTTGGTGATCGACCGCTGGATGTGACTTCGTAGTACATCCGTTGCGAGCGAACCGGTGATATGCCCTTTCTCCAGAACGCCCAGATCACTCCCTTCGTAAGCTGGCCGTTGTGTTTCGAACTCGATCAAGCGGTCGTAGCGAGCGAGCAGCGGGTCACAGTCGTCCGCACCGTTGCGGACAAAGGCGTCCTCGAAATCGAGGATGTTGCGAAGTGTCTCCGGATTCGTTCGTGCCGACTCAGCCGCCAGTTTCCGATAGACCGACGAGACGAACAGTTCTCCGAGTCGCGCCCCGGCAAATATCGGGACGTACCGATCGACACCCGCACAGTGGGCGCGGTGGAGATTGACGGCCCAGCCGCCAAGACTGATACCGGCTGCAAGGACCGCAGGGCAGCCCATCTCTCGCGATCGTTCGGCCAGCCCCTCCATGAGCGCAGCCGACGTGGCGAGCATGCCAACGAAGTTCTCGAGGTCGCCCATCGCTCGTATGTACTCCTTGTTCGAGCGGTCGTGAAACGGCGCTCGGAGCACCATCAGGTTGACAGCTCGGTCGACGTTCGTCCCGAAGAGGCGCTGAAACGAGTTCGAACTGAACCGTCCGAAGTTGAACGGCTGCTCGCCGCTTCCGTGGTGATACAGCAGGGTCGGTGCATCCCGCCCTCGCCACTGGGTGACGAGATACGCTGCATGGAACTCTCCGACTGGAGTCGATGCAGAGACTTCCTGGACGTGTCCAGGTCGAATGTCTTCGATATCGATCGCAGTACCACTGACGACGTCACCGATCGGAGCGCTAGAGAGCGACCGCGAAAAGAACCTGGAATTCCGCAGGAGCAACCCACTCATCGAAATCGTCGCAACGTCGATCAGTTCGTGTCTGTTCATCGGCTTTTGGGACCACGTTCGTCGTCGGTGCTCTGACCCAGCGCACGGTTTCCCGGATATCTTTCGTCTCTGGCCGTGCCGAGCAGTACGAACGCGACGAGTGGCAAGACTGCTGTGACGATTCCCTGTGTCGGCTTCTCGAGTCGATCTCCGACGGCCCTCGTCACCATCATTGCGCCGACGAACACGAGCCCGGCGGCGATTCGAACCGTTCGATCCGCACCGCCGACGTTCTTCTCCACGCTGATCACTCCGTCTGTTCCTCACCGCGGGAGAGCAGCCACCAGAGCGTTACGAACATCACGACGAATACAGCGGCCCCCTGGAGGTACGTGGTACGTCGTGATTTCGGGTGATCAGTTGACTCGTCCCGATCCGCTGTTTGGTCAGACGGTTCGTCCGTCGAGCGCTCGGATTTGGGCAGGAATTTCACGTTCGACGTGTGGTTCGTCGCGGGGAAAAGTAAGTCTGTGAGTTATTTCTCTGACACCGTGAGCAAATCGCTTTCTCGAGCCGACGCCGTAGCTCGGTGGACACGCGTGAGAGTAGTACGTTCGGCGTGATCAGTAGCCGCGGGAGGACCAGACCGCGCCACTTCTGGATCTCTCTTGTCTTTCGACCGGTAAGATGGTATCATCCAGATGTCGGTTGGTCAACTGTTTCCAGAAACGAGATCAGTCGTTCGGTAACTGCCGTCGGATGATCGTGGTTTGCAATGTGTCCTGCATCTGTCACCATTGTGTACGCGCTATTGGGGAGGCGTTCGTCCCACGCTTTCGCTTTCTTTCGGAGCAGGAAATATTCGTGTTCACCGACCAGGACTAATTGCGGGAGCTCGGGTAGTTCGGGGATTCCTTCTTTCAGATCTTCGAGGAGCCTGCGCTCGAGAGAGATCATATTTCCTTTCCCAGTACGTGCACTCGCCCGTCTCGCGTACTCTTGGGCGTCGGGAGTGCGAGCGACAAACCGGCCAAACACGTCGTACAGCACTTGTTCAGGCATGAGTTTCAGTGCCCTCTCGTGTACCCCCATCAGTTTGATTGTGCGCTCAGAAAACCCCTCGTGCAGTGGGAAGCCCCCAACATGAGCGAGGGCTCGGACACGGTCGGGGTGGTGGTACGCAATGTACTGGTTCAACAAACTTCCCATCGACTGGCCGATCAGAACGGCGTGGTCGATCCCTTCGTCGTCCAGTACGTCGAGCAGTTTCCGAGCGGCGACATCAAATCGCACCGGATCACTCGATCTGGCAGCGTCGCCACAGCCGGGAAGATCCCACGAGAGGACCCGATACGACTCCGACAGCGTAGCGGTCTGCTCCCGCCACGTCTCACGGTTGAGTGCGAACCCGTGAGTGAACACGACCGTGGTTGCGTTTTTGGGCCCGCTAATCTCGTAATGGATGCCCCCGGATTCACGCTCGGCTGTGGAATCAGCGCTTGCTTTCGAGCGCAGCTGTCGAAAACCGACTGCGAGCGCTCCGGCCCCAACTGCAGGAGCGACGAGGCCGCCCCACTTCATCGACAGCTCTCGTTTTCCTTCGGGATACGGCGGTGTGTCGGGGTCGTAGTACGGGGCCAACTGATCGATCGCGTTCGTTTCTCCATCTGCCTGATCAATGAGAGAACGCAACCCGTCGAACAGATATCTCATTTCCTCTCGGCCATCCCGAGCGTGTCCTTCGACCGAAATCTTCGCGTACTCGTTTCGCATGAGCCATCCGATGGCCCAGACGCAAATCGGCTCCGGGACGTACTCGAAGGCCCTGACGACTGGCGGACTGGGAGAGTACCCTGCGTTACGTAACCCACGCAGCGCTTCTTTCGTCGCACGGACCGACAACACCAGCAGATCTCTGGTTTCGCCCAGCCGTTTCATACTGGTCTCAGCGGCATACAGCGCAGGAACGAGGCCGGACATGAGCAACGCAACGTGGTACTTCAACCACTCCTCTATGTCCGTCCGGATCTCGACGTCGTACCCTCGCATGTCCTCGAGCACTGCTGCCACTTCTCGAGTACGGGGACGAATCGTCCCATCGACCTCTCCGATCGGGATGGTGTATCGGTTGGCCTCGTTGATCGGGAGCACACGCATGACGTGTCCGTCTCGTTTCCCACCAGGATACGGAAACCCCAGCATTACGCGCTCGTTGCCGAGGGCCTGAACCATTTCGTCGGACCCGCCGACGTTGTTCCCCATAAAGAGGAACGTCGGAATGTGCTCGTTTTCCGCCAACGTATCAAGGATCTGTATCGCTTGATGCTCCCCCATGACGACCAGGACGAGATCGTAGTACTCGTCGGACTCGAGAGAATCCACCACGTCGACATGAGCGACTTCTTCCTCGTCAGCGTCGTCTTCTTGAATAACGATTCCGTGTTCTCTCAGGTCCTCGAGTCGTTGTCCTCGAGCGAGCAGCGAGACGTCGTGTCCTGCTTCGTGGAGTCGGGCTGCTTTCAGACTCCCTAGCGGCCCTGCACCGAATACCAGAATCTTCATTCTGATCGACCCCAACCGTCGCAGTTCCGTCGATTGACCCAGTTTATGTGGGGTTTTTGTTTGCGAACCCGACGAGCCCGGAGTTCGGTCGTGGAGCCCATGGTACACGTAGCGTATCACGAATCAAATAGGAGTGGGTCGGCTCTTCAGGCACGGGAGGCAAGTACCAGATGAGGAGTTGGTCTCTCGATCAGATGTTCTGGCGGGGCAGTTCGGCCAGTGCTTGCCGCTGGTTGAGACGCCTCAGATGCACTACTCGATCCGTAATCGGTCGAATCAGGCGTTAGATGGACAAACATCTCCGAGGGAACGCTGGGATGAACGATGTCTCTCACCCGATGTTTTACAGTTCCAGACGTGATCCGGTTAGATAGCCGTGAAAATGGGTATAACAGTCCAAAAGTTGTGAATTCTGATGTGGAAATACCTCACATACGCCACAGCAATTGCACTCACGATCCACGGACTCATTCACTTTCTCGGGATTGGAGTCTACTTCGAACTGCTCGAGATGGCTGACCTCCCGTACAAAACCACCCTGCTCGGCGGTGCCGTTGACGTAGGTGATGTCGGGATACGGGTCTTTGCCGTGTTGACCGCCGTGGCCGGCGTTGGGTTCGTCGCTTCGGCTGTCGCGCTGGTAATTGGCTGGCGCTACTGGCGAGAAATGCTGCTCGCAGTTACCGTGTTTTCACTGATCCTCACCACACTCGATTGGACTGTCGCTTCCGCGGGCGCTCTGGCGAATCTGGCGATTCTGGCTGGCCTTTTCGTGATGCAACGGTTGTGAACAGCTGTTTCGAACGAGAGTGAGCGAGACCTCAGACACGTCATCTCGGTCCAATAATCTGCTGACCCGGTTCCGGAGGCGGTGAGCAATCGACGGTGAGTCGTTGTCACTTGCTGTGGTCTACTTGAGTTCATATTACTCTGATTCATGAGTTCCCCTGTAGGGATCTTAGCATTTCTTCCCGCAACTGGGGGTTTATTGATTTCCTCACCAATTCTGTAATTGTGCCAACCATTACGCTAACGATACTGGCGATGACACGCGTCAAGATCGGTAGCTGCGGACGTGCACGCGTGTCTCCGTACGCGAGAGTGGCCGGAGCTGCCACTGTAACAGGCCGCAGTCTCAGGGGGTTGCTTATCACGGTGCCCACTCGAGTAAGAAAAGATGTCGTCGCGCTACCCGCGGGCAACGTGAGAGCCGTTCCGGAGAAACATTCATGAACACGGATTTGCAAGCGTTTACTCGCTCACACCAGGTTGCGCTCTTTTTCGTCCTCACGATCGCGTTTTCGTGGACGATGTACGGTGTTGAATTCGTTGTTGATTCCCCACCGATCGCGCTCGGTGTGTTTGGTCCGTTACTCGCTGCGGCATTCCTTACGTGGGTCACCGGCGGAAACCTTCGTCAGTGGGTCGGCCAGCTATTCATTTGGCGGGTCAACGGCCGCTGGTACCTGTTCGTACTGGTTGGATTTCCTATTATCTTCGTCGGCGGATCGACGGCCATATACGTCGCTCTGACCGGCGAAACCATTGCTCCAGGAGTCCTCCCGGAGCGAGTTTGGATTGCTCTTTTTTTCCTTGCATTTCAGATCTTGACTGCGGGCCTCGGGGAGGAACTCGGCTGGCGTGGATTTGCCCTTCCCCGGCTTCAAGACCAGTACAACGCGTTGATAGCCAGCCTCGTCATCGGCTTTTTCTGGGCACTCTGGCACCTCCCGTTGTTTTTTCAGCCCGACTCGTATCAAGCGCAGATGGGGCCGGTGATTTATTTGATAGACGGATTTATGCTCTCGATACTGTTCACTTGGGCCTACAACAGCACCGGAGGAAGCGTGCTGATTGCGGCGCTGTTACATGGTGTCTTTAATATGACACTGGTGCTCTACCCGCACGAGGGGGAACTCGATATTGCCGAGTTTCCGTACCTCATGGGTGTTTCGAGATCCGTCCTGATGCTGGTCATCGCAGTGCTCATCGTGGCCGTCTATGGCCGAACGCTGACGACTCGAGAATCGATTCCCGGCACGGAGCACGCGGGCGGCGTCTCGGTCGATCGGCCACACAACGGAGGGAATGTCCATGAAGACTGATCTGCAAGGGTTCACTCGATCCTACCAGGTCACACTCTTTTTTCTTCTCACGATCGCGTTCACGTGGACGATCCACGGTCTCGAATTTATCGCCGGTCTGGCAATCCCGATTGGAGTGTTAGGACCGTTAGTCGCTGCGGCATTCCTCACATGGCTGACCGGTGGTAGCCTCCGGCAGTGGGCAGGCCAGGTGCTCATCTGGCGTCCCGGCCTGCGCTGGTACCTGATCGCAATCGTCGGGCTCCCTGTCGTCCTCGTCGCCGGTTCGACGGTGCTGTACGTGATTTTGACCGGCGACCCGCCACGGCCAGAACTGCTTCCAAGGAGAACTGGATTGATCGTCGGGTACTTTCTCTTCCAGCTGTTCCTCATGGGTGGTCTCGAAGAGTTCGGCTGGCGCGGATTCGCGCTGCCACGACTCCAGGAACGATATACCGCTCTCATTGCAAGCGTCGTGATCGGTGTCGTGTGGGCGCTCTGGCACGCGCCACTGTTTTTCGTCCCGGGTACCTTCTACTCGCAAGTACCACCGGCGTTGTATCTCTTACAGACTATCGGACTTTCGGTGATGATCACGTGGGTGTACAACAGTACTGGCGGCAGCGTTTTGCTGGTGATGATGTTCCACGCTGCCAGCAACGTGAGCATGCTGCTCTACCCATATGAAATCGATATAGAGGTGATCGAAACACCACTCGCGGTAGACGTGTCGATGACGATTGTCTATGTCGTCGTCGCAGCACTGCTCGTGGTCGTCTATGGTGGCAGGAAGCTTTCGACACGCGAGACGATTCCCGGCACGGAGCACGCGGGAGGCGTTCCGGCAAACCAGTCCAATACGTCTGAGGTGAAATCCGATGCACATCACTGACCGACTCGCGGCGATTGTACCGAACCCGACAAATCCCTACTTTTTCGTCGTCATTTATCTTGGCTGGGCGTGGTTCTTCTGGAGTTTCGTTGTCCTGTCCGGGGAGAGCGTCTGGGAGTTTCCGAACGTGGTGTTGGCAGCCATTGGTGGACTCAGTCCAACAGTGGGTGGTCTCGTCTTGACCCATCGGGTGGGGGGATGGTCAGGGCTGCGAGATCTCTGGGACCGGACCGTCAATACGCGGCGTATCAGCCCCAAGTGGTACCTGATCTGCATTTTTCTCCAACCCGTGATTACGGTAGTAGCGGCCAGTCTCGTATTACTCCTCGGCGCGTCGGAGCAGCCATTGAATCCCTCGATAGCCGTCGAATCACTAGGACTGCTCCTGGCATTCACGCTCATTGCAGGCATAGTCGAAGAAATCGGGTTGTCCGGCTACTTCGTCCATCGACTACTCGAGTTTCGGGGTGTCGTCGCGGTCGGCGTGATTACGGGGGCCGTGTGGGCGACCTGGCACGTTCCCCTGTGGCTGATGGAGGGATACTTCGGCGCGGCCACGATCGATCCTGATCCGTTCTACTTCTTCGGGGGAATGGTGTTCGTGCAGATACTCTACGCGTGGATATACGACAATACAGCCAAAAGCGTTCTCGCAGCGATCATCTTCCACACGATGGTGAACGCGACTGGAGAGATCCTTGGACCCGCAGACGTGGTACAACGATATACGTTTTATATTACGATCGTTCTCTGTCTGCTGATACTGATAGACGAGCGGTGGATCACTGTCTCGGATATCCGGGATACGTTCCGTCACAGGGGCTAATCTCCCGTAACTCTCGAGCGAGAGTGGGCACTCTGCCGATGTCGTTGGAAGGATTGGTTCAGATAGTGCCTGGGTGAGAGTTTCTGGTTATTTACGTTGCTCGCTCACTCGAGTTTTTCCTGATCGTCGGCACCAGGAGGTGTGACTCCGAGCCGGCCCTCAGCAAACACAGCGACGTCGGCGGCAAACGCCTCAACCTCGTCCCAATCCGTAAATTCGATATCTCCCGCTGAGTCTGCGTCGGGCATCTCGGTCACTTTCCGCTTGGCGATCTGTTTCATGACTAATCGCTTCAGGAACCCATATTTCGTATAACACAACGCGCCACCAAACAGGCCGATTCGATCGGGATTCCAGTCAGTGGCCTCGACGTAGCCAGCCGCCTGGGCTTCCCCGCCCTCGTCGGCGGACGACAGCGATACCTGGAAGAAGGCGGTTGGTTTCGTCGCCAGCGAGTCGCGGGTAGCTGTGACGAACTCACGGACAGACGGCTGGTGCTTGCCAGCGTGAACGGCTACTCATCTATAGTAACAACTGAAACGATTTACACACTGATCGCACAGCCGTCGTGCGATCAGGTGTGCATTGACTTTCAGTGGCTACTATAGTTCACCAGTCGCCGGTATTCCGTCGATCGATTGAGGTGGTTTCTTTCCACCAAACGCCAGCAGGTAGTTGATGGCCAGCGCCGCCGCGATGACGAGCGGAAGCATCGTGAACACAATTCCCCACACCGAGACGGTGATCTCGCCCTCTAGAATCAGCACAACGGTCATTCCCGTGATCGAGGGGGCGAGTAGTGTGCCGAGCAGGAGAACGACGCCACCGACGACGTATCCCCACGGCCGTCGCTGCCAGAGCCAGTAGCCAGCGATCGACAGTGCCGGAACCAAAACAGCGAGATCAATGGCGTGGCTGACCGTCGCCTGTTCACCGAGTTCATCGACGATTGTGGGTTGAGTCCCTTCGATCAGTGGTGGCACCAGATCCCCTAACCACAACAGCGCGAGGCCGAGTGCGATCGCCCAGAGGAATCCGGGATAGACGACGGGCGAGACGCGACCGTGGATCTCCCGATAAACTTGGTCTTCGTCGATACCGGCGAAGCCGCTGATGAGCGCGAACAACGAGAGGCCGAACAGGACAACGTAGCCGAGGAAGAACTCGTTCCACGCCACCGAGAACGCGATCGACGCCCACATGTAGGTCATATAGGCAAGCGCGCCGAGCCAGACCAGGTATCCACGAAGTGAGCCACGGCTAGCTAACAGAAGCCCGAGTGCTAGCACCGGCACGCCGACGAGCAGGATTGTGAGATCCTGCACGTATAGTGCCGTGAGGAAATCCGGGTGATCCCTGTAGTGGCCTGGACGGAAGAGGCCGAGGAGCGTCGAAACGGTCGACAGGACGAGGATCGCAATCGTCGTCCCGATCTGCCAGCGCGAGAGAGAAGTGGTCATTTATCTGCCACCAATAGGATAGACGCTTCCCAGCGAGATAATCCTCTCCGTTGATCGCGCCTGCGAGAGCGTTCTGCGTCGACTCGCTTGTACTATGTCGATTCTTTCGCCTCGGCTATCCAGTAGTGGTCTCGCTCGAGAATCGCATACTCGAGCCCCTCGAGTAGCTCGCGACAGGCGGCTGGTTCATCGCCGACGAGGCCGTCCTCGTGGAGCTCGAGAAACACCGTTGGACGATGACGCTCCAGCGTTTCACGGCCGCCCCGAAGGACGTCCGGGCCGGCTCCCTCGACGTCGATCTTGATGAGATCCGGCGGCAGCGACTCGGCGACGAGGTCGTCGAGTCGGCTCACCGAGACGGAGTCAACAGTCGCCACGGCTGCCTCCCAGCGAGTTGCACTCTCCCGGTCGAACCCGGAGAGCTCCGTGTACGTCGAGACGTAGAAGGGCCGCTCGCCTGACTCGGCACCGAGCCCACAGCGTCGGACGTCGACCCGCTCCCCGAAGCCGTTAACACGGACGTTTGTCTCAAGCTGGTCGGCGACCACTGGCGCGGGTTCGACGGCGACGATCCGGCGGTCCGGTTCGCTAGCGGCAAGGGCGAGCGCGTAGACGCCGACGTTTGCGCCGACGTCGAAGACGACGCTCTCACGTCCACAGCGGGCCTCGAGTTCGGTGAGCATCTCATCACGACCGTGGCGGTTGTAGAGTTCGTAGCTCCGGACCGTTCCGCCGTGAGTTCGTTTCTGGGTGGCGAGCCATTCTCGGTCGTAGTTCAGATGGACCAGTCGGTAGTAGCCCCCAAGGACCAGCCGCCGAAGTCGATAGTACAGTTTCCGACGAACCGATTCGACCGACACACCCGAAACAATGGCCGCATTCAGATTGAGTGTTATGGGTGAAGCACAATCTGTTCGGCGGAACCCAACGATTAGGTCAGTCGGCGGTGAGTCTGGTACACAATGGGTGCAGCCGACGAGCGGGCTCCCGAGTCTGTTCGACGAGTCGTCTCACAGGTTTTCGGGACGAGTGTCCGTTCGTGTCGACGGCCAGCTGTCGGCTCGGTGGCTGAGACGTATCTGCTCGAGCTCGAGGGCAATCCCGAGCGAGTCGTCTGCAAGGTCGGTGGGGCGAGCGTCTGGACTGGTGCTGTGATCGAGCCAGCTGTCTGTCGGCTCGTTGGCAACCGGACGGCGTTGGCAGTGCCCGATGTCCTGGCTTCGGGACGGTTCGTCGACGCCGGTCGGACAACAGCAACTGAAACGGCAGCTCCCCTTTCGCGATGGGCGCTGTATGAGTATGTCGACGGCGAATCCCCCGATCCGTGGTACAGTCAGTGTGATCGAACAGTTCGGCGACGGCTCGTTTCCGATGCCGGATCGATACTCGGCCGACTGCACGACTGGTCGACGACCGAATTCGCGTTCGACCGAACGGGCGGCCTCGAGCGGACTCCGAATCATCCGACCGGACTGTGCGTGTGCGATTCGACGCCGCCGTCTGTCGTCGACGCCCTTGCTGCTGTCTCTCAAGTGCTCCCACGGCGTTCACTGGTGTCTCAAGCGGTGCTTTGTCATGGCGATTTCCATCCCGGGAACCTGCTGGTCACCTCCTCCGGGAGGATTACCGCGGTGCTCGACTGGGGAAACGCCCATGTTGCTCCAGCGGAGTACGCTGTCGCTCGCGCCGAAGTGCGGTTCGTCGACCGGTTTCGGTCGCTCCCATCTCCCGAGCGAGCGCGGCTCAGGGAGGTGTTCCGAGCCCGCTACCGGGACCACGCGTCGCTTGAGTCCGACTACCCTGTGCGGGCGCCGCTCTATAAGAGTCTGTGGCTCGCACAGTCGGCGATCAACCTCGCGTCTGTCGCCCGTTCGTCTCGCGGCCGGACACAGATTCGTCGACAGCTGCGCACGATCGTCGATCGGTGAGCTCGGATTCGAGGACGGCAAACCCTTTCAAAACGCGACTTTTTCTCGAGCACGCGTCTAACCGGCTGTCGTGTAAAACGGCTGCAACGCTTTATTATGTCGCTCCCGTATACTGTCGCAAACAATGTGCGCCCAAACCGAAAACGCTGCACCGGAACCGGACTCCGAAACGGCGGTGCTCAGCCTGGATGGACTTACCAAACGGTATGGCGACACTGTGGCGAACGGCGACGTCACTTTCGACGTCACTGCCGGAGAGATTTTCGGCTACCTCGGCCCAAACGGGGCGGGAAAAACGACGACCATTCGTCTGTTGCTCGGGCTCATCAAGCCCACATCCGGTACCGCAGAAGTACTCGGTGCGGACATTCGCGACCGACGGGCGCTCACCGAAGCGAAAGCCAACATCGGATATCTGCCGGATACACTCGGATTCGAGGACCGGTTGACGGGTCGACAAGTGCTCGACCACTTCGCTCGAATGCGTGGCGACGAACGACGAGACGAGTTGTTGGATCTGTTTCGCCCACCGCTGGATAAGCCAGTCGAGACGTACTCCTCGGGTAACCGTCGAATGCTCGGGATCGTTCAGGCCTTCATGCACGACCCAGAGCTCGTCATCATGGACGAACCAACATCTGGCCTGGACCCGCTCAAACAGGACCGAATGCACGCGTTTCTCGAGGAGGAACGGGACGCTGGCAAGACCATTTTTCTCTCCTCACACATCCTCAGTGAGGTCCAGCGAGTGTGCGATCGAGTGGGGATCATTCGAGAGGGGAAACTGGTCGCTCTCGAGGATATCGAGGTGTTGCTCGAGCGGGGCGGCAAACAAGTGTGGGTTCACCTCGCGGAGCCGGTCGACAGCGGGCAGTTTACGACGGACGACATGATCGACGTCGAAGTAGTCGACAGCACGGTCCGGTTTACCTACACCGGCGAGTACAACGAACTCATCGCCCACCTCGCCAGATTCGATATCGAAGACATCGGTATTGGAGATCCCCAACTCGACGACATCTTCAAACACTACTACGGGGACGACGCCACACCGGGTGCAGAATGACGGCTATCCTGCGCAATGAGTCCGAAAAGCGGATCCGTGGCTCACTGATCCTGACTGGCCTGCTCATCGTGCTCTCGGCGTTCTTCCTCGTTGTATTCCCAGCCATACAAGAAGAAGCGCAGTTGGTCGAGCAGGCGTATCCGGAGTACCTGCTCGAGCTCCTGGGGATCGAAGAGCTACACACGATCGAGGGGTTCCTCGGGGGCTATATTTTCCCGTTCATCTGGATACTGCTCGCGGGAATCTACTTCGCATACACCAGCGCGGGCATGATCTCGGGAGATATCCGCACTCGTCGAATGGATCTCACACTCTCCAATCCGGTGTCTCGAGAGTCGGTCCTGCTCCAGAAGGTCGCTGCGCTGTGGGTTCCTCTGGTCGCATTGAGCGTTGGACTCCTAGTCCTGTTACTCGTCGGTGTGAACGTTCTCGAGGAGTCGATCGATCTCGGTGCACTCATTATGGTCCACCTCCTCGGCGTTCCGTATCTGTTGGTCTGTGCCGGCATCGGTATCGTCCTGTCCGTCGTTCTCGAGCGAATCGAACGGGCGCAGGCTGCTGCACTGGTGTTGGTGTTTCTTCTCTGGCTGGTCGACGGTCTCTCGCATATGAATCCCGATTTCGAGTGGATCGGTGACCTCACTCCGAGTAGATACTACGATCCGTCGGCGATTCTCATCCACGAGGAGTATGCCCTCCTTGATGCTGGTCTTCTCCTCGTGGTCTTTTTTGCCCTGCTTGGTGTCGCCACGTTCATTTTTACGCGGAGGGACATCTAACATGTACATTGAACACAACGCATTCGATGCACATACCGGACGAGTCGATTGTGGAACCGGTGGCCCCAGTCAGCGCTGTTGTCACGACCACGCGGACGATCTGGGGGTGACGGCATGACGGCTATTCTCCGACTCGAGTCCAGAAAGCGGCTTCGTAGCTCGTTCATTCTGGTTGTGGTGTTTGCTCTGCTGTCAGTCCTCTATTTCTCGATGTTCCCTGGTATCCAAGAGGAAATGGAAGTGTTCGAGGAGGCGTTCCCGGAGTTCATGTTCGACCTATTTGGGATCGAAGAGCTACACACGATTGAGGGATTCATCGCTGCCGAACTATACTCCTTTTTCTGGGTTCTGCTCATCGCCATCTATTTCGCATACGCCGGCGCCGGGATGATCGCGGAGGACATTTACGACCGAAAGATGGACCTCACACTTTCCAATCCGGTCTCTCGTGAGTCGGTCGTGCTACAGAAGGTCGCGTCTCTGTGGGTCCCGCTGACCGTGTTGAACGTCGGGGTTCCGGTTATTGTCTACGTCGGCGCAATCGCTATCGGCGAGTCGTTCAACCCCGTCGCTCTCGCGATGACCCACCTACTCTCGATTCCCTATCTCTTGGTCTGTGCTGGGATCGGTCTCGTCATGTCCGTCGTTGTTGATCGAGTAAGGCGGGCTAGAGCAACAGCCCTGAGCCTGGTGTTTGTCCTCTGGCTGGTCGAAGGCGTCTCCAGACTGGACCCGGATTACGAGTGGGTCGGTGCCGCGATGCCGAGCCGGTACTACGATGAAACGGCAATCCTCGTTCACGAAGAGTACGCGTTCCTCGACGCCGGTATCCTTCTAGTGGCATTTCTTGTCTTGTTGGGCGTTGCTATTTTCCTTTTCACGCGGCGAGATATCTGAGTGTTTCAGACTCTATTTTTGTTGATTTAATATAAATTTATAGTAACCGAATAGCAGGCGACTCTTTTCGATGATTTATCTGCTGGTTTTCATAAGCAACGACGAACGAAGGTACGGGCTATATCGAACCAGAAACCGTACGGTATTCTTATGACAATATCTCGACGAAAACTCCTCAAGTTCGCAGGCACAGCGGCTGTGGCCACTGCCGGAATCGCAGGCTGCCTGACAGTCGATGCACAGGATGCGAACGATAGCGATCTGCCTGCGTATAGCCGGTGGCTCACGATCGACGACGGTGGGCTCGAGTTTGCACACGTCGATTGGGCGACTCTCCAGGAGTACGTGGAGGGAGAACTCGAGGACGAAGATTTCGATGCAGACGTTCCAGCAGAATTCGAAGCCGACCCGATGATTGCACCCGTCTCGGAGGGGCTGATCCAGGCGTACTTCTTTGTCGGCACCAGTCTCGCCCCGTACAGACTGGGCCAACTCCTCGACGACGACGCCGAACTCGAGTCGACTGCAGAAGACCTGCTTCTGACCACCGCAGCGTTCATTATGACCGGAGCGATGGTGCCCGACGAGATCGACGAGCAGATAACAGCTGAACCGGAACTCGACTTTTTCCGACAGATGGAACAGACAGACGAGATCGGTGGCTACGACATCTATACGCCGGTTGCGGTCGAGGACAATGCCGCAATTGCCGTCGACAGTGACACACTCGTTTTTGTCGATGGCGAGGAAATCCAAGCCGGTGGCGATCCGTTGACGGTACTCGAGACACTCATTGGCGCCTCGGGGGGTGACATCGAGCGGGCAACGGACGAATCCGAGGCACTCGAGTGGCTCGTCGAAACCGCTGGCCACGGCGATGTCACCGTCGGTCAGTACGGTGCTCGAGTCGGTGCTTCGGCTGACTCGACCGAAGACGAGGGGTTGATCGACCTGACGTTTGAGGGACTCGAAGATGCTGACGGCATCGTCTCGTCGCTCACTGTCGAAGACGAGGAGACATCTACTGGCGACTTCGCGGCGATTATCAACGACCCGGACGAGGACGCCCTCGAGGCGTTGCTCGGTGCTTCTGCGGATGAGCAATCGATTGACGTCGACGAAAACCGCGTTACTGCGACGGGCACGTGGCGAGAGCTTGAATGACCGCTCATTGCCGTTTTCTAAAATGACAGAAAACAAAACACTTCCCCCATTTAACAATCTGATTATATGTTGTCACACACTCCTCTTTGCTCAGGATCTCGCATCGACATCACCGCCTTTCACGAAATTCTACTTTTCGCCAGCCTCCCAAGTAGCTTTCTGCCGGGGGTGCTGTAGTCGCCGAATACAATACCCATAGTGTCTTTGTCTGCCTCTATACTGATATCAGCGTTCGATCAGTGCTGTCGATCGGCGAGCGAACTCACGAGTACGCCGAGCATACTGTGAGTTGGAACGACTTCACCGACGAACTGGAGTGTGCGCACTCGAGAACTCAGTCGCGAACAACGTTCTATACGGTTTTCAAATTTCTAAACAGTATATTTGTATGAGTATTAGTGAAGTAGCGTCGACTGTCTCACTCCGCCAACTGACGTGCCGTATCTGCCTCTGATCTGCATAATAAAGCAGGGCGAGTACTTCGAGACGTGACCGCGAGAGGTGGTCCACCAGAGGCAACCAGGAAGCGTTCTGCTACACTTTCCACGTTCGATATAACAATAGCTCTGCTGAAAAGTGAAAGAGGGCTATGTGGATCGGCGACTGCCCCTTCGAGTGGTTCAATACGGTGTCGCGTCACTACTCATCGGTTTCAACCGATAGCTCACCCAACGACTATTGCGCGTTCGACGATATCCTCACCGTACAGTTCCTCGAGGTCCTCGTGCTGATCTGGACGGTTCTCGTAGACGTCCTGGAACAGATTGATGGGCGTCTGGGCTGCCTGATAGGTCGCTTCGTCCCACATTCGGTCGTTGCTGATCTCGACTTCGACCCCGTCGATGACCAGTGTCGCCGCCCGTTCCATGGCGATCGCACCTTTTCCAGCTTCCTTGGCCGCTTCGAACTCCTCCATCGAGTCGACGATGTCGTTCAGACTCGGGATATACGACGCTAGGTCCAGCAACGCTTCGGACAGCTCGTCTCCGTCGAGGTCGCGTTCGTTGCTGCCGATGCGGAGTCGATACTGGTCATCGCCTGTCTCGTCGAGTTCGATTCCGTCACCCTCGTACACGAACTGACCATCTTCTTCGTCGAGTTCAACCTCGCGGCCGTTGGCCTCGAGGAGCCAGCTGCCGGTCTTCGGTGGTAGCGGCGATTTGTTCGCTTCCACTACTTGTCCGGGGGTTAGCGACCAGATACCGAGCATGCCTTTCGCCTGATTGTCGGTCATGCGCTCGTGATAGCCCTCAACGTCACGGATGTCGTCGTACGGTCCGTCGACGGCGATCAGGCCGGCCGCGCTCGCACCGCGAGAGGTGTTGTGTCGCAGCTCCGGCCACGGCGGGAGTTCTCCGGTGGGTGTGATCGCTCGCATGTTCTTGGTGTAGTCCACTTCGCCGTCCACGAGAAGAAACAGACGCTCGAGGTTGTTTGCGGGCTTGCCCATCTCCTCACGGAGGTCCCCGAGTGCCAGTTCAGCCTCGCCGCTTTCGACGATGACCGACATGGCTAGACTGCCTTCTTCCAGTCCGTGCTCGTTTTCGACGATGGTGATGAACTCGTCGGCCTTCTTCCAGTCGTCGATGTCGCCGACTTCCGGGATCACGACACCGTCAATGTGCTCGATGGCTCCGTTTTCCGGGTCGGCGAGTTCCATGATGTGCTGGAATCCTTGATATCTGGTGGCTGGGCTGTCCCTGTGCCAGACCATACGGGGGTGGATCTCGCTGGGGTAGTCGGCGCCGTGCTCCGAAATCACATCGATGATGTTCTCGATTCCTTCATCACGCATCGAAGGAGCGGTTGCATCTTCGTTGTCCGGGACCCAGACGTCCGGGGCTTCCATTCCGCGGAGTTGGGCGGCACTGCGAAGCATCTTGGCAGAATCGTCTTCTCCTTCCACTGCTGTTGGAGTGGTAAAGAACGTCCGCACGAACTTCCGGTCGTGGAGACGGTCGGTATGCGTACTCATGAATGCAACCAATAATATTACGTTCTAATATTAAAGCTATTTGGTGACCCCACCGTCACGTCCCGACAATCATCGCCAGAACGAGCTAGACGTTGTACTTGTTCAACTCGATAACGTTCACTGCTCGACGCAGCTGACTGACAAACTCGTTTGACTCCCAGTCGTCTTCGATTCGCGCCGTTGGGCCCGAAACGCTGATCGCCCCGATAACGTCCGAATTGAATCTGATCGGTGCAGCGATACAGCGGAGTCCCTCCAGTCGCTCCTCGTCGTCGACTGCAAAGCCGCGTTCCCGCGTCTGCTCGAGTTCCTCGAGAAGCTCATCGCGGGCTGTTATCGTCTGGGGCGTCACCTGCGGGAGTCCATGCTGGTCGATGATCTCGTCAACCCGTTCAGTCGGGAGATGTGAGAGAATCGCTTTCCCGAACGCCGTACTGTGCATGTGGTGGCGACAGCCAACGTACGTATCCAGATCGACCGCGTGCTCGCCTTTTGATCGGCACAAATAGACGCCTTTTCCATCTTCTTCGACGACGAGGTGGACTAACTCTCCCGACTCTTCGGCTATCTCTTTGATCTTCGGCTCCGCAACTTTGTAGACATCTTTCTCACCCCGTATCTGGCCGCCGATATCGAGAAACTTGAGGCTGAGACGGTAGGTTTTGGTGTCTGAGTTTTTGATGACGTACCCGTGTTTCTCGAGTGTGCTGAGATGATTGTGAACGGCACTCTTCCCCATCTCGAGTTCGTCCGACAGCGTCGTCAGTCGTGCCTCCCCGAGTCGATTGAGTTCTGCAATGAGCCGTAGCGATTTCTCGGTCGTTCGCACAGGATGTTTCGCCTGTTTTTCCATACGAAATGACAGTCCGGCGAGCATCATAAGTGTTGTTCTGGTATAGAAAACTCCAGACACGTGTTGGGCAGCGCCACTACCGCGATTCTGCCTGCAAGATACTGGACGGGCGCAGCGAAAGGGAAATCGCTCGGTGGTAACACTCGCTGTCTGTTCACTCAGCGACAGTCACTTGTTCTGGAATAGAGAACAATAGGTGGTTAACAACCTCGTTTCGACCCTGCGCGTTCAAACGGTATTTAGAAATTTACAGTCATACATTTGTAACACATTCTTGACTTCTGTCGATAACTGGTCCCTATTCTGAAATAGAGAATAGCTGGTCACTGACCGAGTGTTCGAATCGTCTCTCTTGTCGTCAGATCACGCTATCGGAGACGATTGGCTCGCGACCCAAGCACCCACCATAGCCGCTATCAATCAATGCATGCCCGATCGCACAGCCACCGTGCGATCGGTGTGTAACCCGTTTCAGTTGGTGCTCTCGTCCAGTGATTCGACGAGTTCGACTTTTCGTCCGTCAGGATCGTAGACGAACGCTGTTCGAGCACCGGCTTCGGGCTGATCGCCTGGTTCTTTCACGACGCCGTAGTGATCGATGTCTTCGAAAACGGCGTCGACGTCGTCGACTCCGATTGCAAGGTGGTCCCACGCCGTTCCCTGGTCGAACTCCTCGTCACCAGTCGTATCGGAGAGTTGCAGTTCAATCCCGTTGTTGTCCGCAATGTACCGATTTTTCGTTTCGCCATCCGGCGTTTCGAACTCCCAACTCTCTTCAAAGCCGAACTGCTGATAAAATTCGATCGTCTCGTCGGCGTCGGCGACGTTGATATTGATATGGATGAGTTCCATACCCTGTTTGCTCACGACTACAATCTTAAATTCATTGATTGTCGCGCATTGTGGACTGCTGATCAGATACGCACCCACTTTCAGCGTCCACGAGGAATACCTGTCTGCCGTGTTCTGCGCTTCGAGCTTCCGTCGCCAGAACTCGTGACAACTTCACTGGTTTGCTCCCCGATTGGTCTTCGTCTGTTGGCATACACCATGCCTTTCCAGACGTGTTCTCGACGGCTGTCAGCCATCAGTGGTTTCGCCCGAGCTATATTTCAACTTTAATTGTAGTCATACAACACCTCTCGGAAATGGAAATAATGGTAGAATTTATAATGATCGATATTGAAGGTGTCAAATAATGGCGGTTGAAAAGCCTCAAGACGGCCTTCATAGTTATGAGGAGTTTCGAGAGACACTCGACCATGACTACAGCGATGTAAGCGAGTACGTCGAACTCGCAAACGATCTTCGAGCGGTTACCAAAGGCGATGTTCGCTTCGATGAATACGCACAGATACTGTACGCGACCGACGGCAGCATCTACCAGGCTCGTCCTGCGGGAGCCGTGTTCCCTCGTGATACCGAGGACGTAAAACACGCCGTTCGCGTCGCAGCTAAACACGATGTTCCGATCATCGCACGCGGGGCCGGTTCGTCACTTGGTGGACAGACGGTGGGGCCAGGCTGTGTCGTGCTCGATATGACGGTCTATATGGATGATATCCTGGCGGTCGACGCCGACCGGAAGCGGGCACGTGTCCAGCCAGGGGTTGTCCAAGACCACTTCGACGAACACGCCGCACAGTACGGACTCAAGTTCGCTCCGGATCCTGCCTCGTCGAACCGCGCGACGATCGGCGGCGGGATCGGAAACAACTCGACTGGTGCACACTCCGTTCGGTATGGCATTACCGACGCCTACACCGAGGAGTTGAAAGTCGTTCTCGCCGACGGCTCGCTTATCCATACTCGCGAGGTCGTCCTCGATTCTGATGAGTACGACGAGATCGTGTCGAAAGACGACCGCGAAGCGGCCATCTACCGGACCGTCCGCGGGCTCGTCGAGGAACACGCCGACGAAATCGATGCCCGCTATCCTGATCTCAAACGGAACGTCTCCGGGTACAACCTCAACAAGGTGATCTACGAGAACGAGGCGGGCGAAACGGTGATCAATCTCTCGAAACTCTTCGTTGGCGCAGAATCCACTCTCGGCGTGATCGTCGAAGCCGAGATCAGCCTCGTGACACTCCCCGAAGAGACGGCGCTCGTTCTCTACTGTTTCACCGATCTGCTCGAGGCACTCGAGGCAGTCCCCGAAGCTCTCGAGTTTGGTCCCAGCGCGGTCGAACTCATGGATGACGAGATGTTCAGACTCGCTCGAGAGTCCGAACAGTTTTCTCAGTACGAGAAGCCGATTCCTGACGAGACGGAAGCGGCGCTGATGTTGGAGTACGACTCCGAACTCCACGATGATTTTGAAGCGGCGATTGGGCAGACGAACGCCCATTTCGTCGACGAGGGTGACGCTTTCGAGGCTATCGAGGCGTACACCGACGCCGATCAGGCCGACCTCTGGAAGCTTCGGAAGGCTGCGATTCCGCTGTTGATGGGCCTCAAAGGCGATCCAAAACCCTACCCCTTCATCGAAGATGCAACGGTTCCACCCGCCGAGCTCGCGGAGTACGTCGAGAAATTCATGGCCGTCCTCGACGATCACAACACCTCGGCTGCGTACTTCGCCCATGCAGGAAGTGGGACGCTTCACATCCGACCCATTCTCAACCTGAAAGCGGACGACGGCATCCAGACGATGCAGTCGATCACCGACGACGTGACCGATCTCGTCCTCGAGCATAGCGGGTCGTTCTCGGGCGAACACGGTGATGGGCTTGCACGAACGGCGTTCAATCCGAAGATGTACGGCGAGGAGCTGTGGTCGGCGTTCCAGGAAATCAAGTCGGTCTTCGACCCCGACTGGCGGATGAACCCCGGAAAGGTCGTCTACACCGACAAGGACCCGACTGACATGCGTGAGAACCTTCGCTACGGGGCGGGCTACACCTCGATCGAGCCGCAGACGAAACTGGACTTCTCCGACGAGGGTGGGTTTTCGCATCTGGTCGAACTGTGTAACGGCTGTGGAACCTGTCGGCAGACAGATGACGTGATGTGTCCGACGTACCGGGGGATGAAAGACGAAATCGCGACAACCCGTGGTCGGGCGAACATGCTTCGAGCGGCAATCTCCGGTGAGATCCCCGAAGAGGAGCTGTACTCCGCGCGCTTCCAGGACGAAGTCCTCGACCTCTGTGTCGGCTGCAAAGGCTGTAAGAGCGACTGTCCAACCGGCGTCGACCTGGCGAAACTCAAAGCCGAAACCAAGTATCAGTACTACGAACGAGAGGGTATCGGGCTTCGAGAGCGGTTGTTCGGCAACATCGATACCGTTTCGAAGATCGGAAGCACGCTCGCACCACTCTCGAACGTCGGCCAGAAGCTGCCGGGAAGCGACCTCGTGATGGAGAAAGTCGCCGGGATCGCTTCCGATCGGGACCTTCCCTCGTTCAAGCGAGAGTCCCTACAGGACTGGTATGCAACACGCGGGTCGCGAGTCAGCCCGACGGAGGCCGACCGGAAGGTCGTGTTGTTCCCCGACACGTATACGAACTACTGCCATCCAAGGGCCGGTAAGGCCGCCATCCGCGTGCTCGAGTCCGCCGGTGTCCACGTCGAAATTCCCGATGACGTCGCCCCGAGCGGTCGGGCGGCGTACTCAGTGGGGATGCTCGATGCCGCTGAAGAGCGTGCCCGGACGAACATTGACCTGTTCACCGAGTACATCGAGGATGGGTACGAAATCGTCGCGATCGAGCCCTCCGATGCCGTGGTCTTCCAGGATGAGTATCTCGACCTCGTGACCACGGCTGACGCGGAAACGGTCGCTACACACACGTACGGTATCAGTGAATACCTTGATACGTACCGACTCATCGAACGGCTCCCGTTCGAGGAAACCGACGAAACCCTCTCATATCACGGCCACTGCCATCAGAAGGCAACCGGAAAGGATCACCACGCCGTCGGTGTCCTGCGCCGCGCCGGCTACGCAGTTGACCCGATCGAATCCAGTTGTTGTGGGATGGCTGGCTCGTTCGGCTACGAAGCTGAACACTATGATCTCTCGAAGGAGATCGGTGAGCAACTCTACGAGAAACTCGACGAGAGCGGCGGAGCGCCGGTCGCCCCGGGTGCGTCCTGTCGGAGTCAGATCGGCGACCGCGATACACGAACGGAGAAACCGCCGCACCCGATTGAGAAGGTGAACGACCTGCTCTCGGGATCGTAACGGCTGATCGGGCCTCGTTTTCGATCACGTGTCCTCGAGTTCTTCGACCGCTGCCGTTTTTGAGAGGCGATCAGTGTGACTACTTGCAGCCTTCCTGTCGAATCGGCGTGGAATAGCGTGTACCGTCGGTGCCATTGACTGGCAGTTCACACTCCATCGTAGAGCCGACGTGTACTGGGTGTGGAACTCGTTTCAGTTGTACAACCACCTCGAGTGATGCGTCGGCATTGTCGACGCTCTCGAGGTGACGCCGGACTCGGTGCACAGCAATTGGCAAAAAACAGATCCTGTTACAGAGCCGTGCTAGTCGCTTAAAACACGTCGAACACCGCCGGCATCACGTCGGGCATGACGTAGACGAACAGCATGGCCCAGAAGCCGACAAACACCGCGTAGTAGACCAGCGGGATCAAGTTCAGTCGAATAATCCGTCCTTCCTGACCCACGAGGCCGACGGTCGCCAGTGCCGCGATGATGTTATGGATCGCAACGAGGTTCCCGATCGCACCACCAACGGCCTGTGCGCCGACGATGATCTGTGTGGGGAAACCGAGCTCCGATGCTGCTTCGAACTGGAACGCACCGAACGTGATGTTCGACGCGGTGTTCGACCCGGTCATTGCTGCGGCGAGTGCACCGATCAACGCCGCGATAGCGGGATAAGCCGGCCCGAAGATGTCCGCGGTTGCAACCGCGAGCACCTCGATCATGCTTCCGACCGCCGGTGCACTGTCTGGCGCGCCGGAGAGGAGCATCACTTGCACCATTGCGATCACGAACACGAGCGCGATCAGAGGCGAGATGAGTTTCTCACCGGCTTCCCGCCACGCTTTGCTAACCTGGTCCGTGTTCATGCCGAAGAGCGGAATCGCAACGACTGCGCTCACGAGCAACCACAGGCCAGGAGCGTGTCCCCATGCGATCGCTGCGTCGTGTGGCGTCCCTAGGATGTTCGACCACTCGATAACGAACAGCGAACTGTTGAAGAACTCCGTGATGGGCTCGATCACACGAGTAAGCACCAGTAACACGACGAGGAAGAGATACGGCGACCACGCTTTGAACAGCGACATCGCTTGCCCACCGTTCGTCGCGGCCGTCTTCCCAGCACCGTTCTGGCCTGGCTCGATCGTGCCGACCCAGTGGCTGGGCCACTCCTCTCGCGGCGGGAAGTCCCACTCTTCGTCGGGAAGGAAGTATCCCGCTTTGAGCGCAGACACGACGATCGCAGTCCCGACCATCGATCCGATCAGCGACGGGAATTCGGCCGTCAGGAACCACGCCGAGAGCCAGTACGGGACTGCAAAGGCGATTCCTGCAAACAGACAGAGCGGCCAGACATCCAGTGCCGGCTTGAGCGAGCGTTCGCCTTTCGGACTGAAGAAGTAGACGACCATCCCAACTGCGAACAGTGGCATGACGAACCCGACCAGCGCGTGGTAGGTCGCTGCCCACGCTGCGACCTGGACCGAGTACTCAGCGACGGTCAGTCCCTCGGCTTGGATCGCCTCTTCTGTGAACGAAACGCTCGAGAGCGGGTCTCGAATACCGACGATGATCGGTGTCCCTACCGCCCCGTACGTTACGGCAATGATATGTCCGATCAACGCCGCAAGCACCGCTGCAAGTGCTGGGAACCCGAGTGCGAGCAACAGTGGTGCAACGACCGCGGCAGGGGTCCCGAAGCCGGCAGCACCCTCGATGAACGTCGCGAGCAAAAAGCCAAGCAGGACGATCTGAACGCGACGGTCATCTGAGATTGCCGTGAATCCTCTGTTGATCCGATCGAACGCGCCAGCCTGCATCAGCGTGTAAAGCAAAATGAGCGCTCCGAAAACGATCCACAGGATCTCGAGGGCTGTCATCATCCCAACTATTGACGCAGCTGCGAGATACTCAGGGGGGTTATTCCACATGGTAAATCCGATAGCGAGAGCGGCGACCCACGCAATCGGCATCGCATACGTTGCCGGCCATAGAAATCCGACGATCAGCACAGCGACGATTAACAATGGCAACGCTGCAGCAAGGATCTCGACTACCATCTGCAGCTGACCTCCGTTGGCCCGGTCCGACTAGTGACTTTCCGCTCTGTACACGGATTCGACTCGGATGATATGGCTGAAATAGTGGTCATTGCGAACACCTCACCCACATGTATTATAATGTTATTAATAAATATGATGATGAACATTTCAGCACGCAATACACAAATTCATCATCTATTTATCTAATAGAACCGTCTAATAAGTTAAAGAAAACTCGAGTGTGTTGGAACTAAACTGGAACACACACCTATTGTATATCTGTTGTGCAATCAGTCACATTTTGGCACTAGCAATAGATATAGTTATAAAATTATAGACTTTTAACACAAATCCTCAAAATTCTATGAAAGTTGACTATCCCACGCTACTCATCTTGAATGCGGTCAGTAGTATCACGCTAGTCCTTCTCGCTACTGTCGACGACCTGATTCCGAAGGGTTCCAACTCCCTCATACGTAATCTCGACGGTGTCTCCGGGTTCAACGAGGCCAGGATTTGCAGGACTGCCGAACGCGACGACATCCCCTGGCTGGAACGTAAACCGTTTGGAGAGATAGGAGATAATCTCGTACGGATCGAACAGCATCAGCTCCGTGTTCGCTTCCTGTCGTCGTTCGTCGCTCACGTCGGTCCACATGTCGATTCCAGTCGGGTCGATATCTGTCTCAATCCACGGACCGAGCGGGCCTGAACCGTCGAAGGCCTTTCGTGCAGTTCGTCCCTGTTGGTCAAGAGCGTCCACGTCGTTCATAATCGTGTACCCGCGGACGATTTCGGGGACTTCGCTCTCTGGAACGTCATGGCATGTTTCGTCGATGACCGCCGCGAGTTCACCAGCGTAGGTCAGTTCACTCGTAAACTCTGGATAGGCAATCGGTGTGTCGTGGCTCACCAGGGAAGCGGGCGGTTTGATAAAAAAGTCGGGCTCTTCGGGCCGTTCGTACTCCATTTGATCTAACGTTTCTGCGTAGTTGCGGCCGACGCAGTACAGTGCTGTGGGCTCACAAGGCGGACGCAGCTCTCCGTCGACACCGACTTCGTAGCTCTCCTCGTCCGTGTGGACGACGCCGTTCTCGTACCGTCCCGTAACCGTTCCATCGGAAGTTTTGATCCGTGCAAGTCGCATTATTGGCGGTTGTGAATCCAAGTGTGTAGGTCTACCGATTCGATTTCTGTGTCGCTCTCGGGGTCTTCACAACCGCTGCCACGATTGCTCGGATGCGATCAAGAGAGTGCAGTACAGAATCGTTTGAGTGATCTTCGCTCGAGCAGACAGTTCTGGGAACCGAACAATCGGAGCTACGGTTTCACTGTTCTTGGTCTTGGCGACGAAACTGTTTGGGAGAGAAGATGATTGTGCAACTACTCTGTGAGTTATGTGTCTCTAGATGCCTATTCGAACACTCTTCAACTCGAAATAGTATTGTTACAGTCTGTATTTAAATAATTCTGCTACATCAAATTGTATTGATTAACTACGTGAGTTCTTGGCATCCGATGTCGGACAGCTGCTCATCGAACTAACGTAGAGTGTCTACCACGATATGGTCGGTCGCGTCATACTATCCACGGAGCGATACTCTAAATCGCATAAACCTCATTTACGCTAATATGTCATTTGGGTGTGTTGTATATGGAGATATCAGTTAGCACTTCGATGCGCTGGGCCACTCGGTGACACCTCGAGGCACACAGCCCGTGGTCCCTGTCGAACGAGCGGCTCACGGTCGTCCTGTATCCTGGCTGTTCGGCTTGACACTCGAGGGCGGATCGTTTTCGACTGCGGCCTCGAGTGCCCGGCGATGGAACGCGACTGCATCGTGGTGTTCGAGTTCCGGATACTGCGGGTTGGTTACGGTGCCTGTCGAATCGACTGCACTGTCCGCGATTGCAGCCACATGGTATGCTGTCGGAACTGATGGATATGGTCTGACGCTCTCGTATCCCGTCTTGAAAGCGTCTCGAAGCGGTTCTGGCTCCGGAACGTACCAGTCTGCGATGAGATACTCGGCTTTTGCCACCGACAGTGACGCTGGGGCGGCCAGTGGAGCCTCCCAGTCCACGATCGCCGCTATACTTTTGTCAGCAACGAGTGCGTTCCCAGGGCGGAAATCCCACGGATACAGCCGTGCAGGAGGTGCCGACTCGACGGGCGAATCGGCAATCAGCTCTCGCAGTTCGGACCGGAGCGGATCGAACACCGGTGGGAGCCGCCTGACAGCTCGGTGTCCATACTCGCGAAACCACGCTTCCCAGTCGTCGCGTCGTGGGGTGAGCGTTTTACTCGTTGTCTCGAGCGTGCCGTACCCATCGAACTGGAACGCTTCGTGGAGGTGGGCGAGAGACGTTCCGAACGACTGGGCAAGCTCGCGTTGTATCGCCGAGTCGAATACAGTGAACCGCTCGTGGAGGTCAGCACCGTCGATGTACGCCGTGAGCATGTACGCCACGTCATCGTGACAGCCCGAAGTGAGTACAGGCGGTACCGGAACGCTGGTTCGGTTTCGTATCTCAGTGAGCAGTGTCGCCTCGGTTTGTAACCACGTCGCCTCGTCGCTCACCTGTACTACTACTGGATCTCGCTGTGCAAATCTGGCAACTGCCGTTTGTTTTCGGTTTCCACGGTGTATTTGCACTATTTCCGTGACTGACTCGGCAAGAGCTGTGAGGGCAACAGCAGCGCCAGCTCGCCGTTTGTCATCTTCGAACGCCTTTCCCAACAGCTCCTCAGTCATCGCTTTTCGTTCAGCACGTCTGGAAGGTCCGACAGTGAGTCAAGCACGTACTCCGGGTCGTACGCCCCGGCGTCGTCGTCCGTCCCGCGGAGCCACGCGGCCGACAGTCCGGCGTTCTGTGCGCCTGCAACATCGTACTCGAGTGAGTTACCAACGTACAACACCTGCGTTGGCACCAGGTCGAGTTCGGCGAGCGAGCGTTCGAACGGGACTGTGTGTGGCTTTCTTCGCGATAGTTCTGCGCCGTAGACGATCACGTCAAATTGGTGCACTATGTTGAGTGCCTCGAGTTTCGCCTGCTGGCGGTCTTTTGGACCGTTCGTGACCATTCCCACAGGCCCAATTTCGGCCGCACTCTCGAGTGCATGCTCTGCACCCGGCAACAGGGTCACCGCGCTGTCGTCGACGAACCCATTGAGTGCCTCCGCAAGCGCAAGCGGATCGACATCCGTCCGGCCGTGTTGTGCGGCGAGACGGGCAAACCCAGCACCGATGTAGCCAAGCCAGTCGTCGTGGTCTGCCGATCCATCGAGCGCTGCCCAGAGTGCAGTGGGCTCGCCAAACGGCTCTTCGCCGACCTGCTCGAACGCGTTCGCGTAGATCGCATCAGTGTCCTGGTTTCGATGACAAAGTGTTCCATCGAGGTCGAATAAAACGGCGTCGAAAGCTGTCACGCACGCTAGTTGGCTGGATACAGCAAAAGCCTCGCGGTGCCGAAATAGACTGGGAGTAACGAATCTATAGAATGTCTCGAGATGATTAACAACCTCTACCGTAAGCACATGCATGCATGTAACACTAGTATCGTTACCACACCTTGTGAAGGTGGATTGTGGATCCCATCGGTTTCTGGCCCAAGTCCCGTTTTACTGTCGCTCAAGACGAGATACACTGTTTGGTTGCACTACGTGTTGCTGGCGAACGACGACGGAGCCCTTGCCACTCCAACCATTTTGTCACTCGAAACCGTACCACGGACCATGCAGTACGACAGAATCGATCTGCGAGTCCACGAGCACGACGGCGACCGACGAATCGAGGTTGACGGCTACTTCCGACCACATCCGGAGTCGAAGCCGCCGGAATACAGGCGAAATGTGATCGTCGATCTCACGGAAGAACAGGCACAGCAACTACACGACGATCTCGGCGAGCAACTGGAAGCATGGGAGTAACGGCTGCCGGCAGCTAGTTGCTTGACGACAAAATTCGCACGCGCTGAATATCATCGAGTTCGGACCCCAATCGCCAGAGTGCGCGATAGAGCGTCCACATATCGCACTCGAGGTGGTCGGCCAGCGATCGACAGCGTTCGAGGTACGTTTCGTACGCCTCGAGTGAGAGCGTATCCGGATAGACCTCAGGCAACTGTCCAGCGGCATCCAGAACTGCCAGTTCTCGTTCGCCAACGACGATAAACGACGATGGATCGATAAACAGCAGATAGGCGGAAGCGACCGGAACGTCTACGCCCTCCAACGTTGTCAGTCGGGAGACTCGCTCGGACACGTCGGATGCCGTGGCCGCGTCACCGATAACACGTTTGACCATCTCAAAATCGTTCTGTCCGAACCGGTCTTCAGCTGCTCGACGCTCTGCGTTCGGAACGTCGCCGAGAGAGCGCCGATAGTACCATCTGACGACCCACTCTGCATCACGCCACCCGAATTCGCCGCTTTCGAACGCTCCCGGTAGCCCCTCGATCTGTTCTTGCTCGACAAGGTACAGTGGCTCTTGTGTCCGGTATTCCTCAGCTTTCGTCTCGATGATGGTCCGTGTGAGCTCCACGATACTCGATTGTTCACGGGCGTTCGAGTAGAACTTTTGCCCCTGGTCGCCGCGCTGGTGGCATCGACCGCTTTTCGAGCGGGCGAGTGTGACGGTGGATCGATGAGCGACGGGCTGTGTTTGTCAGTCCCGATGCGACCGCAACACCTCCTGTGCTCGTGCGGGACATCGGTGCGGCAGACCGTACCGTGGCAGCTGAACTGAGGTGGTCAGTGCTAGAAAGAGTCATACATGTGGAGGTTGATAGTCGCTGTAGCGCGACTTACGAACGTAGCCGAATGTGACCCATGTCCAGCGATAATCCAGATCCCGTGAAAACTATCTGTCCGTACTGCGGTGTCGGGTGCGGAATTACGGTACAGCCTGGTGAAGAGCCCAGTGACGTCCGGTTTATGCCGTGGGGTGATGCACCAGTAAACGAGGGCCGTGTCTGTATCAAAGGTGGAGCAGCGACGGAAGTCGTCGATCATGAGGACCGGTTGACCAACCCACTGATCAAAGAGGACGGTGAGTTCCGCGACGCATCGTGGGAGGAAGCCTACGAGTACGTTGTCGACGAACTTGCCCGCATTCGAGACGAGCACGGGCCCGACGCGATGGGGTTTTACGGCTCATCGAAGGTGATGAACGAGGAGAACTACCTTCTCCAGAAGCTGACCCGCCGCTACGGAACGAACAACGTCGACAACTGCACGCGAATGTGTCACGCGTCGACCGTCTGGGCGCTGCGAACGAGTCTGGGCGCGGGTGCGATGACCAACAGCATGGAGGACCTTCGAGACGAGGCGGACGTCTTCTGGATCCAGGGTGCGAATCCTGGCGAGCAACATCCCATCGCCAACAGCCAGTACTTCCGGCAGGCAGTGCTCGACGGTGCGACCGTTATTCAGGTCGACCCACACGCGAACAAGACGACGCGGTCGTTCAAGATCGACGACACTGACCGCCACCAACACCTCCAGTTGAACCCGGGAACTGACATCCCGCTGTTGAACGTCGTCATCAAGACGGCACTCGAGAATGACTGGATCGACGAAGCGTTCATCGAGGAGCGAACCGAAGGCTTCGAGCATCTCGAGCGGTCCCTTCGAGACTTCGATAAAGCGGCCGCCGCCGAGGAGTGTGGCGTTCCACTCGAGGAGATCGAACTGGCCGCAGAGAAGTACGCCACGGCCGACAACGCGGCCATCTTCACCGGAATGGGGATGAGCCAACATCGGTGTGGTGTCGACAACGTCCAGAACGAGATCAACCTCGCGCTGATCACGGGGAACGTCGGTCGACCCGGGACGGGTGTGAATCCACTTCGAGGCCAGAACAACGTCCAGGGGACCTGTGATGTCGGTGCGATGCCGAACGTGCTCCCGGGCTATCAGCTGGTCGACGACGATGCCGCTCGCGAGCGCGTCGAACAGGTTTGGGGGTTCGAGGTGCCCGACGAGCCGGGGCTGACGAACGTCGAACTCTCCCATGAGTTCGGCGAGTCAGTCAAGGGGCTGTACGTGATGGGGGAGAACCCGGTCATGTCCGAGCCCGACGCCAATCGAGTCGCCGAACGAATCCAGCAACTCGAGTTCATCGTCGCACAGGACATCTTCATGACCGAGACAGCCAAGTACGCCGACGTCGTCCTTCCGGCGACGAGTTGGGCCGAACGCGGTGGCACTGTCACGAACACCGACCGGCGCGTCCAGCGCATGCGTGGCGTCGGGAAGGTCCACGAAAACACGAAACACGACCTCGAGATCGTCTCGGAGATCGGGAAACGGCTGTTCGACGATGGGGAAGCGCTGTTCGACTTCGAGGACCCCGAGGCGGTGTTCGAGGAACTCCGGCAGGTCTGTCCCATCTATCACGGGATGACCTACGACCTCCTCGGCGAGGAGGGGCTCCACTGGCCGTGTTATGAACCCGGCGACGAAGGAGACCTGTTCCTGTACGAAGACGAGTTCGACACTGAGAGCGGTCTCGGACACATCGAGGGGGTTCGCCACCAGCCACCAGCCGAGACGCCAGATGAGGAGTATCCACTGATTTTGACGACGGCTCGGCTCGAGGAACACTACAACACCGGCACGATGAGCACCCGATCACCGACGCTCAACCGGCAGACGCCCGAAAATTTCGTCGACGTCAACCCTGCAGATGCAGAGCGATACGGGATCGAAGACAGCGACGAAGTCACACTCAAATCACGGCGCGGCGAGATCACAGTCGAAGCACAAGTCACGGAAGACATCAAAGAAGGTGTCGTCTGGACGACGCCGCATTTCGCGGCCGCCTCCGCAAACAGACTCACCAACGACGTTCTCGACGAACGAGCGAAGATCCCCGAGTACAAGGCTGCAGCTGCCGAGATAGAGGTCTCAATCGACGCCAACACAGCCGCTGACGACTGAGTCTTCGACTCTCGTTCTACTCGAGAACACGGCGACGTTCATCATCATGAATTGACAAAACCCCATTATAAAATCAGAGCCGAACGGATCAGTCCTGATCGGATGACCGCGTCGCTCGGACAGGGTTTTGCTCGTGTGCTTGCTCGAGATCGCTCGCAGTAACAGGTGCGCTGACAACACCGTTCTTCGTATCTCCCTCTGAACGAATCCGTCCATCTGGTCCGGCAACGAGACTGTGTCCAGCATGGCTGCGCCCGTGTTGATCTCCAATGTGATTCGAGGCAACGACGTAGAACGGACCGTCTCGAGCACGGGCACGTGAAAGGAGTCGCCAGTCAGAGAGATACGAGGTTCGCCACGCCGCGTTCACGGTGAGGACGTCACAACCAAGCTGGGCGTACTCAAGTCCGACTTCCGGAAAATTGAGATCGTAACAACAACAGAGACCAACGGTTCCAACAGGTGTCTCGACGGTCGTTGGCCCCTCACCCGAGCTGAATACTTCGGCTTCTGCACCCCAGGGATACTGTTTTCTGTATGCTGCTTCGACACCATCTCCGGAGACGACGACCGTTGTATTGTACAGGTTATCGCCGTCCCGTTCGGGGAGACCAACGGCGAGCAGAGATTGGATACTCCCTGCGATCTCGGTAAGTGAGTCAGTGATGGGGCCTGGGACAGACGCTGCGAGGTCGGGAACGGTCTCGAGGTCGTAGCCGGTGACACAGAGTTCGGGAAAGACGGCAAATGCGACGTCCGTCCGAAGATCACTACCGAGAGCACGTATCGACTCGAGGTTCGCATCGATATCGCCGATAGCCGGCTCGAACTGGCAGGCTGCGATATGATCACTCACGGCAGCTCACCCCGTGAAGTACCTCGGGGTCGAGCCCCGAGGCACTCTCGCTGTATCTCTGTAGAAGTTTTGTTTCGACTGACGCGCTGGAAGTTCCATACCCTCGCTTGGTCTCGACCGGGAATGAGCGTTCGGTCGGACATGTCTCGAGATTAACCTTCCACTGGGACAAAAAGGGTTCCGTCTGTACGACTCGAGGGTTAACCTGTGGGAGTTCCAAGCAAATGGTAATGGGTGTCACAACGAGCGACCTGCGAGTACCGACCCCCCTTGAAGGCGTGCTCGAGGGAGAGGCCGATTTCGGCGAGCCGACGCGGACGCTGTACGCGACGGATGCCAGTATCTACGAGGTCAAACCCGCGGGAGTGGTCTTTCCCGCGGGACGAGAGGATGTCCGTCGGGTCGTCGAATACGCCCGTGAACACGGTGTGAGCATCACGCCAAGGGGGCGGGAAGCAGTCTGACCGGTAACGCTGTCGGTGAGGGGATCGTCCTCGACTGTGAACGGCACATGGACGAGATCGTCTCGGTTGACTCCGAAGCAAAGACGGTGACGGTTCAGCCGGGCGTGGTTCTCGACCAGTTGAACGACCGTCTGGCCGACGACGGGTTCTACTTCCCGCCAGACCCGAGCACCTCGAGCACCTGCACGATCGGTGGCATGGTCGCTAACGACGCCGCAGGAGCACACTCGGTTCGACACGGAACGACCCGTGACAATGTTCGATCGGTCGAGTGTGTCCTTGCAGACGGCACTGTCTCGAGGTTCGAACACCTCGAGGGCGATCGTCTTGAAACCGTCTGTGACCGAGAGAATCGGCTCGGTGATCTCGCTCGCACCCTTCGCTCGATCGGGTCCGATCACACCTCCGAGATCGACGAGCGCTATCCCGACGTCGAGCGCAACTCGAGTGGCTACGACCTCGATGAAAGCGTCGCTCCCGACGGCTCGTGGCTCGATCTCTCGAAGCTGATCGTCGGCAGTGAGGGAACACTCGGTGTCATCACTGAGGTCACCCTCGAGTTGACGGAACTGCCCGAGCGGAAGGCTGCGGCTCTGGTCTTTTACGACGGCGTGATCGAGGCGGCCGCTGCTGTCGAATCGACGCTCACAGCAGATCCGAGTGCGGTCGAACTCGTCGATGCCGACGTCCTCGGATATGCTCGAGACGCCTGGGGATTCGACCTTGTCCCAGCCGATGCGGGGGCGGCGTTGCTCCTCGAGGTCGAAGGCGATTCGGTTCGGATCGAAGACGCCCTCGAGACAGCTCTCGAGGCCGCCGAGACGAACGCAACTCTCGGTGTCGAACGAGCACGCTCCAAAGAGAAACAGGAGACACTCTGGAAGATCCGGAAAGCGTCGAATCCACTTCTCAACCGTCGACCCGGTGACGAGCAAGCCCCGTCGTTTATCGAAGACGCTGCGATCCCGCCCGAACAGCTCCCGGAGTACCTCGAGCGGGTACGTGAGATCCTCATTGAGTACGAACTGGACGCGAGCGTGTTTGGACACGCAGGACAGGGTGTGTTACACGTCAAGCCGTTTCTGAACCTCAAAACTGAACGGGACCGCGAGCGGCTGCGGGCGGTCAGTGAGGCGGTCCACGACGTCGTCCTCGATCTCGGTGGCTGTGTGAGCGGCGAACATGGTGATGGTCGTCTCCGATCTGCATATCTCGAGGCGATGTACGGCGAGACGCTGTATGCAGCGTTCTGTGAGCTAAAGCGTGCGGCGGATCCCAACGACGTATTCAATCCGGCAAAGGTCGTTCCCGACTCGGAGGGGCGACTGGCTGGTGTTGAGGACGGACTTCGCTTCGACGGCTACGATCCCGATGCGCTCGAGACGGCACTCGATTTCGACGACGAGGATGGCATTGGCTCGCTCATCGAACAGTGCAACGGCTGTTCGAAGTGCCGAACGACCGACAGTGGTGTGATGTGTCCGTCCTACCGAGCGGAAGAAACGGAGGTGACGAGCACGCGTGGTCGGGCGAACGCACTCCGAGCCGCTATCGACGGCCGTCTCGACGAGGATGCCATCACGAGCGACTGGTTTACAGAGGAAGTTCTCGACCGCTGTCTCGCCTGCAAGGCCTGCGAAACTGAGTGTCCGACCGGCGTCGACATGGCGAAGCTCAAGACCGAACTCAAGCATCAGAAACATCAGCAAGACGGCGTTCCACTTCGCTCGAGAGTGTTTGCGAACGTCCGTACGCTCAACCGGCTCGGGAGTGCACTTGCCCCCATTTCGAACCGACTGGCCTCTATCGGATCGGGCCGGGACATCCTCGAGCGCATTGTCGGTATCGACCGGCGTCGCGAACTGCCCGCATTCGCCTCGGAGTCGTTCCTCGAGTGGTTCGACGGTCACGTCCCCCATTCCACTGCTGGCGAGCGCGGCCGCGTCGTGCTCTTTCCTGACTGTTATATGGCTTACAATCATCCGGAGGTCGGACGGGCAGCAGTGAGGGTGCTTGAGGGCTGTGGCTATGCCGTCTCCGTTCCCGACGTATCCTGTTGTGGGCGACCAGCGCTTTCTCAGGGAATGATCGATCACGCCCGTGAAGACGCCGCAGACAACGCGGAGACGCTCGCTGGCTACACTCAGACGGACGTCCCGGTTCTCTCCGGCGAACCCTCCTGTGTCAGCGCGTTGCGGGAGTACGACGACATACTCGAAAACGCCGCTGGCGTCCCGAACGCCGCTACGAGCGTCTCGGCGTTTTTGCTCGAGGAAGTCGGCGACGACCTCGTCGAACTCGTATCCACCGGAGGAACCGATCACGTCGCGGTCCACACGCACTGTCACTCGACGGCCAAGGGGTTCGATCGCGCGCCGGTCGCCTTGCTCGAGCGGGCGGGCTACGACGTTGACATCGTCGATGCGACCTGCTGTGGGATGGCCGGAGCCTTCGGTTACGAGAGCGAACACTACGACCTCTCGCGGTCACTCGGTGAGAATCTGAACATGAAGATCGACGCGCTTGAACCAGATATCGTGGCAACGACGGGTGCATCGTGTAGCCAGCAACTGGCCGATCTCGATCGGGAGACGATCCATCCACTGGTGTTGCTCGCGGAGGTGATCGAATGACGGCTGACTGGCTCGAGGGCGCGATCGACGTCCACGTCCACACCGCACCGGCGATGGTCGACCGTGCGCAGGACGATCCAGCGCTCGCTCGAGATGCCCTTGAAGCGGGACTGGACGCTGTCGTGGTCAAGAGTCACGTCGTGCCGACGGTCGGGCGCGTTGACGCAGTCAACAGCGCGCTCGGCGAGCAGATCCTCCACGGCGGAATCACGCTCAACGGGAGCGTCGGCGGGCTCAATCCCGAGGCTGTCGAGACAGCACTCGAACTTGGCGCGAAGATCGTTTGGCTGCCGACCACGTGGGCGCGAAACCACGCTGCCAGAGCGCGGGCGGCCGGCGAAGCGGTGTTTGTCGGACAGCGTGTACCCACTGAAGCGGAAGACCTCGAAGTAACGAACGGGTCGGGTGTAACCACGGCGGTACAACGAATTATTGACCTCGTTGCCGAGTACGATGCAGTGCTTGCAACGGGACACATCTCACCCACCGAAATCGAGGCGGTCGTCGACGCCTGCACCGAGAGGGAGGCGACGTGTCTGATCAACCATCCGTTTTTCCGGATTACCGACCTCTCGATCGAACAGCAACTGTCTCTCGCTGAACGTGGTGCAGTAATGGAGTACTGTGCGTACGCAGTCGAGAGCACACCCGGGCACACTGTTGATCGGGTCGCTGAGGCGCTCGAGCGACTGGGGTCGAGCCACTGTGTGCTGGCGACCGACTACGGCCAGGTCGGAAATCCGGCAGTTCCCGGTCTGGCGGAGTTTGCGACGGCTGTCTCCGACGCTGGTGCGTCCGAAACGGCAGTTCGGCGGTCGTTGACGGACACGCCCACCCATCTGATCGGGTTGTGACCGACGGGATATCTTGGACCCCTACTTGAACCCTACCACGTGTCCCAGTGAACGCTGATACTGGAATCCCCCAAAGCACAGGGTGTAATGACGGACACACCGGTCGTCAACGCACACCACCATATCGGTAACGAGAACGAAGAGAAAGATCGCACGTTCGAGTGGAACGAAACCGTCGACTCGGTTATCGAGGCGATGGACGAGAACGGCGTCGACGCGACGATCCTCCAGCCACTCGGCGGTGACAACGACAAGTCGGTCGCCGAAACCCACGATCAGATCTACGAGGCGAGCCAAGAACACGAGGGTCGCATCTTCGGAACCGCGGCGGTCAACCCCCACCTCGGGACGGAGTTCGTCCACGAGGAGATCACCCGCTGTGTGCAGGAACTCGATTTCAAGTACGTCAAACTCCACACGCTCGCATGGGGTGTCGATCCAACCACGGACATCGCCTACGACGTCTTCGACGCCTGTGTCGAAAACGACGTCCCCGTGATGGTTCACACCGGCCCACACGGCATGCCGTTCTCGGTTCCCGGGATGTACATGCCCGTCGCCGAGGACTACCCCGAACTGGACATCGTCTTCGCTCACATGGGCGGAGCGTACACGCTCGCCCAGGAAGCCATCTTCATGGCCGAACGGTACGACAATATCTACCTCGACACCACGCTCGTGTTGAACATGTACCTCAAGCGGGCGCTCGAGGCCGTCGGTGCAGACCGGATCATGATGGCTGCCGAACACTCCTCGAACATCCCCGTTGCGCTCACCAAAGTCGACTGTATCGGCGCGACAGAGGAACAAAAGGCCAAGATTCTCGGTGGCACCGCCGCCGACTTCTACGACCTCGACGTCGCAAAGCAGTCCTTCGAGGACCAGCTCGCCGCCGACGACTAAGCCGGATCGCTCGGTCAACCGACTCGCCAACCACTTTTTCGTTCCAATGTCCGATGCCTGTGAGCGTACGGCTGTTACCGACTTGGCCCGCACGGTCCGACTCGAGACGAACCGTGGCGTGTTCGAATGGGGGACACCCACTCGCGCTCGCGGTGGGCGAGAACGACCACTCTCCGAAACGGATCACCTCGAGAAACGTCGGCAGCTGTTCGCGTTCGCTGACGTCGACTTGCTGACTACATATATAGACTAATCGACATTTCTATCGCGTCTATCATATACCTCGTTGACACACTCGAGTCGGGCAATTATCGTGACTCGTTCTGTTCGACACCCGATGGAATATCAATCACACTTCAACATTCTATTTATATCCCCTATGAGTTGTTAGCAGTATGCTGACTGCGGAACTAAGCGTCCGATACGAGGGCGATTGGACTGACGAACTCGCAAAGTACGACGTCTTTGGGGAGTTTTTAGCCTCGACGTTCCGCAACCGGGAATACATCGGGATCATGGCCCTTGAAACGGACGACCTCGAGGCCTCACTCGAGGTGATCCGCGACCATGCGATGACCGAATCGGTCGAAGTGGTCGAGCGGTACTCGCCCGCACCCGGGGATCGGATGGCTGCGACGCTGTTTATCCGCGGTCAGCTGACCGAGTTCACCCCGTTGCAGACGTTGTTGTACGAGGGATATCTGCCGATTGGCCCCACCACGCTCGAGGACGGCAGGGAGTGTTTCGATCTTCTCCTCTCCGATCGTGATGAGCTATCGAAGGCAGTTGAGGTGCTCGATGACTTCGGTAACGTCCAAATCAAACGGATTTCCCGGGATTTTAGCCGCCAGATCCTTCCGAGTGCTGCGGGCTGGCAAGAACTGCTCTCGTCGTTTCCCCCACGCCAGCGTGAGATACTCAACGTCGCCTACGAGCAGGGCTACTACGAGATCCCTCGGGAGACAACGCTCGAGGAGATTGCAGACGAGATTGGGATCACGAAGACGACGGCGTCGAATCACTTGCGAAAGTCCGAGCGACGCGTCATCGAGTTTCTCGTGACGTATCTCAATCTTGCGGCGAGCGACGGATAGCTGGCAGACACGAACTGATCTACGTCTCTCTCCTGAGAAATTGCTACAGCTAAAACACTTCTGGAGAGACGAAGTCAGAGCACAATCAAACGGTGTCGTTCGGTCGTGTTATTTATATGAATATAATTTCAATTGCAACTAATGCCCTACAGTAGACGCCGCCTTCTCGTGACCGGGTCGGTCATCGGCCTTGGAAGTGGGGTCGCTGGCTATACTCAACGACGTAGAATTTTTCGGTATTCGGATCTCCGAACGCTTCGTGATATACAGGACCGTCCGCTTCCAGAAGGGCCAGAGCCACTCATCGTCCCGGATGCGTACCTAGCGGACTCGCGAAAACGACTCGACGAACTCGTTCGACGTGCACGAGAACACGGACTTTCGGAGGATGACGATCACATCGCGTACGCTCTTGACCTCCGCGAGCGTGCCGCCGAGGCGGCATTTTCGATCGAAGCAGCGTACGATCTTTCTGCAGCACGAGGTGCCACAGCACGTATACTCAGTTGGACCCGCCGAGAAACCGGCGACTTGACTGAAGCAGATGTCGAGGCCGAAATAACGGATATTCGACAACGCGTTGATGACACGACGCTCACGTACGATATCGGGCCCGAGACACACCTCATGGTCTCACATCACGGTGCAGAACTTGCGCTTCGCTCGGCAACAGGTTCGCTCACCGGCACAGAGCGTCAGAGCCCCTCGAGAAGAATGGAAGTAATCGAGCGAGCAACTGCATACCGTGACTTGGCGGTCTCCCTGTCCGACGGCGGCGACGGTGACTCTCGGGAGGCCAGCCTGCAAGCTCTCAGCCGAGACCTCGAGGAGAGGGTCGCCAATCGAATGGCGTCTGTCACCCACGACTTCGATCCCAAGTACATCCGATGGCGCTACAAAACCATCGGTGTCGTAGGAAAGTCACGCACACTCGCCTCTAATGGGCTGTTCAGCGGTTCCCCTTCGGATTACGGTGATGAGTATCCTGCATCGGTGGCTGTGACACGGCTTCGGGATCTGGTGCTAGCGACGGTGGCAACCGACGTCGGTCCCGAGTTTGCGGCCAGTTACGATACAAAGGCGTCATTCGCCGATATCGGGGAAATTGACGAGATGAAACGAAACGCGACTGACGCCCTCGAGTCGGTCCCGGATGACGCGATGGCCGATCCTCTGGTGAAATTGTTTTCCGCAGCGGCAGTCCACGCGGCGGAATGCGGTGATCGTCAGTTACAGTCGGCGATCGAGAGGGTGAATCAGCTCGAAACTGGAAGCTGGAACCTCCGTCTGGAAGATGCCTTTCTGGGGTACCGTGCCGCTCTGGAACTAGCCAAGGAGGCTCCAAGGATCGCTCAGGAGCTACCACAGAGCATTGGTCATTATAGTAGCAGTTGAAACTGTTTACACACCGATCGCACTGACGTTCAGTGGCTATTATAAACAATGTCGGGATGGAGGGTTTCCGGGAGGTCGACGATGAGTACGGCGACGAGTTACGATCCCCCACATCTTGCCCAACCGGCTTCTTTTTGACACACTCGCGCACTTGGTCCGCTTTCGCTGCCGGCTGTTCTCAGACACCGCTAACAAAAACCCTCAGAGATGTTCCCCCGTGATACTATCGCTGGCCAGCCCAGAGATGTTGATATGGATACAATCCTCCTGCCAGTGACGAGTCACACAGGCTGGGCGAGAGACGTCGCTGCCGCCGCAGTCGAGACCGAAGCGGGAACGGAGACAGAGGCCGTCGTCATGCACCTTTTCGAAGACGGCGAGGCGGAGACGACACGGTCGAACCTCGATTATCCGGTTGACGAAACATTGACGCTCGATGAACTTGCGACACGTAAACGAGGCGTTTCGGCCACCACCGACGTCTTCGAGGACGCAGGAATCAACGTCCAGGTTCGAGGGTACAACGGTGGCGACGAACCCGCAGGAGAGATCGTTGCCGCCGCTGAACGTGAGGGTGCAGATCGCATCTACCTGTACAGTCGCAAACGGAGTCCGGCGGGAAAGGCCGTCTTCGGCAGTACGATTCAAAAGGTTCTCCTCAATGCTTCGTGTCCGGTCGTTGTCTATCCCTTTGGTGCTCGGTGAACAATCATTATAAACCCCACGAGCAGTTGGAGACAACCGTTAATGGTATTTCGTCCCTTTCAACGCATGCAATGACTTGGCACACTTCGAGACGGAACCTATTGCGAACGACGGGGGCCGCGGCGGGGGCGGTGGGCCTCTCGAGTCTGGCAGGGTGTATGGGAACAATCGGTGGTGGAAGCGGTGTGAAAGTGGGTTCGAAGCAGTTCTCTGAACAGCGAGTACTCGGATCCCTCGCTTACGAGACGCTCTCGGAGAACACTGACCTCGAGATTAGCGACGAGACGGGTCTCGGTGGGACCACTCAGAACTTCGAAGCGCTTCGCAGCGAGGAGATCGACCTCTACTGGGAGTACACCGGTACCGCGTGGTTGACACTCCCACCGCAACACGACGACCCAATCGCTGACCCTGATGAGATTCACACAGAAGTGAAACAGGAGTTCGAAGCGGAACATGGGGTTACCGTACTCGAGTATGCGCCACTCGACAACACCTATGTGTTGACGGCGAACCCGGATTGGCACGAGGAGACTGGGGTCGATTCGTTGAGCGAACTCGCAGCACACGTCAACGATGGCAACACTGACCTCGACCAGGTGATGAACGCAGAGTTCAGCGAGCGAGACGACGGCTGGTCGGGGCTCGTCGAACACTACGACTTCGACGACGACGCTGTCGACGACCTCGCTGCTAACACCAGTACTGTCGACGATGAGGTCGTCTATCAGGTTGTCGGGGAGGGAGAAGCAGACATCGGGATGGGCTTTAACACCGATCCACGGATCCTCCAGTTCGACCTTCACGTTTTCGAGGACGACGAGGATTTCTTCCCGGCATACAACGCTGCCCCACTCGTCCGCGAAGAGTTACTCGAAGAAAGCCCCGAAATTGAAGACGTCCTCAACGAACTCTCACCGTTACTGGACACCGATACCATCCGTGAAATGAACAACGAGGTCGCAAACGAGGATCGCAATCCCCAGAACGTTGCATCCGAGTTCCTCGAAGACGAAGGCCTCATCTAATCATGACCTCGCCGACACCAGTCGTACCGGGCCAGCTTGCTGCTTACTGGGAGTTCATTCTCGAGAATCTCTCACAGCTCATCGTGGCGACGCTCGAGCACATAGAAATCATCACGATTTCGATCGCGCTCGCCGTGCCGATCGGCGTTGGACTCGGGATTCTCATCACATTCGATGACCGGCTCGCAACGGTTGTCATCTGGCTCGCTGGGGTGATGATGACCATCCCAAGCATCGCAATGTTCGGCCTCTTGATCCCGTTCGTCGGGATTGGTGCCGAACCGGTCATCGTCGCACTCGTCCTGTACTCGCAGCTGCCGGTCATCCGCAACACGTACGTGGGACTGACCGATATCGATCCGGCGGCACTCGAGGCCGGCAGAGCGATGGGTATGACGCGGGTGCAGCTACTTCAGAAGGTTCAGATTCCAAAGGCGTTGCCAGTGATCATGGCTGGAGTGCGTAACTCGGTCGTGATCCTCATCGGAATCGCAGCCATCGGCGCGTTCATTGGTGCCGGTGGGCTTGGGACCTTCATCTTCGACGGGATCGCGCGTGCGAACGTTCCGATGATCGTCGTTGCAACGATCATTCTGTCAGGGCTCGCACTCGTATTCGACTACGCTTTCAAGGTCAGTGAACAGGTGTTTCGACTCAAAAACGGTGAACAGATCGAGCCGTCCCGGGTTACACGGCTCATTCAGCGGGTGAGAGCATGATCACATTCGAAAACGTCACGAAACAGTACGAAGACGGTACCGTCGCGATTGAAGAGATTTCCTTTACGGTCGAGAGAGGGACGACGACCGTTCTCGTCGGCCCCTCCGGCTGTGGGAAGACGACGACAATGAAGCTCGTCAACCGACTCGAGGACCCAACCGAAGGGACTGTCTATCGCGACGGGGATCCGATCTCCGAGTTCGACCCGATCGAACTCCGACGAGAGACCGGCTACGTGATCCAGGAGATCGGGCTGTTCGATCACATGACGGTTGCTGATAATATCGCGACTGTTCCACGGCTCAACGACTGGGACGAAGCGGATATCGACGCCCGTGTGGACGAATTGCTCGAGTTGATGGACCTGCCACCGGAAATCTATCGTGATCAGTATCCGACGGAGCTTTCGGGTGGACAGCGACAGCGTGTCGGCGTCGCTCGTGCGTTCGCGTCGGACCCGGACGTCATCCTGATGGACGAGCCATTCGGCGCACTTGACCCAATTACGCGTGAAAACCTGCAAAACGAGTTCATTGACATTCAGTCGGAACTGGATACGACTATCCTGTTTGTCACACACAGCATCGACGAGGCGCTGAAGATGGGAGATCGGATTGCGATCTTTGACGTCGGCGAAATCGTCCAGTACGATACACCTCAGGCAATCTTGAACGACCCGAAGACGGCGTTCGTCGAGGACTTTATTGGCTCCGACCGACCATTGAAGAAGCTCAAAGTAACGAACGTTGAGGACGTAATGAGTTCAACGACCGACGGATTTGCAACCACCAGTGGAGCGAACAGTGCCGCTGAAATGGTACAGAGCGACGGTGGGGAGTCCGTGGCACCGCTTGCCCCAACGGATACTGCGCTCTCGGCGCTCTCGAGATTGGTCGAAAGCGACCATGGCCGTCTGCCAGTCGTCGATGACGACCGAGTGGTTGGGACGGTGTCCGACGAAGACTTACGACAGAGTAACAGAGGCGTGCAACAATGAGTGAGATCATTGCTGGGTTCGAGTACCTTGTTGACAACTTCGATGAGTTTCTGATGCTGCTCCAGCAACATCTCGCGCTTGTGCTCGTTTCCGAACTGGCGGCGATCGCCGTCGCGATTCCCGCCTCGATACTCGCTGTTCGCAACGCTCGAGCGCGGCGAGTCGTCCTCGGCGTCGGTAACGTCGCCCAGACGATTCCGACACTCGCGATCATCGCACTTGTGTTCCCGCTCATCGGGATTGGTTTCTGGCCCTCTGTGATCGGGCTCTGGGCATATGCGATACTGCCGATCATTACAAACACGATCAGTGGGATCGAGAACGTCAGTGACGACACCGTCGAAGCCGCACGCGGGATGGGGATGACCGATTGGGAAGTCCTTCGCAAGATTCAGGTTCCGCTCGCGTTGCCCGTGATCTTTGCAGGGATCCGAACGAGCATCGTTCTCAACGTCGGGACTGCCTACCTTGCCTTCTTCATTGGTGGCGGCGGACTTGGGCTCTGGGTCGTCGGTGGGATTCAGCTGTACAACATGCCACAAGTGCTCGCAGGAGCGATTCCTGGTGCCTTGCTTGCCATCGGAGCAGACCTCGTGCTCGCTCGAATCCAACACCGACTTGGTGGTGAGAGTGACGTCAATAATCCCACCGCGGGGGCTGCGTAACTGCTGTTTCTTTCTCGAGCGAGTACTGGGTGTCGTTCGGAAACCGGAGCTTCCGCTCAGTGACGAGACGCAGTCAGTGTCTCGAGCCACCTGCCCCCAAGGTGCTTCATACTCCACAGCAGCCGTTCTGTCGGGTCGACCGGCGGTACAGTCCGGTCGTGATGTGCCTCTCGGCGATCGTACCAGTCTCGCTAGGCGACCGCTTCGATTTCAATGGCCGCCGTCTCGGGCAGGTCGTCGACTAGCACCGTTGCCTCTCCCTCGATCACTCGCTCGCCGTCCGCGTTGAGGACGTCGGTCGTCAGTTCGAACTTCCGATCACTGATTTCGCCGACGATCTCACAGACCGCCGTGACGCGTTCTCCCAGGCCGATTGGTCCCAGGAACACCAGGTCCTGTGAGACGTAGATCGTCAACCCCGGGAGTCTGGCGAGGGCGGCGCTGATGAGCCCGCTCACGAGCGTTCCGTGGGCGATCCGCTGGCCGAAACGCGTCTCGCGAGCGTAGCTCTCGTCAAGGTGGAGACGGTTAGTGTCACCCGACGCCGTCGCGAACGACCGCACGTCTGTCTCGGAGATGGTCTTCGAGAACTCCACTCGGTCGCCCACGCTCAGCTGGTCGCAAGAGACCGTCGAGCACTCGAACTCCCAGTCGGAGAGTTCGTACTCGGTCTCCTGTCTGGCGTGGTACTGGGCCGTTGGCTCGGATTCGCCGGCGAGTGCGCCTCGGTGGAAGACCTGTGGAGCGTACCGGATCACGTCGTCGGTGCTCACCAAGCCGACGAGACGGCCGTCCTCGACGACGACCAGCCGCGCTACCCCGTGGTCGTGCATGGTCTCGAGGGCATCCTTGAGTTCGGCGGCCGGGCCGGTCATGGCGACCGGCGCAGACATGACGGCTTCTAACGGCTTCTCACGCGGCGACTCGTCCTGGTCGAGCGCCTGAATGAGGTCCGTTCCGGTGACGATGCCGGCGGCCTCATCATCCTCGACGATCACGACCGAGTTGATTCCCTCCTCGAGGAAGGTCCCTGCGGCGTCGGAAACGGTCTCATCTGGCGCAGCCGTGACCACCGGCGTGCTCATAACATCTGCAACACGGATCGGATACGACATGGATCGATACGTATGCTGCCGTCGGTCATAGTATGACGACCCGATTTTCAACGCGATAAAACCGTGGGCCACTCCGACGCCAAACAGCCGATCAGACCCTGTCGATTGAGATTCGGCCACGTGGCTTTTGACCGAGCGAAACGAGGGCGCTTAAAATCACAGCTGCGGGCTGAAGGTCCGGTACGGATCGCCAATCGAGATACCGGCCTCGGTGCCGTCGAGGGTCGCACGATAGACGTCTCGAGACTCCCGGGCGTCGCCGACGACGTAGATCGACGCAGGGTACGCATCGAGGTCGTCGGCGAGGTCGTCGTTTGGCTCGTGTCCCACTGCAAGCACCACTCGGTCGGCCTCGTGTATCGTTTCCCCGCCGTCGGCGTCGGCGGTAGTCACAGCATCCTCCTCGATAGCTGTCACCGTCTCACCAGTAACGAGCGCGACGCGGTCGTTCGACTCGAGGGCCTGCAGCACGTCGATGCGACTGATCCGTTCTTTGTCCGGCGCGATCCGGTCTGTCTGCTCAACCACGGTGACCTCACAGCCCTGTTCGGCCAGGAAGCTGGCGGTGTCACAACCCACATCGCCCCCACCGATGACGACGACCGATTCGTCACCGACCGGCACCGATCCGTCGATGACGTTCCACGACTGGACGACGTGATCTGCGTCGACCCCTGGGATGTCGATCCTGCGGGGCCTGGCGCCAGTCGCCACGACGACGGCGTCGGGGTCGACCGCCTCGACCGTCGATCGGTCGACGCGCTCTCCCAGACGGACCTCAACCGGGTGGCGCTCGAGTTGGGTCTCGAGGTACTCGAGGTACCACCCGTTTTTCTCTTTTCGCGGCGGCGCGGCCGCGAGGTGGAGCTGGCCGCCCACCTCCTTGGCTGCGTCGTACAGCGTCACATCATGTCCCCGGTCAGCACTTTGGATGGCTGCCTGAATCCCAGCCGGGCCTGCACCGACGACGAGCACCCGCTGGCGCTCCGGTGCGGGCTCGAGGGTGGCGAACTCCCGTTCGCGGCCCACCGTTGGGTTGACTGTACAGCCCATCTCCCTGTCTGCGAAGATCCCCTCGCCGATACAGCCGATGTTACAGCCGATACACCGGTTAATCTCTTCTACACGTCCCTCCTTGGCCTTGCGCGCGAAGTGGGGGTCCGCGATGTGACCGCGGCCGAGGGCGACGAAGTCGGCGTCACCCTCGGCGAGCACCGCTTCGGCCGTCTCCGGCTGGCGGACGACGCCGACGGTGATAGTGGGGATGTCGACGGCGTCACCGATCGCTGCGGCGTAGTGTGAGCGCCAGGCCTCCTCATACCCCATCGGCTCGAGGGTCTGGGTCGGTGCGCCGTAGGCGCCAACTGTGACGTCAAGGACGTCAACGCCGGCTGCGGCGAGCATTTCGGCCATCTGCGTGGCCTCCTCGAGCTCGTAGCCGCCGTCGACGAACTCCTCGGCGCTCAACCGGAACGACAACGCGAGGTCGTCGTCTATCGCTTCTCGGATACCTTCGACGATCTCCGTCGGAAACCGCATTCGGGAATCGAAGTCGCCTCCGTATCGGTCGTCCCGCTGGTTGTTCCGTGGCGACATGAACTCCTGGATGAGGTAGCCGTGTGAGCCGTGCAGTTCTACCCCGTCGAATCCCGCCTTCTGTGCGCGTTTCGCGGCATCCACGAACCGTTCCACCAACGATTCGACCTCTTCGGTTTCCAAAACTCGCGGGTTCCGGGCGTTGTACGCGTTCTCGGCTCTCGAACTCACCACCGGTCGGGCCCCGCCGGTTTTCTTTACTGTGGTGCCGCCGCCGGCGTGGTGGAGCTGCACGAACGCCTTCGCACCGTGTTGTTGGATGCGCCGCGCGAGCTTCGAGAGTCCCGGGACGAGGCTGTTGTCGGCTATCGATAGCTGGTTGACGATCGCGCGTCCTCGCGGGTGCTCGACTGCCGCGGTGCCAACGGTGACAAGCCCGGTTCCGCCGGCCGCGCGTTCGGCATAGTAGTCGAGAAGTTGGTCAGTGACTTCTCCGGTGGCAGTGGCGTAATTCGTCCCCATTGGTGCCATGACGAGGCGGTTTCGGAGTTCGATGGGACCGATACATTCGGGGTCAAACAGGTGTGGAAATTCGGAACTCATTGGTGGTATAGGTAACGTGAGCGGAGGATCGAACCTTGAGATAGTGACCATCGGTATCGATAAAAATGCTCGTCATGGCGCAACTTTCGAGGGTCAACGGTACAGCGCCCGCACGAGCATCCGCTATCCCCCGGTCTGGGTCGCTTCAGTGTCACGCCTCGAGGTACTCGACTTACCGATCAAACACTAACAGACAACGGATTGAACCAACCACCCGCAGTGGCGACGAGCAACAAGAGGGGAAGCAGTGCGATGCTCAGCGCGACAAAGTGCAGGGCAGTTGTCTCTGCAAAATGCGTTCTGGTGCGCAACTCCGTGGCCATCGTGAACGCTATCACGGAGCCGAAAAACAGCACGATCGACCCGAAGACACTCGCGTTGTACTCTGCCCGGACGGCTGGGCGATCAAGCGTGTAGTGGAACGCGAAGAGGTCGGCCCAGGCTGAGTCGTGGAACGCCCGCAACTCAGTCTCGTAGACGGGCGCGATGTGGTGGATGTCGGGTCCCAGCCCCCAGAGCCCACCGAGTGAAACGAGCCACAGCGGTATCCACGGAGATAGGCGATAGCGGAGTGCAACAGGTGTTGCGACCAACAGCAGAATCGATGCGCCGACGAGGAAGTGGGTAATTGCAGGTGCCATCGGTGTGTGGGGTCGTAAGACCGACCGAACGAACTGATCCGACAGCTGTGACCTTCGGTAATTTGTGAATACTCGTTTGGGGTTCACCGCCGATAGTACAGTGGATGTGTCCAACGGCCTGAATTAGTCGCGTAATAGATCTGCTTACACTGTATCAACTTATTCAAGCTATTGTCCCCCCAGAGCAGGGAACAGTTAACCAGTTAGAACGCGAATATATCTCTGTGAAGGGACTGACCTTGACTCGGACCGAACAAAAGAAAATCGGAGCAATACTTGTTGGCGTTACACTTGGCATCCCAATTTATGCGATACTATTCAGCCTACTAGGCCTAATTGATCAACCAATCACCCTGTCGTTTCTTCGATTTTCGATCGCATTTTCGTTTGTTTTTTCACTTCCATTGGTAGCATTTTTTATTGCAATCAAGGATAAGACACCATGATGGCTGTGTTCACATACCTCTGAAGATACTGTTAAACACAATGGCAATGAGAGAGCCATGCTGAATAAGACGGCCTTATCTCGAATCGAGGTGCTAAAACCCCGTCCTTTAGGGCGGGAATACAGAACCGCACATTTCGAAAACGGCCGAATCAACGGTTTTAGGTGCCCCACGGACGTATATTCAATCGTCGACGCGCCGGTTCCCCGTCGTGTCTCGACACCCACAAACTGGCAGTTGACTCGGTGTTTGCCTCATCAAAAAGTAAGCCCGTGGGACACAGACCGACAGAAAACAATGAAGTAACTCCGAGTCCCGTGCGGGATAGGAGTAACGGATGCGTGGCACCTCCATCGGTTTGTCGGACCGAAAACCATAAATCTCCCAACGAACCGCCCTTTTGGTGGGCGTGGGAAGCCTCGTCGTCGTCGGGCTCTGTCCGACTGCCTGAGGGATCTTCGATCCCTCTCCGTTTACGACGAGGAGGATGTCACAATCGGTCAGTATGTGGATCTCAGTTAGTTACCTTCCGAACGCACCATCCAGCGTAAGCCAACAACCCGCCACCCAAAGTAAATAGAACCACTCTGACTCCGCTAAGATTTCCACCTGCCGTCCAATGGCCGCCTTGAGATCGATATCGTGTTTGCCAATAATAGTCCTCGTCGTGTTCAATAATCAGGTTCTGTTCAAACTCCTCAACACGTTCGCCGTATACTGTAACCGATCCTGTTTCGACTGCCTCACGGACTTCTTTAGAGCGGTCCTCTGCATCCACACTGGCGTGTTCAACTGCATCCATACTGCTGATGTTTGAGAGCGTCAATATCGTCCTATTATTTTCGTATTCGCTTTCTGGAAGGTACATTTCGCCTTCAATCCTGACTATGGGATACAACCGCGGGTCTTCACTAGTAAGAGGGTCATCACGGGCCTCCTCGTAGTCATCTATGAATCCGTCGTATTCAACAGAACCCGTTTCAAGTATTTGTCTTTCCAAGGCACAAGGACGTTCGCCGGGACAGTGTAATACTTGTTCAGATTGCAGAAGAGCCACTTCAGCTACACTTTCATTTTCAATCTCTTCAACATGGTACGTAACTTCGAAATCTCCGCCTCCATCCGGGTAGAAGTAGAATGGGTTTAACATAAGGATGAGGCCGAGAAGTGCGATTCCCGCAACAGCAATATATGTGCGGTTCATAAATCGTCTTTTGGTTCTTTATAAAAACGTGTTCCGATAATTAGTATATGCTAGAACATAGTGGCATCCAATGACGATTACAGAATACACGGAAAGCTATCCAGTACCTGCTTGGCCTGTACTTACAGAACATCGAGGAGAACGCCCACGACGTCAGTCGTGTGGAGGATGTCAACGATCAAGCCCTCACGTTTTGGCTCCGTGCGGACACTGTTCGAGACGACCGACTACTGCCTCGAGAACGATATTTCCATGTTCAGGGGTAGGAAGTTCGAACTCGGCGTCGGCCGCAAACACCTCCACGCGCTCGTGTCGCTGTCCTATTTGGACGCACAACGACATCGCCCCGGTCGGGTACAACGATCCAGAACTGGAAGGTGATCTCCCCTCGAGTCCGCTTTCGCCGTCGTCGGATTCCTTCGGTCTGGAGTGATACTGCAGTACCTGATATCGGAGACCGGAGTCCAATCGGGGACTCGAGTCACGACTGGTGTGGTTCGCCGGAGCCGACCAACCGATACCCGTACTACTATTGTCACTGAAAGTGAACGATCACTGAACATCCGTGGCTGCCACATCAGATCCGTCGATAACGCTCGTTTCCGAAGCGGAGTCCGAAACGCGCCGTCGTCTCGAGGAGATTGCGGCCGACGCGTTCGCCACTCCGCAGGACTATCTTGTCAGTCTCTCCGCTCACACGCTCGCCGCACGGGTCGATGGCGAGGTCGTGGGTGGCGTCGTCCTCGATATCGTCGACGGGTCGGCGGGCGACGTCGGGATCGTGTCGTGGCTGTTTACCTCCCCGTCGGCACAAGGCCGGGGGATCGGAGACCAGCTGGTCAACGCCGCCCTGGACTACCTCGTCGAACAGGGCTGTCGGGCAGTCGTGACAGTGGTCCAGTGGCCCAACACTGCCTCGAGTGCGCTATTCGCCCGCAGAGGGTTCAGTCGTATTTCCTCGAGTGCGCTCCTCGAGCGGTTCGGCCCGAAACAGGGCGGACTCGTCTGGCACAAGACGTTTCACTTCGTAAACGTCGGCTGTGATCTCTGGTATCTGGAACTCCCTGGAGAAGAGTCGCCCGAGCCGTCGAGGAATCCGCCGGAAAAGCCCGCAAACGCAACTGATCGAGCGACCAGTGACAGTGAGGTCAGCAACTCTCGTGGCCGTCAGCGCCGCTCACCGCTTCGGACGGCCCGCCGTTTTTCCGAGACAGTCCTCGTTCATGTGGTCTTGCTCGCCATCGTCGTCGGTGGACTCGACGTCCAGTCGTGGGATCTGACGACTGTTGGTCTCGCCGTGACGGCCGGCGTGTTGCTCTCGCTTCGGTGGGCTCCGTACGCTGTATTCACATCTCGTGACCGCAGGCAGTGGGTCTTCTGGGACTGGGGAAACGTATACCCGTTCGCTGGCGCCATCGCCGTGTTCGGTGGCTTCCTTCCCGTTCCGGGCCACATCACCCCCGAGCGGTCGGAGTGGGACTATCGTGACGAGCTCTCGGTGTTGGGCCCAGCGGCGACGGCATGGGGAGTTCTGTTGCTTGCCACGCTTCTCGGCGTTATCGCTATGAGTGAGTGGCTCGGCACGAGCGGCTGGCTCGAGGCTGCCACGCTGGAATCGCTGGTTCTTACACTTACGGTGTTCGTCGTGGTGGACCTGTTGGTGATCGTCTGGCCCTTTGATAGCTACAACGGACGGATCGTCTACGACTGGAACCGTGTCGTTTGGGCGGTGCTCTCGGGTGTCGCGGCGCTAGTTCTGGTTGTATACTATTTCGGGTAGCCCGACACAGGACTATCTCATCAGACATCCTGACTGGCACCACGGTCCGGCTCAAATGGCGTTTTTCAGCGGCCTCCGATCACTCCCGTGGCACTTCGTGTCGCTCGCGGTCGACGTATCGCTGTACGAACCGTTCGGGGTCCTCGAAGACGTAGTCGTGGGACTCCCAGATGCTTATTTCGCTTGGGTACCGAGGACCTGTATGCAGTGGTGCGACCAGCCAACGAGACCATCCGGGAGCGAGGGTGTGAAGGCTTGGAACCGAAGCCTGAAGGAGGAAGTGGCGTGACCGCTGACCCCCTTCCAGCCGAACACCTCTCGTCGCTCGCCACGCTTGTTGATGAGGTACTCGCAGGCGTCGGCTACGAGGTGACGGCCGCCACAGACGTCATCGACAACGCTGTTCCCGGCTACGGCGGTCTCTTCGACCCTGCGACCTCCCCGACCGAGTTGCGTCGCGCGATCGAAACTCTGCCGGGGTCGGAACTCACTCACCCACCCGTCCCAGAGCCGACGAGCGACACATTCATCCTCTATGTCGACGGCAGCTCCCGGGGCAACCCCGGTCCCGCAGGGGCAGGCGCTGTCATCATGGACGCTGCGGAGGACCAACTTGCCCGTCTCGGCCGACCCGTCGGCTCCCGGACAGGGAACAACACCGCCGAGTACGTCGCTCTCCAGCTTGGACTCTCTCAACTATTGGCTCGCTACGAGCCACGTCGGCTGGAAGTCCGAATCGATTCGATGACAGTCATCCAAGACGTCTGGGGTGGCGATGATCCGACGGAATCGGGCGTCGAAACGTACAGCGAGGCCGTCGCAGCGGCGCTGTCGAGCATCCCGGAACACCAGTACACGCATCTGGCCGACAGCGACCCGAACCCCGCCGACGCATTGGCGACTGTAGGTGCCGATATCGCGGCCTTTGGGCCTGGCTAGTGACATCCTCCCCGTCGTAAACGACGGGGCCTCCCACGCCCACCAAAAAGGGCGGTTCGTTGGGAGATTTACGGTTTCGAGTCCGACGAACTCGTGGAGGTGCCACGCATCCGTTACTCCTATCCCGCACGGGACTCGGAGTTACTTGGTTATTTTCTGTCGGGCTGCGTCCCACGGGCTTACTTGTTTAATGAGGCAAACACCGAGTCAACTGCCAGTTTGTGGGATGTCGAGACGCGACGGGAGACCGGCGCGTCGACAAACGAATATACGTCCGTGGGGCACTAAGTCTTCCGTTGGGACGTTTGCGAAACGTGCGGCGCTGTATCCCCGCCCTAAAGGACGGGGTTTTAGCGCCTCAATTCATGATAACGTTACGCCGCTACGGATTTCGACGAAACCACCGAACTGTTGCTCGAGACTCTTTCACTCGCTGGTCGCTCACGCCATTGATCGACTGTTAAGCCGAGTGCGGCGATGGAATTGAACAGGGACCAGCCACCGGTTGTGATACCGTCAGCGGTAGTGAGACCTTGTGTTTAATTCACGCGACACAAATACGAGTACTCATGATCTCTCACTTGTATATTCTAGCTATGACTGCTCCCCTTCGAATCGTCGGTCTTGGCGTGGTCGGTCTCGTTGCACTGTGGATTGTCCTCGAAATCGTCGCCGTCGTCTTCGGAATCGTAACGTGGATTGTGAGTACGGTCGTCTCACTCGCGATTCTTGCTCTGTTGCTGTACATTGGCTACATCGTCGTTACGAACGTACTCTCCTGAAGTTGCAACACGCCAACGACTCAGAGCGTGTTCCAACTGGACTCCGTATTATCCACTTTAGAACGATTCGTTTGCCGTCTCGTAGTCGACGTACTCTTGATCACGCTCGCTCTACTCGAGCGATCCCGTCTCGCTGTTGTAGTTCGTGCCAGACTGATGTCTGTACCGTCTTGGATACTACTGCTTGACCTGCTGTTCAGGCCGTCTAGTCGGTATCGATAATAATCTGGTCGTTCACCGTTTTGATCTGGCTCACGGGGATCCGGAGCCGATCATCGTCTGTTTCGTCGGTGACCATTGACGAAGATTGGTCGTGCGGGTCGACAACGAGGTTGCAGAGTTCGCCGGATCCGGGCTTCATTGTGACGTTGTACAGCGTCCCAAAACTGGTGCCGTTGGTCCCGACAATAGATTTTTGCTGCAGGTCTCGGCCTAAGATCTCGTTCATATTGTCTCCATACTATATCTGTGTATTAAATAGCACGGGGACACAGCACTCTGCGAGACACAGCCTAGATAAATGAGTACGAATTGGTTACCCAATTTAGTCATCTCCATCAGAAATCCAATTCGGTTGGATTACGCCCAATCCATATTGAGTGTCCGAACTATCGGCCGCCCTTATCTCGTCGTTCCGTCGTATCTGAACTGCATCATGACAGATCGAACTATCACACGTCGCCGGTTGATATCGCTTGCCGGCGCGGGTGCAGTAGTGGGACTGGCTGGCTGTGGAGACCTCGGCGAGACTGACGGGGACGAGACGACAGCTGATGAGGATGGTGAGACAGACGAAGATGGCGAGCTGGACGAAGACGACGAGATGAACGACGAGGATGGGCTCGAGGAGGAAGAAGACGATGACGCGGATGAAACCGAAGCCGGTGATGGAGACGATGGCGCGGATGAGAACGGAACCGGTGATGAAGACGATGACGCCGAAGTTCAGGAGATTGAAGGGTATGGCCGCGACGCTGACCTCGAGGAAGACGGTGACGAGGAGAGCGGTGAGTGAGAGACGTAGCTGGCGTTGTATGAGGGTGTCGTAGAACGATTGGCATGGTGTTTCTCTCGCACCACCCAAGCTGAACTATCCGTTTTGATCACCAATCTAGTCTCCAGATACCGTGGCGATCGCTTGAAAAGCCATACTGTTGATCATTCGGCCGGTTCGATGGTCACGTTCGTTGGCGTCGGGTTTCCGATGTTATCGCCGACGGGACAGCGCTCCTCGACCTCCGCTCCCAGCGCATCTAGGGTTTCCTCGTTGGCATCCGACTCGACTTCGATGTTCACCTCCAGCTCTTGATACCCCGCTCGGACATCTTCGACGACGCCGAGGAACTTTCGAGGATCGAGGTCACCTTGAATCTCGATTTCGACGCTATCGAGATCGATTCCACGCTCTTCGCTGACGGTATGTACGACGACAGTAAGACAGCCAGCCCACGCGCCGATGAGGTACTCAACGGGGTTAGGGCCACTGTTCGTGCCGCCCAGTGCTGCAGGCTCATCCACGATGAATTCGAAGTCCCGGGCCTCGACAACCGTCTTCGTCTCGCTCTCACTTTCAGCCGAAACCGCGAATCGTTCGATCTGATCTGCCTTGCTCATTGATTCGTTCGAAGGGCCACTATCGTATCAAGCGAACGTTCGTGGATGAATGCACCGCCCTTGGTGACGCTCACGCCTCCCCTCTTTCCAGCGGACAGGCCTCTCGAACCGTTGTTTACCGCGAATTTGGATGGTAAAGAGAGTCATTGGTTTCGGCAACTATCGCCATTGATAGCGACTCTGGCAACCAAGTCACCTGCACTTACCGTTGTTGGGTAGTCACAGAGAGTCTGCGCTCACGGGTCGTTCCTCCCCGTTCGCTGTCCGCGGTTCTCACTCACTTCGTTCGTTCCGAACCGCGTACGCCGAACCGCGTACGCCGAACCGCGCTCTCGCCGTGCGATCGGATGTGTACTGACGGTCAGTGGCTGCGATAGGTTTCAGCGATGCAGAACCGACGGCTGTGCTCGCTCGAGACTCGAATGACTCCCTGACGAGACTCCGACGACGGTGTCCGTCGATAATCTGATCGGCGTCCTCGAGCCACACCGGAGCGTTCGGCAATCTCTCTAGGGGGAACTTGACACGACTGCCCGCTAGCAGACTGAGGAGTAGTCGAAGAATATGTGAGCAAGCGATCGTTCGAGGCTTCCAACAAGTCGGTCGAGAATTTGCTGTACCGCGCTTTTCACTCGGCGCTTGTTTTGCCTACTGTCGCCAATCTCTCTCAAATCGTTTTGTTCGTGCTTACCGCTGCCCCATTGGATGGTTGTACTGAACGCTGCCCGAGTCACTCACACTGAGTAGTCGCTGCCAACTCGATACCGAATATGTATCAGGCTTCACCAAACTCTTTTTCAAAATATAAACTGAAAAAACTGACTTACACATACTGAGAACGGTCGTCACTCCTTATTATTAATATATTGTGGGTATCTCAGACACAATGTCTACAACACAACGCGACGAGCGAAACGGAATCAACAGACGGACGTACCTCGGGATGGCCGGTGCGGCAGTTGTCGGCACGGCTGCGATCGGGACCGCATCAGCATCCACATCCGAGACCGTTACCGTCGCTGAAGATGAGCGAAAGGTCGTCGAGGTCGGCGATTCTGAGACGCTCGAGAACGTGCGGTTTGACGTCACTGCACCAGGCGCGGGCGTCACCATCATCGCAACGGGGACGGACTGGACGATTCGAAACGTTGCCGTTGAGGGGACGGTGGATATGGGCAATCACACGATCCTGGGCGTCGCCGATACCGATGGCGGGACGTCGCGTATCGAGAACGTGTGGCTCGGCGACGGCTCCGTCTATGAGGAGAAAGGCGCAATCGGGCTCTGGGTCGACCCTGATCACAGTGGGCACCTCGAGATCGAACGCGTCAACGTCCAGGAAATGAGTGACAATGCCTTCTACTGCTCTGCCCCCGGTGACGACCACGGCAGTGGTGGGACGGTCGCCATCCGCGACTGTTATGCGGCAAACTGTTGGACCTCTCACTACCGACTCGCCGAGGGCACTGTCGAGAACTGTGTTGCGTCCGTTACTGACGACCGTCAGTACCGCAAGGGGCGCGGTGTCTGGGCGTGGTCGCCCGGCCCAGTTGATGTCAAAGACTGTCACTTCGACATGAACGGTCACCACTACTCGTTCGTCGCCGGAGCAAACGAGGAAGGGAGTCAGATCGATGTCTCCGGGACGGAGTGGGATGACGAGTTCCATGGCGGATGGCGCACCATCGGCGATGGATCCGTGAATTTTAAGGACGGAAACGGCAACGATCCCGAAAACTTCGTCCCCGAAGGCTGTCCGACGTCAGCCGATGATGCAGTTCCTGCAGACGATGACCCTGAGGACGACGCCCCATCGCTCGATGACTATCGGAGTGATGACACCGACCGGGTCGAAACTAGCGGCCTTCAAAAGGCGTTCTCCGACTGGCGCAGTGGACACATCAGCATGGCGTTGCTGGCCACGGTTTTCGGCGCGTGGCTCAGTGGCTGAGACGATCGTTCAACTGAACGGTAGCGCGGAGTCCCCTGCTGCTCACGGCTTCGCCGTTCGCACGGTCAGCGGAACCCTTGATTCTGCACTATCCTCAACTCGACCAGCAGGATGTCACCGGGTCGCTGTCGTGGTCACTTATCCGCAGCATCTGCCGCTGGCAGCGTAAACGAGAACGTCGCGCCCTCACCCGGTTCGGAGTCGACCCAGATGTCGCCGCCGTGACGCTCGACGATCCGTTCACAGAGTGCGAGGCCGATCCCGGTGCCGTCGTACTCCTCGCGGCTGTGGAGTCGGTCGAACACCGTGAAGATGCGGTCTTGATTCTCGGAATTAATCCCGATCCCATCATCTGCGACCGAGATTACCCACTTCCCCCGACGGTGGTGGGAACCGACATGAACCCGCGGTGGCTCGTCCCCGCTGTACGTGAGCGCGTTTGAGAGGAGATTCTGGAACACCTGCCGCAGCTGACCGGCGTCGCCCTCGACACGCGGGAGGTCTTCGGCGGTAATCTCGGCATCATTCCCTTCAATCTGGAGCTGGAGATCAACGAGCACGTCGTCGAAAAGGGCGTTCAGATCCGTCGGTTCGAACGGATCGCCACACGTCTCGACGCGGGAGTACTCGAGGAGGCCGCCGATCATCTCACGCATCCGCTCGGCCCCGTCGACGGCGAACGCGAGGAACTCTTCACCGTCTTCGTCGAAGGCATCGCCATAACGCTTCTCGAGCAACTGGAGGTAGCTCGTGACCATCCGGAGTGGCTCCTGAAGGTCATGGGAGGCCGCGTAGGCGAACTGCTCCAACCGCTCGTTCGACTCCTCGAGTTTGCGCTGGTACTCACGGCGTTCGGTGATATCCGTCAAGGTGACGACGGCACGGCTCATGTCGCCACACTCGTCTCTGATCGGCATGCCGTGCTCCATGATGATGCGTTGTTCGCCGTCGAATGCGCTGATTTCGTAGACGTTCGGCTCCGTGACCTCGACTCCGTAGAGGACCTGGGACATCGTCCAGTCGTCCGAAGTGACCGGCTCGTCCGTATCCGCCCACACCGCGGGATACTTGTCGTACTCTGCGATCGACTCCGCGTCGAACACGTCGCCACCCCAGATCTCCCTGGCCGTGTCGTTGGCTCTGATCAGCGACCCGTCTGCGTCGGCGACGACAACGCCGATCGGGAGGATATCGACCAGCGTCTCTAACTGCTCCATGGTCCGCTGGCGCTCGAGTTCGGCGTGCTTGCGCTTGGTAATATCAGTCAGCGCGCCTGGGAACGTCAGCGGACTGCCGTCGTTGTCGCATTCGACGCGACCGCGTGCGACGACCCAGCGGAGTTCCCCGTCGGCGTTCCAGACACGGTACTCCGCTTCGTACTCGCTGCAGGTCTCGACAGCGTCCTCGACCTTGCTGACCACTCGCTCACGGTCGTTCTCGTGGACGGCGTTGATGAACCGATCGAGCGAGACGCCCTGCTGGGCTGCGTCTGGATCAACACCGAAGGTCCGCGCGAACGACTGCCCGACGACCATCTCGTCGTTCTGGACGTCCCACTCCCACGTCCCGATTGCGCCGGCCTCTGTCGCCGCCTCGAGCTGGGACTTGGCGTCCCGAAGATACCGTTCGCTCATCTTCTGCCCGGTGATGTCCTGAGACATGCCCATGGCGGCGAAAATCTCCCCGCTGTCGTCTCGAACCGGCATGAAATAGAACTGGTAGGACCGACCGCCGATCGTGCTCTCGAATTCGGATGCTTGGCCGTCGAGCGCGTCCTCGTACCGTGGGACGACGACGTCTGCCAGCTCTTGCGGCAGTGCGTCTCGAAGCGGCTCCCCCTCGAGGTCCGCACGCGTCACGTCCGTGTCTCCCTCTGGGGTGCCGCCGAAGGTGACGTACCGGAAATCCTCGTCGACGAGAGCGACAGCGCCGTTCGGGAAGTGTTCGACCAGGGTGTGGTAGCGCCGTTCGGACTCTTCGAGTTCGCGTTCGCGCTGCTTGCGCTCGGTGATGTCCTGGACTACGCCAACCGCACGAGTCGGCTCCCCATCGCTGTCGAAGTGGAACTCTCCCTGGGCCGATATGATACGCTGCTCGTCGTCGGCTCGGGTGATCTGGCACTCGAAATCCCACGTTCCCGTCTCGAATGCCTCTTCGAATCTCCGTTTCACTTCCTTGCGGTCGTCCGTCTGGACATGGTCGAGGAATGTCTCGAAGTCCCACTCGTCGAGCGGGTCGTCGTAGCCGAAGATGCGGTCGTGCTGTGGGGAGCGGATGGGCGAGTCCCTCGTCTGGAGGTCAAGCTCCCACGTCCCCATCTCTCCGGCTTCGAGAGCGAGCCGTAACCGCTCCTCGTTTTCCTGTAACTCGCGCTCACGCTGCTTACGTTCGGTGACGTCACGGTCGGAGACGATGATAGAGACGACGTCACCGTCGTCGTCCATGACCGGTCTGAAGACGCCGTCGAGCGTGTACTGTTCGCCGCTGGGCCTGGTGAGATCGGTCTCGAAATCGACGTATTCGCCGGCCGCTGCGCGCTTGATCCATTTCCTCACGTCTGCGCGGATCTCCTCGCCAGCTCCCCACCATGGCGTCTCCCAGAAGGGATCGCCGGCCACTTCGTCGAGGTCGGCCTCGATGTACTCCATCGCCGTCCCGTTGATGTCAACGACCGTTCCGTCAGGTTCGAGGAGGCCGACGAGGATGTTCGGGTCCTCGAAGATCGCCTCGAAGCAGCGCTTCGTCCGCTCGAATTCATGTTTGCGTTTCCGGCGCGCCGTCACGTCTCGAGCGACTGCGAGGACGTACTCCCGGTCGAGTTCAACGTGGGTCGCGGTGACTTCGACCGGATACGTCGTCCCATCGCCTCGCCGGTGGCGGCCGTCGAATGCGATCGTTCCGTTTGCCCGCAGTTCGTCGACGAGCGCGTGCCACTCGGTCAGATCGTCGATGTCGACCTCGAGGTCGGGAACGGATAGCGAGAGCAGCTCTTCCCGCGAGTAGCCACTGCGCTGACGGGCCGTCTCGTTGACGTCGATGTACTCCCCGGTGTCGGGATCGACAATCAGAACGCTGTCGGTCGAGTGGTCGAGCAAGGTCCGACACAGCTCGAGGTCGTGCTCACGTCGGTCTGGCGATGGCGGTTTTGGTGACAATCGTGGCTGCCACCAAACACGCTCGTTCGTGCCGACGGTCTTCGTCTCGAGTTCATCGTAGTCGACAAGGCGCTCGAGGCGCTCGTTGGTACTCTCACGATCGAGACCAAGCCGGTCTGCCACTTCGGTCGTCGTCAGTGGGGCTCCGGACTCCTCGAAAATAGAGAGTGTCTCTCGGAGCGTCTCGCTCAACGAACTGGCGGTCACTGTTGTGATCAATCTCTCACAAGTTATAAGATCATCGCCGGGAGAGGGAAGTTGGATACTGGTTTCGGTGGCGAGCGGCGTTTAGCTGGAAATGGGGCTGCTAAGCCCCCGTCCTCAAGGAGCGAACGGAGCAACGCGAAGTGAGTAAGTAGGGCGAGGATACAGCGCCCTACTCACTCAGTTAAAACGTGCGCCACCTAACTGAGTGCTCTACATAGGTAGCAGGCAGAGTGCCCCGGGCCACCGTGCCCGGGGCTGAATGCCGTCACTCAGTGCACCTCTCACTGCTGGTCTGTAGTTTTATAATGGGTTCTCCAAATGATAGACATATGCAAGAGGCAGAGCTCACCCACTCGCTGTCGTTCGGCCTCGACATTACTGAGGGTGAGCCTGCCAACTTGCGTGAGGCGTCGCTTGAAGCTAGACGTATCCGTAACGAAGTCAACCGTCTCGACCGGCAAGGGTGGGACTGGGACGACATCGAAACCCCAATCACTGAGCGCGCTAAACACGGACGCCGCGGGCCACCGCGCCCGCGGTACTTCACAGACTGGGTACTCGACGAGAGCCCGGCTAGATGATTATTATGTGCCAACACATACCATAGATATGGATGCAGAACTCGACGACATCGAGTTCCTCGTCAGTTCGGACCACCGCGTCGGGGTGCTCGACGCACTGGCCAGCGGTCCGTGTGATCGGGACGACCTCCGTACCACAACGGGAGCGTCTTCACCGACCCTGGGCCGAATCCTTACCGACTTTCAGGATCGCCACTGGATCGAGCGAGATGGGAAGACGTACCAGCTGACCGATTTGGGTACGTTCGTTGCCGATCGGTTCGAGGAGTTCAGGGACGCGATGGCGTATCAGCGACGACTCCGCGAGGTCTGGCCATGGCTGCCACACGAAATCGATGGATTTAGCCTCGAGTTGTTCTCCGACGTGGTGGTCTCCCAGCCAGGACCCGGATACCCCTACAGGCCTATCGAACGTCTCACAGAAAGTCTCACGACAACGAGAACGATGCGCGGATTCGGCATGGCACTGCTCAAGTCGGGGAATTTGGAGCCGTTTTTCGAACGGGTCCGAAACGGTCTGGAGTGTGAATACATCTACCCGCCTACTGTTTTCGAGGAACTCCTCTCGTGGGACGAAGAAACTGTCGTGGAGATGGCGACACAAGCCAACTACACCGTCCTGCTACACGATGACCTTCCCCTTGACGTCCGGTGTGGCATCTGCCTGTTCGATGAGCGTGTCAGCATCTGCTGCTACGACCCGGAAACAGGGACGTTACAGTCACTCGTTGACACCGGGAGCGACGGGATGCGTACGTGGGCGGAGACCTACTACGAACAGTTCCGAGACGAGGCCCGACCGCTCGAGGACGCAACCGACCTGCTCTCGGTCAAATCGCTCAACTGATCGACGCCACCCAACTCGAATTGGTCCCGAGACCGTGCTTTCACGGCGTGAAACATTTCACTAGGCATTTATACTTATGTTCGCGGTGTATCCGCGTTCGTGGTGAGTGCATATGAGCAATCACGCAAATCAATCGGCTGGCTGGCAGCTCGAAGGGAACGCCTCCGAGGCCTATGAACAGTACTTGGTGCCACCGATTTTCGCGCCGTGGGCCGAACACCTCGTCGAGACTGGAGAGATACACGCGGGAGATCGAGTCCTAGATGTTGCCTGCGGGACCGGTATCGTGGCGCGTCGAGTTGCTTCTCGAGTCGGCACTAGCGGGTCCGTCGTTGGACTCGACATCAACGACGGAATGCTTGCAGTGGCGGAGGACACCGCTGTCGACATCCAACCCTCGATCGAGTGGCGACAGGGCGACGCGGCCGACCTCCCGTTCTCCGACGAGGGGTTCGACGTCGTCTGCTGTCAACAATCGCTCCAGTTTTTCGACGATCCCGTCGCTGCAGTCACCGAGATGCGACGAGTCCTCGCCCCAGGTGGGCGTGTGACACTAAGCGTCTGGCGACCGCTCGATTTCCAGCCTGCGTACGTGATACTGACCGAAGCGTTAGAGCGGCACATCGGTGACGAGGCCGGAGCAATGATGCGCTCTCCGTTCCCTGAATGGGATGGGGAGGAGCTACGAACGCTCGTTCAGGATGCAGGATTCGATGACGTATCGGTCACCATCGAAATCGGTTCTGTCCGCTATCCGTCGGTCGAGGAGTTCGTTCGCCGCGAGGCAGCAAGCTCGCCGCTCGCTGAACCAATCGCAGCCGTCGAGCAAGAGGTGCGAGACGAGCTTGTTCACGAGGTTGAGGAGGCGTTGCATCGGTACAGTGACGACGAAAGCATCGTTTCGCCAATGGAGTCGTACGTTGTCACCGCAGACCGGTAGTTCACTGAAGATGGCGACGTCAGCACAGACCGTTCACGTATCGACAGTTGAAAGGGTAAACGAGAACGTCGATCCCTCGTCGGGTTCAGAGTCGACCCAAATCTCGCCGCCGTGGCGCTCGACGATCCGCCGGGATAGCGCGAGGCCGATGCCCATCCCCGAGTGTTCCTCGTGTGTATGCAGTCGTTGGAACACCTCGAAGATACGGTCCTGTTCATCTGGATCAATCCCAATACCGTTGTCCTGCACTGAAATAATCCATTGGTCGCCACGACGCGTGGCGGAAATGTCGACCTGCGGCGGCTCGTCCTCGCTGTACTCGATCGCATTACTCAGCAGGTTCTGGAAGACTTGGCGCAACTGGCTGTCGTCACCATCTACACACGGGAGATCGTCGGTTGTGATTTCGGCGTTGCTTTCGTCGATCCGCATTCGGAGATCTTCGCGAACATCATCAAGGACGTTGTTGAGGTCGACCGGTTCGAACGGATCGCCACGCGTTTCGATGCGCGAGTACTCGAGCAACCCGTCGATCATCGCCCGCATCCGCTCGGCCCCGTCGACGGCGAACGCGAGGAACTCCCGGCCGTCCTCGTCGAGGGCGTCGGCGTACCGTCGATCGACGAGTTGGAGGTAACTCGAGACCATCCGAAGTGGTTCCTGGAGGTCGTGGCTGGCCGCGTAGGCGAACTGCTCTAACCGTTCGTTCGACTCCTCGAGTTTGCGCTGGTACTCCCGGAGTTCGGTGATATCCTGCACGACGACCGTCCCTGCGTAGACCTCGTTGTCGGCGTTCCTGACGGGAAGCGTGTGCGCCAGCAGGTGACGTTCATCGAGATCGATGTCGAACGTACTCGATTCGCCGTCGAAGACGGCACGGAAGTATGGTTTGATCCGGTCGATAAGTTCGTCGGGATACCGTCCGTAAATCGTCGTGCCGACGATCTCGTCCGGTGAGAAGCCGAGGTCGTCGATGAGTTCACCGCCGGCGACGCTGTAGGTCAAGTCCTCGTCGTAAAGCCCGACCGCACCGTTCGGGAAGTGTTCGACGAGCGTCCGGTAGCGAAGCTCGCTCTCCTCGAGCGCACGCTCGCGCTCCTTGCGTTCGGTGATATCGTCGACGATTCCGACGATACGGCGAATTTGGCGCTCCTCGTTGTGGACTGGGACAGCCTGTACGTCGAGCCACCGAACCTCGTCGTCGGGTCGAACGATACGGTACTCCTCGTCAAACCCGTCGTCCGGCACGGCCTCGTACGCTTGCTCGACGCGCTGATGGTCGTCAGGATGGACCGTCTCGAGGAACGAGGTGGGATTCTCGTACAGCCACTCTCGGTCGCGCCCCCAGATCGTCTCGGCGGCGGGATTGATATAGAGCAGTTCTCGCGTGTCTGGTGTTTCGATCCACACCATCTCCTCGAGATTCTCGGCAAGCATCCGGAATCGCGCTTCGCTCTCTTTGAGGGCGCGTTCGCGCTGTTTCCGTTCGGTGATGTCACGCGCGACGCCGATTCGTTCGCGCTCGTCGCCGGGTAACATAGCGAACGTCGCCTCTGCTGGGACGCGACCGCCGTCTGCCGTCCGTAATGTGGCTTCCATCACCGGTTCGTCGACGCTGCCCTCCGCAATCACCTCCTCCAGCACTGTTGCCCGTTCGATGGTATCCTCGTCGGCGACGAGCGAGACGTGCGATCCGAGCAGTTCCTCCCGGGAGTAGCCGGTCAGCTCGGTGTACGCGTCGTTGACCATGATGAAACGGCCCTCTTCGTCGACCGTGTAGATGCCGTCGTTGACGGTCTCGACGATCGTCTCATACTTCGCCAGTTCCCGCTCGCGCTCCTTACGCTCGGTGATGTCCAGGGCCATCGTCATTCCCCCGTGAATCTCGCCATCCTGATCCGCAAGGGGAACGACGTGGAGAATCCACTCGCGCCCCTCGGACGTGCCCTCAACCGATTGCGTCTCGCCTTCAAGTGCGGCCCGGAACGCGGGTTCGATCGTTTCGACCACGTCGTCGGCCCACACCTCGTGGAGGTGACGGCCTTCGACGTCATCCGGCGAGTGGGGGAGGTAATCAAAGGCCTGGCCCTCGGCGAGCGTGTACCGAAGCTCCTCGTCGAACTGGGTGACGACCCCGTTCGGGAAATTCTCAACGAGTGTCCGGTAGCGACGTTCCGACTCACGGATTGCCTGCTCGCGCTGTTTCCGTTCGGTGATGTCACGGAAGTACACTGAGAGCCCGGTTTCGGAGGGGTACACTCGAACTTCGAACCATCCGCCGAGGGTGGGTAACGTTTCCTCGTAGGACACTGCCTTCTGCGTCTCGAGTGCCTGGTGGAACGCCTCGTAGCCGTGGGTGTTTCTGGATTCCGGAAACATCTCCCAGACCTTCTCTCCGATCAGCTCTTCCGTGGATCGCTGTAGGAGTTCCTCGGCACGCTTGTTGACATGAGTAAATCGAAAGTCTTCGTCGACGGCGTAGAACGCATCGGAGATCCGGCCGAACACTCGCTGGAGTTCGCTCTCGAGTTCCTGTTCGCGCTCGTGACGCTCGGTCATATCGCGGGCGACTTTCAGATACCCTTGCGGTGTTCCGTCTTCGTCGTGAACCGCTGTAATCGTCACGTTTGCCCAGAAGCGTGTGCCGTCCTTTCTGACGCGCCACCCTTCGTCTCCGATCGATCCCGTTTTGGCGGCCCGTTCGAGATGCCGTTCGGGGGTCCCCGTTGCTCGATCTTCTTCGGTGTAGAACGTCGAGACGTGTTCGCCGAGAATCTCTTCGGACTCGTATCCCTTGATCTCCTTCGCACCCTCGTTCCAGCTGGCGACGTGACCCTTCGGATCGAGTCGAAAGATCGCGTCCTCCTCGACGGCGTCGACCAGCGACCGAAACCGACCCTCGGTTTTACGGCGGGCATCTTCCGATCGCTTTTGGTCCGTGATATCGTAGTATAGTTCGATTCGGCCGCCGGCGTACTGCCCCGATTCGATCGGTTTACTCTGGTGTTCGAGCCAGCGTTCTTCACGGTTGTCGCTTGCCGTGACACGGCACTCGAACTCCTCGATATAGCTATTGTCGTCGTACGTCGCCAAGACCGTCTCTGCAAATCTGTCCGGATCGTCGACTGTGTCCGCGACGAGTTCGTGGACGACCTGCCGTTTGTCGCGGCCGATGAGGTCGTCCCGATCGAGGCCGAAATATTGTTCAATCGTCTCGTCGGCCCACGCAACTTCGAACTCGGCGTCGAGAATGAAGACGCCGATGTTCGCCTCGTCAAGAACGCTCGTGATCGAATCGTACGACGCCTGTGCTGACTCGAGTGTGGCCACCCGCTGCTTTTGTTCGGAGACGTCCCGAACGACGCCGATCGATCCCTGAAACTCCCCCTCCTCGATCAGCGGGTTGATCCGTAGTTCACAGGGAACCACGTCTCCATCGGCGGCTTGGACGCCGAGTTCGAAGATGACAATGTTCTCATTCTCTGTTTCGATCTGATTCTTGATTTCACGCTCGATGTGTGCAATATCGTCGTCGGTGAGAACGAGCGAGACGTCCTCGCCGAGGAGTTCCTCGCGGGAATACCCCGTTGTCTCGATGATCACGTCGTTGACCGCAACGAAGTGCCCGTTCGAATCGAGTTGATACACTCCATCGCCGATCGTGTTGACGAGCGTCCGATACCGGCGAAGCGCTACCTCATCATTGACGTCACCCCAAAATGCCCCGTCGGGGGACCCCGCTCGTGTACTCATTACTCCTCAATGATCAGTGTCCAAGTTAAATCACTCGCCGATCGTACAAGAGTTTATGTTTTGTCTGGAGATTATCCAGTTAGACGTATTATTTCGCAGGATTTTGATATCCTCCACACGACGGAAGTCGTGGGCGTTCTCCTCGATGTTCTGTAAACGACCACGGGTCAGGTGACCCGTGAAACGCTCGCTGTTTTCTTCAGATACCGTGCCGTATCCGGCGTTGAGGTCACTGCTCGAGTTCGAATTTCGTCTTTGTCCGCCCGTCGCCGATGTTTTCACGACCGGTGAGAGATTCAATCTCGAGTTCATACCACTCGATCGCCGTCTCATTTGCTTCCTGGCGGACGGGTGTCTCAACGTTCGCAGCGTTCGTGAAAAAGATCGCTGCAGCCCAGTTCGCAACGTCCTCACTCGAGAGCGACACCAGCGATCCAGTGGCGATCGCACTCTGCCACGTATCGTCAGCATCGTACTCGTAGGTCGTCAGCGTGACAGTGTCGCTTGCCTCGAGAAATTGTTGTTTTTGACTCGCTGTGTCGAGCACGAACTGCATGATACACCGTCCCGTCTCCAAGTCATACCCATACGAGATTGGAACTCCATGCCCATCGTTATCGTCCGCAAGTGAGAGCACGCCGTGGCCACGACTCGCAAAAAATTTCTCGGCCATTTTTGCAGATATGCCGTCGCCAATGTTAGCCATATATCATATTTTCCGCTCTCCCTTTAACCCCTTCCGATTGACATCCGAGGACGGGACGGCTACGACTCGAGTGCGTACCTCAATTCGACTATCTTCAGGCGCTCACACCTTCTGCTTCGCTCGGCGAGAACATCCAGTCACACAGTCTCTCGGAACACGATGTTCTCCACAACGAACCCGAATTCCTGTTGTGCACGGAGTTTGAGATTCGGGAGCCACAAACGTACTACACGGTTTTGCCGACTCTCCTACGAAACGTCGACCACGTGTGCGGCCTCGGGTTCGAACGCCACCTCCACCTCGCCGGACAAGGGGTCGTGTGTCCGCACGAGCAGCTCCCGATCGTACCACTCGAGATGTACTCGCGTCGTTTCGCCGAGGAACTCGGCGCTCACGACGGTTGCAGTCGTCGCGTTGGCACTAGGCTGGTCGGACAGCCGCTGACCGCTCGAGCGCTCTTGTCCTCCGTCGACCCGCAAATACTCGGGTCTGATACAGAACGTGACCTCGTCGCCGATTGCGATTTCGTGTTCAGCAACGGCAATCGTGACCGTCTCGGGGCCGATATCGATTTGAGCCTGTGGCAATTTGCCTGTAGTCTCGTCTACTGAGGTGACGGTGCCAGTAAAGACGTTGTTGTCGCCGACGAACTCCGCGACGAACCGGGTTTCGGGGCGGCGATAGATCGCTTGCGGAGGTGCGATCTGTTCGGGTGTTCCCCCACGCATGACGGCGACCCGATCGGAGACGGCGAGTGCCTCCTCCTGATCGTGGGTGACGTAGATCGTTGTAATCTCGAGTTCCTGCTGGATTGCTTTCACCTGAACCCGCAGTCGTTCTCGGAGCTGGGCGTCGAGCGCACTCATCGGCTCGTCGAGCAAGAGCACGTCGGGGCCAGGTGCCAGCGCCCGAGCGATCGCAACCCGCTGTTGTTGACCGCCCGAAAGCTGGTCCGGCTTGCGAGCTTCCATCCCTGCGAGATCAACTAACTCGAGGAGTTCTGAGACGCGCTGTTCGTCGGAGACGCCACCAGGTGCGTCGGCGAACTGCAGCCCATAGCTAACGTTTTCGCCGACAGTCATGTGCGGAAAGAGCGCGTAGTTTTGGAAGACAACGCCGATATCACGATCTTCAGGCGGGACCCCGGTGACGTCCTCGCCGCCGAACGAGAGGACGCCCTCGGTGGGCGTTTCGAAGCCGGCGATCAGCCGGAGCGTCGTCGTTTTGCCACAGCCGGAGGGGCCAACGAGGGTGAAAAACTCGCCCTCGAAAACTGATAGTGAGACGTCGTCGACCGCAGTCGTCTCCCCGTAGCGTTTACTGACACTCTCGAGTTCGAGAGCGATCGGTGCTTCGGTGTTTGGCGACGCGACATTTGACAAGACGTCCTCTTCAGATGCCAAAGCTCTCACCCCCAAGTCGATCGATGATAACGAAACTCACGCTCGTGACGACGAGCAAGACAACACCCATAGCGGTTGCCGGTCCGAGTCGCCGCCCGATGAAGCGTTCGATTGCGATCGGCATCGTGTACTGGTTGGTCCCCGTCGCGAGAATGATCGTCGAGGAGAACTCGCCCATCGAGATCGCGACGACAAACACTGCCCCGGCGACGACGCCCGGCCAGACCAGCGGCAGTTCGACGTCGACAAGCGCCCGAACTCGAGAGGCTCCGAGGGCTCTTGCGGACTCGATGAGTGATCGGTCGATCGACTCGAGGCCGGGGGCGACCGTCCGAACGACGAACGGGTAACAGGAGACAGCATGGGCGGCGACGATTGCAAGTGCGCCCGCGATCGTAATTTGCCACCCTGCAATCTCGACGCCGAAGACGGGACCTCGAAGGAGGCCGATACCGACGATGATCCCCGAGACGGCAAACGGTGCCATCAGGGTGACATCGACGAGTTTTCGCCCGCGATACTGCCGGGTCGTCAGCACGGAGATCGCCAGCCCCATCGGCAAGGCGAGTGCGAGCGCGCCTGCTGCAAACACAATCGAGTTGCGGATGGCCGTCCACGGCTGCACCTGAAACGCCGCGGCACTCGACTGGCGATCGATGAGAAACTGGTAGTGGGCGACCGTGAGCCCGTTGGGCCCGCTGACGCTCGCATAAATCATACTAACGATCGGTGCGACGAAGACGAAAATAGCGACAACGCCGTAGATCCCGAGGCCGACTCGGGGGAGGAGTTCCCGCACTGAGGCCGTGTTCGGAACGAGCGATCGGCGCGGAAGCGGTCGAATGCCCCGCGATCGGACGACGTGTTTCGCCTCGTATCGGAGATAGGCATAGAGAATACCGAGTGAAATGACGAGTTCGACGATCGCCAGCGCGGCGGCTTCGGTGTAGTTCAAGTTCTGGATCAGGTTGTAGACGAACACCTCGACGGTCACGAGATTGAGGCCCCCAAGAGCCAGCACTATCGGAAACGTTCCAAATGTGAAGACGAAGGTGAGCGCGGCACCCATCAGGATAGCCGGGTAGAGCTGCGGGGCGACGACATCCAAGAACGCACGGTGTGGACTCGCCCCCAGACTTCGGGCCGTCTCGATGGCACTGGCATCGACTGACTCCCAAGCAGCCGTCGTCACCCGTGCAACGAGTGGGGCGTTGTAGAAGGCGTGAGCGAGCAACACGATCTCGAGGGTGTACAACATCTCGAACGGGCCGAGGCCGACGGTCGAAAAGAGTCCGTTGACCGTCCCATTGCTACCGAACGTGGCGACGAAGCCAACGGCAACCATGATCGACGGCATAACGAACGGCAGGATCGTTAGCGATCGAAGTGTTCGCCGGCCGCGAAACTCATAGCGGGCAAGCAGGTACGCCGCCGGAAGCCCAAGGGCGACGGCGACGAGCGTCGAGAGCCCCGCCTGATAGGCGGTGAAACCAACAACCCCGAGGCGGCGATCGCTCGAGAGGAAATCCTGTCCAACAGCAAGCGGTGACTCACCCGAAAGCAGTCGGGCGAAATCACCGAAGTAGAACGGATCTCGCAGGAGGTCGGCAAAGACCGAGAGTGTGAGGACGCCCTCGACGAGAACGGACTCGATGAAGACGGTCGCAACCGGATAATAAAACATCAACACCAGCAAAAGCCCTGTCAAGATGCCGAAACCGGCGATTGCCCGCCGTTCGACGGTTCCGTGGATTCGCCGAGCCAGCGTGTCGGAACTGGCGTCTTGCCGGCCAGTGCTGTCGGCCGTCATGTGGCTTTGCTCCATGTAACCGGCGGTGTCAGCCAAACCCAACGACTATACTGTGGTCGGGCAAATGCCGTGATATGACCGTATTCGGACTGCTTCGTGTCACGCCAGTAACGACCGAGGACATCACCGAAGACGTCGCCGCGGCAATCGACGCACTCGAGAGCCACGACGTCACTTACGAGACGACGCCGATGGCGACGATCATCGAGGCCGAAGACGTTCACGAACTGTTTGCCGCCTGTGCGTCCGCCCACGACGCAGTCAGTACCGACGAAATTCAGACGCTGGTGCAGGTCGAAGAGAAACGAGCCGTCGAAATGACCGGGGCTGACAAGATGGATGCCGTCGAAGGCGAACTCGGCCGCGAGGCTCGAAGCGACGAGTAAGCCCCGACTCGAGTCGCTCATCGACTCCATCTGTTTAATTGCCACCCGTGACTTCACGTTCCCAGTTGCGCAGCCACGTCGAGAGGTTGTCCTCGAGTTCGTCGTATCCAAAGAAGACGGGTTCTTCCGGGTCGACCGCGTACTCTTCGTACACCTCTGGGAGTTCGGTTTCCGTATTGACTGGCCCAGTAACGTTTCGCTCGGCGATTACGGCCTGGACCTCCGGCTCGAGGATGAAGTCCATGAACTCGTAGGCGAGTTCGTCGTTCGTTCCCGCTGCAAAGCGGGCCATCCCGGCCATGTTGGTGTACCCCTGCCCGTTCAGCAGCGCGACCTGGTGTTTCTCGAGGTCGTTGCCAAAGCGCTTGGCGAAGACGCGATCGTTTGTATAGGAGACAACAGCCTCCGATTCACCCTCGGTGAATCGGTTGTAGACGTCACCCCATGAGTTGAGGATCCGTGCGTCGTTATCCGCGAGGTCGTTCCAGTAGTCGATCGCTCCCTCTTCGCCGAACTCGTTGACCGTCCAGAGGAAAAAGAGGAGACCAGTCGTCGACCCGTTGGGGTTCGAGAGGGCGAGGTTCCCTTCGTACTCCTCGGAAAGCAGATCCTCGAAGGTTTCTGGGGCTGACAGCGATCGGCCGTCGTAGACGATTCCGCAGTGGCTCTGGAAGGTCGGAATCACTCGATCGTGGGGATCGAAGTAGAACTCCTCGCCGATGTCGCCGGCGTTCGAGAGTTCGCTTTCGTCCGTCGACGCGAACAGATCGCCGTCGATGTTCTCGTCGGCACGCACGAGATTCTGTGGTCTGACACCAAGGAAGAGTTCCGCGTCGATCTCCGCACCCTGATTGTGACGTTCGACGTAATGATTGAGTTCCCGGCTTGGCGTCTCCCATCGGAGTTCGACATCGTGGCGCGACTCGAACTCGTCTTTGATCCACTCGCCCGGACTATCACTCGGTGCATCGATAAACGACTCGTAGGTGCCGACAGTAAAGGCATCGTTACCGTCGCTTCCAAGACAACCAGCTAAACCGACAGTCGCGATCCCCGCACTCGTCGTGAGAAACGTACGCCGTCTCATTACTGGGTAATCTCACCCGGTGGTATGTAAGGGTCGCGTTTCTGTTTTCTCAGTCCACACAACCTGTCAGAATGGATAATACAGTTGTCTCCGGGACTGGACTACCCGCATCCGAAAGGTCAAGCCGTCCCGTTTCGGCCAGCGTTCGAATCGCATAGAAGCTCTGAACCGGTGGTAGCCGCCTGCGCAGCTCGTCGTCAACCGCGCCGTACCACGCGAGGGGATGCTGTTCCGGCTCACCCCATGCCGACTGTGGGGCGAGAAACGGCGGTTCCCAGTCGCCGCCGCGTTCGGTGAACTGACCGACCGGCGTCTGTCTGAGCAGCGAGAGCTGTCGATCGACCGGCGAGAGCGATCGGTCCGTAATCGCGGCTCGCCGATATGAGACGCCGGCAGCCCGGCGGTAGCGATCGACGGCAAGTTCGGCATGGGCTCGCTTCTCGCGACGCCATTCGAGTGGCACCTGTTCCCAGGCCCGAACGTACGCTGGATCCCATAGGGGGAGCCACCAGTCGACGCCCGCATTTTCGTACGCCCGCAGGTCACCGTTCGTAAACGTGGCCATGCGACCGCGCCACTCCCAGCGCTCGTAGCTTGCGGCGGCGCGTGCGGGATCGACAATGGAGTCGGGGTCTCGATCGCCGAGCAACCCGCGACGAATCCGATCGCGAGCAGCCGTCCGAAACGCCTCGTCGTCCCACTCCCAGAGCGTGTAGTGGGTCTCGAGTACGTAGTCGACGAGCGCCTCGGTCGACGGGGCAATAGTCTCTCGATCAGGCGTCTCCGTCGCATCAACGGCCGGCCCGCAGCCAACGAGGGTTTCGGTCTCGCTTCGATTGGGTTCTCCTACAAACACTGGAAGGCGTTCGCTTGGGGTCGCGACGGTGTGGCCCGGACAAAACAGCGCGTCTCGTGGGAGCCGATCCACTTCGAGAAGTCGGTGGAGCGCGGGGACTTCTGCGAGAAACGGGAGTGCGTCGCCACCGAAGGCTCGAGCGCGGTACTGTTTCGCCCTCGTACTGTGATACCACTCGTCCCACAGGGCTTCGTCGTACGCGACGAACTCCCAGCGGATTCCGAGCCGGGTCGCAACCTCGCGGCTCACTTCGACGTCCGGATGGCCCGAGCGACCGAACGTAAACGCGATCACGTCGCGACCGCGGGCAACGAGTGCCGACGCAAGCAGCCGGGAGTCGTAGCCGCCCGACAGCGGCAGGACGATCGGCCGATCGCCGGCAACACGCTCTAACCGATCGAGGGCGATTTCGAGAGCGGGTTCCAACTGCGTGACCGGGTTCTCACTGTTCTCGGCGTACTCACTCGATGGACCGGCGGGCCAGTAGTCGCGATACGTTCGCTCGGTGACCGTGCTGTTTTCGAGGGTGACGACCGCACCGGGCTGAGTCGCATGGACGTCTCGCCAGATCGTCTCCGAACCCGTCACGTACCGCGTGAGCAGGAACTCGCTTTCGGCGATCGGATCACGCTGGGCACCGATAGTATCCCGGACGACCCGGCCGCGATCCGAGACGACGGTTCCATCGGCGTCGTAATAGATCGGGATCGATCGGGCTCCGTCGGCGACGAGCGTCGCTGTTTCGTCCGTCGTAAGAACCGCAGCATAAAATCCCTCGAGCTCCGTGGCAATGGCCGATACGGAGTCGAGTGGCCGCTCCTCATCGAACTCGAGGAACCGCGCCGCGAGCCGCTTCCCCTCGAGTACTGTGCTGTCGTCGAACGCTTGCCCGCGAACTGCACAGCCGTCGACGCATATCCAGTCGTTCGCCCGGAGAGTCGTCTGCACAGTCAGACATTCGGGGAGCTGTATATAGATTCGGCGGCTGGTTGCTCCGTCACTGATCGATCGAGTTTGGCCTAATGCTGATACGACTGGTTCGGCTACTCTTAGTGAACTATCCCTGCCTACTCAGCCGCTGATACGGCTTCCTTGAGGCAGGGGCTTGATCCCGAAGCTAGCGAGAGAAATGATAAAGAGGAATCCTCGTTCGAGTCCAGCGAACTGCTACTAGTGGTGTTTTAACCTTTGACTTGTGAGTATCAGCATCCGTGCAGTGGCAGATTTGAACTGTGAACAGACAGTAATAGCGTGCAAGACTTAGAGGATCAGTGCAGCACGACGACTCTGTTTGTTTCACACTGCAGTCAATGAATCATCTACTCACTACACGCGCGTACTGTTCGATGTTCTCCAGTACATGACATTCAGATTGTGCTGTCGCCATAACTGCTTATAAATCGGGGAGATGTCTCTTCTCTATGACCGATTCAAGTAGCGACGAGTTCGACCCAACAGCACCAGATCAACGGGAGATCGGTCGTGAAATGGTTGACGACAGTACGGGACTCGGTTCGGTGATGGCCCACGCCTATCGCGGAGAGATAGACCGAGTGGGGACGTGGCGCCAGCGCCTCGACGAGACGACGACGTGGGCGGTGACGCTGATGGCAGCAATCTTGACGTGGGCGTTTTCGAGTCCCGATAACCCACACTATATCTTGCTGATCGGGATCGTTGTTGTCACCATCTTTCTGGGAATCGAAGCACGGCGGTACCGGGACTACGACGTCTTTCGCTCTCGTGCTCGAGTCATCCAAGAGAACCTGTTCGCAAACGCCCTCGATCCGTCCCAAGGCATTGAAAGTCACGACTGGCGAGCGGAACTGAGCAGGGATTATCGCAGGCCGACGCTGAAAGTCTCGGTATACGAAGCACTCGCAAACCGGCTCCGGCGTGTGTACCTTGCGCTGCTCAGTGTCCTCTTGGTCGCGTGGGTCTTCAGGATTACAGCGTTCGCGCCACGCCAGGACTGGCTGACAACCGCTGAAATCGCCCGTATCCCCGGAATTGCTGTGGTTGCCGTTGTAGGTGTGTTCTACGTCGTACTCCTTGGCGTCACCTTCTGGCCCCACGAGCGCCATGCCAAGGGTGAATTCCGTGAAGGAGACCCGGACGACTGGAAAGAGACGGACCGATAAATTCGTTCCCTGTACTGAGCCTTCGACCTTCCGCGTTGATCGCTCCTCAGTCCGTGCGACATTCGCGCTGTGTATCTTGCAGGGCTTCAGAGAAATGAGTTTGAACTGGCAGTTTGATCGTAGGATGATGTACTCACAAGTTCACGGTTGAAGCTACACTCAGTGGTCATCTTGGATGAGCCGCCGATAGTCCTTCAAACCTCGTCTCTTTTGATCACACATCGTGATCGATACGCACATGTAGTGACCGAACTCCTGAACCGATTTCTGATGGAATTCTGAATAAAGTAATCACACTACTCTGCTGTTAGTCCCGATCCGATAACTTCGTCGAGAGACGATCGAGGCGCTCCTGTGCAGACTCCTTGCGAGACTGTGTGACTTCAGGAAGGTATTCGGCTTCGCAGGGTTCGCTTGCTTCGACAGTGATTTCGAGAACTGACCCTTCGTGCTGAGCCGCTGGTGGCAGCCTCGTTACGTCGACGTCGAGTTGGTCGACAGTCTCGCCGTTCTCCTCGAGCAAGAGCACCGCTGTTTGTCCGTCGACGATCCGATCGAGGGTCGCAGTGTAGGTTTCGGTCATTAGCCGACTAGTGGTGCTGTAGGCACGTCAATCGGGTGGGTGATCGACGCTTGGGTGTCGTCATCGTCAGCTGGTTTCTCCTCGAGGAGGTCCTCTGCATCAGTCGAGAACTCGTGTTCCGTCTCGAGTTCGACATCGTTCCCGTCAGTCGTGAGGACGACGTCGCCGTGAACGGCGGTCCAGTACGTTTCGATTCCTCGATCAGCGAAGTCCTCGAGAACCTCATCATGTGGATGTCCATACTGGGAGTCGTACGCACTCGAGATGATCGCCACGTCCGGTGTGACTTGGTCCATGAACGGCGTTGTCGAGGACGTCGTCGAACCGTGATGGCCCGCCTGATACGCGTCTGCCTCGAGTTGGTCTCCGTGTTCGTCGACCATCCGTTGCTCCGCGGCGGCTTCCGCATCGCCGGTGGTGAGATAGGAGAACTCACCGAACTCGATCGAGAGTACGACACCGTTATTATGAAGGTCTGAACCCGAGTCTCCTTCGGGTGGGTTGAGCACGTCGACGTTCGCGTTGCCGAACTCGAAGTGATCGCTATCTTCGACAATCAGCAGTTCGACGTCGTAGTCTTCAACGGCGTCGAGATATCGCTCGTACGTCTGGCTCGTGTGGGCAACGCCAGAGTCGTAGGCCGTGCCGATGCCGTCCCGTTCGGTTTCGTAGTGCTCGATGATCGCATCGTGGCCGCCGATGTGGTCAGCATGCCCGTGTGTTGCGACGAGATGGTCGATTCGATCGACATCCTGGTCCTCGAGATACTCGATCACATCGGAGCCTCCTTGACGCCAGTCGCCGGAGTCGATGAGCATCGTCTCACCAGAAGGTTCGATCAGGAGCGTGGCGTCGGCCTGGCCGACATCGATATGATGAATCTCGAGTTCACCGTCGACATCGGGACCATCACCTGAGTCGGGTTCATCGGCTTCGCTTTTGTCGGTCTCCTCTGGATCGCTTTCGTTCTCATCGGCTGTGGTATCGTCTCCAGCACCATTCGAATCGATATCTTCGAGGTCATCATCTGCGTCAACTGTCGGCTCATCAGTCTCCTCTGGATCGGTTTCATCCCCATCGGCTGCAGTATCATCTTCAGCACCGTTCGAATCGACATCTTCGAGGTCATCATCTGCGTCAACTGTGGGCTCATCGGTCTCTGTCCCACCATCAGCACAGCCCGCAAGAACGAGCATTGCTGCGACAAGGACTACTAAGAGAAGTCGTTTCACTACCTGTGTGATTCGGTTGTCGCCACATGATCGTTCGGTATTCCATGAGGCAAAGCAGAGATCTAGACGGTAAACTACCCCACCCTACTTCGCTCACCGCATACGCGGTTCGCTCGTTGAGGGTAGCGTGGGACCGACGGTCCCACGGACTATGCGAACGGGCCTGCGGCCCGTGAGCAGATGGGGCTTTGATGTGGACTCCCAGCAATCAGTCGCCAGCAATAGGCTGGTAACTCTCGCCGTTCATCGCCCCACCATTCACACGCACGTCTACTGGTGCGTCTCCACTCCCCGACTTGGGCGAGGAACGGAGGCTGTGTGTCTGTTTCCGGGCGTATCGCACCCCGATATTCTTCGCTGCATTGTAGTCCGCGTTGACCTCGTAGCCGCACTTCTGGCACTCGAAGTGTTCTCCGTGGCGGTTGTCCTCATGCGTGAACCCACAGTCCGTCCGAGAACAGCGTTGGGACGTGTGGTTCGGCCCGACTTCCTTCACGGAGACGCCCTGTTCGGACGCTTTGTACTCGACGTACTCGGCGAGGCGTCGGAACGCCCAAATGTGGTGCCACTTCGCGTATGGCAGCCGCTCTCGAATGTCGGTTAACTCCTCGAACACGATCACGTTGCAGTCGTGTTCGACGGCTTCCTCGACGATCTCGTTGGCGACGGTGTGGATGTACTGTTTTCGCCACGCTTCTTCACGCTTTCCGAGGCGAAGGAGAGCGTTGTGCGCGGCCTGCGTGCCGCGCTGTTGCATCTCACCACGCCGCTTCTCGAACTCGTGGCACCAATGATCGTAGTCGTCCCCCTGCCAGAAGCGACCGGTTGAGGAAACAGCGAGACTGTTGAGGCCGAGGTCGATACCGAGGACTGTTTGGTGCCCGGTATCTTTCGAAACCTCGGACTCGTCGTCATCGTACTTCCGGGTTGTAATGTGGAAGTAGAACTCGTCGGTCGCCTTGTCGTATTGCAGTGTACTCGCCCGGAACTCGTACTCCTCCGAAAGAACGTACTGTTCGTAGGGCGTCGGGCTGTCCGCCGGGAGTTCAAACTCACACTCAACACGCCCGTTGACGGTTGAGAGCGAGACTTCGTTCCGGTAGAACGTCGCACTCCGCTTGTCATAGAGCATACTCCACGACGTGAACTCCGGCTGGCTCACACGTTTACCCTGCTTCCACCGTTCAACGACGCCTTTCGTTGCTTGGACGGCACGTCGGATGGCTTCTTGGACGAGGTTCGCGGTGAGTTCAGTTTCCTCTCGCAGTTCCTCATAGAGCGCATCCCGTGCGGTCGTGTTCGCCGTAACGCAGTTCGTGTAGGAGCGATCGTTCCAACAGAACTCGGCGGCTCGGTTCGCGCAGTGAAGGAACTGACGAGCTGACTCGTGGAGGTCGTCGCGCCGCTCATCAGGAACGATGAGTTTGACCGGCGCGGTTCGACGCACCTCTATATTTCAGATTTAGAGCTAGCGGTTCTTAAGTATTTGGGAGTCAGGTGGCCGCAGTATGCCGGTTGTATCGTACCATGTCGGTTTCCTCACCGACCTACTCGCTCGCTTCGCTCACTCCTTGAGGTCGGAGGCTCCACCTTGCATAATGCTGAAAACCCCTGACGTGCTCGAAGTACATCGTATGTCTGGCCGTTGAGCTGGGAGTTCACCGATACAGCCACATGTGGCTCACATCGTACACACGAAAAGGGCTAAGTAAGCTGGCTCACAATGTACACATAATGGGTAGCGATAAAAAGCGCGTCCAGTTCCGAGCGCCGCACCGGCTTATCGATCGAACCGATGCACTCGCGGACGTCCTCGGAGAGGATCGGACGGATATCCTCGTGACTGCGCTCCGGGAGTACCTCCAGGAAGCCGCTCACGACGACATGCTCACCCAAGAAATCGCGGCTGCCTACTACGACGATGAAATCTCCTTTGAGCAGCTCAAAGCACTCGTCGGCGCTGAAGAGGCGGCGAATCTCCGGGTGCTGAAACAGCAGCTAGACGAGGACTTCATCGACGAGGCCGCCGACGCATAGATGTCACAACTTATTACAGACACCTCTGCCCTCGTCAGTCTCGGGATCGTTGCTGACGATAATCCCGATCCACTTTCAATCTGTCTGGCACAATACGAGGTGGTCGTCCCAGCAGCGGTCATCGAAGAACTCCGGGAGATCGCCTCGTATGATGACGCGCACGGTCGTGCCGCAACCGTCGTGCTCGACCAAACTGGTACATTCGAGACACGGTCGGTCGACCTCGACGCCGAATTTCCACTCGATGACGGCGAGAACGCTGCTGTCACCCTCGCAAACGAACTCAATGCTGAACTGTTTCTCTGTGATGAGTTCAACCAACTCGGCTTGATTCACGCGTCGCTTGCTGATACCCGGCTCGTGACGACGCCGACCTTGCTCTCAGTTCTCGTTCGAAGCGAGCAGCTGTCAGCTTCCGATGCTCAGATGCTCCTCGATGGAATCAGCAACGCCCGCAGCTGGGACGCGAACAGCTACGTTCAGCGCGCTCGCTCGTTGCTTGAGGAATCCTGACTACCCTCGTGGACCGTCTGTGAGACGGTCCGTCGTTCATCTACAGAGGAAACAAGGCGAGTGCCTCGGGGCTTGACCCCGAGGCGGTTCACACTGTTCGCGAACGCACAGGAAACCCCAGGCACCCATCGGTGGATGATGTGATCGAACTCGTACTCGAACGAGCACAGAACCCACGGGAAGAGCACCAAGACGCTCACTTGGACGAAGCGATGGCGGCAGTCTTCGACAGATATGGGGAGAAGCCAGTCCGAACTGTGATCCACCGTGTTCTCGTCGAACACTACCCGTTCCGTACTGCCACAGTTGACCTCGAGATGCGCAACATCGATGGCATTCGAATCGGAACGACAGCTGGCTGGTTCCTCGAGGAGCTAAACGTAGACCAAGACTGCTGAGGTCATTGAATTCTCTGATGTGCTCGAGTCCCGCGACCCGCTTCCACCTATGCACAAGCTATGTGCATGGTTCGAAAGCGTTATTGGTCTGTGTGCATAACTTGCACATGTAATGAGTGCAAGTGACGAACCTCGACGTGTCCATTTCCAGTCTCCGGAGTATCTCGTCGAGCGACTAGATGCTGTCGCTAGCCTCTTCGATAAGGACCGAACAGATCTACTTGTAGAAGCCATCCGCGAGTATCTCGAGGATACCGCTGAGAGTGAAACGTTCCAGGACTTGGTTGCTGAACGGTATTATAACGACCAACTCGAGTTCGAGACGGTCAAGCAGCTCGTCGGCGCAGAGACTGCACAGCGACTTCGCCTCCTCAAAGCAGATCTGGAGAGTGAACCGTTCGATCTTGCGCCACCAGATGACGTCGACATCTATGCTGGTGAGACCACAACGGTCGATTCCACGAACACGTCTGACACGGCCGGCGAGAAATGAGTGGCGAGTTGCAGCTTCGAACAGTAGTCGCCGATACGAGCGCACTCGTGAGTCTCGCCGTACCTCGTGCTGATGAACGATACGACACAGAGACGTCACCGGATCCACTCCAGTATCTGCTCACCTCGTGTGAGGTCTTCGTTCCACCAGAAGTCGTTTCAGAACTCCGTGATATTGCTCAGTATCACGATATCCATGGAGCGGCGGCGACGAACGTTCTCGCTGCTCGAGACTATTACGCTGTCGAGAACCCGTACGAGCGATCGAACACTCCTGAATCGCGCCCGACATTCGGGCTTGACGATGGCGAAACAGACGGTATCGTCCTTGCGAACGCACTCGAGGTCGATGGCTTCCTGACCGACGAGTTCGGCGGGACGAACTTCGCACTCGTACATGCCGTGCTCACCGGTCCACGGATCATCCCAACACCCAGGCTCATCTGCGACTACGCTCGCAATGGCCACGTGAGCCACGAAGAGGCACGAACGCTTATCAAGGCGATCAGTCCACATCGAAGTTGGGAAAACAGTCCCTATGTGACTCAACTTCTTACTCTGTTAGAGTGAACTGTTCAACACATCGATGACATCAAACACTGGTTTTCCGGCAAAAATCGACGAAGAAGTACGCCAGCTGCATGAGCGATATCTGTCCGCTGAGAGTGACGAAGAACGTCACGAGATTGCCCTCGAGATGGGGAAACTTGACGGGCGCCGGCACGCTGAGATCTACGAAGCTCTCGAGGACAATTAACTTTCTCTGGCCAGTCCTTTACGCAGAGATTGAAAGCCCCTGACGCGCTCGAGTCCCGCGCCTAGCGAGCCGTACGCGTCTCGCTGGCCTTCGCTCGTTTCACTCGCGAAGGTCTCGCTGCGCTCCTCACAGACTACGGTGCTTGCTCTGCGAGACACAAGTGTCTCGCCGATCCCTCGCTCACCTGTTCGCGAGGACGTCGTCGGGGTTCCCCGAGCAACGGAAGACGCTTCGCGCCTTCCGAGCATCGCGAACGCAACAAACGTTCGCTCAGCGCGTCAGCCCCTTTTCATCCCACCCACGTGGACTAATCAACTGGCCGTCAAGGGCGGTTGTTCCCTTCTCAGTAACGGCACGTCCCGCTCGCCGCTTCTGCCCTCCGCTCACTCTCGCTCTTCGGATGCCAGTATTAAGCGCGCTTTCGGTCTTCGCTGCCGCTCAGACACGTAAACGGCTTAAAACTGGCCGCTCGCTCCGGTTGAAGCGCCGCGCGTTACTGGTTGGATCTGTCATCGGCGCGTCTCGCTCGCGCCCTGACGGGCGCTTACGAAGGCGCGAGCGAGACGCGTGTGATGGATGAGTTGGACAGCGAGAGAGCCAGGGCTGGAGAGTCGTGGTGTCGGAAAGACGCCGAGTGAGCGCCTTTGGACGTATAATCCAATGTCTAGTAAGAAGTCGGTTAGCAAGGTTGTTTCGGTCGATGAACAGGCGTACGAGCAGGAAGCGGTTCGGGAAGAGCACGAGGACGTCGTCGACGAGACTCCAGAGTTCCGAGCCACAGTGGAGATGGAGATTCAGGCGAAGGTCGATGCAAACCATCCAGACGGGATCGTCGACACGAGCGAGGATCGGATCTACGGTGTGACCTTGGCTCAGGAAGAGCGTATTCAGGCCAGAGAGGAGGAACTCGAGCGAATCAGTGCACAGGCAGCGTTCGGTCGACAGGAGGGACGAGCGGAACGAACGAGGGCGGTGGTTGAACAGGCACGTCGTAGCCAGCGGACGGTCACGGAAGTCGATCCTCGAGAGAAACTTGAGAGAGCGGAGTTGGATCAGGTCAATCGGCAGGCACAGCGGTTGGCCGAAGACGTCAATGGTGGGTACACACGAGCGGTCATCGCGAAGCGGATCGCCAGTCGGGTTCTCGAGGGTGAAGCGATGTTCGAGGCGGTGATGGATACGAAAGAAGAGATGCAGCATGAGGCAGGGACGATTGTGCCGATTGTAAGACTCGAGTTGATTAGGAGAGGCGAGGTCAGTGTCGAAGGGCGCGTGATCGAACTGTGGGAGCCCTCGAGTCCGAGCATGCAGCAGGTTGGACTGATCGAAGACGAGACGGGACGGACGAAATTCACGATTTGGACGAAGAGCAGATAGACGATGGTGCGAGAAGGTGAGTTGGTGCGGTTCAGGGCGGCGGCGAAGAACTGGTACAATGGACGCTGCTCGATCGCGTTGACTCACTGGTCGGAAATCGTGTTCCCAGAACGCGGTCAGTGGTGGGTGTAGCCGAGAGACCTCTCTTTTTTGCTGATGCCCGATCACCCACTACCCACCTCCCCACCCACCTCCACGTTCCGGGCTGCTCACGGCCAAAGGCCGTTTTCGTTCGAAAGAGCTTCTCTCTTTCGTGATGACGAAAATCTTCGATTTTCGAACCACACTGCCGGGCTTTCGCCGAATTTGCCAGTTCTGGACGCTTATCCGCTCCAGCACGCATCACCTAGTATCTTCGACCCGATTGTGCTTCCAGCAGCGAGTTTTTTGGCGCCATGAGGCATGAGGCGCACTCAATAGTGTGCCTCCATGTGATTAAAATGACTAATCCGAATCCGATTGACGACACTACAGACGATTACAGACAATTCGAAGCTAGACTCGTTGCCCATGATCAGGATGCAACTCGCGTCGTGACAGCGGATATCGGCGACACAGCCGCTCGAAAGCTCGTTACTGAACTTATCGATAACGATCTGGTGACACCAGTCCCTGGCAAGCGGGTGTTCGTCCACGAACCAAGTGGGACCGCTTTTGACTCGAGTACGCAGCTTGCTGTCTTTCATCGGGGCTGGACCGCTGCTCGAGATGCTGACGAGGTAGGTGAGTGATGCAGCAGACACTCACTGGCTGTGTCTTCTGTGACGCTCCACCCGGCGCTGAGTCTGGCGAGGTGCATACGTGGGGCCAAGACGAACGGATCACCCACCCAATCTGTGTCGACTGTGCAATCCAGACGGAGCCGGATTCCAACGAAAGTGATCACTACGCCTGCGATTGAGCAAGAAAATACGTCGATAGTTCTGAACAGAGAACGACGTGACTCGCTGAACGAAGCAGAAATAATTCAGTGTGCGGTAGATATATGGCCGATCACATCGTTAGTTGGATGTAGGTGAGCGCTGATGGACTTAACTGATACTCCCGACGACATTCGTGATCCAACTGAGAGTCCACCTGATTTTACCGAATGGGACTCACCTGAGGAGGTCTTGAAGGGAGGTCCAACGCGAGAACGATTGCTCAGTGTTATTTTGCAGCTACGGACTCCAACAAAAGTGTCCAGAATTGCAGAGCAAGCAGACTGCGATACTGAGACTGCAAGGGACTACCTTGGCTGGTTTACCTCGATGGGAATGACACGTGAGATTTCGGGACGACCTGTGAGATACGAACGCAACGAATCGTATCTCCAGTGGCGCAGAGTTGAGCAAATCCGAGAGCAATATTCTGAGACAGAGATCGTCAAAGAACTCAAAGAGACGATGAAACAACTCGAGGAGTATCGTGCCCAGTTCGATGCCGACAGTCCGGAAGACGTGTCTCTCATGGATAGCACCGAGGAAGCGTCGGTCGAAGAAGTGTGGGAAGCACTGAGTGAATGGAAAACGCTCAAACACCGTGCAGAGCTGTTAGATACAGCGCGTCAGAACGGCAATCTCTCGAGTGGCGGTGCCAAAGTCGATGTCTGAACGCCGGCCAGCTGACGACGATACTGCCCCAGAGGTCGGTGGCATCGATACCGACATTCTCGAACAAATCGGGCAGCATCTTGAACGAAGCAATCGCTTTGCAGAGACCGTGTTTCAGCCGGAGTACGCACCGAGTTCAGTCGTGGCAGAATACGACATGGGGTACTTTCCAACGGCGATCGAGCGTGCGTATCTCCAGATCCGATGGTACAAGACAGACGATTTCAACATCCACTACTCTGAACAATACGACACTGGCGATCACTGGGAGTGTCGGTGGGACCGCCATCCGAACAATCACAATACCCGCTCGCATTTTCACCCACCACCGGATGCAACGACTCCAGGGGACGATGTCGAGTACGAGGAGGACTGGCGAGATGTGCTCACGGACGTACTCGGCGATCTAGACGATCGAATCGAAGCGTTTTGGGAGTGAGAAATAAGCGGGACACATGTTGAAAGACCGGTCTCTTCAATCCCAGCGCATTCGTTCACCGACTAGGGGCTTAGACAGGATTCTGATAAAGTCAGAGCCCATATTTTGAAAATGACAGCGGTACTCAGTATCGGTATGGAATGTCCTGCGTGTGGCGGCCCCGTCACGATGGAAGTAGGGCCGAATCAGCCGCTCACAGCATCAGTGGCCGATGCACTGCTTGCTGCCGACGAAAACGAGCAAATCGTCGTCACCCGAAATTGCTGGGCGTGTGGATGGAGTGAAGAACGGTCGGTATCCATTGACTCGATCGAGACAACTGAGGGAGAGGCCCATGCTATCGAGCGAGCTACGCTTATCGACGACATCATGAGTGAGGCCACGGAGATTGATAATCTCGCAATGCTCGAAGATGCCCTCGCCGAAGTACGCCATCTGCGTCGTCTCGAGACTGCTGTATCTGGATCAGCTGACGATGCCGACGATGAATAGGTGCTACTTATGACTGATAGCGACGCCCTCTACGACGTTCGTGAACGAACCGGAAACCCCGAACACGCATCGGTTGACTCATAATCGTTCCTATTAGTTCGCTGTTCATTCTACACTCACAGACTTAATGTGAATACAAATACTAATCGCTAGGAAGATATTTGTTACTTGGTACCAATAAGTATGTTGGAATGTCGATCAAAACTTACCTCACCGACGCTGGGAACGATCCGGATGCGGTGTCCGAGTATCTCCGGACACTGGGCTACGACGAAGAACAAACGAGACGCCTCCTCGAGGACGGTGGTGTCGTGGCACGACACCGATCAGTAGACGAAGCCCGGAAGCTCTCCGCGGAACTCGAGCGCTACGGTGCGACGACGGCTATCGAAGCGGTCGACGAGTCCAGTGACGACCGAACCGTTGACAAACCGGAGCGGCTGCTCGACTTCGACGAAATGAAAGTCAGTGATGAACAGTCGGCACAAGAGCGTGCGACGTCAGACCGAGAACAGCACCCTGACCGAGAGCCGGCAGTCGATGAGTCGGTCAGCGAAGCGGAGACGGCAGCGCAATCGAACGACGCCGATGAGGGCTCGAGTGACACCGACCGCGGCACCGACGGGCCGGTGGGAGACGACGCGGGGGGGCACCAGGTTTCCGATGAGATTGGGACCGAGATACTCGACTTCATGACGGTTCGCCGTCCACCGACTGTCGAGGAAGACACAATCGATGTCACCCACGTCATAGAGAGCGATGGAGACGGGATCGCTGATGGGATGTCTGATCCCGAGGCGTTGTCGGCGTGGGCAGCGAAATATCGCTCCTCGAACGTGTACGTCTCGGCTCTGTCGGATCTCGAGTTGCCACTCGAATCACTGGACGAACAGCTCGACGACGAGGCATCGCTCGCAGCTGTCGCTCGGACAGTTCGTCGGCTCACCGATCGCGAGCCGACGGAGCTTCTCGAGAGCGAGTCGGTCCAACGCGAACGGGAGCGCCTCGCAAAGAGCCTCGCCTGTCAAACGGCGCTTCCGAACCCAGATCAAGCGGAGTATGGGGCACAGCTCACCGGCCTTCGGCTGCTGGACCTGATCGAGCGGGCGTCGACGGACCCGACGGATGTCGGCGGTGCAGTTGGGCTGGCTCGTGGCCGGTCGGTTACGGTCCCATCCACGCTGAATCCGGCGGCACGGCTCGGCGACCGGTCATCGACCGTCGACGAACCGGCTACCGATGGTGAATCGTCCAGAGTCTACCGTGCTCTTCGTGATGTCAAGCTCGCACAACAGGATCTCGCGTCGGTGGAAATCGAAACCGAGACACCTGAGAGCGAATTCGACGACACCGCCGTCGACGCGCCGCGTACCCGCTTCGATCGAGGACCCACGCCGCCGCCGACCGGAGACGCTGGTGGACTGGCCAATCGGGTTCTGTCGATACTGCCGAGCAAATCGACCGATCAGCAACGGGCACGAACACCCCCATCGACAACCAGACAGCAGCCGACCGAACCATCGACAATATCTGATGCCGCACGGCGGCCATGGACGATCACGGGCGAAACGGAAGCGCAACTCAGCCCAGAGACGAAGTCGCTCTTGACCTCGGCGTCGATCAGTTCCGGTGACGAGATTCAGTTACCGCGTGCGAGTGACCACCTCGATAGACGCGAGACTGAACTCGGCACCTCGCTGTACTCGACACTTCTGGGCGACGGTCGCTCGAGTGCGGCACAGATTGGCACGTATCACTACGCATCGTCGGCGATCTCCCCAACAGCCCAGTTAGATCTGAATCTCCCGATCGTCCTCGATCGCGACATCATCGACGTGGATATCCTGACTCCCTGGAACGCCGACGACGGGAGCATCGAATCCATCCCGAACCGCGGTACGGTCCGCCCACTCGGTGTCGGAGAAATGAAAACCATCCGACAGCAGCTGAAAGGCTACGAGCTCGGCGAGATCGGCCACATCGAGAACATCCTCGAGGGCGAGCACAAAGAACGGACTCACACCAAGACGACGACCTCGGAGCGGACCCTCTTCAGCGAAACGGAGATTGATGCCACGGCGGAGAACCATCTCCAGACGACCGAGCGCTTCGATATGGAGCGCGAGACCGACGAGGTAATCGCCGAGCAGTCGAGAACGAGTGCTGGAGTGACCGTATCGGCCAGCTACGGACCGTCCGTCGAGGTCGACACGAACGCGTCCTACAGCCGTGCCAGCAGCTCCGAAGCGGCGAATCAAGCTGCGCGAGCGTACTCTCGGGAGGTAACCGAGAAGGCGGTCGAACGGGTGAAAAAGCGCACGCTCGAGAAGGCTCGAGAGCTGACACGGCGAGAGATCGAGGAACTGAACCGACACGGCATCGATAACGCAGACGGATCGGGACACGTCACTGGGGTCTACCGATTCGTCGACAAGGTGTACGAGGCGCGTGTCCACGAGTCGACCACTGACCGGATGCTTATGGAGTTCGTCGTGCCCGAGCCCGGCTCGTTTTACCGCGAAGCGAAGGCTCACCATCCCGCCGATGACCTGCGCGTCGATCGGCCAGTTGAACCTCGCCACATCACGGGAATCGAGGAGCTACTCACAGACGACACGGTGGACGAAGACCGCTTCCAGGAGGAGGTTGCAGCGCTCTCGGCGTCCGCACGACAGCTCCAACCAACCGATCTCACAAATGCGAACTATCTGTACTACGCTGCACGCTACGGCGCAGAGGTCAGCCCGCCACCACAACGATACGAACACGTCTCGGAGACGTTCTCGAAGCCGACGGGTGAGATGACCCATTTCGAGACTGCGTCGATCCCGGTCGACGACGGGTACGCCGCGACGAAAGCCCTCGTGAGTATCAGCTACCTTCCCGGAGACCCGGACTCCGAGATCGTCCAGCTCACAGCACTAGACGTTCACGTCGGAGATAGCCACGTCGACACGTACACTGGTCCGTACTTCGGTACCATCGATCTCGACGACTGGAAGGGATCTGTCCCGGTTATCGTGTCTGCCTGGAGCTTTGGATGGGCGGTGTCAGTATCGCTGTTCTGTGAGCGGACCGACCGGGCATTCGAGGAGTGGCAGCTCGAGACGTACGACGCAATCATGCAGGCCTACCGCGAACGGCAGGCGTCGTACAACGAGGCCGTTGCCGCCGCAAGTCGGCAGGGTGGGATCGACGTTCGAGGCCAGAACCCCGAACGAAACCGAGAGATCGAACAGGACGAACTGAAGAAACATGCGATTGCGATCCTGAAGAACGAACACGTCGATATGAGTGCGTACGAGGATATGGGGCTCGACCACCCCGACTCCGAGAACACATTTGCCGAGCTCGTGACGTTCTTCGAGCAGGCGTTCGAGTGGTCGGCGCTGACCTACGTCTTCTACCCCTACTACTGGTCACCCGCCGAAGACTGGCTCACCCTGTTGAGTATCGAGGACACCGACCCGTTGTTCGCGAACTTCCTCACCGCTGGCGCTGCTCGGATGGTCGTCCCAGTTCGGCCGGGACTCGAGGCTGACATCGCGTACTATCTCCAGTACGGTCAGGTCTGGAAGGGGAGGGGGTGCCCGAGAGCACCGATGACCGATTCGTCCCGATTCTCGAGGAACTGAACGGCGATACGGACGATGGCTATAAACCGATCGGTGAGCCGTGGGAGGTCACCGTTCCCACAAATCTCGTTGCACTGCAGGATGACGGCTCGATGCCCGAATTTGCGCCCATCGAGTGGGGCGATACCGACTCGGCTGCCGCGACTGACGGAGGGGCCGAAGAATGACCGACTCGGCACCCACAGGTGCCGACGACTGGATCGACTCCTCAGCAGCGGCTCCCGACGGCGGGAGAGACGCCATCTCCTCGAGTTCCACGTCCACTATCGGCTCACTCCACTCGGATCAGGTCACGCATCTCGTCTTCAACGGCGGCGGTGGAAAGGGACTGGCCTACTTCGGATCGTTGGCCGTCTTAGCGCATCTGGGCGTTCTCGAGGAGACGAACGAGGGACGCGGCGTGGTGGCCACCCGCGGTGTCGACTATGTCCTCGGCGACCAGATCACGGGAATCGCCGGGACGTCGGCTGGTGGTATTACTGGGGCACTGTTGGCCAGTGGATGGGGGATCCGCCGCTGTCTCGAGGTAATCACCGACGAGGAACTCATCAGCGAGTTCTACGACGATCATACGCTGTTCGAGCGGCGACGACCCATGGCCATCGAGCCCACCCAGCGGCAGCCGACACAGTCGGGCCATCGACAGAACTGTGCCGTCGACTCGTTCGATCTGACAAGCGGTGCAGTGTGGAGCGGACTGACTGGTGCACTCGCGTGGGTGAACCGGCCAGAGGATCTGACGCAACTCGTCAATCAGACCGCTGCAGCCGCACTGAAGCCACTCGCATGGGTCGGTGCGACGGCCATCGCCGCGAACGCCATTCCGTACGTCCGAAACCTGTTCTCGGACTACGGGCTCTTCGCAGGCTGTGGTGCGCGGAATTTTCTCGACGAATCGCTTGCGCGGGGATCGGCAGCTGCCATCGGCGATCCCGGCCGATTCAGTGAGTTCCTTGGTCAGACCTTCGAAGAGCACCATCGGATTCACGGCATCGACGTGGTCGTCACGGGAACGAACATTGAGGCACCGAACGGCGGGGACGCCAGCACGTACTTCGGTCGACCCCACGGGATGGGTGAGATGCGGATGGCAGATGCGTTGCGGATCTCGATGGGCTTCCCGTTCGTCTATATGCCCACAGTTATCACCGAGGCGGAGTTCGTCGACGAACGCTATCATGGGACCTGGATCGACGGTGGCGTGTTGAACAACTATCCACTCAACGCGTTCAACACCACCGAAGACAGATTACCCGATGGAGTCCTTGGCTTCCGTCTGGTAGAGGTCGACGACACCGAAGACGGCGTCGGCACCATCGACTCCTTTCAGCGCTATCTCGGTGCGTTCGTTGGAACCTACCTCGCCAACAGCGAGAAGGGCCAGATTCGGACCCGTCGACACGAGGCTCGCACCGTGACCTTGCCCATCGAGGAACTGACGACACTGAATTTCTCTCCCAGCGACCAGCAGCTTGCGGTGGACGTCGTAAACGCTGCTGAGGCAACCATGGCGTACTTCGGTAGCGAACTCGTCGACGGGACACCTCTTCGCGAATATGATGCTGCAGAGCTGGTCCAGCAGTATCTCGGGCTTCGTGTCGCCTACGAGTAACATCCGCTGGACCCGCGATTACCGACGTTTCAGTCATGTGTATCAAATCGGATACGGACAAGGGACCGACTAGAACGCAGAATAGAGCAGTCCTCACTCAAGAGTGAACACCATTTGGATGTCCTCTTCGCCGTGCTGGAGTGGATCGAAGATCGAGTCCAGACATCACATGCCTAGCAGAATATCGGTGCGCGAATGTGGCACGAGATTCGGCTTGATCTGCGAAAGTGGTGATCGTTCAGGTGAACAACACGATCATCCTTGATGACGGTGCTGGCGTCGACCTCGAGTCGACCGAGGGTCGACGTAACCTGTCGGTGCTTGGTGCGGGAAGCAAGCAGCGTTCTGACGACGAGACAATCGGTGAGTGGGGAATCGGCAAGGGGGCGATCATCGCGAAGGGCGCGGTTCGCATTTGGAGTCACGACACTGCACTGTGCTTTGACTATCGAGATCAACGCGACTCGGGACCGTGGGCAGATGTCAGCAGTCGCGATGGCCAACTCGTGAACGCTGAACATCATCTCGAGGGGATGCTCGTCGAGATCGATCACTACGAGGACGAGGTTCCCGATCCAGACAGTTACCGCTGGCGGCGCTACGTCCGCGATCTTCGCAAGCGGTTCGCGTATGTCCAGTCACGGACGGACGTCTCGGTCGTGATCAATGGCGAACCGATCGACAAGGGCGATCCACTCGAGGCGGTGGCCGACTCACCACACCCGTCGATCACACGCGAAACTGAGGATGCGATTCTCGCACTCGAGTACACGCCTCACGAGGGACTCGACATCTACAGCAACGGACTGTACGTGACGACAAAGCGCGAGTACGGCATTGGTGGGATGATCGTCTCGAAGGGGAATCTGACGCTGAATTTTGCGCGTAATGAAACCCAGTCTGGTTGTGAGCGCTGGCAGCGGATCAACAACGCCCTCGAGCAGGCTCGTGACGATCTGTATGCGGATGTCTCGGATGACCGGCTGACTGCTGAGAGTCGGGAAGTGATGGTTGAAGCGATGGCATCCGAGTCAGAATCGGACGAGCAGTGGGCCGATCGCAAGCTGTTCCAGTTGGCAACCGAGTCTCGCATCAGTCTCGAGGAGATCCAGTCAGCTCCAAGCATTGGGTGGGTTGACGGTGCCCAGAAAGGTGCGGACAAACTCGTCGAGCGTGGCTACGTCGTCCTCGATACGAGTGATGCGGCAACCCAACGGCTTCACGCTCTCGCCAGCGACGAGAACATATCGATAGTGGTGCCAGAGACGTTTGATGTTGGCGAGCGGGCAGAATCTGAGGGTGTGTGGACGGGCTATCATCGCATCGAGGATGAATCGCAATTGAACGCTGACCAGCAGCGGTATCTTCGCTTCGCTCGAGTGCTTGCAAGGGAACTTGGAATTGAGCGAGATGTGTACTACGGCGAGGCGAGCGCCGATGCCTGGACTGATGGCAGGACGCACATCGTGATCACCGACTCGGCCGTGACGAGCCGCCAGCGTGCCGTCTGGATGCACGATCTATATCTGGTGATGCTGCACGAAGCAGCTCACGACACCTCGAGTCGCGATCGGCCCTCTCATGGACATCACTTCAAGAGCACGTTTCGGTCGCTCGTTGAGGATCCAGGTAATCGGAGTTCGTTCGCGGAACTTGTCCAGCAGGTCGTCGATGAAGGATTCGGGTCCGTGTTCGAATGGTACGGGGTGGGGTGCTAGCAGAACGTAGTCATCGCTTCTGGCCAAGTTCGGTAATGATTCGCCGAGCTAGAGCGTGTCAAACGAGTTGATCACATCACTCCTCGAGTACGTATCGACTATGTCTTGTTTGTCAAAGTCAGAATCGTCGCTCCAGATGGCAGTATCGCTGACGACCGCACACGCGAGGTACAGCACGTCGTCGGGGTCGGTGTCTCCGATTGCTGCGTCTGCCCTCTCGATAGCCGGATAGAAGTCGTCGATAAGGACGACCTCAATGTACTGGAACAGGAGGCCGGTGAACTGTGCCACTCGATCCGGTTCCATTCCGGATTTTCTACGATCAGGTCTTCGTAGTTCTTGACCTCGTCGCGGACAAACGCGGGCTCAAAAGATCTGGTTCGAGTGTAACGATGAGCTCCCGCGTTTTCGAGTCAGCGATGAGTGCAGAGATGACGACGTTGGCGTCAATGACCAGTTTCATTCGTCGAGTCTACGCCGATTCTTCTTCGACGCGCTTTCGTCCACGTTCGTTGATTGTATCAGCGATTTCCTGAACGTCACGCTCGGTGAGTTCGCTCTCGCTGGTGAGTTCGTCCATCATTTCGAGCGCTTCGATCTTCTCCTGGATGGCCTGTCGCGTGACCTCGCTCCAGTTGATCTCCGGATGCTTTTCCATTCGCTCTTTGAGGTCGTCGTCCACGTTAACCGTGATACTGGGTATACAGAAACCTACGTAGACACAGAATACTGTGTCTCTCGGTGCGTCCGTTTCCTTGCACGTAGAAGTCTCACGGTACAAAGGCCAACCCGCTCGACAGTCGAATTGGGTCCGGTGTTCGCGTTTTGTCCGAATCCAGGTACTGTGGACTCGAATTCCGGTAGTACCACCTATCGCAAATAGCCAAGCACGACAAAAGGTTGCGTATTCCAGTCCGCATTATATCAGATAGGTGGGTGGAATCATAATACTATGGCGGCTAATCCAACACGACGTCAGATGCTCTGTGCGACTGGAGCCGCGAGCACGGCCGGATTCGCGGGCTACGTGACCACTGGGAGACAGGACGACGAGGATGAGGACGAAGACACCGAATTCAACGCCGTGGACGTCATGTTCGTACGGATGATGATCCCACATCACGAGGGGGCGATCCAGATGGCCGAACTCGTCCCGGCGCGAACCGACCGGGAAGAATTACGCGATCTCCGCACCGAGATAATCGAGGAGCAAGAAGCCGAGATCGATCTCATGTGTGAATTGCTCGACGATGCCGGCGTCGCTGGTTGTGATGAGGTAGGGGGCATGATGCCCCACGAGATGGGAGAGATGATGCGCGGCAACGGGATGCACGGTAACGATGACGAGATGCACGACGACGATGAGATGGGTAACGGAATGCACGACGACGATGAGATGGGCGACGGAATGGGTCCCGACGAGATGGAGGAGATGATGCCGCGAGAGCACATGATGACCCACGACGACAGGCGTGAACTCCGTCGCGCCGAAAACGAGGAGTTCGATTGCCTGTTCGCCGAACACATGATCCGTCACCACGAAGGTGCCGTCGCAATGTCCGAACACATCTTGAACGAGGGTGAATCCGAGCGCATTGCCGACCTCGCGGACGATATTATCGACGCCCAGCAGGAAGAGATTGAACTGATGGAGGAGTGGCGAAATGACTGGAATTGTTGATTTTTGACATCCTCCTCCGCGTAAACGCGGAGGAATCCCGAGCGGTGGGAGTTTCAGGTTCGCAACCATGACTCCGCCACTTTGCGGGAGTCCGCATCTAACCCAGCCATCGTGACGGTGGCTGCCTGGCCATGCCAAGTGGCCGTTACTCCTATCCTCGGCGTCGTCGACGTTCGTGGTTGTTTTCGCTCGGCGAACGCTGAGTCAGCGTCAACAGACTCGGAGGTATCGTGGGCTTGTTGAAACAGGAGGCACGCGACCGCACTCTTCTGGAATGCGGTGTTCACCGCCTGCCTTTCGGATACTGCCTCGTTACATGGGCGGACAGGCCGTCGTCCGAGAGACTGTATCTCTCGTGATCACGAAAATCTCCGATTTTCGAACGACCTCCGAAGGTCGTTCGGAATCCGCTCCGTTCCGACCTAACCTTACCGACGTATAGAGATTCCTGTAACTTGAACGTTAGGATTGGAAACTCGGCTATGTTCTTGACGGTGGAACGTGGCACTAAGTGACGGCGCGTATCCACAGCCTGAAGGCCGTGGTATTGCGCCTGTTCAGAGTATAACACACCCAATAATTAGGATCCTGTGTGACGAATAACAAGAACAGCGGCCATCATCGAATCCCGCCGTTCGTTCCTCACGGGCGTTTCTTCGGTGAAAGACTCGACGAATTTGGGGAACAGCTGCAACGGAGGCATTACCCATGTCACAATACGATCCCGCGGATACACCTGATTCGCATCACGTCCACGAAGACCAAACACGGGACGAAAAGCCCACCGACCGTGATTGTCCCTGCTGTCGAGTCTGTGGACTGACCACTGAACGGACCGAGCGTCCCGAAGAGCCGCCGGATCGGCACGAACACCGAGAGGAAGAGCACACGGAACACGCTCATGAGCCGTCCGATCACGCACACGAAGATCACGCTGACCAAGAGGCGCACGTCGATCACGCCGGTCATGAAGAGATGTTCAAGCAGCGCTTTTTCGTCTGCCTCGTGCTCTCCCTTCCGGTACTATACTACAGCCCGATGCTCCAGGATTGGTTCGGCTACGCGGCCGTGACGTTCCCCGGCAGCGAGTTCGTCGGGCCAGTTCTCGGTACGATCGTCTTCCTCTACGGTGGAATTCCGTTCCTCCGGATGGGCGCAGTCGAGGCGCGGAACCGCGAACCGGGGATGATGCTGTTGATCTCGCTGGCGATCACCGTCGCGTTCGTCTACAGCGTCGCCGCGGTCGCGTTCGGGATCGGCGAACCGTTCTTCTGGGAACTTGTTACGTTAGTCGTCATCTTCTTACTCGGCCACTGGATCGAGATGCGCAGCGTCCGGCGCGCCTCGGGCGCGCTCGACGAGTTAGCCGAGCTGATGCCGGACACAGCCGAACGGATCACCGAGGACGGTGAGTCCGAAGAAGTCCGCGTTGACGAACTCACTGAAGACGACCTTGTGCTCGTGCGGCCGGGTGCGAACGTTCCCGCTGATGGCGTTGTCGAGGAGGGCGAATCAAACGTCTCCGAGGCGATGATTACCGGCGAGTCCCGACCAGTCAAGAAGGAACCTGGCGACGAAGTGATCGGCGGGACGACTAACCGCGACGGCAGCCTCCGGGTGCGCGTGACCGCGACGGGCGAGGAGACGACGCTCTCAGGTATCATGCGGCTGGTCGAGGAGGCCCAGCAGAGTAAATCGCGGACGCAGGTGCTCGCTGATCGAGCCGCGGGCTGGCTGTTCTACGCGGCAATCGCCGTGGCGGCCGTCACGGCCGTCGCGTGGACTGTCGCTGCCGGATTCGGGTTGACAGTCGTGGAACGGGTCGTCACCGTACTCGTGATCGCGTGCCCACATGCACTGGGACTCGCCGTCCCGCTAGTTGTCGCCATCAACACGACGATGGCCGCGCAAAACGGCATGCTGATCCGCGATCGGATCGCCATGGAAGAGGCACGTAACCTCGATACGATCGTCTTCGACAAGACGGGGACCCTCACAAAAGGTGAGCAGGGGGTCGTCGATGTGGCCACGACCGACGATTGGGATGAGGACGAGCAACTGGCAGTGATGGCTGCTGCCGAAGGCGACTCCGAACACATGATCGCGGAGGCGATCCGTGAGGAGGCCGATGAAAGAGGGCTTTCCGTACCAGGTGTACGCGAATTCGAGGCGATCGAAGGCCGCGGGGTCCGCGCGACCGTTGAAGTCGAAGCGGCGGCGACTCCCGGCGTGGACGGGGATAGCGTGCGAGACGGCGAGACGGTCCACGTCGGTGGACCCAACTTGCTACGCTATCTTGATGTTGAACCGGACGACGACCTCAAAGCGTTCGCCGACGAGGCCGGCGAACGCGGCCAGGGAGTCGTCTACCTGCTTCGAAACGGCGAAGCCGTGGGCGCAGTCGCACTCGCGGACGTGATCCGGGATGAAAGTTTCGAGGCGATCGACGCGCTCCACGAGCTGGATGTCGAGGTCGCAATGCTCACCGGCGATACGGAAGACGTCGCCCGCGCCGTCTCCGAGGAACTCGACATAGACACGTTCTTCGCCGAAGTCCTTCCGGAAGACAAGGACAAGAAGATCATCGAACTCCAAGACCAGGGTAAACTGGTAGCGATGGTTGGCGACGGGGTGAACGACGCGCCCGCACTGACGCGTTCCGACGTCGGAATCGCCATCGGCTCGGGTACCGACGTCGCCGTGGAATCCGCTGATGTCGTCCTCGTGGAGAACGATCCGCGAGACGTTGCACACCTCGTGCAGTTGAGCCGGAAGAGCTACCGGAAGATGCAGGAAAACCTTGTGTGGGCGGCCGGCTACAACGTGTTCGCGCTGCCGCTTGCTGCTGGCGTGTTGGCTCCGATCGGCATCCTACTTTCACCAGCTATCGGTGCCGTCCTGATGTCGGCGAGCACTGTCATCGTCGCAATCAACGCCCAACTCCTGCGAGGGGCTGATATCACAGTATGAGTTGGCCTCCGATCAGTAGCTTACTGATGAGGAAGACCGTTGAGAGACGGTGAGAGACGCTCACGAATTCATTAGCCGGGATGATGTAGTACTTCCACCATTTTTCTTCTTGAGGCTATACCTCAACCGACTCTGGGTGAAATGCAGAAATGAGGATGGACTTGCCACGGACAGATGAAGTGACAGCTGACGGCCTTCGGATGTTTCTCTGGTTCTGTGCGACGATTCATGCTGTTCAGCGAATAAAAGTGGGCGCACCCCCTCAATCTCGAGTCTGTCGAAACGATACTCGAGACGTCCCGTGGACAGCTGTCGTCTTCAGATATCCATCCAAGACCGTCGTTTGCGTAGACTGCCGAGACTGCTCGAGAAGGCATACCAACCCACTAACCAATCGCGATCGCGTGTATCGAGCGTTGTTTCCTGAGAGTGTCGCCCTCTCTCGAGGCTGGAATCAAGCCGGTGTCGGTGGCTGTTGGCCGGCTGGAGTCCACCGGGGTCCGTCCCTCAGATTCGGCCACGAATTGGCCGCGTTGTAGTTGTGGATGACTTCGGGTGAACGACCTCCGATGTCGGTGACCGACTGGCCGTGATCGACGCCTTGATTCGACCCACAGATGCGGTGGTGAATCCACCGCTGTTCGACTGTCGATTCCGACTCGATTTTCGGCCTCCGTTCCGGCTCCGAATCAGCCTTGTCGAGTCACCACTTCGTGGAGGGCCGGCCACCTCCTGATCGTGGCGACAGACTGGACGATCTTCGACCCACGTTCGGTGACCGAATCCAGCGGTTGTATCAGTTTGTCGAGAGACCGTTGAGTGATGACCGTTGGCCAGCTGATCGATGACCACAGACGCGGCGGGACACCGCTTCGAGTTTGAGGGATGAACGTCGCGATCGCCGGTCGGAATCTCTCCATCGAAATCGATCAGCCGGCGAGTGGGGTTTTCCCCGTCGCGATCTCACTGATCGTTGACGTCGACGCAGTTGCGATGGGACACTTGCAATCTGGAGTCTCCGGTGGGAAGTCGGGAAAACGTCTCACTCTTCTGACCATGATCGCCCTCACCGAGAGTCTCCCGAGATCCGGTCGACTCTCTCCTCTCGAATGGCTGAAACAACGGTGGCAAACCGAACGGGGGTGAGATGTTTTCAACCCAATCGGCGACATTATCGCGGAGGCCTGAGCCGAGCTACTAATGATGCTGTTCATCGCTGTCACTGTTGTCACGCTTTTCACACTGGCTGCTACTGTTGTTGCCGTGGCCCTGCTGGTACTGGCTGGGTCGAATACTGCTGACTCAAGCTGTAACTGTTCAATCTGCTCGAGGACGGAAGGCTGCCACTACTGCTTGAGCGGTCAGCCAAAACAGCCGTCACAATGGAGGTTTCCCTTGAGGCTACCAGAGGCGAATTCTGGACGATTTGGGACGTGGAGCGTGTGTCCCGTCTTTGCAGTGTACGGCCGAGCGACCAACGTAGTGAGCGATGCCGAAGACGAAGATGGTTAGTAAGATTACTCAAGTACCCTGGAGGAAAGCCGTTCGGCGGCCGCGGCGATGAGTGCCGAGACGGTGACGATGATCGCTCCGATGGCGTTCACCGTCGGCTCCAGGCCGTAATCGATCATTCCGAAGATGACGACGGGGAGCGTCTGGTTCTGAGTGCTCACCCAAAAGAACGTTTGCGTGAAGTTATCGAACGAGATGGTGAACGCGAAGAACATTCCTGCGATGATGCCAGGAGCAATAAGCGGGAGGGTAACTTCGTAGAAAGTCCGGAGCTCACTCGCGCCGAGGTTCATGGCAGCCTCTTCAACTGATCTGTCGAACTGGTAGAGTTGCGTTGAGACGATCAGGACGACGAACGGTAGGCAAATCAGGATGTGTCCAATGACGAGTGACAGCGTCGTGCCTTGGATTCCGAGTAGATTGAAGAACGTGAGACCTGCAATCCCGGTGACGATCCACGGAACGACAATCGGGACGAGTGTGAACGTGTAGAGGATGTCGGATTGAAGCCAGCGGCTACTAAACCGGCTGCGGACGAGCCCGAGCGCTGCGAGCGTGCCCACGACACCTGCGCCGAGTGCTGAGATGACTCCAATTTGCAAGCTGGTGATAAGAGAGTTGACGATTCGTTCGTTATGGTCTGGTGGGAGCAGATTCGCATACCACTCCAGAGAGAATCCATCCATTGGGAACGAAGGGAACGACTTCGGAGTGAACGACAACACGATCACGACAGCGATAGGTACGTACAGGAACAGGAACAACAACAGGAGATGCGACTTGAAGAGCCGATCGATCATTCCATCTGAGAGATCGATGCGTTTTATAGCTACTCGAATCGGGTTCACGCGTTGTCACCTCCGTACATTCCTTCCAGTCCAATGACGCGGTTGAAAACATACACCAGCGCTAACACGAGAACGGTGAAGATTACTGCGACGGCACTACCGACTTCCCACGACTGGAGTTCAAGGAACATGCTACCGATCAGATTCGCGATCATGCTATTTTGCGCACCACCGAGGAGTTCCGGAACGACGAACGCGCCGAACGAGAGCACGAACACGAGCATTACGCCGGCCCCGACGCCTGGGGCAGACTGTGGAAGCGTAATTTCAATGAACGCTTCAAGTCTGTTTGCCCCGAGGTTCTTTGCGGACTCGATTTGACTCCGGTCGATGTTCGATAGCGAGGAGTAAACTGGGAGCAACATGAAGGGGAGGAACACGTGAACAAGCCCGATCACGACGGCCGGCTTGGTGAACATGACTTCCACTGGGCCGGCGCCGACGAAGCTCAAGAGGTAGTTGACCAGTCCACCGTCACCGAAGACCTGCCGCCATGCGTACGTTCGGATCACGATGTTCATCCAGAACGGCAGGATGAACAGCAGCAAGAACAGGTTCTTGTATTTGATATCCGAAAACGCGAGGTAGTAGGCGGCTGGGTAAACGAGGACGAGGGTTATGACAGTGGTAGCGACGGCGATAACGAAAGAATCCCAGAGGATGGATAGGTAGACCGAACGAGTAAAGAATTCGACGTAGTTGCTGAGCGTAAGTTCGACGCCGACGACCCCATCTATTAACGGGGCGCTTTCAAAGAAACTGTAGCTGATGATAATCACAAATGGGAGGACGAGGAACATCCCAATCCAGAGCACCGCTGGTGCGATTTGTAGGAACCGGAACCAATCTGAATCAAATAACCGGCGGACAATTGAGCGTGTCTCGCTGGGTGGCTCAGTCGTTCGTTTAGCCATCCTCAGTTAACCTCCCCTACGATGACGCACGCTTCTGGCTGCCAGGCGAGATTGACGGTGGTGCCGATCGAGAGGTCGTGAGAGATACCGGCTAGCTGGTCGCTCGGGATTTCAGCTTCAACTTCGGATCCGTCCACACTGACCAGCAACCGTGTACTTTTCCCGAGGTAAGTCCTCGAGACGATTTCGCCGGTGAGCATTCCTTCGTCGTCGGTTGCGGTGATTCGCTCCGGGCGGACGTTAATCGTCACTGGTTGTCCCTCTTCGACAGCACCATTTGCGGGAACGGTGAGGGATCGGTTTGTCTCCGTGCTGAGTTCAATCTCGGCGTTTCCGTTCTGGTATTGTGTGACCGTTCCGTCGAACAAGTTTGCTTCGCCGATGAAGTCGGCGACGAACCGTGTTTTGGGCTTGTTGTAGATTTCTTCTGGCGTGCCGAGTTGCTCGCGCTGCCCGTCGTTCAGGATGAGGATTCTGTCGCTCATCGCCATTGCTTCTTCCTGATTGTGCGTGACGTAGATGGTTGTGACACCGACTTCCTCCTGAATGCGTTTGAGTTGGAAGCGGAGTTCTCTGCGGAGTTTATAATCGAGGTTCGAGAGTGGCTCGTCGAGCAGGAGGAGCGACGGTTCGATAGCGAGTGCCCGTGCGAGCGCAACACGCTGTTGCTGCCCGCCGGAGAGTTCATTCGGTGACCGGTCTTCCAGACCCGGAAGGTCCACGAGTTCGAGAGTTTCCTTTACTTTTTTCTCTCGCTCCTCTTTCGGGACACCTTCCATTTTGAGTCCGAACCCGACGTTTTCGCCAACGGTCTTGTGTGGGAACAGCGCGTATCCTTGAAATACCATCCCCGCGTTCCGGTCGTACGGAGGCACGCCACTCATCTCTCGGTCGCGGATACGGACTGCTCCCGAAGTTGCCGTTTCAAACCCGGCGATCATTCGCAGCGTTGTCGTTTTCCCACACCCACTTGGTCCTAACAGAGAGAAGAACTCTCCTTCTCGAATGTCGACGGAGAGATCGTTGACTGCTGTTACGTCTCCAAACTTCTTGACAACGTTTTCTAAGTTTACGATAGTATCTGTAGCATTTGACATTGTTATATGAATTTGCTAGATGTAATTGCGCAGTTATCCGCGAACGATTTCTTCGAACCGTTCTTGCCAGTCATCGACATACTCCTGATAGAGCGCAGGGTCCATCTGGGTGAGGAGGTCGAGATTCGCCACATCTGGGTTCTCTTCAATGATTTCGGGTGGCTCTGTCTCAGTGTACTCGATCGATGGTGCGTAAACTTGATCTTGCACGTACTCTGCCGTTGGTTCTTCGGAGATGAGGTAGTCGATGAACTTCTCGGCGGTAATCCGGTGCGGGTCTTCGACGTACGACGGGATATTTAAGACGTTTACCCAGAAGTACGCACCCTCTTCGGGAACTGTGTAGGAGACAGGGACACCGTCACGTTCGATTGCCGTTTGACGGCCGACCCAGAGGGAGCCGGCGAGTGCTGATTCACTGGTAAACGCTTCCATCGTCGAAGAGCCCGAATTGCTCCATTCGGCGACGTGCTCGTTCCGTTCTTCGACGAAGTCCCAGACTTCGTCCATCATCGCTTCGTCCTGAACGGCTTCGTTCATGTCCATTCCGAGAGCGATCGCCGCCTGACCGACGATGTAGTTCGGGTAATCGAAGTGGATTAAGGAGCCTTGCAACTCATCGGTCATGATATCCATCCACGAGTCGGGTTCCTCGACTTCCTCGTGGTTGTATGTGATGCCAGTTCCGCCGTAGATGTGAGGAATATGATGGACGTCTTCTCCGGGGTCGTAAATCGCTTCTTCGGGAACTAGTTCGTCCTGTATCTTGTCGTAGTTGGACAGGTTTTCTGTCCGGATCGGATGGATGTGGCCGTTCTCGATTGCCTCGTAGACGTCAATCTCTTCCGGATTAATGATGTGGACGTCTTCCGCACCGCCCTGAATTCGAGAGACCATTTCGTGACCGCTTGAAGCGCCTACGACGTTCACGGTTACTCCGGTCTCTTCTTCGAACGGTTCCGCGTAGAAATCTTCCATCGCGTCCTGAGCAGAGCCGCCCCAGGCCATGATCGTGATTTCTGCTGCGAGTTCTTCTCCGTCAACGGTTATCGTCTCCACTTCGTCATCACCGAGGCAGCCGGCGAGTGCGGCAGCCGTCATACCCACTCCGGTTGTTCGGAGGAAATTTCGACGACTTCCAGTGATGGACGAGCGTGGTTTTCCTTCGGAACTACTATCAGTATCGCCGACAGTGTCGCGTTGTACCATACCACACGCTTACTACGGGTAACATATAAATCTACCCTATAATCATGTCTTTTGATAAGTGTGCCACAGTAGAATGAATATGTGTTTAAATAGCTCTAATTCTTGAGAGTGGATCCAGTTTCTCAGGATCGAAGTCAGTAAATCATACACGTGTCACCGTCCCGAACTTGGCTGGCTCAGAACCCTTCACATTCTGGATTGTCTCGTCAGGTCGAAGAGTTCTGTAATGGGATGAAGAAACTGTATTGCCAACTACTGGTAGAGCAGTTTTTCGCAGAGTCTAGCACGGCTCTTCTGGGGATGTAACCCGAAGTTCGTCTTCGACTTCGTAAAAGTAGCCTCGCTCGAGGAGTCGCGTCAGTGCGTACTCGACGTCCCGTTGCTCGAGTGCTAACTCCGAATCAGAGAGCAGCACGTCGGTAGCATCGTCGTGCTCGATCACTCGAACAGCAGCTTTTCCATTGTCTAGCTGGTCTGCATGAGAGCACAGGAGGTCGTAGCACTCGAGAATCCACTCCGGAAGTGGTGGTCGTGGATCTGTGATACCAGCCATCGCAGTTCTGTATGGTCATTTCGGCAGTGATCCGCTTAACAGTATCCGTGATTCCGGTCTCAGTCCAGCATTTTTGACCTGCCAAGAATCTGGTTCGGCAACTACTGTTCAGGCGCGGGAGGATGTCAACGAGACTGATTCCGTATACTCACTTATATATGGACTACACAAAAGGAGCGTATCGAAGTTTGTGCGTATACTATCGGCGCCCGTTTTCACAACAGGGATTCATTCTGGACTCTCCGTATACCGACTATAAAAACACCTATACCAATGGAGGTGGAGTTTACTACCACCGAAATGCCAACGAGAGAGCTTCCGGATCGCGCCCCTGGAAAATACGTAGCCTACCATCCAAACCCATACTATTCACCGGAGGCGCTCCCGATAGAGCCGAAGCTCGAGATCTCCGACCAGACATATGACCTCGTGGCTGATGCCGCATACCAGATTGGTCGTATTGACGGGATTAGCTCGACAGTTGACTTCTCCGCAGTCCTTTACACCTCCCTGATTCGCATCGAGGCTGTCGAATCTGCACGTATCGAAGGAGCAGATGTGGCGTACCAAGACCTCGAGGCGTATCACACACAACACACCGATGGTGAGACAGACACAACAGTTGAGAAAGACCTGAGAGAGGCTCTCAATTACGAGAACGCGCTAACCTACGGGCTTGACCGAATTGAGGGCGGGGAGTGGATAACACTCTCGCTCATCAAGGATCTTCATTCGATACTGCTCGAGGACGTCCGTAACGATGGTGAGGTCATTGGTGACTTTCGCGACCACATGGTTCATCTAGCGAGTCCACGGTCTGGGAAACGTCCATTCGTCCCACCAACTCCGGAAGCGCTCGCTGGACTCATGCAGTCACTCGAGTCGTACATCCAGATGGGTGGACAGTACCATCCGCTCATTGACGCCGCGATAATCCACTACTTCTTCGAGACAGTCCATCCATTTTCGGACGGAAATGGTCGGCTTGGTCGACTCTTAATAATCCTCTACTTAGCGAGTGAGGGATATCTCGAGAGTCCATACATCTATCCGAGTGCGTACTTCAATCGTCACAAAGTTGAGTACGTCGAACGGATGCGTGCAGTGAGTGAGGAAGGGGAGTGGGAAGAATGGCTCATGTTTTTCCTCGAGGGGCTTCGAAGTCAAGCCGAGAAGTCGTACGGTCGGACCCATCAACTTCGTGAACTCCAAGAGCGATATGAGACGGAGTATTCAGGCACTACAAACACGGACAAATTCGCCCGACAGTTGCTCCAGTATCCCTATTTTAGAGCCCCAGATCTTCTGGAGTATCTCGATGTCTCGCGGCGGACCGCGTATAAGATCGTCGGCAATCTCGAAGAGGACGGCCTCATTGAGGAAGTGACGGGAAAGCAGCGTGGGAAAGAGTACAAGGCAGTCGATGTGTTCGACATTCTCGAGTGATCCGTCGGGAAGTGTCGTTCACTCATGTGTTTTTGCAGTCGATTGCTGAATGTGCGATCGTAGAGGCGCGTGTGAGCGAGAATCACAGCACAACGGCCGACTCGAGGCCGTTTGCGGAACAGCAGCGACTGTTCAAACTAGGTAGCGAGGCGGATCCCCACCCCACCGTGGGCGGGGTTGAAGTCGGATAGCGAGTAGGGACTGTCATCGATGCATTCAAGATCAAAATAATAGAATACTAACTTGTGGTCAACATCAAATTTGATTTTGACGACGACATGATCGCTGTCGACGACCACGACCGCAAGCGGATACTCGTCGCCGCACAGGACGGCGGTGTTTGGCGCGTTCTCGAGGGACCGATGGACGGGCCGAACACACTCTCACAGCGGACCACTGTCGAGACAGCGAATCAAGTCCTCGTCGATGCGTTGCAGTGGCTTGCCGAGTCTGACGACTAGCCTAGCGAGTATACGGCCTACACGTATTGGAGCTTGACGTCGACGATATAGGTTTGATCTCACCGTGGTTGTTCACTCAGTTCGAGTTTAGTGATGACAGCTGTCAGTGCTCTCACTGTATCGGACACCGTCGGAAGCAAGAGACACAGAGAGACACCACCCGTTCAAACGTTTTCACCGGGAATGTCTTCTGGGTGTCAGTCCGATACCCACCATCTGTTCAAACGTTTAGAGGAGATAAATGGTCTCTCGCTGCGTTTTTCATCAAAACTCTTCTTCAGAAACGGATATTAGATCGAACACACCACCCATTCAAACGTTTCTAGAGCACTAGCAGTGCGGATTTGGTTGTCTCCACCTCATAATAAATTTATCCCAGTCACTAGACCCTTATCTGATGAAATCCCAGCTTCGAGGTACTCTCTCACGATAAAACGATTGAATCAGTGGTGTCTCTCTCCTCTACTATCGATCGAAACGAACGAATCGTTCGTAACGTTCGCACCGGTGGTTTTATTGGAGAGTTAGAGAGTTAACAACTCATGACACTATTCGAGCGATCTGAAGCTATCTTTGAGGATGAAAACGTCCTTCATGACGACTATCAGCCTGAATCGCTCGAGGAACGAGACGATGAACTCAAGCAGTCATCCGTCTTTAGCTAAGCGAAGAATCGCATGACTGCGGCGGCTTATCGGGACAACTTTTCGGAAGGAATGAGGAGGATTCAGCTGTGCACACAGAACCCTCCTCACGTCATATTGAACGTCGTCTCACTAACCTCCTTCCTTCTGAAGCACTCGAAGACCACGCCGAAGGTGTCGGCGTGGTCGAGCGCGAGGGGAAGCTTCAGCTCCCGCCACTTGTCTGGTCGTTTGCGTTCGGCTTCGCCGCAGGCGAAAGCCGAACGCTTGCAGCCTTCAGACGAACCTACAACTCCACTGCTGACGAGTCGATCTCTCCGGGTGGTTTCTATCAGCGGTTGACTCCGACACTCGCAGAGTACCTCCGCGACCTCGTCGAATACGGGTTCGACGAGGTCGCTGTGCCTCACACCGTCTCTGATGAGTTCGACCGCTTTCGGGACGTGATGATCGCTGATGGAACCGTCCTGCGGTTGCACGAGTTGCTCTCTGAAGAGTACAAAGCACGTCACGAGGAGCAGGCTGGAGCGAAGCTCCACCTGCTCCACAACGTCACTGATCAGACGGTCGAACACTTCAGCGTCACAGACGAGAAAACGCATGACAGCACGTTGTTCAACACAGGTTCGTGGCTGGAAGAACGATTAGCGATCTTCGATCTCGCCTACTTCAAGTACCGGCGGTTCGCGTTGATCGACGAGAACGACGGCTACTTTGTTAGCCGGCTGAAAAAGAGCGCAAACCCGGTTGTAACCGAGGAATTACGGGAATGGCGCGGCCGCGCCATTCCCTTGGAAGGCGAGAAAATCTTTGACATCGTCGACGACCTTTCCCGCAAATACATCGACGTGGAAGTCGAGGTCGAGTTCGACCGGCGAGAGTACGCGGGCACGCAGTCACATGATACGAAACGGTTCCGCGTCGTCGGCGTCCGCAACGAGGACGACGACGACTATCATCTGTACATCACGAACCTGTCTCGGGAAGAGTTTCTCCCGGCCGATCTAGCGACGATCTACCGATGTAGATGGGAAGTAGAGCTGTTGTTTCGAGAACTCAAGACTCAGTACGAGCTAGACAAGTTCGACACAACGAAGAAGCATATCGTAGAGATTCTGCTGTACGCAGCGTTGTTATCATTGGTCGTGAGTCGTGATTTGCTCGGGCTGGTCATCGAGCACGCTGATGATGGGATCGTGTTCCCGCCGGAACGCTGGGCGGCGACCTTTCGGTCGCACGCCCAGCTCATCCTCCGTGAACTGAGAGAATATCTCGCCTACTCACCGCCGCCACTGCTACAACGACTGATCGAAGACGCTCAGAAGATCCACAAGCAACGACCAATCCTCCAAGAACAACTCGCTACCACCATCCAACCGACCGCTGAGGTTTAGCTAAAGATCAATGCTCAAGCAGTATACAGCGTATCTTCAACCCGTTATCAACGGCTCACAGCCTCGAAATATCTTCCTCTATGGAAAGACGGGTGTAGGGAAAACAGCCGCCACGAAGTATCTTCTTCACCATCTCGAGGAGGATGCCAAACAGTACGATGATCTCACGGTCACGACTGTCTATCTCAATTGTGAAGATTTGACCAGTAGTTATCGGGTTGCCGTGGAACTCGTCAATTCGTTCCGTGATCCATCCAAACAAATCAGCCGCACCGGCTACCCACTGAATGCCGTCTATGAAAAGCTCTGGACAGAACTCGATCGGATCGGTGGAACGGTATTGATTGTCTTAGACGAAGTAGACTACATTGGTGATGACGACTCGATTCTCTATCAGCTTCCGCGTGCACGCAGCAACGAAAAAATCGAACAGGCTCGTATCGGCATCATCGGGATCAGTAACGACTTCAAATATCGGGAGAAGCTCGATCCACGAGTCGAAGACACCCTCTGTGAGCGCGAACTCCACTTCCCACCATACGATGCAAACGAACTCCAGAATATCCTTGAAAAGCGAGCTGTGTTAGCGTTTAAAGACGAGATTCTCGAGGGCGACGTCGTCCCGCTGTGTGCGGCATTCGCAGCACAGGACAAGGGCAGTGCCCGCCAGGGACTCGATCTGCTTCTCGAGGCTGGCGATCTAGCTCGTCGGCGGAACGATCCAGTTGTCACTGAGGACCACGTCCGTGAGGCAAAACAACTGCTGGAAAAGCAACGAATCGAAGAGAGCATGAAGGAGTTGACCTCTCACGGACACCTCACGCTCTTAGCTGTGGTCACCTCAACAGTTGCTGATCATTCTGCTCTGTAGGATCACTAGACAGCGTCGCTACGACTGTGATATCTCGGTAGAAAGCGAAGAGACGGAGTGTTGTGACTTCGGAATTCCGTCTCTTCACTCGTAATTCGGTGACGAAAGCTAAAGCAGTTGTCGCTGACCCCGACGAACCCGCCGACCCCGAAGGGGGTGGCGGGTTCGCCGAGTGGGCAATGCTGACACTTCAGGCACTCCGCATCGAACTTGGAAAGTCCTACCGCCAGACAATCGATCTCCTCAGCGAAATGCCCGGCATTCTCGAGGAAATCGGGCTCACGCGACCCCCACACTTCACGGTGCTTCGTGACTGGTTCGAGACCATCTCAATGGAGACCTACCGTGCGTTTCTCGGCGAGTCAGCCGAGAAACGCACTGGCCACGCAGGGATCGATTCAACCGGCTTCGACCGTGATCAGCCATCGCGTCACTATGCACAGCGAGCGCACTACCGCGTTCGCTCGCTCAAAGTCACCGCGCTCGTAGACGTGAAAACACTGTACGTCTTCGACGTTCACTGCACCACGACGAAGAAACACGACGCGAAGATCGGGCCGCAGGTCGCGCGGCGCAACGCCGCGGACCTGCGGTCACTGGCTGCTGACCGTGGCTACGATGGTAAACCGTTCCGCGACGAACTTCGTGCCAACGGCATTCGTCCGCTGATCAAGCATCGGATCTACTCCTCGCTTGATCGAGCACACAACGCCCGAATGAGTAGCCGCTGGTACAACCGACGCTGGATGGTTGAGACTGTTTTCTCGTCGATCAAGCGCACGCTCGGCTCCGCCGTGCGTGCGCGAAGCTGGCAGCTCGAATTCCGAGAGATGGTGCTGAAGTGTGCCGTCTACAATCTTCGTCGAACGGTAAGATATCCGTAGAACCGACCGCTGTGTATCGGTTTCCACCGGATGGCAGAGTGAGTGAAAACGCCGAAATCAAGTGTCGTCTAGCGGTCCTACGAAGCAGATCATTCTCAAGTTCCGTTCCAAAAGCAACAGCTCTATCACGAGTATCAAGATCTTGCAGTCGCAACAAATCGGGATCCGCTTGGTGGGAGAGCTTTCCATAACCACTTAGCTGAACTCTCGATGCTTGGCATTCTCGATCGAACAAAGCGAAACGAAGGCAGAGGTGGTGGAATCTACTACGAATATGAGATCGATGTACCGATTGATGCGGCTCTTTCGACACTCGAGAATTTGCATATGAGCGGCGAACTAGATCTAGAGTCCCTTCGCCAGAATGCAGAGAACCAAGGCCTCTTGTGACTCATCGGGCAACTCTTTGGTCGGCCCCACACACCACCGATTCAAACGTTTCTCGGGGCTTGACCCCGAGAGGCAGTTCACGCCGTTACCACCGTTTCGAAGTCGTCGACCACCTGCGACGGGTCGACGGTCGCCCCATCCGGATAGACTCGCTTGATGAGTCCCTGTTCGTTGACGAGGAAAATGTAGTTATAGTGGGGGAACATGTACTCGAGGTTGTCGTACTCGTCAACGTCCTGTTTCTCGAGTGGCAGTCCGAACTGTTCAGTGATGCTCGCTTTTGCATCCTCGTATCGGTTCGGACGGAGGAAGTGCCAGTTTCCAGCGTTGAGGTCGACGCCCTGTTGATCGGCGTCTGCTCGTAACACCTCATTCTGGGGATGATTGCGGAGACCAATTTCCGTATGATCCGTCGCTCGACATTGCCACGACGTTCGTTCGATTCCGGTCCACAATGTCTATCCGTATCATCCACATAGAGTACCTGTATGGATTCAAAGACCGCATCACGACGGTCGCTATTTGGCCTTGCAGGCGCGGCGAGTCTCTGCTGTCTAGCGCTTGCTCCTAGCGCTGTTGGGCTGGCAGGCGGTGGCGCCGCGGCTGGACTAGGCGCCGGTCTCGGACAGATCATCGTGACGATGCTAACACTGGGAGTCATCGGATTCGTCGTCCGCTGGCGGGCGGGCTGTTCGCCATGCGATTGACATCCTCCACACGACTGAAGTCATGGGCTTTCTCCTCGGCGTTCTGTAATTCAAGCGATCCGTTGTCGTCACTCTTTAGCGTGCGTTTCGGGAAGGTCAACCAGCGTGTCTGCGGACTGGAAGTCGTCACTGAGTCGGTCGACTTCCTCGTCATCTTTTAACCGTCGTAATCGGTGGTCTCCTCTTCTTGTCACTGTGACCCCTCCCGCGAGACGACGCATTGTTCGGGATGGCCTGCTCGTTCGAGAAAGAACAGCAAGAGTGCGAGACCCCCAAGTTGGAGGTGCGTTCGAAGCCGACGCGGAACAGGCAAGGGCGTTCGACATCCGTGGGACACCGACGTTCGTCGTCTTCGACCCGGAAACAGAGGCGGCCGGGACGCTAGTTGGCGCCCAGCCACTAGAGTGGTTCACAGACGCACTCGAGCAGATACGAGAAGCGTAGCGAGAAGTTCAACCTCGCTTGCGACCGACTCGATACGCTCGAGACACAACTTCGTAGACACCGAGCGGGCTTCGAGGGAGGCGTCGTACAGCAGGCTCTCGTTGTCACTCTGGATGTTGAGTTGGAAGTTCAGCGTCTTGATGAGAGCCTGTGAGGCAATTATTTGATACGAACGTCGATCAGAGTACCCATCTCGTGAGTCGGAGAACTATACTGAATATGAAAATCCGACTCATACGAGCGTTTGTGACATTCTTCCGTCCTCTCGACGTTGACCGAAACTGTCGGAAGACCATCCCACGGCGGAAGGACTTCTTCCTCACGTCCTTCTTCAATCGCCTGTTCGACTTCCTCCATCGGGATTTCAGGCTCTGCGTCCCACCACTTCCTCGATGCGTTAATATCCACCATACATCGCTCTGGTGGGCCTTCTATCGGCTCTGTATACACGACGGAGGGGTCGATTCCAACCCGGTCGAGTTCTCCCATCTCAATTCCCGCAAAGCACATGAGAGTCATCCCATCGTCCTCGACTGAGGCGTGTTGTATCGTCGCGTTCAACGTCGCCTTCGGAAGTGTATCACTTTGATACGACCGGCCATTATACTTCTCAGTCGGAGAACTAATCGCACCATCAAACCGAAGCACTACATCGCGTTTTTCAGCATTACAGAGAGTCCGAACGATTGAGGCCGTTCTCGGAGAATCCTCAGCTGTACTACTCATCATTCTCCTCCTCTGTGGGTTCTGAGATTCGGACGACTTTCACGTCGGCTCCACGCCAGCGTTTGGGAACGGTGACGTGGGCGCTGTTCCCGAACGGTTTGACCTCGCCATCGAGAACTTCCTCGCCGTCGATTTCAAAGCGATTTCCCATACTGTGTATATCCTTTAGATATACTTAGACGTATTGGTGACGTGTTATATTTCAATATGTGTCTATACCAGACGAGTATGGAGAACACGGTTACTACCATAGCAACAGGGCAGGCTGACACTCTTCCTGACAAGACACGGATCAAGTTAGAAATAATAGCGGAGGGTGATACTGCCGAAGCTGCGCGCCAAGCAGTAGCTGATCACGAAGCCACGCTTCGAGAGACGCTCCTCACGGAGACCTCACTGTCTCTGGAGCAAATTCGAGCTACTGGATTTGAAGTCCGACATCGGGAAGATCAATTTGATCCCAGTCAAACTGGCTCCGACTACCGAGCAGTCAAAGATGTCCAAGTGGACACTCAGCCCGGACACGTAGGAGATATTGTCGTGATTGCCACGGACGCAGGGGCTTCAGTCGCGAGTGTTGGTTTCTCGATTACAGACTCCACTCGAGGCGACCTCGAAAAACAAGCGCTCGCGAATGCTATGGAGAAAGCCCGAGAACAGTCAGAAACGCTGGCTAGCGTCGAAGACGCTACTGTTGGAACCGTTCTCAACGTGGAAACTCGAGAGCCCAGTGGAATGCAAACTATCGTCGATGATGCACTAGAAATCGGTTCTGATCACGACTTCCAACCCAGTCCAATCAGCGTCTCCGGAGAGGTTGAAGTGACCTATGAATTAATTCAAAATTAAGTACTTTCTCTTTTCAGACCAGGACACAATCTCCGCCTGGATCCAACCCGGGGGTGTTATCAGCTATCTGCTCACCGCCTCCAGAGGCGTGCTCCCAATTCAGTCAGTCGGTTCGCGGTCGGTGGCAGCGTAATACTCGACGTTGAGCTCAGCGACCTTCTCGAAGTCGCCGTCTCGAGCAAGTAGCGGCATATCGACGTTACGAGCGACACCTGCAATCAAGACGTCCATCATGTTGATCGGATCCTCGTTAGCCATGAGTTTAGCGTCGATCACCGCCGCCTCTCGAGCGGCTGTTTCTGTAAACTCCAGGGGGTTAATCCAGTCGAGTTGGTCGGCGAGATCAGCGACGCCGTCACGTCCAGCTTGGCGGGCTCGATACTGATACACCTCGAATAGCACGATTGTCGGCGAGAACCAGGGTTGTGTCGGCCGATCTTCGATATATGACCGGATATCGTCGTGGTGGTCGGTTTCGGGGTCAAGGAAGTCAACGAGGGCGCTACTGTCTAAGATCACGGCGTCCTCTCGAGTCGCGGTCGAATCGATCGCGGAACTCGTCGCGTTTGTCACCGAGTCCAGGGTATTTCCCGGCGGCTTCCATCGGGTCTTTCTCACCCTGCGTCAATCGCATAACGACGTCACTAAAGCTCTCATTGTCCCGCTTGTGCCGTTTCAGGCGTTCGTACGCATCGTCTTTGATACTAATCGTTTTCGTCCCCATGTACACGTACACATACACAGCATAGTGTGATAAGCATACTGCAGATCCACTCCAATGCAACTGACTGGCCGAGACAAGTTAGGGTGTTAGTTATACAACCAGGATGTTTATTGCGCATTGTTAGTGACATATTTGATATGAAATCTCCTGAACGGACTTGTGCAGAAGATCATGAATATACGTATCCTATATACGTATTGACACAAGTCTGCCATTTGATCAAGTATTCAACATCACTTTTCATTTATATTCTTGCACGTGTTGTTATCGGCTTTCTTGTGCGACTTCTTCCGCTCGCTGTCGTGGCCGTTGCAATGATCGTCTTTTTTATCGGGATTCTATTATTGGATCCAGTCCTTTCTCTCGCTGGATTTTCGGAGCAGGAAATCGCCGCAACGATGGGAATTACTGTTCTCGTCGGCATCTGGATCGTCGCAATCGCTCTCTATTTCCGGTTTCGTGATTCAGACGATGAGAGCGAAGACGAGGACGAGAACGAGACACCGGTTGGCTCGCTTCGGTGATAGTGATCGAGGTCACTAGTCGTCTTCGAGGGACTCGGCAACGAGCGCAGTTGGATCCGGGATATGATACTCTTCCATAAAGTTCGAGGGGTCGCGCTCGAACTCCCTGACCCACTCATCGTACACTCGCTTCGATTCCTGTGCACTCTTTCGAATTCGCTGAAATTCGTCATCGTATTCTCTAATCCAGTGCTCGTGCCCCTGCTTCATTTCTCGCAGCGTCTGTACATCTCGCTGCAGATCGCGCTCTGATTTCATCGCATCCCCGGCTTCCCGTGCAATCTCCCGCTCGCGCTCGGGAATCCCACGACTTCAGTCGTGTGGAGGATGTCAATCATAGCCGGAAGGCAGCGCCCACTTATCAAAAGAATAGCATTTCTAGGTCACCGATACTGAATAGCGACCAATTGTCGTCGAGGTCGTCCTCGAGTCCCTCAACGAATCCGCTTCTCGAGAAGAGGGCAAACCGTTCTTCTCGATCTCCTGGCCCCCATCGAACGTTTTCAGCTTTGTCCCGAAGGCTCTCGACGAGTGCGTATCCGACAGGATCAGCGGTCCACTTGCACTCGGCAAGCAGGATTCGATCGTCGTCGGGTGCAAGACCAACGATGTCGACCTCTTCTTCGCCGTACCACCATCGCCCGACCGTGGAGTACGGGTCGAATTCACCGCGTCGAATCGCCTCCCAGACGGCCTCCTGACAGATGTCCTCGAACGTGGTTGCGACGTGGGTGGGAAGATCGGGCTCGATGGTACCATCGAAGACAATGGTTGGCGCTTCTTCGATACTAGAGCGGTTCGGCTCGACATATCGGAACCAGAAACGCAGGAACTCATCGGCAACACGATACTGAGACCGTTTGGACTTCTGACTGGACGCTGTGACTGGAACCTCGCGGTCAATGAGTCGCAGTCGCCGGAGTGTCTGGAGGTACTTCGACAACGGTCCCGGATCGATTCCAGTTGCTCCTGAAATCTCGTTCGGTGTCGTATGACCCAGCGCAACCGCCTCGAGGATACTCATATACCGAGCGGGGTTTCGTAGCTCGGTCCGCAACAGAAACTCTGGCTCGTTGTAGAGGACAGCTGTCGATGAGAGGAGCTGCGTCTGGATGTTCTCGGCAAGCGTCCGGTCGTAGTCGAAGAGCGTGAGGTACATCGGCGTCCCCCCAGTAACCGAGTACGACCGAATCGCGTCTGTAAGATCGTACGTGATGACGTCCTGAGCCTGTTGAAACGAAAACGGCTGGAGATCGATCTGGCCCGTCCGACGACCGTACAACGGACTTTCGTGACCGAGTACCTCTGACTCCATAGTACTCACACTCGAGCCACAGAGCACGAGCATGGAGTCGGTGTGTTGGAGCTGTTCGTCAACAAACGCCTGAATATACGATGGGAGAGAGTCGTTCTCCGCGATCAGATAGGGGAACTCGTCGATGACAACGACATGTCGTTCCGACGTGAGCTTGTCTCCGAGATATTCGAAGGCGTCATCCCAACCGTCGATGCGTGGGACACGATCGTCGAAGGTGTCGGCGACTTGTTCAACTAAGCGGTAGCGCGGAGTCCCCTTCCTCAAGCGCGAGCAAAGCGAGCGGTAGGGAGGGGAGGAGCGCGTTCGTATAGCTGGGAATTTTCGCCATCTGTAAATAACCTCAGAGCTACATTGAATATGTGGTAGACGACTACGTGCGTCGGACGGCAATCACGCGCCTTTCGGTGACTGACGAGCAGCGCGACCTGCTTGAAGAGACGATCACCGAGTGGAAACGCGGGTGTCAACTCGCCACGGACATTGCGTGGGGCAAGTGCAACGCGAAAAGCGACGTACAGCCCCTCGCCTACGATACCGTGCGTGAACAAACCGACCTCGGGAGTCAGCACGCGATTCTCGCTACCCACCAGGCTGCACAGGCCATCACCGGCTGTATCGAACGTCGCTCGAATGGGAAGGCGGCCAGAAAACCGACATTCACCGCGCCGACGGTGAAATACGATACTCGAACTATGACGCTATTTGAGGACGAGACGGTGTCACTTGCCACCACGGAGAGCCGCGTCAGGTGTGACCTTGTCTTGCCCGACGCCGACGATGGCCACCAACGGCAGTACCTCGATTCCGACGAGTGGAGTGTCACGGAAAGCACGCTCACTGCTCGTGACGGTGACTACGTTTTACACATCGGCTTCCGCCGCCACAAGACCGATACCGAGCGCAATACCGCCGAGGACGGAACGGTTCTCGGGGTTGACCTCGGTATCGAAAACCTTGCCGTCACCAGTACCGCCCGATTTATCAGCGGGCGGGAGCTAACCCACGACCTCCGTGAGTTCGAGAAGGTACGCGCCGGACTCCAACAGACTGGGACACGAAGCGCCCACCGGACGCTCGAACAGTCAAGTGGCCGCGAACTTCGCTACGTCCGTGACGTGCTTCACCGAGCGTCCAACGCCATCGTAGACGAAGCACTCCGGTACGACTGTGACGTGATCGCGTTCGAGGATTTGACTGACATCCGTGACCGAACGGGAGCGTCGTGGGGGCACAAATGGGCGTTCCGACTGCTGTACGAACAGGTGGAGTACAAAGCTGAATCTGTCGGCATCACGGTAAAGCAAGTGGGTTCGGCGTATACGTCAAAGCGGTGCGCCGAGTGTGGCTTCACGGCGAGTGAGAACCGTCCAACTCGCACTGATTTCTGCTGTCAGAAGTGTGGAGCCAAAGCAAACGCGGACTACAATGCGGCGAAGAACATTGGGATGCGGTACGTCCGTCGGGGCCAACAGTCGTCTCGGCGGACGGGCGACAGTCAACTCGCCCTGAAGTCTGGAACGGTGACGTCCTCAGGTTTCGTAGAAACCTGATGGGTTGCACGAGAGCTTGCTCTCGTGAACGCCGAGTGGCGGATTTACCACCCACCCTGACGGGTTCGAGGCCGAGTTCACGGACAAGCCCCACCCTCAACGAGCGAACCCGTCAGGGTGAGCGAAGTAGGGTGGGGTAGTTGACCGAACTTCTCACGCTGGCGGTGTTCGGCTTCCTGAGCTGCGAGGTAATATATGTGGGGACGGTCAGTACAGAATTCTTTGAGCAATTCCGTTTTCCCGACGCGGCGTCGCCCGTAGACGACGTAGAAATCGTGACCGGGCGAATTGAACGCAGTCTCGAGTGCAGCGAGTTCGTCATCCCGGTCGTAGAAGGTCATACTCTACATAATGATTCGTACGATAATGACTTGTGCGTTTCGGCGGATTGGAATCTGAAACCCCAGATTCAGTATGAAGAAGATATTGAAATTGTCGTCCAGAACAGTGTTAGCAGCGCTGATCTCGGCTGCACCTGAATGCGATTGCAGTTGAGTTCGGTCTGCTCGATTAAAGCAAGCGATCACGATCCTCGAGGTCGTGCTCACGTCGGTCTGACGATGATGGTTTCGGTGACAATCGTGGTTGCCACCAAATACGCCCGCTCGTGCCGACGTTCTTCGTCTCGAGTTCATTGTAGTCGACAAGGCGCTCGAGGCGCTCGTGGGAGCTCTCACGATCGAGACTAAGTCGATCTGCCACTTCGATCGTCGTCAACGGGGCTCCGGACTCCTCGAAAAGCGAGAGCGTCTTTCGGAGCGACTCACTCAACGAAGTGGCGGTCACTGTTGTGATCAATCCCTCACAAGTTATAAGATCACCGCTGGGGGGAAGGGGAGTTGAATGCTGGTTTCGGTGGCGAGCGGCGGTCGGCTTTCGAGGTGACGTGGTAACCGTCGTCGCCATGCCAATACCACTCGCTTGCGGTATTGGCACAGTGTTTGAACTGCTCGACGGTCTCGTGGGGGAGTGCGTCGGCTCCACCGGGGGTGTCGAGTTTGATGACGGCGGTACTGATTTCTTTGAGGTGCACGAACGGCCGTTATGGCCGAGTTCGATCCCAATCACGACGACTCGGACCTGCCGGACCTCGCAGACCGTGACGACATCGTCTGGTTTCTCGAGCAGAATGACATCCCACTGCCGGACAGACTAACGGTTGAGAAGATCAAGTCTCGAGGCAGTTGGTGGGCAATCAACGAGGAATCGTTCAGTTTCCGGATTGAGCGCCACCCGTCAGGCTCGTTCTTCGCGACGTCGCCAGGTGGGAGAGGGATGCCGACGCCTGCACGGTGGCACGTCCGCAAGCAGTACACCTACGACCACACGACCGGCGAATGGGACGTGAGAGAACAGATGCGGGAGTTCCACTTCGATCCCGGGTTGCTCGTCGACGCAGAGTTCGAACGATTGCCGAAAAAAGAGATATGGGATAAGGCGATCGCTCGAGCGGAGGACGCTGATGATCCCGAGGACGTACTCAACGAGCAACTGGCTGCTACAGAAGACATGTATCGGAGTGCGTTTACCACCGTGCCTGAGGAGCACCTAGACGAGATGCTGGCAGTCCTTGAACGCGAGTTCCGGCGGCGTGCAGGCATAGACTTAGACTGATAGATAGTGCGAGCGCATACCCGCGTCTTCAGGCCTGTCTCTTACCCACAAATGGAGCCGCTATAGTGAGAGAACGGATCGGTGAATACAACCACAACTCCCGGTATTCACGGGTCTGACCAGCCTTAAGGATCTATTTCGACGATATCGAATATCTGCATTCGTCCACCCTCTCCGCTGAGATTGCCACCCGAATCGATCCTCACCTCGAGTTTCCGGTCGCAAATCGAAGTTGCGACCGTCTAAAACGCTTGTTTGGAACACCGCGAACATATGGGTAAGAGACAGGTCTTCAGGAGCGGGAGGTGGTCAATGGCTGTTTCACGAGGAACGCCTACAAGGCCAGACGAAGAAGCAACAGCCATGACGAGCTATAGATTCCGTGTGTGGCTACTGCCGAACCCACCGCTGGAGTTCGAGCCGGAGTCCGAGGTCTGGCGGGATATCGAAGTCGATGGGTCACAGACCTTGGCGGACTTTCACGAGGGAATCTTCGAAGCGTTCGAACGCTGGGAGACACATGCCTATGCGTTCCGTACCCGCGACGAACACGGGATCGCCACTCGGAGCTACGTTCATCCCCAGATGTACAGCGGCGATCAGAGCTGGCCCCCGATGGATGACGAGGACATTGATCAGTTCATCGAACAGGCTGTCCCTGACGACGTTCCCGAGGAAGCCAAAGACCGATTCAGAGACATCCGGAAGAATCCACCGGACGAAGGCAATGCCGCTGAAACTACCATCGACGACCTTGATCTCGAGCAATCACAGTCGCTATTCTACGAGTTCGACTTCGGCGACGGCTGGGAACATCACATCGAACTGCAGGAAATCCGTGAGGGCTCACTCGACAGCGAGCCAGTCGTCGTCGACGAGCAGGGCGATGCACCACCACAGTATCCCGAGTATGACGAGTGACGGTGAATGGCCTACCCTGACGGAAGCGACTGTCAGAGAACTTGCCAGATCAAAATCCTACGAGCGGGGACAGACCTATTACGAACGGGGAGCAGTCAGTGACGTGGTTCGCCGCGGTGAAACAGTCCGGGCTGACGTCGAGGGGAGCCAGTATCAGCCCTACACGGTCACCATCGAGCTCGACGACACTGGCGTCGCTCGTACCGACTGTTCCTGTCCGTACGACCACAGTGGGATCTGTAAACACCGGGTTGCTGTGCTCTTGACCTGTATTCGGGACCCCGAGAGCGTTCGCGAACAGCCACCGGTTTCGACACTGATCGCCGACGCAGATCGAGAGACACTCGAGGAGTTGCTCGTTGGACTTGCCGCGGACCGTCCAGAGGTTGCCAATGTCATCGAAACTCGTCTCACCACCATGGGAGACGCGACTACCGATACCGCCGTGTCAGTGAATACCGAATCGATACGGCGCCAAGTGAACCACGCACTCCCGAAACCGGGCAAGAAGGGGCACACCGATGCCTATGCTGAGGCAGAACGTATGGCAAATGAGCTGGACGAGTTACTCGAACAGGCACGGATGGCGATCGAGGCCGGTGACGGCGAGACCGCACTCGACGTGCTCGCAGCGATCACGGACGAACTCGCGAGCGGCAGGTGGGCGAACCTCTTGCCCTACGATGTCCCCCGTGTGTTTGAGGTGATTGATGACCTCAGCCAGGCGTTCATCGAAGCGGTTCTGACGGCTGAGTTGACCAAATCCGAGCACGATGACTGGGAGGAACGCCTCTCTGAGTGGGACGGACAATTCGACTACTACATGGGCGGCGAATCGACACTTTTGGCTGCAGCGGACGCAGCAGCCCAGGGCTGGGATGACGAACGGGTCCAGCAGGCGATGGCGGGTGACCTCGGCGAGGGGGACTTCTGGGACGACAACGATGTTTGGTACAGCGACGACATCGTGACTGCCCGGCTATCGATCCTCGACCGAGAGAATCGTATCGAGGAGTATCTCAATCTGGCAGCGGCAGCCGGCCAGACTCGAGCGTTCGCGCGAATGCTGGTCCAGGAAGATCGAATCGAGGAGGCAATCGACTACGCCATCGAGCGATTCTCGACGCCGGATGCAGCACTCGAATTGGCCAAGGCGCTCCGTGCCAACGACGAGACACAGGCGGCTCTGCAAGTGGCCGAACACGGCCTGACACTCGACGGCTACCGAAAAGACACGCTGGCAGTGTGGTTACGCAACCGAGCTGCCAGTGCAGGCGATCGCGAACTCGCGCTCGAGGCAGCTATCACTGCTTTCGAGGCGAGTCCGTCAGTGAGTACCTTCGAGGCCGTGGCAGAACTCGCCGCCGACGACTGGGGACCGATCAAGGCCGACCTGCTGGAGTCCCTTCGCACTGAAAGCTCAGGTGGCACCAGAGCCGCCCAAGTTGTGGAAGTGTTCATCCGCGAAGAGGAGTACGACGACGCAATCGAACTCGCGAACCGAACGGAGCGCACCAGCGTCATCGAACCCGTGGTCGAGGCTGTCATCGAGGAGCGACCTCAGTGGGTGATCAGCACGTCCAAATCCCAAGCCGAACCGATCATCGAACAGGGCCAGCACGACAGCTACCGGACGGCTGTTCGCTGGCTCAGACGCGCCGGTAAGGCAGCGAGGGCAGCCAACGACCTCAATGAATGGCGCGAGTACGTCGAAACGATGCGGGATGAGCACTATCAGAAGTACAAGCTTCGACCGATGCTGGACGACTTGCTTGAGGAGTTCTGAAGTACGGCGGCCGTTGGACCGGTGTGACCTCCTTGCTGTTTACGGCGAGGAAGAGGTCACCTCACACTGCTCTTTGTGGCGAGATAGGTGACGCTCCGCTATACATAGCCAACTCTAGGCATTCCGTCACGATACCAGACGATGAGCGCACCAAGGGCGAGGCCGAGTTGCGCCCACTCGTACCAGCCCATCGAGTACTGCATGAAACCGGCCGAAATGCCGTCCACTGATTCGTACGCGGGTGGCTCGAGGAGGGGCCAGAACAGAAAGGTGAGTGCAGATCCGTCGGCTGTCAGAAGAGCAGCCGGTGGGATATCCGCGAGTAGGTGAGAGACGTGTCCGATGGCGAACGCCGTTCCGACATCGGATCGCTCGAACCGGAGCGCGACGAGATAGACGGCTGGCAGTACTGGTAGAGCAAAAACACGGAACGGCCGAGCGTCCGTCGGCCAGGAAGGATTCCGAACGATCAACCGATCAGTAGACCCACGAACTGACCGTTGCAACTTCCGTTCCACGGAGTACGATCTGTTGTGGATGTACGTGTGGAGTTCTCGTCCGTTTTTTCGTTGCCCCAGAACCCGGGTTCACCGTTGGCTTCGCCCTTCACGTCCCGTCAACGCCCTAAAGGGCGGGGACTCTCTCCGTGAGTCAGGTGGTATGACACTCTGTCTGGGTCCCATATTTCGATCGGTACTTGTCAATACCCGACGTTCAAATACAGTACTTTGAGGTATGATACTCTGGAGTACGATTATACAAAGTATCATATTTGGCAAAATTGTCTACTCTCTATGGCCGCTTTCGTGAACCGCACAGAAGAACTCTCACGCCTCCACACGCTCTTCCCCTGTCAGTTGTAACTATCCGTTGACTCGATGGGAACTACCGAAAGTACCGAAATCAGCTCGGGCTAAACACATACAAAAGGTACACACGATCGTCAAGACGACAAGAGTCTCCGTCTGAACCAGTTGTGTCAAAACAGTTACCGACCCTACATCTGGACGACGACGTTACTATTTCCGCCGTTGGACAGAGAAGAGTGCGGTGACGAGCAACACAAACAGTGTGAGAACGACCCCGAAACCTGGCAGGCCATCAGAATCAATCGGGCCATCTTCCTGATCACTGGTGTCGTCCTGATCGCTGGCTTCGTCATCTGCATCACCCGCTCCATCGTTAACCGTCACCGACCCAGAGACACTGACATCGTCTGAGGAGAGTTCCACCGTATAGACGCCGGGACTGTCAACCGAGACGTTTTCGAGCGTCATCATCTCAGTTTCACTGCCCTCGAGCGTGAGCAACGTGGTTTCCTCGATACCTGCCTCATCGATCGACAGTACTATCGGTTGCTCTGCAACGCGGTCACCGGTGTTCGTTACGACGACGCTCACGTCGAATGTCTCGCCGGCTTCGACCTCGGACGGAACCTCGAAATCGGTCAGTTCGAAGAACGCGGGATCAAGTTTTTCGAGTACCACGATCGCGTCGGTCGTCGCCGTATCGTCTTCCGACCCGACGGTCAGTGAGCCCTCATCGGCGTCCCCGATAGTAGTAAGCCAGCTCAGAGAGAGTGACGTCTGTTCGCCACCACTGAGTGACACCTCGGTCGTATTGACGACGTCACCTTCAAAATTGGATAGCGTAATCTCCTGCGTGTCGCTGCGTTGGCCACTGTTGTCGATAGTCGCGTTGACTGTGACCTCCTCGCCTTCAGTCACGTTGTCAGTGACTGTGTCGATCGTCACGTCGAACGACGCGGGGCTCTGGGAGGGTCTGGTGGGTATGGGGGCCGCTTCCACCTCGATCGTCTCCGTGACTGCACTCTCGTTGTCGGTTGCGACTGTCACTGTCCCCTCTCCAACGTCACTCGAGTCGGTCTGCCAGACCAGTGTCCTCGAACTGTTTTCGCCAGCACCCAGCGTCATCGATTCGGTATCGACCTCGTCACCGCCGAAGTCGGACAGGGTGACGTTTTGGGTTCCCTCGAGGTCACCGGCGTTGGTGATCGTTACCTCGACATCCATAGAGTCGCCTTCGACTACGGTAGTCGGGTAGTCATCGATGGCGACGCTGAAATTCGCTGGCGCCAGCACGGTCACGGTTGTCGGCGGTGACGTCACGCTGTCGATCGTTGCAGTCACGTCATAGGTACCAGCAGTCGTGTTCTCGAACACCCCAGCGGCGGTCGCGTTTGTCCACTCGAATCCAGCGTTCGACTCCTCGACGACGTTGTCGAATGCGTCGTACGCAGTCGCGTCGAACTCGAGTTCCGTGCCCGCCTCGAGCTGCTGGCCGGCGTCGGGATCGATCGTGACTGAGTCAACGTTGGCCGGTTCGACCGTCACGGACACGGTGTCCGAATTCACGCCGTCAATCGTCGCCGTCACGTCGTAGGTGCCAGCCGTCGCCTCCTCGAACGTGCCGTCGGTGGTGTTTTGCCACGCGAAGGCAGTCTTATCGTCCTCGACGAGGTTGCCGTACGCGTCGAACGCGGTTGCGTCGAAGTCGACTGTTTCCCCAGCAGTGATCGTCTGCCTGTCTGCCGGCTCGAGTTCGACTGACTCGATGTCTGCTGGTTCGAGCGTGACGGTAACGGACTCGGAGACGACATCGTCGAGTGTGGCGATCACGCTGTAGGTGCCGGCGACCGTTTCATCGAACGTGCCGTCGTCAGCGTTTTCCCATTCGAATACGGTTTCGTCGTCCTCGACGATATTGTCGTACGCGTCGTAGGCGGTCGCATCGAATTCGACCGTTCCACCGGCTGTGATGGTCTGGTCGTCGTCGGGCTCGAGTTCGACTGTCTCGACGTCGCTTTGGGCGACCTCGAGGTCGACGCCCTCGGTTATTCCGCTCTCGGTGGCGACCGTCAGCGTATGCGTTGGATCGGCTGTCGTCACCTCTCCGTTGGCGATCGACAGGGTCCCCTGCCCGCTGTCGTTGAGGGAAAGCGAGGCACCGCTGAGCACCTCACCATCGTGTTCGGAGTCGACAGTGACGTCGGTGAGTTCCTGATCTGTCGCCGGATTGCCGTACTGGTCGGTCGCGTCGATCACCAACTCGAGTGAGTCACCCGCAGTCATCGCATCGGGTGCGTCGAGCCTCTCGAGTGTCTCCGCATCGGCTGCACCGACGTCGATGTCTACGGTGTCCCCGTCGATGTCGGCGGCCGTTGCAGTCACCGTGTGGTCGACAGCGGCAGTTGCGATCTCGCCCTCGACCATCGTCACCGTCGCGTTCCCGTCGCCGTCGAGAGTGAGCGAACCGTCGTTGAACACTTCGCCGTCGTGTTCGGACACGACCTCGAAATCGACGAGCTCCTGCGCTGCTGTCGGGTTGTCGAACCGGTCCGTCGCCTGGATCGTGAGCGTGACCGACTCACCCGCAGTCATCGACTCTGGCGCGCCGACGATCGACAGCGAGTCGGCGTCGGCAGCCTTGAACGTCGCCGTGGCGGTATCGCTGCCAGCGTTCTCCTCGCCGAACTGGACGGTGAATTCGCCGCTATCGGTTGAAGTCGCTGTGAACGTTGCCTTCCCGGCAGCGTCTGTCGTTTCGGTATCTTCTGCGTCGAGTCCATCGACGTCGTCGATGTCTTCGGCGTCGTCAACCCCGACGGTCGCATCCTCGACCGGGTTACCGAACTCGTCTTCGAGCGTGACCGTAAATTCGACTTCGTCGACGCCGTCTGCTACCACATCGTTTGTAGTTATGTCGGCGTTGATGGTGTCGGCTGGTGCGGATTCGATAGTGACGTTTTGGGTGTCCTGATCGTCCGTACTTTCGACGGTGACGTCACCGTCGCCGTGGGTGTTGGAGTCGGTGTCCCACTCCAGGGTGAACTCAGCTGACTCGCCACTCTCGAGCGTGACTGCCCTGTCGTCCTGTTGCTCGTCGGTAAAGCCAGTATCGGTGAGCGTGACGAGCTGAGTTCCGTCTGCTCCCCAGTTGGTGGCGCTCATCGTCACGGTGAGCGTCTCTCCGCCCACGACGGGCGAGTTCGTTTCGGTGATACTCACATCGAAGAACGGGTCGGTGTCCTCCCAGGCGAGTGCGGGATAGTCGCCTTCGACGACGTGCCACGTTCCATCACCATCTGGGAACTCGAGGGCAGCCATGTTCCCGGTGGCGTTGATACCTTGCATCTCGCTTGCTGGCTCCGCGTCGGTCGTGTCGCCAAAGCCGACAACGTTCGTGCCATCACTACCGCCACCGATTGGTTCCTCCTGAGTTGTCGTGCCAATGTCCCAGTAGGAATCCGCGACATCTTCGTTGTTTACCCCAGCGAGCCCGCCGATAGAGTCAGAGCCCTCGACACTTCCCGTCGCATACGACTCACGCACCTCGCCGCCGAAGTCGTTAATGCCGACGAGCCCGCCGACATAACTACCTGAATTTTTGACACTCCCGGTGGCATACGACTCACTCACCGTCCCGAAGTTGTAGCCGACGAGCCCGCCGACAAATTCAGAGCCCTTGACACTCCCGGTGGCATACGACTCACTCACCGTCCCGCCTACGTTCAAACCGACGAGCCCGCCGACATAACTATTAGAGCCCTCGACACTGGCGTCTTCGAGCCCAACGTTCTCGACTGTGCCATCCTCTTTGACGTACCCGAACAGGCCGACATGGCTCTCGTCACTCTGGATATACAGGTCCGAAATCGTGCGTCCGTCGCCATCGAAGTGACCGGTGAACTCGTCTCCGTCCTCGCCAACTGGCTCGAAGCCGGCACCGTCGTCGGCCGTTTCGCTTGCAACCTCGTCGTAGCCCGCGGTGCTCTCGTTGAGGTCGTTGTTCAGCACAAACTTGTCATCCAGATTCTTGCGCACGTTGTGGAGATGGTACCAGTTTTCGATCTGATAGGGGTCGTCTTCGATACCGTTGCCCCCCGCGTACATTGATTCTACCGTCACCACCACGTCGGCGCTTTCGTTCGCAGTTGCCACGCTCACCGCACCCTCGCCGACGTCACTCTCGGCGGTTTGCCACTCGAGGGTGACGATCTCGGATTCGCCAGGCTCGAGTGTGAGTTCGCGGTCGTCCCGCTGTTGGTCGTCGAAACCGGTGTCATTGAGCGTTACCATCTGCGTGTCACTCTCGCCTCGGTTCGTGACGGTCGCGTTCACCTCGAGCGTCCTGCCGACCGGTACCGGTGAGTTCGTCTCCGTGATCTCGACGGCGAAGAACGGCGCGGCCAACAGTGTTCCGTCGACCTCGGCTGTGGCTCCGTCGCTGACGGTAACGTCGACGCTCGAGTTTGCATTGTAGCCGTCCGCCTCGAAGGTCAGGTCGTAGTCGTGGCCGCCGGGGACGTTCTCGACGGTGAAGTCTCCCGCTTCATTCGTCGCCGCGGTGTAGGCTCCCGTGCCCTTTTGTGCGGTGACGGTCGCCTCCTCGATACCCGCTCCCGTGACCTCGTCAGTGGCCGTGCCGGTAATCTCGGCGTTACCGGCTAACACATAGTTTGCCGACTTTCCATCACCAGACTCGAACGGGCGGGAGGGGATCTCTGCATTCCTGTATCCCGGTTGCGAGAACGTGTAGCTGTACGTAAAGTCACCAGGGACCACAATCTCCATCTCGCCATCCTCATCGGCCACGAATGCGTTCTCGACGATACCCCATGTTCCCTCTTCGAGCCTCACGGTCGTTCCCTCGAGCGGTTCGTCCGTTATCCCATCTCTGAGCGTAATGGAATCACGCGCATCACCGGTGATCTCGAGATCCACGCCGGTCACGTTCTCGTCTTTGACCGCTGTGGTCGTTGACGCCCTGTCCCACCCCTCTTGATCGACAATCACGTCGTAGCTCTCATCCGACTCTGGCACGTTTTTGACGGTGTACTCGCCGTTTTCATCAGTCTCGGCGGTGTATTCGCCAGGAACGCCGGAAACCGTTACTTCGATGTCTCCGATACCTGTCTCGAAGGTCGTATCTTCGACCGTCCCACTCACATTGTAGGCTTCGTTCACTTGGACTGTTGCAACGTCTGCGGTGTCTGCTGTGGCGACCACAATGTCGTGTTCGCCCGCATCACCGCTGTCTGTCTTCCACTCGAGGGAGACCTGTTGGCTCTCATCACCCGAAACCGTAAGGTCTGTCTCGACGTCGACCGCCTCTCTGTCAACCGATAGCGTCACCGCCTGCGTGCGCTCGGTGGAATCAGTGTTCGTGACGGTCACGTCGACCGTAAGCGTTTCACCTTCGTTCACCGGTTCGTTCGTAACGTCGATGGTCGGGTCGAGACCCGTCTCCAGCGCTCTGAGTCCGGGGTAGTCGTCAGGACCGATCCGGACCCACCATGTCGAGTCGAAATCCAAGCGATGCATCTCGAAGATAGCGTTGAGACCCTGCATCTCGGCGGCTGGCTCGGTATCGCCGATCTCCCCAAAGCCAACGAGGGTAGTTTCGGTGGCTGCAGGATTCCCAACTGCCTCGGACCGGTTCGTGGTTCCAATGTCCCAGTAGGCGTCCTCGATGGTCGCGTCATTTTCGTTCGAGCCCACGAGTCCACCGGGATTATCAGGATTTTGTTCCGCTGAAACATCTCCGACAGCGTATGATGTGTTGACCACCGCATCTGGGCCGAGGTTTCTTCCAACCAGTCCACCGGCGCGGTCACCACCATCGACAGTACCGGTAGCATATGACTCACTTACTTGGCTGTTGATGTTGTCGCCCACGAGTCCGCCGACTCTGTCGGAGCCTGTGACACTACTGGCGGCAGATGATTCATGCACCTCGCCGTGATTAATACCGATGAGTCCGCCGATGTTAGTAATCCCTGCGACACTGCCGGCGGTAGACGATTCACGCACCTCGCCGCGATTGTCGCCCACGAGGACACCGACACTATCAGTGCCTTCGACACTGCCGGCGGCAGACGAATTAGCGACTACTCCTACGTTCAGACCAACAAGTCCGCTAACATAAGCAGAACCGTCGATTGTAACGTTTACTACCTCGACATTCTCAACTGTGCCACCATCGATCGCACCAAAGAGTCCGACAAAATTATCGCTACTACGGTCGATGTGCAGATCCAAGACCGAGTGGCCGGAGCCATCAAAGTGACCGGCGAACCTATCGCTGTTGTTGCCAATCGGCTCGAAACCCTTGCCGTCGTTTGCGGACTCGCTGGCCACCTCGTCGTAGCCAGCCGTCGTCCCGTTCAATTCGTTCGAGAGTGTGAAGTTGGCATCCAGGTTTTCACGGACATTGTCGAGTTCGTGCCAGTCCATAATCTTGTACGGACTCGATATCGAACCGTCACCGCCAGCGTAGAACGGTATCGTCTGCAGGCCGGGTGCCGGGTCCTGCTCGTTGTCGACGAGGAACGGATACGAGACCTCACGCCCGTCGTCGCTGTCAGTGTCGACGATACCCCAGGTGTCGCCGAACTCGAACATGGTGTTTTCAGCGCGGTCGCCGGTCATATCTTCCGTCGAAAGCCCCTCACCACCATCGCTATCGTCCTGTTCCGTCGTCTCAGTGTCCCAGTACGAATCCCTTACGTCGCCATCGTTGTTGGCGATGAGCCCGCCGACAGAACCAGAGCCGTCGAGCGTTACATTACCGGTGGCATACGACCCACTCACATTGCCGCCGTAGTTCCAGCCGATGAGCCCCCCGACATAAGGAAAGTTATCAGTAATAGCGTTGTCGACACTGCCAGTGGCATACGACTCACTCACGTCGCCGTCATTGCTGTTGAAGCCGACGAGCCCTCCAATAAAGCGAGAGCCGTCAACACTGCCGGTGGCATACGACTTATTCACCTCGCCGCCGTTGTAGCTGACGAGCCCACCGACAGATTCAGAGCTGTTGATACTGCCGGTCGCGTACGACTTATTCACCTCGCCTATATTTGACCCGACGAGACCGCCCACGTCTCCGTCGCCGGAGACGTCGCCGGTCGTGTACGAATTGGTCACTACTCCCCCGTTGAACCCGACGAGGCCACCCACCCTATCACCCCCCGTGATAGACACGTTCTCGAGGCCGACGTTCCGAACTTCACCGGTTTGATCGTCACCGCCTACACCACCAAACAGTCCTGCATTACCACCTTGCTCGACGGTGAGGCCCTCGATGACGTGTCCGTCCCCATCGAACGTCCCGGCGAACTGATCTTCAGTAGAACGGTCACCAATCGGATTGAAGCCATCTCCATTGTTCCACTCGGCAGTCTCACTCGCATTGATATCATTGCCGAGTTTGTAGTGCGCCGTTAGATCCCCTTGTATCGCCTGCAACTCCGAGGCATTGGTCACGATGTAGGGATCGTCAGCCGTCCCACTCCCCGCTAAATCCTCGTCTGGATCGAGGTCGTCTGGACCGGCAGCAGCGCCAGCCACCGCGAGCGTCAGTACCACCACAGCCACAGCAAGAACCGCTGTAAACCGAATCCCTCTCATTGCCCCTCCGGACTCGACATCGCATCAATTCGGCGCGCTTGGTCAGTCAACGTCCGTGGGCTGCTCCGTTGGCAAACGGCCCACCTCGAGCCCCAAACGGGCTCTGGCTGAGAACACCCGACGCATTCCACCGCTGAATAAGATCGCATCACTTGTTCATCGATACTGATACAACCGGCATAAGTTAGATACCAGCGGATGGTGGTATGGCGGCGGCTCGCTCACTGCGTGGTCTCCTGTCACCCATCTCTGAGACGTGTCTCTACGGTGACCGGAATCGATAGAGTGGTACTGCCCGACGCTCGAGACACTCACAGAGTCATGTACGTTTCCGGGCTGATCGCCTATTCGGGGTCGGCACTCGTCGGTGGTCTGCTCGCCGTCTCGCTGTTGGCCAAATACGACCGTCGACAGCCCGCCTTCACGTTCGGCCTGTTTCTCCTCGTTATCGGCCTCTGGGCAACAACCTACGTCGGCTATCTCGTGGCCTCGACCGAAGCGTGGTTACTGCTTTTCATCCAACTGTCGTATCTCTCCGTCGTCACCGCCCCAATCGTCTGGGTCGTCTTCGCCCTGCAGTACACCGATCGCGACGCGTGGCTCTCACGGCGACGGGTCGTGCTCCTGTCGGTCGTTCCCGCCGGCGTTCTCGCGCTCGTCTGGACCGCCCCGTATCACTCGTACTTCTACGCGGAGACGTTCGTCCGGACGGTCGACGGGGTCCAATTGCTCGAGACGCCGCCCGCGATCGGCCACCGGATCAATGTCGTCTACTCCTACGGCTTGCTCCTGATCGGAACGGGCCTCATCATTGGCGAGACGGTCACGAACAACCGGCTGTACAGACGCCAGTCGCTGGTCCTGTTTGCCTGTCTGAGCGCGCCGTGGCTCGCCAACGGCCTGTTTCATCTCGGCTTCCAGCCGATTCCGACAGCGGATCTCACGCCCGTCGTCTTCGTCATCATCGGCATTCCGCTGGCGGTGATCGTCCAGCGCGCCGAACTCACCGGATTCGTCCCGATTGCTCACGAACGGGTGTTTCACACCCTCGACGATCCCGTGTTCGTCCTCACCGCGTCGTACCGAGTGCTGGATGCCAACCGTGCCGCACGACGGTTAGTCGACGCCGACAGCGACCAGATCGAGGGGCGCGATCTCACGACAATTCTCCCGGCACCGCTGCTCGAAGCTGGGGATCTTCATCCGGAACTCGAGAAGGCGATGGAGTGTGTGATTGAGGTTAACGGCACGCCACGGCAGTATATCGCCCGCCTCCGAGGCACCGAGACGGCCACCCAAGGCGACCCGCGTGGCTGTATCCTCTCGCTGACCGACATCACACTCCAAAAGCGGCAACAGGAGAGCCTCGAAGCCAAAAACGAACAGCTCGAACGGCTCGCAGGCGTCGTCTCACACGATCTGGCGACACCGTTGGCGACCGGCGAGGGCCTCCTCCATCTCGTTCGGGCGGACCTCGAGTCACCGTCGGCCGAGGTCGACCAGTCGCTGTCGGATCTCGAAGCCGTCCACCGTCGCCTCCGGGCCTTTGCGGAGGGCCTTCCTGCGCTCGCCCGCGAGAGCACCGACGTGGAGACGCCGACCGACTGCGATCTCGAAACAGTCGCTCGGGAGGCGTGGGAGGTGGTCGACACCAGCGATCTTTACCTGTCGGTCGACTCGAGCGACACGCTACGTGCAGACGCGAGTCGGCTCAAGCAGGCATTCGAGAACCTGTTTGCGAACGTCGCGGAGCATGCGGTCGACGGGCAGAGGGGAGCGACAACTGTCCGAATCGGGCGACTGTCAACCGCTTCGGGATTTTATATCGAAGACGACGGGCAAGGGATTCCCGCGGGTCGGCGTGAGGATCTCCTTGCCTTTGGGGTGTCGACCGGGAGTGGGTCCGGCTATGGGCTGGCGATCGTCCGGACAATTGTCGAAGCTCATGGCTGGTCACTATCGGTCACCGATGGCTCTAAGGGCGGTGCGCGATTCGAGGTCAAGACGCTTCCACACGCCCCGTGAACGGTCGTTCTCTGTAACACACCACTATACGGTGGTATACACTTTAGTAGTCCCCCGCGATACTATCAGATATAATGGATCAGGTTGGAAGTGGTGTGTTCAGCTCCGCCCGCAGTCGACGGGGATGTGTAGTGTGACCGTAAACAACGTGGCAGAGTCGGTTTCGGCACCCGCATCGACCCGGCCGATTTCGGTGCTCTTGATCGACGACGACGAGACGTGGTCCCGGACACAGCGTCGACTGCTCGAGCGCTCCCACGAACGCCTCAGTGTGTCGACGGCGACCAGTTTCAAGGCGGCTCGATCCGCGCTCGCGGCCACCGAGCCTGATTGTATCGTCTGTGACTACCAACTCGGCGACGGCACCGGTGTCGAACTGCTGGCTGAGGTTCGTGCCACCGAACCGGAGCTGCCGTTTATTCTGGTAACCGGAGAGGGTGATGAGACGGTCGCCAGCGATGCGATCGGCGAGCGGGTTACCGACTACGTCCGGAAGCTGGATCTCGGCCAGCAACCCACCGGGTTGGTCCGGCGGATCGAAACGGCTGTCGAGGCTGACCGGAGCCGCCGAGCGTTGGCCCGCGAACAACGGCAAAAGGAGGCCCTCCTCGAAACTGTAACCGTCTCGGCCACCCGTTCTGAACTCGGCGGGAACATCTGCGAGCAGCTGGTCGACAGCGGCTACGCCTGTGCGTGGATTGCTGTTCTCGACGATGATCGCGGGGTCGTCCCACTTGCGACGGCTGGTGACACCGACTATCTTGAAGCCGCAATCACGCCCGGGACGCGGCCAGTCGAGTGCGCCGAACCCACGTTCCGCTCACTCGACGAAACCGGACCGGTCGTCCACTCGCTGGCAACCCTCGAGGGGACAGAAACCGAGTCAGCCGACTGGGAACAGGTTGCCGTCGACCACGGCTTTAGCGTAGTGGTCGCGATCCCGATCAGTCACAATGGGGTCTATTTCGGTGTGTTGACGGTCTATAGCCGGACACCACAGATCGACAACCGTGAACGGGCGTTGCTCACCGAGTACGCCGAGACGGTCGGCTATGCCTTCCAGACGACCGCGTGGAAGCGAACCCTCCTCTCGTCTGCCACCGGAACCGTCGAATTTGCACTCAGCGGCGGGTGCCACCCACTCCTCGAGCTTGCGGCAGTACTACCCGACGAGTCGACGCTCCGCGCAGCAACGGTCATCCCCCGAAACGACCACGAAGTGCTCTACGTGACGACCGTCGAAGGGGTCACGGAAGCTACCCTCTCGGAGGGAGTCGACACGACCGAGACGATCGTCTCGGTCGACTACTACCGAACCGACGACGCCATCCAGTGTGGACTCGTCGTCGAATCGCCGGCTCCCGAAACACGGCTCGTCGACGCCGGGGTCTCGCTATCACAAACCGTTGTCGACGACAGACACGCACGGATTTCGGCCGTTCTCAGTGGGGAGAGCACCGTCAACGCGTGTGTCGATGTCCTCTCGGAACTCTATGGTGAGGGGTCGGTGAAAACGCTCTGGACCGCCGATGAATCCACTACGTCGAGGATGGAGCCGATCGACGACCTGACCGACCGGCAGCGACAGGTGCTCGAACTCGCCGTCGAGGCGGGCTACTTCGAGCGGCCGCGACACAACAACACGGGCGAACTCGCCGACGCCCTCGACATTTCGCGGGCGACCTTCACTCAGCACCTACGGGCCGCCCAGCGGAAGTTGTTTGCAGCAAAAATCCATAGGTAACGTACCTCAAGTTGTGACATCTTTCCGTCTGGGGCTGCGACATCTCTCACTAGTCTCTTGTTCTATCCCTCCGATCGTCGAGGAGTTCGAGCAGGCGATCGCGGTGGGCTCGGATTGTTGTCGGCGACGTGCCGGCCACGTTAGCGAGTTCTTGTCGTGTGAGACAGTGCCCCAGCTCTTGGCCTGCTCTGTACAGACAGGCTGCGGCGAATCCGTGTGGATGGCACCCGGTCGTGATCTCTGCCTCCTCTGCGACAATCGCGAGCGTGAGTGCTCGATGGTTGACTGCGTCGGCTCTGACTTTATGAGAATCCTGTTTAAGCCCCTAGTGTAGCTTCAACTGTGTTCTTGCTAGCTCTCTTCCAGTGCAACTGGATAGAGTCGGCGTAGTTTGATCCGTGCATCATCAGTTGTGAACTGCCAGTCGATGAGGCGATCAGCCGCGTTTCGCTTGGCCTGCCACGCAGCGACCTCCGACCGGAGGGTCGCTGCGTGGTAGATGCGGCGATCAAGACACTGTCGTTTGAGGACGCCAAGCTCAATCTCGGCCATGTTCAACCAGCTACCGTGCTTGGGGACGTAGTGGAACTCGAACCGATCAAGGTACGCTTGCGCTTTTTCCGGTGGGAGAAACTGATAGAATCCGGCAGGATTGTGCGTATTGAGGTGATCGACCACCACCCGGATGCACTCGGCATCCGGGTAGTGGTCATCCGCGAGTTCGATCATTTGGTCGATCCACTCTTTGGTGCGTCTCCTGTCTGTGACCTCGACGTTGACCCAGCCAGTCAACGGTTCCGTCGCAAGGTGGAGTTTCTTCTCGCCATTGCGTTCATAGTGAGTGTCAATACGTGCGACCGCTCCCGGTTTCGCCGGGAGCGGGTCGCGTTTGTGTCCACGGAGAGTTTTACTGGACTCGTCGAAACAGATGACTGGACGGCTCTCGTCGTACGGTTCTTGGTAGAGCTCAAGAACGTCCTCCATGTAGTAGATGAATTCGGCGTTCTGGTCAGGCGGAATTGCCCAATAATCCGAGAGATGCGGTTTCAGGGTGTTTTTTTAGACGCTGTCTCACGGTTTCGTGAGAGATCGACTCGAAGTCGATCTCGTCGAGGGTCACGAGTTCGTCTGCAAGGAGATGAAGCGTCCAGCGAGAGTGTCCGTCCGGTGGTTCGCTACAGGCAAGCCGGATAAGGTGAGCTTCGGCTTCTCCGTCGAGTTTGCGTTCATACTCCCGGTCGGGCTTGCGGCGATGAATCGCCGCGAGCCCTCGCTCACTGTAGGCTTTCCGCGTATTGTACGCTGTTTTCCAGTGACAGCCGACGTGCTCACCGATTTTTGAATCGGTGAGCCCGTCATCCGCCTTCAGGAGAATCCGTGCCCGCGTATTGTCCTCGCCCTTCCGTTCACCGGTCGAGATGAACCATTCGAGTGTTCTGCGGTCTTCGCCAGAGAGTTCGACAACGTGCTTCTTCGTACCCATTCCTAGAGATAGGCTCTCAGAATGCTTAACCTAGCAGGTCAAGGGTTGAAGCTACACTAGAGGGCAGGGCGTTTCTGATCGAGAAACAACTTGCAGGGGTTTTTGTTACAACCAGGACGACCGTCTCATATGCGTCCTCAACTGGTCCCCACTGACAATAGGAACAGCGCACAGCCGAGCAATCGACGACGGTTCCTCCTCGGGATTGGGACTGCGACAGCAATGCTGGCTGGCTGTCTCAGCGGCGACGATAACGATGATCTGAACGGCACCGATGAGAACGGTGCAGAAGAAAACGACGACACTGAAGATGGTCCGGCAGATGAACCGGGCTACGCGAACTGGCTCCCCGCTGAGAACGACTGGTTGTACGTAGCTTACGTCAACTTCGACGTCCCCGAAGCCGGCGAACAGGATGAGATCTCGCTCGATCCGGCTGAGGATGTTGACGACCCACTGGTAACGTTCCCGCTTGAGGTTGGCAGTTCAACTGTCGGTCTTTTCTCGCTGGGCCTCGCGGCTGCCGACCTACTACCAGTGCTCGATCCCGATGAGGAGTTCGAGTCGGAAGCAAGCAGCCTGCTCGTGGTCAATGGCACCATTGTCGTTGAGGGAACGTTCGACACCGACGAACTCCACGACCGCCTGACTCGTGAAGCGGAGCCGTTCGCCGCCACCTACGAACAGACCAGTGCACTCCATGGCTACGACCGCTACGAGCCTGTCGAGGTGCCCGACGGATTGGAGGACGCACCCGTGGTCGCACTCGACGAGGATACCATGGTAGTTGGTTCGGACGCCGATCGACTGGAGCAGGTCGCCGCTACCGGGGCTGGCGATCGCCAGTCGGCAGCCGAAGCAGACGACACCGTCGCGTGGCTCGTCGAGCAGACTGGCGATGGCGATGTTGTGTTCGGTCACATCGGGCCGGTACCCGAAACGGAGTTTGATCTCGCGGACTCCGTCGGTGATGAACCACCGTTCCACCCCGCGGAGAGCGAAGACGTGATGGCAGCCGCGACGTTCGACCCCGAGACAGACCAGCTCGATGCCCGGTTCGCGCTGACTGCCGACGATCTCGCCGAGGTGACTCGTGAGACAGTCGAGAACGAGTTCGGCATGATGGGCTCTGATGTCTCTGTCGATATCGAAGACGACCGCCTCACTTCGAGTGCGACCTATGACGCTGCCGACATCAGTGTCGGGACCGATAATGAGAGACAGGACCTCTCCAGAGAAGAGGCTGAAGCACTCGTCCCCGAGGACGCGCTGGAATTCCGGTACGAGCCGCCACTTGACGATGAGCCCTTCGGCGAGTTCTGGGTTGAGATAGTCGAAGAGACAGCTGCAGCGGCGATTCGAGTTGAGGCCGATTCCGGCGGATACAATGAGGTCGGCCCACAAGAGGGCACTGTCAACCCTGGCACTGGTGTGCCGGTCCAAATCGATCCCGATGGCGACGGCGTAACGGTCTTTGCGGTTGACGAAACGGATGCGATCGGCGAACTCACCAGCAAACAGGTACCTACCGGTGACCTCACTTCCGAAGAGGTTGCGCAAGCCGTTCCCGAGGATTCGTTTTCCTTCGCGTACGAACCGCCCGAAGTAGGCGATCTCGGCAGTCTCCACATCGAAGTGGTCGCCGACACTGACGCTGACGTCCTCGTCGCACAACCCCGGGAAGCACCTGGTAGTTTTTCCGATAGCGCGGGATCGCTTGACGCGAACGAGCCAGTTGCAGCTGGAACAACGCTGCAGGTGCCCGTTGATCCGGACGGAGACGACGTGGTTGTATTCGCAACTGTCGGCGAGGCAACCGGCGAGGTCACCCGCTGGGAGGGCCCTTGATCCATGTTATTTAGAAGAGTCACAGAGGACTTCACACGAGTTTCAAAATAGTTAGTACAGGCTGTGGATGTATCAGAAGAAGATCATGACCTTAGCTGGGTTCGGATGTCCGGAGGCGATGATACAGCAGTTCAGTAATGGGCATCGCCCAGATGAACGCAACTGAAAACTGAAGTACTGCCCCGATATGTTGGTGGGGAACAATTAACCACACAGCGATTGTGGCCACACAGATAGAAACGAGGACTACAATTGATGCCGTCACGTTATTGGCAACCTGAAGGTTAACGTCGGTCAGTCCAATGGCCGCCCCAATCCCGAGAAATATACCTAGTGCAATAGCCGCTAGCGTTACCTCAAGCGAAACAATCCGACGGGCAGGCTCAATCAACAGCAATAACGGAGTTAGAGCGAGCGAAAACAGAAACGACCGAAGAATCCGTGCCCGCTCGTCACCACCAAGGTACGGGTTCTTCTCAGTGGAGATCTGATTCATGAGAAGAGTTACAGACTGTGCGCACATATATTTACTCACGCACTGAACGCATCGTTACATTCGCATCTCTACTGATCATTGCGAACAGTTCTATGACACGCTCCAATTGTGAGTGTTATTCTGAGTGCCGATTTGTCCAACAAATCGGAAGTGGTGCGTTCGAATCGCACCGATCGGGCCGGTGAAACGGGCATATTCCCATCATCTGCCATATATTTAGCGTAGGTCTGTATAGAAAAACCTACAATGAGAATCGAATCGACGTCGGTCAACGGTCAATACCATGTGTGGATGACCGACGAGGAACTCGAGGAACTCCGGCGCGCTGCGGCTACATTCCGCGACGATCTCATCATCCTGCTCGGTGGCTACGTCGGGCTCCGGGCCTTCGAGATTCCCCAGGTGAAGCCAAAGCACGTCAAGCGCACACTGGACGGTGATCACTTCCGTCTCCGGGTGCCACGTGGAAAAGACACAGCGAACGGGACAGGAAGCCCTCGCTCCTTGAGGCCGGGGGCTCCGCCTCGAAACTGCTGAAGAGACTGCCAGAACACCTTACCTTCAAGCCAGCCTACTGCGACCCATGACAGATAGAGATGAAGAGCGTGAGGAGCGCATTGAGATGGAGATAATCGTCGATGCCTATACTCAAGACGAGCAGGCTGTGGGCTGGATAACCTATCTCGAAGAGACCATGGACTTTCCCTTTGAGGTGCAGTGTATCGAGGAGCTTGAGGTATCGCCACTAAAGAAAGGCGAAACAGTGCGCGTGCTCGGGATGCCCTCGGTAGAGCCGTCGCTCCGTCAGCAGTTCGTGACCATCGAGTGGAACGACAGAAAACTCGGCGTGCCACTGAAACAACTCGAGCCTGTCGAAGCCAGCGATGATACTGAACAGGCAGTTTCCGACTGGCACTACTGGCTCAACCGCTGACAACGTTCGGGAGCTATGGTCGCTTTTCGTCGACGATTGCCGCTGTTTCGGTTCTGGCGATTAGCTCCGTTTCGGTAAAGAGCGTGTCTATCTCTTCGAGATCGCATACCTCTTTCACGATGCAATAATACTGAGATGGAGTGCCAAAGTCATAGACCAGACTGAGACGATCTCCTTCCCAGAGCATGGCTTGTTCAGCAACGTCACCCACAGTCACATTGCCTGCTTTTCGATAGGATGGGTCACCAAGAGCGGCCACTTGATCGTCTGGAATGATGTTGAGAGACGAATCTAGATACTCCTCTTCGAGGCCATACATTCGGAGGTGTAAATCATCAAGTGTGGTGAATCGACAGACGAGTCTATCAAGTTCTGCCATGGTTGTTGTTGGCTGGACTATGATATCGTACCACTCTTTGCGTGCACGCCCCTTTTGCTTCCACCGAAGACGGTATCCCACTTTTCCAATACGACGACTGATACTCTCGCTTGTGTGCTTCTCCTTCTCTAGTGTCTCACGGACAGCCCTCCAACAGTACGAACAGATCTCATCGGGTGCCTCACTATCGAATTCCACCTTATTGATACCCTGCCAGTCAGTATAATCTTCAAGCGAAAGATACTCACTGGCGGGAGAGCGTGTACTCCGGTTACACAGTTTCACCCCAGGAAGATCGTGTGGCGAGTACGGTGAACTGGCTGAGGATTCCGCATCCAAGTCGACAATATGATCGACAGTTCCAACACGGCTAACTTCGATCACAAACCGATCGGTCAAATCTCTACCAGTAGTGCTACCAATCCCGTCGGAACTATACGTCGGTTCGGACCCATCACTCGGAACTAATTTTCCGGGGATAGGGCCTTGCTGTAGGTCGAAGATCAGTGGTCCGTCGGTGGTCCGCAACTCCTGTTCAAGTGGTGTCGAGTCAGCATCATTCACGACTTCAACATCTTCGAGAGCGGTTTGGAGCGTCGTCGCAATCTCCTTGTCAACGTACGGAACTTCACTTAGCGTACTAATACTTGCTTTTTTAAGTGTATCAAGTGTCTCGAAGGTTTCGACGAGACCGTGTACTCCACGTGATCCGAGACCGTGGATATCTTCAGCCAGTTCGGTCAGCACCAAGTGCGTATCAACGCAGGCCTCAACTGTGAGGAACTGCTCGTTCACCCAGTCCACCGCTTCGCCAGCTGTCTGGACAGTCGTCTCGTCCGATATTGACGAAAGTTCGTATTGATTCACGTCCAGATCGTACGTAATCGAAATCTGATTTCCGCCTGGCGAGCTGTCTCGGTTGATTCCACGACAATACAGGTATACCAGCCGTGTTGCAACACAACCCTCGTCGTCTTCACCTGAAAACAGTTGACCAAGCAACTGATCCTCTGGAAGCTTCGATTCCGCCAGTAACTGGCCTGGTTCCGGAACGATAGCAACAATCCAGTCTGAAGGAAGTGATACGTCCAACAATGGGTCGAGTTCAGATCTGTATTCGACCGTGACCATGCTGATCCAACGGGTGTCCAGTACTTCAGAATTCCTCCAGCAGAACGTCAAACACCAGCCGTGGGTTTTCAGCGAACACACTCAAAGAGGTCATGAACTGTGAGCTGATGGGTGGAAGATCACAGCGTCGTCGCTTCTTTCGTAATCCGCTGGTCTTCGACCGTTATCACATCTTTCTCTTCGAGGCTGCAGAGAGCTTCCTCGATTTCCGCAGCCGAAAGGTCGAGTGTGGCCTCAAACTCCGACCTGTTGACCGAATCGTCGATTGTCTGCAACACTTCGAGTTCCCAGTACACGCGTTCGGTGATCTCGGAGACGGTCTCAGCCAATGGAGTCGTGATATTGTGCTGCTCTTCGAGTTCGAAAAGCGCCTCGTTGACGTACGAGACGAACAGTTCCTGTCCGAGGAGGTCGATCTGTTGCTCCAGTTCGCTCTCAATGACATCGAAATCGAGTGCTGTCTGAACCAGCCCAAACATGTCTTCGATGTCGTCAGTCCGACCGGCGACCGCTTTGAACAGGAAGATATCCTCAGCACTGACGAGCTCAACGGACAACCCACCGACATCAAGATAGCGTTCACTACGATGGCGCATCCTATCCGAAAGGACGAGCTTGTCGACTACCTGCTGGTTGAACACATCAATACGGCAGCCGTCGTCGTTTTCGAGAATTCGCTGGGCTCCGAGTTCGTCGTACTCTTCCCCGGGATCTTTAACGATCTCGTAGCCATTCGCTACAAGAACTGTCTGCAGATGCTGAAGATCGTCACCACCAGTGACGACGAGATCGATGTCTTTCGTTGTGTTCTTCAGGTCTCGAAATGCCATCGCCCCACCGCCGATCAGGTACACTGTTAGCGAGATTTCGATCTGTGCTCCGACACGTTCCAACTCCGCCTCAATGTATTCGCCGTCGAATCGTGCTCTCATACAGTCACCTCGTATTCGTCTGCAAGGTCACGGAACTCATCCCACGTTGGCAGCCGGTCAGCTCGTTCTGCCCCTTCGCTGTCGAGATATGCAAGCAAATCTGAGACGGCCGTTTTGACGCCATAGGTGTCGGCGAGTGCCAGTATCTCGTCCCGATCCACGTCCTCGCTTTTGAGTAACAATAGGCAGTACGATTTCGTCCGTGTTCCGTCATCGATGACGAGCATATGACAACACAGCTCTGCTGGTGAAATGTCGTCTTTTGACTCCGAATACAGGTAATATCGTCGTTGCCGCGCCAGCAGGGGAAGACCAAACGTCTGGAATTGTTCCGGACCCGTAGGAACGAATACGTCCGATTCAATCACGTCGTTGGTCTGGACGAGGAACTCCTCAAGTGACTCCCAGAGGATCGCGTATGTATCGACGTGTTCTTCGATTCGAACGCGGTTCCGAAGGTGACCAAATTCCCGCGCCAGCGTGACTAACCCCTCGAACTCGTCGTTAACTGTGTACTTTCCATCGGACGTGTAAACGATTCCCCGATCCTGTAGTGGTGACAGTGCCCGATGAACCGTACTTCGATGGACGCCGACCAGATCAGCGAGGTCGGGCGCAGATGCGGGTGAGTCGAGGTAGTAGAGCACACGAAGCGTCGCTCCGTCGAGTAGCTCAGGAAACGGGAGGTGTGAATACTGCTGGACGAACGTATCGAACAGTTCGATGGCCTTCGCATCCGACCGCTGGACTTGCTTCTTCTTCCCAGACCGACGAGTGTGGACGAGCCCTTTCGCTTCAACTCGTTCAACGAGTTCAGAGACGTAATTCACGCTCCAACCGAGGTCGTCAGCGAGCTCGGAGACGGATAAGTCGCTATCGAGTGCTGCAAGCACGCGAAGTTCCGCCTTTGTGTACACAGTGTTGCAATAATACGAACCGATTATAAATATCTTCGTAACCACGCAACGGGATCGAATCGACCTGGTGAACGTCCTCACAGCACGGCAGGCGGTCGAATATGGGCGAGCGATAGCCAGCAAACCCAAGTACGGCGTCGACCGTAGACATTTGTGAGCGTGTCAGTGTATACTATTTGAGATAAATATACCCCGACAGCCTTGTCAGGGCAAAAATCGCAAGACGGCACCGGATGTCAGGGCAATGTCGGGGCAAAAACCGACTAGTATAGAGGGGGGTTACCCCGTCGGTCAGGGCATCTGTCTGGGCAGTTGTGTCGGTATCTCGAGTTTATTAGACTCCTCCAGAATCGGAGAGCCATCACCAATGGTGTTCAAAGATGAGTAATAAGTTAGAGAGTGAAACCGATGTCGAAGCGATACCTGAAGCGCTCACTGAGCGAGCACAGTGGATCTGCTGGCGAGAAGAGACCCGAAATGGCGACACGACGAAGGTCCCAGTCAACCCGAAGACCGGCGACTTCGCATCGTCGACGGACGATCGTACGTGGAGTGATCTCGAGACGGCTCTCGAGTATGCATCTACTGGTAGAGCAGATGGAATCGGGTTCGTGTTCACGCGGACGGATCCACTCGTCGGCATCGACCTGGATAAGTGCCGAGATCCAGAGACTGGGAGACCAGATCCGGAAGCAAAGAGGATCGTCCAGCAACTCGAGTCCTATACGGAAGTCTCTCCATCTGGTACGGGCTATCACGTCATCATTCATGGCGACTTCCCCGGCGGGCGAAACCGGCGTGGCGGTGTCGAGATGTACGATCAGTCTCGCTTTTTCACTGTGACTGCAGACCACGTCGACGGAACGCCGACGTCGATCAACGAACGTCAGGACGCCCTTGAGGCAGTTCATGAGGAGTTCGTCGCTGAAGACGATACCGACGACGGTATCGACGCTACTACTGGCGGTCGACGTGATGACTCGGGTCAGAACCAGACCCTCGGCCTCGAGGACGAGGAACTGCTCGAGAAAGCTCGCTCGGCGGGCAACGGAGAGAAGTTCGATCGATTGTGGCGAGGCAACACCAGTGGATACGACAGTCAATCAGAAGCTGATATGGCACTGTGCTGTCTGCTGGCGTTCTGGACCGGTGGAAACCAACTGCAGATGGATCGGCTGTTTCGACAGTCAGGGCTCATCCGTGGAAAATGGGACGACGTCCACCACGCCGATGGATCGACATACGGAGAGAAGACCCTCGAGCGCGCGATTGCTACGACAGATGACTTCTACGAGCCGACAACATCTACTGTGGAGACGTCAGTAGATGCTGCTGATACTGATACAGGCACCGCTTCCACTCTCGAGTCCGGTATTGTAGAACAGGGTTCTGAAGGGGTTGATCGAGTGTATCTCGAGGAAAAGAACGACCTTCTCGAGACCCGTATCGACGAGTTGGAGCAGACTATTGCTGACCAACGTGACCAGATCGAACAACTCACAACAGAGCGCCAGCAGTTGCGATCGATCGTTGAACAGCAGGAGGACGACCTCGAGGATACCACTGAGCCATCCTCCGAGAAAGATGAGGAGACATCATCACTCCGAACACGGATGCAGCGATTGTGGCGGCGAAGCTGACCTCCGTAGTGAACGTAGTGTTTTGCAGAAGTCGTCCTCGTTAACATTTATACAGACGCCCTGCCGGGAGTATTCCTCGGCCACTCAAGCTTCAAGCGTCGCTTTGAGGTCTGAGAGCCGATTTGACCAGCCCGGTATCTCTACTGACTCAATACCACCGTGTGATTCGAACGCTGCCAGTACCGGTTCGGGCTCTGACTCAGCGACTGCCTCCAACGCCATGAACGTGTATCTGACGTAGTCCCTGGTCTCATGTCTAGTCACAAAGTGAGAGCCATCTGGCATACCGTCGAACGCAACCAGAAGCGCCACAAGATCGGGAACCACGTCACGAACCGCCTGTGGATCCTCCTCAGCCGCCGTCTCGAGGGCTATCGCAGCCTGTCGACGCGCCCAGAGATAGACGTTCGGGAGGGCGGCGCCGAGCGATCCGGCCACGGTGTCAGCGCGTTCAGGACGTTCCTCGAGCAATTTACCGAGTGTGCCAGCTGCGATCGAACTGGAGGCGACGTCGCCGTCGGCGGCGAGGTCTGACAGCCGACCGAGATTCTCCTCGATAGTATCGGGTGTCTCCTCACCCAACTCACAGAGCGTGTATCCAACGAGATCGGCTTGTTGGCGATCGTCCGCAGCCTCGGCAGCGTCGAGCAGCCTCTGAACGTGGGGTTCGAATACCACGGGATGACCGGATCCGATCGTTCTCGCGATATCGAGGTGGAGATCCATCGCCGACGGTCGCGGCGAGAGTAATGGCTTGATGACCGTGTCGACGAACGTTGCGAGCTTCGGTTCGATCGTCTCCGGTGTCAAGCTCGTTTCGGCGTCGATCAGGTCGACGATGTCCTCGGGATCGAAGCGACCAGGGATCTCGGCACCCCCCGGTACCTCGTCGGTAGTTTCGCCGACCGTCGATCCATGCTCGACGATCGGGACGAGCGCCTCGAGAAACCGTTCGAAGAACTCCGGACCGTTCGGTGGCTCTTTCGAAATGTAGAACTTGACGAGGTCGAAGAGCTGGTCATCGGATAGGTTCTCGATCCGCTCGTCCGCCGACTCGTCGGACAGCGTCACTGCAACCAAGTCATCGAGAACCGGCCTGGCAGCGGCCAGTTCGGCATCGGCGACGGTCGCGAGGGTTCTCGTTGGGCCTCGATCCTCGTCAGTTTCCGCCCAGTGACCGAAGATATCGTACAGCACTTCCGAAACGAATTTCGGATCCGCCGCCGCGACGGGTGGCAGGGCATACTTTCCGCCTCTCGACGAGCCATCGAGGGCTCCCTCGAGGTACGGATCGACGAAAATTTCGTAGTCGTCGGTCACGGCGTCGTGTCCTGCCTCGTAGAGCGCGGCCAGTGCTCGAGCAGCGCCCAGGTTCCCCTCGATCGACCGGAGCGTCTCCTCGAGTGCGGCTACGGTTTCGTCGGTGACGGAGGGTCCGACGTCGGCCACCGCTTCCACCAAGCCAGAAACCTGGTTGTCCAGAGGGGGCGATCGTCCGCGTGCTGCCAACAGGTCCGACACGGCATCCGCAATCACCTCTGGTCGGCGCTTTGCCAGGGCATTCAGCGTCTTCACCGACGGACTGACGTGGTGACGGTCCGACCGCTCGTAATCGAACTCCGGGCTAGCCGTCTCGACGGCGTAGGGGAGGAACTCCTCAATCGCCGTCGGGTTCTGGTCACAAATCCCGACCAGCAAGTCGTCGTCGATCGTTCTGTAGGCGGAACCGTCGACGACCGATTCGTGCCAGTCGATCAGACAGTCCGCCACGAACTCCGGATAGTTCGCAGCCAGCGTGACGAGCGGATCCTCGCTGCGCTCGGTAAACGGCTGTGTTTCGGAGTATTCGGCTATCGCTTCGAAGTGTGGCTCAAAGGATTGATCGCTCTGGCGAACGTACCGAGCCAGCGTGTCTGCGCCCGTGCTTCGGTGATCGGGACTTTGGACCTGGAGTAGTGTTGTGAGAGCCGCTTCAGGCTTACCAGACCCTTCGCCGGCGGCCAGTGCAGCCGACACGAGTAGCTCTGCGTCGTCGCGTAAGGAACGGCCCTGGGAAGCGAGCCGATCGACCACGCGCTCGGCGACGTCCGTTCGATCGAGGTGATCAGCGTGTATCAGCCATCCGAGCATTCTCGCCACCCCGATTCGAATCTCGTCGTCATCGGCGTCGAGGTACCCATCAAGGCGGTCGACGTGATCGACCAGCAGGGCCGGAGAATCCGCGGCCACGTCACAGAGGATACGGACCGCCGCGTATCGAGGCGTCGCCGCATCACGATTCGGCGCAAGTGCGTCGAGATCGTCTTCGAAGGTGTCGATGACCGTGTCGATTGCAGCGCTGGCATCCGGATGCTCCTCGAGCAGGTCGACGGCGTGTGATTCGAGATGGAAGGCGACTCGTTTGCGGACGATTGGTGATGGATCGTGCAGGTGTTCGACCAGGGCCATTGCCACCCACGAGACGGGTTTCGGAGGGGTACGTTCGTTGTCGGTCGAGGATGGCGTGAACGAGTCGTCGTCGAGTGCCTCGCTGACAATGCCACCGAGGGCTCCGGTCGAGACGATTATCTGACGCACCCGAGGACTGTCGTCGTCGATTAGTTCGAGCAACTGGGAACCCAAGGCCGATACGTCCACGACGTCTTCTGGATCCGGACCCAGTGTCCCCGCGGCAATCGTACTAAGCATGAAGGCGGCTCCGCTTCGAAGTTCGGGGTCGTCGTGATCGAGATACGACCGGAGTATTTCGACGCTCTGGGTGGTCGGATCCAGAGACCAGTCGGACGGATCGTCGAGATACAACCGCGATATCTGGGCCATCACGGCGGGTTCGGCTGTTGGTTCAGCCTCCGCGAGGCGGCTACATAGCTCGTCGATCATTGGGTCCGAGTCAGATTGCGCCATCGATACCGTAGTGAATTGCGTAGTAGTCGAAGTGTGACTCGACGAACCACCGACTGATAGTCGACAGTTCGTCGACTGGCTCTCCGAGCTGATCGTCCTCAACTTCGTAGTATCTGCTCTTCGTCCGCCCATCCCCACCTTCGATCGATTCGACGATAACGACTCGGTCGAGGTGGCCACAGATCGATTCTAACACCGTATCAACAGGGACCGACGTCGTTACGTTGTCGTCGTAGATTACGACCGACGATCCCTGTTGTTGGCTCGTGAACCGATCCGGATAGCGTTCGTCGATCATGTTCCCCATCACAGCATCTGGATCGCCGTTGTCGTCGATCTCAGCGACTATCCATCCCTGATGCTCGGCCATGCACGGCGATTGTTTCACGAATTACAAAAGTGTACGTCTAGAGTACTCAGTGGTCATCTTGGATGAGCCGCCGATAGTCCTTCGAACCTCATCTTCTTTGATCACACATCGTGGTTGTAATTAACATCCTGGGAAGAGTTCTATGACACCTTCAGAGAACAGTTATTCGAGTGATTTCTCTGCTCACCAGAACGGTTTCTCATCCCCAAAGGGGTGAGGGGAATCATAGACTCCCCTCACTGACTATGAGTTCTGAACCACCAACACCGAAACTGGGAGTCGGCTACAAGACGCCTCGAGAGATAACGGCCACGTCACGGGAGACTCGTCGACACCTTCCTGTTCCAAACGATCGTAGTAGAGTCTCGATCATCTCGTACGTGGAGTGGGTTCTCATCGAACTCACCCATGAAAACCTCGCTGCCGAGTATCGGTCGTCACATCTCTGGGGAACCAAACGCACACAGTATACCGCAGAGAACCCTCGAGGAGAGGCCTTCTCAAAGCATCACTACGATGCTCGAGTTGGGTGGCATACCGAGACACCCGATCGAGATGAACTTCGAACGGAGCTCGTGAACAAATTGTCACGATCTCGTCCAGAGACATCAGATCCGGATCTCGATGCAACGTGTCGACGTGACCGTTTCGTGCTCAAACCGATTAGACAACGTCCTCAGCAGGATAATACGAAATAATCCGGAGGCATACCAAAATATTGGTCCAAGGCGACTTTAGAGAGTCCAATGAGTAATCAATCACGTTCGTGGCCAGCGGAGATGGATGCAGCTGACCGCGTCAGGCATGTTGCGTTGACTTGAACGACGCCACAAAATCAATCACTCTATGTTGTTCCCAACCACATCACTTATTGTGTTGTGGGTTGTGACAACAGTTGATGGCAGACGATGATGAGGGTGCTAACCTACTCATCGAAGTGACGAAGGATTTCGGCGAGACGTATGCCGAAGTGCAGGCGTGGGCAGTTCCGCCATCTGACCGGTATCCCGACGGCATAAAATACTCAATGCAGTATGGCACCACCGACGGTAAAACCATCATCCGATACGACAACTTCCCGGATCATCCCGGGGCAGCACCCCACCACAAACACCTGTCAAACGGTAAAATCGAGGACATCGAGTTCAGCGGTCTCGAAGCACTCTACGACCGATTCAAACAGGAGGTACGTGATCATGGAGAACACTGGTAACCCAACTGACGGCGATCGAACAATGTACATCCGATTCCAGAGCGGCGATGAAGATGGGCTACGAGATGCCCTTCGCGCGCTTGATCGCGGTGAGACGCCTGAGCCTCATTTTGAGGTGATCTTCGACGATCCTGACGATATTCATCGCGTCACCCGTCCGAAGAACCTGGAACTACTCCGAACGATTGTACAACATGAGCCAGAGAGTATTCGCGAGGCAGCGCGACTTGTCGACCGGGACGTCCGCCAGGTCCACACGAACCTCGAGGAACTCGAATCACTCCATCTAATCCACTTCGAGCAGGACGGGCGACGCAAGCGCCCAACTGTCTGGTACGACTCTCTCGAAGTGGATCTCCCGCTGCACGCTCCGGACGTGGCTCGAGACGAAGCGAACGCATGACCGAGTGTCGACCTACGCGTTACGTGAATCTTCTCTGACCGTTATTTCGACAATCTCCCCAGGTTCAAGTTTTACCGGATCTAGTAGTTGGAGAAATTGATCTCCTCCTGTCCCACTCAACACACGAGCCCTGACTGTCTCCTCGGAACGCTCGAGTTTCGCGTCAATTGCATCGAGTCGAGCGAGGAGTTCTGCCTCAAGCGACTGTTCTTCGAGTGATTCCGTTTCTGCAGGAAGCGTCTCAGTGTCAGATGCCACAGCATCGGGGTTCGCCGAAGCATATGGATCTGCCGCAGTCCGTGCAAACGTCGTCTCGAGAGCGTCGAGGTTGACGCCTTCGGCCTCAAGATTGATCGGTTCGCGCCCGTTGACATCCAGCGTGGCATCAGGCTCGAGCGATTGTTCCTGTACCGCCTCCCAGTGACGTCTGCGAATCCGTCTTGCAGTCGCTTCCGCGATCCATCCAGGGGCGTTCCAACGTCCCTCTTCGTAGAGTCGGTGGACGTCTTGATCGTTCGTCCCCCAGGTGAAACACCGATCGAAACGGCGTTGAAACCGGTTGAGTGTATCGCCTCTCGCGTGTTTGATCACGACCTCTATCGGAGCAAGTGAGCGGACAACGTCGTCGATGGTCCCGAGTGTTGGGTGGTTTGACAGACGGATCGACTGTGTTGTACACTGGGTGTTCGAGATGCCGTCACCATTGTCTGTCGCGAGTTGGATGAACAGTGCCCCTGGATCGTCGTCGATAGTCTCGAGGAGTCGACGAGAGCTTCCGGTCGTTGGCGACTCTGGCCCTGTGATCGTCACACTTCCATCTTCGAGCACCTCATCAGGTCGCTCGAACACTTCGTGGGAAGTGACCGATGGCACATCATATTCGAGTGCGTTGTACACTTTGGCAGCTTGTCCGACGATGGTGAGCGGTAACTCGCGCTCGAGTTCCGTCGCAACCTGGGCGAGTACTGTCGCGTAGTGGACGCCGGTGAGCGAACTCGTTGCGATCACGACCCGTGAGCCGGCAAACGCACGCTCGAGTACCGTCTCGAGTGACTCGTTGAGTGCAGTCGTGTACGAATCATCGCTCGAGACGTTCAGCAACACACAGTCGATATCGAACGGGTAGGCGGTCTCGAGCCCTGGAAAACCGGCACACGGTCGCATTGTGAAATCACCGGTGACGAGGAGGTGTTGCTCACCACTGAGGGGGCCGTCACTCGGGTTCTCGTCACGAAATCTGAGTATGAATCCGGCTGCACCAGGCGTGTGCCCGGCCGAAATCGGTCGAACCTCGAGTGTGGACAGGATCGACGTCCACTCGTCGATCGGTTCAAGCGCCTCGAGCGCAACTGAAATGTCGCCAAGGTCGTTATCCTTCTGGGCTTCAGGTAACGCCTGCTCGAGAATCGTTGCCGTCGCGGGTGAGGTGTAAATGGGGGCGCTGTGGTGAACGTTTCCCGCGAGCGTTCGGTAATGGTCGATGTGGCCGTGAGTAAGCAAAATGGCGTTCAGATACTCGTCGTCGCCGAGCATGGATTCGACATCGACATCATCGCCAGCATCGACGAGAACACACGCACGCGTGCCATCGTCGGTGGTAAAGCGCAGAAGCGTCGACTCGTTGCCGCTGTGGACGTTCGCATGTTGGTAGGAGACACGCATACGTGGGGGACAGTTTCAATTCAGAACTGCATGGGTTTCAGTTTTGTACTAGCAGTGATTGGTAGTACGGCATCTGTATTTAGTCCACCTGTCGACCGATAGTCTCTTGAGTATGGATATGATATGAGTATGTATGAGTGGGATTGAAAAACGACGAGTCGGCGACCGCGGACAGGTCACCCTCCCCAAGGAACTGCGCGAAGAGTTTGACATCGGCGGCGGTGACGAGGTAGAAATCCGCAAAGAGTCAGGAAAAATCATCATCGAGAAACCGATCACTCGAGAGGATCTCGCGGCCGGCTATCGTGCGCGAGCCGATCGCCTTCGAGAACTCTACGATGAAATGAATGGCGTATCTCAGGAGGCCGACGAATATCTCGGCGACGCCCCGGAGTGGGAGTAGATGGAGGTACGCCGGGGTGACATCGTGATCGTCGAGCTTGACCCGACAAAAGGTTCAGAACAACGGGGGACGCGACCATGTCTTGTCGTCCAAAATAACGTTGGGAACGAAAACGCACCCACGACGGTTGTCGTCCCGTTCACGACGTCGTTTGATGACGAGTTGTATCCGTTCGAAGTGCTCGTGAAGGCCGATGAGTGCCACCTTCGAGAGGATTCCGTCGCAATGTGCAGCCAGATCCGAACGGTGTCGATCGAACATCGAATTAACACCGTCGTCGGATCCATTTCTGAAGAACGAATGCGTGACGTCGATACCGCACTCGAGTATAGTCTTGGGCTGCGCGGCTCGTGGTGACCTCCTCCCCGCGCTGAACAGTAGTTGCTTCGGCAACTACTGTGAACGACGGGTCTTTCTCCTTGCTTCTCCGTAATTCCCGGCCGACAACATGTCCGAGTAGGCACGTCGGTCCCATTTTCTGAGTGGATCGCCGGTCTGGTGCGTGGCTCCCACTCCTGCTCCAACCCACCGCCACCTCCCACCACCTCCACGGTCCGGGCTGCTCACGGCCAATGGCCGTTCGCTGCCGGGCTTTCGCCACAGCGCAAATCTGTTTCGCGACTTTGCTATCACCTAGTAGTTAGTGACTTCTCCCACGACTAAAGTCGTGGGCTTCCCTCACTGAGGGTTAGGCCCACGTCGTCTGGGGAGTTCGCAGGTTCCATCTCACCGTTGGTTCCTTTGAGTACGACCTGCGTTTCGGGCTGAGCCACAACAGCCCCCACCGTCGATAGCGGACTCTGAATGTTCTTACCGACGGCTCGTTTGCCGATGTTCGTCGCGCCATTCTTGTCACCGTTGTCGTCCAGTCCACAGTCGTGGCACTCGACCCGCCCCTGCACTTCCCGCGATGTGTTCTGCGACCCACACCGCCAACACGTCACAGACGTGTCGTACTCGTTCACGGGGAGGCACTCTCGCCCGTCAAGATGGGCTTTGTACGTGAGGATGTTCGCCATCTTCGCGTATGGCATCTTGTGGGTCTTGTCGTTCACGTACCGACCCTTGTCGTTGTCGAAGCGCAACCCCGTCATATCACCGAACACGATGACGGCGTTACGCTCCCGGGCGCGAGCAACGAGTTCGTTTGCCACTTGGTGCAGTTCGTGTTCGACCGTTCTGGATTCCTTGTCCCCGAGGCGTTCGATGACCTGCGCTCCCGAACGCACCTTCGCCTTCCCGATCCTCTTGCGGAGTTGCTTGTAGTGTTCACGGACGCGACGGACTTCCGATCCGTGGAACTGCGTGTCGCGGTCAGAGAGGAACGTGCTGACAGCTATCCACTTTGCACCCATATCGACGGCGAGAATGTCATCGTATTCGTCTGCGACGGCCACAGACCGTTTGCAGACGAGATGGACATACCACTCGCCGTCTCGGAGGACGAGTTCCGAGTCGCGGATGTACTCGTCTTCAAGGAGGTTCGTGTCCTTCTTGGGGACGCGGACGGGAACCCAGATGCTATCCCCGCGTTCCTTCTCGGGGTTGTAGACGGGGAGTTTGAACCACCACGACGAGAGAACCGTGTCCTCGTCGTGTTCGATGGTGATGCAGTCGTTACGGAGGACGACAGGCTGTTCGATGTCCTCTCGCGGGTTCTTGTTCGAGCGGACTTTGCCCGCCTGTTGTTTAGTGGCGGAGTAAAGGTTCGCTTTGTCGTCACCGTGAACGGCATCTTGAAACGCGCCGTACTCGCGTTCGATGAGTCGGGCTTTCCGCTCGGTGAGCGAGTGGAGTTTGACCCGTACTGTGGTGGTGACTTCTCGATGCATCGTTATCGTCCGGTCTGTGCTTCGATGTACTCCTCGATGGTCTGACTCGACACTTCGCCTGCTGAGGAGACGAAGTACGAGCGTGTCCACAGCGAGGGGAGGCCGAAGTCGAACTCGTTGCGGAGGTTCCGCGAGGTGTAGCCCTTGACCTGTTGCATGATTTTGTTCGGGGCGAGTTTGGGGTTGCCAGTGATGAACAGGTGTACGTGGTCGGACTGGATTGCCAATCGGAGAATGTCGAGGTCGAGTTCGTCGGCTTTCTCCTCGATGAGTTGTTCGAGACGGTCGGCAACCTTGTCGGTCAGCACCGGCTTGCGGTACTTCGGACACCACACGAAGTGGTAGTGGAGGTTGTGAACCGACGTTCGCTCTCGACTGTACCCGCGTGGCATACGATTAGATAGAAGTCAATCTATATTATATATTAGGATACCATCAACCCTCGGTCGGCTATCGAGGATAGTTTGTGTCGTATATGGTCGGATTCATCCCACGACTGAAGTCGTGGGCTTTCTCCTCGATTTCGTGTAAGACAGTACCGATATTCAGAGTTGGATGTAGAAATGTACACCTCGATTCGGTAACTACGCGTGCTTATACCTCGCTGCCACGGAATCCTGTGAGGAAGGCGTGTGTACTCCTATAGAGGACAATGAACCCAGCACACCCGACCAGCAGTCCAAGTACGATAATGCTCCACCCATATCCGCCTACTACTGCGGAAAGACCTGCCCACGTAACGGCTGCCAGCGCGATGAACACGCACAGGGTTAGGAACCCATATCGAGCGAGGGTAGCACGCGGAGACCCTCTTCCTAATGCTTCAATCCCGCCTAATTGAACAGCAGCGGCTTCGACGGCTAACTGAAGACCAATTAGGACTGATACCGCAAGCAACAAGATGCCGCCGACTGGCGGTATTTGTTCAACCCCTACGGTATTGAGTACTACACCGGAGAGATGGGTCAAAACCGATAGTGAAGCGATTATTGCTGGTATTCCGATTAGTATAGTGGCACCAAGATAAACCAGACTCGGGATCAGCAATGAACGTTCTTTAGATGACACACTGTCAAGTTCCTTTCACCTCCCCATAAGTTTTGTTAGCTTCAACTGTGCTACTCAAATTCCTCACTGACTGTTTTGTGCTTCACCAACTACTGTTACCGATTCTCGCGGAGGCGTTCGATTCGTTCCGCCAGCGGCGGCGTCCTCGAGATTAGGCTTCGACGTGATCCGTCTTTGAGATCGACACCGGCTGCCAGTGCAGCGCATTCGAACGCGTTAGCGAGCGTTTCCGATCCAACGGTATCACCGGCACGGGAATCAGTGTAGTACCGAAATTTCCGGACTCCAGCGAGGCCGATTGCGGCGATTACGATTGCTACCATTATCGCTGGAAGTATCGAGACTACCTCGAAATTGACCGCTAACACCACCCAAATGAGAGGAACGATATATGGCACCATCGAGATAATTTCTTCGTAATAGGCCGCTTGTTCCCGACGGGCAGCGAGCAGTGCCTGCAGGGTTTCGTCATCGAACGTCTCGAGTGCGCTGCTCGAGACGAACAGAAACCGGCCACCAGGAGCTCCGGACAATTCGACCGCGAGGTACTTGTCATCTGCCTCAACGATCCGGAACCCCCGGACCGGCAAATCAACGCTCTCGAGAAGCGAATGGATACGCGCTCGCTCGTCGTCGGTCGGTCGACGCGTCCTTGAAGAGAGTCCGGACAGCAGCGGCGCGCCAGCCCAGGCCATACCCCAGAGTCCAAGAACCAGAATGACAAGTCCAACTGGCCCGCCCTCAAGCGCTGTGAGGATGCCGGAAGCGAGCAGGAAGACGAATACAAAGAGGACGGCCAGATATCGCAGATAGTGACGACGAACCGTCGGTACGTGGTCGACACCCGGCAATTCAGGGTTGGCGTGGAGAATCGCGGTGATCGTTGCTACGGCAACAACGATCGCAGCGCCGGCGCTGGCAAGAATCGTGACGAGTGTATCTATAAATCCGTCTCCCGGTGTGAGGAGTCCGGCATTACCAACGACCCAGGTTACGACGCCAGCGAGAAAGCCTGTCGCCCCCGTGAGGATATTCGTCCATCGGGCGACAGTTTCGTCCGACCAGTTTTGAGAAAACCGACCGTACAGGTAGCCAACCCCGAGCGAACAGGTCGCACTGATAGCAACGAAAATAACGAGAAGGAACCAGGTGACTGCGGTGACCAGTAGGGACATACGCGGATCTGTTGTAACGAATAGTCTAAAATATTACCGAAGCAACTGTTTAAAACACTGATCTGACCAACGTTCGCTCCTGTAAGTGGCGTCGTTGTCCTTGCTGTTGGAATGCTAGTACTGCATGAAATGCTTGCCGAGCAGGGCCACCGTCCAAATGTGTCAAGAAACGGGGCGTCAGAATTGACTGGACGGTACGATGTGATCGTACATGTAGTGGTCAGTTCGCTACGGTTCGTTTTAACGTGTTGCGGAAGGAATACGCCGATTAGTACAGGTGTTCTAATTACCGGCCATAGAGCACGAAAGAGAGAAACAGAAACGTTGCTACAAAGCCGCCTGCGAAGCCGAGATAGGCACCAAAAGTTCCAAACATGCCAACAAAAATTATTGCAAAAATCGCACCCACGAGGACGGCACCAATAGTCATCAAAACCCCCGCCTGCCACTCCTCAAACTCGATCCTTTCAGGCATGAATACGGATATGTCCATCTTGGTAATAAAATTGCGAGTTATTCAATAAGCACATGTAGTTGCCGGTCAGTACAGCTCACACACTACACGCGTTAGTCTGCAACGGGGTCAATCAAAATGCATACCTAAGAGAACGTATTACTTTGATCTATGAGCCAAAGAATAACCGTTGGGTTGTTCTTTTTGACTGTCGGCTTATTGGGAGTTCTTATCTCTCTCGCGTATGCATTTTCAGGAGGCAATCCATTTGAGACTGAAGCATTTAGCCGTCGGAGTCCCGGCTTTCTCACTATTACGTCGCTTGGAGGAATAGCATTGGGAGTTGCTCTCTTGCTCGATATTGGATCTGTTTCAGATTTTGTACTCGAATAATTTCAGTCCAGTATTCATCACGGCTTGTTGAAGAGATACGCTGACTGGTAGGAATCCCAGCGTTCAACCCGCACGTGTAATGATCAGAAATTTCATGAGAGGAGGAATCTAAAGAAGAAGACTTCGACAGAACTGTACTGTCATCTGAACCGTCGACATCGAGTTACGGTTCGTAATGCTCTCGGTGGACGACTTCGGATTCGTTTTCTTCCTCACTGATCGCGGTGACGACGATCTGATCGCCATCGGTGTCGTAGGGAATGTAGAGGGTTACATCTTCCCACCTTGCGGTAAACTCGTCATCATCACGATCGAATGCTCCCGTGCTAGCGCCCTCGATAGTAGATTCGATCTCAATCCGGTTCGCATCAACGCCTCGCTCATCGGTGAGCACGACCGCCGCCTGCTGAATATCGCTTGTCGGACTGTCGTATTCCCAATCAATTTCGACGACTACGTCGTCGTTTTCGTCCTCTATTGGCTCCTCAAACACTTCTTCAGGATCTTCTGGAGTGTCGTCGACTGGTGCAGCAAACAGGTACCGCCACTCTTCGTCCTCAGTGGCGAGCATCCAGATCGTATCATCCTCAGTTGGATCATCGACAGTAACTTCGGCTGCTGCCACATTCTCTCCGTCAAGCGTCTCAGTGAGTGTTTCCTCTTCGAACCAGAACTCTGCGCCCTCTAGCTCAAACACATCTTCGACCGTCGCGTCGTCGTCAACCACCTCTGCATCGAGTCCTTCAAGATCCTCCTCGTCGCCACCGCCACGAAACTCCCAGCCATCCTCGGCCCATGCCGCAGGATCCAGTGGATTGTGTGAGTGTGACAGTTCGCTCATCCGATCGAGGTCTTCTTCGACAGCCGCTTCAAGAAACGCATAGACCACGGACAGTCGATCATTGTCTACGTCGGAACTCTCCTCCGTCTCCGCATCGTCGTCAGTCGCTTCCTCCTCCGGTTCGTCGCTATCGCCATTGCTATCGGACTCGTCGCTGCTCCCATCGGTTGGGTCGCTCGAGGACTCATTATCAAGACATCCCGCAAGCGAGACGGCGGTGACGAGCCCAACCTGTAGTGCACGTCGACGAGAAACCACTGCGAGCCCGGTGGTGCGGTCGACATCACTAGTCTGAAGAGTGTCGTCTCTATCGAGGACCATAACTTGGCTATGGAAGTTGGAATTTTGAATGTTTTGTATTCCTGAACAGAGTTGGATTAGACCTCGAGGGTCTAGAGAGCAAAGTATTCAGCGCCTGCCGACCCGGACGCCGAGCGTTCTCGAGTTGACGAACGGCCAGTACCAGTCGGCTAGCGGTCCTCGACAGCGTTCCGGAAAGCGACGAGTGCCAGTTCGGCACACCTGAGCCGTGACGGCGTCAGGTCCATGCCGACTAGGTCCTCGAGCGTCTCACTGTCCCATTCGACGATGTCGGTGGCCGGTGTCCCGATCATTTGCTCGGTGAGCAGTGATGCCGTTGCCTGTGAGAGTGTACAGCCTCGCCCAGTGAACTGGACCGTTTCGACGACCGGTGGTTTCTCGTCGGACAGTTTCACCGTCACCGCTATTTCGTCACCCTCGGGATGTGTCGGGCCGACACACTGGGGGTTGCTAGTTTCGTGCTCGATATCCGGGTCCGTGAGCGTACCGTAGTTCCGGGGATTTTGGGAGTGGTCTGCGAGCAACTCCCTGATGAGCGTCTTGTCCATACATACCACTCGTCTCGAGTAATGAAAAACGGACGGGACACCGCCAGATTGGTGTTAGAATTCCCACGCACCCGAATGTGGGCGAATGGTGGCAGGCCCCAGCAAGAAACCAGAGTAGGTTCTGCTGTACGGAGCTCATCCCAACTGGACTCGGACTCAAAGATGTCGCCGGTGCAAGCCCGATCACGGGCAGTCCCAGACTATTGATTTCGGCGATGTCCATCGTGCCGATCCGGTCAGCGATCAGTGAGTACGGGAAGACTCCGACAGCACTGATCTCAATCGACCGGGCAGCGATCGATCCCGAGCACGCGATACAACAAACATCGCCGCATCACCCCTTCAACGATCAACACGATCGCGATGATTCCAAGCCCGAGTGCCGAGACGACTGGCACGGTCACCACCCCGAATGCGGCAAGTACAGCGAAGGCTGCCAGTGCCACCCCACCCACGACCCGAACAATCGCATCGATGTGTCCGACATTACGTTTCATTCCTGCGTGGCCCCTTCGCCATTCGTCGCGGTGAACTCAAGCGCAACGCCGTTGAGACAGTAGCGCTTCCCGGTCGGTTCTGGCCCATCGCTGAAGACGTGTCCGAGATGTCCTCCACACTCAGCACAGCAGACCTCGATTCGCCTGTCCAGGAGACCTGTCTCGCGCTGGGTGACAACCGCATCGTCGTCGATCGGATCCCAGAAGCTCGGCCAGCCCGTCCCTGACTTGTATTTCTGGTCAGTGTGAAACAGATCGCTTCTACAGCCAGCGCACTCAAACACACCGTTCTCGTCGATGTGGAGGAGATCAGACGTACCAGCAGGCTCCGTTCCAGCCTCACGAAGCACGTGGTACTCCTCGTCGGAAAGCACTTTTCGCCATTCGGAGTCGGTCTTTGGTTGCCCGTCGTCTGTGAGTCGCTTGCCCATATGTGACTGCAGGTCGTCGGCTCCATGAACGTTGTGCGTCCACAAAAGGTGTTTTCTCTCTCCGCAGACAGCACGGCAGCCGGCACGACAGAGTGGTCCACTGCGCTCTCATCGAACACTACCCGTTCCGTACTGCCACGGTTGGCCTCGAGATGCGCAACATCGATGGCGTTCGAATCGGAACGGCAGCTGGCTGGTTCCTCGAAGAGCTCAACGCAGATCAAGACAGCTAAACCTGCCATCAAAAGCCCCTGACGAACTCGAGTCCCGCGCCTGGCGAGACACACACGTCTCGCTGGCCTTCACTCGTTTCACTCGCGAAGATCTCGCTGCGCGCCTCACTCCGTTGCGGTGCTTGCGTCGTCGGGGTTCCCCGAGTACGTCAGCCCCTTTCGATCCCACCCACATGGGTAGGTCAGCTGGCTGTCGAAGGTGGTTGTTACCTTCTCAAAGACGGCACGTCCCGCTCGCCGCTTCTGCTCTTCGCTCACTCTCGCTCTTCGGTTGCCAGTATTAAGCGCGCTTTCGGTCTTCGCTGCCGCTCAGACACGTAAACGGCTTAAAACTGGCCGCTCGCTCCGGTTGAAGCGCCGCGCGCTACTGGTTGGATCGGTCATCGGCGCGTCTCGCTCGCGCCCTGACGGGCGCTTACGAAGGCGCGAGCGAGACGCGTGTGATGGATGAGTTGGACAGCGAGAGAGCCAGGGCTGGAGAGTCGTGGTGTTGTGAAAAGACGCCGAGTGAGCGCCTTTGGATGTAATCCAATGTCTAGTAAGAAGTCGGTTAGTAAGGTCGTTTCGGTCGATGAACAAGCATACGAGCAGGAAGCGGGTCAAGCGGAGCACGAGGATGTCGTCGACGAGACTCCAGAGTTCCGGGCCACGGTGGAGATGGAGATTCAGGCGAAGGTCGATGCAAACCACCCAGACGGGATCGTCGACACGAGCGAGGATCGGATCTACGGTGTGACCCTGGCCCAGGAAGAGCGCATTCAGGCCAGAGAGAAAGAACTCGAGCGAATCAGTGCACAGGCGGCCTTCGGTCGACAGAAAGGACGAGCGGAGCGAACGAGAGCAGTGGTTGAACAGGCACGTCGTAGTCAGCGGCCGGTCAAAGAAGTCGATCCTCGAGAGAAGCTTGAGAGAGCGGAGTTGGGTCAGGTCAATCGGCAGGCACAGCGGTTGGCAGAGAACGTCAACGGTGGGTACACGCGAGCGGTCATCGCGAAGCGGATCGCCAGTCGGGTGCTCGAGGGAGAAGCAATGTTCGAGGCGGTGATGGATACGAAAGAAGAGATGCAGCATGAGGCAGGGACGATCGTGCCGATTGGAAGACTCGAGTCGATTAGGCGAGGCGAGGTCAGTGTCGAAGGGCGCGTGATCGAACTGTGGGAGCCCTCGAACTCGAGCATGCAGCAGGTTGGACTGATTGAAGACGAGACTGGACGTACAAAATTCACGATCTGGACGAAGAGCAGACAGACGATGGTGCAGAAGGGTGAGTTGGTGCGGTTCAGGGCGGCGGCGAAGAACTGGTACAATGGACGGTGTTCGATCGCGTTGACTCACTGGTCGGAAATCGTGTTCCCAGAACGCGGTCAGTGGTGGGAGTAGCCGAGAGACCTCTCTTTTTTGCTGATGCCCGATCACCCACTACCCACCTCCCCACCCACCTCCACGTTCCGGGCTGCTCACGGCCAAGGGCCGTTTCACTGCCGGGCTTTCGCCGAATCTGCCAGTTTTGGACGCTTATGGGCTCAAGCACGCATCACCTAGTATCTTCGACCCGATTGTGCTTCCAGCAGCGAGTTTTTGGCGCCATGAGGCATGAGGCGCACTCAATAGTGTGCCGTCATGTGATTGACAATGACTGATCCGAATTCGATTGACGACACTACTGACGATTACAGACGATTCGAAGCCAGACTCGTTGCCCATGATCGGGATGCAACTCATGCCGTGACGGCGGATATTGGCGATACAGCCGCTCGAAAGCTCGTTACTGAACTTATCGATAACGATCTGGTGACACCAATCCCTGGGAAGCGGGTGTTCATCCACGAGCCAAGTGGGACCGCTTTTGACTCGAGCACTCAGCTTGCCGTCTTTCATCAAGGCTGGACGATGGCCCGCAACGCTGACAAGGAGGGTGAGTAATGCAGCAGACACTCACTGGCTATGCGTTCTGCGACGCCCTGCCCGACGCCGAGTCCGGCGAGGCGCATACGTGGGGTCAAGACGAGCGAGTCACCCACCTAATCTGTGTCGACTGCGCTATCCAGGCGGAGCCGGACCCTAACGAGTTCGATCACTGCACCTGTGACGGCTGTGGGCTCGTCGTCGACACAATCGCGGCACTCACACGATTCCGCGTTGGACTCGGCCATCTCGAGGGCTCGTTACAGCTGTGTGCACGATGTAGTCCCGGTGGGCCAGCTACCTACTGGACGCGTGATCTCGAGAAGCACCTCATCACGACGCCGACAAAGTGAATGACAGAGTTTGACCTGCCTTTAGGCGTGAGTGTGCTCCTTCTGTAACAAACACCCAAAATAGCTATGCACCCACGCTACCAACATTAATCTATGTCGAGCGGCACCATCGATATCGACGAGTTCGAGAACGCCGACGACGATGAATTCGAGGAACGAAACGACACCGAGCGGATCGTGCTGTTCCTTGACGAGAACGACGACCGGGCGTGGAAGGCGGCGACAATTGCTGACCAACTCGAACTGGATACGGACGCCGTTAGTGCGATCCTCTCGCGACTGAAGGAACGAGGTCTTGTGCGGCACAAGCGCCCGTACTGGGCGATCACAGACAACGAGGACCGGCTTCGAGCCGCCTACCGGCTTCACCAGCACCACCAGACTGCAGACGAGCAGTACGGCGAGGAGCATCTCGAGGAGTTGAAAACTGACGAGATGGAGGAAGTGCAGTGACCGCGTTCGATGAACTGGAACGCGGCGACATTATCTGGGGGACCGATCCGCTCTCGGACAAAGGTCGTCCAATGCTTGTTCTGGGAACACCTTGATTTCCGAACCACGGCGTACAGCTGATCACCGTCCTGATCTCCACGAAGACCTACCACGAGGAGTCACTCATGCTCCGCGACGACGACTACGAAGGCGAGCCACTCGGGGACCGAAGTCACGTCCTTCCGTGGTCGCTCGCGACCCTCAACAGTGCGGCAGAGGTGGAGTTCCATATGACCGCTCTCGTTGACGAACGGACCGAGGACGTGGCCACACAGTTAATCAGCTACATTTCTGCTTGAGCGAACCGTGCTGTCGTCAACGGCGACACCGGGAAGTAGGAGTGATATCGGAGCAGGTAACACGTATACGTGGTGGCAGAACAAGCGAGTCTCCCACCCGATCTGTGACAACTTCCAGACGCGGCCGGATCCGGACGAGCGTGACCACCATGCTTGCGACGGGTGTGGATTGGTCGTCGACACGATTGCGGCGTCGCCGGCGTTTCGCGCCGGCTTTCAGCGTGACCTTCGGTCCCGCCTGGCTCACGTGGTTTCGCGCTGAACTATTATATCTGGGAAAGTAAGTAGTAATATGACAACCAATACAGCGACGAAGCGGTTGCCGCCATTGGTAGCAGGGGTATTAATGAGTATTTCACTCGCACTCGGAATTACTGCCTCCAATTATCTTGGTACGGGCACTGTTGGAGCTGTTGTTGGAACTCTTGTTTTCATGTTAGTTTTAGCTCTCGCTTATGAATTTATGTTCGATTAATAGACATTTTCTCTGTTATACACACAGTCGATACCGAACGATATGTACTTCACCTGTACTTGTCGCGAGTTTCACAGAGAGACCTGAACAAAGGAACCGTGCTACTGTCTACTTCGATATGAGTTTCTGTGCCCCACAAGTGGGTGAGGGGCAGTCGGAGTTGTTCATCGCCTCTCGAGAACACCATGACTTTCAGAGAAGTTTACCAGACAGTATTCGACGAAGACGTCCAGCCCGACTCAAGTGCCAGTTCGTGTCCGAAGTGTAACGGACGGGTTACTACCAACGTAGTCGAAACCATGTGCGAAGACTGTGGACACCTCCTAGAAGCACAACACAACCAGATGCAGAGACGAGTTAGTTACGCGTAGACAACATGCTATCATCTAAAATCACACAAGTATTGAAGCAAGATCTTTACCGAAGGGATAACAAGAATTTGGACAATGCCAGGATGTGATGGCTGTGGCTCTCATGTCACTGAGAGCTACTACCGGGTTTTCGCTGTTGATGGAAATCTCCCAGCGTGTATCCATTGTTCCACCAACCGTGACGCTCGAGAAGCAGGATTCCGCGACCAGTAGCTTCTAAGCAACTCCTAGTAGCTCTTCTCTATCGAACTGGAACCTGCATCGAGACGCAAGATAACACGATCCACTATCCAATCAATGATTGATCGATATTCTGATTTTGAGGAACTTCGTCCGACCGGCGAAGCGTCGGATGTTCCAGATGAGACACTCAGAGAGTGTAACGACAGTGAGCCTGATCGACAGCGCGTTGCGACGGCGACGACTGGATATCCAGACACTCCAGCGGAAACGGATACCGAGTGTCGGTCCTGTGGCGCACCGATCCCAGCTGACCAGACGAGATGCCTGTTCTGTCTCACTAACCATCTCGAGAACTCTTCTTCTGAAATAGACGCATCAGCACCAGAGTGGACGCTCCTCGGCGTCGTCCACATGCTGGTCGAGTCGTCGACGTTCTACGGCGCCGTCGCGAAAGGCGGGGCCGCTGCGACGCTCCTTGCCTCGAGTGTGACGGGATCAACCGTCGACGACTGCATGATCATCTATGATCTCGAGGACGGGCCCGTAGCCCAATTGACTAACCAGTGGCCTGTGCTTCCTGCTGCAGTACAGATCAAATCTGCTGACGGTGAGCAACTTCTCGCGGCCGCCCGTGATCGAACAAGATGGAGTGACCAACCCCACCCAGCCGCGGATAGTGACCACGAACCTACAACATATCTCTACGACGAAGGTGGGACTGGTATTCGCGACGAGCAGCGACTCACGACGCTGCTCGACAACGCCGGTGATGATGCGTGGTTAGTCCCTGCAATTGCCCTCCAGCAGGCACCTCAAGAGCGTGAAACTGAGAATCAGGACAGTGGCATTCCGACCAAAGAACGCCTCGAGTGTCACCAGTGCGGACGCACAACCGATCATCGATTCAGCGATCATGAATCGGTTCCCGACGAAACCTGGACCGGCCACGCAATCTGGGAGTGCCAGGTCTGCGGGACGCCGCGCTACGGGCCGAACCCAGAATGAATTGCCACGCACCATGTCTTAACCAACAAACGACGATGGTGCAGCGTGGATGTTGGTTAATCGAAGCAGTAGTCCATGCGATCGTGTTCTGTTTGTCTGCGCTGCGATCGGCTGAGTCGCAATCAATGGATCCACGCAACACACCAGATATAGACTGTATCATGCACTCACCCAACTCAACAATCTCGAGGGTGATCAGCTAACTGACGCAGACAGAAACGATCGAGACAGCAACGGCGCTCTTGGAAGAAGTGAGTCTTCTCACTCGACCAGAGCGTCGTGAACCTACTGATACCCACATCAACTCTAACCGAGCGTGCCACAGAATCGATTACAGGGCCATTGGACTCCGTAGTGAACGGTAAGTACAGGTGAAGGACTTACCATTGGAGTATCCAGAATAGAGTAATGAGACACCACCACTCGTGTTCATTCAACAACAATAAGTGACTTTGTTCTATATCCCAGAACGTGCGTCGTATCTATCTAGCCGTAACTGGAGCAAGCTTCCTGTGGGCCATAGCGGTGGTATTACTCATATTTGGCCGGTATACTCCCTTCCCAATGTTTGACTTTGTACGTTCAACTGTCTTCCTCGGTGCCATTATCTGGACTGTTCTGGGGATAGGAATGCTCATACGAAATGGGTATCAGCGACTCTCAGACTGACAAGTACGCACGTCTACTTACCGGCTGATTCAATCAAAAAGAGTTGAAGCAAATCACTTGCAGGGCTTTCTATAACGTGCTCCCTAACCAGCAACTCCACTCGAGCTGGAGATATGAGTTCCGAAGGCGTTCACGTTGATTCGATGCTACCGCCGAGTCAGACGGTCTGCGACCACTGTCAATGTTACTACCGGTCCAGATCGCTCTACCACTCGAGAAATGCGCGCTCCAACAGTGATTTTGTGCGCCGGTGATGGGTGCCGGCGCACTGAGCAGAAACAGACGAACACTGACCAAGGTGTCGGCGAACTAAGGTGAGGAAATGCATATGATCATCTACGCACTGGTAGAGGCATCGACAGCAGAAGAGGTACTGTCAACCGGGAAGACAGTGTTCGACCGACTGGTTGGCGCGGAGCCGGATTCTTGTGCAGTGTTCGACTACTACGTCACCTTCGACGACGAGGACACGACAGTGGCTGGAAAAGCACGGTGGGGTGACCTGCCGACGGCTGCGCCCATCACATCAGAAGAAGGCGAGGACCTCCTCGAGCGGGCCTGGGAGACCACCAAGAAAGAGTTCCAGCGCAATCTGGATCGGGTGAAGCAAGCACTCGAGGAGCACAGCGACGACGAAATCATGCGCGATGCGGGCCTTGCCCGTCACGCCTTCAAGCGGGTCGGTGCCTCCCAAGGCCCGTCGATCTGCTTGTACGATCAACATGCAACTGGGATCCGTCATCGCGGACACCTCGATCGACTCCTCGAGCAAAAGGTTGAGAACAAGACGTGCTGGATCGTGCCGGCAGACGTCCATTTCTGAGTGACCATGCCACGAATCACTAATTGGACACGAGAGAGTCGAACACCCACGCTAGCATATCGAAACACAGAGACTGGAGCTCGAGCCGTTCTGCATCGTGCGCCGGATTCCTACGCGTACAAGTGGCGAGCAGCGATCCTCGTCGACGGCTATCCCGTCTGGTCTCGAGGCTTCGAGACCAAAGAAGCGACCAGCGTTCGGGATGCACTTCGGGACCGACCAGCCCCCGAACTCTCGTGTCCAGAGTGTCCAAACGACGACGTCATCGTCAGCCAGAAATCTGCCGCTGGTGCGAAGGTTAAGCGATGGTTCGACTGTCCTGACTGTGGCTACGAAGCGCCCTCGCAGATCGTCTACGGCGCAGAACGCTAGCAGCAGGTGAGAACCATGAGTCATCTACAGAAGTGCAAGACAGACTACCTCGGGGCTCGACCTCGAGTGATGCGTGAAATACTATGGGTTCAAGACACGAGGCCCTCGCCTTGTTCAGCCTAGAGAAAACGGTATCTGACTGTGCGAAAGGTATAATTGTCTGAGCAGGGAATTTAGAAGTAGGAAGATGGCTCTGAAGGACATTCCCACTGTAGATGAACTGGCCGAAACAACTGGCCAGTCTAAGGAACAACTTCTGAAGGACCGCGAGGCAGCAGTGAAGATGTCGAGCGACTCCGAAGACGAGTAGCGGTAGATCGAATGAGCAACTGTGGTTCTAGAAATACGGTAGACCAGTTACTTGGTCATACAAAAGGGCCGGCAAACCCGGTTACTGATCGTGATTTAGCGCGAGCGCGGTCATCAGCCTATATTGTTCACGGAAACTTTCACGAGCTGGCTCAAATGTGTGACAACATTTCAACCACGGGAACGATCGTCGTTGAGCAAGGAGTTGACGAAACAGATGTAGAGAATGAGGTCTACCGACGAGTACACAATTATGTTTCTTCGTTGTACTCCTATAACGAACAGATTCGATCGATCCTAAATAAACGCTTGAAGCAGCATATCAGGAAGGGGCGTTTCCTCCCAGCACGAGATGACAAGGCTGCACCAGAGTATGCTCGCCGGGGTACGTTTCTCTGGGGACTACGGAATGATTTCCAACATGGCGACTACTGGTGCCTCAAGGTCAAATCTGAGGGGACACAAGATGGAAGTGATTACTATCAATTGTCCTTCCAGAAACAAGACTTTGAAGCAACGCCAAAAGGCGATCTCGATAGCGCTGGCGACTACTTAGCGCATGCTCCGGATGGGGATCAACGATATCCACTTCCGTACATCGGTAGCTTTCATCGGAACTTATTCAGCGAATTCGAGAATGCGTTCGAAGAGTGGTGTAACAAAAACCGAGCCTGAGTTTGCAACTCGTTTTTCGTGCCTCGACAGGGGTAGAGGCACCATCCAATGAGTAACACTCCAGAGCACTCCCACGACTCGAGCGATCTCTCACCAGCACAGCGCCTCGAGCCACCGAATCCGCGACTCGTCGACGCCAGTATCGAGACGATATACGATATGGATACGTTGCGGGCCTGCGTTGCCTACGAAAATCAGCACCAACAACGTGTCCCGATTCTTCGTCAACTCGAGGAGAGAGCTATTGAACTCCGCGCACAGGATGATGACTAATCTGGCACGTCCGCTGACAGATTGCAGGACTCCGAGAGGGATTCAACGGTCGTCATTGTACTCCGTCCCTGCACGGAAGCTTGTGAGGTCGTCAATACGGTCTTCGAGTGCTTCGATTTCCTGTTGCAGTTCCTCGGCTTCTGTTTCCTCACTGGTAGCAAGTCGATCCTTCAAGCCCTGGAGGCGTGACTCTTTGACGTCGTCGTCGACATCTGCCTTGCGAACGTATTCGCTCTCATAGATTTCGTAGACATCGGACTCGGTGAGCGTCGTCACCTCGAGTGCTTCGTCGACCTTCTGGCGATCAACACTCATGACGCGCTCGCGGTCGATCCCTTCTGCCTCGAGCAGGGAGATGACTTCTTCGTCGTCTTTGAGCGAGCGGTTGCGACGATTCGTGCGCTGGACCGAACCGTACTGACCGGCAACAGGACGGTCGTGATGAAGCCGGGAGAGAAGCACATCGGCGACTTCCTGGCGAAAGTCGTTGGCGTCACGCTGGACATCTGACAGCAGCGTATAGAGATTTACGAGGGTGGCTGTCTCCAAGTCGGGTAGGTCGGTTACGTTGTGGCGCTCGAGTGCATCGATCAGCAGCAGGCCATCCGAGTAGACATCGAGTCCCTCTGGTTCGGTGCGGTCGTCGTCATCAGGTTCGTGTGCCGTGTCGGCCAGTTGGGTCGTCGTCGGCCCGTCTGTCTCGGCAATCACACCCGCGTCTTCGTCAATCTCGAACCGAGGATGGACACTCAACACCGCTGGATACGGGTCGGCATCTGGCGGGAGCCGGTCGAGATTGAACCCATCGTGGGCGGTCTGTATCTGATGGTAGAGTGTCTCGAACTGCTCACGTTGGAGCGGACGCTTCTCGGTGGACTCGTCAAACTGGACGATAACGCGGTGTTCCTGGACATCTGTGATGTGGATGCGAGAGTGCGACAACGGTGTGATCAGTGTCGCGTCCGCCGGCAACTCATCAAGATGCTCGAGAAGCGTGTGCCAACTGACGCTGAATGGCATACACGGAAGTTACGCGTCATCCCGACTAAACCTTGTTCTCGACGGACAGCAGAGAATACCTCTATCGGTTTAATCCACTAACTTCGACGGTGAATGGGTCGGTAAATAGATCTGCGAACTGGACAATAGTTTTATGTCAAATCATCATAAATGAATAGCTATGAACCGACTTCAGGCGATATCCGATAAACTCTCTAATGAGGTCTGGAGATATGCAATTATCGTCGGCCTCGCCTCAACTCCGTTCACAATTATTCTCTATTGGCAATCGTACCCCGACTTCTCCCACCCGATCTCTCCCGTATTTTTCGCGGGTGTACTCGTTGGGTACATTTCCAACAAACAAGACATGGATACTCGTCAAATTGGGAAACGAACTGGACTTGTCGCTGCAGTTCCGGTATTATGGCCGTTCTTTGACCTACTCGTGTTCATCTCTGGATTCAGCCAGCCGACATGGTTTAGTGGTTTTCAGGTTATGGCAATTATTCTCATGTCAATCGTCATTACTGTGGTTTCTGTTCTAATAGGAATGATTGGTGCGATACTCGGTGACTGGCTCGCTGGTAAAATGGGAAATTATAGTCTGATGAAAGGACAATTCGCTACGTAGCACACTATGTCCTTCGCCTGTACTGAACGCTCATTACGCATTCAGATAGGCGTGTTACCACTTCTTTGGTACACTCATATCACACCACGATTCGGGTTGCTCACAGCCAGTAGTCGTTTGCTGCCAGGGCTCCGCCAATTGTATTTCCGGTCAGGAAAGTCTATGTTCAATATAATTAACCCCACTACTGTCATAGGCCAGAGTATGTACGACTTGACTGGCTTTCAACGCGACTTGCTCTATGCAATCGCCGGCCACGACGAGCCACACGGACTCGCGATCAAAGACGAACTCGAGAACTACTACGAGAAAGATATTCACGCTGGACGACTGTATCCAAACCTCGACACACTTGTCGATAAAGGACTCGTCGACAAAGGGACGGTCGATCGGCGAACAAACTACTACACACTAACACGTCGGGGTCGACGCGAGACCGAAGCGCGCCACGAGTGGGAACAACAGTATGTTGGTGAGTTGCTCGTAGACTCGTAGCCCAAATACCGTCAAGCAGATTTTCTAAGCGGTCACTCAAACTCGAGAGTCATCCCTGTGCTGTCTTACCCGACATTTGGCTCTGGTGAATCACTAGACGGCGGCGACTTACCATGAAGAATCACGTCGCTCGAGGCGTCACGCTGGAACGATCGTGACTGCACCCTCGAGAAATCCGGTGGTAACGAACCAAGCGACCGATCTCAGGAAGGCAGTGAGACATTACATCCCGACGCTGTATAGCGATTCACCAAAGCCCGACATTTTCACAGCCAGTAAGTCAGCACCAGTTGCCATGCTCGCTCTGAGTTTCGACATCCGCTGACTAACGAGCTTACAACTGCTCGAGTCTGGCGTGTTTTTTCCGACCCCCGAGGGGTGGAGGTCTTCTCGAGTTCAGTTCGATTCGATTCGACTCGAGAAGCAGTGATCAAACATGGCTACGAGCAGCAGCACCCGGGAGACGTTCGACAATTCGGACACCCGGCACGACGAGATGCACAGTACGATCGAAACATGGATTCAAGACCTCGTCAATGAGGTCGATACCGCCGTCTCGAGCGAGCAATTCAAACAATGGTTAGATGTCCAGGGTCGCTTCCACGACTACTCGCACCGAAACACGCTGTTGATCAAACTCCAGTGTCCCCACGCAACGCGCGTTGCTGGCTACCGAACGTGGCAGAACGAGTTCGATCGACACGTGAGTGAGGGTGAAAAAGCAATCTGGATCTGGGCACCGATCATCGCGAAACAGTGTCCTGAATGCGGGAACTCGCCATCGTACCACGAACGCAGCGACTGTGAGTACAACGACACTGAGCCTGGCGAATGGAACAAGGGACTCGTTGGCTTTCGACCAGCACCAGTCTTCGATATCTCGCAGACAAAAGGCGAACCACTTCCAGAACTCGAGACCGAAGCGAACGGCAACGCCGGCGAATTGGTCCCGATACTCCTCGAGGCGGCGTCCGCACTCGAGGTGGCTGTCGAGGTCGTGTCTCCTCGGAAATGGTCTCACGGCAGCGCCAAGGGCGTCTGTCAGTATCGCCTGGAGAAGCAGCCACTCGTGGAAGTTCGTGATCGAGAAAACGAGGCTGATCTCGCCGTCACACTCGTTCACGAGTACGCGCACGCATTGTTGCACGGTGGCATCGATACCGAAGACGAACGGTCGAAACGCGAACTCGAGGCCGAGGCCGTTGCCTACATTGTCGGTCGATATTTCGGGCTGGACACGAGTGGGTCGGCGTTTTACCTCGCTGCGTGGGAGGGGGACGAACCAGAGACGATTCTCGATCGACTCGAGCGCATTAGTTCGACCGCTCAGGAGATCATCGACGTTGTCGACGAGGTGATAGCCGATGAGTGACGAGTCGCTTCTGCTCGAGATCGTTCATGCGCTCGAAGAGCAGGGACTCGCTCGTGACGAATACCAACTGCAGCGAGTGATCGACGTCGAAGCCCTCGAGCAACTCGTTGACTCGACAAGCCCACACACTGAACTCGAGGTTTGGTTCTCGGTTGGTGAATTCCGTATGGTCGTGACACCATCCGATGTGGCCGCAGTCAAAACTTCATAGAAAAGCTAAAACAGCAAGTGCTAAGCCAGCGATAGCAGAACGGATTGCGTTGAGATGGAGTGCCAGCGCTCTGAAATTTCCGTCAGCCGTAATTCAACTATTAGTTAACATTTGATAAGTGTGCGGGAATCTGGTCATTCCTCAAGTGCCACTACGGAGTGTAACATCCAGAGCGTGAGTTCATCAGAAGTTCGCTCACAGACTTTTCGTGAGGCTGGACATTCAGCGTGGAGTTGGTAATCGAATCTCCATAGTGGTCCCCTTGTCGGATTCTAAGACATCGATTTTGCCGTCAGCAGTCGTCACAAGCCAGTAGCTCAACCACAGACCGAGTCCTTGCCCGTGGCCCAGCGGCGTCTCTTCGCCTGTCTCTAGGACGGCTCGCTCCGACTCGGGAAGCCCAGGCCCATCGTCGCTCACACGAACGACAACCCAAAGGTCGGTAACCTCTACTTTGATACCGATCGTTGCATGATCACCGCCGTGTTTTGCGGCGTTGTCGATGAGTTCGAATAGGGCCGTTTCGACACGGGGGAGCGTCTCTGCGACAGCCGTCTCAGGTGCATCGACGGTTATCGATTCGTCCGGATAGCGGTGTCTAAACTCTGAGGCAATCCGATCGACAAACGAAACGATGTCCAGCGACTCTAACTCGGCCGAAAGATTGCGGTTTTGTTCAATCTGTTGAGCCGATTCAGCCAGATTGAGTAATCGACCCGCAGCCCCGTAGATGAGGTCTGCTCGTTCAGCACTCTCTTCATCCAGTGCGTCAGAGAGCATCTCCGCGTATCCTTGGATAACGCTCATCTCGTTTCGAACGTTGTGCCGAAGGACACGGTTGATGACGCTGATTAGCCCTTCCCGCTGGCGACGGTGGCTCGCGTCGCGGACCATGAGTTGGACCTCGACAATATCTTCGGGCGTTCGCTCCGATTCGGGGACACTGCCATCGTAGATCGGAACGCCACGAATATCGGTATACACGATTTCCCCGGATTTCGTTTCTAACGGAAAATCACGAGCTTCGGCCGGTTCTCCGTTCAGTACCTGCGAGATCTTCTCCCATGCCCAGTCGGTCGTCTCTGCATCGGGATGTGTGATCGTGATTGATCGTTCCTCCAGTTTGGTAGGCGAATAGCCTAAGAGATCTCGGACGCTCTTTGAAGAATACGTAAATATCCCGTTCGTGTCTGTTCGGAACACCGAATCGAAACTCGACTCAACAACGGCATGATAGATTTCCTCCTGCTCGTTCAGTCGCTCTCCACGCTGTGCGAGTTGTCTTTCGTACGTTTGTCGTTCGAGCGCCTGCCCGGAGAGTCTGCCGATGAGTTCGACGAAAAACTGTTCGGCGTCAGTAAATGACTCGTTCCGTGGATTGTCATCGGCAAAGCAGGCGGTCCCGTAGGTTTCCCCATCAACGATGACCTTTGCCCCGATGTACGCGCCAAGGTCAAACGTCTGAATGGCCGCTTCGGAAATCGCGGACGAGATGTTGGCGTCTTGGATAGCGAGCGGACTTTCCAGTTCGATGGTTCGTCGACAATAGGCTTCATCAAGCGGACAGCTCTCCCCAGATTGGATTAATCGATGGTCCCCGACCGCCTGGAGAATCTCTTGCCTGTCGGCAGTAATATGTGTGAAAAATCCGATTGGGAGGTCAAGATACTCGGTCCCAAGTTCGAGTGCGCGCTCGATTTGTGTCTCCGTGTCTTCGATAGGAGGTGTAAAGATATCGTAGATCTGAGCCCGATATGTCGCGGCGTCCATAGGTTCTCATTAATCCAACACAGAATTAAGAGTTTTGTGAGGTGTCACTCGGAACAACAGTTTCAGTAAACTCAGCCGCGGTCATCTGTTCTAGATACGATTCACTCGCATACCAGTACTCAATCTGGTCTGGGAAGCCATATTCAGGAAGTAAGGTTTCTGCGGCTCGTCCAGCAGGCTTGTCGGTTGTCAATAATACAACCTTCTCAGCTTTACCGCTATCGAGAAGTTGAGCTGCAAGACCAACAAGTGCTGTATCCGTTTTTTCAATACCGTCTTCGGGCCGATTTGTATCATTCGCGATAAACCGTCTAGAAGCATCCATAATTCCAGAAACGAGTGAGTTAGCGTACTCGAGTTCTTCAGCTACGAGAATCCATCCTTCCTCGATACCTTCTTGCCATGGAATCTGGCTTGAGGAATAAGACATGTCGTTCGGCTTACCACCTAATTCGAGATGCACTCGTCGAGGAATGAGCAGTTCGACATCTGCCTGTCGGACTGCACGGCGCAATCGCTGATATTTGTCAGCGCCTGGGCCACCACACCGGACAAAAACACCAGTGTCTGCGATATATTCAATTTTCATTCGTCACGATATTCAAGAACAACCGATTCGAGTGCCTGGAGAATGATTTCAGCTTCCAGCGGAGAGATGTCAACTTCACGGGCCATAATTCGATGGTTGACCGTTCCGTCGACGTACTCATGAGCGTACTCAAGAGCCGTCGCAAGGCCATCGACTCCGTGACGATCAAGATAAACATCAATATCCTTGTCAGCCTCACGACGACCGACTGCGTCGACGAGTTCGGCTGTGATCGTTCGTTCTTCACCGTCTGTCGTGAGCGTGATTGAGAGTGGTTCCGCTGCAAATTCGTACGGCCGCTCTTTACGTGCTTTTGTTATCAAACCCGCATCCTCGAGTCGACCGACATAATCATAGGCAGTCCCCTGTGGGATATCAAGTTCAGAGATGAGATCCTCGACAGTCGCACCCTCAGTTCGCAACACATATGTGTAAATTCGAGCGAGCGTTGGATTCTCTAAAAGGTCAACGAGCGTCCGAAGTTGCTGAATTGGTGGCGTCTCACCCGGTGTCGTAGATTGAGACATCGTATTATGAGTTATGCATAGTTCGTAATAACACTTCCGCAGGTCGCTTTGCGTTTGAGAGTATTCGACTGCCCGGTGCGGTTTTTGTGGTGCCACAGGGGTGGACACCATGGTAGAACATCCGACGTTAGCAGAGTTCGCTACGAACGAAACGACTGACTCGAGGCCGGCTAATCAACCATCGACTGACGAGACCGTGACGATGACGGCTGATGAGCGAGTTGCAACGTACCTCATTGAGGATCAGATGGCAGATCTCACAGACGCGATCCGTGAAGCCGTCCAAAACGGCATCGACAGTCCGGGTTCAGCCCGTGTGCTGGTCAGCATCTCCCCTGAGCGGTCGATCATCCTCGATGACGGTGCTGGTGTCGACCTCGAGTCGACCGAAGGGCGGCGAAACCTCTCAGTGCTGGGTGCGGGAAGCAAGCAGCGCTCTGACGACGAGACGATCGGCGAGTGGGGCATCGGCAAGGGTGCGATCATCGCGAAAGGCGCGGTTCGCATCTGGAGTCACGACACCGCACTGTGCTTTGACTACCGAGATCGGCGCGACTCTGGACCGTGGGCAGACGTCAGCGGGCGCGACGGCCAGCTCGTGGACGCTGAGCACCATCTCAAGGGGATGCTCGTCGAGATCGATCACTACGAAGACGAGGTTCCAGATTCGGACAGCTACCGCTGGCGGCGCTACGTTCGCGATCTTCGCAAGCGCTTCGCGTACGTGCAGTCCCGGACGGGCGTCTCGGTCGTGATCAACGGCGAGCCAGTCGATAAGGGTGATCCACTCGAGGCAGTGGCGGACTCGCCACATCCGTCGCTCACACGCGAAATTGAGGATGCGATTCTCGCACTCGAGTACACACCCCACGACGGGCTCGACATATACAGCAACGGACTGTACGTGACGACAAAGCGCGAGTACGGCATTGGTGGCGTGATCGTCTCGAAAGGGAATCTGACGCTGAATTTTGCGCGTAACGACATCCAGTCCGGCTGTGATCGATGGCAACGGATCGACGACGCACTCGAGCAGGGACGTGACGATCTATATACGGACGTCTCGGACGATCGGCTGACTGCCGAGAGTCGGGAAGTGATGGTTGAAGCGATGGCATCCGAATCAGAATCGGATGAGCAGTGGGCCGAGCGCAAGCTGTTCCAGTTGGCAACCGAGTCCCGCATCAGCCTCGAGGAGGTCCAAGCAGCCTCGAGGATTGGGTGGGTCGACGGTGCCCAGAAAGGTGCGGACAAACTCGTCGAGCGTGGTTACGTCGTCCTCGATACGAGTGATTCAGCGACGCAGCGGCTCCGTGACCTCGCCACCGATGAGAACATATCGATAGCGGTGCCGGAAACGTTCGACGTTGGCGAGCAAGCAGAGTCAGAGGGAGTGTGGACAGGCTATCATCGCATCGAGGATGAATCGCAGTTGAACGCTGATCAGCAGCGGTATCTTCGCTTCGCTCGAGTACTCGCACGAGAGCTTGGAATTGAGCGAGACGTGTACTACGGCGAGGCGAGTGCCGATGCCTGGACCGACGGCAGGACGTACATCGTGATCACCGACTCGGCTGTGACGAGCCGACAGCGTGCGGTCTGGATGCACGACCTGTATCTCGTGATGCTGCATGAGGCAGCTCATGAAACCTCGAGTCGGGATCGGCCCTCGCATGGGCATCACTTCGAGAGTACGTATCGGTCGCTCGTGGAGGATCCAAGTAATCGAAGTTCGTTCGCGGAACTTGTCCAGCAGGTCGTCGACGAGGGATTTGAGTCCGTGTTCGAGGGATACGAGGTCACACGGGGATTCGAGTGATTAACAACCAAGGTCGTCTTGAGGGGCAATTTTATTTAGCTGTGGGTACACTGTATGTACAGAGAGCAACTATGGGAACGACTCGAGTAAACTTCCGGATCCCAGATGAATTAGTCGAGAAGGCCGATGTCGCAGCGAAGATCACCCACAAGAATCGGACGGAGATTGTGACTGAGGCACTTCAATCCTATCTAGACGAAATCGAAGACGAGGACGCGTTCAATGAAGAGATCGTCGAGCTATATCTTGAAGACGAGATCAGTTTTGATGTCCTCAAAACGTTTATTGGTCGCCAAGACGCCGAAGCGGTTCGTACCTCAAAAGCCGTTCTTGACCAAAGTGAGAATCTCGCCGACGAGCTTGCGGGGCTGTAGCTGGCAATGATTGTTGCCGATACGAGTGCACTTATTTCGCTAGCCACAGCCGAGGTAGTTGACCTTGTCTTCGCTGAGTTCGAAGTTCACACGACGCGTGTGATTCTGCAAGAACTCGAAGAGACAGCTGAGTATGACGATCCACATGGACAGGCAGCTCAGAATGTGCTCGAGCAGCAGGCGCAATTCTCTGTTCACACTGTTGATGGAGAACAATTTGAGTCATCAACGATCGATCAGGGGGAGGCAAGTTGTATTCGGTTGGAAGAGCAGCTTGAACCTGCATTTCTTCTGACCGACGACCTCCGAGCACTCCCAGAGATTCAGAATCTCACAACTGCCAAGGTCGCACTCTCACCAATTGTACTCCGGGCGCTCGTCAAGCGGGGCGTACTTGAACCAAAGAACGCTCAGAATAGACTCGAGCAGATTGCCAAGACCCGAGACTGGCTTGGTGCGCCGATCTACCGTCGTGCAAGACAGCTCTTTGACGAATAGGTGAACTACTCCGCCCTACCGCGCTCGGGCCTACCCGGCCCTCGCTTGTTGAGGACGGAGCTTCCTGTTTCTGTGTCGGAACTTGTAGGAACAAGTCCCACAGCGGTTCCAGACTCCGCAGGCGACTTCCCTTTACAGGTGGTTCGGAGTGTCCCACTCCTACCGGCTCGACACTCGACCACAGCCGACGATGCACGCTTTTTGTCGCGTTTGAACAACGTCGGAAGCGTGGTGAGCATCTTACTACCCTTTTCGACCGCCAAGGTAGTAAGGATGCCGATTCACACGAAAACAAGACGTGCGGGCGCTGTATCCCTCCCTGCTCGCGTCTTCGACGCTCGCTGAGGAAGGGGGCTTAGCGCCCTCAATAACAGCTAACACTGCTCTTCTGGGGAGGTGACCCGAAGTTCGTCTTCAACTTCGTAGAAGTAGCCTCGCTCGAGAAGCCGCGTCAGCGCGTACTCGACGTCCCGTTGCTCGAGTGCCAACTCTGAATCAGAGAGCAGCACGTCGGTAGCATCGTCGTGCTCGATCACTCGAACAGCAGCTTTTCCACGGTCTGGCTGAGATGTATGGGAACACAGTAGATCGTTGCACTTGAGGATCCACTCCGGAAGTGGTGGTCGTGGATCTGTAATGCCAGCCATTGCAGTTCTGTATGGTCATTTCGATAGTTGTTCCCTTAACAGTGTCTGTTGGATCGGTTTCATCAGTAAATTCCAAAAGAATAGTTCCGAATGCGAAGATGGTCCTTTCACATCTATAACATTATTTACCGTCTAGTGATTCAGAATAATATTACCAATCCAACATTTTTATATTCACAAAAACAAACAATTCGGATGGCGAGGGATTGTGTACTGTCTATGCCGATAGTACTCGCACCTGAGACATCGTCCCCGCCACTGTTCGAGATCGGTCTTTGTCGACGATCTGAGCGACAGCCGATCTCTAACAGTCCCTTGAATTGGGAACCACCACCACTACCATTCCCACGAGGGGAGCTCCAACGTCGGTCTTTTGCCGACGTTTCTGGACCGATACTGCGGTATAGATATCAAAGCGAGGCAAACTACATTGATGTCCACCCAAAAGCGCGATGACCTCTTGATCGCTGTTGCACTTACCGAGTTTTCGGTGCACTTCGAACAGATCGATCCTGAACTCTCAGAACGAGCATGGCAGTTAGCTGCCAATCGCCTTATTGAGTACGACGTTGATCCTGAAGCCGCAGTTTCAGCACTCGAGATTGGGAGATCGAGATAAGTGTTTAAGAGAATATTAGTAAGTTGAAAGCTTCTGTATTTTTTCGGGGTGGCTATTTTCACCAACAACGGGCATTGTTATCTCGCGCAACTCTTCGAGCGTGAGCGGCGACACTTCCACGAGCTCATTATTGGCATAGGTGATTGAGAATGGAGTCGGCAAACAGGAGTTCCTCGAGTATCTGGAATCTAGCGAGTAAGACGTACGCGTTAGTCCCGCAGCTGGGCAACGGTCCGTCCGAGTTCCCGAGCACGTTCGCTCTCGGAGATGTCATACCGTTCTTCCAGCGACCGAAGTTGTTCTTCGAATTCCATGGTGTACGGGAGTGTGCTCCTCTACAAGCATATAGTGCGTCATTGAACAAGTAAGTTCTCGTGCTCAAACGCTCACTCTGGGTTGGACGTTTCTCTATCAGCTAGTCGACGTTCTACTTCCTCATAGCGCTCGGCTACCATCGACGCTCCCTCCAGAGGACCAGCGGCGTCCAGTGCCGCTCGGTACAGTTCTGCAGTGCGTTCCATCTCCTCTCTCGTTAGTTCGTCTGGGTCCTCGAGCCAGTAGCTATCCGCCAGTTTCTTGTACGCCCAGGGATCCTCGGGATACTCCTCGATGAGCAACTCGAATTCAGCCCTACTGTCGGCAGTTCTGTCCAGTTCCGCGAGCGAGTCGGCGACGAAGTGGTGAAAGTCAAGGAGGAACTCGTCGGATGCATCCGGAAACTGCTCACAGACTTCCCGACAGAACTCGAGTCGGTGCTCGTGATATGCTGGATCCTCTTGCGCGACGGTGGCAAGATCGCTGTCGAGCGATCGAATGAAAGCCTCGAGGTCACATCCCGCCCTCAAGGAGCGGACGACGTCGGCCGTGAGCGAGTCAAGTGAGGTAGCTCACTTCGGGTCGTACGGATCTGTTGCAGCGTTGAGTCGATAGACGTCGTCAGCAGCATCAAAATCGTCATCGAACGCATAGAGGTAGCCGAGTCCCTCGGTTTGCATGTACGCGATGATACATGCATCAACGAACGACAACGGTTTGTGCTGTCTGAATAGCGCCTTCCCTGTCGCGAGGGCGTCCATATTGAGTGACTCAATGTGGAAGCGAGCATTTTCCTCAATTCGGTCGAGAAGGTCGACAGCTGCATCGTGCCCGGCATGAGTAGTAAGGCCGTTGAGTGTTTCTGCGAGGACGTAATCGAGGACGACTGCTTCTGGGAGCGATCCACTGTCGATTCCCTGTACAATTGGAAGCGCATCGTCATGTGCGCTGTCCCGGCGATATGCTGCTGCAAAGAGAACAGTCGTATCAATCAGTGCGCGTGGCATCTACTCGGTGTCGACGCCTCAAGCGTCATGTTCGGCGGTCACATCCGTCGCCGTCTCTCCGTCGTACCCATCGAACTCGGCAAACGTTCCTGTTTGCTGCTGAATGACGTGAACACGAATGCTCCCATCATCTTCGATTTGCCAGCGAAGGTGATCACCATCATCGATCTCGAGTTCACGGCGAATTCGAGCGGGAATATTCGCCTGGTTTCCCGAGACCTTGCTTTCGGCGTTAGTGTGGTCGCTGCTCATAATCAACAGATAGAGTCCCATCCTGAAAAAGATAGTGTGCCGTTACACTATAACTCAGCTAATCGGACTTACGGCCTTCACATCGGGGTCAAGCCCCGAGACGGTTCACACTCGAGTCCGGTGCACACGATGCTCGAGCCCGTGGACACCTGTCGTCTCCAGATTCACCAGCGAGGGCGTCTCCTGTGTTGACTGCCGAGACTGCTCGAGAAGGGATACCCACGACTACCCAACCCACCACCCAACCGCGATTGTGTGTATCGAGCGTTGTTTCCTGAGAGTTTTTTTCCTCTCTCGAGGCTAGAGTCGAACCGGTGTCGATGGCTAGCCGCGGACGTCAGCTGTCTCCGGCGCTGTCTCCATTCGAGACCGTCATCTCACCGGGGATTGCAGCGTCTGTCTTGAGAATCAGTCACTGGGTGCTGCAACGCTGACGACAGGATGGCGAGACGCCGCTACTGGCGATCCGTTATGAGTCCCTTTGGAATTTTAACATCCAAGTGAGGTCCGTGAAGTACCGTTCCAATTTTCAGCAGCAAACAGCAGCATCTCTCACGAAGAGAGAATACCTGTGTGTCGCTGGGCTTGACACGGAATAATTGCTGCCAGTGTTTTTCGTCCCATTCGGAGTGACAGCGGGCGCGATAAACGCCGACCCGCCACCAGCAGTCACTCTCAACTGTCCAGTATACGCGATAAGCGAATCACCGAACATAGGACACGAGCCAGCGGAACGACCAGCTAGCTCGATTTCAAAATCTCCCGTATAGGAAGATGTGAAATCAGAGTCCAGCGAGTCCGATTCCGCAAAGAACACTCGCGCCACGTTGACAGCGCCAACGTAATCACGGTCAGCCTGAAAGCCACACCGAGTGTTGTCGCAACGGAAGTGACCGCCGTGCCAGACCTCGTAGTAGTGGTCAGGCGATTTCGTTGTATGTCCTGTAGAGCCACAGCGAGGACACGACCGACTCGTGTTCCCTGCATACACTCGTTCAACCTGAATACCAGCAATATCGGCTCGGTATTCGATGCTCTCGATAATCTCTCGACGTGCCCATGACGACAGTTCCCATGATAGCTGTCCTTCACCACGTGGTGGGGAGAGTGACCGCAGGTCTTCGTGTACGATAGCGCCCACGTCGTACACTAAGGCGAGTGCGAGGATTTGGTTGGAGACGTCGTGGACAAGTTGTTCTCGCTTGTGCCGAGTCTTGTTGTTCACTCGCTCATACTCCGATTGAATGTGTTTAAAGTAGTCTGTATGGTCGCGTCCCTGTCGGCGGAGGTCTGCGAGTTTTGAGTTGAGTTGGTTGCGCTCCCGATTCAGGTTCCGCATCCTCTCTCGTTCCGTATTCTGGATGAAATACGGGGTGGAGAGTTGTTCTCCTTCGTTGTCTACGACGACAGCGGTTGCATCTTTCCGAAGACCGCCATCAATCGCCAACACAGTTTCAACGTCGTCAGGAGTGTCTGTGTGTTCGACTTCGACGGGGAACGACAACTCGTAGTATTCAGTGCCCCGTTTCGACGTGTTGGGTTGGAATGACGGGGCGGAAAGACTCCCGTGTTCGACTAACTCGTGGAAGGCGTCGTAGCCATCCACGGTGTATTCTGTCCATGTCCAGTCGCCCCATGTTTCGGCTTCAAGTGTATCAGGTGTTTTGAGTTCGACAGTGAGTTGTTGCGTGGATTCATCGTACTGGTATTTGATGGCCTGTCCGCTGGTAGGGCCATCATCCGCCGAATACGGTAACACGCCAGAGGAGTATTCTGGGCAGTCTTGGAAGTCAAAGTACGTGTCTGGATATTCGCCGTGAACGTCGTAGTAGGCGTTCAACTGGTTGATTAGTGCGTCTACGTAGCCCGAAGACAGGTATTCGTCCGAATCCCAGAGTCGCTCTTTGATTCGTCGGGTGTGGATGCGTCGAATCTTGTGGTCTGGGAGGAGTGGTTTGATTGTCTGGAAAGCGTCTCGTTTGTCAGCGTGACTGCGGAGTGTTTCTCCGACTTTTTGTAAGAGACAGCGTTTGTATCGACTGGGTAGGTAGATGTCGAACTCGTCAAACGCGGTTTGCTCGTCAAAGTATTTCCACGCTTGATGCGAGGACTCGTGAATCTCAGATAGGTGGTCTGGTGTCCAGTATTGCTCGATGAGCGTGTTCGCTGTTTGCGTGGTGAGCGTGTCGAGCCGGTTGTATCGCTCTCGCTGTTCATCTGGCAAGCGGAGTGGGAGTGAGAGATGACTACTCACTCGTATTCACCTCAGATTCAACAGTTTCAACCAAATTCTTTCGTTTGGATGAGCGCATACCGTACAGTTTGCCTGCGAAACTAGCGACGAGTTGGAGAAGATCATCGACAAGCTCCTCGTGTGCCGTCTTATCGGTTTCTTCGTTGATGACAGTGATTTCGACGCCGTGTTGGTCGAGTAGGCGTTCTACATATGAGTGTCCGAATCGAGTGAGTCGGTCTTGATATGTGACGAGGATGCGACCGTAGTCGGCGTCTTCGGCATCATCTAAGAGTTTGTTCAATCCGCGTCTGTTTTCGTTGAGTCCGCTTCCGATGTCGGTGTATTGGTTTTCAATGCTCCAACCGTGGTCGTGTGCGTATTCTTTGAGTGTGTTGAGTTGTCTGTCGAGGTCGCCATCTTTCTTCTGTCCGTGTCCAGAGACGCGGGCGTAGATGGCTACTTTGTCGGTTCGTGGGTGGGTGGTTCCTTCGAGGTGTTGGAGTTCTGAGTGAGGGATTCGTCTGTGTCCGCCAGCAGTACGAGTGTAGTTGAGTTTATCCTCTCTACACCAGCGTTTGACGGTTTCTGGGTGGACTCCAATCTCATCTGCGAACTCGCCGACGGAGTACACCTTTGCCATTACTGCTGTTTACTGCTTAATGTTTTCGATTTTCGTAGCTGTTACGCTACCCCTTTTATTGAATACCCTCGATGTGGGAGGCCCCGTATGGAAGATCAACCAAATATCCGCATTGACCACCCAGAGAAGCTATGCGATGCAATATCCGGAATTGTCGACGAACTGGAGGATGAAAATATAATCGAAGAAGACCGAGCGTCTGAATTACGCTCGCAAATCTACCGCTCAATGGATACCCCTGAAGAATAGCGCATCTGTACTTACACAGCGGTCGACAACACTGAGAACCCGACGCTAACGGACGTGAGCATTGACATTACTTGACCGTCAACTGGCGTACTCCTGCCAGTTCCGTCCGGCGTAGCCGCTGGACGGCTCGCGGTCGTGCCGGGAACTCCTGACAACAGGCCGTCTCAATCATCGTCGCTGGCTCGTTCCCGGTTTGCAAACGTCGATTTCGGTCCGGAGAGGTCCTGAATAGAACGGTCTGTCCACGTGTACGGGACATATGGTTCGTCAGCAACATCGCTCCACGTTTTGTGTCCCCGCGTGTGACTGTCCCACATCGGTCGGAGTCCGGAGTCGAACCGGTTGTCGAGTGATTTTTGTGCTTGCTCGCTGAGGTCGAACGCAAAATCATCTGACAGGTCCCAGAAACTACGGAAGAAGGCGGCGAACTGGGGACTCATCCGCATACTGCTCTCGTAGGTCTTTTTTACGTCGTCGATGAGGTCGCTCTGGTTGCGAATGCGTTCACGTTCTTCTTCATACCATTCGGAGACCGGCTGTGCTTTCTCAGTTCGCACTGTGCGCATCTCTCGGCGACGCGTTTCGGTCGCTTCCTCGTCGAGTTCCCACTCGCCTTGGACGGCGGAGTTGTGTTGGGCTTCATCATCGACTTTCTCGACGACGACACCATAGGCATCTTCCGCGTGTCGGGGAAGGACGTAGCCGTCGTGGATATCTGAGAGGACGTCATTAGGGTCGCGTTCCAGTGGATCACCAAGCCCCGAGCCGCCACGGAGGTAGTTCAGATACATATCGTAGTCGTCGAACTCCTTGGGCGTGCTGATCCCCTCCGGCCGGCGTGTGATCTTGCCGTCGATTTTCGATTCGAAGTCGCCGCTCTCGGGATCGAGGTCGTGTTGTGGGTAATCCTCCTGGTTCTCGAAACGCTCCTCGAGGTCTGTATCTCGAGCGTTGAGGATGTAGCCCGACGCAGCGGGATAGCCACCGAAGAGGCCGCCGTCACTGGTCATGTAGCCGTTGCCCATCTCGTAGAGCAGCCACCTGCTGACGTCTTTGACCGTTCGCATAGACTCGAAGCCGGCCCCGCCTGCCCGACGCCCTACACCGCCGGTGTTCGGTTTGACCGCTCGTCCGAGAAACGGGAGCGGTTCGACCCTCTCCCACGCTTCGGCATCGCCCATATCGCCTTCGGGGTTCCAGACCGCCGACGCGTGTGGCTCGCCGTCCTCGACGTAGCGAGCGCCGACACCCTCACAGGCCGATTCGAAGGAGTTGACGGCGTGGAGTTTGTCAAACTGATCGATGCCCCCGCCTTGCAGCCAGTTCGAGGTGTTGGCGTTCCCGGCGTTGATTTCCTCCCAGAATCCGCGTGCATAGTACCCGCGTGAGAGATGTTGCCAGAGCGGGGCCCACGCCGACACCAGGAAGTGCCAGGCGTAGGCGTGGGCGGTTTCCGTGTTCTGAGTGTTGGCCCACGAGCCGACCGGCAGGTGGAAGTCACAGCTGTAGTACGCGCCGTCGTTGACGTTCGAGTTCGGGATCACTGTTTGGGTGAGCATCACCCAAATCCCGCCCTGAATTGCCGCGGGCGTGCAGTTGTACGGATGCCATCCCCACTTGTTGGCGCCCTCGAAGGACACCTGAAATGAGCCGTCCTCGCGGACGTGCAGTTCCGAGGGTGCGTGCATGAGATGGTTTTCGTCCGCATACGCACGGGTCAGGTTGTCCTGTCCCTCGTAGAGGGCGTCGACAAAGGAGGCTCCGCGATATGTGCCGGGCAGCATCGTCTTCCTGATACGGTTTCGGAAGCCACGGCGCCCGTCCTCGATCGCTTCACGCGAGAGTTGTTTGAACTGCTCAACGCCGTACTCATCGATCATGTCTTTGACCGCATCGCGGATCATCAGACAGCCGGTCATCCGCGTCCGCTCGTCGAGTTTCAGGAAGTCCGGCGTTCGCGTCTTGTCCGGGTAATCTTTCTTCCAGGAGTTGTACAGTTTGAGATCTTCACCGATTTTGCGTGCCGTGTAGTAGGCACCGTCACCGAAGCGAGACGCCTGCGAGACGTTCATGCTTCCCGGGCCAATCGCACCGGTATCGATAACGTGATTGACGCCGCCAGCCCAGGCGACGATCTCCCCGTCGTGGAAGATGGGGATGAGCGTCATGATGTCGCACGCGTGAACGTCGCCGACGTGAGTGTCGTTGTTCACGAAGATGTCGCCGGGCTCGATCCCCGGACTCTCCTCGTAGTCGTGGTTGATCATGTACTTGATCGCCTCGCTCATCGTGTGGATGTGCACGATGATCCCCGTCGAGACGGCGATCGAATCGCCTTCCGGGGTAAAGAGGCCGTAACAGAGTTCGCCTTCCTGCTCGACGATCGGCGTCGCGGCGACCTCCTTTGAGGTTTCACGTGCGTTCACGAGGTCGCCACGGAGCTGGGCGAACATCTGCTCGTACTGGATCGGATTGTTCTGTTTCAGCTCGAGTTTCTCGAAGCCGGCGTAGTGGCCCGTCTCTTCGGTTTTCTCCTCGAGGGCTTCGAACTGTTCGCGAAGCGTCTGGCCGTCCCAGCCGATTCCGACACCCTCTTTCTGTTGTTCGTGGACCCGTTCCTTCTCGCGTCGCATCCGGGGGAAACTTTCCCCGTCGTTTTGTTCCGTACTCATGGTGGGATCGTGTTTATTTCGTCACATCTGTTCTGAGCCAGATGCGGGCTCGTACAGTGCACCTGCCACACCGGTCGACCGAACTCGAGAGCGGCGGTCACGGAGACGGGCAGATGCATCTCCGTACGAAAGCGGTTTTCCGCGCTATTCGGTCGTGGTGAGGTGGTGGACACGGTGTTCATCTAACCGGGTCTCGCAATCCGGTGGCAACGCGTACGTCGTGGCAGCGCCCTCGAGGACCGCCGGACCGCTGAGTTCGTTGCCTGGCTGGAGTGCGTGCAGGTCGTAGATCTCCGTGTCTAGCCACTCGCCATCCCAGTAGGCCTCCCGCGTCTCCTTGTAGGCGTCAGCGGGTGGCTCCGGCCCTTGCAGCTCCTCCGTTGGAATCTCTGGCTTGACGACGTCCCGGACACCGCGGACGGAGGCCTGCGTAATGGTGTGGCCGAGCTCCGGCGAGCGGGCCTCCTCGGAGTACTGTCGGCGGTACCCCTCTTCGAAGGTATCTAGTAACCGCTCGAGTTTCTCCGGCGAATCGACGCGCCCGACCGGCGACTCGATATCGATACTGTTGAGCTGGCCCTGATACTGGCCGAGGATGTTGTACTGGAACTCGATATCGTCGCGGCCGATATTGCTGTTCTCGAACTCGTTTTCGACCTTCTGCTCGAGGTTCTTCCAGACCTCCGTCAGCGCCTCACCGGCGGTCGCCGCAGCCTCCTCCATCGAGAGATCGGGATCGATGTCGATGCTGGTCGTCTGATCGTAGCGGTACTCGTAGTCCGCTGCGCCACAGCCAAACGCCGAGAACCCAGCCGCCCACTCGGGAATCAGCACCTCGTCGAAGCCAAGATCCTTTGTGTATCCGGCCGTGTGAACCGGGCCGCCACCGCCGTAAGAGAGGCACTTGAAGTTCGACGGTGCGTAGCCTTCGCCGGTCACGACGGCCTCGAGGTCATTTCTCAGCTTGCTCTCGAGAATGTCGATGACGCCCTGAGCCGCCTCGTAGACGCCCATATCGAGCGGGTCGGCAATCTGTTCTTTGATCGCCTCCTCGGCCACCTCACGGTCGATCGGCATGTCGCCACCCAAGAAGTTCTCCGGGTTGATCCAGCCCATTGCCACGTGGCAGTCGGTCACCGTCACTGTCTCGACGTCGGTTTCGACCGCGCTGACGCCGACCTGGTCACCGGCGCTTTCGGGACCGATTTCGATCTTGTCGAACGTGGGATTCACTCGCACGTAGCTACCCGTCCCGGCACCGACGCTTTCCATGTTCACCATCGGCAGCGAGAGGAGTAACCGCGCCATCTCCGGGCTGTAATCGATCTGCCAGTCGTTGTCGATAATGATTCCCATGTCGAAGCTGGTCCCGCCAATGTCGGTACAGACCAGGTTGTCGTAGTCGAGTTTCTGCCCGAAGTAGTTCGCCCCGATCATCCCCCCAATCGGGCCGGAAATCAGCGTCCGTGCCAACTCGTTCGCGTTGATGTCGATCGTTCCGCCGTGGCTCGCCATCACTCGCACACCGACGTTACCGCCCTGTTCGTCGACGGCCTTCTGGATGTGCGAGAGCTGGTCGCGCGATGGCTCGGCGGCGAACGCCTCCGCAGTCACCGTGTTCAGCCGCTCGGACTCCTTGAGCGTCGGGTAGTACTCGCTCGAGAGCATGACCGACGTCTCCGCCTCTCGCTCGTCGATGATCTCGCGGGCGATTTCGGCGGTCCGGTGTTCGTGCTCCCCGTTTTTGTAGGAGTGGAGGAACATGACGACAATGTGGTCGACGCCCTGGTCGAGCAGGTCGTTGACGCCGTCACGGACGTCATCTTCGTACAACGGAACCAGCGTGTTCCCTTTGACGTCGATACGCTCTCGAACGCCGCGGATCCGATTGCGCGGGATCAACGGCTCGGGGTGTTTGTGGGTATTGACGTGGAGGCGATCCGAATAGGAGTAGCCGGTGTACGATTGCCGGCCACGTCCCATTCGAAGTGTGTCCTCCATCCCGCCCGTGATGAGGATGCCGACGTCGACTTCGCTTTCCCGTTCGACGAGCCGGTTGAGCATCGCCGTGCCGGAGTAGACCGTCGACACGAGGTCCGGGAACCCCTCCTCGACGCTCAGCCCCCAGTCCTCGAGGGCGTCCTGGGAGGATTTGATGAACCCTCGAGATTCGTCGTCTGGCGTGGTTTTTGCCTTTCCCACGGTGAACTCGCCGTTCGAGTCCATGAGGAACGTGTCTGTCATCGTCCCGCCAGCATCGATCGACAGAATCTGTGCGTCGTGTTGTGTTGTGGGATCGTCTTCTGAACTTGCCATCGACGGCATCAATACCATGTGATAAGTTAGTAATTGTCACGAATCTTGTCGGACAAGGATGACGGTCCACGACACACCCTGACATATGTTTTTGTTTTGCTTCGTAGGACCGCTAGACGAGACTTGATTTCGGCGTTTTCACTCACTCTGCCATCCGGTGGAAACCAATACACAGCGGTCGGTTCTACGGATATCTTACCGTTCGACGAAGATTGTAGACGGCACACTTCAGCACCATCTCCCGGAATTCGAGCTGCCAGCTTCGCGCACGCACGGCGGAGCCGAGCGTGCGCTTGATCGACGAGAAAACAGTCTCAACCATCCAGCGGCGGTTGTACCAGCGGCTACTCATTCGGGCGTTGTGTGCTCGATCAAGCGAGGAGTAGATCCGATGCTTGATCAACGGACGAATGCCGTCGGCACGAAGCTCGTCGCGGAACGGTTTACCATCGTAGCCACGGTCAGCAGCCAGTGACCGCAGGTCTGCGGCGTTGCGCCGCGCGACCTGCGGCCCGATCTTCGCGTCGTGTTTCTTCGTCGTGGTGCAGTGAACGTCGAAGACGTACAGCGTTTTCACGTCTACGAGCGCGGTGACTTTGAGCGAGCGAACACGGTAGTGCGCTCGCTGTGCGTAGTGACGCGATGGCTGATCACGGTCGAAGCCGGTTGAATCGATCCCTGCGTGGCCAGTGCGTTTCTCGGCTGACTCGCCGAGAAACGCACGGTAGGTCTCCATCGAGATGGTCTCGAACCAGTCACGAAGCACCGTGAAGTGGGGGAGTCGCGTGAGCCCGATTTCTTCGAGAATGCCGGGCATTTCGCTGAGGAGATCGATTGTCTGGCGGTAGGACTTTCCAAGTTCGATGCGGAGTGCCTGAAGTGTCAGCATTGCCCACTCGGCGAATCCGCCACCCCCTTCGGGGTCGGCGGGTTCGTCGGGGTCAGCGACAACTGCTTTAGCTTTCGTCACCGAATTACGAGTGAAGAGACGGAATTCCGAAGTCACAACACTCCGTCTCTTCGCTTTCTACCGAGATATCACAGTCGTAGCGACACTGTCTAGCGATCCTACAGAGCATTTTGTTTTAAAACAGTATGGCCAGAATCGGCTTGCTGACTACCCGACCCCACTCACATCATCGCGCAACGCCGAGATCGCACGCATCGCTACAGCGTCTCCACCGCCTAATCCTCTGATACAAACTAGAAGAGACGTATACGGGTTGGAACGTGGTCGTGGGCCTCCGCTCGAATGGTTTGATGGCTTATCGGATCGTACAGCCTTCTCCCTCCGGGTCAGACTCCGAAGCACTCGTCCTGCTCCGCCTGTAGAGGCTATTCAGGCCGTCCACGTATCGCTCCACTCCGTTTGGGGAATTCTGAGACGTTTCCCTTCCCCTTCGCCATCAATGCGTTCGACAATAACAGCGTTAATTTTCCCAACAGATGATGTTTCTTTCTCGACAACCCGGTATTTGCCATTGTCGTCTTGCAAGTCCTCGACGGTATCCCCAACCTCGACAGTGCTCAAATCTTCCATACTGTGGGGTATGTTTTCAAGTGTGTTATGCTATTCGGTCATCCGTGGTTTTGCAAACCTGTCCGCGAGAAAGATACATATCACACCACAGATGGCTTCAACTCTCGAGATAGCCGTGAGTCGCCAAACTCGGTGAACACGGAACATGTTCGTTTTCAACAATAGGGAGGGGTGAAGGCTACGATCAGAAGATAGCCAGCGCCTCGTACGGCAAGAAGAACAGCATGATTGCGAGGAATGGAATCAGTGCAAGCAGCATAACGATAGCGTAGCCAAACATTTCACGGGCTTTGATGCGCGTAATGGCGAGAAGCGGGATAGCCCAGAATGGGTTAAGCAAGTTGGTGTGTGCGTCACCAACTGCATACGCCATTGCGGCGTGGCCGAATTCGACACCCAGCCCATCTGCGGCCTCCATCAACGGCGGACCCAGAACCAGCCACTGACCACCACCAGACGGAATGAACGCGTTCGTGATTGCAGCAGTGACCCACGCGATTATTGGGAACGTCTGAGCAGTGGATGCATCAATGAGAACTTCTGCAATATACGTCGCAAGTCCGGACCCAGCCATTATCCCCTGAATGCCGGCGAAAAATGGGAACAGCAGAATGATTCCCGCAGCGGCAGTCGCCGCTTCGCCAAACTTATCTCGGTATGCAGACGGGTTCGTCCAGACCAACACACCTGCCATAAGGAAGCCGAAGTTGATGACATTGAGGTCCCATGCAGCAAGACCATCCGTTACGAGCATGTAGAAGACGTACACAAATCCAGTCAGTCCGATAATTCCACCGAGAACCAAGCTATTATCAATTCGCTCTGCTGGAGTCTTTTTCTCGTTATCTGAGTGTTCAATTTCTTCACCACCATCTGTTTCCTGGCCAAAGAGTTCGCTTTCTGGAATGTATTCCGTGATGCCACGGGCTTGCTCGCCAGATGGTGTAATTAGATACAAGACGAGAGATGCAAAAATGATTGAAAGGATTGTCAGCGTGATACCATACCCATGAGCGATCGTCTCAGTGATTGGGATACCATCGTCTGGAAGCATATCAAATACAGTCCCTTCACCAACTGACGCTGCATCAGTGAGCAGCAGTGGTCCGGACCCTGACAGTCCCCAGTGCCACGTAAGACCCAGACCCATGTAGCCCGACACTGCGAGTAGCGGATAATGGACGTCGATGCCTTTCTCGTAGGCGACTTTCCCCATCTCACGGGCAAAGATCGCGCCCAGAATGAGGCTAAAACCCCAGTGAATCCATGCAATGGCCATCGAAAAGATGGCAACAAACACAACCGCCTGCGGGGGTGTAGACGGAATATCTGCAAGGCGAACGAGTATGGCGTTCGCTCGCGGATGGTAGGCAAGTGCAAAGCCAGTCATAAGAATGACTGTCATCTGCATTGCAAATGCAAGGAAATCCCAAAAGCCGTCAAACCAGTGGTCAACGAGTCCTAACGGCCCTGCTGTTCCCCCTTCCGCTTGCTCAATGATTCCTAATTCGCCGAGAGCCAGTGCGGCGAAAAATACGAGATACGTGAGCAAAATGGCAAAGAGAAACGGACTTGGCATCCACCGTTCAACGGAATTTGCGATACGTATCCCCAGCCGTTCAATTGCTGATCCTTGAATGTCATTACTTGACATGCACACGCACCAACTCAGCCATCTTATGTAAGATTTGGGGAAATAGTTGTAAAGATACTACCATTTAAAAAATGGCTGCAGTGACTAAGCTTCACAGGATGCTCGCGCTGTTCTTTCCTGGAGTTCTGAAAGATGATGCAACTGACAAACGATTCAGCGATCAACTCGAGTGCACGAAAGCGGACACTGGATCAGCTGGTGCAACTCTCGTGTGACCACGCGCAGAAGTTGACGGCCAGTAGTGTGTGGAAGTACACCGCGAATGCACGGTTCGGTCCAGGCGGTGTCGTATTCCGGATACCGATACTCAGAGGAACTCCTCGAGTTCCTCAGTCAACTCCTCCGGTGCCCCGAGCGGAACGCCGTGCCCGACGTCCGAGAACCCAACCAGTTCCGAGTTCGGGATTTGATCAGTCATGAATTCGGCTGTCTCCGGTGCGTAGAGATTGCTCTCCTCGCCGTACGTGACAAGCGTCGGCACGTCGATCCCGGGTAACGTTTCCCGGTAATCGTTCGTCACCATGGCCACCCAAAGATTGACCGCCGTGTTGGTCGGCGTCTTCTCGCTCTCTTGGGTCACCCACTCGAGTTGCTCGTCGGACAGCTTATCGAGGAGATCACGGAAGATGTCTCCGGCAACGCGGTCCCAGGAGGGTGTAAACAGCGCAAGCGTCTCGAGGTTCTCCTCGTGACTGAACTCGCCATAGAGGCCGAGATCCCATTCGTCGTCGGTCAGAAGTTTTGGCGACATGTCGATGAGGACGAGCCGCTCGAGATTGTCGCACCCAAACTGTTCGACGTACTCGAAGATGACGTGAGCGCCCATCGACCACCCGACGAACGACACCGGCGAGAGGCCTAGATAGCTTGTGATTTCGTCGACATCAGTCGCTAGCCGTTCCAACGTGAGTCCCTGCTGCGGATAGCCGGAATCGCCGTGCCCCCGGAGATCCAGTGAGATGACGCGATACTCTTCCCGAAGAGCGCTGATTTGCTCGCTGAAGAAGTGCCTATTGCAAGTCCAGCCATGGAGGAAGACGACCGGGACCCCGTCCCCTTTGTCCTCGTAGTAGAGCTCGACGTTGTCGGTGGTTGAGAAGTAGGGCATACTACGACGGAAGATGAGGAGTGGCAAATAACCACATGGGGCGTCAAGGGAGAAAGTTACCAAGATAGGAATAACGGTCTACCCGCCAACGATCGAACCGCCGTTGATGTGCAGCGTCTGTCCGCTCATGTACGAAGCGTCCTCGGAGGCGAGGAAGACGTACGCCGGGCCGACCTCGCTGGGTTGCCCCGGACGGCCCATCGGGACGTCCTGTCCGAACTCCGCAACCGCCTCGGGGTCGTAGTCGCCGATCGTCGCGGGGATCAGCGGTGTCCAGATCGGCCCGGGAGCGACCTGGTTGACGCGGATCCCTCGGGAGCGAGCTGCTGGGACAACGAGCGCGTAAAGGCGACGATCGCACCTTTCGTCGTCGAGTAGTCGACTAACATCTCGTGGCCCTCGAACGCTGTCACCGAAGTCGTGTTGATGATCGTATCACCGCCCTCGAGATGGGGCAGGGCCGCCTTGGTCAAGTAGAAGTAGCCGTGAATGTTCGTCGCGAACGTCTCCTCCCACTGGTCGTCGTGGATGTCGGTCAGGTCGGTCTTGACGACCTGAGCCGCCGCGTTGTTGACCACGATGTTCAGGTCGCCGAACTCGTCTATGACCTCCTCAACGGCGGCCTGACAGAACGCGCTGTCGCGAACGTCGCCCGCGATGGTCAGACTCTCTTGACCCTCGTCCTCGTCCAGGTACATGACGGCGACGTCGGCGCCCTCGCGGGCGAAGTGGACCGCGGCGGCCCGCCCGATCCCGCTATCGCCGCCAGTGACAAGCGCGACCTTCCCCTCGAGCTTGCCGCTGCCTTCGTACTCATCGCGGATAAACTCGGCAGGGGGCTTCATCTCGCTCTCGAGACCGGGCTGGCGGTCCTGGTACGACGACGTAATGGAAACAACTGTAGTAGCGCGAGAGGTGCGGTCTGACGGAACTACTAATGTTCTTTGGCTTTCGAAGGGTACCGATGAGTATGGCCAGCAGCACATCATAAAACGGCATGCAACAGGAGAGATCACCCGTGATGTCGACACGGATTTCTATCCAGTTGGAGGAACTGTTGAAAAGAGTGGGACTCAACATAGTCTCCCGAATAATATAGATATTAGTGAAATAGACGACATGATTTATGCAGGGATCAAGCAAGGGACTCGTGACCCAAACGACCCAGCTGCACTCGTATATAACCCGTCTAACCACGGATTTGAGCAGTCGGGTATTACAGAGATGCGGATCGTTTCCTTCAGCACCGAGGAGGGAATTACGACTGCATATCCTGTTGACGGTCCCGACGTAGTAACGGTTCCTGGATAATCCCCTAATCCACCACCAAATTTATATCCTTAAGTGTTTTCTTAAATTATGGGTTCGGACACGCACGATTCATTTAATATTGATTGTGAAATCGACTCGATATCTTCTGATGATCTCATAATGGGAAATAAGGTTCGCTCTCGAATTCGTATTTTCGTAGATTCTATTTGTCTGACTGACCCTAACGGTGAATACACCGTAGGCGATTTTCTTCCGCACAATTGTACGAAATTACTCCGGGGTATCGAACCTCTCGTAAACGACCGTCCACATCGTGTCCCATTTACTGATACGGTCTGTGACTTACAATTTGAACCAGTAGGTGAAGATACTATTTTGGTGAATGCCTATCGCGCGGACGGAACATCACGAAATCCGAACGTTCCTCGAGACGGAATCAACGTGGAAAAAGGCTCTGTCATCGATGAAATCGTTCGTTCCAGTCGCAGCATTCAGTCGCGTTTCGAGGAGATCAATAGTATTAAATCTGATAAGAATCACCAGGAGTTTATCAACTTATTATCGGACATTCAAAATGTTCGCGACCCTTACTGAAAACACTGCAAATGCTTGAATCTCTATCGGAACAAGAGATACCAACGTTAGATTGCCACATTGTGGAGTGTTACAAAGGCTGTTAACCACGATCTCGTTAATATAGAAATTCTAACACCAGTATCTTATGAAACTTCAATAGCTAGTTGATTCTGGGACAGAAATTTGATCGTGTCGCAAAGCGGTCTAGAGTTTGCCTCTGGTAGTCTCAATTGAGAGGGCACAGCTCATTGCTATTTCGCCCGATCGCCGAAACCATTCGTCCAAGAACGATCGGTAGTAATCTATATTTGCGTACTTCACGAGCCGAAGTTGGAGCAACGCCTCTAATCCCTCCGCTGTCTATCTCATCCACTAACTCTCGTATCAGGGCTGGTGCGAGGGGCACTTGACGTTCGTCATCGACTCCAAGGAAGCACTGAAAGAGATTTCGAGTGCCGACGACCTCCGCAGAGCGCTCGACAATGCTGGCGACAACTTCGACGCTGCACAGGGGCTTCGCCAGATCGACGGCCCGGAGACGAAAACGGGCCAGATCACCGATCGTGAATCGCTGACGGAGGGAATCCGAATATCGACGCGCCAGCAGTCACGCGGCAGTTTCGCGAGGAGCATGATATCCAAATCGGTGGTGAAATACAGCAGGTGCTCGGTGAACTGGAAAGACTGCGTCACATCGACGAGCTCTCGGCGAGTAAGCAGGCGACGCTGGGCGCACGGATCTCGAAGAGTTCGGATCCGAGCGCGGCACGGACGTTCGTCACTGAACTGGACGATGTAGGCGACGTTCGGTTCTTCTTGAATCAAGACCGGGCGACACAGTACAAATCAATCTACCTTCTTCGGAATAAGGAGACCCTCCGATTAGTCGATGATTCGGTTACCCCACAAGATCTACAGACGGAGCAGGGCGAGTGCCCCGGGGCTTGACCCCGAGGGTGAAGCCCGTCGAAGGATATATCAAACCACGTGATCCAACAAGGGATAACGACCGTGACGGATATTGAAGACCTCAATATGAAGCGGTCGTCCGAATGGTTTGGAAATGCGACTCCTCTCAACATCCTGCCGCTATGGTGGGTGCGACGGGAGTTGTCGGGTCGTGGTGGAGCGACCGACTCCCATGGACACAGCGAGTGTTCGGGTGTTAATTCCAGCTGACCCCAATCGGGGAAGGTCGGGAGGAATTAAATTCGCCTGCGTCCGTTCGTCCGTTTCTGGACGGCACAGACAAAACGGTGAAGCCTCGGGGCTTGCCCCCGAGGTACTTCACTACACATTCAGGAGAACGGGAACTTGCTCGAGACGCAACTGATCGCCAAACGCGGCGACAACGTCGAGAGCGTCCGGTGGATGGAACTCGGCGATGCAGATGCCGGGATGACTCACATCAACGGACGACACATCGAGGGAACTATTGATCTCGACTCCGCACAAATTACGTCGTTCTTCCCCGTTGGTCAAACGGTGAAAGGGAGACAGTTGCCTGCAACAATGTCGCAACAACAAGTCTACGATGAAATATACAGGGCTCTCAAAGAAGGGACACGAAAGCCCGACGGCGGCGAGTACAAATACGTCCACTCACCGGACCAGTCGACTGGAATCTCTGAAATAACGATAAAAATGAGCGGAAATAATGTGACATCGTCACTACCCGAGGACGGACCCGCGGTAAAGAAGTGGGTTCCTAACCTCAACGAAGGACAAGGAGGATGGTTAGATGAGCGATAATCCAGACCGGTCAACGGTACGAATTGATGTCGCATACGATGAGTCGATCGACCAGCAGCTCCGGGAGGGCTCCGCTTATCCACGCGGCCCACTGACGATCCAGGGTACAGAGGCGGAAATCCCCGCAAGCGGCGCGATTATCGACTACCTCCCGACCTTCTTCCACGGGGGACTCACTGGGGTCATCCACCTCCTCGGCGGCGAGCCGTACCTACTCGACTCAGACGACAGTTCCGTGCTCGCGCTTGAGCCTGAGGAAGCCGACAAGATCCGGATTACACTCTGCTATACCCGCGCAGCAGGATTACACTCGAAGCAACGGACAGGCGACGAGCCGACAATGGTTGTCGACCGAATGGCGCTCGTGGGAGAACTGCTCCGCGCGGCAAATGAGTTCCACGAACGCGCGATGAGAATAAATGAGCAGCTTGCCGACGAACTGGCCGAGTTCGAACGCTATCTCCGTGCAACTGAGCGTGTCGTCGACAAGTTAGATTCGCCGGTGGACCCGTAGTAGTCGGATCAATACCGGAGGATGTGGTCCACACGGCCATGCGACGATGTCCAGAACGACGTATATGAGTTGATCTCGGGTAGACCACCGGCAGATACGTTCTTGAAGAGTAATTTGAAAGGAGAAGTTGGAGCAGTCACCACCGCCAAGAAGGCCACAGACGGTGGAAAAACGGTTCGGAAAATGGATGATGACATAGAAACACCGAAAGGAAACACCGACATCGATGTCAAGTTGAGTGACGGAACGGCGATCGAGGTGAAAAACTTCGATTATGCCGACGTCACGAACCGTCCGCAGTTCATGATCGACGATGAAGTCTCGAAGCTTACGGCAAAGCTGGAGAAGTATTCCGTTGAGAGCGACTCAGTAGTGGTAGCGACGAGAGGAAACCCAGAGTCGGCGGAAATCCCACAACGAGCCCTGAACGATGCGGACATCAGCGATGGAACGACTGTCGAGTTCAAAAATATTGAAGATATAGACCAGTTATAAAATACAGCCAGTAAAACGATCGCAAAATTCAAAAGTATTTGACGCCCATTTGCATTGGTATGATTGACGGATATCAAATCTGTTTTCTATCCGACAGACTGACAAACTCTCAGTTGGAACAGTCTGTCGAAAAAATCATACAGCACGGGCTGGAATTAGATCCCGACCAGCTGGACGGTACCGACGTTTCACCGAAACAAAGCGTACAGGAAGTGCTATCGTCGAACGATCAAAATATTGTTAGCTTCGAATATGATGCGTATACGACGGTTCGGGTATGGCGTGATCCCGACGACACCTCAGCGTGGACCAATCCGGAACTGATGCTGTCACTTAGCATCGATGGAACTGCTGGCTTCGAAAACGAAGCCGACATCGTTGAAGACAGATTTGATATCTTACTCGACATCGTCGCTGATATCGTTCCGGTTGTCAAACCGGAATACTGTTGGGGAATGCTCCCCCACAATCACGAGCACGCGGTTCAGTATCAGCCGACTGAACGGCCGATCGTTGAACACATTGATAGTCTTTCGTGGATCTCTGTTTTCGGCCCCACACTGGTAGCTGATCTCGGAGGGCGCGATCGAGTTCTTTCTACACCTGCGGCCCGCGTCGAAGAGTTAGAGACTGGCCATATACTCGTCGTAAAAACTGCGGATTTCTTTGATTACAATTTTGATGGCGACGCGATCGATCAATACCTTCTGGAAGGCACACCGTTGGCAGAGATTGAGGCCGAAGCTTCCACCAGTGACTCACAAGTGAGCGGAGAGACAATCGCGTTCGACGATCCGTTCCGCGACTTCGAGCCGGGAGATATCGGAGCCGACGTCGTTGTTGAAAAAGACGCGGTCGGAGGCGAAATCTCCAACGGTGATCTTCACCTTCGGAGGGTGAGGGTGGACGAGAACAGTCATCTTCGGGATGTCAAAACGAACGAGTTCGCTCGTCGTCTCTACGGTCCAGACGGCCAAATTGGCACCCTTCCATCCGATATAACAACCGATGAAGAACAGTTCTCACCGCTCGCTCTCAATGGCGTCCCGGTCGAATTTGTCCGACTTACCGTTCCCGATGGAGAGAATGTGATAACGAAGTGTATGGCCCTCGATGTCGATGTCAACAAATTCGAGTTTCTCGTCCGTCTCAGTACCTCAGTTCTGGATAACGGGTACGATCAAGCGGACATCGCTGCTACGGAAAGCCTTCTCGATTCGATTGACTCTCTCGAGGACCAAGCGAATATTGACCAACTTATTCGACAGCTTTGAGGTCAACAACCCCGACCTCAAGGGTCGGGGTATCCGCCTCGACCGCCGATGAATCGACGACATGCAGGTCTTAGTGCTATCAGATGGAACTATTGAGACTGCTTATCCGAACTCTGGAAGTGCGGTAAAGAGATGGGTGTCCGACCTAAATGATGGACAAGGAGGTTTTGTCGATACAACATGACTTCTCCTGACCAACATACTAACGTGGAAATGAAATTCCACTACGATCAACAATACCGAGAACAGGTTTCCAAGGGTAATCCCGACCGTTGGATAGATATGTCATTGTCAGCTATTGGTGAAGACATCTATGGTGGTTCACGTGGTGTTGTGACGGGTTCTGCCTGTATCATCGTGCTTGATTTGTTGGATTCCATAGAAGGACTTCGTTCTAATGATAGGGGGATCATCACTTTTGATGATGGACCTTCGTGGTTATCGATCGCTAAGTGCGATGAGAGCACTGTCGAAATCGCAGCCTGCCACACATTGAAAGGTGCAAAAAGTCCGAAGAATCGATTAGACATTTCCCAGACTATAGTAGTGACACAACAGGCTTGGGAAGAAGCAGTCCTTGAGCTCTCTCGAAAATTCTATGGCAAAGTCACAGATATAAATCCCCATATCCGAAATGACGAGATAATCGAACAAATACGCGAGAAAATCAATACCCTAACTGGGAGTGGAGAATAAGTAGACCCTCTGGTTAGTCGATAATTCGGTTAGCCCACAGGATCTACAGGCGGAGCAGGCCGAGTGCCTCGAGGCTTGACCCCGAGGCGGTTCACTACGTATTCAGGAGAACGAGAACTTGCTCGAGACGCAACTGATCGCCAAACGCGGCGACGACGTCGGCAAGTCAGCCTCAACTGGCAGTCGATGGGCACAGCGCTAGAATGAAGGAGGACTTGGACAGAGCTGTGAGGTCCGCTACGAGCACCTCCAAGCGGACGCTCGAGATACTGCGTGGACGCGGCCGAGGATCGGCACTGATGCTCAAGCAAATCGATCACCGCGGCAAGCACTTCATGATCAGTGACGAGAACAGCGTTGACAACGTCGCTCGTGAACGGTGTCGGCGAGCCGAACTGCTCGAACGGCAGGCTCAGCGAGAGCTCCGTGAACTCGAGTGTGCAAAAGCAGTCGCTGGACCAGATGGTACAAATCTTGATATTGTGGTGATCGACCGGTGACACGGAACGTTGTGGACCGAGAGACACACCGTATTTCCTGAAAAATAGCTCAAATAGAGATCAGCTGTAAGCAGCGAGGAAACTCTCTTTAGACGATGTCGACTTGGCAGCAGAAGAGAGTCTTCGGGAGGGGGTATCAGAGTGTAAATCGGTAATATCGGCCAAGAGACGGCTAATCCGTGGATAAGAGCATTGAGTATCAGTTTGTCAAGCTCGCTTCCAGACACCGTGGCAGATGGGCAATAATCAATTCGCCCCTGAAGGCAAGGGCAGTGACGTCGAGTTGAAAATTCGTCTCGGTCAGCTAACCGCGGTTGAGAGAAGCCGAGTCCACTGGCAAACTCTGGATTTCCGTGAGTAAAGGAATTGGCGCCTGAACGAAAGTATCGAAGTATAACGAGTCGTGCTACTTGAATCGTTCCGTGATCTGACTCAACCGGTTGTCATCACCAACTTTGTCGATCACGAGATCAGGATCAACCGAAAGGCTGTACATATTCGTCATTCCACGTCCACGCCCACGGCCGCGACGGTCACCCTCAAAAACATTCTTATGTGTTAAATAATTGAAATTATTTCTGAAGGTGCCCTGCTGGTAAGTGTCGGCCCCAATTTCTTTCGTAAACCGCTTGTATCGACGATAGAGTTGTGTTGTCCCCTTGCACCCAGAGGAAACGCGCAACCAGAACATCCACTTCGTGGATTCCCGCGTCTTTAGGCGCGGGAGAATGTCAATTTATTTGTTGTTCCCTGATCTTCAACTCCTCGAGTCCGCGGACGAAAGCGGTTCGGCGGGCCTACGACGACGAGTTTGGACCTCTCGTACTATATAAAAGAACCCATTTATTCTCGAGCCGTGATGTAAGCCTATGATCAAAATAGCGTTCGTCTGTGTCGGGAACGCTGGCCGCAGTCAGATGGCGACCGCGTTCGCCGAACAACTGCAAAGCCAGCGGCAACTCGAGGATAGAGTCTCTATTGTTACTGGTGGAATCGATCCTCATGATCACGTTCACGAGGACGTGATTACGGTGCTCGACGAGGTAGGGGTTGACATCGCCGATCGGAAACCACGCGAAGTCACGGAAGATGACGTTGCTGACGCTGAATACGTTGTCACGATGGGGTGTTTGATCGACGAATTTGCCCCCGATGACTGGGATGGGACAACAGAGACGTGGGAACTTGACCATCCTGGGGGTGACAATTTGGACGCTGTTCGATCTCAACGCGATGAGATTCAACAGCGTGTTGAGGACTTTTTTGATCGGATCGAACTATCTGACACGCAACAATAAGCGGACCCACCAATGGCTAGAGAACAAGTCACGGTCGAGGCAGATGAAACGAGCCCATTAGATACGTTTCAGCAGTTCTTTTCGCTTAAACGGGATGTGCTCGTTCTCTCGCTGGCGATGTTCGCGTTCAGCCTCGGGTTCCAGATGACAAACCGGTTCCTCTCGGAGTACCTCGTCTTTCTGGGAGCCTCAGGCCTCGTCATCGGAATCTGGGGATCATTTGGGAACGTGATCGGTGCGGTGTATCCGTATTATGATGGTGTAATCTCAGACCGTGTCGGTTCTCGCTATGCCCTGACCGTCTTTGGCTTTCTGTCGGCGATCGGGTTCGGCATCTGGCTGGCAGCCGCCTTCCTTGATCCCATCGATCTTGGTATCCTCACCATTGAGCCGTGGGTGTGGGTGTTCGTCGGCCTGTTGCTCGCTCAGTGCTGGAAGTCTTTCGGCATCGGTGGCCACTATGCCATCGTCAAGCAGGCCACGGAACCGGATCGTCTGGCTCGCGGGTTCGCTAGCACGGAGACATTCAGGCGGACGGCATTTCTGCTCGCCCCACTGATTGTCGCGGTGTTGGTCGCCGACGAGTTCATGCCGGGGTTCCTGTGGGTACTCGTCATCGGGATCGTCTTCGCCCTTCTCGGGACGATCGTCCAGCACGTCATGTACGAGGCCGAAGAAGATTCCGTAGGCTCTGAGTTCGAAGGCTTCGGACAGATCCTTGACGATCTTAGAGCGCTCCCAGAACCGTTGCGGCCACTGCTCGTGGCGGATACGTTCGTACGGTTCGCAAATGGGATGGTGTATGTGTTCTTCATTTTGGTGATCACGCAGCTGATGGAAATCGGCTGGATGGTGAACCTGCCCGTGGTCGGTGCGATCGATCTGGCTCCAGCAGCGTTGTTCGGGGTACTCACGGGGATCGAGATGCTTGTTGCGCTCCTGACGATGGCACCGGCGGCGACGATCGCCGAACGGACCGGTCTCAAACCGGTCGTCGGCTTCGGATTCTTTGTCTACGCCGTGTTTCCGGTCATGCTGATCTTTGCACCAGAGAACGTCTGGGTTCTGATCGCCCTGTTCGCGTTTTCCGGATTGCGATTTGCTGGCCTCCCAGCACACAAGGCGTTGATCGTCGGTCCAGCAGAACGGGGAGCGGGCGGCCGAGTCACCGGGTCCTATTACTTTGTACGGGGCGCTATCGTGATCCCCAGCGGTTTGCTCGGGGGAGTTCTCTGGGACTACGTAACTCCCGAGACTGCGTTCACGATCGCGTCGATTATCGGGATGGTCGGGGTCATATACTTCGCTATCTACGGGAAAGAATCTGAGGCGTATCAGTAGATGTCCATCATTCTCTTCTCCATTCTCCGATATCCCACTTTGTCTTTCAACGACGCCACGCAAGCCCCGTCCTCAGAGCGGGGTAGTTGACCTCTGCCCCAAATCCGACCGTTTGGCCAAAATGAGTATGGAAAGTCAAAATTGACATCCTCCACACGACTGAAGTCCTGTCTCTTACCTATCTTTTTGGAGGAGAGAATCCCGTCCTTCAGGACGGGCGTGAGTCCGACGACGCCTATACAGTCCACGTTTTGCAGCAGTACGGATATCTAAGTTTCATTCTGTCGTAACATGACGTACACCGAGGCGGTCGCACCGCCCACTCAAATGCACAATATCGGGACTCCGAGAATCAGAACGTTCGAGACACCCATCTCGAACCGCTGTGGTGTCTCGGTACAAGATAACTCCGAGTCCCATGCCGGGATAGGAGTAACGGCGGTGTGGCCCCGTCCTCAGAAATCTTCGATTTCTGATGGGCTGCACGAGAACGTTGTTCTCGTGAACGCCATCGGCTTGTCATGCCGACAGGTCGTAAACCAGCAAATATCCCAACCCAGCGGCGCGGTGCCGTGGGAAGCCTTGCCGTCGTCGGGCTTTGCCCGACTGCTTGAGGGATCTCCGATCCCTCTCCGTTTACGGCAAGGAGGAGGTCACATGTTCGCGGTGTTCCAAACAAGCGTTTTAGACGCTCGCGACCTCGATTTGCGACCGGAAACTCGAGGTGAGGATCGGTTCGGGTGGCAATCTCAGTGGAGGGGGTGGACGAATGCGGGTGTGCGATATCGTCGAAATCGATCCTTAAGCCTGGTAAGGCCCATGAATACCGGGAGTTGTGGTCGTATTCATCGATCCGTTCTCTCATTACAGCGGCTCCATTTGTGGGTGACAGACAGGTTTTTAGGCGCGGGTCAAGCGGTAGGCCCGATGCAACGTCCGACATCGATGGCCAGACTGGATTTCCACCGTAACCGTTTTGCTGTGGTCTGTCCTAGCATAGAGTGATACGAATACCGTGAGATGCCGTCCCTGAATAGATAAGGGGTGTGACGAACGCGGTCTGTTCGTCACACGGCGATGACATGGTGTTCGACGGGGCCTGTTTGACCGGGCCACGTCCCTATACAGGGCGAGAGTTTCTCCGGTATCAAGCGAGAGCGAAGCTCTCTCGGAACCGTCGGAAGACTGTCTCTTCCGAGATGCTGCCGGTTCCCCTTGAGTGCGGGTTGGAGCCTCGAACGCCACGCTCGGCGGAAATCCGATGGTCGGATTCCACGGTCTTCAGGGCGTGGAGGTGGTCAATTTCGCATCGTCGATTCGGAGCGAGGCTAGTGCTGCTCGAGCGTATCAATAGATTGGAACCGCTCTACAGCCGTGTCGAACGCCTCGGACGTGTTCAGATTCTCGAACGTTCGAAGCGACGCGTGGCGCAGGATCTCCGCTTGATCGACTGTGACGTACTCCAGTTCGGGGAGGGCATCGATAATCCCCCGTCTGTCGCGAGCGAGCGCCGTTTCGCAGGCGCGCACCATCGCGTGTGTCCGATAGACTGCCTGGATCGTCTGTAGCCACTCGTCAGGCTGCGGGATGGCTGCGTCATGGCCGGTGGCGCGATCGAACAGGAACGCGGCCAGTGACGGTTCGACGAACGGCATGTCACAAGCGACGACGAAGGCGTATTCCGACTCGACTTCCCGAAGTCCAGTCAGAATCCCCATCATCGGTCCCTGGTCCGGTTTGGGGTCCTCGGCGAAGGTCGGTTCAGGCTCGACTCCGGCCAGTGCCGCTTCAATGGCCGGTACCTGGTCCGGCTGGCAGTTGACGACGAGTTCGTCGACGACGGGGACGACTCGATCAGCGACCCGGCGTATCATTGGTATCCCTGCGAGGTCGGCGACAGCCTTGTCCCGCTTACCGAAGCGTCTGGATTGGCCGCCGGCGACGATGAGCCCTGCACGCATGCCGTAGCCGTTTGTCGAGTCATAGAAAAATCCGTCGGTGACTCAGCCTACTGGTACGACCGAGTATGATGATATATAGACTATGACTGATATTTGAATTAAATATCACTGTAAAAATGATGATCTACGTTGTTGATGGGATAAAATCGGGTAGCGCTGTCGAGCACCAGTTGAGTAGGGCTGCAAAGATATATGATAGAATTCTCATTGACATAGTCGAAAATCCGGAGCATTATACACGGTAGGGTACAATAGTATAGCAATGGCAACGGACGACAGCCGGCAAGACGAGCCACCAGGGTGTGAGTTAGCTCTGTCCGATACGGCGCTCGAGAGCGTCACTGATCGTTCACTTGAAACTCAGGTCGAGATCTTCTCGACGCTTGGCAACGAAACCCGATATCGTATTCTGTTACTACTGTCGCTGGCAGACGAACCCGTCTGTGGATGCGAGATCGAACCGTACGTCGACGTCGGACAGAGCAGCATCAGCCAATCGCTGTCACGCCTGCGAAAAGCTGGCCTCGTCTCGAGGACGAAGGATGGTCGATGGCGATACTACGAACCGACTGAAAAGGGCAAAAAAGTCATCGCACTTTCGGAGACAGAAACCGACAAAATGGCAGCGGTTTCTGACTGATACGGTCTACTGTAACGATTTCCCGCCGATCACCAGCGGCGGGGTCATGATCGTCGGTACGTGACGACAGCAGTCCGTATGAGTGCGGATCAGGCGGTTTCGCTCGTCAACCACCTCGGGGTCAAGCCCCGAGGCACTCGCCCTGCTATTCCTGTAAGGGGAAAGACCGTCGAGGAATTCGGTTTAATTTCATCAGGGACGCGGTGAGTCTCCCGATTGCCGTTCACGAACTCCTTCTTTTGCCCAGTACTGCCACTGTATGTCGCTATTGTACATTACAATTACTTACTGACAACATGTGGGCGAACGGCATGAACAATTACTAATATTATGATACGGTAATATGGCGAGTATGGGTATCACGAAAGATCGTGGGGCGAACCACAGGTGGTCCAGCTAATGGCGCTGGAGATTACCGAGAAAGACCATGGAGTCACGGATGGTGTCTCGAGACGCAGTGTCCTGAAATCCATCGGTCTCGCGGCTGCGGGGGCGAGTCTCGGCGGGACGTACTACTTTACGGATGTCGGAAGCGCGGATGATCCACTCGAGTACGATATCGAAGAGGTGTCGACGGCCTGTTGGATCGGCAAACAGGACTGTACGATGCGGGCAAAGGTCGTCAACGACCGTGTCGTCCAGCTCAAACCCGATCCGAACGACGAGGTGATCGATGGACTCTGTCCGAAAGGCGTCTCGACGGTCGCAGATCTCTACGACCCGTATCGAATCAAACAGCCGCTCAAGCGAGTCAGTGGCGAGAAAGGCGAAGTCGGTGAGTTCGAGCCGATCTCGTGGGAGCAGGCAGCCGAGGAAATCGGCGAGGAACTCGGCCCGATGCTCGAGGACGACCCTCGCCGAGTTCACTTCCAGATCGGCCGCGTGAAAGGCGCAGAGTGGCATATGGACGGCTGGGTTGCGGCCCTCGAGGAAGCGTACGACGAGGGGATCAACGTCCGTGGCCACGGCAACGTCTGTGCGACAGGGAACAAGATGGCGCTCAGCCGGATGGGGGCAGGATTCTCGTCGCCCGAACCTGATTTTCACAACACCGAGTTCTTCCTGAACTGGGGGTGGAACGCGACGCAGGCCGGTGGCCCACACCTGTGTAATACGACCTACTCCCGGGAGATGTCCGAAGGGTACGAAAACGGGATGGACGTCGCGGTGCTCGACCCCCAGCGACGGGGATCGGGCCAGTGGTGTGACGAGTGGATGCCGATCGAACCCGGCACCGACCTGGCGTTTTTCCTCGCGTTCAATCACGTGCTCCTCGAGGAGGAGTACATCGACGAGTGGTTCCTCAGGAACACGACGAACGCTCCGTGTCTCGTCTATACGGAAGGCGACAATGAGGGCGAGGTCGTCCGTGCGGCCGATGTTGACGAGATCGACGCCGATTCGGAAGATCCACTCGAGTCCGACGCGGCGATCCTCTGGACTGAAGGTGAGGTCGTCTACGACGAGGAGGCCGAGGAACTCACGACACATGAGGAGACGCTGCCCGACGACCCACACGATCCGACCGCGGTCGGTACGGCCGCACTGCGTGTCGATGATGACCTCGAGGTCGACGGCGATGAAGTGCGACCAGCGTTCGAACTGTTCGAAGAGAACATGGCGGAGTACGACCCCGAGTGGGCGTCCGAAATAACCGATCTCCCCGCCGGACAGATCCGACGTGTGGCCGAGAAGTGGGGCGAGGAGGCCCGAATCGGCTCGACGACGACCGTCGAAATCAACGGCGAGCGCCAGCAGGTTCCGTACCGGCCGGTCTCGATGTCGCTGTACCACGTCAGCCAGCAGGAACTCGGTCCAACCGCAATGCAGGCAGGGATGATGCCGCTGTTCCTCGTGGGTGCCGTCGAAACAGTCGGAAGCAGTCGATCCGGCTATGTGAACGCACCGGACCCGTCCCACAGGGAGCACGTCCGTGAACGGGCGTTCGATCCCGAGGAGTCACTCACCTGGGAGCCCGACGCGCCGGACCTCGAGGGAACCTACTTCCACCCGGACGCAAACGGCTCCTACGCCAAGGTTCCACACGTCCTCAACAATCCGGACGAGTACAACCTCCCGCACGATCCCGAGGATATGGCTGTCGTCGTCTGTTATGCGAACCCCCTCGCCGGTGCGCCCAACAGGGACCGAAGTCGAGAGGGGTACTCCCAGTACGGCACAGTGATCGCCGTCGATCCGCAGATGAGTGACACGGCGGCGTACACCGCCGACTACGTGTTGCCCACGACGACCGTCGACAAGTTCGAAAACGCCAAAGACGGGATGAGCAACACCCACTACACGAGTTCGACGCGAACGGCCCCGATCCCGCAGCTGTGGGAGTGTCGTGACGAGGGTGAGATCTTCAAGGATCTCGCCGCCGAGCTCGATGCTGGTGACGAGTACGTCGACTACGTCAACGACGCGTTCGAACTCGAGGGCGAGGACGCGTTCGACGACGTCGATGAACTCACCGTCGAGGAGTGTCTTGACCGCTCACCACGGTACGGCGAAGAGTACCGAGAGGGACCACAGAGCGAAGAACGGCCACTCGATGAACGCTACTGGGTGCTCATGCCGGAGTCGGACAACCTCGACGAGGATATCCACCGGACTGAGTACAGTCCGTTCGGCTTCAAATGGCAGTTCTACCTCGAATCGTTCGAACTGCTCGGCGAGAACGTCCGCGAGGGCTTCGAGGACGAGTACGGCGACGACGCCGACGAACAGTTCCCATACATCCAGGATATCACTGGCTTTGCACAGTGGCGCGAGCCGACCATGTGGAACTCGCCGGATGAGTACGATCTGACGCTATTCGATTACAAACAGATCGAACACAAGCAGTCCCGAACTGCACAGAACCCGCTGCTCAACGAACTCGCACCGAACAACTACATCCGAATGAACTCACGCGACGCAGCAGAGATCGGCGTCTCTGACGGCGATCGGGTCGTCGTCGAGAGCCACAACGCGGTCACTGGCGACACCTACGAACTCGAGGGTGATCTGATGGTTCTCGAGGGAATCAAACCCGGAACGATCGCGATTCCGTACGGGAACGACACCCACACCCAACATCCGAACGTCAAGGCGCTTGACGAGGGCGCGAATCCGAACGACCTCTTCGACTCCACAGAAGGGTACTGTTCGTGGTCGGCCGATCAGTCGTTCCACATCCGTGTCAAAGTCGAACCCGCAGGGGGTGATGGCGAATGACTCAGATGGGAATGGCCATCGACTTGGAGCGCTGTCAGGGCTGTCGCGCGTGCGTGTTGGCCTGTAAGACGGAAAACGACACGCCCCGTGGCGCGTTCTGGATGAACGTCTTCCGCCATGAGGAAGGCGAGTTCCCGGACGTCGACCAGGGCTTTACGCCGAACCCGTGTCATCACTGCTCGGAGCCTTCGTGTACGGAGGTCTGTCCGACTGAGGCCCGCTTCAAGCGGGAATCGGACGGGATCGTTCTCACGGATTACGACACCTGTATCGGCTGTCGATACTGTGAGGTTGGCTGCCCGTACGGCGTCAACTACTTCCAGTGGCGCGAATCCGAGGAGGGACAGTACGGCTTCGCTTCCGAGGACGAACTCACACAGGAGGTCCACCAGAACCTCCAGGAACTCGACGCGGAGTACGATGGTGACGATCGGCCATGGGCCGATTACAGCCTCGGTCAAACTCAAGAGCCACGCGGTAACAAGATGGGCGGTGGCGACCACAAGGTCGGCACGATGGGCAAATGTACGTTCTGTGTCCATCGTCAAGACGGCGACGACGAGAACCTCCAGGGGACGACCGCCTGCGAAGAGGTCTGTCCAACCAACGTCATCCACTTCGGGGACATGGAAGATCCCGAGAGCAAACCTCGCCAACACCTCGAGGCCAAAGGCAACACGCAGCAGTGGGAGATGCTCAAAGGCACGGGTAACGAGCCGAACGTCGTCTATCTCGGTGACAAGCCAACTGGTGACGCTCGGAACATGGAGGACGACTACAAAGATCCAGACGACGCGATCAACGCCGAAAGCGGACGCGAGCCACAGTACCTCGCGACTGACGGGGGTGAAGTCCAGTGAGCGCAATTGATGCGGACGTCGAGCGACTCACGGAACCGCTCCGCGGAACCTCGACCAAGTTCTACATCGCACTCGCTATCGCAGCGATCCTCTCGTTCGCGACGGCGGTCGCGTATTTCACCCAGCTCCGGTTTGGGATGGCCGTCACCGGCCTTCGCGGCTGGGGAACCCAGGGTGGCGTCCCGTGGGGGCTGTACATCGGGACGTTCATCTGGTGGATCGGGATCGCCCACGGCGGCGTTGCGATCTCCGCTGCGGTCCGACTGTTTGACTTCGAGGAGTTCTTGCCGATCGCCCGGATCGCCGAGATCCTGACGCTGATCGCGCTGCCGATGGCGGCAACGAACATCCTGTTCGACATCGGCCGTCCCGACACGCTCTGGGTGATGATCGCCAACTGGCCGTCGACAGTCCAGAGTTCGCCGCTTACCTGGGACATGACGGCGACGTTCCTGTATTTCATCATGGCAGGAACGTACCTCATCATCACGCTGCGCAACGACATCTACGACTGCTGGCAGCGTGGCACGCTTCCGACGGCGTTTAAGCCCGTGTATCAGCTGTTGCTGATCGGCTACCGTCCAACCGAGCGCAAGAAGACCCACCAGATGGCGTGGTGGATGGCGATCGGCATCCTGCTGCTCGTGCCGTTGATGAGCGGTGGCGTGGTCCCGTGGCTGTTCGCCACGATGGGAATGCACCCCGGCTGGTTCGGTGCCTCCCACGGACCCGCGATGTTCGCTGAATCGATGACTTCGGCTATCGCCGCCGTGGTCATCACTGCGGCTGTGTTCCGATGGGCCTACGGCTGGGACGACGTGATCGGTGATGAGATCTTCCGTGGCCTGAACAAGGCGCTGATCGTGCTCGTGTTGGTGACGCTGTGGTTCCTCGCCCAGAGTCTCGTCACCGGCTCCTACCCGGCTGCACCCGCCGACACCGGCCAGCTTACTGAATCGCTTGTGAGCGGAAGTATGGCGGTCCCGTTCTGGCTCGCTGTCGGCGGTCTGCTCGTCGCACTGGCGTATCTCGTCGCCCAGGCGCTTCAGCCGTCGCTGTTCAGCGTGGCCGCATCGGCAGTCGCTGCCGTCCTCGTGACCACGGCGATCCTGCTGAAGAAGATCGTCTTCGTCATCGAGGGACTGCTCTACCCAACTCGAGATCCACTCGCGAGCATGTTTGCCGAAAACTCCTACTGGCCGACGCTGACCGAGTTCACAATGGCGTTCGGGACGATCGCCGTTGCCGTCCTCATCTTCCTCGTGGCCACGAAGGTGATTCCGATCGTCGAACTCGAGCACGCCAGATCGACGCCAGATGAGACCGACGACGCCGATGTGGAGGTGAGCGAGGCATGAGTCTTGGTCTGTGGGTGATCTTCGGCCTCGTGCTCATCCCGCTGTACGTGACGTTGCTCGGGTGGCTCTTTGGCGAGCCACGCGACTATCGGACCGCCGGTATCGGTATCGGAATCCTGGCAGGGTTGCTCCTGTTGATGCTCGTGGGCGCGCTCGTCCCGATCGGATTCCAGGTCATCATCCCGGGCTGAGACCAAACTTCCGTATCGAAGAGACCAGAAACGACTCCGATTGCCTCTCGTGGGGGGGAGTTCACTCCCTGATTTCAAGACATGTATTCGCTATTCCCAATATGAATCGTCTACCAACGCTCAATGGACAAACCGGACCGCTATGACCAACGAACTGGAGATGAGTACGATGACTGACACGGACGCAGAACTGACCGAGATCGGCTCGCTACTGGCACCGGCCTACCGCGTGCTTGGCCAGCTCTATCTCGAGCCGCCCGAAGAACGCACGGTCACCGCGATCCAACAGTGGTGTGAGCTGTTTGCCGATGAATCGCTGCCGCCTGAACTCGAGGAGGCTGCTGAGACCGTCAGCACCGCCGAGACAGACCCCGACCACCTCCGGTCGGTGTTTACCCGGCTGCTACAGGGAGTCAGCTACGGCGAGTCCACGCCGCCGCCGTACGAGTCGATGTACGTCGATGAGATGCTCAACGGTCCGAGCACGACCGAGGTCGAGGCGTTCTACTTCGAGATGGGGGTCGATCTCGCCGTCGAGGACGAGCTGATCGACCACGCCGGATACGAGCTTTCCTTCCTCGCAGAGCTGTGTGAACGCGGCGCTCGAGACGCACAGCTTGGGTTCATCCGAACTCACATCGGTGCCTGGCTCCCGGAGTTTCACGAGGCCGCACTCGATGAGGAGCCGCCGGCGTTCTACCGTGGCGTGTTCACGTTGACCGAATCGCTGCTCGAACTGCATGCTGAAACCTTAGAGGAATCCAATGAGTAACAGTGGAGAGATCGGTGCGTTCGTCTGCTCGTGTGCTGACACCTGTGATATCGATCTGGATACGGCTCGCGAACGGGTTGAAGACGTCGCGATGGCCGCGAGTTCGGACCTGCTATGTGAGAAAGAGACGGTCGGCGATATCTGCAGCGTCGTCGAAGACCGTGACCTCGAGGAACTAATTCTCACGTGCCCGGCTGCGGCCGGCCAGGAACGCCTCGAGCGTATCGAACGGGAGACTGGCGCGACCGTCCACTTCGTCGACCAGCGTGAGGGGGCTGGCTGGGTCCACGACAAGGACGCAGCCACGGAGAAGACGGCTCGGCTGGTCAACGCCGCCCGTGCGGGACTCGACGTCGAGAGCGAGCCCGCATCGGTCGGCGGGAACGTCGGTCGATCGGTCGCCGTCGTCGGTGACGCCCAGCTCGCAGCAGCGATGCCGGAGTCGGCCGACGTCACCCTGGTCGCCGACGGCCAGGAGTTCGACGACGTCGGGACGGATCTCTCGGACGTCCGGCTCGAGCGTGGTCGCGTCCTCGACGTCTCGGGCTCGCTGGGGAACATCGAGATCACCCTCGAGGCACGGGTCACCGAGGACTGTATCGACTGTATGGAGTGTGTCCGAGCCGGACCCGACGACGCAGTGACGCGAACCCCGGTCGACGTCGATCCCGACGCCCCGGGTGGCGAGTGGGTCGACGTTTGTCCGACCGACGCGATCGATCTCGATGGGGGCAAGCGAACCGTTTCGTTCGACCAAGTCGTCTTCCCCGACGGCGAGGACGACGCACCCGGCGGCACGACCGGCTACCACACCGACGCCGATCTCGGAACGATCGCCGCCGTCAGCGACTTACTCGAGCCCGACCGACCGTCGTATCTCGATCTCGAGATGGACGTCTGTGCGTCGGGCGACTCCGGTCAGGAAGGGTGCCGTGCCTGTTACGACGCCTGTCCACACGAGGCGGTGTCGAAACCTGCACCTCACGAGGTCTCTTTCGATCTCTCGGCCTGTCAGAACTGTGGGGCCTGTACGAGCTCCTGTCCAACGGGGGCAGTCGAGCTCGCGGATCGATCAAACGAGCGCCTCGCCCGCGAGGTTGAGGCGCTCCTCGACGAGGAACCGAGCGGTGGGTTGCTTGACTGGTCGTCGACGACTGCGATCGACCCGCAGGTAATCGCGTTCGTCTGCTCCGAACGAGCCGAGACGGCCCTGTCTCGATACGGTCAGCTGGCCGCAAGCGGTCGGGAGGACGTCTCTTATCCCCCGATCCTCCCCGTTCGCGTAAACTGTACGGACACCGTTGGGCAGGCTCACGTCCTGCACGCACTCGCCGCAGGTGCCGACGGCGTCACGATCGTCGGCTGTGGCTGTGACTGTGCCCACTCCGGCCCCGATCCGAAATCCGAGCTAGTCGAGCGGCTCAACGCCGCGACGACCGACCTCGGGCTGGGCGAGCGCGTGGCGTTTCTCGCCCCTGAGCCCGACGCGCCGCATGCGTTCGCCGACGAGCTGTCGGCGTTCGTCGACGACCTCACTGAGACGTCGATTCCAGCAGATGAACACGACGCCTCGGGCACCGCACTCGGTGCGGACAACGAACTCCCAGCGTACGGCAATCGCGTCTGGACTCTCGAGAGCATCCGGGCGATCCTCGAGCACGTTGATCCCGAGCGCAAGACGATCCGCGGACTCGAGAACTTCGGGACGATGTCGGTCAGCGAGGCCTGTGGCCTGACGCCGACCTGTGAGAACCTTTGTCCGACCGGAGCGATCCGTCGTGATGAGGGCAATCTCGAGTTCAGCCACGAGCGATGTGTCGACTGTGGACTCTGTGAGACCGGCTGCCCCGAGAGCGCGATTACGATGGACACCGGTCTCGATCTGGGGCTGTTGCCGGAGTACACCGACGGCGACGCCTGGACGACCGTCCACGAGGAAGAGCTGTTCGAGTGTCGAAGCTGTGGCGCAGTCGTCGCCAGCGTCTCGACTGTCGAGGATCTCAAAGCACAGCTCCCGGATGGCCAGATGGACACCGTCGAGGGCCACATGGCGGAATACTGCAGCAACTGCAAAGGCGACCTTGTCTTCAACTCATGAGCACGACTATCCCGACGACCCGACTGCCGACGGATCGAACGATGATCGACGACCAAGTCCGTGACCACCAGGGGGTGAGCGATCGATGACGGTCTCCGAATCACAGCTTCGCGAACGGTTACGGATGGTCGACGATCCAGCACTCGGTATCGACATCCTCTCGCTGGGATTGGTCACAGACATCCGTATCGAGGACGGCGTCGCGAACATCACGCTCGCGTTCAACGCCCCATATGCGACCGACGAGATGGCGATGGGTGACCGTATCCGAGAGGTCGTCGCCGATTTCGGCCTCGAGACGCGGCTGTCGGTCACCGTCCCACAACACGACGGTTCCAATCCGCTTCCGGGTGTCCGAAACGTCATCGCCGTCTCCTCCGGGAAAGGTGGCGTCGGCAAGACGACCGTCGCGACGAACCTCGCGACTGGACTCGCCGACGCGGGCGCCCGTGTCGGGCTGCTCGACGGCGACATCTATGGGCCGAACGTCCCGAAGATGGTCGGCATCGATGGGGAGCCAGGTATTACCGACGATGGAACGCTCGTGCCGCCGGAGGCCTACGGCGTGAAAGTCATCAGCATGGCATTCCTCACTCGAGAGGACGACGACCCTGCCGTGTTGCGAGGGCCGATGGTCGACAAAATCCTCATTCAGCTCATCGAGGAAGTCGAGTGGGGCCAACTCGATTATCTCGTGGTCGACCTCCCGCCGGGAACTGGCGACGCCCAGCTAACGCTGCTCCAGACGCTCCCAGTCACCGGTTCCGTGGTCGTGACGACGCCCGAAGAGGTCGCGATCGACGACGTTCGAAAAGGGATCGAGATGTTCCGAAACCACAACACGCCAGTGCTCGGGATCGCTGAGAACATGAGTGCGTACCACTGTCCCGACTGTGGAGGCGAACACACCCTGTTCGGCAGCGGCGGCGGCCGAGAGGTCGCCGAAAAGTACGATGTCCCGCTGCTCGAGGAGATTCCGATGAATCCCGAGATCAGAACCCGCAGCGACGATGGCGCACCGGTCGTGCTCTGGGACACCGATGCCTCGGAGCCGTTCGAGGATCTCGTCGAGTCAGTCGCAAACCGCATCGGTGCGATCAACCGCGCCGACGTCGCCGGGATCGATCCCGACAACCCAACGCGCGATGAGCTGACGACGCCGACGACGTATGGCGGACTCGAGAACGAAGATGAAACAGCATCAGCATCGGCGACCGACCACGGCGAGTCGTCGGCCGAAGACACCCTCGAAGCCGAGGCGACACCGGACGCGGTCGAAGAAGACGCCGACTCGGTCGACGACGGCGACGAGAGTGAGACTGCTGACGCGGACGAACAGGATGACGATGAGGCCGATGGGGAAACGCGTTCGTTCGGTGGCCTGGACGTGTCCGACCGACAGTAATCCCTGTTGAAACGATTGAATGAGTTGTCATCTGTATAGCGTCATATATCTGAAGAGGGACGACGGATGACCGCTTGGTTCGAACCGCGTTCCGAACAACTGGGGCAGTGCTCTATCGAGACAGCGAATGAACTCGAGTACTCGGTTCGCTGTGAGATGACCGACACACTTATTTTAATACATATTCAAATATTTCTGCAGAGGGCGTTTAGAACGAGTTGGGAATCGTCGACCGACGAAACGACGGTCGACACACCACGGCAGTCGGCATGACCCACCACGTTCTGAAGCCACCCACACACTACTCATGGTCGAAATCACGATTTTTGAAGAAGCGATGTGTTGCTCCACCGGCGTTTGTGGACCAGATCCCGACGAGGAACTCGTCTCGTTTACTCACGCAGTCGACACACTCGAGGCGGAGTTCGATGACGCCGAGATAACGAGAGTGAACATGTCGAGCGATATGGACCGTTTTCTCGAACACGAGGACGTCGCTGATGCCGTCCAGTCGGAGGGGCCAGAGGTACTCCCGATCACCGTCGTCGACGGTGAGATCGTCGACCGTGGCGAGTACCCCTCCTACGAGTCGGTTGCTGAACTGATCGAGTCGTCTCACACACAGGAGGCATAATCGATGTCCGAGATGACGCCTCGAGAAATCGTCGAACCACAAGGTGAAGACACTGAGTTCGTCTTTTTCAGCGGGAAAGGCGGCGTCGGAAAAAGTACGGCAAGCTGTGCGACCGCACAGTGGCTCGCCAAAGAAGGCTACGACACGCTGCTCGTGACGACCGATCCGGCACCGAATCTCTCGGATATCTTCGGGCAGTCGATCGGTCACGCTGTGACGTCGATCGACGACGTCCCAAATCTCTCGGCGATCGAGATCGATCCCGACGAGGCCGCCGAGGAGTACCGGCAACGCACCCTCGAGCCAATGCGCCAACTCCTCGACGATGAGCAGATCAAGACTGTCGAAGAACAGCTCGATAGTCCGTGTATCGAAGAGATCGCCGCATTCGATCAGTTCGTCGAGTTCATGGACGAGCCGGAACACGACGTCGTGGTGTTTGACACCGCGCCAACGGGCCACACGATCCGGCTCATGGAACTGCCCAGTGGCTGGAACGAAGAGTTAGAAGACGGCGGCGCGACCTGCATCGGTCCCGCTGCCTCGCTCGAGGACCAGAAAGAGCAGTACGAGAACGCGATTCAAACGCTCGAGGACGACGCTCAAACCTCGTTCGTGTTCGTGGGCAAGCCCGAGGATGCGGCGATCAACGAGATCGAACGCAGCTCGGAAACCCTCGCCGAACTGGGTATCTCGACGGATCTCGTCGTCGTCAACGGCTATCTTCCCGAAGCGGTCTGTCAGGACCCGTTTTTCGAAGACAAGCGCGAGCGCGAGCAGGAAATCCTCGAGGACGTCGAGTCCTCGTTCGCCGAGCAGCCAATTGCAACGTACCCGCTCCAGCCGGGCGAGATCACGGGCGCTGACCTGCTTACGGACGTCTCCGAGGTGCTTTATCAGGATGCGGACCCGACCGTCGACGTCGAATCGTCGACACCCGCCGAGACGACCGAGATCCAAGCCAGCGAAACGGATACGGCTGCCGTCATGGAGGAACTTCGTCCCCAGGAGGACACTCGGTATCTGTTCTTCACGGGGAAAGGCGGCGTCGGCAAAAGCACGATCGCAGCCACGTCTGCGACCGTGCTGGCCGAAGAAGGGTACGACACACTGATCGTCACTACCGACCCTGCCTCCCACCTGCAGGACGTGTTCGGAACCGAGGTCGGCCACGAGCCCACAGCAGTCGGTATCGAGGGCCTCGAGGCCGCCCGTATCGATCAGGAACGCGCACTCGAGGAGTACAAAATCCGGATGCTCGAGCAGGTCGAACAATCGTTCGACACTGACGACTCGGAAGCCGACGTCGAAACCGTCAAAGCACAGGTCAAGGAGGAACTGGATTCGCCGTGTGCCGAGGAGATGGCTGCACTCGAGAAGTTCGTCGGGTACTTCGACGACGACGAACACGACGTGGTGGTGTTCGACACCGCACCGACTGGCCACACGCTCCGACTGCTCGAACTCCCGTCGGACTGGAAGGGATTCATGGATCTCGGCTCGCTGACCAAGGAAGCGTCCGAGACGGGTGCGAAATACGACCGCGTCATCGAGACGATGCGGGATCCTACGAAGAGTTCATTTATTTTCGTTATGTATCCCGAGTACACGCCGATGATGGAGGCGTGGCGAGCAGCCGAAGATCTCCGAAATCAGGTCGACATCGAAACGTCGCTCGTCGCGGTCAACTACCTGCTTCCCGACGAGTACGGCACGAACGCCTTCTTCGAGAGTCGCCGACAGCAACAACAGGCGTACCTCGAGGAGATCGGCGATCGATTCGACGTCCCGATGTTGCTTGCACCGCTCCAGCGAGACGAACCAACCGGGATTGCAGACCTTCGAAACTTCGGCTCCGAACTCTTCCCGGCTCAGGAATCGACTGCAGACGACGACCGCCCCGAAATCGAAATTCAATGAGTGAACACGTGACCACGAACTCGGCTGTCGACGACCGGCTAGCTGCGTTCATTGAGACGATCACGGAATCGGAACCCTACCAGCAGTTCGTCGACAGCCAACAGCAACTGAAGGCAGACGACGACGCACAGGAACTCCTCCGAGAGTTCCAGACGAAACAACAGCAGTTGCAACGCGACGGCTTCGACCAGGAAACGATGGGCGAACTGCGCGAACTCAAGGCCGAGATGGAGGACAACGAGACGATCAGTGACGTGCGAGCAGCCGAAGCTGAACTGGTCACGCTGCTCGAGCAGACCAACGATATCATCAGCGAAAAGATCGGGCAGGAGTTCGCCCAGACAACCGGAGGTGGATGCTGTTGACAACCAACGCAGAGGCGCTGACCGCAGCAGAACAGTTGGGTGACGCGCTTGCAGCGGCCAAAGAAGAATCGGCCGATGAGGAGTACACGTCGCTCCTGCTGGAGTGCAACGAGGAACTCAAACACGGCCTCGGAATCGATTACGGCGCGATCTGTAGCAGCGACGACTGTTGCTGACTGGCGAGCAACGCATTGGGTGCCATCGCTCTCTGCGCCTGGCGTTGCCAGCACTCATCTCCTCGTCGCACCGTCGTTACTCTCGACCTCCGCCCGCGCCTCGAGTCACAGAGATCTCAGCACGGGAACGGAGGCCCCAATATCTATCGGACACGGGTGTGAAACCTGAATCGGTTACGTTTCCCTCCCAGTGATTCTCGAAGTCGACTACTGAAACTGTTTGTAGTTACCTCGTCACCCAAAGCTATTTATTGCCAGTATCTATCGTAGTATCTATGGGGATACAACGGAGACGGTTCATGGCTGCGGTCGGCAGTAGCGGTGCAGTCGGCGTTGCTGGCTGTGCAGTCCTCGGTAGCGAAGACACCGATGGCGAACCGGGGATCGTTGGCGAAACGCTGACGCTTACAACGACGACGAGTACCTACGATACGGGTCTGCTCGATGAACTCAACGCGTCGTTCGAAGACCGATACAGCGTGACCGTCGACGCCGTTGCTCAGGGAACTGGCGCTGCACTCGAGACAGCGCGAAATGGTGACTGTGACGTGGTGATGTTGCATGCCCGATCGCTCGAGGACGAGTTTCTCGAAGCCGGCTACGGTGTCAACCGGCGTGATCTCATGTTCAACGACTTCGTCATCGTCGGGGAGCCAGACGATCCCGCCGAGATCGCTGGCGAGGATACTGTCGAAACAGCACTAACGGAGATCGCGGCGACTGAATCGACGTTCGTCTCTCGAGGGGACTACTCCGGAACCCACGCGAAAGAACTCGAGCTCTGGGATAAGGCAGGCCTGGCCGTCGAATCGTTCGGCGACTGGTATATCGACGGCGGTGATGGGATGGGGGCGATCCTGAACCAGACGAATATGCAGGGCGGCTATACGCTGGCCGACCGCGGGACGTTCCTGAACATGCACGGCCAAACCGACCTCGAGATCTGTGTCGAAGGCCCTGTCGAGGGTGGGCCAGAGTCGCTAATGAACCCGTACGGAGTCGTCGCCGTCAATCCCGCAGTTCACGAGAACGTAAACTACGATTTGGCGATGGCCTACATCGGTTACGTCACGAGTAGCGACGGACAGGAGATCATCGAAAGCTACACGTCAGACGGTGAGCAGTTGTTCTTCGCTGAAGCGCTAGCAGCGGAGCCGAACTTTCAGCAGCACGTCCCCGACGGATGGGAGTCGAGTAGCGACGAGTAAGAGACGATACGATGTCACTCGAACCCAGTGTCCTGACGCCGGTGTTATTCGATTTTCCCTTCGAGTGGAACTACATTCGAAGTATCATCTACGTCTCACTCTACGTGAGCCTCGTCGCAATCGCGCTGAGTACGATGTTCAGTCTCCCGATTGCACTCTTCGTCGGGTTCAAAGAGTTTCGCGGGAAGACCTTGCTGACGTCGATTATCAACACTGGAATGGGCTTTCCGAGCGTCGTCGTTGGACTCATCGTGTTGTTTGCGGTGTCCAACCAGGGCCCACTCGGTTCGCTCGAACTTGTGTTCACGACTGAGGCGATGATCATGTCACAGTTCGTCCTCGCGACACCGGTCATTATTGGGGTGAGTCTCGCTGCAATAAGTAGCGTCGAGCAGAACATCCGCGATGCTGCGTACGCCATGGGCGGGACAAAGGTGGACGTCGCTCTCGTAACGATCAAAGAAGCCCGCTATGGAATCGCAACTGCGGTCCTTGCTGGCTTCGGGCGGGCGATCAGCGAGGTCGGGTCCGTGCTCATCGTTGGTGGCAACATTGCGAGGTCAGACGGGACATCAGTGACACGAACGCTGACAACCGCGATTCAACTCGAGGCGCAACAGGGTCGGTTCGAAACGGCAATGATACTCGGGGCGATCCTCGTCGTCCTCGTCCTGCTCGTCAACGCAATCGTCGTCCGACTAGGGAGTGGGAACGGAGGGCATCGATAATGCTTGAGGCGATTGCCATCCATCACGGATACGAAAACGAACCTGTCTTCGAGGGCGTCTCCATGTCGGTGATGCCTGGCGAAGTTGTCGCGATTATCGGGCCGTCTGGTGTGGGGAAATCGACTTTGCTTCGATTGCTCGCCCTCTTCGATGAACCCAACCGCGGATCGATTGAGTACGACAGCGATGCCATCTGGCAGGTTTCAGAACAGCAGCGACTCGAGTATCGCCGACAGATCGGCATGGTCTTTCAGGAGGCGAGTCTCTTCGATGCGAGCGTTCGTCGCAATGCTGAATACGGGTTACGGGTTCGCCAATCGTGGGCTGATCGCCTCCGTCACGAACTCTCGAGTCTCGTTGGCCACACCAACGGGACAGGTGACGCCATCGACGCACTCGAGACCGTAGGATTAGGCGAGAAAGCCGACCAAGACGCCACCTCACTCTCTGGTGGCGAGGCACAACGTGTCGCGTTCGCACGTGCACTGGCCTACGACCCGGAGATTCTCCTGCTCGATGAACCAACGTCGGATCTGGACCCTCGAAACACTGCCGTCATCGAAGAAGCTGTCTTCGAGGCCAAAAATCGCGATATCGGCGTCGTTATCGCAACCCACGATATGCATCAAGCTGAACGTGTTGCAGATCGGGTTGCGGTGCTCCTCGAGAACGATATTATCGAGATCGGCCCGACCGAGCAAATCTTCGAGAATCCAACCGACGAACGGACCCGGAAATTTATCGAGGGTGAACTGATATACTAACCATCGAGACGTGATGACCGACCGCTGTCCGCCTCCGATCACGGTTGCTTGCCAGAAATGACGATTGAAAAAGAATACAGTACGAAGCTCTCGGTCGACGGTGTCACGATCGAGCGGCGCGATATCGAGATGCTTGACGCGATCGACCAACATGGCTCACTGCACAAAGCAGCCGACGTTCTCGGTCGATCGTACGCCCGACTGCAAAGGCGGGTCGTCGAAATCGAAGCAGCCGTGGGGCAGATTACGGAACGACAACGAGGAGGAAGCGGTGGCGGTGGGACTGAGCTGACACAGACGGCACACGAACTGCGACAGCAGTTCGATCGACACGAGGCTGAACTCGACGGTGTGGCACAGGTAACGGAGTCTGTCTTTGCGGGGACCGTTCGGGATCGAACCGGGGAACTGGCAACTGTCGAGACATCGGTTGGATCGGTCCTGGCACTCGTCCCGGAGGGGGCGACAGAGGTACAGGTCACTGTTCGGTCCGATGCAGTCGTTTTGACCCAGCCTGAGGCGACTCCGCGAGCAGATGGAACCAGTCTGCGCAACCAGTTTACAGGGGTTGTCGAGAAACTGGAAGCAGGCGATGCGATCACACGAGTAACAGTTCGACTCAACGAGGACACCTCCCTTCAGGCACTCATCACGAAAGCCAGTGCCGATCGGTTAGCAATCGAAAACGGGGAGCCAATGACCGTCTCGTTCAAAGCGACTGCCGCCAGAGCAATCGAAGTTGATCGTTAAGGAGTCTCGTGGCCGGAACGAGTTTGCCCAACACAATCACAATTGATCGTAGAGTCGGGCAGTAACATCCTGCGTTTCCAGTTGTGACTTTGGATATATTGACTCGAGAATCGATAACTTTGCCTCGATTCCGGCACGGTCGCGTTCAGTTTCTGACTGGCCAATGCAGTCGAGTTGGGTTTCGGCCCGGGCTATGAGTTCTGCCTTCCGGATCGGCTTCCGTAGAACATCGTCACATCGCCACGCTGCCAGTGACAGCTCTGGACGACCGCCGACAAGCAACACCCGTCGGGTTGTGGTCGGACAGTGCGTCTCGAACTCATACATCGAGCCATCCCACAGATCGATATCAAAAACGACGAGCTCAGGGGCGTCTAAGAGTGATTCACGGAGGCCGGCGGTGGTGTTGACTGGTTCCACATCGAAATTCTCAGCTAACCATTCGCCGTACAACTCCGTGAGTCGATCGTCACAATCGGCTACGACGGCCGTCGGAGTCGGTGTTTCGAGGTGATCTTTCCCCCATGTACTGAGTGTCGAAAAGACTGGCTCTAACTGACGACCGGAAGCTGTCAGTTCGTACTCGACCTGTGGTGGCGTGTTGCTGATAGGTTGCCGTTGAACCAATCCGCTTTCGGTGAGCGATGCAAGCGCTGTCGTGAGCATGTTCGCAGAGATATCCGGCAACCCTGATTCAAGTTCGCTGAAACGAAGTGGCTCGTGATGGAGGAGTGTAAGGATGATTGCAGGTTCCCATTTGTTTGAGAGTAATTCGAGTGCCTCGAGCGAGGGCCGATCACTCGGTGGCACCAACACCGTGCGACGATCCATACGGTGTTACCGGCTAACTAACATATATATGTTTCTCAAGCATTACTATTATTTGAAAGGGTCTATGTCGAGACTATCTGCTACGTCGCCACTCGATGTTTTGCTCGTTGAAGACAATCCCGACGATATTCGTCTCGTTGAGTGGGCGTTCTCGGCAGCCCCTGACCCACACAGCCGATCGGCGACACCACAGCACTACGGCGCTGAAGATGAGCCGCTTCTCGATATAACAAACCTCTCGCCTGTTACACGACTATCCGAAGCAGTCGATCACACAAACACACAGTCTCCGGATGTCGTCCTCCTTGATCTCGATCTTCCGGATAGTCGTGGTATTGAAACACTCGAGAGGTTTGTTAGCCGCACCCCACCTGTTCCAGTTGTCGTTCTTACCGGTCGAGATGAAGGGGAGCTTGGAATCACTGCGATACAGCGTGGTGCCCAAGACTACATCTATAAAGGTAATCTCACAAACGCGCTCTTGCTTCGGACGATTCGATACGCAGTGGAACGACACGAAATACAACGCCGACTGCTTGATGCAACTGATCGGCTTCAACTCACAAACCAGATTGTTCGGCGTCAACTGCGAAACGATATCAGCGTCATCGTCGGACAGGTAGACCAGCTCGCTGAGTCTGATCAGTACAGCGATCAATCGATCGAATCAATTCTCGATGCCGCACGCGATATCGAAGAGACAATCGACATCACTGCTGAGTTTACTGACTCAGCTGCAACCGGTGACGGGACTGGCCCTACGCATGAGCTTGGAGCGCTTGTCTCGACTGCGATCAGCCGCGTTGAGCAGACAACCGGCGTCTCAATCGAGTATGATTCTGACTCCAATGTGTCTGGCTTTGGTTGTCCCCCCTCGCTTCGGATGGCGATTACGTATCTCCTCTACAACGCAGTCGACCGGGCTTCTCCTTCGGGAGCTGTCTCGATTACAACCGAATCTGTAGACGGTGATGCAGTAGTTACTCTCACCAACACTGGGGCAGAGCTGGCGGCGGAGCACGAAACGCTCCTGACAGCGAGTGGTGACGCAGATGTCACGATCCCTCGTGGGAATGTCGGACTGCAGCTGGCGTCGATGATCCTGTCGAGGTTTGGAATCGCTGTTTCTGTTCGGGCGAACACTCCCTCTGGATCGATAATTCAGCTCCACGTGGGTGACACAGACCGGTAGTACATGCTCGAGTCGTCGGGCACTGGCGAAGGTTGGTGCGAAAATACGTAGTACCGGACGAAAGCGGTGAGAGCGAACGATCACGGACTGTGGTATACGAAACTCATCAGTATTTTTATTGGTACCATCTCCTTAGGAGATGTATTATCGACGTCTCACCACTTTCGACCGCACTGTTTGCTACGTGGGAGTGGCAGTGGACGGTCTATACGCTGTTTCTGCTGTTAGCAGCGGCAACGATGGCTATCGTCGCTGTCGGTGCGTGGCAAAGGCGCGACGTACCCGGTAGCACTGCGTTTTTGCTGTTGATTGGCGCGATGATGCTGTGGGCTGTTACATATGGGTTGCAGATCGCTGGCGCAACTGAGGGGACGAAATTATTCTGGGCTAATGCCAACCATATTGCCGTCGCGGCCGTCCCAATCGCGTGGATCGGATTTGCGTTGCAGTTTACCGGTCGAGATCATTTGCTTACGCCACGGACAGTCGGCACGCTATCGGTGATTCCATCGGTGTATCTCGTTCTCGTGTGGACGAACCCGCGACACGAGTTAATCCGTCAGTCGTTCGGCGTCCAGTCTGTTCATGATGGATCACTGTTGCTTATCGATCAGGCATTCGGTCCGGCATTCTGGATTCACGCAGTGTACGGCTATGCACTCATGGCCACTGGTGCGGTGCTGTTTGCACAGCTCTTTGTCTGGGCACCGAAGGTGTATCGTCGACAAGTGGGGATGTTACTGCTCGGGGCAGTTATTCCGATGGCAGCCAATCTCGCGTTTCACACTAACCTCTATACCCCGTCCAATTTCGATCTCACACCGTTCAGCTTCGTCGCAACTGGTGTGTTGTTTTTCGTGGCGATCTATCAGTATCAGTTGCTAGATCTGGTTCCGATCGCTCGAGAATCGGTCGTTGATACCCTGACTGAAGGGATCATTGTTGTCGATAAACGAAACCAAATCGTCGATATCAACAATGCAGCAGCGACGATACTCGAAGTTGACGGCGACGCGGTACTCGGAACCAGTGTTCACCAGGTTCTTCCAGACGTAGTAACTGATGAGGAACTTTCCGAGGATAAATCATCAGTCAGTAACGAGGTGACGTGTAAAATCGATGAGACACCACGGACGCTGGCAGTGACGAAGACGCCACTAGTTGATGTCAACGAGAACCCGATTGGCCGAACACTTACACTTCGGGATGTGACTGAAACACGTGCGCTCGAGGCAGAGGTCTCGGCGCAACTGGATGAGGTGATGGCGGTAAACCGCGAGCTAGAGACGTTTACGACCGCTATCTCTCACGACCTACGGCAACCAGCGAGAACAACTGAGCGATATATCGACCGCGTCCGTCGGTCAGAAACGGATCTCTCGACTGAGAACGACGAGATACTCGCGGTGGCACAGACGAACGCCGAGCGAATGCAGTCGATGCTGTCGGATTTACTCGCGTATTCACGAATCGAACGCAATGAGGACCAGTTCGAACCGATCTCGCTGACTGCTGTTGTCGACCAGGCGACGACGAGCCTTCGATTTTCGATCGAAGAGACTGACACAACGGTTTCCGTCGGCGAGTTGCCAACAGTGAGTGGCATTGAGCATCAGCTCGTTCGGCTATTTCAGAACCTCATTTCGAACGCAATCAGGTATTCGGGTCCTGAGCCGCCGGTAATCTCGATTGATGCCACGGCAACCGAGACCGAACACGTACTCACTGTCACAGACGAGGGTGTCGGCATCGACCCGGACGAACTTGAGTACGTCTTCGAGTTGTTCACTCGAGGCCAGCACGCAGAACCGGTGCCCGGAACCGGTGCTGGACTGGCTTTGTGTAAGAAAATCGTTGAACAACACGGTGGGTCGATCGGTATTGAATCCACACTGGGAGAGGGAACCACAGTTATCGTTCGGCTTCCGAAGCGAGAGTGACCTACTTAGACTGAGCTACGTACCCCACTACGGTCTGGCTAAGCAGAATGTTATGATACATTGAGAATCATCTTTACCATGACAAACGCGGAGCGGACTTCGATACGACGTAGATCGCGAGTACTCGTGATACTCGCTATTCTGGTGATCTGTGGTGCTGCCCTCGCTGTGGGTGCGGTCGGTGCTGTGACAACCACTACGGTTGAGAGCGGCGATAGCATTCAGGGCGCAATCGACGACGCCGAGAACGGGGACACGATCCACGTCGAATCTGGAACGTTCGGCGAATCACTGGTCATCGACGTCGACGATCTAACGCTTGAAGCCGTCGGCGAAGAGCCGACGATACTCGACGGCACCCAAGCGTCAGGTTCGACTGGTATCGTTGTTACAGCGGACAACGTCACGATCGATGGCCTCGAGGTCCGTGAGTTCGACGAACACGGAATCAGCGTACAGGACGCATCAGACGTCACTATCGACGGCGTGACGGCAGCCGATAACGGCTGGGCTGGCGTTCTATTCGAGAACGCCGAGGGTGGAACGGTACAGGACAGCACCGTTACCGGAAACGGGTTGGCGTTGGAGGACGACGAACCGGTTCCGGGCATCCGATTCGATGACTCACCGAACGGCGAGATCAGCCACAACGACGCCACCGACAACGCCCGACAGGGGATCAACGTCATGGGTGGCTCGGCCGGCACGCTGGTCGAACATAACACGGCCTCCGGAAACGAACGATCCGGGATATACGTACAGGACACGAACGCGGTGACGATCGAGGAGAACACCGCCGAGGACAACGGATTCCGCGGGATTCACGTCGAGGGAAGCGACGAGGGAACCGACGAGAAACGAGTGCTGACAGGCATTGAGATTCGCGGCAATGAGATCGCGGACAACAGTCAATCCGATCTGACTAGTGAGACCTACTCCGGAATCTTCGTCCAGAGCGTCGACGGCGCACTCGTCGAGGACAACGTTCTCGAACGGAACCTTCGAGCGATTGTGGCCGAGGAAACGATCGACGTCGAACTCCGAGGAAACGACATCTCGAATCCGCGCGTCCAGACCACTCATGAGCTCCAGGCGATTGACTCACGCAACGTCGTCATCGAGGACAACACGCTCACCGACGTTGGCATGGGGATTCTGGTCTCCGAGGACGGATTCGATCTGCAGGCCATCAAACCGTTTGACTCGTCGAACGCGGAGATCCGCGGTAACGACATCACGAACGTCCAGAACGGGGCGGCGATCCAACTCGGATTCAGTGAAGACGGAGCCACATACAACGGCTCTGCCAACGCGGTCATCGAGGACAACGTTATCAAGAACACTTCCAGTTCTGCGATTGTCCTTGCCGGGCTTTCCTCAGAAACCGTCATCGAGAACAACGAGGTAACGAACGGTGGTCCCTCGGGGGTATTGATTACGCGAGGAGGAGCGGTTGATAGTGTTGACCCCGAGACGTTTTTTGATACGACTGACGTCACGATCACGAACAACCGACTCAACGAGAGTAACGTGGGTGTGCGGCTCCAGGCGACCACACGCGTCACCGTCGAAGGCAACATCCTCGCTCGAAACGACGTCGGGATCTCGTCGTCGTCGAACCAGACCGAGACGGTGCTGCAATACAACGAGATCACCGACAGCGCCGACGCCGGCATCCGGTTCTTCGGCTCGGCGGGCGACCTTCACGCCTACGGGAACTACATCGAAGGCGGCGACGGCAACGGCATACAGGTCGGTTCCGCCGGCGGCGGTACCTTTGAGAACAACACCATTACTGACGTTGGCCGGTTCGGCGTCGTGTTCTACGACGACGCCTGGACAGGCCCAGGCGATGCACGCTCGAGCGGGTCTGCGTTCGATGACCAGCGCAACGAGGGGTCGGTGATCGACAACGAGATCACGAACGCCGGCGTCGACGGCGTCCGCGTTGATTTCGGGACGGGGATCGAGATCAGCGACAACGAGATCAGCGACAGTGCCGAACACGGGGTCCGTCTCGCATACCGATCCGCGACCGACGACAACGTCGCCGAGGACTTCTTCCGTGCAGCTGAGGACACCACCGTTTCCGGTAACGAGATCGCCGGTAGCGGCGAGATCGGGCTATACGTCGACACGATCGCAGCACCAATCACGCCGGACGGACGCGGTGGTGGGACCGGTTCCGCTCCTGACCCAGACAACGAGTTCCCGACAGGCGTGTTCGTGACCGACAACCGGTTCGAGTCGAACGGGAACGGCACCGTGTTCACCCCCTACGTCTCCGGGATCGAGATCGAGACCAACGAGTACGTCGACCACGAGACCGACCTCGTCCTCGAGCGTGTGAGCGATGTCGAACTGTTCGACAACACCCTCGAGGCAGGGATCTCTGTCGAGGGGGACGACCTCGAGCACTTCGCACACGACGTCGACAACAACGTCTTCGAGGACGACTCGCCGCTGTTCTACGCGACCGGCGAGTCCGGGACGACCGCTCCGACGGATGCGAGACAGGCCTTCGTCGTCGATTCGACCGGCGTGACGGTGGACGGTCTCGAGAGCGAGGGGATGCCAATCGGCGTCCTCGTCGCCGAAAGCGACGACGTAGCGGTCACAGGCGCGACGGTGACTGAAGCAGGCGCGGACGGCGACCGCGGGATCGCGGTGATCGGTGGAACGGATATCGACATCACCGAGACGACCGTCGACGGCTACGCCACCGGCGTCGAGTTCGATGGCGTCGGAGACGCGACGTTCGGCGGCGGGGACGTCGTCGACAGCACCGGCGACGGTGAAGGTACAGGTGGTATCGTCGCAACCGATTCGACCAACGTCACGATTGCGACGACCGAGTTTGCCGGGCACGCCTCACACGCGATTCGGTTCGACGAGGTCGAGATGGGGACCATCGAAGCGAACGAAGTCAGTAGTTCCGAGAGAGGAATATGGGTCTGGAACTCGGGTGCGGTCGACGTTTCGGCCAACGACGTTCAAAACATCACTGACCGGGGAATCGATACCACTACAACCGGCGTATCGCTCGACTTCGAAACTGCGACGGTTATCGACTCGAACCTCGTCGCTGACGGCGACGCTGGAGGAATCCGTGGGTTCGGTGCCGAAGCGGTGACGAACAACACCGTCCGCGACAACGACGGGACCGGAATCAGTGCGGATGGCGTTATTGCCGGCAACCATGTCGAGGGCAGCGGTGGAAACGGTGGCATCGTTAGTGGTGCTGACGACGCCGAAATAAGGAACAATACCGTTCTTGGAAATGAAGGGATCTACGGGATTCGCGTCTCTACTGCGACGTCAGTAATCGTTGAAAGAAATGACGTTGAGGACAATGACGGAATCGGTATTCAGTTAAATTCTGTATCTGATGCGGTCGTCGAGGAAAACACCGTTGCCAACAACGACGAAGACGGAATCGATCTCAACGGAGTCAGCGACGTTGAGATGTTCGGCAATGATGTTAGCGCACACACAGATTTTGTAGGTATATCGAGTGCTGCGGGCGTCACGGTCGATGCTGACGGGGCGGTTACGATCGAATCAAATACGATCGAAGACAACCGCGACGGATTACGGATCGAATCGGCTGGCAGCGGTGATATCACTGTTGCAAGCAACTGGATCCTGAACAATAACAACGGCGTGCTCATCGAACCCGATGCCGACCACATCACGGTAACCGAAAACGACATTGCCGGTAATTCAGTCTACGGTCTCCGATACGACGGCGACGCTTCGACGCTCGAGGCGACGAACAACTGGTGGGGTGCCGAGAGCGGCCCAAGCACCACCGGAAACGACGAGCCGTTCGTCGACGCCGAGGATACGGACGTCGTTGCGGACGGCGACGGTGACGAGATTCACGCCGACAGCGGCCCGATCCAGTTCGCTCCGTTCGCGACGGCCCCACAGAGCGACGGAGACGATCCCGAAGAATCCGACGGGACGATCACCGGAACGATCGTCGACGAGGACGACAATCCGATCGCAGGGGTGGAACTCACCGTGATCGAACAGGTCGATCTCAACGAACCGGCGACCGAACCGGACGGGTTCACAACGGTCATCGTGACGGACGATTCCGGCGAGTTCTCCGTCGACGTGCCATCGGGTGCCTACAAATTCGATCCGATCGCGGCGACTGGGTTCGCCGACGGATACAGACAGAACGTCGAGGTCCAGTCCGCAGAGGTAACGACGCTCGATCCGATCACGCTCGAGTCGACTCCCGTTCTGACTGGAACAGTAACAGACGCGGAGACCGACGAGCCGATTGCGGGTGTCGAGATCGAATCGCGATTCTACGCGAGTGATCCGCTGTACACGGCGACGACCGGCCCAGACGGGGACTACGCGATCAACATCCCTGAACAGGGATCGCAAACTCCACAAGTCGTGTTTTCGGCTGAGGGATACGAATCGAAACAGATCGATGGTGCAGAGACAGACCTCGAAGAATCCACCGCGATTGATATCGAACTCACCCCGATTCCGGACCCGGGCACGATCAGCGGTCAGGTGACCATGCAGGAGACCGGCGAAGCCGTGGCGAACGTCTTCGTCAACGCCGGCGACCAAAGCGGCGTGACGGGCGAGGACGGCAGCTACGAACTCACGCTCCAACCGGGTACGTATACCGTTTCGACGTTCTCGGAGGATCCATCGCTCGGGACAGTAACCGAAGAGAACGTCGTCGTCGAAGAGGGTGAAACGACGACACTTGACCTCGAAATTTTCGAGTTGGGAACCCTCACCGGAACCGTCACCGACGGGGACGATCCCGTCGCTGGTATTCCGGTACAGGTCATTGATATGGAAACCGGGGAACCGATCGCCAGCGACTCACCCGTGGCTCCTCGAGTAATAGACAGCGATACCACGTCGGGCGAGGTTGAAATGGAACCAATCGAACTCGGACCCGTCACGAACGAAAACGGCGAGTACGCGATCGATGTGTCGCCCGGAACCTACGAGGTAAGCGTCTTCGCCGAGGAGTGGATCGCCGCTCCCGTTACGGAGACGGTAGCCGAAGGAGAGACGGCGACGGTCGATCTCGAGGTCGAACCGCTACCCGACCCCGAAGACGTCGAACTCGCGGTCGAGATCCGCACCGACGAGAGCACAGTTGACGTCGCAGACGGCGAGGAGATCACGGTTGTCGCCGAAATCGCTAACACCGGCGACGTCGCTGCAGCCAAGTTCACCGCACTCGGCGTCGTCGAGGCCGGCGTTCTCGATGGGGATGAACTTCCCACGGATGTCGACACGTTGTACGATGAAAGCAGCCTGCTGCCACGTGTCTTGGGGCCAGGTGACACACTCACAGAGACGTTCTCCTTCGAATCCGATCTCGCGTACGATGGCGCTGAGGCAGTCGTCGTCACGGGCATTCCGGACGGTCAGGACCCGGTTGCGTTCGATACGGCCGCACTCTCGGTGTCGCCGGTTGACGACGGACCGGCTCCCGATCCAGTCCCCGAACTTGATGTTCTCGAGGCAACCGTAATACCGACGCAACTCGAAACCGGCGAAGAAGCGACGATCGAGGCGACGGTCGAGAACGTCGGTGAGGTTGAGGGCGAACTGACTGTTCCGCTCGAGGTCAACGGCCAAACGGTCGAGACCGCGATGCACACCCTCGAGGCGGGCGAGAGCACGGACGTCACGTTCACGTGGACTTTCGAAACCGCCGGTGAGTTCCAGATCGGTGTCGGCGGTGTCGATGCTGGAACGGTTACCGTGATCGAGGACGCCGACGTCCTCATCTACGGCGCGGACGTGAACCAGTCTGCGATCCTTCTCGGTGAGACGATTACGATCACCGGCGATCTGCTCAACAACGGCGGCCCCGGCACTTACGACGTCGACCTGAATATCGATGGCGAGCGCGTTGAAAACACAACCGTCGAGGTTGGGCCGGGCGCGACGCCCGGCGCTGTTGAATTCGAATGGACGCCGACGGAAGCGGATCTGCCCGCCGATGAAGACGAAATGAACGCGACGATCTCTCTCAACGGATTCGTCGTCGAGACGGTCTTTGTCGAAAACCAGTACTCCGACATCCACGTCATCGCTGCGTCCGTCTCTGAGGACGAAGTCGTACAAGATGAGGAGGTCTACGCCATCGGGAGCATCTATCAGGCCGGCACAACAGAGGGCCCCGAGGTGGTCGACCTCACCGCCACGAACACCGAGACAAACAAAAGCGAAGTTGTAGATACTCAGGAGATAACGCTCGAGCCCGGATTCTACCACCTTGGTGCGCTCAATCTCTCGTTTGTTCCGGATGAGGCGGGCACCTACGATCTCGAACTTGGCGACCGTCATGCCGGCACCGTCGAGGTCGAAGAAGCCGAATCGGATCTTCAGGTCATTGCAGCATCTGTCTCTGATGTGGAGGCGGTCGAGGACGACGAGCTCTACGCAGTCGGGAGCGTCTACCAAGCGGGCAACATTGACGGCCCTGAGACGGTGGAACTCACCGCCACGAACACCGAGACAAACAAAAGCGAAGTTGTGGGTACCCAAGAGATAACTCTCGAGCCGGGCTTCTACCACCTTGGTGCGCTCAACATCTCGTTCGTGCCTGACGAAGCTGGCACCTACGATCTCGAACTCGGCGACAGACACGCTGGCACGATCGAGGTCGAACCTGCTGAATCGGACATTCAGGTCATCGCGGCGTCTGTCTCCGACGTGGACGCCGTCGAAGGCGACGAGCTCTACGCAGTCGGCAGTATCTATCAGAACGGCACGATCGACGGCCCCGAGGAGATTGAACTCACCGCCACGGACGTCGAAAGCGGTGAGACGAACGAGCTCGGCAGCCAAAACGTCACGCTCGAGCCGGGCTTCTACCACCTCGGTGCGCTCAACGTCTCGTTTGCCGCCGAACCGGGAACGTACGATCTCGAACTCGGCGACCGACACGCCGGCACGATCGAGGTCGAACCTGCTGAGTCAGACATTCAGGTCATCGCAGCGTCCGTCTCTGACGTGGAGGCGATCGAAGGCGACGACCTCTACGTGACCGGCAGCATCTACCAAGCCGGCAACGTCGACGGCCCCGAAGAGATTGAACTCACCGCCACGGACGTCGAAAGCGGTGAGACGAACGAGCTCGGCAGCCAAAACGTCACGCTCGAGCCGGGCTTCTACCACCTCGGCGCGCTCAACGTCTCGTTCGTCCCGGATGAGGCGGGTACCTACGACCTCGAACTCGGTGACCGACACGCCGGCACGATCGAGGTCGAGAAAGCGTACTCCGACGTCCAAGTGATCGCCGCGAGTGTCTCCGAGGTCGAAGTCACACAGGGCGACGAGCTCTACGCGACCGGTAGCATCTACCAAGCCGGCAACGTCGACGGCCCCGAGGAGGTTGAACTCACCGCTACGAACGTCGAGAACGGTGAGAAAGACGTGCTCGGCAGCCAAAACGTCACGCTCGAGCCGGGCTTCTACCACCTCGGCGCGCTCAATATCTCGTTCACGCCCGACAAACCGGGCGACTACGAGCTGGCGCTTGGGGATCGCGAAATCGGCACGATCACTGTCGACGAAATCGTCACCGACATTCGGGTGATTGGGGCGTCGGTTTCGGCAGTGGATACCCTCGAGGGAGAGCCGGTTCACGTGACGGGCAGCATCTACCAGAACGGTAGCGACGAGGCGACCGAGACGATCGACCTCACCGCCACGAACACTGAAACCGGCGAGAACGAGGTCGTTGGGTCACAAGAAGTGACCCTCGAGCCCGGCTTCTACCATCTCGGTGCGCTGAATATCTCGTTCGTCCCCGATGAGCCGGGGACGTACGACCTCGAACTCGGCGACCTTGACGCCGGCACGGTCGACGTCGAAGAAGCATACTCCGACGTTCAGGTCATCGCGGCAGGCGTCTCCGAGGTCGAACTCGTCGAGGGTGAGGAACTGTTCGTCACTGGCAGCATCTATCAGAACGGTACGGTTGACGACTCCGAGACGATCAACCTCACCGCCACGCACGTCGATACCGGCGAGCGCGAGGTCGTGGGGTCACAAGCAGTGACCCTCGAGCCGGGGTTCTACCACCTCGGCGCGCTCAACGTCTCGTTCGCGCCCGACGAGCCAGGAACGTACGACCTCGAGCTCGGTGACAGAGCTGCTGGAACAGTCGAGGTTGTGCCCGCCGAATCCGATATTCAAGTCATCGCGGCAGGCGTCTCCGAGATCGAACTCGCCGAAGGCGAACAGACCTCTGTCACGGGAAGCATCTATCAGAACGGTACGATCGACGGCCCCGAAGAGATCGAACTCACCGCGACGAACACCGAGACCGGCGACACCGCCGTCGTCGGCACCCAGGAGGTAACGCTCGAGCCAGGCTTCTACCACTTGGGCGCGATCAATATCACGTTCGAGCCCGATGAGGCCGGTACGTATGACCTCGAATTGGGCGATACTGACGCAGGGACCGTCGACGTCGACCCGGCCGAATCTGATATTCAGGTGATAGCCGCCTCTACCTCCCAAATAGAACTAGTCGAGGGCGAGCACGCGTACGTCGTCGGCAGCGTCTACCAGGGTGGGAACGTCGAAGGGACCGAGGAGATCTCGCTCAACGCCACTCACCAGGAGACCGGCGAAACGGAGGCTATCGGCAGCCAGGAAGTGACGCTTGCACCTGGCTTCTACCACCTCGGCGCGATCAACATCACTTCCGAGTTCAACCAAGCAGGCACCTACGACCTCGAGTTAGGTGATAGAAACGCTGGCACCATCGATGTCACCGAGTCGACCGTCGAGGCGTCGATCGTCGACGTCGCGGGCCACTCAGTCAGCTTTGATCCCGAGATCGAGACGGAACAGGTGCACGCAAGCGACGATGTCCCCGTCACCGTCGAGATTGATGCCGATCTCGACCTCGAGACGGTGAACGTGTTAGTGAGTTCACTCGAGACGAATTACGTCCGCTCGTTCGAGGCGAGCCATGACGAAGGCGAGACGTGGACGGCGACGGTTTCGCCTGCTTCGGTCGAAGACGACGGCCGCTACGAAGTGTCAGTGGTGGCCGTCGACCGAGTCGGCAGCGTCGGAATGGACGCCGCCGACAACCCACTTGTGATCGACCGTGACGCGCCACGCCTCTCGGCGACCCTCGAGGACGTTGATGGCGAGGGCGCGACGGTCGTCGTCGAGAGCGATACGCCGCTTGCAGAGCCTCCCGAGGTTGAGAGCGTGTTCACCGCACCCGACAATTCGACTGAAAGCGGCTCAGTCGCAATGCTTCCCGTCAGTGGAAGCGACACTCACTTCACCGGTACGTTCGCTACCGGCGAGACCGGAAGCTACGAGATCACCAGTGTCGGAACCGACCGCGCTGGGAACGAGGGTACTGACACCGCTTCGGTCACCGTCGACACTCGGTTCACCCTCGGTGATGGCGTCATCGAGATCGATGACACCGGCACCACCATCGCCTTCGAGGTCGCAGACGAGGCCGACGAGGCGATCCTCACGCAGGAGCTGTTCGCCTCACTGTCGGAGACGACCGCCAATGCGAACCTCGACGACGGCCAGCTTGGGGCCAGCTTCATCACCGCAGACCTCGACAACCTGCTCGATTACTACCTCGAGGAGGGCACCGTCGAGAGCGCGTCGATCTCGATGGCGATCGACGAACAAGAACTCCCCGGCAGCGCATCGGCCGACGAAGTCGAATTACACTACTACGATGACGCAAGCGGGAGCTGGGACCCTGTGGCAGGATCGACCGTCACGCTGATCGACGACGATCCGTTCGTTACAGCCTCGGTTACTGGCTTCTCCACGTACGGCGCGTTCGTCCCTGATACCGAACCACCGGTGATCGGTGACCGATCGCCGGCCGACGGATCGACGCTCGATGCGGATCTCGAAGAGACGACGGTCCGATTCGAGTACGCCGATGATCGTTCCGGTATCGACGTGGGAACGGTCACGATGGAAGTCGACGGTGAGGATGTCACAGCGAGCGACGACACCGACATCACATCATCGGCAGCGGAACACACTCTCACACTTGAGCCCGGAACGTCCTACAGCGCAACCATCACCGTCGCGGACACTACCGGCAACACTGCGACCGCTGACACGGGGTTTAGCGTGGCTGAGTCCGATAGCGGTGGTTCGGAATCGGGCGGCGGGAGCTTCCCAGTGCCGACCGACCCAACTACTGACGTTCCCGAAATCCCGACGGGAACCAATGCAACCGATACCGCCCGCACAACACTCGAGACCCACTCAAAGACTGGCGGATCGACAGCGACGTTCGAGACAGACGACGGTATTCGAGAGATTACGTTCGACGAAGCGGCCGACGGCGAAGTTGTCGTTCGAACTCTCGATGGCGTCCCTGAAGCGGCTGAAACCCCATCAGGAACTGTCCTCAGTGTTGTCCAGATCGCCGTTCCAGACTCACTCACCGACTCGCCGGCAACGATCACGACGGCGGTGCCAACCGCTCAACTCGAGGAGGCCGGGGCAACAAGCGATGGACTCGTGATCAGCCGACTCGACAGCGACAGCGGCGAATGGGACTCTCTCGAGACGACAGTCGATAAGGAAACGACCGATAGTGTGGTTATCAACGCCGACACGCCGGGATTCTCGGTGTTTGTCGTGACGGCCGATGCCACTGACTCAGCAGCGGATGACAAGTCCGGAAAAGAATCAGAACCAGCCGACGAGACGACAGCGGATGGCGAACTCGGAGAAGAACCTGAGCCGGCTGATGAGAGAACCGACGAACTAGACGACGAGATGCCAGGCTTCGGTGTCACCATTTCGCTCGTCGTAATCCTCTGTCTTGTCGTCGCAGCACGTCGGCGGGCATCCACAGATCGACAGTAGTGTAGCGGCTGTTAGAGCTTTTTGCTCATAGTTTGTAGTCACTTTCAGTGGACCATTCACGGCGGGGTGGATGTCACCTCGACGAAATTTCTGTCGAGGGGTTACAAGATCCCTCGACAATGTGGATCGAAAGAAGCCGACAAAGCGGCTCTTAGCGGCAATAGCGTACAAGAACGGCGTTACACAGACTGAACTAGCCGAGTGGTACGACGTTCAACGACGGACGATCTATAGCTGGGTTAAACGATTCGACACCGACGAGTCGCTCGAGCAGGCCGTTACTGATGCCAATCGATCTGGGAGAAAACGAAAACTATCGGGAAAAGATCAAAAAGAGTTCGAAGAAACGGTCCACGAGTCACCAGAGAAAGTGAGGAGCAAGAAACGTCCCACGAGGCGGTCAAAAAAGCGGTGGGGATGGGCTCGAGAAACTGCCGACCTGGAATGACTAGCATATCAACCAAACAGTAGGAGGTCGCGGCGTCCATCGACGAGCGCGACCCAGACGACGAGCGCGGTCGGGAGGACGGCGAGCGCGGCGAGGTACGCGAGGACGATTGAGAGTGCAGTGAGGAGGCCGAACTGGCCGAGTAGCGGCGTGATGGCAAGCACGAGAACGCCGGTCCCGAGGGCGGTCGTCAACATGGTGCCGGTGAGAGCGCCGCCAGTGCCTTGCAGGGTGGTGCGGACGGCAGCGTCGACGTCGTTAGTCGCCTCGTACTCGTCGTGGAAGCGGTGAGTGACGTGGACGGTGTAGTCGACACCGAGCCCGATGGTGATCGCGAGAATCGTTGCGGTGAGCGCGTTGAAGGGGATGTCGGCGAACCGCATTGAGGCAGTTAGCGTGGCGATAGCGACGATAACGGGGATCAGGGTGACGAGTCCGAGCGAGGGACGACCCAGGAAGAGCCCGAACAGGACGACGAGGAAGATGGCCGAGAGGCCGAGTGCGGCTGCCAGCGACTGGATAGCAGACTCGAAAATCTCATCGGCGACTGCCTGAAAGACGACGATCTCGCCGGTGGCAATCGCGCTTCCGCGGTAGCGGTCGGCGACTTCGCGGGCGTCAGCAGTGATCGCCTCGTCGTCGGCGTCGGATTGGACCTCGTAGACGATGCGGGTTGCGCGGTTGTCCTCGGCGAGGTACTCGTTCGTGAACGGCGCAAACTCGCTCGCGCGGAGTTCGTCGTAGATCAAGTCCAAGTTTCGGCTCGGAGGCCCGTCGTCGAGCGCGCTGTTCTCGACCAGTGTTCCAAACTCGGGGTTCTCGACGGCATAACCGTCGATCGGATCAGTGATGCTCTCGGTGCGGGCCTGCCCGTTGGTCTCGAGGAACGTGTCGGGAGGGTCGCGCTCCGCGCGTTCGAGCGACTGGATCGCTGTGTCGTCGGTCATGCGCTGCTCGACATAGATCGTGATCGTATCGTCTTCACCCGTTTCGAAGTTTTCCGAGAGGAAGTCGATTGTCTCGGTGACGGTGTACTCGCCGGGCTGCATGGGGCCGGGGAAGTGCTGGACGTACGATGGCTCCTCGCTCGGCGGCAGGAAATCCTCGTCGTCGAAGGTTGTGTCGACGCCCGCACCGTAGCCCGCTGCTCCCGCAGTCAGGAGGAGGACAATGACGAGAAAGACGCCTGGTGCGTGACGTGAGGGCACGGAGAGAGCGGGGAGAACGCGTCCGAGCACAGAGTCGGCGGAGCCAAGCGGCCGGGTGCCGAATTCGGGAATCTGGTAGTCTGTCGACGCCCGCCAGCGGTCGATCTCCAGTTTGGCTGCGGGGAGAAACCCGACGAAGATGACGAGCGTGAAGAGAATGCCGATGCCGGCGACGATGCCGAACTCCCGGAGCGGGCCGAGGTCGCTGACTAAGTTTGCGAGGAATCCGATGATTGTGCTGCCGGCAATCACAGTGTAGGCGACAATCAACTGTCGGAGCGAAACCCGCATCGCTGGAACGGGTGCAACTCCCTCGACGCGCTCCTCACGGTAGCGGTTCACAGTATGAATGCCGAAGTCGATGCCGATGGCGAGCAACAGGACTGGCACTGCGATCAACATGTCGGAGAATGGGATGCCAGCGTACCCGGTGAATCCGAACGTCCAGACGACGGTCATCAGCAGCGCGATCCCGCCGAGCACGAAGTCGAACGGGTCTCGGTAGGCATACGCCAGCAGCCCGAGAATGACGGCGAGCGCAGCCGGGACGACGATGGTGAGTGAGTCGAAAATAACTCCCCCGAACTCCGCATCGACGACTCCGCCGCCAAAGACGACCACGTCGCCCTGCGAACGCTCGGCGACCGTCTCGGCCTCCAACTGGACTGCCTGAAGATCTGTTTCCGCCGGGAACTCATGGCTGACGATGCCGAGAGACGCGGACGCGGAGCCGGCCTCCTCGTTGTAGTCCTCTCCGAGCAGCGTGGCAAACGCCGGGTCCTCGCCCGCCGACTCAACGGCGTCGTCTATCTCATCCGGGCTGGCGCGCTCGACGGCCTTGCGCTGCTCCTCGAGCGTCTCTGCCTCGGGATCGAGCTCCCTTGCGACCTGTACGGCCGGCGCAGAGACGTCTTGCACCCGAAGCTCGTCGCGCTCTTCTAACCGCTCTGCGGTTTCCAGCATGGCGAGCAGCCCGCGCCGGTCAAGGACGTTTCCGTCCTGCTGGATCAGCTGTGTTGTTGGTTCCTCGTCGCCAAACGCGGGGTCGAACTGCTCGTTGACGCGGTCAAGCGCGTCCGCCTCGGGGATGTCGTCAACGAACTGGTCGCTGCCCGCTTCCGCCTCTAGTAGCGCCATACCGGGCGCAAAACAGAGCGTAAGCAGCAGGCAGACGGCGACGATCCGGCGCGGCTGCTCCACGACCCGATCAGTGACTGCCCGAAACAGCTGCTCTGAACGGCGCATCTACTCGCGTCGGTCCCGGGTCCAGTTGCGTGTATCGTCGACCAGGTTGGCGAGCCCACCTCGCCTGTAGGCGGTGAACCCGACAGCAGCGACGAAGCCAAACAGTCCGACAACGAGGAGCATCACTTGGATCAGTCCGTCGTCGTCATCCTCAACTACGTCGAACGCCACCCGGTAGGTGTCCGACAGCTGCTCGTCGCCGTCGGCGTCGTCGTACCGGAAGTCGACCGAGGCGGCGTATGCCTCTGAGTTTGCGCTGCCGTCCACATCGACAGTGAAGCTCACTGTCGTCTCTTCCCCGGGATCGAGCGCGGGAACGAATGCCTCGTCGTCGTCCGCGTCAAGCGGGTCGTCAACGAACAGCTTGGCCTGCACGTCGGTCACTGGCTCGGGGCCGTTGTTCGTGACGCGCACGTCGTAGCGGACGGTCTCACCCGCGGTCGCTTTCGCGGGCTCCGTAGCGGGATCGGCTGGCTCGACGGCGAAGGTGTCCTTGGATTCGGCTACGTCAACGACGACGTCTGCGGGGTCAGAGACCGCGAGGTCACCTTCAGCGGTCCGGTAGCGGGTTGCAAGGTTGAGCGTGCGGTCACCGGGCGAAGCGTCATCGCGGATGCCGGCCTCGAACGAGACTGTCTCGGAATCGCCGACCGCCAGATCGCCGACGGTCACCTGCGTGTCTCGGGGAACGACGTTCGGATCCGTGGGCAGGGGCTCGTCGACGACACCCTCGACTGCGGGTGCCTCGTTATCAAACACTACGACGGCGTTGGAGATGTTCTTTGGACCCTCGTTTTTCACCTCCACCTCGAAAGTGCCGTCTTCGCCGACGCGAAGCGTGGATTTCAGTCCCTCGTAGCCGAATGACTGTTCGGCGAGCGGGGTAATTCCAGTCCGGACCGTCCGGGCCTCGGCGTCCGCGTTCTCGCCGTCGCGGTAGTCGACGTCGAGATTGAACGTCAAGGGACGAGTCGTCGCTTCGGCGTCGGCGTCGACCCGGTAAGTGAACGTGACATTCTCATCCGGCTTCCACTCCTCGACGTAGGTGTCCGTAGCACCGGCGTTGGAGGTGAACGAGAGGTCTGGATCAACAGAGGTAGCACTCACGCTGGCGTCTCGGGCCGACTCCTCGGCGACGTTGCGAAGGGTCACGTCGACGGTCCCTGGGACGCCGGCCTGTACGTCACCCGTAATGTCGACGACGGCGAACTCCGCGCGGTCGGTAATTTCGATGACGACCGGAACTACTTGCGTCTCGGTCGTCTCGCGGCGGTCGGTGGCTCCGTTGTCATTCTCGGCGAGGCGCACGTTGCGGTACTCTAGCTCGACCGGGATTTCGTAGACGCCCGACTCCGCGTTCTTGTCGGGGACGACAGTGAAATCGACGGGGCCGGTGGTCCCCTGTGGTACGTCGCCAATGGCTTGCTCATCCGTACGCACGTCGAGAGGGACGTCCTCAAACCCCTTGTTATCGGCCTCCTCGCCGGTGAGGATTCGCGCGGTTGTCTCGTGGGCTGTCAATACCTCACTTTCGAGGTTGTCGAATCCGCTTTGGGTTAGATCCCCGCGGTTGTTCAGCGTCACTGACAGCGTTGCCTCTTCGCCCGGCACGAACTCGGTCTCCGGCGCGTACCCATCGACGTCCGGATCGCCGACGGCGGTGTCGTTGGCAGCCACCAACGTTGCAGTCCCTGCAACCATGAGCGCGAGGAGTGCGACGGTGAGGATCGCCCCAGTTCGATCCATATTATGTAGTGTTTGATATTGCGTCGACGGCTAATACGGTTGGCAAACATAGGAAAACTTCATATCAGTTTCTGTATGTTTGTATGGAAATAGATGCTGTCTCGAGACGTTGTGACGATAGTTCAGCGATATTTTGTCCCATCTCTGACATCGACTGAAACGAAATCTGGTTTCACCGACGGGAGTTTAAATACTGAGATCGTACTGTCAACCATGGAGTCACTCTGTGACCTCGGACTCTCAAGCTATGAGGAACGCGCGTATCGGGGGCTGCTCAAACTCGGCACCGGCACAGCAGCTGCGGTTGCCGAGGAGAGTGGCGTTCCAAAGGGGCGTGTGTACGATGCGCTCGGCGGGCTGGAGTCACGGAGACTGGTCCGGGTACAGTCTGACCGTGAGCCGAAACGCTACGTACCGGTCGAGCCGGACATCGCCGTCGACCGGCTGGTGAGCGCCAAGCGGCGTGAGCTGGAGACACGGATCGAAACGTACGAATCCGGACGGGACGAGCTCATCGCCCGGCTCGCGGACACCAGCCTTCCCGCCGAGGAGTTCTGGACCGCAGCAGTCGGCGCTGACGACTCGCTAGAGCTGCTCGTCGAGCGCGTTGAAGCCGCTGACGAGTCAGTGGTCGTCGCCTCGCCTGCGGTCTCTGAGCAGTTCGACCTCGACCGCGAGACACCAGACCTGCTGAACCACCTACTCGACGCGATACGGCGGGGGGTGGAAGTATCGGTCCTCCTCTCACCGTCACTCTTCGACGACGCGATGGCTGCGATCGACAACGAGCGCGTCGCACGTACCCTCACACAAGGCCCCTTCGAGCTCCGCGTCTCCGATGACATGTACGGCACCTTCCACCTCATCGACGGTGAAGAGGTGTGTCTGGAGGTTCCTGACCCGCTCGCACCCAACCGATTGTTCGGCATGCTGAACCTCCGGGACCCAATCTTCGCCGCACGGGTCGAGGAGGGCTTTCGCGAATCGTGGGATGATGCCGCGGTCGTAGAGGGCGTGTAAAAGAGAGACTTGGGCACCCCGTGGACAGCCGTCGTCTTCAGATAACTACTCGAGGCCGTCTTCTGAGTGAACCGCCTCGGGGTCACGTGGTTCGAGACGCGGAGCGTCTCGTCATCAAGCGAGACCTATGGTCTCGCGGACCTTGCGAATCTCCGATTCGCTCAGTCACGAGAGACGGGAGTGGTCGGCGCTATGTTTGAATCTGCAGGGTGCGTATAGACTCTGATGAAGACAACCCGTCGGACTGAAATGGTGAAGCATCTGTCGGAAAAACAGCTTGACGAAGCAATCAATGAAGCCCAGAAGGCGGACGAGACCCGTCTCGTCCGACGACTCTGCTTCATCAAGAACGTCTCTCTCGGCGACACTGACAAAATGGCTGCACGACGTGTCGGTGCGTCCCAACCAACCGGTGGACGCTGGCTCAAAGCCTGGAACGAAGGTGGAGTCGATGGACTTCGACCGAGCTTCGCGGGCGGCCGCCCCGCGAAGCTCTCCTCTGAACAGTTTGACGAGTTCTTTACACTCCTCGAAGACGGTCAACCGTGGACACCACAGGAGATCGACGATCTTCTTTGGGACCGATACGGCGTGACGTACGATCGATCCCACCTTGCTCGAATTCTCCGTGGTGATGGAATGCAGTACGCAAAACCACGACCGATGGACCCGCGACAATCACCGGATGCTGAGAAGGATTTTCGTGAGCGCCTGGGAGAGGCGCTCACGAAAGAAAATGGTGATGAACCACTCGTTCTCGGCTTCTTCGACGCTTCGTGGCCACAACCGTTCGAGAACTCCCAGCGAATGTGGTCGTACGATCGAACCGTGGAAATCGACAAACCACTGGTGACAGTCCCCTGGAAAACGCTTGGCTTCTACGCATTACTCGGCAAGAGTACGCTCATCTTTCGGAAACGAACGACGAAAGAGAGTATTTGCGCAGCGTTAGAGGCAATCCGTGAGCAGAATCCGGTTGGGCGGATTCTGCTCATCGCAGACAACGATGGCGGTCATCATGCGAAACTCACCCAGCAACGGGCCGACGAACTCGGCATCGAGTTCGTCTTTCTCCCGCCGTACTCGCCGATGTTCAATGCCATCGAACCGCTCTGGAAGACGCTCAAACGGAAGATTTCGCCAGAAGTCTTCGAAGGAAAGGACCACTTCAAGCAGTTCGTTACTAACACCTTCCTGGACCTATCCAAACGCGTCAGCTTCGCCGACAACTGGATCAAAACATTCCTCCCGGATATTCAAAAGTTATGCTGACCACTCGAGTCTCTCGAACGACCCCGAGGCACTCGGCCTGCTCCGCCTGTAGACTGTCGAGACTACTCGAGGAGGGATCCGACCGCGAAATCGCGGTCCTTCAGGCCTCTGTGCTGGAAGATGAGTTAGAAACGATTCTTCGAGAAGTTGTGTCGCGTACGAATTGGAGTATCAGGCCTTCTGTTCGATGATTTCTGTCACCGCATAGAACGGGACTGTGTCAACAAGCGCAACCAGTAACTTGACCAAGTACTGACCAACGACGATCGAGACTAGCGCCCATCCCCATGTTGGATCACCACCAAGCCCGAGAGCGGGGAAGATTGCGAACCCGAGTGTAATGAACACGACTGTATCGGCACCCTGACTGACGGCTGTCGACCCGCAGTTCCGTATCCATCGGTGGCGACCGGCTGTGCGAGCCTTGAGCTTCGAGAACAATCTCACGTCCATGTGCTGAGCGATTGCCAATGCCACAACCGACGCGAGGATGATCGATGCCGAGTCACCCAACGTAGCCACGAACGCCTCCTGTCCGTCGTAGAACGGTGCCGTTGGCATCCAAATCGCCAAGAAAACCAGCAGATACGACACAGCAAGCGTGAACACGGTTCCGTTGACAACTGATGCCGCGTACTCACGTCCGTGATACTCAACAAGCAAGTCAGACGCCAGATACGCAACGCCGAACGCAACGAACCCAGCAGGGACGGCGACGCCACCGATCCCAGGGAGTTCGACCCACGTCAGTTTCGCCGCCAGCACGTTCGCAAGCACAACAGAGCCAGCGAAGAGAGCGGTAAATATCGCTCGCGTATCCTCAATCTGCACGCTGAACCACCGTCTCAACCTGGACGCTTGGCTTCTCAATCAGTAGCCCGATACTATTCGGCCCACCTTTTGATCTTCTCTGGACCATACTGGGGGAATATATTTGCGAAATATAGTCCTATCGGTTGATCAATTCTCCGTGTCAAGAGCTGTTGTCAGATATAGATCAGAGCACCATCGAAGCGTTAGTCGACCGGGAGTATTGTACAACAAATTATATTAACTAAGAGTGCAAAGTTAATACTGTGACAAAGGATGAATCCCTAGACGAGTTGTTGGATGAACTTGAGAGCCATGGCGATCTCGACAAGGCACAGCAACAGGTATCAATTGGTATCGACGAACGGCGATACGGAAAGGCAGTCACAACCGTCTCGGGATTCGATGTTCCAGAATCAAAGATCGAATCGCTTGCCTCATCGCTCAAATCGTCACTGGCGACGGGCGGGACGGTCAATGATGGTACCATCGAACTACAAGGCGACCACCGCGACCGACTCCCTGAACTGCTTCGGGAACATGGCTATGACACCTCATAGCACCGGCCACAGAGGTCACGATTCACAATCAGTACTATAGCTGAACAGAGGCGCTAGGCCCTCTTCTGACTGCTCGAGTACAAGTGCAAAGGCGAAGAGACGCCCTTCGTGGCCGTTGATCCAGTTGGGACGACCAGAGAGTGTGCGGCGTGGGGCGTCTCGACGGACAAGTTGCTGTGGGCCCGCGCTCAACTCATAAAGAGTCGCCGGCCCGCCCGTTCGTGGCGCATCCCCATAATTTCAGCCAGCGGCGCAAACGAAGCCATCGCCATCAGCTCGCCATCGATGTGACGTCCACAGACAGTCGTGATTACGGGCTGGAGTTCTTCGAGCACGGACTGGATTTCGGTGTGGCCGAACCGACCGAGCCGCTGGGCCGCTCCGAGCAGTCCCGTGACGAACGAGTAGGCGTGAGAAAGGCAGGCCTCGAGTCTCGAGAGTCCGCGCCGTTGTGCGACGACGCCGAAGACCACCGGATAGTGACCCGGTGTCTCGTCGGCTTCGATGGCTGCCGCGAACAGGGTCTCGAGATCGCGCTCATCCCTGCTCGCACGGTTCGGATCCGTCTCCGCGAGCAACTCACACAGCTTTGCTCCCGCCTTCGTCGAACTCTCGCGGAACTCTCGAGGCATCGTCACCGCGTGGAGTCTGTTGTCGACGGCCAGCAGCATGTCGAACTCTCTCGCTTCACTCGCCCGGTGGGCATTGGCCAGCGCGACGGTCTCACAGGGGCCGACGACGCGCCGAAGGTACGCCGCGAGCAGCGCCTGCAACTCGTCGCCGTCCTCGAGTCGATCCTCGTTGATGTATTGTTCTAAGCCGTACGAGGCCGTGTAGCTGCCGACGGGGAGAAACGAGTCGGAGAGCCGAAGTGCAGTCAGGAACGAGCCGGTATCAGTTGTCATGGTGGTGGTCGTGGCTGTGATCGCTGTGCATGTGTCCGTGGCTGTGACCGTCGTGTGGGTGCTCGTGGCTGTGGTCGCCACCGGTCTGCTCGTCTCCACGCCCATGCTTGTGATCCGTCCCGGCGTCGTCGGGGTCCGTCACGAACAGGTCAGCTTCGACGGTCGTCTCCTGAATCGTCGAGCAGGGAACGATATCGGCGACGACCCGCTCGACGATGTGACGGTCGGCCGCAAGCGGGACGTAGACGACCCCCTTTTCGACCGCGAGATCCCAGTGCTGGTTACCGATCCGATGGCCGAGTTCGACCGCCGCCTCGAGTGTCTGTGTCGTTGTGTCGGTCGGCAGCGTCACTGCAAGCGCGTCGCGTGGCTCGAACGCGACGACGATCATTCGGTCAGCATCAACCAGCAGGACATCGCCAGCGGAGACTGCTGCTTTGTCGACGGTGACGCCGACATCCGTCCCTGAATCTGTCGTTGCCCGAAATCGTGAGCGTCGCCGGTTGTCGGCGTCGATGACGACGCGCTCGAGCGTGCCGGCTGCCTCGTGGTCCGTTCGAAGCGCGGCGAGGTCGTCGTCGGCGTGGACGTTGCCGACGATGCTGTCGATTCGCTTCATCAGTATCGCCGGTCGGCAGGTGCGCCGACCCCCAGTCGCTGCTGTCGCGTTTCGTCCCACGCGGCGCGAAGCGCCTCGGTTACGTCCGCCTCGCGGTGGCCGAGGATGCGGACGACCGCTCCAACCTCATGGGGCAGCGTCGAAACGCCGGCTTGGACGCCCTCGCGGTCCGAAATCCGGTCGTAGATGCCCTCGACTAGCTCCTCGAGGAAGAACTCAGCTGTTCCGTCACTCGAGGCCGGCACAAAGACGTACAGCGAGCCGACGACGCCGTACTCGCCGACGCTCGCGGAATCCTGCGGGTTTCGTTCGCTCGGCCGCAGATCCACGGCGTCGGCACAGACCAACCGGCCGTCGTGCTCGGCTTCGACACGCGCGTGATAGTGGTCGAAACTGAACGGCTCGTGGTCACTCAATCCATCGGGAACGAGGATGTCTCCCACGATGACACAAGCGTCGTCGGCGAGGTCGACCCGGACCGTCTGGAGACAACGCGCGTCCTCGTTGATGATCGTCGCTCCCGGCAGATACTCGAGGTAGCTGCCTGCTTCCGCTCGGAGCGAGGCGTCAAGGTGGGCGTAGTTTGCGCTCATGCTGTGGACTTTCGTTGCACTCTGAGTCGTCACGTGCGCGCGAGAACCTGCGCGAGCATCGATGACCATCCGATGTCGATCACCCTGTGCGACGCCGCCAGTTGGTTCCTGAGCGACCAGCGTCGTGAGGCCGGGCGCTGGGTCGCTCTCGAGCGTGCCCGTCAGATGGTAGGGCACTTTGACGTGATCGCGGATGAGCCGGGTTGGATTGGCTCCCTCACGGGCGAACGTCGCTTCGAGCAGCCCGTTCTTTCCGGGGCCACCGGCTGGGGCCTGTGCGAGCGATTCGTCGGCGTAACTCTCGAAAGCGGGTGGCAGCGGTGGGAAACCGTCCGTGGGACCTCTCGAGTGGGTCGCACTCACGCGAACAGCACCTCGCGCTCGATGTGCTCGAGCACCGTTTCAATTCCCGTCGCGTCCTTGCAGTTCGTGAAGACGAAGGGGTCGTCGCCTCGCACCTCGTTTGTGTCGGCTTCGATCACGTCTAGATCGGCGTCGACGTGGGGTGCGAGGTCGGTCTTGTTGACGACCAACAGGTCGGCCTGTGTGACGCCAGGGCCGCGCTTGCGCGGGATATCCTCGCCCTCTGCGACGCTGATGATGAACACGAAGTAGTCGGCCAACTCCGGATTGAAGGTGGCGGCGAGGTTGTCGCCGCCGCTTTCGATCAGCACCACGTCTAGTTCGGGGTGGCGTTCGGTGAACTCATCAATCGCGGCGAGGTTCATCGAGGGATCTTCACGAATGCCCGTGTGTGGACAGGCACCCGTTTCGACTCCCTCGACGAGATCGGCAGGCAGCAGGTCGGCAAACGACTCCCGAAAGACATCGGCGTCTTCCTGCGTCATGATGTCGTTGGCGATGACGCCGACCTCGTAGCCGTCATCGACGAGTTTGGGCACGAGGTGTTTGACCAGCGCCGTTTTGCCGGAGCCGACGGGGCCACCGAGGCCGACTTTCGCGACATCTCTGTACCCCATCTATTCGCCCTCCGATCGCTCGAGGTCGGCACCCGGAGCCGGATCAACCGTCTCGAGTTGATTGCGACTGTCGGCGCGGATCGGGTCGTGAACCGTCACCAGCTTGGTGCCGTCGGGGAAGACGGGTTCGACCTGAATGATGTCGACCAGTGCGGGGACGCCGTCCATGACGTCCTCGCGGGTGAGCAGCTGAGTCGCTTCAGTCCGAATTTGGGCGACCGACTTCCCCTCGCGGGCGGCCTCACAGGCCCAGTCGGAAATATACGCCACCGTCTCAGGATGGTTGAGTTTTATGCCACGGTCTTTCCGACGGCGGGCGAGTTCGGCGGCCATGAAGACCGTCAGTCGCTCCAGTTCTTTCGGCGAGAGGTTCATTGGCTTACCCCCGTTGTCGCCATGGGTGGATGAGTCGGCCGACTCGAGTGTGTCGTTCGTTTCGTTGATACAACAATCGTCGTGGGGGTTGGGTTCGTTGAGTAGACCATCGGTTCAGAGAAGGTATCGCTGTGCCAGCGGGATTTCATCGGCGGGGTCGCAGGTGACGTGTTCGCCGTCAACCTCGACCTCGAACGTCTGGGCGTCGATGTCGATATCGTCTGGGCAGTGGTCGTTGTGGAGCATATCGGATTTCCGGACCGACCGCGTGTCGCGGACCGGCCGGACGGGTGTTTTGAGATCGTAGGCGTCGCCAACGTCGTTCTCGGAGGCGGTCTCGCTGACAAACGAGACCGAAAGGGCGTGTTTCGCCCGGCCCTGTGCGCCGGCGCGTTCGCGGCCGATCACCGGCTCGCAGGTCATCAGCGAACCGTTGGCCTCGCCCATCTGGGACCAGACCGGGAAGCCGCCCTTGATCACTGCCTTCGGCTTGATGCCGAAGAAGCCGGGCTTCCAGAGTGCGATATCAGCCAGCTTGCCCGGCTCGAGCGAGCCGACGTAGTCGTCGATCCCTGCCGTGATCGCCGGGTTGATCGTGTACTTGGCGACGTAGCGTTTGATTCGGGCGTTGTCGGCCTCGGTTCCCGCGTCGGCCTCGAGCGGCCCACGCTGGGCTTTCATCTTGTGTGCCGTCTGCCACGTCCGACAGACCAGTTCGGCCATTCGGCCCATCGCTTGGGAGTCGGTGGTCATCATTGAGATCGCGCCCGTGTCGTGGAGGACGTCCTCCGCGCCGATCGTCTCCGCGCGAATGCGGGATTCGGCGAAGGCGACGTCCTCGGGGACGTCGGGATTGAGGTGGTGACACACCATCACCATGTCCAGATGCTCGTCGAACGTGTTCTCGGTGTAGGGCATCGAGGGGTTCGTCGACGACGGCAGCATATGCTCGTGGCCGATCAACTCGAGGACGTCAGGTGCGTGGCCTCCGCCTGCGCCCTCGATGTGGAAGGTGTGGATCGCACGGCCGTCGATGGCATCGAACGTCTCTTCAACGAAGCCAGACTCGTTCAGGGTGTCGGTGTGAATGCAGACCTGGACGTCCACCTCGTCGGCGACCTCGAGGCAGGTGTCGATCGCCGCTGGCGTCGATCCCCAGTCCTCGTGGAGTTTGAGCCCACAGGCCCCAGCCTCGACCTGCTCGTATAGCGCGTCAGGCTGGCTGCTGTTGCCCTTGCCGTAGAATCCGACGTTGACGGGCCACTCTTCTGCGGCCTGCAGGAAGCGCTGGATGTTTCGCGGCCCCGGCGTGCAGGTCGTCGCGCCGCCGCCAAAGCCGCCGCCGAACATCGTCGTGACGCCCGTGGCGAGCGCGTGATCGACGAGCTGTGGGCTGTTGAAGTGGACGTGTATGTCGAGCGCACCGGGGGTCGCGATCAGCCCGTCGGCGGGGATCGTGTCGGTGCTCGGGCCGATCACCATATCGACGCCGTCCATCGTGTCGGGGTTGCCGGCTTTGCCAACGCCGACGATCTCGCCGTCACGGACGCCGATATCGCCCTTGCAGATTCCGAGGACGGGATCGATGACGACGACGTTCGTAAACGCCCAGTCGAGCGCGCCCTCAGACTGTGTCGTCCCCGACTGCATCCCCATGCCGTCGCGCATCGTCTTCCCGCCGCCGAAGACGGCCTCCTCGCCGGGAACGCCGTAGTCGGTCTTGATCTTCGCGAACAGGTTCGTATCACCAAGTCGAAGGCGGTCGCCCTCGGTCGGCCCGAACAGATCCGTATACTCCTCGCGAGGCAGGTCGCGGCTCACTGCTCGGCCTCCATGTAGCCTCGCGCTCGAGCGCGCTCTATGGCTTGCGTCCGAATCTCGTCGTCGAGGTCGCCGCCAACCAACCCGCCCATTCCGTGGACGATCCGATTGCCACCGATGGCGACGAGGTCGACGTCGCGCTCACAGCCGGGTTCGAACCGCATCGCCGTTCCGGCGGGGACGTCGAGGCGCATCCCGTAGGCCGTCTCCCGGTCGAACGTGAGGCCGGGATTGACCTCGAAGAAGTGAAAGTGCGAGCCGACCTGGACGGGGCGGTCGCCGGTGTTTTCGACGGTCACCGTCGCCATCTCTCGACCCTCGTTGATTCGTACTGGGTCCTCGGCCGGGCGCAACTCGCCCGGAACGAACTCGCTCATGGGTCGATGACACCCGGCTCGAGCGCCACTGACTCACTATGGTGTTGTCTCATCATATGGCGAGCTAAACGCACAGATCATGTAAACTCGAGCGTGGGCTACAATATTTGCCCACGATAGCACGATATTAAACTACGAATGGGTAATAACCTCCCACTCAGCACATCATCACGTGAAGGTCGTATTAGGATTGTACATTTCGTCAGCTCTGGGGTGAAAGAAGTTGATTGTGGCAATCAGTGGACGTAAATGGCCGGTCCTCGAGGGGGTGACGTATGGCTCGGACAGTCAGGATCGCACGAGTGAATCAGTCGGTACGGTCGCGGTGATCGACGGTGGTCGCCGACGACATCCGAATGAAACGGAAGATTCAGCAACTGGGCTCCTCGACATTGGCGGTCACCCTTCCGGCAGAGTGGGCCCGCGACCACGACGCACGGAAAGGCGACGAGTTGCTTATCCAGCGCGATGAAAACGGCGGCTCGCTCCTGCTTATTCCCGAGTCGTCTGCCACTGCAGACGAGTCGGCGGTGATCGATGCCGATGCCTTAGCGCCCGACGCCCTCGAGCGAGCGATCCTCGCCCAGTACGTCCTCGGTCGGCAGCTCATCCGCGTCGAAAGCGACACCACCCTCTCACCGGCGGCGCTCGAGGCTGTCGCCGACGTCGAACGCCAGTTGATGGGGCTCGGGATCGTCGAGCAACGCCTCGAGCGCGTCGACGTTCGCTGCTCCGTCGCGCCCGACGATTTCGAGCTGCCAACGCTGCTCTCCCGGCTCTGGCGCACCGAAGCGACAATGCGAGAGCATGCCGTCGATGCGCTCTGTACCGGTGACGGCGAGTTGGCCCGGCGAACGATCCACCACGAGCGTCAGGTCGAGAAGCTGTTCTACCTCTTCTTGCGCCTGGTGTTGACGACGTACCGGAACCCACGACTGAATCAATCCGTCGGCCTCGAGACCGGCTTCCCGCTGCTTGGCTACCGCTCAGTTGCACAGGACGTCGTGTTGATGACCGAACGAGCACGCCGAATCGCGACGCTGGTCGCCGAGAGCGACGATCCCACACCGCTCGACGACGACACGACGACACAGTTCCGGGCCGTCGCTGACGCACTCGCAACGACGGCCGATGCGACCCGGGCGGCCGTCACCGAACCCGACCACGAAGAAATCAGTCGAGCACGCGGAGCACTGAACACGCTCTCGACGGCCGTCGATGGCGCACAGACCCATCTCGAGCAAACACGACCCGAGCCGCTGCTCGTCCTCCAGCGAAGCCTCACCGCGTTGCGCTCGAGCGGCGAGCATGCGACGGACAGTCTGGACGTCGCCGATCACTTCGCGTTTCGCTCCCGGTCGGTCGTCGATACGGACGCGACGACCGACGAGCGATAACGGGATTTTGGGCGACTGGATGGGGGCAGGACTGCCTGCTGATCCAATCGCGGACTTGAGTGGACCCTCCACCACCGCGTGAGGTGCTCCGCTGTGGTGTGTCGCGAGGATGGCAAAAACAGTTCGTCCGAGCGACAGTATTAGGGTGTATTAGGAGTTCATGCCCCCTCCGATGGTTTGTCCTCGCTCTTGGAATCAGGAGACCGTAGTACACATTCGAAGGAACACTTTTACATTTAGTTGCGGATTTCCACATGTTCAGCTGATTCAGAACACGTTTGACCACTGTTCTGGAGACTGGCTCGAGCGATCACAACTATGACAAACGACAAATCTGGACGCGACATGTACGGCGACGCGTACGACGAAGCGAACGAACCGATCTTTGCGGGGATCCCGTCTTTCCTGAAGCTGCCCCAGATCGACCGCGATGCGGTCGGCGAGGACGACGTCGACATCGCGATCCTCGGTGCACCGCTTGACACGGCGACGACGATCCGCCCCGGAACGCGCTACGGACCGCGTGCGGTCCGTGCAGCGTCGACAGTTCCCTCGCCGCCGTACCAGCACTTCAACATCGAGACTGGGATCGACCCGTTCGACAGTTTCAAAGTAGCCGACACCGGCGATGCGACGATCTCACCCGGCGACACGAAAGAGAGTCAGGACAACATCGAAGACGCGGTGTACGAGATCGCTGACCAGGATGCGACCCCGATCGTCATCGGTGGCGACCACTCGATCTCCTACCCCGATATCAAAGGCTGGGCGGAGGCCAACGACTACGACGACATCGGACTCATCCACTTCGACTGTCACGCCGACACCGACGATGACGGCCTCTGTGGCTTCGAGTTCGACCACGGGGCGTGGGTAAAACGCCTCTACGACAGCGATCTGATGGCCGGCGAGAACTACACCCTCATCGGCCCGCGTGGCTTCTGGCCCGGCCCGGACACCTACGAGGAGATGCGCGAGGCCGGCATGAAGTGGTACACGGCGATGGAGGTCGCCCAGTTTGACCTCCACGACATCGTCACCGACGCGGTCCAGCGCGCAACTGACGGCACCGACGCCGTCTGGATCTCCTTCGACATCGACGTCATGGAGCCGGCCTACTGTCCCGGCACCGGCGAACCCGAACCCGGCGGGCTCATCCCCCGCGAGGCGATTGCCATGGTGCGCGACGCCGTCAAACAGCTCAACCCCGACCACTTCGGGTTCGACGTCGTCGAAGTCGCCCCACAGTACGACGCTAGCGACACCAACTCCTACAACGGCGGGATCACCTCCGGCTTCGCCAACCGCCTCATCCTCGAGGTGATGGGCAGTATGGCACTCGCCGAACAGGGCCGCACCGAAGGCTCACCGATCAAACCCAAGGAACCACTCGGACCGAAAGGCGACCTCGAGGCCCCGGCAGACGACTGACGAACGAGACACGCACTGCTGTTTTTCGCCACGCGGTTTTTTGTCACACGCTCGCTTGGTGATCCGTGATCGACGTCGTCTCGACAGACGGTACGCTATCCACGACCGCCGGCTAACTGCGCCGATTCCGGCAGGGAACGCAGCCAGAGCATTGCGATCGTCCCGACCAGCGGCCCGATCGCGAGGGGAACGAACGCCCACTGCCAGCCCACGGCCCGCTGGACGATGGGGATGAGCTGGATCGACCCGATGGTGATGAGAAAGCCGATGGCCGTCTGGAGCGTCAGCGCGGAGCCGACGTAGCTGTCGTCTGCGAGTTCCGAGACCGCTGTGGAAAACTGTGCGGAGTCCGCGACGATGAAAAAGCCCCAAATAAGCACAAACGGGGTAATGATCGCCAGCGACGAGCCGTAGACCACGCCTGCAAGCAGACACGCGGCCCCGGAGACGATCATCGACGCGCTCGTGATGATCGATCGGCCCACTCGGTCCGCGGCCGAGCCGGCGAGCCACGCACCGACGCCACCGATCGCGATCGTGCCAAACGCAAGCAGCGCCGCCCATCGCTCGGGAGTCGGCGTCCCACTGGCCTCGAGGCTGGCGAGGAGAAAGACCGGAATCCACGTCCAGACCGCGTACAGTTCCCACATGTGCCCAAAGTAGCCGGTGTTGGCAAGGACGACGCCGCGATCGGAGACGATCCGGCGGATCGCGCTCGGATCGAACGGGGCTGTCTCAGGCTGGTGTGGGCCGTCCTCGTAGGCTAATGCGAGGAGGCCACCGACGGCTGCGATGGCGGCCGTTCCATACAGAACGAGGCGTGGCTGGCCGATCCCGCCGACGGCCCGTAGCAGGTGTGGCGAGGCAGAGCCGACGGTAAGCGCGCCGACGAGGACGCCGATCGCGAGCCCGCGGCCTTTGACGAACCACGAAGCCATCATTTTCATCCCAGTCGGGTAGACACCGGCAAGTGCAACACCGGTAAGAAAGCGCAGGACAATGGCTTGGAACCCGCTGTCTACGACGCCGGCGATCAGTGCTGTCGACGCCGCACCGGCGAACGCACAGCCGGCAAAGAGATACCGCGGTCGAACGACGTCGGCGATCGTCAGCGACGCCGATAGCAACGCTCCGACGACGAACCCGAGCTGGACGGCGTTGGTCAACCACGCCGTCTCGGCGGCCGTCAGCGACCATAGCTCGGCCAACTCAGGGCCGACAGCGGTCCCGCTGAACCACAGCGTCATCGCGAACAGTTCGGCGACGCCGATGAGAACAAGTGCACGCCATTTGGTACCAGCAACCGCTGCCATGTCCCTACAATACAACGAATAACTGATATAAATGGCGGGGTCGATCAGTCGTCGTCACTGCTGCCGGCCGCGTTGTACGCGGTCGGGCTTGGTGCTGGCGTATCGGTTTCTTGACCTCCTCCCGCGCCTAAAGTCGCGGGAATCCCACCATGGGATTTCAGGCCGACCGATTCGGCCCTAAGGTTTCAAGACGCATACGTTCCAAGCGTCAATTGCTGGGCTTCAGCATCGGCTTGGCTGTCTTGTGGGCCGGTCAAACGGCCCCCTTCCTCAGCCGAGTCATCGCCATCCGTGTGTTCTCTTGAATGGCTCTCTCCGCTGAGGTAGCGATCTGCAATATTGAGCGCGGCGTTGATGTCCGCATGGTACTCCGAAACCCAACACTCCGAGTTGGAACACTTGAACGTCGCTTGGTCGGGGCGGTATCCCTGCTCCCCGCAACAGTGACACGACTTCGACGTATACGCGGGATTTACCGTCTCCACACGAATTCCCTTCTCAGCCGCTTTGTAGCGGAGTTGAGCGTACATCTTCGCAAAGCCCCATCCGTGCAACCGGCGGTTCATGAACGCACCGTAGTCCATGTTCTCGCGGATGTGCGTCAGGTCTTCGAGGACCAACACGGGATTCTCGAATTGATCGGCGTAGGCGACGACCTCCGACGTGACCGTGTGGAGTATGTCGTCAATCTGCCGCCAGAGCGAATCTCCGTAAGACTCAGCGATACGTTCACTTCCGCGTTTCTGAAGGCGACGAGTCGCCGTGAAGTACGTCTCGCGGAGTTGTCTGACTCGCTTGCCTTCGTCGTTCCAGAGGTTGGGTGTAGCCGGGGAGCCGCGCTCGTCACGGTGACACACCGTTACCAAAGAGGCTTCCCCGATGTCTACCCCGATCGGCGTTTCGGACGCCGAACTGGATTCTCGTTCCTCCACGTCTCTCGTGGCGACGATATGGAAGTACCACTCACCGTTGCGGTCGAACAGCCGACACTCACCCATCTTCGCGTCTCCCGCGTACAACGCTTCCAGCCACTCTCGCTGTTCGGGGTTCGGTTGTGCGGGGAGCCACAGGTTGTAGTCGTCGTGATGTGGGATTTTGACGTACCACTCGATGGCGTTCTGTGGCTTGTGGTCGAGCTTCGGGCCCTCGTTTGTGAACCGGACGGGATGGTCGTCGTGAAGCTCTTTCGCGTCGTAGCTTCCGCCACAGAGTTGTGGGACATACTTCTTGAGGGCGTTCTTCGCGTATCCCGACAGGTCGTAGTTGACCACCACGTCGTTCGCTTCGGTCGGGGTGGTGCAATTCGCGTTGAACGCGGCTTCGAGGGCGTCTTGGTACGCCTGTTTCGTCTCGCAGAGCTTCCGGTGCTTATGAGCAGTCGGCTCCACAAGCTTCAGTTCCAGCGTCTCCGTGAGTTCAGTCACTGTTTCTCCCCCTCGTGGCGTTTCTCGTGTGCCAAACAGAACTCATGAACTCTGTTGACGCTGGATGTAGTCTTGAACCGTCTCGCTTGAGACGTGTCCTGCTGTTCCCGCGTAGTAGCCGCGCGCCCACTTGATTTTCTCGCCGTCGTGGTCGGCGTAGCGGTGGTTGTACTTCCGTGAACTGATGCCTTTGAACCAGTTGGCGAGAAGGGACGGGGCGTGCTTCGGCGGGCTACTCACGAACAGGTGTATGTGGTCGGATTGAACCCTGAGTTCGATGATCTCCAATCCTTTTTCATCGGCGATTTCGTGAAGGATTCGACGCACACGGTCTGCGACCTCGTTGACGAGTACCGAGTTGCGGAACTTCGGCAACCACACTATATGATAGTTGAGGTTGTGGGTCGCGTGTCGTGTAGTCTTCATCCGTACTACACACTATGGTTAGTTCTAATCTTAAAGCTGCCGAATACGTGGGAAATATAGCGGTTCGTAGCAACGCAGTTTGGACAAACTATGCCTACCGCTCGACCCGCGCCTGAAGACGCGGGTATGCGCTCGCACTATGTATCAGCCCGAGAATCACGATTCCAGTGATGTAGGATGTTCCGAGGAACGTCTCGAAGAGAAAGCCGCCCGCGACGAGGTTTCCTGCCAACAGGATCGTGAAGCTGAGACAAGTCACTACCGAGGCGAAGACCTCGACCGAACGGCCGTAGCGGCGGCGAAAGAAATCTGGTAGCGTCATCAGGTTCATCCGATTGAGCGGCTTCGCAAAGAACAGGCCACAGATGATCAGACAGGCCGCTAGTCCGACGGGGAGCGCAGCCCCGGCCCAGAAGCCGAAATCAGCCGCAAGGTCCGTGTTTCCAAGCGTGGCGTTTGCGTCTAGCGACTGTGCCATCAGAGTCGCCGCGACGATCGGCAACACGAGTCCACGGCCGGCGAGAATGTAGTTCTCGCTGCTTCCGTCGACGTTGCGGGCCATGTAGAGCCCGATGGTGATACACACCGTCAGGAAAATGGCTACGCCACCGATGACTATGGTTCCGGACATTCGATCACCGTTTTCCCACGTCCAGTTGACAAACTTGAGTCGACTACCGTCTGAGCTATCCCTCTATGACTCGCTCTTCCGGTGCAAACGTCGAAATCTGTTGTTTCAACGCGTCTCTCTCGCATAGCAGGTCCCTGTTTTGAGATCGTACTCATATTCAACACAGACCTTTAGAAATAGCCATCATTGAAAAGATTTTCCGCGGTATTGTATAGTGTATATCGCCGTATAGTGAACGAATACGGTCGGAACAAGCATCCCTGGACCGTTCATGGAGTGCTAGTCTCTAGCAGTGTCGATATACTCCTTATATCCGGTAATACAACAATAGGAAGGAGCGTTGGCGGTCTGCTCGAGCATGTCTGTGCCGGTTGATCGACGACTCTCGGCGTCGTTTCAGTGCCCGTGACCCGGAGTCGAACAATTCGAGCAGCCTGTTCGTCGAAGGTGACAACGTCTTTCAAGCCGTTACTCTGGAACGCTCTTGACTGAATCTCGAGGGACCCAGCGTTGACGAACCGAGTGAGCGGTTTCGCAGAGACAACACGACGCCAGAATCGACATAGTATGGCGATTTTCCAGAGCCAAAAATCTCAAATGTCTAACTTTCGTAGTTAACGTATGGTCTTCGATACAGACGATTCCCTCCAGCCCAGCGATGGTGACCGTACCACCGAGACCACTCCAGTTTCTCGCCGGCGTGCGCTGCAAGTCGGCATCGTCACTGCCGTCTCACTTGCGGGCTGTCTTGATACTGACTCGAGCGACCCGAACGGTGAGAGTGACACCGAGTCCGAGAGTAGCAGTGATGGCGACGGATCGGAGGGAGAAGGGTCCGACTCGGACGAGGGTCCGCTGACCGTGGTCTATGCGTTCTTGGAGGCAGCTGCGGACGAAGACCTCGATCGGATGAGCGAACTCTCTCACTCACACAATCCACTGGATCCTGCGGCATGGGTCGAGGATGGCTGGGAGTTCCGTGGCGGCGGCGACGAGGAGGATCTCGAGGGACTCGATGCTGAGGTAATCGATGACGACGCCACGGTCGAAGATGTGTTCGAGCTAGAAGGTGCAGCGTTCTGGTTCGAAGAGGACGAACTCGCTGAGACGCTTGAGGGTGCGGATATGGCCACGGTCGAGGTTACTGTCGACGATCCAACTGAGGACGATACGGTTTGGATGCTCGCGACTGAGGATGGTGAGTGGCGGTATCTGTTTTCAGCACCAATCGACGACACCCCAGACGACCCTGAAGCGGTGTTCGAGGAGCCAATCGAGGACGAAAACGACGACGTAGTCGTCGAAATTGATTGGGAGTACGACAGTCCGACAAGCGACGTTCCACAGGCTGCTGTCGTGCTCACCGATGAGCGAGGCGTTGATGCCAACCGGATCGAGGTCGAGTCCACTATGGAAGGTGCAAGCACGGGAGCATTCGACCGTGACGATGACGAATTCACCGCCACGTGGGAGGATATGACTCTCTACATCGCCTACGATACTGATGGCGACCAGATCGTCGTGACCGCAATCAACGAGGAAGAAAACGAGTCGGAAGTCGTTCACCGCGAACACTACGAGCCATAGTTTGACGCAATGAAACAGGTGATCCCCGCTCATGAAGACGTGAAGGTCTGGGGAAGCAGGCGACCCGTACGCAGTCACCAACAGCAGTAGACCCACCGTACGGGCTGTCACAGTTCCGTTTCCCAACGGGCGAGTCTGCGTGGAACGCGCGACTCAGCGGAGCAGTGCTCTTTCTCGAGTCCATCGCCGGATGGCCGCCTTCTGCTTCGTAGTGAAGGCCGTCACCGCAGCGAGAGTGCGACGATCGGAGAGTCGTCACACGGCGCGCGTATTGGTATCGTACACTGACCTAAGCAGCGTATGACTATCCGCCCTGACGGAGTCGCTCGCGTCATGCGTAGACGTCAGGTGTTACTCGGAACGGGTGTTGCATTGCCGACGATCATCGCTGGCTGTGCCAGCGAAGAGGGCTCAGACGACGGAGAGTCCGCCGGCGAGACCGATGATGACGAGACCGAAAGCGAAACGACCGATGACGACGGGAGCGGAAACGAGACGGAGACCGATGATGAGGGCGAGACGGACAGTGAGGACGAAGACGCGACCGAGGACGAGGCTGATCCGTTCGACGTGGACAGCGAACCACCGGTCCAAGGCCTTCGTATCACCGACGACGACCTCGTCCAAGACGAGTACTCGGTGACAGTTGTCGGCATCGTCGTCAACGATTCTGGAGAGGAACTCATGTCTGTCGAAGTCGCCGTCGCGTTCTACGACGCCGACGGCGAGCGCGTCGACGAAGGCTCGACGCGCATCGGTGACATGGACGACGAGGAGGAAATTCCGTTCGAGATCATGAGTCTCGAGGACGACGTTGTCGAGTACGAGCTCGCGATTGTGGACGGGGAGACAGCCGAACAGACGTTCGGGTAGCGTGCTCGCTGTTCGGTTGATTCCCGCGCCCGAACTCGCGGGAGGCTGTCGATAACAATAGTGGTGTCTGCGGGCTGAGGTGGCAGCGTGCCTCGGGGCGTGCTCTCGAGGGCTGAAGGTACACTTATACAGCGACAGTTCGAACTACGCTCCGTATGGCGGTTGATGAGTCGGTGGCGGTGCTTTCGCTTCCCGCATCGACGCTCGAGCGCGTTTCACGAGCCACCGTTCAGGATGCTGTCCAGTATTTTTCTCCGGACTGTGTCACGATCTCTGGAATCCGAACTGGCAACGCGTACGCACTCGTTCGTGATAGTGCTCCGAACCGGCCTGTCATCCACCCACAACTCGGCCACGGTGGGGGACCCATCGAGCACTATCGGTACGCTCTCGAGACAGGGGTGCGCGAAGTGTCCGACACAGCCTCATCAGCGGAGACGATCGATCTCCTCGCCGTTCAGAGTCGTGACGTCCTCTCCCGTCTCGAAACGCAACTCACAACGGGTGAGCGCCAGACGGGCGACAACGCCGCGACGTTTCTGTTCGTCCCGCAACTCACCATCGACTGGAATCCGACGACACTCTCGACGACCCTTCCGAACGCCGAACAGCTCGCAGCGATCAGTGCGACTCTCTCCGAGCCAGTTACCGTTCTTGCGGGCGGACAGCCAGCTGAGTACTACCACGAGTGGACACTGACGCACAACTGCTCGTCTGTGCGCGTCCCGATCGCCGGACTCGGCGCAACGACTCGAGGCGGATCGAAGTTCGCACAGTACACGTGCACGACACGCGGAAGCGTCGCCGCAGAAGCTGTCGATTCCGGCCGGTTCGGGCTCACAGCACTGAACGGTGTTGGTCAGGCAACTGCCCAACAGTTGCATCAACGGGGGTGTGAAACGATAGACGACGTCCGAAATGTTGCGGTCAGTGATCTCACCGATCTCTCGGGAGTCGGACGGACGACTGCTGAGAAGCTACATGCCCATGCGGAGGTCATCGAGTCGGGAGAGCCGCTTGTCTTGACGAACAACACGCCGGTCAAAACACGTGACGGTCGGCCACCGGTCTGTCTCGACATCGAAACCGATGGGCTCTCTCCATCAATCATCTGGCAGTTCGGCGTCTACGATCCGGCGACCGACAGCCATCAGGCGTTCATCGAGAAACAACACCCAACGAATCCGAAACCAGTGCTTGAGGCGTTTATGACCTGGTTTCTTGCCACTCACGGTGACCGGACGGTGCTGACGTGGAACGGCCACGGGTTCGACTACCGCTACATCACTCAGTTCCTCAATCGGTACTGTCCGGCGTACGTCGATGCCTGGGACGACATCTGGACCTACGATCTGTACAAGTGGGCAGTTCGTGACGGTAACGTGTTGCTCCCTGGCCGAACGAACAAGCTCGATCACGTGGCCCGTGCTCTCGGCTACGAATCCGCTGGCACCGGCTTGACGGGTGCACAGACCGCTGTTGCATACCAGTCGTTCATGCGGAACCCAGACGATCCCGAGCGAGCACCCGACTGGGATCGACACGAGGCGTACTGTGAAGATGACTGCCGGGCGCTCTGGCACGTCTATGAAGCGATCACCGATGCAACACGGCGCGACATGACTGACAGCGGCGCTGGCGGCGCAGATGGACGCCAGGCAGGGCTCACTGACTTTTGAAAATGATCGAACACAACACCGAAACCGACAGGAACACTCGCATCGACGTTTCAGGGACGGCTCTCGTCGATACCTTTCCCCGTTCGAGTCTCACACCGGACTCCGCATACATCGAAACCATCGAGCTCCCTGCAAAACCAGCCGACACAGTCCCGACGGACGATGTATTGCAACCAGCACTCGCCGACTCCTATCCATACGAACTGTTTCGTCACCAGGCCGACGCCCTCGAGGCACTCGACGCCGGCGACAACGTCACGGTGGCGACATCCACGTCCAGCGGAAAAACGCACATCTACGGGCTGCAGATCGCTCGAAACCTCCTCGAGGCTGGCGTCCTCAACGCGGATGGCACCCGTGTGTCTGAACGGAACGACGCCTCCACCGCGCTCTGTGTGTATCCGATGAAGGCGTTGACGAACGACCAACAGGAGTCACTCGAGGAGCTGTACGACCAGCTCGGCCTCGACATCCGAGTCCGGACCTACGACGGCGATACGACGGGTGATCGCCGCGCGATTCGCGAGCAGGCGGACGTCATCCTCACGAACTTCGCTGGCCTCAACGTCTACCTCGAGCACCACGACAAGTGGAGTCGGTTCTACAGCGCCCTCGACCTCGTCGCGATCGACGAATCACACACCTATACGGGGATCGAGGGGATGAACGTCGCGTGGATTCTCCGCCGGATGCAACGCGTCGCCGACTACTGGGGCGGTGACCCACAGTACGTCCTCACCTCTGCGACGATTGGAAACCCACAGGAGCACTCCGAGGAACTCATCAACGCTCCCGTGACCGTCGTCGACGACGACGGCTCACCACACGGGCCACGCGATATCGTCCTGTGGAACCCACCACCGCGAGACAAAACGCGTGACACAACCCCTGATGAGGGTCCGTTCAGTTCCGAACTCGAGGACGACTCCGAAGCGGACTCCGAGGACGAGTTCGTCGCGGAACGAGTGCCGGCCAGCGTCGACGCGCCGAAAGTATTCAATCATCTCACCGCACACGATGTTCGCACGTTGCTGTTCTGTCCGAGCCGAAAACTCACCGAACTCAGTATCCAACGTGCTGAGGACCACCGACGAAACAATCCTCGAGCATACGACCGATTACCCGCTGTCGGTCGAGAAGCGTACAACGCGGGGCTCGGTCGCCGCACCCGCCACTCCCGTGAACACCAGTTCAAAACCGGCGCACTCACGGGTCTCGCAACGACGTCGGCACTGGAACTGGGGATCGACATCGGAACTCTCGATGCGACCGTCTTGATGGGCTATCCAGGACAACGGCAGTCCTTCTGGCAGCGAATCGGCCGCGCCGGTCGTGAGGCAAGCCGGAGCCTTGCGGTCCTGGTCGGTGATCATCGGACCCTCGATCAGTACATCCTCACCCACCCCGAGTATTTACTCGAGACCGACGTCGAAGACGCCGTCGTCGACACCTCGAACAACGCCGTCTTCGCGACGCACGTCTGCTGTGCCTGTGACGAAATCGCACTCGACGAGTCCGATATCGAGACGTTCGCCGACGAAGACCGGCTTCGGGCTGCCGTGAACATGTGGCGTGAGGCTGGTTTCGTCGACGGCTACCTCGACGCAGCCGTCCACTACAGCGGCCCCAGCCGTCCACAGACTCGCGTCAACCTCTATGGCACCAACACCACGGAGTACCGGCTGCAGCTTGCCGATGACGTCGACCGCGAACGCTGGGGCCTCCCCGACGACCTCGACCTCGAGCCAGTCGATCAAAACCGTGCCTACCGGGATTACCACGAAGGGGCTGTCAGGCTCCAAAACGGCCAGCAGTACGAGGTCGTCACCGTCGATGAGGATCGTCCCCAACCGATTATCGAACTCGAGCCGGTCGAGTGTGAGTACTACACCCGTTCTCGAAACAAGGTCAACGTACTCGATGCTGACTCCGAGCAGTCTCGTGAGATCAACGGCTTTACGCTCCACTTCGGCCGTGGAACGGTGTTAGTGCATCACCACGCCTACGATCAGATGTACATCGGTAACAGCGAGCCGAAACAACAGCTGATCCCGACCGACAACCCACCGATCCTCATGGACACACAGCTCTGCTGGGTTGAGGTCCCCGAAGCCGTCGAGAAACCACTAATACGGAAGTATCAGGACTACGGCGTCGAAACCGGCGTTGATTCGGATCAGGCAGGGGTGGCACATCTCGGATACGTCGCCGGACTGCACGCTGCAGAACACGCCACAATTCAGACTGCGCCGCTCGAGCTCCGTGTCGATAAGAACGATCTCGGTGGTCTCGCCACACTCGTCATGGATACTCACTATACCCATCCTGAGTATGACGACATCGCCGATTCGATCAGGGACTCGTTCGAAGCCGCAACGCACGCCCTCGAACAACGAACCAGCGACCTATCCGGCCGTTCCTCCTCGGGCTGGTTCATTTACGACGGCGTCGACGGTGGTCTTGGCTTCGCACGCGCCATCTACGACAATTTCGAGGCGCTCGCCGAACGCGCTCGAGATCAACTCAGAGACTGCAGCTGTGGGCAACCCAACGGCTGTCCTGCCTGTACGTTCGATGAAAACTGCGGCAACGACAACAAGCCACTCCTGAGGGCATCAGCGATCGATGTCCTCAACCAGCTCCTCGGTGTGGACGATCCTGACGATCTTTCAGCACACCGTTCAGATGAGCACGGTGGCGATCGGCGTCCCGTCGTTTTCTACTCTTGACATCCTTTCGCCCCTGAAGACGTCCCCAGCACGCAGAGCGTTCTGGTGTGCGAACGAGACGCGTTGTGTCTCGTTAACGCAGGAATCCCGACCGCGGCTGGGATACAACAAGACAGTGGGGTGACTCGAGGGCAAGTCATCTCTTCGGTGAGTGGTCGCCCTGAGCGAAAGCGGCCGTTTCAGACGAGTGTGATGCCGCCGTCGACGACCAGCGACGCACCGGTGATGAACGCTGCCGGTTCGGAAGCCAGATAGACGATGGCGCTCGCTAACTCTTCAGGATCGCCCTGGCGGCCGACAGGTGTGGCGTTCACAGCGGCCTCAATCGCGTCCTCGTCGGCAACCCGTTCGGCAGCGCCGGTGTCGACCATTCCGGGAACGATGGCGTTCATCGTGATCCCGTCAGGGCCGAGGTCGATCGCGGCACTCCGGGTGAAGCCAACAACTCCACCCTTGCTCGCCGCGTAGTGTGAGAGGTCACCAGACCAGCCGATATGGCCGCCCGACGCTGATGAGACGTTGACGATCCGGCCATAGCCCGCTTCACGCATCGCCGGAAGGACTGCCTTCGTACAGTTGAACACGCCCGTCAGATTGATGTCGATCACCTGCTGCCACTCCTCAGCAGTCATCTCATCGAGTGTCGCCGTTGGGAAGATTCCCGCGTTGTTCACGAGGATGTCGACACGACCGAACTCCTCGAGTGTGTCGTCGACGACTGATTCCGCCGCCTCGCGGTCGGTGACGTCAAGCTCGCGTACGAGTGCGTTCGCTCCGCGCTCCTCAACCGCGTCGCCGACGTCTTCACGCTCCGGGATGACGTCCGTCACGACGACGTCCGCACCTTGCTCTGCCAGCAACAGCGCAGTCTGCTTGCCGATTCCGCCGCCTGCACCAGTGACGATCGCCACACGGTCGGTAAGGTCAATCATTGCACCGTACGATACGCGCGAAAGGATCATAAATCTATCAATAGAGGTGAACGTGTCCTCCGCAATCGGCACTTGACCACAACATATGGGTGCTCAGGGGGTGACGACCCTGCCTGCTATCACGTCGCTACACGATTTCCCGACCAATACGAAGCCGCGTGGTGTGTCGTCGTCGGCTACTGCGTCAGAATCGAAGACCGTGCGACCGGTGGCTCCACTGGACAGGTGTGATAAATTCGTGACGCTGTATGCAACTGGTAGCTTCGCTCCTCAATGGCCGCCTACGAGTCGTAAGCGTGGGCCTCGAGTGTCTCCATGTCTACGGAATCTAACACTGATTCGTTCGTTGCTTCGAGAATGACCGGCGGGACGGTCGTCTCCGGGAGGCGTTCGGCCCGCGTTGCTTCGAGGGCCTCGACCCATCGCCCGAGACAGAGACACCAGCGATCACCCGGGGAAAGCCCGGGAAACTGTAACGTCGGGCGCGGTGTCACAAGATCGTTGCCCCGTTCTTTGCTGAACGTCAGAAACTCGTCGGTCATCACCGCACAGAGTTCGTGTCTCCCCCGGTCGTCAGGATGCGTTCCACAGCAGCCATCTCGCTCGAAACCAGTCGTCGGATCGGTGCTACAGGTGGCAAGCTCCCCGCCGAGGACGTTCTGTTCGGGCATACTGGTAGATCGTACTGTGTGAACAAAAACCCTCTTCCCGTATGATGGTTTCACCGCCACTTTCTTTGCCCAAGTGCTGTCGCTGACCGCTCCGTTGCATGCAGTCATTGGAGGGCGACCTCGAGTCGACCTTGCTCCTAATCGGTCTGGAAAACACGTCAGCGACGAACAGTCACAGCCCAGTTGGCTGATCTGCAAGGTGCTAAGTCCCCGTGTTGAGGAAAGAGCGAAAGCTGGCGAGTAGGCGGATACCGGATTCTGCCCGCATCTGCATCCGTGCCCCTTCTGCTTGCGTTTCTGTCTCTCGAGCGCTTCGCCTCCCGTGTACCAATTCTCAAATAGCCTATTCTGAATGTGGCTATCCAGGGCCGTGGTGAATCGCACCCATTTGCCCCCTTCTGGCTACGACTGTCGGGCAGTCGGCATTCGAAGCGTGAGCGCGACAACCACGGCCATGATGACGGCTAAGGCGATATATCCCTGATCAAAGTATCCGTAATCAGCGATCACGCCAAAAAGAACCGGGCCGCCAGCAGCGAGTGCTGCGGTAATCGTTCGTACAACGCCGAGACCCGTGCCTTGCATTTCGTCGGAGAACGAATCGGCGAGAAACGACTGTGTGACTGCACCAGTCCCGAGCATCGTACTTATCAGCGCAGTTACTACGACGAGAAACCAGACGCTGTCAACGATCGGAAGGAGGAAAAATCCTGCAACGGCAGGCAACAAAATGCCGACAAGTGATTTTCGCATCCCGATCCGATCATACGCTGTCCCTGCCACTGGCTTTACAACCACACCAACGGCGAAAAAGAATCCAAACAAGACACCCGCGACTGACGGTGCCATCCCTTTGACAGTTGTGAGGTATGTCGGGTAGAACGTCGTGAACGACTGCCAGATGAACAGATACAGAAACAGAATGCCAGTCATGAACCCCATAGATGGGTTGCGAAGTTCCGTGACGACACCAAGCGTGTCCCACAGTGATTGGGAATCTGTTGACTGTGACGTCGAACGCTGGGGCGAGGACGTCACAAAGATCGCGATTCCAGCGACAACGAGAAGCGGGACCACGAAACCGAGTCCGACCTGCCACGCAACCACTGCAGCGAGGACGGTTGCAATCGGTGGCAGTACTGTCTGTCCAACATCGCCTGTTGCCATCGTCACACCAAGCGCGCTTCCAAGCCGACCAGAGTACAGATTTGAGAGGAACGTGATTCGGGCGATTGGATACAGCGAATGGCCGACTCCCCAAAGTGCTGTTGCAGTGAACAGAACCAGTGGTGACGGGGCAGTGATGACAAGCCCGAGTGCTACTGCAACGATACCGGTGCTCACAGTCATCAGTGTTCGCTCATCGAATCGGTCGGCGAGTATCCCCCCTGGCAGTTGGCCGATCGCTGCAAAGAACCACAGAACAGAGACCAGTAGGCCGGCGACAGTCAGACTGAGGTCAAACGCAGTTTGTAGGTAGGGGATAATAACCGGGTAAACCATACGGGTCCCGTTGAGCAACCCCCATGCAACAGCGACGGCAACAAGTGAGACACCTTTCCCGTCGCCCCACAATCCTTTCGCTTCCTGTCTAAAAACTGCCAAGACGTTCATTATATGATTTACTAGTGGAAAAAGGGGCTACGTACTCATATCCTCTGATTTTCGCCACCACTGTCTTTGGGATATTCTGTCCCGTGATTGTTATTTGACAACACAGCGGTCAGTCCGTGGATCCTACTCGAGGGGTTAATACTCCCTACTTGATACGCACCGGTCGAACGCAGTCGAGTACCATCCCCGTCCCGCCCGATGCAATCTGCTCGGCGACGGTGACAGGTTCGACCGCTTGGATCCATTCCTCGAGGGCGTCCATGCCATCCTCGAATTCGATAACTGGCGGATGAAAGAGGAACGGCGATTCACCGGCGTCGGCCTTCTCGCGCAACTGTCCCATCATCTCGGATGGACTGTGGTCTTCCAGCAGCGTCGTATCGAACGGGATCACCGGCGGCGTGATCTCGATACCATCGGGCTCGTGGTCGGTCCTCCCGAGCACCCAGTCGAAGCCGACCTCTTCGATCACTTGGACCGTCCCGTCGCTGAGGTCCAAAAACGGGGCAAAGAAGCCGTCCGGTGAGAGTCCCGTCGCATCCTCGATCGCTGCCAATCCGGTCGTGATCGCGTCGTGGGCGTCGTCGTAGGAGAGTTCGGCGTACGTATGATGACGATGTGAGTGAAACGCGATTTCGTGCCCGTCAGCGTCGAGCATCTCCATACTCTCGGCCTGTTCCTCGGCGTCGCGGCCGAGGAAGACGAAGCTTCCCGACGCATTGTTGTCCCGGAGCATCGCTGATACGGCCTCGAAATCCGGCTGTTCGTATTCGGCGACGCAAAACCACGCCTTCCACTTGTGTCGCTCCGGCAGTTCACCGTCGGTAAGCAGGCTCAACCACGTCTCGAACTCCCTGAGTGTCGCATCGTCTGCTGGTCGCATACTGGTCTCTGTGTCGACTCGTCACGGATTAAGTCTTCACTCGAGGTACGGAACCGACAGCCTCAGTAGTGTCTCGCCCAATATATGGACGATGACCAGCCAGCAGTACGATGGACTCCTCCTCGATCACGACGGCGTGATCGTCACGCTCTGTTCACAGCATGTGCTGCGAGACGCTGCACTCGGCGCATTCGCTGATGCGGGTGTTTCGGATCCAAACCCCGACGACGTCGACACGATCACGATCCGAGTCTCCGAGGATGAGCTCTGTGCTGTTGCAAAGCGGTACGACGTCACCCCAGATCGGCTCTGGCAGTGTCGCGAGGATCGAATCGAGACGACGCTCCGGACGGAAACCATCGCCGGGCGGAAAGCGCCGTACGACGATGTGGCGTGTCTCGAGCGCGTCGAAGTCCCACGCGGAATCGTGAGCAACAATCAGACCAGAATCGTCGACTTCGTCCTCCGAGAGTACGGGTTACGGGGTCAGTTCGGAACGATTCGTGCCAGAGAGCCGACCCGAGCCAGTCTCCGAGAGAAAAAGCCTAATCCGACGTATCTCGAGGCAGCAGCGACAGATATTGGCTCTTCGAACCCGCTGTACGTCGGCGATAGTGAAAGCGACGTTGTCGCGGGCCAGCGTGCGGGATTCGATACCGTGTTTCTCCGCCGAGAGCACAACGCGACGTCCCATCTCGAGACGGAGCCGATGGCGGACCTCGAGAGTCTCGAGGCAGTTCTCGAGCTATTGAATGACAGCTGACACCCATCGCTCAACCACGATACAGCCATTTGTCTACGCAGCGCGAGTTCTCTCGAGCGAAGCGGCGACGTTTTTCAGGTAGTCCACACAAGGAGTAGTATGCGACCGGGTCGTTCGGAAACCGACACTACTACTCGCCGACAACTGCTTGCGGCCCCCCTCATCGGAACCGGCGGGGAACTCTTAGGTCAGTTCGGCTCCGGCACAAGAGCTGTCTCATCCGACGAATCGCTCCCGGCGCATCTCGACGAGTACGTTCCGGACCTGCTCGAGCGATACGATGTACCGGGAGCGTCAATCGCCCTGATCAAAGACGGCAAGCTGACCTGGAGCAGTGCCTACGGTACCGCTGACCCCGCGGCGGAGCGCTCGACGACCGCGGACACGCCGTTCCGGGTGCAATCGTTCACGAAGTCGGTCACTGCATGGGGAGTGTTGAAGCTCGTCGAGCAGGATGAAATCGCACTCGACGATCCAATTGGCCAGCACCTCACGAGCTGGGAGCGTCCGGACGCCGAGTATTCGTGGGAGGAGGTTACCGTGCGGCGAGTACTCAGCCACAGTGCCGGGTTGCCAGCAGGCGTATACGAGAGTGTCCCACTGGACGAAGAGCCGCTGCCGCTCCGGGAGGCGCTGTCCGGAAACGCGGGCGGGCCGGCGGCTCGACCGACCGACGAACCCGGTGAGTTTCGGCACTCGAATCCCGGCTACGCGCTGTTGGAACTCTTAATCGAGGACGTCACGGGCCAGGACTTCGCAGCGTACATCGACGACGAAATCCTGGAGCCGCTGGGAATGGACGGAGCCACCTTCGACACGACCGAACGACTCCGTTCGGAGCTGGCAACGGAGCATTTCGTTGATGGAACACCGGTCTCTCTGTCACATGGTCCCGCCAAAGCCCCTGGTGCACTGTACGCGACCGTCGAAGATATCGCCCGCTTTGTCGCCGCCGGCACGGAGACGAGCGGGGAACCGGTTGGGCGGGGTGTGCTCGCTCCGGAGACCGTCGACGAGATCTACGCTCCGGCCGTCGGAACGACTGGATTCTACGGCCTCGCAAGCGACGGCGCGGGGCTCGGTCACTTTGTCGAAACGCTTTCCGACGGGAAACGAGCGGTGATGAACGGCGGACAGGGGCCTGGATCGTGGCACTGGTTTCATACCATCCCCGGGACCGGCGACGGTATCGTTATCCTCACAAACAGTGAGCGGAGTTTGCAGCTACTCACAGACGTGATCGAGGCGTGGATCGAGCAGCGTGAACTCCCCACGGTCTCACTGACACGCGCGAGGCGATGGGTTCGCCTGCCAGTTTGGATTCTCGTCGGCGTGGCTGTCGGGCTTGCCCTGCGGCTCGGATTCGGTGCCATCACCGGAAATCGAACGTTCGATCCGCTGTCAAAACGTGACCGTCCCGTTCGGGCAATCCTCTCTGGTCTCGGCGTGGCGACGCTTGGCCTCTGGTGGACTGTCGGTCGAGAAACCGTGGCGTTCTTTTTGCCAGTCATTGCGGACTGGATCGGACTAGCACTGTCAGCAGTTGTCGTCTTGCTGTTGTTGACGGTCCTCTTTCCGCGAACCGAGGGTGATGAGCCGACGTGAATCGCCCCGAGGCCACGCCCCAAACTACCAGTGTCAACGAAGACACTGGATCGCCAGCAGTGTACCTGTCTCGTCCACTGAGCCATCCATTAGAACTGTTCGGAATTTCTGACTGTCCTAAAGAAGGCTTTTGTTCGGCCGATTACGAGATTGCGTATGAGCACAACGGAATCGTCCACTAACGCCACGACGTCGGACACGACCTGGGATGTCGTCGTTGTGGGTGCGGGGACTGCTGGTTGTTACGCCGCTTCGACAATCGCAAATGCGGGATACGATGTCGTTATCCTCGAGCGAAAAACCGAGGCCGAAGCCGGTCATATCGCGTGTGGCGACGCGTTGAAAGGCGCTGACGGGTTTCCCGATGCGATCCCGAAAGAGAAGATTCAGCCGGCGTTTACGAACACTGGCGTCGATCACGGCCGATTCGAGATTCCTCAGGAGGACACCGTCCTCGAGATCCCTATCCCGGGTGAGCTGGCCGTCATCGACCGGTTCGAGTACGGCAAGCGACTCATCGAGGGTGCTCTCGAGGCGGGTACGGAGATCCACTACGATACTGTCGTCACAGACGTGATCCAAGAAGACGGGGGCCGTGTGACGGGCGTCGAGGCGATTCAAAAAGGTGACTCTCGGACCTATGACGCAGCGGTCGTCGTCGACGGCGCGGGATCGTTGTCCGTCCTTCAAGATATGGTCGATTTCTCCGGGTCCACGTTCGACACGAACGTCGACTACTCGCAGTTCTCCTCGGCCTACCGCGAGATCGTCCACGTCGACGAGCCGGTCGAGTGGGATGACGCACTGGTGTTTAAGCCGACCGAGCGGTCTGCGGGCTACCTCTGGTATTTCCCGCGGACTGAGACGGAGATCAACGTTGGTCTCGGTTTTCAAATGAGCGAAGAGCCAATGAAACTCGTCGAGGATCTCAAGCGAGATTTACGAAATCGTCCCGAGTTCGACGGTGCACGCGTCGAGGACAAACTCGGTGGCGCACTGCCGACCAAGCGGCCCCACGACTCGGCAGTCCACCCTGGCTTCATTGCTGTCGGCGACGCCGCTGGACACGTCAACCCGACAACTGGCGGTGGGATGGCTGGTGCGGCGTACGCCGGCGCATACGCTGGCGAGCAGATCGTCGAGGCGATCGAACAGAACGACGTCAGCGAGGCGTTCCTCTGGCGATACAACGAGCGTGTGATGGACCACTACGGTGGCCGATTCGCCGCCTTGGACATCTACAATATCCTGGTGACCGCTGCTGATCTCGATGATCTCACGAGTCTGATCGCAGCGATGCCCGGCGACAAACTCTCCGAGGCGCTGTACTCGGGGAGTGCTGATATCAGCTGGAAGCTGAAACTCGAGACCCTGTTCAAAAGCCGCGGTCACTGGGATACCCTCTGGGAACTTTACCAGACGAAACAGTGCGCCGACGAAATCCTCGCTCACTACGAGGCGTACCCCTCGAGTCCCGACGAACTGCCGGCCTGGCAAGCAAAGCGTGATGAGCTGATGGACGCTGTCTACGAGACGACTGGTGCAGATCCAAAGTACTGAGCGAGAGCGAACATCCAAGGCAGAGAACAGTTCCAATCGCGTCTCGCACGCTCCCTGAAAATGTCCCGAACGCCGGTCTCGCGTTCTCCCTGACTCGTTTTAACCATTCAAGATGATGTGACTTCTCCCACGACTCAAGTCGTGGGCTTTCTCCTCGAGTTTCTGTAATGAGACGATCCGTCCGAAAAAATCATCGCGCGAGGAGTGCGTACAGCAGCCCCAGGATAACACCATACACGGCGTGTCCCATCAGACTCTGTCCGCTCCAGTCGGGCACGGGTGGTGTCATCTCTGTCATCACACCAACCCACGCGGGCATGACGAACGACGCGAGGACGAGCCAGAGGACGACCCCGTAAGCGAGTCCCGCAACGGCGACCGTGAAATTGCTTCCCAGTCGGTCCTCGAGGCCAGTCGTCCGAATAAGGATCGCAAAGCCGACGCCGAGGATGACCGAGTGGAACATGTGAATCGCCCACCCAACGGCGAGTGACGGTCCCAGCCCGTACATTCCTGGGATTGCCATCTCGATAATCGGTTGCATTGCCATCGTCATCAGCACGCCGAACGCGAGGCCGCCGCCAACGCCGCCAAGTAGGCCGGCTTGCCAGTATTCGAATCGTGTCTTCGTTCGAGTCTCTGTCGGTATGGCCGTTTTAGATGCCATACGTTATGAACGGGTGTCGACTTCCTAACAGTGCTACCGATGGACATAGGTGTGCTACAGCCAAGCCTAATCGCGGTGGTCGGTACTGCCGCTCAGTTGTGATCAACAGAGCAACTGTAACTGTAGTGTGCGGGCGAAGACTGGTGTCCGTGACGTCCACTGCGACCTTGTTCAGCAAGACGTGGCCACACCGTGTGCATCAGCAATTGGAACGACCCACGAGGATTCAACGCGCTGAAAAAAGTCAGTGAGGTCTCGAGGCGAAACGATCGGTCGACAGTCGATAGCGCCATTCGACCCGTACCACCCCCATTCGTGCCTATTTTTCCTCGCGTGTTGACAACGATATCGGTACACTTGCGAGCATGGAACGTCGAACACTGTTGACCGCAGTTGCAGGCATGCTAGTTGTGAGTGCAGGCTGTACCAGTCTCGGATCGGACGGAAACGGAGACGGAGACGAAGACGGAGACGAAGATGAGTCGACAAGCGAGAACGGAGACGACGCGGAGTTGAGCGAATCAGAGCTGCTCGAGCAGTTCCAGGCAACCCTCGAAGATCGCGGATTCGAACAGGTAGACATAGCGCCTGTCGACGACGGACTCGAGCTAGGATACGATGCGAGCGGAACCTCGGACGACAACGTCGCCACCGAGATCGAGCTGATTACGGACGGCTACACGACGACCATCGAAAGTGGCTCGTCGACGGCGTACCTCGAGGCGACTGCGTACGATCCGGAAGACGGAGAGATGGTCGATTACTTTACGATCGAAACCGAGTGGGTCGAAGCGTACCTCGACGAAAATCTCGAGTGGCCCGAGTTGCTCTCTCGCATAGCGGAGACGTTCGTGTCGACGGAACCGGTTGACGATGCGGAAGACGGGGACGACGGGGACGAGCAAGAAGAAGACGAAAACGGGGACGAGCAAGACGGTGACGAAGACGGAAGCGAGGACGAGAGCAACGAAAGCGACGAGGACACCGACGAAGACGACGAGTAGCGTCGAATGACTCCGCTGATACTGTTGGGAGTTGGATCGAGCGGTTCCCAGTCATTGCTCTCGGATGTCGACCCAGTCCTCGAGCGCCGGCTACTCGTCGGAGCCGTGGCTGGCATCGTTCCGGGGGCCGTCCTGTCGACGGTCGTCGATCCGTGGCTGTTGGGCCTGCTTCTCGGGCCGGTTCTCGGACTACTGTACGGGCTTGGCTTCGAATTACTCGAAAAGTCGGCGCTAACGCACGCTGTCGGCGCGGCGGCGATGAGTATTCCTGCCTGGTTGCTCGTCTACAGAGATACAGCGAGAGTGCCTCGGGGCTTGACCTCGAGGGTGAATCGGGTAAGCTATATGATACGTCCCGCCGTATTGATGAGTGCAGTTGCGAAGGATGCGACACCTCTCAAAACCCGCATCCTTGACGTGGTGAGACGGGTGTTGTCGGGTCGTGGTGGAGCGACCGACCCTCACGGACGCACCGGGCGTTCGGGTGTTACTTCCAGCCGCCCCATCTCGGGAAGGTCGGGGGGATTGAATTTACCTGCGACGGCACGACCCGTTTTGGGACGTGCGGTCAAAACGGTGAATCCTCGGGGCTTGTCCCCGAGGTACTTCACGTTCTTGGACTCTCCTTGGTTCGGACGGGACAGCAGGCGTGGACGCTCGATGAGATCACGACCGTCCTTCCCACGCTCGCGACGTGGATGGGGCGGGAGCGGTGTTCGGTGTCTTGGTGGCGCTGACGTCGGCGACGTTCGACGCGCACTACGGCCGCGTACCGCGGGAGGATGTTGATCAGCCCGTGAACCGCCTCGAGGTCACGTGGTTCGAGACGCGGAGCGTCTCGTCATCAAGCGAGACCTATGGTCTCGCGGACCTTGCGAATCTCCGATTCGCTCAGTCACGAGAGACGGAGTCTCTCGAACGACCCCGAGGCACTCGCCTTGCATCGCCTGTAGAACTACTGCTGGTCTCTCCCCTCTGCCCGCCAGTTCCGCTCGTGGTCGTGCCGGTCCGACTCGGTGTCGCGGAGCCGGTTCCGGACAGCCCAAACACGAGTGCGCTCACGGCGAGCAGCCCCTTCGTCACGAGAGAGCGTCGTGTTTCGGTCGTTTCGTCGGTCGGTGTTCTGTGGCTATCGTTTATCGTCATCACTCGAGGCAAGACGCTTCTGGTCCTGTCATACGTCGGCTCACCATCGATTGGTTCGAACAGTATCACAGCGTGACTTGCCTCACTCGGAGAAAGAGTGATATGAACTTATATTCGAATGGAAGATACACACACTAAATTCGGGTGTACTTCTCGGTTCTTCCCGATACGAAGCGGTAATTCGATCACTCGACGTCGGAAAGCAACACGGCACACGTCGAGCTGACCCATGCGTCTTGGTCGTGTATGTCGTAGATGACCGTCCCGTCGTTAATCGTGTGGTAGGCCCCAATGTGGGCGTTGGGACCGTTCGGTTCGGCGTCGCGTGGCTGGTTCGGAGTGTGGTTAGACATGGTGGTGGTCTTCGGCAGGAATGCCGACTGGTTCGGACAGGGCGTGTCACGGACACTGAGTTTCGATACAGGCGCGTTCGACACGGGTTCGTCCGCTATACTAGTAGAGGGCTCTCAACTGCAAGAACGCGGTGCCGAACTATGTGAACTCGTCTCACCTAGCTACGTGGGCCGGTGACACTTTGAATGTCGATACAACCCAACCGGGTCCCATCGCTACTGTGAGTCGAGGAACGCCGACAGCAGACTCCAGATCCCTTTCCGGAGGTGCTGGTGGAGCGTCGACGAGGAGATACCCATCGACTCAGCGAGTTCTTCGGCAGTGATCTCTCGTGGCCAGTCGTAGTAGCCGGCGAAGTACGCCGACTCAAGCGCCGCCCGTTGCTTTTCAGTGAGACTTTCCGCGGTGGATTCGCGGAACTCCTCGGCCGAGAGGACGGTGCGTTCACGCTCGCGCTTGGCCACGAGTTCAACGTTCGAGAAGGCGCTTTCCACGGTGTTCACGATATCGCGGACGTTTGCTGTCTGTGGCGCCTCGAAAACGATCGTTCCCTTACCGTTTGCTGCCTGGGCGGATCGAAGCGTCGCACCCGCCTCAAGCGCGAGTTGGACCGTCGATTGGGGGGCCACCGACTGGGGAACGAACCTGTCGTCTCGCTCGGCGACTGCGCGCGCGTCTTCGATCCCATCGAACCCCTTGGCGGCTTCGAGAACGGTATCCGGCTCCGCTCCCTCGACAGTGTGGTCGTTGATGACTCTCCCCTCCGCGATTGGGACTGAGCGTTCGAACCGAAACCGGCAGTCGAGATCAGCGGTCACCCGCGAATAAAACACCGACGGATCGCTCATGGTGAACTCGAGTTCCACGACAGTGTCCGAGACGAGCATCGACCGGTTACGAATCGCGTTTATTGCGAAGCCAGTCATCTTCCCGAACGACTCGAGGACCTCGGCCGCTTTGTTATTGAAGACGGCTTCGCGGACGCTGTTTACCACGAGGATCCCGAAGAGATGGTCGCCGTACAGCAACGGGATCGCCGCGATGGTTTCGACGTCCTCGGGGAACTCATCGTCGGTTCCCGATTGCTCGTTGCCCGTCTGCTGGTACTGGCGGATGATCTGAACCGTTCCCGTCTCGATCGCCCGTGCGACGGTTCCGTTTGCGACGCTCGAGAGCGGCAGTTTGTTGACCGTCTCGAGGTAGCCGTCTTCGACACCGCTCCCGACGCTCGCGATGATATGATCACCAGTACCCTCGACGTCACCAATCCACGCGCTCCGATAGTGCTCGGACTGGGCCAGCCGATCACAGATCGTTCGCTCGAGTTCCGATCTCGTAGTCGTCTTGATGAGTTGTTCTCCGGTCTTTTTGAACAGTGAGTTGATCCGAACCATCGTCTCGAGTTGATCGTGCTGCTGATGCAGTTCGCGTTTCTGGGCTTGCAGGAGTCGACGACGCTCTGCCCGGCTAATGGCCGTTGCCATGCTCATTGAGAGCATCTCTGCGAGGTGCACGTCTCGATCATCGAACTCCTCGTGTGATCGAACGACAACAGTGAGAACGCCGTCCGACCCGATCGGGACGTGAAAGCTCGGATTTTCGAACACCGACGGATCATCTGACTCCGTGACCGTCGCGGTGTTGGCTAGCGTTCGTTCGTCCCTGAACGCCCGCCCAGCAAGCGTGGCCTCGAGGTCGTAGGCTGTACGTGACTCGAGCAGCGCGTCTGCCCCGTCGGTCATGGCCACTCGTTCGAGTTGGTTCGTATCCGAATCGAACAGTCGAACGCAGCCAACCTCGAAGCCGAGCACGTTATCGACCGCTTCGGTACCGATCTGGGCAATCTCCGCACGTGAATCCGCAGGTATCAGTTCACGCGAGACCTCGGTGAGCGACTCGAGTTGGCGTTCCTGTGCTTTTGCCTCGCTGATGTCACGGACGATACAGATCGACCCCCCGTCGGCGAGCGGGGCGAGCGAGAGTTCCTGTGGGACCGTCGAGCCGTCGGCGCGCAGTCCGACCGCGTCGCCGCGCCAGCCGTCCCGTTCCGAAACGATCGAGAGGACATCGGACTCGAATCGCTCGACCTCATCGTCCGGATAGAGACGGTTCCAGGACGTTCCGACGAGTTGCTCGGGACTGTCGTACCCGTAAAGCGCGGCGAGGGAGTCGTTCACGTAGTTGAACGTCCCGTGTTCGTCGGCGATTCCGATTCCGTCGGTCGCTGCGTCCATGGCCGTCGACCGATCATCGACGGTTTGCTCGGCCGCGAGGGTGTCGAAAGCTATCTGCACCGTCGACGCCAGCACGCTGACCAGCTCCTGAAGCGACGAGTCGATGTCATCCGTCGTGGATCCGACACCGAGGAGGCCGTAGTCATCCAACGGAACCAGCAGCCGCGTCTCGAGAGGCATCCTCGGGTGTGCCGCGTTCGACACCGTATCGTACTCTTCGACCAGCCTCGACTCGCCCCGTTCGAAGACGTCCATCTCGACGGTTCCCGCTCGAATCGGATCCATCGCCCCGGTCGCGTCGTCGGCCAGGGAGGCAACCCGCTCGCTCACAGCCAGTGGCCGGAGGGCATGGTCATTAGCCGTCCAGATCGTCGTCAGCGATCGATCGAGCACTGCGCCAGTGAGTTCGACGGCGATCTCGGCGACGTCGGTCTCAGTCTCGGCGAGCAACAGTTCTCGGCTCGCTTCGCCGAGAGCCGCGAGTTGTTCCTCGTACTCTTTCCGTTCGGAGACGTCCCGGACGTTCGCAAGCACGTGGTGTCGGCCGTCGATCTCGATCGGCGACGCCGATACTTCCATTGGTACCCGCTTCCCCTCGCGCGTCTCACAGTCGAGTTCGTCCGTCCAGCCACTTCGCTGCTCGAGGTCGCGGGTGGTCAACTCCTGAAACCGCGACGGCTCGTAGGGGAAGATATCTGTTGGCTCGAGTGACAACAGCTCCGCACAGGAGTAGTCGAGCAACTCACAGAGACGTGGGTTGCATTCGGTGATCTCGTCGTTCTCTGGATCGAACACCACGATACCGTCGTTCGAGTGCTCGAAAGTTTTCTCGAGGACGGCTCCGGTCTCTTGGAGTTCAGACTCCCGTTCGTGTCGATCAGCTGCGTCGCGTACGGTCACGGTGAAAAACTGCCGATCGTCGTGTCTGGTTTCCGTGACGACAATTGAGACGGGAACCTCCTGACCAGCTTTACCGAGGAGGGTGAGTTCGGTCGGGCTACTGCCGGCAGTCGCAAGCGCTCGAACGTCTTCGAGCGGTTCAGTCCGTTCTTCGGGAAAGAGACGATCGATCGGGTGGTCAATCAACTCGTCGGGACCGTAGCCGAGAAGATCTGTGACGTACGGATTAAAAAAAGATGATCGTCCCGGTTGTATCGATGGCGACGATCCCGTTTGCGACGTCGTCGACTACTGGCTTGAAAAATAGATCGTCTACAGAAAAAGCAGGCCGAGTGCCTCGGGGCTTGACCCCGAGGGTGAAGGCCGTAAGCTCCGCTAAACGTGTTCCGTTCGCTCAATATACTGTTCAATCGTCTCACTCGACACTGTGCCTGCCGTCCCAACGTAGTACGACTCTTCCCAGAACCCACCACCCCACAAGTAGCTCTCCAAAAACGATTCGTGCTGTTCCCACATCTTCCGCGCCGTGATGCTCTTGACCGTTCGCACAATCTTACTCGGTGCGTGCTTCGGATGCGCGGACAGGAACAAGTGTACGTGGTCAGGAGATATGTGCAACGATTGTAGGTCATAGTCGTACTCATTGCACACCTTCTGGAAACACTCATCCAACGAATCCTCAATTGGTTCCAGTATCGCGTGGCGGTATTTCGGACACCACACGAAGTGGTAGTTGACGTTGTACACTGTGTGGTTCGACCGCTTCTCCCCCATATTGGACACACCACACCGATACACATAAGTATATCCAAAGGATATACACAGATATGGTGAATCGCTTTGAAATAGACGGCGAAGAAGTTCTCGACGGAGAGGTCAAGCCGTTCGGGAACAGCGCTCACGTCACTGTCCCAAAACGCTGGCGTGGCGCGGACGTGAAAGTCGTTCGCACCTCAGAACCTACCGAACAAGACGAAGAATGACAACCCAAGAGCCGACTCTCGTGAAAACGCTGGACTTCCAACTCGACATCCAGAGTGACAACGAGAGTCTGCTCAAAGATGCCACCCTCGAAGCCCGCTGGGTGTACAACGAAACCATCCGCCTCGCCAAAGAAGGTGTGGACTGGGACGACATTTCTCCTCGCCTCGAAGACGAGGCCGACCTCATCAAGAACACGACTCAACGCATCGTCTCCAAAGCCTTGGAAGCGATGGAGAATTACTACGACTACGACGACTACAACATTCCCAGCCACACCAAAGATGGCGCGTACCCACTTCGAGCTAACTACGAGGAAGGCTACAACCTGTCGCTCACTGATGATGGAGAAGTGACGTTTCGCATCAGCGCGAAACCCTACAACCACGTCAAAGGCATCCTCAAAGGTAGTGACGCCCACCTTGATTTGCTCAAGAACGCACTGACGAGCGATGAGTGGAAAGTCACGACCAGTGAAGCCCTGTGGCGCGAGGGAGAACCTGAACTTCACGTCAATATTCGCAACACCGAACGTACTGTGCGAGACAAGCAGGACTCTCGGACGGTTATCGGTGTCGATGTGAACGAGGACAACGTGGCACTCACCGCACTCACAGAGGATGGTTTCGAGGATACGTTGGTTATCGACTTTCCCGAAATCAAGTTCGAGCGCCACCGCTATTTCACGATGCGAAAGCGCGTGCAGAACGCGGGTAAGGACAGCATCCACGACACGCTGGAAGGGCGTGAGGAACGGTTTGTCCGTGACCGACTCCACAAAGTGAGCCGTCATATCGTGGAATGGAGTCAGCAGTTTGAGAACCCGTGCATCGTCTTTGAAGACCTCAAAGAGATGCGCGACAGTATCGACTACGGCACGCGGATGAACCGACGCTTGCACCACCTTCCATTCCGCGCTCTCCAGTTTTATACGTCGTACAAGGCTGCGTTCGAGGGAATCCCCTCGGATTCGATTGACCCGTACAAGACGAGCCAGCGGTGCCCGTTGTGTGGGCACGCTGAACGGGCGAATCGGCGAAAGAAGCGGTTCAAATGTAAGGGCTGTGGTCATCAAGACCACAGCGACCGTGGTGCAAGCGTCAACATCGCCGTGAAAGGCATCAAGAAGTATATGAGTTGGAATGTGCCTGCTCTCAACAGCCTTCCACAAGTTCGGAAGGTGCGACGGCAGGCATCGGGGCTTGTGGACAGCCCGACCGTGACCCACCCGACCGTTCGAGGCTACCCTGCCGATGGTCAGGTGGGAGTATCTGATTAAACCACGGGAAGAAGCCTCGGGGCTTGACCCCGAGGCGGTTCACGTGTGATGAGAGACTGGCCATAGTATCTATAATAGAATACTTCAGCTTTATATATAAAGTAGATATATACATATCAATAAATCAAACTATCCTGGAAATAAGTCATAGCAATCGCGACAGCGTGTCCGGAGTCTCGTCCGTTTGGACACGGACGTCGTACATCGGTCGCTACCGATCGATTCTCATGCCGCCGCTGTTGACCTATTTGATTTTCTGCTATATCAAATATCAAATCGAGAACTGTTTCGATTACCAACGGCGAGCACAGGGACTACCAAATGTGCCACCGCTATGGGCAAATTCACGATCCGAAAGATCATCCATCTAGCCGTACTGTCAGCCTTACCTGTAATATATTTATTAAGTAAATAATATTTATGTCTGTGTGGCCATCTCTATCAAGCATGGAAGACACGAGTAGTGATTCAGACACGCATGGCTATCCGAACCTCTCGAGCGACGAATTATTCCATATCCTTTCCGCTGCGAATCGGCGGACCGTACTGTTTCATCTCCGCCAACACAGGGCAGCAACGCTCGATGAACTGCTCGACGTGCTCACAGAGGTTGGGACGGACGACACTGACAAAGTCGACCGAGAACGCGTGCATTCGTCATTGCTCCACAGCCATCTTCCGAAACTCGAAGATTACGGGCTTGTAACGCACAACCAGAACGAGCAGATCGTTGAGTCGACGAGTCTTCACGGCAACATCGGTGAGTGGCTCGATCTTGCAGTCCGAAATCAGATTCAGTTCGAGAACGCGACCGACACACGCGGCCGGTCCGACGAGGGGATCCAAGTGTTGCTCGTCGATGACGAGCCAGGCTTGCCCGAAACCATCGGGGCCTACATCGAGCGTGAGGCCGATGATATAGCGGTTACGACCGCGATGAGTACCCCCGAGGCGGTGACGACACTCGAGAAAAAGTCGTTCGATTGCATCGTAAGCGACTATCAGATGCCAGCCATTAGCGGTCTTGACTTCTTGAAGGTCGTCCGCCAGGAAGACGCAGATATTCCGTTCATCGTCTTTACTGCCAAAGGGAGTGAGACGATCGCCAGCCAAGCGATTGCGACTGGTGTTACCGACTATGTTCAGAAGGGGCCGGACACCAAACAGTTCGACGAGTTGATCGACCGGATTCATAACGCCGTCAACAAGACCTGAACCCATCGCGTATGCGGTCTAAGCGCACTGTCCTGCTTAGTTCGGTGAGAGCAGTCTCGTCGAACAGCTAGTATTCCATAGCCGACACTGAACACTGAAGATGCACCCCAGAAACGCGTCGGAAGGACACGACGGACAGCTGGGTTCTGCTCACAGTGTCACTGATACCCGCTTATTCGAGAGACGTATGCAAAACAGCTACAACGATACCACCAGCGAGGACCTCGCACGGGGCGTGATCGACTATTTCCAGAACGCGCTCAGAATCATCCAGCACACGGTACTTGGACACCCCCTCGAAAACGCCGTCATGCAACACTGAACCAATGGCTGAGATCCAACCGGAGTACGAGCGGTTGACCGAACGCATCACGGATGCGTACTGTGCGGTCGATTCCGAGTGGCGAATTACGTACTGGAACAAATCGATGGCAGCGTGGACAGACACACCGGCAACGGCCGTCAAAGACGAGCTTCTATGGGATGCTGTCCCAGCGTTTCGTGGATCAGCAGTCGAGTCCCACTGTCGTGAGGCGATGGCAACACAGGAATCACGTACGTTCGAAACACTGCCCTGTGACCCATTCGAGCACTGGATGGAAGTGAATATCTACGCCGACGAGGACGGACTGTCGATCATCTCCCGTGAAATCACCGAGCGGAAGATCCGTGATGAGGAGTTCGAACTCGCGGAAACGCTGTTCGAGAACGCACAGGATGCGCTTTTTCTCATCGATGTCGATACAAACGAAGATGAGTTCCGACTTGAGCGAGTAAACCCTGCCTACGAAAACCTAACCGGGCTCGCAAACGATGAACTCCGCGGGCGGCGACTCGAAGACGTTTTTGGAGACAGAGAGGGGGGTGAAATTCTCGAGCGCTACCGGAAGTGCGTCTCCCAGCGTGAACCGCTTAAATACGAAGAACTGCTCTCAGTCCCCAGCGAGAGATCTTACTGGGAGACACGGATCGCGCCGGTGATTGTCGACGGCGACATCAAAAAGCTTGTCGGAGCGGCACGTAATATCACCGGGCGTAAAGAGCACGATCGCCAGTACGAAGCGATATTCAACCAGACCTACGAGTTCATAGGGCTACTGGACCCCGATGGGACATTACTGGAGGCTAACGACTCCGCGCTGGAATTCGGGAGTCTCGACCGCGAAACGGTAGTGGGTAACCCGGTCTGGGACGCTGACTGGTGGCAGATAAGTGATGATACCCAGAAACAGCTGAAAGACGCCATCGAGGTGGCAGCCGTCGGTGAGTTCGTTCGCTACGATGTCACGGTACAAGGGGGCGACGAAACTGCTATCATCGACTTCTCTATTCGGCCAATCACCGACGAACAGGGCGAGGTTACGCTGCTCATAGCCGAGGGGAGAGATATCACGACACACAAACAGCGTGCACAGGAACTGGACCAGAAACGGGAGTTTCTCAAGCAGATCCAAGCGGTCGCAGATATCGGTGGCTGGGAGGTCGAGTTCAGTTCGGAAACGATGCGATGGACAGAGGAAGTGTATCGTATCCACGAACTGCCGTTGGACCACGAGGTAACCGTCAAAGAGGGAATTTCGTTCTACCATCCTCGAGATAGAGCGACGATCGAGGAAGCGTTCGAGCGACTGCGGACTGCGGGGGAGGGCTACGATCTGGAGTTGCAAATTCTTACGAACACCGACAAGCAACGCTGGGTTCGCACGCTGGGAACGCCGTGGTACGACGACGATGGCACCCTGATCGGTGCTCGCGGGGCGTTCCAGGACATCACTGAGCGGAAAGAACGCGAACGGGAACTTCAGCGGACAAACACGCGTCTCGAGGAGTTCGCCTCCGTTGTGAGCCACGATCTCCGAAACCCACTCACCGTCGCACAGGTCGCGCTCGAACTCGGCCGCGAGAGCGGTTCAGCAGAAGACTTCGACCGCATCGAGGCGGCTCACAAGCGGATGAACGCGCTCATCGACGATCTGCTAACGCTTGCACGCAAAGGCCAGCAGGTCGAAGCGATCCGCCCAGTTACGCTCGATGCACTGATCGAGTCGGTCTGGGAGACGATTCCGACTGATGACGCGACCATCGACATCGGACTCGACGACTACTGCGTGGAGGGTGACGAGGCACGCCTGCGCCAGTTGGTCGAAAATCTCCTCTCGAATGCGGTGAGACACGGTGGCGATAACGTGACGATCCGAGTCGGCCTACTCGACGACGACCAGGGGTTCTATATCGCGGACGACGGCACAGGTATCCCCTCCGAAGTACGTGAACACATATTCGACCAGGGCTACTCGACGGCCGACGAGGGGAGTGGCTTCGGCCTCGCTATTGTCAGGGGAATCGCTGAGGCCCACGACTGGACGGTCGAAGCAACCGAAAGTACCGACGGCGGCGCTCGGTTCGAAGTGTACACCAGACAGCGCAGTTCAGTCTGAAGCGTAAGTGAATCGGAGAGGGGGAGTTCACGCGGACGCGACCAGTCGCTGGTGCTCTGGTTTCATACACCGGTCCTGGACGACACGTAGGCCGGCCGATTCCGCTCGAGCGACCGCCTCGTCGTCGTGAATGCCGAGTTGGAGCCAGATAACGTCAACGTCATCGCGCTCGAGCGTCTTGTCGACGATCCCTGCCACTTCGGGACTCGGCCGAAACACGTCGACGATGTCGATGTCTTCCTCGACATCCGAGAGCGAATCGTATGCGGGCCGTCCCAGGAGTTCGTCTGCGTTTGGATTGACTGGAATGACGTCGTACCCCTGTTTCTGAAGATAGTTCGGGATCTCGTGGGCAGCTTTTCCAGGTGTCGACGAACAGCCAACGACGGCGACTGTCTTCTTTCTGAGTACGTTTCGGACCTCGGCATCTGTCTCGATGGGCATACTATCTGTAGAACGGTGTGCGTCAAAAGGCCACTGTCGTTTCCAGCTACGGATTCCCCACACCAGAGTCGTCTCGACTTACTGGGACGAAGGAAACCTGCCTTGCTCTGGGAACGCCACACACAGGGCACAGAACAGCTGTCTCCGGCACTCGAGAGCGGTCGCTCGGTGATCTTCAGCTGAGGAGGGAGTGTGATGGAGTCGAGTCAGGTTCGTCGCCACCGTCGTCTGTCGGGGCGATTTCACCAGCAGACTCGACGTCTGATTCGGACTGGTCAGTTGTGCCGTCATCTGGAGAGTCCTGGTCGGTCTCGTCGGTCGCCGTGGGAGCTGCAGTTTCTTCCGACGGCGTGGAGTCGTCTGTCGGTTGCGAATCGGACGCCGTTTCGCTCCCGCCGGGCACCTCGTTGTCGACTACCGTCTCGTTCCCGACCGGCGTTTGATTGCTGGGGGTAGTTTCGGATTCTCGAGTGTCAACTGGTTCCGACGACTCGCCTGGATTGCTGTCTTCGGTCGGTTCAACGGTAGCGCCGTTCGTTTGGCTAATCGTGGAGTTGTGCTGAGAGGAGTCATCGACAGCCACCTCCGAGAACGAGGCACTGGTCGCAAACGTTCCCGAGACTGATTCGGTGTCGGTAAACACCGCGATCGTGCCCACTCCACCTGCGAACCCAGCCGTCGCAACGAGGAGACAGGCGATGGCGACAGCAAACGGCCGACTGGACATCATTCGGACCCCTCCGTACGGCTGTCTGTCGCCACTGGTTCAGTCGTCTCCGCCCATTCGAGTTCCGAGTCGATCGCCGTCGCTTGCGCTGCTGCAGTGTTCTCCAACCCTGCCGGCGCAGACTCGAGCGTGTTCACGTCATCGCCACTCGAGCCGCCGTCCGTCGCTGGCGTTGAATCGTCTGCTACCGTTGAGGCGGCTGGTTTCATCGTCGCCTGGTCGGCTTCGCCCGTCCCAAGACGTGTGGCCAGCAACAGCCCACCGGCAGCGAGCGCCGAGAGCGTTGTCGCGAACGCGACCGAGATCGCCACTGTGGTCTGGAGCTCGAGGGCAACGTAAATCGTGTAAGGCGCAGCGAGTGCCAGAACGCCCGTCGAGAGTCGTAGGTCACTCGTGGTAATGGTGATCTCGCCGGTGGTCGCCGTGGCCGCAGGCGACGCCGTTTCGGCGCTGTCGCTGCTGTCGTCTTCAGTCGAGAGCTCATCAGTTCGGCCGGCACGGAACAGCGACCACAGCTCGGTCACGACAAGCAGCCCCATGGGGACGGCGACGAGCAGCACGAATCCGAGCGGCGTGCTCACGGCCTGGATTGCGTAGCCGAGGTATGGAATCGTCAGGACGACGACGCCCAGAACGTTCACTCCGGGGACCAGACTTGCGTCCACGTTGCTGTTTGCATCTCCTTTCGTTTCGAAGGCAAGTCCGTCCCCGGCCGTTTCGACACCCACGACACGGTGTGTTACCGGTGTCTCTTCGGTGCCTCGAGTGAACGTGACCACGTCGTTCGTTTCGATCGTTGCGGGATCTCGGTCAGCGACGATCACTACGTCTCCGGGTTCGATCGCCGGAGACATGCTTCCGGAGAGTACGACGAAACTGTACTGTGCGCCGATCACACCCGGAATCGCGTAAATAACGAACGGGATAACGAGGGCGATTAAGAGGAGCAATCCAACTCCGTTTGCGATTTTTTTGTAATTCATTTATGTAGTCACCTCACAGAGGGCGTTACCCTCGGTGTCGATTGCCTCGAGGACGGTGAGGCTGTACGTGCCGTCAGCGATCACAAGCCCCGGACCAAACGGCTGTGAACAGCTGATGTGGAAGTCGCCGATGGTGGTTCCGTCGACGACGACGTCGAAATCAGGGCCACCCTTGATTCCGGGTGGATCGTGGAAGATCGCGGTGAACGTATTCCCCGGCTCGACGGTTCGCTCGAAGTCGTTCGTGGCCGGGCTCCGAACCAACTCCAGGATCACCTCGCTGTCTGGGCCATCGTACTCGAAGGTGGCCTGTGCGATACGGTCGCCATCCTGTCGGGGACAGCTGAGACACGTTGGCGGCTCGTCACACGGAGCCACGCCCGCGAAGGGATCGACGACGCTCTCCTCGTCGACGTGGCGACACTGTTCGGCGACCAGTTCGACGGTGAACGCGGTTGTCTCACCCGCCAGTGCGTCCGGAACATCGGCGGGTAGTTCCCACGCGAGCTCGAGGTCGATCGACGTTCCGGGTTCAGTACACCCCTCGAGTTGGGTGCCAGTGGCGAGCGACCGCGACACAGCTGTCAGGCTATCTGCAGCGAGCGTCGCACCATCGATACGGACATCCACCTCGAGTGCGTCCCCGAGCGGATCGCTGGCGGGTGGACAGACCGTCCGGAGCCAGAGTCGTGCGGGATTCGTCTCGATCGCCAACGAGATGGTGACTGTGTCACCTTCTCCACGATCGATTCCATCGAACGAAAACGAGAGTCGATCGTCGATGATCGAACACGCGTCGCAGTCGACGCCGATGGTGATTGTTCCGGCGGCGAGTGCGTTCGTGAACCGCCCGCGGTCGCTGAAGAACGCCGCAGTGCCGGCCCCAGCGATTGCGCCAGCGGTACCGATACCGCCGACCGCAGCGAGCACTCGCCGGCGGCTGAGCCGCACCCGATCCTGGCTCATAGACGACCTCCACACTGCTCTGTACTGACCGCGAGCTCGAACTCGAGCGATTCGCTTTGCCACTCGTTCGTGACGGAGTCATCGATTCGCCAGGCGAACCCTAGACAGAGTCGATCGCCCTCTGCGAGACAGTCTTCGATGCCGTTTCGAAGTCGGAGACCGTCAGTTCCCGGCCCGTACGTCCGGCCAAACTCAGCGAGCGTCATCTCGATTTCAGGAGCTGTGGGTATCGACCCCGTCCCGGCACAGCCGCCGATGCCGAACAGCCCAGTATCGTACCAGAGTGCGATATCGACGACCTCGCTAAGCTCGCCCGAGACTGCCGGGACCAGACGCACGCGTGCATCCATCTCCGCTGCGAGGAGCCCGAGCGCGATCGTCCCGCTATCTCCGGGCAGGACGTTCGACGCCGCGATCAGGGGCCCATCCGATGTCGCGTCGTAGCCGTCAACGTACGCGTCGGTGGGCGCGTCCCCGGTCTCGTTTGTGACCGGCGCTGCGTTCACCACGCGATCGTTGTAGGTACTGTACCAGGCGACGCGGAGCCGCGGTCCATCGTTATCCGTCTGAGCATACGTATAGTTCGTGTACTCCGGCGTGTTGCCCGTGACGGTCGTTCCCCGAAATCCAAGGGTCACGAGTCCAGCGGCACCGACGCCACCGAGTAGCTTCCGCCGAGTGAGAGTTGTTGTACGTTGTGTCACTGTCGGTCCTCAGTTGTGTTTGCCGGCCACGCAGGCCAGCCACGGTTCACTCCCGCAACACGCGAGATGTACGGCCAATCGTACCCGTCCTGTGCGGATATGAATGACAGTCATACCGCCTTCGCCGCGTCCGGGAGGGTCATACTACCACCTCGCTCAGCCGGTGGCAAGGCATGCCTACCGCCAGTTATCACAGGCCGCGACGAGCGATCCAGCCCAGTGTTCATCAGCTCAGCCGAACCGCTGTCACAGCCGAGTGAGCGACTCGAGCGATCACGCTCCGAAAGGGTTGGCTGGATCGGGATTGTGTCGGCACTGCTCGGTGTAGAACGACAGGTCGAACACGATGCTATCGCCTTGCACTTCGTTGCCAACGGTGGTTGGGAGGTGCCATTCAAAAGCGATGAATCGGGTGTTCGACGGCTGGAAGCAGGGGACGTCGTCCGCCGGTGGTTCTTCCGGTGGCACCACCTCGTAGCAGAAGCTGACGTGGCTCACGCCATATCGCTGCTCGGCAGTTCTGAACGGTGCACCGAGACCTTCACCCGAACCCGCCGTGAGGGAGCCAGTCCCGTCCGATTTACTGTAGACGTTCGCACCCGCGCCGCCTTTGACGATGACGGCGCTCACTTCGAACCCCTCGAGTTCGAAGTCGAACTCGCGGATGTCGTCACCGGAGACGGCAGTCACTGTGATCGTAACGTCACCGACTGGGGTTGCGTAGGTCTCAGAGTCGCCGACGGTTTCCGGCAACTCTTCCGATTCGATCTTGATTGCACGGAACAGCCCGAGGTCCTCACACGTCGGGTTGCCTTGGATGACTTCGTCGTCGCCGTCCCCGAGCGTTTCTCCGTCACCCGACCCCCCTGTCTCGCCGTTTGGAACGCCGAGATCCGGATCGGGATCGTACGCGAGCATGACGCCCTCGTTCAACGCCTCGAGGACCTCTCTGAGCGTCCCGGAAACGATCGCCGGCTCGCCCTCGTCGAACACGTTGTTCCCGTTCAGATCGTACCAAGCACGGGCGGTCATCATGTCGGCGAGTTCCGGGCCACTGCTGTCGGGATGGCCGCCGTCGCCTTCCGCCACGAGGTCGCCGTGGAGCCAGATGTAGCCCGGATTATCACAGAGCTTGATCCCGAAGGTCACTTCGCCAGCGTCCCCCGGTTTCACATCCTCGAGTTCGATGAGTGACTCCTGATTCGGCGCGAACGATGGGTCATCGAACGTCGCGATCTCCGCACAGGAGAACTCGAGGTTCGTTCCCTCCTTCGCCGCCTCGACGGGGTCGGAATACGCGGCCAGATCCACGTACTCGTCGACGCCGTCGTTACGCTCGAACGACTGGAGGCCGTTTCCGTCGTGATCCGGGTAGGCGTTCACGAACGGTCGGCCCACACTTCCGTAATCGCCCGGGCGGACCGATTGGTCTGCGCCGTAGTACAGCTGTTGCCAGGTGACGCTGAGATCGAGTTGCCCCGCGGTGAGCGTGTTCCCGGCGAACGACTCCTGGTCGCTGAAGTAGGCGGTCGTCCCGAGTCCTGCACCCGCCGAGGCGATGCCGACGGCACCGAGGCCGGCGAGCACGCGCCGGCGGGAGAATCCGATTTCTGTCGTGTCGTTGGTCATGATATGTCCCTTGTGGGGAATCCCACCGGCGGAGTCGAACCGCCGTACTCCAAGTGGGTCCGTGTCCGAATATCGCCCCGCGGCGCGGGGCAGCCGGTGGTCGTCTCGCTATTCGGGTGATCTACGACTCCGCCACGAAGTTGTGCCGGCACTGCTCGGTGTAGAGGCCGAGATCGAACTCCACGGACGCACCCTGAACGTCGTTGTTGTCCATTGTCGCCTCGGGATCGTTCGAGCGAATCGGGAACGACCAGCTAAAGCCAACGCAGTAGGTCCGGCCGGGTTCGAAGCAGTCGATCCCGTCTGCTCGTGGCACGGCGTCGACGATCCGTCCGGGATCGCTCTCGAGGACAGCGAGCACGTCGGCGAGGGTGCCACAGGCGATCACTTCCTCCGGAAGGATCTCGAGGGCGACCTGTGCGAACAGGTCGGGGATCGATGCCGGGTCGTCGATGTTGAAGAAGAACGCCGGGTCGCCGCCGTAGGTGAACGGATCGCCGCTGAACGTCGCAGCCGTCGCGCCGCTGACGTCGATCGGGAGGCCGGCTGGCCCAGCCATTACGCGCTGGGTGAACTCGGCACGGGAGTCACCGGTGTCGTCGCCGACGATGAAGATGCTCGTCGCGTAGTCGGGATCCGTGCGGGCCGCGTTCGCGGCGACCAGCAACTCCTCGAAGCGATCGTTCGTCAGACTCCCGCCAAAGTACGGCTCGCCGTCGGTGAACGTAATCGATTGCGGCTTCCGGCTGCCGTCGACGCGCTCGTCGAAGAGGTCGATGAGTTCGCCAAAGCCCTCCTCGAGGGCGGTTCCAGTACCGTCGAACAGGTCATCGAGTTTGTCACGCAGGTTCCGCAGCGGCGCCTCGCCGTCGCTGTCGAGTGTCACCAGATCGGTGATATCCGACGTGAACCCGTCGCCGTCGGGGTCGCCCCAGTCAGGGACGTCTGCCGACGTGACGACGTTCGCCCCGGGGTTGCTCGAGTTGCCGTCGTTGCTGTAGCCGTCGAAGAACACCGCACCGATGCGGAAGTCGTCGGCGTCGATGTCGGGGTCGCCGTCGATTTCGGTTTGCAGGAGCTCAACGAACTCGATCAGGCCCTGCTCGACGAGGTCGATCTTCGTCGTGGTCGAGTAGGTCGTCTCACCGTACCCACTGTCGCCGACAGTGATCCCGTCGCCGGAGACGACGCCGCCGTACTGGGAGTACAGCATCGATCCCGAGAAGTCGACCATCAACACGAGATCCGACGGCTCGAGGTCGTCGTAGACGTTGTCACAGTCCTCGTCGCGCCAGATCTTTGCGCGGAGGTAGTCCGCGAGTTGACCGTCGCCCGCACCGGCTATCTCCCCGGTAACCTCGCCGTTCATCCAGACGTAGCCAGGGTTGTCACAGAGCGTGAACCCGAAGGTCACCTCGCCTTCATCGCCGGGTTTGACGTCGGCGAGCGAGATTGCTGGACGCGGGGCATCTCCGAGGCTCTCGAAGTCACCACACGAGAGCGGGATGTTGCGCCCGTCCACGGGGTCGTCGCTCGGATCGTCGACGTAGGTCAGGTCGCCGAGTGACTGAATGCCGTTCTCGGTGTCGTCGGGGTAGGCGTTGACCCACGGGCGGCCGGCCCCGCCGTAGTCCTGGGGCCGAACCGACTGGTCTGCGCCGTAGTAGAGCTGTTGCCAGCTCCCGTGCATCTGGAGTTGGCCGGCGGTGAGCGTGTTTCCGTCGATCGATTCCCGATCGCTGAAGTACGCGCTCGTCCCGAGCCCTGCACCGACCGACGCGACGCCGATTGCGCCAATGCTCCCGAGGATCTTTCGGCGGGAGAGGCCGAGCGTATCGTTTTTGTTAGACATGATGTATACCCCGTTCCGGGGAGTCCCACCGGCGGAGTCGAACCGCCTAAAACGCACCGGCGGCCCTTCAGGCACGTCGGATTTTGGCCGGTCCACGAGCGTGCGTACGCACGGTACCGGGATGGGGTGGTGGTCGCGATCGCTGTCAGTTCACTCGTCAGTCCACCAGACCCTGCGCGGTAGCCAGAACGCCTTCTGGATCGTTGTGGCGAGCCTGTTCGGCGTAGAACATCATGCTCGAGGTCAGCGTCGCTCCCTGGATCTCGTTGCCAACGTCCGTTGGGATCGTGACCTCCAGACAAACGGTGACCGCCTCGCCGGGTTGGAAAGTCACCGCTCCGTCGTCGTCGTCCGAGACGATGATGCCACTCTCGAGACTCGCAAGGAGATCAGCCAGCGAGCCGTAGGCCTGTTCGTGTCCGTTTGTGGTGAGGGTCGCGGTCGCCTCCTCACCGATCGTCGAGAGGTCATTCAGGTCGTCGATGTCCCAGAGGTCGGACAGCTCGACGTTCTCCGCCTGCACACCGTTCATCTCGTCTGAGCTGCCCACAACGACGACGTATCCGGGGTTGTCGTGGACGGTAATGTCCCAGCAGAACTCGTACTCGTCACCGGGTTTTGCGTCAGTGATATCGATCTGCGAAGACCCCCAGACACCCTCATCATCGCTCATGTAGGCCATTTCGTCAGGGCCCATTCCATCCTGGTCGATGTGCTCGACCGATTGCTCGACGGAGAGTCCGAACGAGCCCGCCGTGATCGTGTTGTTCTCGAAGGTCTCCTGGTCGCTGAAGTACGCTGTCGTACCCAGTCCCGCACCCGCGGAGGCGATGCCGATCGCGCCGATGCCACCGAGCACGCGTCGTCGGGACAGTCCAATGTTGGTGTTGTCGTCAGTCATGATTGTGCGTCCGAGCGATCAGTGGGTGCCTCGAGGCGCCTCATGATCGTCGGTTATCTCTCCAGGGGTTGGCATCCCCCGTAGTTACGAGCAGATACGTCACTGCTGAACGATACAATCGGACCTGCAGTCTCGAGTCGAATCGACCGTTCGGCGGTGGTAGGGCCACCAAGCCGGGGTTTCGTCCCGGGTCGTGGCCGCCGGAACGGTGACGCTACCGGATCGCTCGAGTGACGGTCGGGACCTCATACCGCTCGCTGGACGAGCAGATGGGGCAGCCCGTACCGTGGCAAGCCGGCAGTACCGCCAGTGGTATGTGATACATGCTGACGTGTCTCGAGTGCTAACTGTTCGGCGATACTGATGTTCCGAACGAATACCCTCTCCGAAGGGGACATCTACGAAATTCTCTCGAACAGCCGGCGCCGCGAGACGCTCCGTCACCTGACGGCGACACGAGACTGCTCGATTACGCTACGGGAGCTGTCGGCCGGTATCGCAGCGACTGAGACTGGTCAGTCGCCACCACCGTCGGCGGCCCGCGAGAGCGTTCGGAGCTCGCTCCATCAGACACATCTGCCGAAGCTCACCGAGTTGGGCGTCGTCAACTACGACCGCGACGCCCGGACTGTAACCCTCTGTGATCACGCACGTGATGTCGACCACTACATGGCGGTCGTCACCCCTTATGGGCTCACCTGGGCAGAGCTGTACCAGTCTCTCGGGGTAGTTTCGCTGCTGCTCGTCCTCGCGTCGCTTCTCGAGGCTCCGCTCGTCGGTGCGATCGATCCACTGTTGTGGGTCAGCAGCTCACTCGCCGCGTTCGCCACGGCGATAACAACCCAGCTCTGGTCGAACCGCTGGGTCGTACTCAAAGCATTTCGACGCTGAATTGGCACACATCTGACTAGTCGCGAGATCGTATTTTTCAGGACGCTCGATCGTGATCATACGCTACCAACCGGTGGCCCGACGCTGGACGTGTCCGATGTCTCCTGGCCAAATTACCACTTTCGAATATTGTTTCTATTACAGAGAGAATTAGTGTCGAACGGGCACAGCCAACGATTCGTAGTTGAGTGCGCGAAATTGATCTACGTGAAACGCGTGTCTGTCACGATTTTCTGAACGGTGCCGCCAGTCGGTTGGCACGGGTTCGGTTTCTCAAAGCGTGGATACCAGACAGTTGCCTCGAGATCGGTCGGCAAATCGCCAGCCAAGTCGTCTAGCGGTTCGGCTTTCGATTGCACGGGGAGCCAACAGGAGTGTGAAGTACCCCGCGCACAGTGGCGCGGGGCGTCCGTGTTTAATCCAGCACCGCTGACGCAACGGACTTCAATTCCTCCCGCACTCGACTCTGAGAGTCTTGTGCCGACATTCCCTGTCGGTAAACACCCGAACCCAAAACAGGTCCGTGAGAGTCGGTCGCTCCACCACGACCCGATGCCGCCCATCTCACCTTCCACACACGTGGAAGGGTTTCGAGAGACGGCACATTTCCATCTTGTTTCTTCAACCACTTCTGTACTACACAAACCGCCGCCTTCCGATCAGCATGATCCTGAAACCCACACTGACGACAGTTAAACCGCTTCTTCCACCGGTTCGACCGAGAAGTATGCTGACACTCAGTACACGGACATCGCTGACTCGTATACTCCGGGTCAACATCATCCGACGGAATACTGTTCCATGCGGCTTTGTACGACACCATATCACGAAGTGCGGCAAACGGCAAACTGTATAGAATCTGAAGGCGACTCGAGCGAGCTCGAGTCAGACACGACCGTGGCAGCGTATCAGAAACACGCTCCGTGGAGGGCACATGGTGTCGACCGAGCACGAGGAAACTAACCACTGGTCGTTGCTCACTCAGTCGCAAGCACATCGGGATCGACATCCACTTCGAACAGCCGGGCGTCACACTCGAGACACGTCGCAGCGACGACGTTACGAGTCCGACAGCAGGATTCGACGACGTCCTGAGAGAGCGCCACCGATCCATCACAGGCAGGACAGCGCTCGAGGAACAGCCGTAACACCCCAAGGAGATCCGTTCTGAGCGAAAGTGGCCGCCGATCCCAGTCGGGGTCGCACTCGGAAAACGCCATCGCGGCGGCCGCGTCGGCGACACATGCAGCTCGCGACGGCCAGTTCGCCAAATGGACGCCGTCCGAACGGACGACGAACGAGTACGGACGTGCCTCGAGTTCGAGGGTCGTCGGGTCGACGTCAGCGAGCCAGCCGAGACGCTGCTTGACCATCACATCGTCGGCCCCGTGGACGTCGATCGATCGACGCCACTCGTCGGCGAACGTTGGCTCGAGTGCCAGATCGTCGGCGAGTGGATCGTCAACCACGACACCGATCTCGAGCAAGATCGACTGTGGATCGCCATCGACCCACTCAGCACGTGCTGGTGCCTTGTCGAACAGCGTGAGGACCCGGGCTGGAAAGTACCGCTTCGTCAGAGACGGCGTACCAGGGATCAGATAGCCACGAAAGTAGATGACTGCGATAGCCCCGACGAGGACTGCAACACCAGTGCCGAGTGCAAAGGGGGCTTCAATCGCCATCGCGATGACCACGATGACGGCCGCTGTTGTGGCTGCGATAGCGAGGTTCAACAGCGTGCAAGGTGTGCATCGATGTTCGCCAGTGTATGTCGGGTTCTTCAGCGCCGACAGTGACGCGAGAACGCGTCGAACGGAACTCATAGCCGACATTCTCCGCAAAAGACCGTAGTTGTAGATACCCTACCCATGACAGATACTCGACGGGTGGTCGTTCCCGGAATGATTTTTCAGAAGGCGATAAAAACACGAAAAGATATACAACCAATTGTGATGAATATAGGACTATAATCTAGAATATAATATATAAATAGAAAAATATATGCTCTAGAGAGTGTTGGTTCTTTTCATGGGGGATCGGAGTTCGTCACCGGGTGGGAAGCAGAAAGCAATGGGTGGAGTTCAGACGATAGAGAAGTCCACAAGCGATGCGAAACTGTCTCGAGATACGGTGTTCAAAACACTCTCGAACCGTCGTCGTCGGCTCACACTTCGGTATCTGTTCGAATACGACGTGAACGGGGAACCGGTTCGACTCCGCGATCTTGCCGAATGGATCGCAGCTGCGGAAAACAACGTTCCCGTCGACGCAGTCACATACAAACAACGTAAGCGCGTCTACACATCGCTGTACCAGTCTCACTTACCAGCACTCCACCGAGATGGCATTATCCAGTACGATCAAGCCCGCGGAACAATTTCGGTGACGCCAGTGACCAGCACGTTCGACACGTATCTCGGAGTCGATCCACAGATGGGGGCCGCCTGGTCAACATACTGGCTTGCACTCGGTGTCTGTTTGACACTCATTGCGGTTCTCTCCTGGTTCGATCTCTTCTCTCTCCCGATCTCGAGTCATCTCCTCACTCTGTTGGTATCGCTCGTGGTATTCGTCTCTGCGGTTGTATTTGCATACCACAACGATCGCGGGCAGGAGTGAATAGACAGCGGTTTGAACAGCTCTCTCGAGTGACCTGGCGCTCACCACCGCGCTCAACTCACGTATCCAGCCGAAACGGCATAGGAATGGCTGGATATAGTTTCGGCAAGCGAAGCCGACGGTGTGCGTGCCCGAACGCATTGCTATCAAGTATCCGATGTTTCGGAAAGGGAAGTTACGTTACTCGAGCAGGCCGAGATCCTCGAGGCGCTTGACGATCACGTCGACGGCCTGTCTGGCGTCTTCGACCTGCTTCCCGCCAGTGATGACCAGTTTCCCGGAGCCAAAGAGCAGGGCAACGACCTCGGGCTCGTCGAGTCGGTACACCAGTCCGGGGAACTGCTCTGGCTCGTACTCGATGTTCTCGAGGCCGAGTCCGATGGCGATTGCGTTCAGGTTGAGGTTGCGCCCGAGGTCGGCACTGCTGACGATGTTCTGGACAATGATCTCTGGTTCGTCCTCGACTGGAATCTGAAGGTCACGGAGTTCGTCGAAGACGATATCCAGACTCTCGCGGACGGCGTCGGTGCTTTTCGCGCCGGTGCAGACGATCTTGCCCGAGCGGAAGATCAGGGCGGCGGACTTGGGGTCTTGGGTCCGGTAGACCAGTCCGGGGAACTGTTCAGGATCGTAATCGGCTCCCTCGAGGTCCATAGCGACACTCTGCAGGTCGAGTTCCTGTCCGATACCGGTCGATGCAACGACGTTTTCGATGTTGATGGAGTCCTTTGGGTCTGTCATAAGTCGTTAAGACAGACGTATTTAAGGTTTATAAATCTCCGCACTGTCCGAATATTCGTTCTGTGCGAATAGAGTAATATAAAATACACAACGGGTCCTGAAGAGAGATTAGTATTATGTAGATAGAGTGAGATGGTTAGGAAAACGAGGCTTTGAGGAAATCCGTATGCCACCAGACCGATCAAGCGCCGAGGAATATATCGAGTACCCCGATCGAGAACACACCGCAGAATCCGAAGGTGAGTGCGAGATCTGTGGGTCAACAGAATCGCTACTGGAGTATTCGATCGACTCCACAGCAGAGACTGACTCGACGAGCTTGCTCTGTCCAACCCACTACAAAATCGCGGCCATTCTGAATGGCTCTCGGTATCCGGATCCAGATAACCCCCCGAATTATGATTTGCAGGAGACGCAGAAAATAACGGTTCGTGTTCCGCGAGCGCTGGTTGAGAGTGCTGACTCGATCGCTGAACAACAGGGGCAAACGCGGAGCGAGTTCGTCCGCGATGGAATTCAGATGGCCATCGAACTCCAAGAAATCGATGAAGCGTTTGACGAAATCCTCTCGGAAGCGGTGCAATCGCCGGACGAGACGGAACCCAATACGGACCAGACGGAGGTGGATACGGACGCAGAGACCGACACCGAGTTCCTCAAAGAACGTATCCGAACGCTCGAGTCGCTTCTCGAGGATAGTATTGGAAAGATTTGATTGAATGGCGTCCATTCCGTGGTTTGGCCGACACGCATGCGAACAGAGTCGATACTGACATCCTCTGTGCCCTGAGACGTGACTTCCCCCAAGCCGACGCTTGCTGGGTTGAGCGAGTTACTGGTAAAAATACAATCAGCAAAAACAGCCATCTCGATTGTATAAACACTACAAGACTAATTAGGGAGGGATGCATTTATTCTTGGAGAGAAACTCTCCAATGCGAATTCGACTGAGATCACACTAAAGAGTGCTCTAGAGCGACTAGATCGAAGATTATACAGCTCCAGTAGTATCTATAACAAACTGATTTTGTACACAGGTCAAATTCGGATAGAATCCTCATAGAGGCGTTTAAACGACCTAGGGGCACAATAAACTCGTCATACTCTCCTGCGGAGTGCCCCTCTAAGTTGTATGCTAAAGAGGTGCAGTAATAACGCTCAATCTTGTATGTCATATACATTATAGCTTCGCAAGAGAGATGTATTGGTAAAGGATCTTTCATAGTTTAGCGTGTGCCGATCTAGCGAATTTTCTGGCTCCAGCATGCAAGTTGAATCGCTCTCTTTCGATCAGTGCGCAATATTCAACTCTTGACTGTTTTACAGAGGTATGTCTGTATAAGATTTGCCAACACAACCGTGATGTGGGTTCTCGAGTTCGTTATCGACACCGAATAGATGTTCCGGACATCCGTTTCAAACTGAATATCGATGGGTCGGTTAGTTGGACCGGATCGCTGGAAGTTCCGACAGCAGGCGATCCACTCGTCGATTGTTTTGTTCGGAACAGTGAACTGGAGATCGGCTTCTGCATTTTCGCAACTCACCTCCAGCAGTTGATAGCGGCAATAGTACCCAAACAATAGGCTAGATACTCTAGCGTTTATTCGGAGGTATCAGTTTTCAATATAACTCGTAAAACAAATAATCTGATTAATCATGGGATAGAATAAAATTGCTTTTGCTGTCAGCAGTGATCAAAGAGGTCGTGGGCCACCACATTTGAATAACAATTTTATTTATGATGGTAAGCCAGAGTAATCATGGGTCAGAGCATCTGCTACAACTGTTTTAGACAAATGGGGGAAATTCAACCACTTCAGCGATCTCATCTGCGTCTAGAGAGGACTCGAGGTGGAGCCGGTATATTCGTGCACTTCAACTCCCATACAACGGTTCATTCGGAATAGCGTCTTCGATAGCTCGAGCAATCCAGTGAACCGCCGTTACCGACCGAACAGTGGATGGAACGATGGTCAAGCCAGTGTAGAGGGCTGTCAAATACATAACTATAATGACACGATTCAGTAGATATCAATCCATAAACTGTGTTAATAACGTCAAACCCCATATTATTAACACAAAAATTTCCATTTGTCTCTTCAAAACACATTTTGTCAATAATCGACAAAACAGAGACATCTGTGGATGGGTAATAACGAATAACTGATGATTAGTTAGGTGAGCACCACTGAAAACCACGACCTACTTGTTCAACCGGTAGTAACAGAGTTGTAATGGCTGTCTCTCCCCTTGTCATTCGGCTCCTCCATGTGCTCGCTGTCGGGGGACTGCTTGGCGGTACGGCCGTCATCTGGCTCGCGTTCCGGGTCGACGACGGCATCTCCGTCCCACTGCTCTCGTGGTTCGAAGGCGTGTTCTGGGGGGTTGTCGGCGCGATCGTGTTTACTGGTCTTGGAAACCTCGCTGCGTTCGGTGTTCCGGGTCCCGACACGACTCACGGTATGGTTCTGACGATCAAACTCGGCTGTCTCCTATTCGTCGTTGCTGGATCGGTTATCCGAACGTTCGCCGTTGTTCAGCTTTCTCGAGGTGGTGTCTCGAGCGTGACCGGTCCTCGCCTTCGCTGGTTGTACGCGGCGACGGGCTGGAGTGTCGTTGCGCTCGTTCTCATTGCAGAGGTGCTCACACGTGTCTGAGAACGGCCTCGGGACGTGGACAATCGGCACAAGCACGCTCGTTATCGTCGTCCTTGGCGTGATTCTCATAGATTACGGCACACAAGGTATCATCCAGATCCTTCCCGAGGTCGAGACGCCCACTGCAGCACTCCTCTTCGGATATCTCTGGTTGTTGACGATCGTTGCTGCCAGCCAGATTGAGCTGTCCCGTCTTTGGGAACGAGACACAGCGACTGTCCTCACGGATGCGACAGTGGGCGGTGCAGTCGTCGCACTCGTGTATCTTACGGTCGTGTTGATCGTCGGGTTCGTTGCGCCAGTCCCGAGTCAACTTGATCCTGGTTCGATGCCCGTGTTCCGTGTCGTCGCCACCGGAACTGCGATCGGTGCTGTGGGAGGCTGTGCGTTTGTGCTGCTCTTTGCCGCCTGTGATCGGATCGCAACGGCAGTCGTGGTAGACACATACGAGTGAGTTGCCGATCGAATCACGCTTGACTTGCCAGCCGTCGAATCTGCTTCCACGAGTTGGGAACGAACCACGAGACTTTTTCAAGTACAGACGAATCCATAGCTAATGGACGCGACTAGCAATCCCAATAGACGTCACTTTCTCGCACTCACCGGGCTCGGCACCGCTGGACTCGCTGGCTGTGCGGACCGACTGGATAACGACGACAGTGCTGAGTCTGCAGGCCCCGATTCAATGCCCGACGAGGCTCGAACGGTTACGGTTCTCGTCCAACCCGATCCAACTGCGTTGCGAGAGGCACAGACCGCGATTGTAAACGACCTCGAGGACGGCGAATATGACGATCAGGAAGAAGCCGAACAGGAACTCGCAGCGCGTGAACGGGAGCTGATCACAGCGGCAATCGATGACGCACGCGCGCAGATAGAAGCAGCTGGTGCAGTCCATGTGGACACTGTCGAGGCTGAGGGAAGTCTCCTTGTTGAGGGAGACGCAGACGACATCCTCGACTTGCTCGAGGCACCGTTGATCAGCGCCGTGCTATCCGAGAGCCGATTCGAGATGGCCAAGCAGCGAGAAGCGGCTGGTGAAACTGGGACTGAGACGGATAGCGAACTCCCAGACGACGCCGATAATCTCGAGGACGACGACAGCGAGCACGAGAGCGAATAGAACTCGAGGCGACCTCGTATCGACGAGTTTTCTGTTGTCACCGCGAGTCGTGCAATAGCTGGGTGTACGACAGCCTGAGAAAGTGTCGTGCGTGTTTCGACTAGCTGTTTTTCGCTACTCTGTCTCGCTCATCTCGGCCACGTCCTCGGGAAGTGAGATCTCACCAGCGTCGTTGTGGTTCGTAAACGTCGTCTCAATCGTCACACGAGCGGGCTCACCGCCTTGGCTCACGTCCATCCGCAGATCAGTGCCATAGAGTGTGTTTGTCTCGGTGTCGACCAGCACGTAGTACACGAAATCCTCTACGGAAACTGCGACGTGTTGTGAGCTGTCGGCTCCCGCCAGTTCGTTTTCGCGATCGTCACTGATGTTGGCGGCAAACATCGTCGTCTCGGTTCCGTCTACCGTTTCGGTACGGATCCGTTCGAACTCGGCATCCTCGAGCGTCTCAAGGGCACCCTCGAGCCGGTCGACCTCGTTCCAGGTCCCGGGAGCCGTCGTTTGCTCCCAGCTGTCTCCGCTTTTGGTGTACTGCGTGTCTTCGATGATGTACTGCTCCGACTCGGAGATTCGCGGGCCGGATCCGACATCGGTTTCACTCGTACTCGTTAGCTGTGCTCGTTGATCACTTCTGTCGACGATTCCGTTGACGGTCGCTGTTTCGTTGACACCACCTGAGTTGAGTGTCCGGGTGATTTCGACTTCATAGCTCTCGGTCGACTCGATAGTCTCACGCAGCTCGGCCTCGTCAACCCCGTCTGCACCGCTTTCATCGGAGAGTATCCCACCAGCACCGATACAACCAGTAAGCAACAGTGACAGTACGACACCGACCGTTGCGAGGGCTCGTCTCGATAGCACCACGTTGGTGGTCACTTGTAACGAGTCACCCCTAAACGTTTCTACTGCTCTCGGCGTGCTATACCATCACTTCCGTTCGAAACGTGCGTGGCTGCGCTAGCGCCTGCGGAACCGTGTGTCCGCAGCCGTCAGCGCTGCCATGCCGATCAGTAAGAGGGCAACACCAAGCCAGATCTGGTTTGCGAGCGGGTAGTTGTCGATCGTAACCGTCGCACCAGCCTGGTTGACCGTGCCGACGACGTACGTATCACCCGTCAGGCCTCGTTCGATCAACGCGTCGTTGGTGTTCATCGACGAGCGTTGATACTCCTGCTCGGCGATCGTCCCCTCAGCGACCTGTTCGTCACCGTTGTAGACGGTCACGTCTATCTCGTGGGAGATAACGCGTGGTGTATGAACGTCCGTCGGTGGATCGGAGGCGGTGCCCATGTTCTGGGAATCGGTGTAGACGAACGCCGACATGTCGTCGTCATCGTTCTCAAAGACGGACCCGCGTGCGATGACGTCCGTTCCGATTTCGAACGACGCCTCACCGTCGGCGCTTGCCAACCAGACCGTCGAGTCGTCGAGTCGGGCGACGTTCGTTCCCTCTATTGTATCCGTTTCAGTTATTTCTCCTCTCACGAGCGAGGCGTCTTCATCAACTCGAAGCACCTCCGAGGGAGAACGGGCTGCGTCTTCGATTGTCGGCTCCTCGACGGTGTCGTAGTTCGTCACGTGGACCGTATACTCCGACTCGGGGACGTCCTCGACGACCGGCTCCGAATCGTTTCCGACTTCGTCGACACCGATCACGGCCACGGATGCTGAACTCGAGAATAAATAAATAAACGAGACGGCGACGACGAGTACGGCCCCACCGACGTGGATGAGGACGATTCCAGTCTCGCGAAGTTTGAACAGTCGCGAGGGGACACCTCTGACTCGAGCGACGTAGCGGCCGGTCCAGGCGGCGGCGAAGAACCCGGCGGGAGGGACGATCGAGAGCACGCTCAGATTGCCGACGATCCGATAGACGAGCGGGTCGTGTGCGTTCGGCGAACTCAGATACCAGTTTGCCGACGGCGTGATGAACGCAGCGATAATCGTCAGCACAGCGACTGCAGCCGTTGCTTGCATTGCGAGTCGGCGTCGACCAACGTCAAGGATCGCGTACAGGCCGCCAGCCAACAACATGACTGCGACGACCGGATAGCTCCAGAGGTTGTAGTGATCCTGACCAACGCTCACTTCGACACCGGTTGCAGCGTTGCGAAGCACTGGGAACGACAGTCCCCAGATCGAGATGAACGCGAGGATACCGAAGGCGAGGACGGCCCCATGATAGACTGTGCGCCGACTCAGCCAGGATCGATCGCCACGCTCGTCCCGTTCCGTTCCCCCCTCAAGGAACCAGTATACAAACGGGAGCGCGAGCGCGGCCGTCCCGGTCACGGCAAGCAAGAACAGTATTCCCGTCCCGATGCCACCCGCGGCAAACGAATGGACGCTTCGGAACACACCGCTTCGGACGACTGTCGTCGCAAAGACAACCAGCGGGAAGATCAGTCCTGCGGAGGCAGGGGCAAATATCGGGTACTCTCCGGTTTTCGCGTAGCGATTGATCGAGTGAAGCGATGCGGTGAGAGCGAGCCACGGGATCAACACCGCAGTTTCGACCGGGTCCCACGACCAGAATCCACCCCATCCAAGCACGCCGTAGGCCCAGATCCCGCCAAACGCGATTGCGGCCGTAAGCAACAGCCACGAGACGCGAAGCCACTGGACCATGCTTGGAAGCCATTCGTCGAAGACGCTGTCCTCACCACGGAACAGCGAGATAAAGTGTGTCACACCCAGTGCGAACGGGACGATCAACAGCGCGTATGCCGCGAACGTAATTGGGGGATGGATCGCCATCCACGGATCGATAAGCAACGGGTTCAACCCGTCACCATCTGGCGGAACGAACCCATCGGGCGTGTCGGGGAAGGCCACCTCGATCGGGGTAAACGGACTCTGCGTGATGAGCATCATCGCGAAGATGGCGACGATACCGAGCGAGATTGACTGCACCAGCTTCGAGCCACGGCCCCGAAACTCACTCGAGTAGACGGTCCAGGTGGCAACGACGGCAGTCAAGGTGGCCCACAAGAGAATCGAACCTTCGTGGTTCGCGTATGCGCCAGTAACCCGATACAGCAGCGACAGATAGTCAGCAGAGTTCTGCCAGACGTACGCGTTCGTGTAGTCCCCGACGATGAACTGGTAGGTTAGATAGCTGTGTGCAACGACGAGTGAACATGTCGATACCACTGCGGCGCCAAGGGTAACACGTCCAAACGCGTCAGTCCGAGAGACGTAGCTGTACAACAAAAGTACCGCCGCGAGACTGCTCGTAAATGCGGCGACGATGATCAGTACTGTTCCGTAAGTCAGTGTGTCCGGTGTCATTGGTCTGTCTCTGTCGTGTGCCCACTTTCAAGCTCATTGAGGAAACGGTCTTTCTCTACGTAGCCGCCGAGTTCGGAGATGGTTTCCCCGTCATGTGTCATGATCACATGCTGTGGGGGATAGCTTGCACCGTGATCTGAAACCAGTTCGCTACCGGGCCCAGGGTTATCGAGATTGACCGCGAGTAACACGTACTCGTCTAGTTCGGACTGGACGGCATCGTCCCGATAGTGATCGTTTTCATAGTCCTGGCAGTACGTACACCAGGTTGTCCAGTAGTAGACGAGAACGGGTTTCTCCTCCTCTTCGGCGAGTGCCATTGCTTCGTCAGGATCCTCGTGCCACTCGATACCACCCTGATAGGTGTAGTCGTGATCGCTCAACACGGGAGCGGCGGTCATCGAATAGTAGCCAAACCCCAAAATGGCCACTAGAACGATGATCGTCAGAAGCTTCTGTGGAGTCATCCGTTGAATATCGGCTCTTTGGACTGGGTCTTGAAAGACATATCGATACTTCCCATCGCTATGTCCGATCGCTCGGCGTCGACACCGTTCGGACTGACACGCAAAAAAGTGCGTGAATGCTGTGTTGCTACTGGTTCTCGTAGCGACTGTAGCCAACAAGTGCTGCTGCCGTCACGAGCGCGAGTGCGATGATTGCTGCTCCGATTGCGAGGAGCGACATTCCATCATCGTCTTCGTCGCCTTCAGCTTCCTCTTGCATGTCCTCGAAGTCACCCTCAGCGTCCATCGGGATCATCGATTCGCCACTTGGGTTTGGCAGTCGTGGCATCTCCTGCTCTGGGTACTCGCCAGTCAGCGTCGTCAGGAACGCAGCCACGTCTTCGACTTCCTCGTCGGATGCCTCATGGTCGAGCTGGCAGGCAGACATCACACGGATGGACTCCTCGAGGGTCGCAACCTGTCCCGTGTGCATGTACGGTGCAGTGTGCTCGACGTTCCGAAGCGTTGGCACCTTGTAGTTGTACTCGTCACGTTCGTCGTCAGTGACACCCATTCGACCGGGGTTTTCCATCAGGTCGTACTCTTCGATGTACTCCTCACACTGGGCGTTGTCCTCGAACGTTGGGTGCTGGTTGTAGACACCTTCACCGGATTCGGGATTCTCCCACTGGCCACTGAACATCGGGCCGGAGTGACAGCTCTGACAGCCCAGTTCCTGGAAAGTCTCCATGCCGTCGAGTTCCTGTTCGCTCAGTGCGTCAGCATCGCCTTCGACGTACTGATCGTACGGACTGTTCGGCGTCACGAGCGTGCGTTCATATGCGGCGATTGCATCGACCGTTCGCTCGAGTGTGACGATATCGTCAGGGTCGTCGCTGTCGATCTCGTCACCGTAGACGTCTTCGTAGGCTTCGACGTAGCCGTCGACAGCTCGGACGCGGTCGAGAGCGGCCTCATGGTCAGGCATGCCCATCTCGACGTCGGCAACGATCGGTCCTTCGGCCTGCTCAGCGAGCGTGTCCGCGCGGCCGTCCCAGAACTGGGTGTGGTGGAACCCGGAGTTCCAGACCGTCGGTGACGCGACTGGACCGGTTTCACCGTGGACACCCATCGCAGTCGGGCGGCTGTCGTCGCCACCCTCCATGACGTTGTGACAGGTGTTACACGAGATCGTTCCGGTCTCGGAGATTCGTGGGTCGAAGTACAGTTGTTCACCGAGTTCGATCTTCTCCTCCGTGTCATCCTCCTGTTGGATGGCCTCGTAACCAGGATGTGACTCTTCAGTCGGCGGCTCGACTGGGAGCTCATCCGTCTCATTATTTTCTTGAACCTGTAAGACAGGCCCACTATTCGATGCATCTGTTGCTGACACAGCTCCGGCAGCAGCGGTTATCAGAAAACCAATGCTGGCTATGAGCAACGCTGTTTTCCAAAGTTTGCCCATATCGGGTAGATTAGTTCCGCATTTTATAAATATGCGGGTTAGTCCGCCGATAGCGGCGCTTAACCGCGGACATATGAGGGGTATCAATCGAGTATGACAGCGCGGGTGTTTCAGACGGGACCGCCAAAACAGTGTCCACTCATTCTTCGACGACGTACTCGAAGGTCATCCAGCCGGCCAACAAAACGAGTCCGTCGTAGGCAATCAGAATCCGGAACCAGGCCATCGTCATCTCGGACGTCATCGATGGACGCGTAAGCTCGACGCCACCGAGGATGACCGGGATCACGAGGGGAATCAGGAGAATCGGAAGCAGCGACTCCTGAAGCTGGGAATGAAGCATCAGAATCGAGAGTAAGACACCGACCGCACAGAAGCCGAGTGCGGCAAGCGGAATCACCAGCAAGATCGTCGTCAGCGTCTCGAGTGGGAACGAGTAATCGAGGAAAACGACGACGAAGACGAGACTCAGCAGGCCGACACCGGTCACGAACACCGTCGAGCTGAGGACTTTCCCGAGATAGATCGCGGAGCGATCGACCGGTGCAAGCAGGAGCCCTTCGATCGCATCGTTTGCACCCTCGAGGGCGACCGTGTGGCTCATGCCGACCGCGCCGGCGAAGACGACCGCAAGCCAGAGTGCCCCTCTGGCGATGACGCCATGATCTTGGACCCGTTCGCCGAACACGAACGAGAAAACGACGACGATGAGCAACGCGAAGACGAACGCCGAGTTGCTCAGTTGCTTGCTCCGTGATTCGACGAGCAGGTCTTTCCGGGCAATCTCGTAAACGACCCGGAGATACGATCGAAGATCCATCAGTGGCTGCCTCCGTGCAGTCGCTGTCTGTCCTCAAGTCGGTTCCCGGGAGCCGCCGAGCCGCCCCGGCAAAACCGCTCATAGCTGGTCAGCAGGTCGTCGGCCGTCTCGAACTCGTTGGCGTCGATATCGCCGATGAGGCGGCCGTCGTTCATGAACAGAAACCGGTCAGCAAGGTCGAACCCACGCTCGAGATCGTGTGTCGCCGCAAGGACCGTCCGATCCTCGAGTTCCTCGAGGACCGTGGCGACTCGCTGCAGCGACGTCTGATCTAGTCCGGTGTATGGCTCATCGAACAGGAGCAGATCAGGATCGTGGACGAGCACTCTTGCGAGCGAGACACGTTTGCTCATGCCGTGTGAGAAACCACCGACCCGTTCGCTGCCACGGTCGGCCAGGCCGACTGTCTCGAGGAGGTCGTTACAGACAGCGTCGTCGACGCCGTGGAGGCGAGCGTGAAGGCGCAGATTTTCACGGGCGGTGAGTTCGTCGTAGAGCATCGTCTCGTGAGAGAGCAGTCCGATCCGGGAGCGGACGTTTGCGTCGCCATCGAAAAGCGGTTCCGACGCGATTTCGATCTGGCCACTCGTCGGCCGAGCGAGTGAGGCGAGCAGTCGGATGAGTGTCGTTTTTCCGGCACCGTTGGCACCGACGATGACGGCCGTATCCCCTTGCGGGAGTTCGAACGAGACATCGTCCACACCGATCTGGGTCCCGAACCGTTTTGAAACGCCTGAGACGGAGACGAACGACATTACGTCACGGTTGGAGGACGCATGACTTAAGGGTTGTAATTCCCTATGCTCCGCCGATGGAGACTCCAATGCTATCTGTCGTCTTTCTGGCTGGCGTGGCGACAATACTCACTCCCTGCTGTCTTCCCCTGATCCCGCCCTTGCTCTCGGGGAGTGTCGGACACCGATTTCGCCCTCTCGCGATCGTGTCAGGTAGCCTTGTTTCGTTTACCGGATTGGGGCTTCTCGTCGGGACGCTTGGATCGTTCTCGCCCGACACGTTGCGTGCCCCCGCGTTCATCGCGATCGTCGCGTTCGGGGCAGTCATGGCAGACAACGATCTTCACAACATCTACTCACGGTATGCCTCACGCCTTTCGAGTGTTGCAACCCGTCAATCGACGGCGTTCGACAGCGAGAAGCGCCCGCTCGTCTCAGCGTTCTTGCTTGGTATCCTGCTGGGTGTGATCTGGCTCCCATGTGTCGGGCCAATACTGGGGGCGGTGTTGGTGTATGCGGCAACAGCCGGAGCCACACTCGAGAGTGGGCTCTTGTTGTTCGTTTACGGGGCTGGCTTCTCGGTACCATTGCTGGGTGTCGCTTACGGTGGCAAGTTCGCTGGTCGATCGATTGCCGCTCGGCTCGGTACCCTTGGTCGGACCGACGTGATTCGACGACTCGTCGGGTTCGTCTTGCTTGCGACCGGCGTCGCGTTGCTGTTCGATGTCGATCGAATCCTCCTTTCAGCGCTGTAACACGCCCGGACCAGACGAAGCTTTGATGTGAGTACGCACGAACCGTTTGCATATGAACCGGAAAGTGAAACTTATCGTCGGCAGCGTCGGCATCGGCGTGCTGATCACGATACTGGCGCTGACGACGATGGGGTCGGCCGCGGAGTTCGTCACACCGACGGATCTTACCGAGAGCGACGAACACGAGGGCGACTTCGTCAAACTCGAGGGCAACGTCCAGGCTCTCGAGGACGGCGATCCAATCGAGTTCGACGTGACTGATGGGAACTATTCGGTCGGTGTGGTATACGACGGTGGAATGCCGGAGACGATGTCTGAAGGGCGGGTCGTCGTTGCCGAGGGACATTTCGACGGTGCTGAACTGGAGGCCAGTGACCTCACCGTCCGCGCACACGAGGGCGAACACCCTGACGACCATCCCGACACGGGGACCCATAACGAGAGCCACAACGACAGCTACGATGACGGCTATGAAGACAGCTACGACGAAACCACCAGTGACGAGTGAGACAGACAATGAACCGCTCGAGTAGTCGAGACGGACTCACGCTTCTTGCAAGCGGAATCTCGGCAGTCGCGACGTCGTTTGCGATTTATGCCACGGCTGAACTGTTCGTCGTCACATCGTTCAATCGGGTGCTCCTCGAGTACCTTCCCGGCTGGTTCATCGCAACAGTGATCCATCGGTTCGGTGACTTCGCGCTGGAAGGCAGTTTGCTCTTTTCGGGGGTGGTGCTCTCAGTCGTCGTCGGAGCCGTTTCGCTTGCGGGATACCAACTTGGCTCGAAAGTGGTGCCGGCGAACCCGCTGCCAGCTGGGTTCGCCTTGTCGACACTGTTCGTCTTCGTCGTTCTGTTCAGTGTCGTCCGTGAGGTCGTCCCCGTCGTGGGCCCGTCCATCGTCGGCGGTGCCGTCGTGACTCTTCTGGGTGGCTTCTCGGCAATCGTGTCGACTGACGATGTGAGTACCCAGCGACGAACACTGATGAAAACCATCGCTGGAATCGGCGTCTTCAACGTCGTCGCCCACGCTTTCGGGCTTGTTCGGCGGAGTCAGACCGAGCGAGCCGAGCGTGAACTCAATGATCGTGCGGCCCGACTCGAGGCCCAGCATATGGTTTCACAGGCAAACGAAAACGGGTTCGATGTCGAGGGGATCAAGCCGCCGGTGACCGAGATTGACGACTTCTACGTTGTCGACATCAATCCAAGCCCGCCGACGATCAACCCCACGGAATGGCAGCTCTCGATCACGGGACTGGTCGAGGAGGAACTGGTGCTCGACGTCGACGATGTCCGCGAGCCCGAAACAGTCCACCGAGCGAAGACCATTCGTTGTCTCAGCGATGATATCGATGGCCAACAGATGGATACGGCGATCTGGACTGGCAGTCGGCTGATGGATCTGATCGATGACGCAGATCCCAACGGCGAGTACGCAATGCTCTATGGCGCAGACGAGTACTACTACTCAATCCCATTGGCAGACCTCGAGTCCGCACTGCTCGCCTACGGGATGAACGGCTGGGAGCTGCCAGCCGAGCATGGGTTCCCCGTTCGAGTCCTCGTCCCCGACCGCTGGGGGAAACTGCAAGTCAAGTGGCTCACGGAGATCGAAATTATCGATGCCGAAGCAGGCGGCTACTGGGAGGAACGAGGCTGGCACGGGATGGGCCCAGTCAACAGCGTCACGAAGATCGATCGAATCAACCGGCCGGGAGATCACATCCAACTGTGTGGACACGCCTACGCGGGGGGACGCGGTGTCGAGACAGTCGAGGTGTCTCTCGATGGTGGCGAGACCTGGGAGGATGCGACGCTCGGAGACGCCTTGTCGCATCCGGATGCCGCACGGCAGTGGATCTACGAGTGGGAGTCGGACGAAAGCGACGGTGAGTATGAAGTCTACGCGCGCACGGTCGACGGTGAGGGGACGACCCAACCCGAAGAGCGAACGGAACCGTTCCCAGACGGGGCAACTGGTTGGCCGAGCCGAACGATCGAGCCGAACTGAAGCTGCAGCCGAATTTTCACTACTGTTTATGCAGAGGCTCTTGCCGGATGTCTCATCTGCAACCCCGCATACAGCGGGTTACACGAGTATGGTTGTAAAAAGCCTCTATACAAGGGGATTATATATACCGGTATGAAAGTCGGTCGTGAAAGACGAACGATCACGTGGATCCAGCACAGACGCTGTTTGCCCGCAACTGAAACGAGACAAATACACGAGATCACTGACAGCCAAGGTATCAGCTTCCAGTGTGGGTGTTCGGGATGAACACAGCCGTTGCGTATGTTTTTTTGTTGCCGGACGCATAGCCCCCCGTATGGGTTCACTCGAACAGCGACTGATCGGACTCTTTAGGCGACTCTTTCGGAGCACTATCACGGGCTATCTGACGTTGCTCTTTGGCCTCGCATCGCTCGGGTTGGTGTTTGGCTATGCATCTGCCTCGATGTATGGCGTCGAACACGGGATTAACCTCATCGCGTACTGGCACATTCCCCTCGCACTGGTCGGTGGGGTTGCACTCACGGTCACGTTTGCTGGGTGTGTCCTCTTTCTGGTAACAGGAACCAGATTCTGGGAGCAGCTGGCACACGCCTCCGGAGAAATCGGCTTCATTTTCGCGACGCTCACGCTGGTCACTGGCAGCGCATGGGGTCGTGTCATCTGGAACACGTGGTGGGACTGGTCCGATATTCGGCTCGTGACATTCCTGTTTGTCTGGTTTATTTACGCCGGCTATCTGCTCATTTACTCGAGTGCAGGTGGCTCGGGACGAGTGTCACGACTCGCGTCGGTCTACGGCGTCGTCGGGTTTATTACAGTCCCAATCTCGTATGCGTCGACGCGGCTGTGGACGACTCGACTCCACGCGCCGTCGATCGGTAACCCGGATGCTGAAGCAGCGATTTCGGCGTCCGTCCTGCTCGTCTCACTCGTTGCGTTCTTGCTGCTCTACGTCTACTTGCTCGGAAGTCGAGTCCGCCTCCACGCGCTCACGACTCGAGTGAGTGAACTGAAAAACCGATCACAGACAGAAACGTACAAATCGACGGAAGCGAATTAATCACCCATGGACTACCTGTTGTTGGTCGCGTTCGGTTCGATCTTTGCAGCGCTCGTAATATACGTCCTGCACCTGCGCAGCCGACTCTCCGAGATTGAACAGCGTCTCGAGGACGTCACCACCAAGTACGACTCGGAGCACGGTGACTGAGACGGGCTGCAGTCCCCAGTTCTCGGTGGTCTCACAGCGATGCGAGAAGGATGCCCACGACTTCAGCCGTGGATAACTGACAGGTCGATCTCGATTGCACTGGAACGAAGCGGTTGCATGAGACCATCGACTGTGCAACATTTTTGACGTCGCCACAGATCCATACGATTGTATCAGAACACAGTGACTGTCAACAGACTGGTATCAGACACCTTCGGCAACTCCGTCCCCCTGTCTCGTTAGCGTCGAATGTCGAAGCAGTGTGCTTATTTCAATCCAGTCCTGTGGCCAGGAAGCCGACATAAAACACTTCCGTTCAGATGGTGTCGTCGACATGATCAACGGTTGCCAGAACAGTCGTACGAACCGTCAACACCACGTTATTGTGGGCTAACAAGCGGTGATCGGCGTGGAGATTCACAACTATTAGGCTTCCACCCCGCCTCCGTCTGAGTATGAAAGATCTCTTCCTTGCGGCGGCCCGGGGCGAACAGACTGAACGGCCGCCAGTATGGATGATGCGACAGGCCGGGCGATACCTCCCCGAGTACCGTGAACTACGGCAGGACTACACGTTTCTCGAGGCGATCTCGACGCCCGAAGTCGCTGCGGAAATCTCGCTACAGCCCTGGGAGCGCTTCCAGCCAGACGGAATCGTTATGTACTCAGACATCCTTACGGTGCTCGAGCCGCTTGGCTTTTCCTATCATCTCGAGTCTGGCGTCGGGCCGGTCGTCGAAAACCCGGTCGAAACACCCGCTGATACGGAGCGCGACCACGGAGATGTCCGCGAACAGCTCTGGTACGTCGGGGACCTTATCGAGCGGCTCTCGGCAGAGCTCGGTTCGAAGGCGGCAGTGCTCGGCTTTGCGGGCGGTCCGTTCACCCTCGCAGCATACGTCTGTGAGGGCCAATCGTCGCGTTCTTTCATGGAGCTTCGGCGACTCCGCGCAGAACATCCAGCGGCGTTCGAACGCCTCCTCCGGGCGTTCACCGACGTGCTTATCGAGTACGTCACCTATCAAGAAGAGGCAGGTGCGGACGTAATTCAACTGTTCGATACGTACGCTGGACTCCTCTCGCCGGCAGACTACCGGGAGTTCCTGTTGCCCCTGCACCAAGAAATCCTCAACGCGGTCGATCTCCCAACGATCATGTTTGCTCGCAACCTGAGCGGCAACCTCGACCTCCTCGCCGAGAGCGGTGCCGATGTCGTCGGATTGGACTGGACAGTCGACATGATACAGGCTCGTGACGAACTCGGCGACATGCCGGTCCAGGGGAATCTCGACCCGGCACTGTTGTACGGCGATCCGGAGACGGTCACGGATCGAACCCGCGACATCATCGCCGACGCCGGCGATACTGGACACATCCTCAATCTCGGCCACGGCGTCGATCGAAACACGCCCACGGAGAACGTCAAAGCGTTCTTCGAGGCTGCAAAGACGGTCGAGTAAGCCACGGCGATCAGTTTCTGCTGAAAACGGCGTCGAGTGACTCGGGGTTACGTCCCGAGCGTGGTTACTGCTGGGGTGGCAGTCCGGCGTTGAAACAGTACGTTCCCGGTTCGGAGCGACACTCACACTGGCGAAGCTGGTAGTACGACGGCTCAAAGCCTGACAGGAACGGTTCGATGACATCGGACAGGAGCGTCGGGAACCGTGGATCGTCGTGTGGCACGGGCACTCGATATAACTCGAGTCCGACAGCTTCGGCATCCTCTCGGAGATCAATATCGAGTTCGACGAGCGTTTCAGACTGCTCGTGCATGAAACTCATCGGCTCGATGACGACGCGCTCGGCTTCGCCCTCGAGTCCTTCGACGACGTCTTCGGTTTCCGGTTCGGTCCACTCGATCCCACGGTTCGTGTGGTTCTGGTAGCCGATTTCGTAATCGTCGATCCCGATCATACTGGCGATCGTTTCGGCGTGTTCCTCGACGTACTTGTCGTAGCGGCTTCCCTCCTCGAGATACTTCGTCGGCGTCCCGTGTGCGGAGAAGACAAATACGGTTTCGGGATCCTGCAGGTCGATCCCTTCGTCCTCAACGAACGTTCTGATCCCCTCGGCTCTGAGACGATTGTAGATCGGCGCTCTGTGCCAGCCAGTGATCGCAGTAAACTCCGGCTCGTAGCCATCGATCTCGTCGATCGATGCCTCGAGTGCGTCGATCGAGGAGACTGTCGTCGATGGGCCACACAGCGGGTAGATCGGAACTGCGATGACCGAGTCGAACTCTTCGTCAGCGAGTTCCGCGGCAACGTCCGGAATCAACGGCTCCATAAACTGCATCGCGTGATAGACGGTGACGTCGTGTCCACGGTCCGTCAGCGTCGATGACAGCCCTTCCGCCTGTGCAGTCGCCTGCTCCTGGAGCGGCGAGCCACCGATCTCTTCGTACTCTTCCATCAGACTCGGCAAGCGCCGCTGGGCTAGTTCGCGCGAGCGCTCCCACTCTTCTTCTTCGGTCTCTGCCTCTTCGAGTGAGGCGTTATCGTGAAAGATTCGCGTTAGATACTCGAGAACCTCTTCACGTTCCGGAGTGGCCGGTTCACCGAAGTTCAACAAGACAATGCCGATTTCCATACGAGGGCGTTACGATGCGAGCGGTATAGATACTTCGAACCCGGCAGTCCGGTCACTACCGCTGGCTGACAGTCAGTCGTCGGTGAGTTCTGCCGCGAGTCGGGCTGCGTTTCGGACGCGCCCAGGTATTCCAGCCCGACCAACAAAATTCGAGCAGAGATGGACTCCGGATGGTAGCTCGAGATCATCCATTGCCGTCCACGACCGATCGTACGCTGGCATTCCCGGGTTCCACCGATGGACATCGATTGGTGTTGCCGGCGAGCCCGTAATCCGCTCGAACTCGGTTGCAGCGAGCGTTCCAAGCTCGTCGTCGGATCGCTCGTTCATTCGAGGATCGCTTCCGGGATCGATATAGCAGGTAAACACCCGATCCCGACCGAGAAAGCTCGCGTTCCAGGTCAAACCGCTGATCTGGGAATCTGCATGCGAGGGGACCAGCGTTCCGATCCCGTCACCATCGAACGCCGACTCGAGAAACACCATTCCGATCGGGTTATAGTTGAACCGCTGTAGCGTCGCCTCGAGATCCGAGTCAACGGATGCAAGCAGCTTCGCGCTCGTTTCTGCAGGCGTTGTCAGGATGACTTCATCGACGCGCTCGACGCCAGCATCGGTGACGAGTTCGAACCCGTCATCGACGTCCAGGATGTCGTTAACAGCAGTCTCGAGAGCGATCGTATCAGCATGGGCATCGTACAGCCTCTGGGACAGTTGCCCAAGCCCATCTTGGAACGTACAGATCGGTGGCGTCTCGCGTCCGGACAGAACTTTTCGGCCGACCCATAGCAGCACACTCCCGTCGATTCCTGCGTTCTCGAGTGCCCGACCGAGCGAGTACTCCATCAGCATATCCCGTGTATCAGTGCCGTACAGGCCGCTGTACAGTGGCCCGAGATATCTCCGAGCAGCCTGTCGGCCAAACTTTCGAACGAGATATTCGTCGACTGTTTCGCCTGGTTTTGCGGGACCAGTAAGCGGCTCTTTGAGAATCCGAAGCTTGCCAAGCGGGCTGAGTAGATCCGTCGTTACTGCCTCACGGACCGAGAGCGGAACAACACTGAGCTCACCATCGTGATACACGTACAGCGGTTTGGAGTCATCACCCGTTCGAAGCTGCTCACGGAGGCCGAGCTCGTCGACCATCGATTCGATCTTGGGCGTGAGTCGAAGCCGCTGGGGTCCTAACTCGAGGACGTGTCCGTCGACGTGTCGACTCCGCATGATCCCGCCCGGCTCCTGGCGCGCTTCGAACGCAACGACGTCGACGTCTCGGTCGGCAAGCGAGTGTACAAGGGACAACCCGGAGATACCGGCCCCGACGACACCGATTTTCATCTTAGGCCACCGCGTGATTCAACATGCTGTTGCTCGCGTCCACCTCGAGTGTCGTTGCGCCGACTCGCATATCCATTAGCGGGTGTTGCTAACTGAGCGATATAACGGTTCCGTTGTTGTGAACGATGGTGCTCGAAAGCTATGCGCAGACGTGATAGATTGCCATACCGTGGCTTCGCTGTGTGACGTCTCTCCATTCGTATTGCAGATTGTTGTATTCTATCTAGTACTACATTCTAGAATGTGGCCACAGTGCTTCCCTTCAATCATGTCACTAACTTCTCTACATCCGGCACATGCATCCCAGTATTGCATGCCAAATGGTTCGAGACCGAATCGCGTAACAGATCTGTGCTCCGCTGTTTGACTGGTCGTTTTGCTCTTACACTCTTGAATGTAAATACTGTACTACACTTCTATCATGTCACTAATCTCCCTGCATCCGGCACATGCATCCGAGTATTGCTTGCCAAGCAGTTCGGGATCGAAACCCGCACCAAGTCTATGGTCCGCTGTTCGACGCAGTTCGCCAGTATACTGCCTGTTTTGTCCTTACATTCTTGAATGTAAGTACAGTGCTACACTTCTATCATGTCACTAATCCCTCTGCATCCGGCACATGCATTCACGTATTGCTTGCCACGTAGTTCGGGATCGAAATCCGTAACGAGTCTGTGATCCGCTGTTCGACGTAGCTCGCCAGTATACTGCTCGTTTTGCACTTACATTCTTGAATGTAGGTACAGTGCTGCCCTTCTATCATGTACCAACTTTACTACATCTATCACATGCATTCCAGTACTGCATGTCAAGTGTTCGGGATCGAATTCCGAAACAAGTCTGTGTCCGCTGTTTAAATACAGTTCGTCAGTATACTGTTCGGTTTTCACATTCTTGGATGTGATTACTTTGGATATATGTATTCATGTCATGAATGTCTCTACCTCGTTTACATGCACCAGTGTCATAGCTCAACCATCTCTGAGTCGCGACGTTTTGATAACGCTGTTTGACGTCGATCTGTTCGGCATAGCTATTTTACTATGCCAACATTTCTATTCCTACATTCTCAGATGTATCCACAGTGTAGAGATTCAATCATTTCTGGAATTGTACTACTCTCACCACAGGTATTCTGGTACTGCTCCCCAACGAAATCTGGGTCGCGGTGTTACGACTCTCCGCAGCAAAGATATTACATTCTCAAATGTAGATACATTACGGAAGGTCACTCATGTAGTACATCTCGATCGTTGTGGAGGCAATTCTCCGTGAGCTGTTCAGCCAGTCGATCGACTCGCGATTCGTACGGACTACTCTGCTTACATTCTGGAATGTAAGTACATTATCCACACTCTGATTCTCGGTGTCTCGAGTACGAACAGATGTGTTCCAGAGTGCACGTCAGCTAGCTATCTCAAATTTCGCGATCTCGACTCCGGATGACGTTCAACAACGCTAAAGACCGTGACAATACTTCTCCTTTCACATTCTCTCACGTGCTGCACTTAGTTACTGTTCAGAGATGATAGAATGTGCATACGTATTCTCTTGTCGTAACCTTCCCACAATGATTTCTTTCCGCTACATTTTATACTATGGCCGCGTGAACAGTCAGCTATGACTAGCAAACCAGACTCGGCGACGGAACCCCGAGCCGTCGCGGTCAACGTCCTCAAAGGTGGCTTCGGAAAGTCGACCACCGCAATCAACCTTGCACGAGAACTAGCGGAACGCAACGGCCGTGTTCTCCTCATTGATCTTGACGACAACGGACACACCACGTTCAATCTCGGCTACCGCGACCAGTACGAATCCGACAACCACGTTCAACAAGTCCTGCTTGACGGCGAGGATCCGTTGGACCACGTCGTCTCGGTTACCGATGAGCTTGACCTCTTGCCATCTCATGAAGCACTCGAGGAAGTTGAAACGAATCTGAAATCGGCAATGGCCTCGAGTCAACGTCTCAATCGCAACGTCGTCGATCCCCTACTCGGTGACACCTACTCCTACATCGTTATCGATACGCCGGCTAACAGAGGGAAGATCAACGACAACGCGCTGTTCGCGGCGAAGAATCTTCTCGTTCCGCTTCGCCCAGAAAGCGGATGGGAATCCGGAATCACACAGACGAACAAACGGCTGATACAGGAAGCGCGGCAGTACTTCGATCTGCAGTTGCTTGCGCTCGTTCCGACCGACCTCAGCGAACGGCTCGATCAGAGCACTCGTGACCGGAACCTCTTGTATGCGATCAACAGCCGTGACGAACTCGCATCGTTTGTCCCGAACTTCGCCCATCTCTCTGCAGCGGATTGGGAAGCGATCGACGATGGCAACTACGATGGCCCCCTCCCAGGTATCCGCCACCGAGCCAGTATCGACAAAGCACACCGCGCCCGCAAGCCACTGCGCGACTACGATCCAGAGTGTGACCAACTCAAGTGCTATGAAGAACTCGCTCAGATCGTTGAGAACGGTGGGGTGAGCCGATAATGCCGTTTGACGATCTCGCCGACGAATCTGACGAAGCCGATCCGGGTGATGAGGCCCTAGACGAACTCGCTGGCACTCTTACCGAGGACTCTCCGGCAGATGACGCAGCTGGCACAGACGAGACCGAGGCCGCAACAGAGAAAGATATCGCATCATACGATATACAGTCGGAGCCAGCGTTTCCGACCGCCAAGACACAGACACAGCATTCGGTTTACTGTCTTCCCGAGACATGGGATACGATCGACGGCGCATCTGGCCTCCTATTCGAAGCCGAAATCATGCTCCGGCGTGACGATTACGAAGCCGTGCAGAAACGCGAACTTCACAACGCGTTGCTCCAAGCCGCAGCACAGCAGCTCACTGCTGCAGATATCGCTGATGCCTTCGTCGAGACTCGAGAAGATCGAACTTCGGGACCACTCCTCGACGACGAATAGCAAGCCACCTGCCTGAGGAGAACTACTGTCCAAACGCCTCAACGAGCCGATCGCGCATGTATTCACGCCGGTATTTGCGCCGTTCGGACTCTGAAAGGTAGTTTTTCAGCACAACAGATGGATCTGCACTCCCCTGTTCGGCGGCGATCGTTCCCAGGTTGTTGAGTAACTCATCGATTGCTGCATTATACGTTGTATACCAGAACCGCCGACCCATCTTCGACGTCGGCTCGTCACCATACACGCGGACGCCAGCGCGATCAGCTAGCCGCTTGAATCGCGCCTGCACGGTTTCACCCGTAATATGGCCGCTCGAGGAGCGTTTCGACGGGAACAGATACCCAGTCCACTCGTCGCGCTCCTCGAGCGTTTCAATTCGCTCGAGGAGTACTGACACGCCATAGATCAACGCAACCGTTCCTGGACCGTTCTTTCGTTCCTCGCCGAACGTGATGTGGGGATCGTCGCCCTCGAGGACGAGTTGGGAGCTATGCAACGACGCAACCTCGCTTCGACGGAGTCCCCACCCACAGAGTGCAAGGATGAGCAGTTGCTCGTCGGGCGTTTCAGCGGCATCATAGAGCGCACCGACCTGCTCGCTCGAGAGCGCTGGATTGTCCGTTTCACCCTCAGTGTCCCAGATTTCGGCGTGATCGACGTTCGCTCCCGGGTTGAATTTCGCACCGTGTCGATTCTCGAGATGATCGTAGAACTGGCGAATGTCGCTTAGATACCGGCGTTTCGAGGCATCACTCTCGAGGTCGTCGTCAAGTTCGTCGAGAACAGCTTCAACACGCGGGAGTTCATCGTACTGGTTTCCCCCGTCCATAACGCGGTCGACGATTGCTGCCGTTCCGTGGACCGTATCGTACAGGCGGACGTATGTCGCCAGCCGATAGCGTTTCGAGTCGGCGGTTGACTGTGCCCACTTGCGTTCGACACGCCGGAGAAACGCCTCGAGCGCGTCGATCGTCGGGTCGTCGTCGATCCCCCACGAATAGCCGTCCGACGACTCGCAGTCGTCGTATCCAACAGTAGCAAGAAATTCGGTTAGTGTCAGTCCGTGGTGCTCGCGCAGAGCGTAGGCAATCCCCGAGTAGCCAGCGTCGGTGATCTCCCGGTACGTTGGCCGTGACTCGAGGTCGACGCCGTTTCGCTCGAGATCGAGTTCGACATGGGCGTTCCAGTACTGCTGGAGTTCCTCGAGAGACATCCGCGACCAGTTGATCTGCGCTTGCTCGTGGCTCATGCGCTCACCGCCTCGAGAAGGCCGTTTCCTCCGGGTTTGGTGTGTTCTAAGACCGCCATTTTCACGAGTTTCAGTATTCGTGATAGTCACCTAAAACTATCGCTTACATGGGTGTCTGGTGTGGACACACGAGTTAAGCAAGATAGTAGTAGAGTAGTGCCCAAATCAGATGAACCACATGCCGCTATATAGAATGTAGCCGGGCGTCACAGATTCGGGATGTGAATTTCTACCGAAAAGCAGCGAGAGTGCCTCGGGGTCGTACGGAAATCTCCGATTTCCGTGATGACGAGAATCTCCGATTCTCGAACCACTTGACCCCGAGGGTGAATCGCGTAAGCTATATGATTCATCTCACCGTATTGACGAGTACAGTTGCGACGTGGGTTAAAGACCGTAATCCGAAGCAACTGCCGGCAGTTGCGAGGAAATGCGACACCTCTCAAAACCCGCGTCTTTGGCGTGGTGCGACGGGTGTTGTCGGGCGGGGTGGAGCCGCCGACCCTCACGGACGAAGCGAGCGGTCGGGTGTTAATTCCAACCGACCCATTTCGGGAAGGTCGAGGGGAATTAAATTCGCCTGCGACGGCGCGGCCCGTTTTGGGACGTGCGGTCAAAACGGTGAAGCCGCGGGGCTTGCCCCCGCGGTACTTCACTAACAAGTTAAACGGAGTGGCTCCCTCCAAACCCTATTTTCAGATGCTCTTTCAGTGAAGCTACCGCTCACTACACGTGCGAACTGATCACGTAAGCCAGACAGGCTACGCTGATTACCAGCGATGCCGACGGCAAAAGAGCGGTCTCAGGAACTCGTAGAGGGCAACAACCAGCTGGTCACGGCATCGAACGTCCTCGGACGGAAGTGGCATTCGACAATCGTCTACCAGTTACTGGACGCCGGACTGCAAGGGTTCGGCGACCTCAAGGCGCGGATCGGCGGCATCTCGCGAAAGGTGCTTTCCGAGTCGCTAACCAATCTCGGGGAACAGGGAATCGTCGAGCAACTCGTTCTCGAGACGAAACCAGTTCGGGTGGAATATTCGCTCACGAGCGCCGGCCGAGAGTTGCAGGGACGTCGATTTCCTCGTAGCCGGCGTCAAACAACAGCAGCACCGAACCGATAGCTGCCAGCAGGGTGAACGATCCCTCGGGATCGACGATTTCGAGGACGTACGCTCCGAGGGCGACACCCGTGAGGATCTCGCCGAGGATTACGGGTTCTCCGGCACGCTCGACCAGTTCTCCGAGGAGAAGGGGTGCGACGAGTGTGATCCCGACTGCAAAAAAGATCTGGATATCTGTCACTGGTACGTCCTATCGCTCATCCCAGGTCGGCGACGGGTAGATAGGGTCGGCTTCGCTGATCTCCTCCGGCCACACGAGCTGCCTGCCTGTGTCCGGCTGCCACTGGTAGACGACCATCTCTCGCGGGATGGTGCCGTCCTCGTCGAACTGAACGGGGCCGTAGAGGCTCTCGAACTGAGTCTCGCGGATGGCGTCGCGAACGGTCTCTGGCGTCACCTCGTCGACGGCCATGAACGAACGCTGAAGCGTCTGGATGACGGCGCTAGCGGCCGCGCTGTGGTAAGTGGGTTCGTACCCATACTCGCTCTCGATGGCCGAAATAAACTCGCTCGTCGATTCAAAAACGTCGTCGGTGGAGTCGACGGTAGTCGCCCACGGCGACGGACCGTACCAGTAGTCGCCGTTCTCTCCGGTCTGTTCCCTGAACGAGTCAGTGAGGTTGCCGCCGGGCGCCCACGCCATGTCGACGTCCACGTTCTCGCTCGCCAGTTGCTCGGCCGCGATCACCGCGTCGTCCTGATAGCCGGACAAGAGGAGTACGTCCGCATTGGCATCCTCGACGAGCGCGAGGTACGTCGAGAGGTCGGTCGTCTCATCAGGGATCGTCTCGTCGACGACGACGTCGACTCCAGCCGACCCCAGGGTTCGGCGCACGCCCTCCACAACGTCCTGATTGAACGGATCCGCTTTGGCCAGGATCGCCGCCGATGACGGTGGATCCGGCTGCGCCATCGCCATCTCGATGCTCGTGGTGGCGTACGTGTCGGCGGTCGGTAACAGGCTAAAAATCCACTCGTTGTCGCGCTCGAATATCTGGCTGCTGGCGCCGCCACCCGCGACCATCGGCCGCTCGGCGCTCGCCGCGACGTCACTGGCCGGCAGCGTAATTCCGCTCGAGTATGGCCCCATCAAGTAGTCGATCCCCGCTTGGTCGACGAAGTCCTGGTAGATAGCTTCGCTCCTCGAGGGATCGCTCTCGTCGTCTCGCAGGACTAGCTCTAGCTCGTAGGTGGTTCCATCGCCTGCTTCGACGCCGCCGGCGTCGTTGATGCGATCGACGGTCAGTTCGTACGCCTCCGCGTAGAGCCGACCCAGGTCAGAAAGGTCGCCGGAGAGGCTCATCGAGCCGCCGAGCGTGATCGTGTCCGTCGGTGTCTCGTCCCCCTTATCGTGTCCGTCGGTGTCATTATTCGCCTCTGAAGCGGTGGCGGTTACCGTTGACTCGCCACCCAGACAGCCTGCGAGGCCGACGACGCTTGCTCCGCCGGCCGCTCTCAAAAACCGTCGACGATTCGTATTACTTCGCTCCTGTCTATTTGCGTGTGATCTTCGCGGCATCTTCCACTCCAACTCCCCACGAAAGTCGTGAAGTAGGTTTCCGGGGGCTAGCGTGAGTTTCCTCGCCCTGAAACGGTAACGAATCACAACAGACCGTAGCAGTGCTGACCGCGACGGTCGCTATCTGTACACAGTACTCGAAGCACCGTTTGCTCGTGACATCTCTGACGCCACGCTGTACGCAGCGATAGGGGATCACCCGACGATGTTGTTGATGGTGATCGCGACGAAGATGAGGATCACGATTTCGCTGACGATCCACGAATTTGTGTTCATCCACGTGCGAACCTTCGGAAGGAGCGTCTCCGCACGGTCGCCTATCATAACCAAGGAAAGTGATGGAATGGCTAGGAATAGTAGCGTCAGCAAGACAAAACCGGTCGCGTACCACAGCGGATCGCCGTGACTCGCGAGGTAGGTCCCGACGGTGATCGACGTGAGAATGTCGGTCGGAAAGAACCCCATCAACAGGAATCCGAGTTGAAACGAGAACTTCGGATTCGCGGTCTCGAGTTTGCCCATCCACGTCGGTGGCTCCGATTGCTCACGCTTCAGGTAGACGTTCACCATCGCGGCGAGGAGAACGACGAGCACGAGCAACTGGAGCGTCCGGTTCGACCCGCCCTGACGAACGCCACTGCCGAGATAATACGCGAGCGTGACGACGAGGCTGATCGAGAGGGAGGCACCGAACACGAACGCGGCCGAGTTCCGCCGCCAGTCCTCGCTCGTGGCCAGAAAGATGGCGCTGAGGATTTGCGGCCCGCCGATCATGACGAATACCAGGGGTAGAATTACCAGGAAGTTCATCGTTCGAGGATTACACGCGTGATCGCAGCCGGTCCGTCGACGCTCGAGATTGTCGACTCACGGCTGTGACTGGCGGCGGTCGGAACGCCACGGTTCGTATGTCGACTGTACTCATGCAACCTCCGATCGAATATACTTTCCACCGACATTATACCCCGCTTTTGCGAAAGAGGTTGTTGCTATTTCTGGCCAACACTGTCGCTGAAGGCCGAAATGAACGAGTACACCGTTCACGACGGGAAGCCGGCGGTATCACTTAGCTTTCTCGTCCTCGTACTTCTTCTCAGGCTCTTTCTTGGGTTCGTCTTCTTTCGGCTCCTTCTCGGGCTCTTTCTCGGGTTCGTCTTCTTTCGGCTCCTTCTCGGGCTCTTTCTTGGGTTCGTCTTCTTTCGGCTCCTTCTCAGGCTCTTTCTCGGGTTCGTCTTCTTTCGGCTCCTTCTCAGGCTCTTTCTCGGGTTCGTCTTCTTTCGGCTCCTTCTCAGGCTCTTTCTCGGGTTCGTCTTCTTTCGGATCCTCTTCAGGCTCTTTCTCGGGTTCGTCTTCTTTCGGCTCCTCTTCGTCCGGCTCGACGTCCGCTTCGTCTGGGAGAGCATCCTCCGTGAGGAGTATCTCGAACGGTTCATCGGCGGGTGCTCCCTCCGTCTCGAGGTAGCCAATCGCGAACGCGGAGTAGACGGTCCCTCCAGAGAGGGAAACGTCGATTTCGAAGGCGCTGGCCTCTCGATCACCCGCAGGATAAATTTCGAGCGTATACTCGCCTTCTGGGACTTCGGTGTAGCCGGATTCGCCGAAGGCGACGTTCTCGAACAGCGCGTCCCCGTTTTCACCGGCAACGACGTCCACCGCTGGCGCGTCGGGTGAGGCGTGGAGGACGCGAACGCGAGCGGTACCCGGATCGACCGGGCTGTTATCGTCGTCGAGAAACAGCGCCTCGAGGGGCTGGTTTTCGGCGGCCACTTCGCCGATCACTGCGAGGAGTCCGTCGACGGTGGGGTCCTCGTCGCCGGCCTCGACGGTCTCCTCGAGCACTGCTTCGGCCGGGTCTTCACCGGCGGGAACGACCTGAATCGTGTACGTGCCAGGCTCGAGGTCGCGGTAGTCGGTGACCGTCCCGTACGGGATGCCCTCGCGGACCCGCTCTCCGTCGACGTAGATGTCGATGTTGGGCGCGTCGGGTGAGAGGTGTGCAACTCGAGTCCGGAAGCCGGTGTCAGTCGGCTGGTCGTTCGTTTCGTGATCACTCGAGGCGGCCGTAGTACCTCCGATGCCACTGACCACCACGAGGCCGCCGCCGCCGATCTGTATAATTCGCCGTCGACTCACGCCATTTTCAGTCATGCGGTTGTCACGAACGGCGATATGGGTAATAGTGCTACCACTTGCAGGCGCAGGCCAATGCAGTTCCGAGGCTCGATATCGAACGCGTTGGGCCGTCCGAGCGAACCACCCGATATGGGAGAATCCGGATACGTTCACGCCCTGCCGTCACCGTCGAGTACGGCGACTTCGAGGTGCAATTGCGTTCACATCCGTCGAGACGGAATGTGGCCTCGTCCTGATCGACGTCGGCCCCGAGGGGTTCACCGATGCCCTCGAGGTCCACCTCTCGGATCTGGGCTGGGGACTCGAGGACATCTGACTGGTGACCCTAATTTACCACTACGGGACCACGTCGGCGGGACCGAAGCGGTCCGTACACGTGCCGATCTGACGGTTATCGCCCATCCGGAAGAGACTGCGTTTTCACGGGTGAACGTGAGCCGAGAACAGCGATTTACAGACGTTCAAGACAGAGTGTATCGGGGCTTGACCCCGAGAGTGAATGCCGACAACGCCTATAGATATACATGTGCGTTAGTATGAGGGACGTTCTCAATATCCACCGTACTCGGCTGAATAGATGTGAATTTATTTATACCACTCGTAATATATTACTCATAGTAATCTGCTTATATGTCCAATTCCACGTTTCGGTTGATGACATCCACTGACCCGTCAGGGTGGAAAGGTTCACGACGAAAGTATCTTCTTGCGACTGGTGCGGCAGGGATCGCTGGGTTGGCCGGCTGTCTCGGTGGTGACGACGGCAACGGTTCTGGAGGCAGCGGTGGCTCTGGAACCAACGATTTTCCGGATTTTAACCCTGACCTGGTCCCAGGCGACGGTGCCGATTACGTCGAGATGTTTCCCCAGCCCGCAGAGAAGATGTACGAGATGGGGAACTACCAGGCCGACAAAGAGGGTCTCCTAGGGCCACTCGAGGACCCGCGGGACGAGCCACGGTACGGCGGTGAACTCTGGGAAGTGTCGGACTCGAGTGAGTACATCGATCCGGATCCGATCGAGATGACGTTCGTGCCGGACGAAGATCCGGCGGCATTAGAGCGGGCGATGGAGCCACTCATGGACCAGATCGAGGAGTACACGGATCGGTCGGTCAGGTACGTCCCGCTCGACTCCTATGCAGCGATGGTCGAAGCGATGCGCAGTGAGCGACTACACTTCGGCCGAATGAGTGCAGGCAATATGCCATACGCAGCTAATCTCGCGGGTGCGGTTCCGATCGCACACATCATGGCCGACGACTATTACGGGAACGCCTTCTGGATGATCACCCACCGTGACAACAACGATATCAACACGGTGTACGACCTCGAGGGCATCGAGGTAACGCACGCCGACCCGGGCTCTGGTTCGGGCAACCTCGAGCCCCGTGTGTTCATCGAGGACGACGCCGGACTCGTCGCCGAGGAGGACTATGACGTCGACTTCTCTGGCGGTCACGACACCTCTGTCAGAGGCATTGGTCAAGGCGACTACGAAGTTGGCCCCTGTGGCGGTCCGACGTTTGCGAACATGGTCGAACAAGGGCAGATCGATCCTGAAGACTACAAAGTGATCTACATGGGTCCGGTGATGCCACGTGGTCCGATGGCGCACATCTACAATCTCAAACCCGAGATCGTCGACGGGATCACGAAAGCGCTGCTTGATCATGACTACCACGGAACGGCCATGGAAGAGGAGCTGGGGTACAACAACTTCATCGAGGTCGATTACTACACGACCTACGACCCGGTTTTGCAAGTCCACGAGGCACTGGGTGAAGAGTACGACGACCTGTAACGTCTACAATCACTAACACACGGACCTGCTTCGTCTCTCGAGCAGTCGAACTCGAGGGCGATCACGACTAATTCAATCTTTAAATAACCCACATAATGTTAACTGTACGAAACGTATCGAAGACCTATCCGGGCGGTGAAGAGGCGCTGAAAGACGTCTCTTTCGAGGTGAGCGGAAACGAGATCGTCGCGATAATCGGCCCAAGCGGTGCCGGAAAGAGCACACTCATCAACTGTGTCAACCGACTCACCGAACCCACTGCAGGAGAGATCCACATCGACGACCTTGAGGTGACTACTCTCTCGAAGCGACAGCTCCGTCGGGCCCGCCGGGACATCGCGATGATCTTCCAAGAGTACAATCTCGTCGAGCGACTCACTGTCATGGAAAACGTGCTCTCGGGGCGACTGGGCTATCTGAGTACTTGGAACGCATTCCGCCGGAAGTTCCCCTCCGAAGACATCGAATTCGCACGCGAAACTCTGGAGCGAGTCGGTCTCGGCGGACACGAACGCGACCGCGCTGACGAGTTATCTGGTGGCCAGCGCCAGCGCGTGGGGATCGCACGAGCGGTAATCCAACGGCCGAAGATCATGCTCGCCGACGAACCGACGAGCAGCCTCGATCCGGAAACGTCTCACGCCGTAATGGAACTGTTGACCGAGATCGCTGCCGAGGAAGATATCCCCATTTTGATTAACATCCACGAAGTCGATCTCGCACTCGAGTACGCAGACCGTATCATCGGTCTCACCGATGGTGAGATCGTCTTCGATGGACCACCAGAGGTACTCGACGAGTCTGCCAAAGACCGAATCTATCGGAACGGGGACTCTCGAGATCACACTTCCGACGCGAACCAGTCCGACGAATCTCGAGATGCCGACGAGCAACCGACCATCGAGGGACAGAAGATCCAGCGGGGGCTCGAGTAACCGTGGTTCGGGCGCTCGTGGACCGGTTCCGGCAGACCGACGACACGGAGTACATCGTCTGGCGTCGCCCGACCGTGTTCCCCAGCTACCGGGTGAAGTACCTGACGTACATTCTCCTCGTCGGGTTCGTCCTCTGGAGTGCATGGGCGATTCGCATCTCGCCGGAGCGGTTCATCCAGGGGCTGGGCGCGACCGCCGAGTTCCTCGAGTCGATGTGGCCGCCGGATTTCGGCGAACGTGAACGCGAACTCATCAGAGAGGGTATCGGCGAAACGCTCGCAATGGCGGTTGTAGCGACGATTCTCGGCGTCGCGGCCAGCCTCCCCGTGGCGTTCATGGCCGCAAGAAATCTCGCGCCGTGGCCGGTCTACTATTTCGCCCGGAGCCTGATCATGATCTCGCGGTCGTTTCACAGCCTCATCATTGGGATCATCTTCGTCGTCGCCGTCGGCTTTGGTCCGTTCGCTGGTGCGCTCACGCTTTCGTTCGCGACGGTCGGCTTCTACGCGAAGATTCTCGCTGACGACCTCGAGAACATTGACATGGGGCAACTCCGGGCGATCGAGACCGCGGGCGCGAACAAACTTCAGGTAATTCTCTACGGTGCCGTCCCACAGGCCTTACCGCGGATGATCGGGCTCGCGATATACCGCTGGGATATCAACGTTCGCTCGAGTACGATCATCGGCATCGTCGGTGCCGGTGGGATTGGCTTCACCCTGCTCAACGCGTTCGACCGCTACCAGTACGATTTCGCCGTCGCGATCCTCATCGTCATCGTCGCGATCGTTCTCGCCGGTGAGGTCGCCAGTGCGATGATACGGAGGCGGATCCGCTGATGTTCGAACCAACCGCCGAAGAGTACGAGCGCTGGCAACGCTACGACACCCGAACCCGGCTGTTGCGCTTTGCCGGTGTCCTCCTTACGATTCCGATCGTCGTCTACGCCTGGCAGATGCTCGGGGTCAACTACGGCTACCTGGCGAGTTCCGTCAGCGCCGTGAGTGACTTGCTCACCAGGATGTACCCGCCGGACTACGGCTACACAGGAGAGATCATCAGCCCCATGATCGAGACGATCAACATCGCGATCCTCGGCACCGGGCTTTCGGCACTTCTCTCGGTCCCGATCGCCTACCTCGCAGCGAGCAATACGACACCCAACCGGCTCACCTACGCGATCGGCCGGATGATCATCACGATCACGCGAACGGTGAGTACGATCATCTGGGCGATCATCTTCGTCATCTTGTTCGGCCCCGGCGCGTTCGCCGGCGTCCTGGCCGTCGCCATTCGGTCGATCGGCTTCATCGGCAAACTCCTTTCGGAGGCCATCGAAGAGATCGATCCCGGTCAGGTCCGTGCCCTCGAATCCGCTGGTGCCAACGGTCGCCAACGGCTGCTCTACGGCGTTGCACCTCAGGTGATGCCGCTTTTCGTCGGGATCACGACCCACCGCTGGGACATTAATATCCGCTCGTCGACTGTCCTCGGCTTCGTCGGCGCGGGTGGGATTGGTCTCGAGCTCACCGCGCTCATGAACTTCTACGAGTGGCGGTCGGTCTCCGTTATCTTGCTCGCGATTTTGTTTACGGTCATCGCGAGCGAGTATGTCTCGGCGAAAGTAAGAGGGATCGTGAGCTGATTCACTCTCAGAAATTAGCAATCGTGGGCAAATAAACGATGATGCAATTTCCGCGGTCGTCGTCGCATCGCTCGTAGTCCAGATACCCACCGTAATCTTCGATGATGAGTCTAGCAAGCCAGAGTCCCATCCCACTGCCGTGTTTGAGTGGCGTAATCGGATCTTCATTAAACATTCCGGCCTGCTCTGTCTCCGGAATTGCTGGACACGAATCGATGATGGCGATACCGATGGTATCATCCGCATCTGAGTGAACGAGACTCACCTCGACCGACGGCTCTGGGGTATCCACGTGAACGATCGCGTTCTCGAGAAGTTCTCTGAAAGCAGTCTGGAGTCGAGCATCTGCAGGAACAACGATATCCGTTGGAATATCGATCACGATCGAACTCTCAGGATACTGGGTCTGGAGTTGAGCGACGGTTTCCTCGAGGACGTCCTGTACGACGATATCCGTCCGCGAGTAGTCGTTGTTGAGCGTGATTGTCGCGAGTTCTTTTGCAGTCTCGTTCAACCGAATCAGTCTGGACGACGTCTCGGCGATCCCAGTCGCATACGCCTCGAGTTCGTCATCCGTGAGCTCTTTGGCTAGCAGTTCTGCGGATCCGTTGATCACGTTGAGATCGTTTCGCAGGTTGTGTCTGAGCAGTCGATGGAGCAGTTCGAAATGCTGTCTACGAAGTTTCAACTCGGTAATTTCTCTGCCCTCAGGAACCAGCAACTGTGTCTCACCGTCCGAATCGGTTATCGGACGGACCGAAAAGTCGATGATCGCTGTTCGGTTGGATCCCTGTAGCCGGAGTTCTTCGCGAAAGAACTTCCCGTCTTTCGCATCTTCGACAGCGGTACGGGCAGTTCGTGCTGCCCCATCGTTCAGTTGAAACCAGTACGTCTCCCAGAGTGGCTTGCCGACGACGTCAGTGCGCTCGAGGTCGGCAAACGACAGTGCTGCTTCGTTCGCTTCGAGAACCGTTCCATCACAGTCGACGAGACCAGTGAACTGATACGTATTATTGAAAACCGCCTCGAATCGCCGCTGTCTCGTCTTCTGTTCGGTCAGATCACGAAAGATGCCGGTGAACAGCCGCTGACCGTCATAGGAGTGTTCTTGCAGCGAGATCTGGACTGGGACTTCGTGGCCCTCCTTGTGTAAGGCGGGCAGTTCAATCCCATTCCAGTCGATGTGTTTCTCTCCCGTCTGAATGTATGCCTCGAGTCCGCGTTCGTGTGCCTCGCGGAGCCGCTCTGGGATCAGCATTAATTTTGATTGGCCGATAAGTTCGGATGGATCATACCCCAAGATAGTCTCTATTGCTGGGTTGGCAAACACGATCGTGCTCTGCTCGTCGATCGTGAGAAGCCCGTCCGATGTGTTTGCGACCAGTTCCTCAAAAAGCGTCACTTCGGTCGATTGGAGTGAAAGCGAGTCGAACAACCCATCATAGCTGCTAGATCTCTGTCGATCGTCCATTATTTTGGGAGCCGTCAGTCACACGGTATATCTGACAACACAGAGTGATACGTGTTTTGATATGATTTTGCGACGATGCGATCCAGTCCGCGAGCAGCGGCTCAAGCAGCAGACAGTTCGAGAGAACTGTGTCTCTCGTCGGGTTGTGCTACTAAATCGTCCTCGTCGGATCAAAGGATGTCTTCGACGTACTGGTCCTCCCAGTTGCGTCGGTCTTCGATTTCACGGCGTCCCCGACGAGTGACGGTGTAGAAATTGGTTCGCTGATCTTTGGTCCCTTTCTCGATCAGCCCTTTGTCGACGATGGTATCGAGGTTGGGGTAGAGTCGTCCAGGGTGAATTTCCGACTCATAGTAGTCCTCGAGGTCCTCTTTGATCGCGAGTCCGTGGGGTTCGTCCAGTCCCGCAGTTACATACAGAAGATCACGCTGGAAGCCAGTCAAGTCGTACATGAAGTGTTTGTACGTGACTCTCCACATTAAATTCACGGGTTATCTACTGTTCAGAACAGTGTGATTTCGGGCTTTCGCATCATGTCAAGCAAAAATAAAATGAGTTCCTTTCGATATGATTGCTATTGAGAAACCTGATGAAATGAGGCTATCCTTGGCTACCGGACAAAATCCATCTCGAAGAACGATAACGAAGTTTCGAACAGTCACCTGATTGGCCCTCGGCTCGTGACACATTCGCGCTGTGTATCTTGCAAGAGGCTCAAGAAGGTGAATTGAATTTAGTATTTTGAACGTAGGGCGAGGCAGTATGACATTCACGGTTGAAACTACACTGAGCGCCTTCGGCGCTCTGAGGACGGGGCCTGCGTGGCGTCGTTGAAAAACGCAATGGCAGCATCGAGAAGTACCAGAGTCTGGAAGAACGAAATTAGTTCTTTATCATGCCGACACACGTCAGGTGCAGATGTGGGCGTACACCACGTCAAGGATCAGCGTAGTAGTATCGAGCGGGTTCGAGGACGACATCGGTACTCAGACCTCTGACGCGGATTCGAGTTCGTCATCGACAGTTGAAAGGACTCGTTCGAATCTATCGTGAACCTCGGTTGCGATAGAATCGAGCGCCTCATTGTCGGCGATACCGACAAGTTGGTGGGGATCAACCGCACTCACTACGATACTTCCCTCGTCAGTTTCGTAGACGATGACGTTACACGGGAGAAGTGCGCCGAGTTCAATCTCGTCGGTCAATCCCTCGTGCGCGAGTCCCGGGTTACAAGCACCGAGAATCCTGTATTGCCGGAATTCCTCACCAAGCTTCTTTTTGAGGGTCGCCTGCACATCGATATCGCAGAGTACGCCGAATCCCTCGTCTTCAAGGACAGCAATCGTTGTATCAACGGCTTCGCCGAAGTCACCAGCCACCGATTTCTGTATAGTGTATCCCATCTCGTACATTACTCCCGGAAGAGGCTTAATGGTGTTGGCGTGAGTCTTTGTACACAGACTTTTGATTCGCCAGCAGTTATGGTTCAAGAGAAGTTCAGCGAATATAATATCGCGGAAACTCGAAAATTTGATTATTCCGAATGTGGGACCTTGTTGAAATCCCTTTTCTTACACATATTTACTCGTGAACGTACCGCCCACTACAGGTGTGTGAACTCCATCATGGTATTATCGTCACTTCTCTTCCCGGAGAGCGACTTTGTATCGCATCGACCCTCCGTGTAGCGAGTACAATACAAACAGCATCCCAATTGCGACGATTCCTGTTTGGATAGCACCCGCTTGATAAATTGACATCACCTGCAATTCGAACAGGATCCCTTCGATCACGGATCCCAGACTGATGAACACGAATCCGACCGCAACGTACAACATCGGTTGCCCGTTACCACGACGATAGCTTCGATATGCTTGAAAAGCGATCAGGAATCCGAGCACTACAACGACGAGTTTGGCGATGATGAGTTCTGTATGCATGCTTACTCACCCCGAATGTTCCCCCACATTCTGGCAAATCGATCTGGGGTGTCTTCTTCAATCTCTAATTGGATTTCGTACTGTCCGTCGGCGAAAGTGACGAGGACCGCGTTGAGTATCGTTTCGTATTGCTTCCGATGATGTCCCTGTGGATCGATCTGGAGATTTTCACTCACCAGTCCAACTGATTGGAGTTGATCGACCCGGTCATAAATCGTCGATTTGGATCCGTCACATTTCTCTCCGAGTTCCTCGACTAACATCGGCTGTTTACTCAAGTAGGCCAGAATCTCACGTGCGTAGTCGTCTGCTAAGAGATCAAGCACCTGTTCGGACTCTGGCTCGACCATGTGATAGCACGAACTGCACCCACTGTGAAAAACTGTGTCCTTCAGAACGCTACACCAGGTACTCTGCGTCGCGAGTTTGGCTGAAAAATAGGGCGCTAGGCACCCTTCCTCAGGGAGCGAGCGAAGTGAGCGAGCAAGGAGGGGATACAACGCCTGTGGAGACTGCGGCCACTGTGGATCCACGGTCAGTATCTGCAAGTCGCGTCGTCGAAGCAGGAAGCTCCGTCCTCAAAGAGCCTGCGTTAGCAGGCGAGTAGGGCGGAGTAGTTCACAGGGTGAGAACTTCTGCTGATGCTTGTACTATATAAGCCTTTTCCACAAACGGCGACCCATGGATTGTGCGATAGTGCTTACACTATACAAGACCGTACCATCTACTGTGATCGAACAATGACGCAATTACCAAAATCGGTCGGCAAGATCGGACGCAACACCCTCCTCGGAGGAGTTACGCTCCTTGTCACTGCTACCGGGAGCGTTGCTGCACAGCAAGGAACGAATGGATACGGTGGGATGATGAACGATGGCTGGGGCTGGGGGATGTTCGGCGGTTGGGGCTTCCTCTGGCTGTTGTTGCTCGTTGGACTCATCGTCCTCGTCGTCTCCGCGGTCAATGGGAGCGACCAGTCCCAGGACGGTGAACAACCCGATCGAGCGCTCGCAGAACTCCGCGAACGCTACGCACGAGGAGAAATCAACGAGGAAGAGTTCGAAGAACGTCGCCGCACGCTGCGCGATACGAGGTAAATCCAGATGTCTGACCACACACTCACTCGACGGCACACGCTCGCACTCACCGGCAGCACACTTACCGCTGGTCTAGCTGGATGTTTGGATAACGGTACTGATCAGCTCGAAAATAACGGAACTACTGACGGAGCTGAAACAAGTGCAACTCGAGATGACTCGGACGGTGACCACGACCACGACGTCGAGCACACGCTCGGCCATCCGGAAGAACACACCGAAGTGACAATGGAATCAGACGACGATGCTCATCACTTCGTCCCACACGTCGTTCACGTCGAATCGGGTGGAACGGTGACGTGGATACTCGACAGCGGCGTCCACGATACGGTCGCCTACCATCCAGATAACGCCTCAATCCTCCCATCAGCCACTGACCGTCGGGTTCCAGATGGTACCAACCCATGGGCAAGCGACATCTACGACACGGAAGGTGAAATATTCGAGATGACCTTCCAAGAGGATGGCGTCTACGACTATGCCTGTACGATCACTGGTCATGGTCATCGAGGTGGCGGCCACCACGGCGGACACCAGACCCACGAATCTACGGGGATGGTTGGCCGCGTGATCGTCGGTGATCCTGACCTTGATCCAGACGAGCAGCCGGCGTTACAATCCCCTTCCGGCGAACTGCCCGAGGCTGCACGTCACGAACTGGAACAGTTTAATGACAAGACTCAGGAAGCTCTTCAGGGCCACTGACCAACGCCGACAAGAGTATTGTGCGATACCTCAATATTTTCGCGTGGTGAAGTACCACGAGTTGGGTGACCCGTGGAACTCTCGCTGTTTTGTTTAGATTTGTATTTACTTAATGAATTGTTTCTCGAGTTGTCGGGTTCATTCCCGAGGTCAAGCCTCGGGCCGTTCTCCTTGCACTTCGTAAACCCTCTCGCCAACCCAAGGGCGAGTGGATAGGTATCTCCCCGTCATCAGTCCTGCTTTGACCACCTTCTCTATTCGATTTTCTACTCGGCCGCTTAACTTGTCCATCACTCGGTAGTTCAGCCAGCAGAAAAATGCGAACAGCTAACAAGGCTCGTTGAGAATGTGGTGGGTACGCATGCCAGACCCAGTCATCGCGGCGGTCGGCGCCTCGCCGCTCGGCCGCACGGAACTCCCGGGTCGCGACCTGTTCTCGGTCGCCCTCGAGGAGGCGTTCGACGAACTGCCCGACCCTGCCGACCTCGTCGAGGCGGTGTACGTCGGCAACCAGTCAGAGAGCTACGAACACCAGATCATGTACGGGACGCTTTTGGCCGAGTGGGCCGGCCTCCGTCACGTCCCCGCCGAGCGGGTTGAGGGGTGTGCCGCCGCGGGCGCACTCGCGTTGCGCCACGCGGTCAAGGACGTCCGCAACGGAGAACACGAGGCCGTGCTCGCGTGCGGCGTCGAGAAGATGACTTCCGCGGGCACCAGCGGCGCGACGGACGCGCTGTCGGCGGCGTTCGACCGTGCCATCGAGCAGCGCTCCGGCATCACCGCGCCCAGCCAGTACGCACTGCTTGCCAAGCGCTACCTCCACGAGACGGACGCCACGGAACGCGACCTTGCCGAGATCGCAGTGAAGAACCACGCCAACGCCGCTCGCAACCCCCGGGCGCAGTTTCCGAAGGAGATCGACGTGGCGACAGTCCTGGAATCTGACCCCATCGCCCCGCCGCTGAAGCTCTACGACTGTGCGCCGGTCGGGGACGGCGCCGCGGCTGTCCTCGTGACGACCGCCGAGCTAGCGGCCGATCTCGACCGTCCGCAAGTGCGCGTCGCGGGAAGCGGGGCCTCCGCGAACAACATCGCGGTCGCCGAGCGAGACATGACCGACATCGCGGGCGCTCGCATCGCCGCCGAAACGGCCTACGAGGAAGCAGGCATCGACGCCTCGGCCGTCGATATCGCGGAAGTCCACGACGCCTTCACCGTCTGCGAGGCGCTGCTCGCGGAGGCCGCCGGCTTCGCCCCCGCGGGGACGGGCTATCAGAGCTATCAGGCACCAGCAGAGCGGGCAGACGGCTGGACGGACGTACAATTAAGTCCGAGCGGCGGACTGAAGGCCCGCGGCCACCCCATCGGCGCGACCGGGCTATTGCAGGCACTCGAAGCCTACGAACAGCTCACGGGGGCCGCAGGCGACCGCGCGGTCGAAGGGGCCGAGACGGCCTTGTTGCTCAACGAAGGGGGCGTCGCGGACGCTGTCACCGTCGGCCACGTGCTCACGACGGCGGAGGCACCATGACTGACGGTGGCCTCGATGCGACCGACCCGCGGACACTTCCGGGCTTCTTCGACGCCCTCGCGGACGGCGAACTCCTAGGCGGGGTCTGTGCGGACTGTGGACAGGTACTGTTGCCGCCGCGGCCGGCCTGCTACGCCTGCGGCAGTCGCGACGTCGACGTCGAACCTCAGTCGCGCGAGGGCCAGGTCTTCTCGTACACGGAGGTACACACGCCGCCGCCGGCGTTTGCGGCTGACGCGCCCTACACGGTCGCCGTCGTGGAACTCGCGGACGGTGGCCGCCTCCTTGGGCGCGTGGCTGCCGACTACGCCGACGTCGCCATCGGTGACCCGGTCGAACTCACGGTGAACGAGCCGACGGCCGCAGAGCGGGAGGTCGCGCTCGACTACGAGACCGACTGGCCGGTCCACGTCTTCGAGCCGCGGTGAGGGTCAGACCCGGCTCCACGCCGGATGTCGATGGCTGATCGATGGACATCCTCCCCGCTCTGAAGTCGTGAGAGCATGTCACTTCGCTTGTAACCATGTCGGTTGTCGGTGATCGCGGGTCCAGTGAACGTGTTACTGGGGTGTGCTGATGGCACTTATTCGTCGTTCATGAACTACCCCACCCTACTTCGCTCGTCCTGCGGACTCGCTTGTTGAGGATGGGGTTTCTGAGTCAACTCTGAGACGTACACGAACCTGTGCAGCGGTCTCGTCATCGTCGCCCAGTTCAAGGGACGGTTCATACACGCCCCCGAGACTGGATAGCGGGCTCTGAATGTCCTTACCCAGTCCTTTCTTTCCAATATTCGTCGCACCGTTCTTGTCAGCGTTATCGTCCAATCCACACTCATCGCAAAGATGCCGACCCTGACCGACTCGCTCCGTATTCTCTTTCTCACCACACCGCCAGCACGTCTGACTGGTATTGTACTCGTCTACAATCTTCACGCCAATTCCAGCGAATCGTGCCTTGTACTTGATGTACTGAGTTAGCGTGTAGTGAGGCATCGAGTGCAACCGACGGTTCATCTCCGACCCCATATCCTGATTCTGAATACCTTCGAGATTCCCGATGACGATGAGAGCATTCCGCCCCTTAGCGTCCTCAACAATCTGTCGGCTAATCTTGTGGAGTCGGTCATCAATCGCACGCCACTCGCTATCCTTTGCGGACACGAGCGTCTCGTATGCTCCCTTCTCTTGGAGTCGAGTGCGGAGTTCCTGATGGTGTCGGCGTAGTTGCCGAATCTCTTCGCCGTAGAACGTGGTGTCCCGAGAGGGCAGTGCCACCGACACTGCAACCCATCGAGAGCCTAAATCCACAGCGAGAACACCATCATACTCATCCTTCAACTCGACGTTCTGTTTTATCGAGAGGTGAGCGTAGTACTCGCCATCTTCCTTGACAATTTTCGAGTCTTTCACTTTAGCGTCGTCAGGAATCGATTCGTGCGGATTGATTGGAACGTTGACTCCGCCGTACACCTGCGAAACTGGAATCTTCATCCACCAGTCCGCTAACTTGGTGTCGTGCTGCTCAACATCGAACACGTCATTGCGGATGAACCATGGGTACTCGTGGTCGTCTCGCAGGTTCTCTGTGTCGATGTACGCATCGGCAGCTTGCTTCGTGGCGGAGTACAGGTCGGCGTCGTCATCGCCTCGGATGTAGGCTTGGAACTCGCTGAACTCGTAGTCGAGTGCCTCTTGCTTCGTCTGAGTTAGCTCGTCGGTGCGTATCTTGGCAACGATAGTCTTCTCTGCATCCAGCATCATTCGTCATCACCTGCCGAGCGTTGGTTCTCGACGTATTCTTTCAGTACATCCAGCGAGACCTGTCCCGTACTGATGAGACAGTACGAGTTCGACCAGAATTGGTCACCCCACAGTTTGTCGTCCAGTTCGTCTTCGTACTCGTTGCGGATGCGTCGGGCTGATGCTCCTTTGAGGACGTTGACGAACTTGGCGAGGTCTGTGGTGGGTTCAGCCTTGAAAACGATGTGGACGTGGTCTTCGTCGGCTTCGAGATTTTTGATTTCGACGCCGTAGTTGTCTGCAAACCCGTTGGCGACCTCGTGAAGGAACTCCGTTCGTTCCGCTGTGAACACGTTCTGTCGGTATTTCACGACGAGAACAAGGTGGTAGTGCAGGGAGTACACGGAGTGCGCTCCTGTGTCGAGGTCGTATTCCATTGGGTTCGTTCCTATATTGGGTAACCAAAACTAAAAGTATTATGCTGTGTTGCGTTTCTGTGGTTGTATCGGAATAGCGTACGGCTGTATCCCCGCCCTACTGCGCTACTCGCTCACAGTGTTCGCTGCGTTGCTCCTTGAGGACGGGGACTTAGCCTGCAAAAGTTAACGGAGATTTTGGTTGCTGTAGCGTTGATTGCTTCACCTGTCCTTGTCGCTGAGCGTTCCCTTTCGATGCTTGAGTGCCTGTTAAGACTCGGATTCAGGCGGCTCGCTGTCGCGTCGCGACTCGAGAAACCCGTCTTCATCCTCGGAGAGATCGCGCTCGCGAAACTGCTCGAGGCCGGCCTGATAGCGTTCTCGAGGATTCTCGATAGCAGCAGTCGGATACTCGAGCACCAGTTCGGCGATGCCTGTCGTCTCCCCCGTGTAGCCGAAGCCGGCCCGATACAGCGCCTCGTAGGCAAACGGGTTGTTGACGGCGATTCGAAGCCGATCGTAGCCGCGCTCTACGGCGCGATCACGAACGTGGCGCAGTAGCGCCGGGCCGATGCCCTCGCCACGGCGCTCGTGGTCGACGGTGACGTAACGCAGCCACAGCGTTCCCGCGTCGGTGCGATCCTCGTTGAACGCGACGGCGGCAACGATCGTGCCGTCGTCTCGAGCGACGGCTTTCCCGGTGTTCGTCATGACGAACTTGCCGGCGTAGCTGAACCGTTTGTAATCGAGGCGTAGTTTCGGGCCATCGGGCGGCCAGCCAAGCAGATCGTACTCCACGCCGGTAGTTGCCGGTCAGCACCTATAGTCGCTACTGAATATTTCGATCGATCGCTGAACAGCGGCGTGAAAGTCGTGTCAGACGGACTGTTGTATTCAATTACCGCCGATCGCTGGCCCCGTTTCTGGCGATCGACGGTAAATAGTGACAACAATCCGTGGCAGTTGTCACCAGAGTAGGCTGTGCTCGACCATCGACGCGGTGGTTGTGCGTGCCAGTCCAACGCTTTTGAGACCGTTGATCGTAGCCGGAGATATGAGCACCGAGACTGACGATGCGTCTACGTTCGGTATTAGCGGCACCAGCGGCTGGTTCGTCGGTGGCACAGCCGGTGGCGCAGTCGGGGCCGCCGCGTTCGGCCTCTTGATGTGGCTGTTCGATCCCGCCGTCGTCGCCGTCGCCATCCCCGAAATTTACGGGCTCGAGCCGGTTGGAATCGCTGGCTGGGGTGTTCATATCGCCCACGGGATCGTCCTCGGACTCGTGTTCGGATGGCTGGTAACTCGCGACCCCATCCTCGGCATTCTCCGGACAGACGTCGAGACGGACATACTCTCACAGACCGGTATGACGCTCCGACTCGTCGGTGCTGGCTTCGTGTTCGGCCTTGCGATCTGGGCACTCCTTCCCGTGCTCGTCTTGCCAGTCTGGGCTGCGACGATCGGCGGTACCGCTGGTGGATTCCCGATAGCCGCTATCGAGAGTCTGGTCGGACACCTCCTGTTCGGGATCGTCCTCGGAGTCATCTTCGCCACGACCGCCGATCTCAGCGAGCAACCGTCCGGGCAGCCACTCGAAGACTGATATCGCTCATCGACTCGGGTTCCGGGGTCGGCAGGTGTCGTCTCCACATATCACCGATGGCAAATGTAAGGGGGCGATTGACATACTCTCGCTGTCTACCCAGGACATGGACCCCGAACACCGCTCGTCGAACGGGTCGGCGTCGAGACGGGACGTCGTCGACGATGGGTTTCTGGTGCTTCGAAACCAATCCCGCCGGTTTGCGTGTTATTTTCTGCTCGAACACGAGACGGCAGCAGTGTCGGAGCTAGCCGACGTCGTTGCCGGCTGGATTTACACAACGGATGGCCGGATCGTCGAATCACAGTGTCGAGAGCAGTGTTATCTGAGCCTCCTCCACACACACGTTCCGATGCTGGTCGAGACGGGTGTCGTGTGTTACGACGAACGTGCCGGTACTGTTTCGCTGGCGCCGTGCCCAGAGCCGATTCGGACGTTGATAACACGGGCCTGTGCGATGGAAACCAGTTCATGATCACTCACGCCGCGGTCGGTCGCTCGTTCGGGCTCGAGGCCCACATCCAATGACACTCACTACCTGCTTCACTCGACTCGAACCGCCCACACGAACGGTCACCATCTATGCACCACAGCCACAGCCCGACATCGTCGACTGGTTCCAGACTGGTGTCGACGCCATCGACCACCGCTCGCTTCCGGACGAAACAGCAGCCAGCCAGAGCTTTTTTAATATCCACGAGGACGAGACGTTCGTCGCAGCCGTCAGCCTCGAATCCGCCCGCGAGTTTCTCGAGCCACCGATCTATGAGCCGTGGACCGATGCGTTCGACGACGCCGCCTATCGCCGCTTGATCGATGTCTTCGAATCGACGGTGTGGCGCTCCCTCGAGCGACGACAGCTACTCGCGGTCAGCCGTGAGATCGAGACCCGAGCCTGGAACGTTGGTAGCGGGACGCTCCGGGTCGGATTCCAACATGCGACTGCCCTCGAGGCGATGGCACCGGTCTACGCCCGCCTCGCTGCGGAGACGGCACTCGATATCCACGTCTACATTGCCGACGACTGGAACCGGCCGTCGATCCCCGGCGTAACGATCCACACCAACGGCGACGACGAGATCAGCTCGTTCTGGGTGCTCGCCTTCGACGGCGACGGCGATCCGCTTCGGACCAGCGGTCTCATCGCTCGAGAGCGCGCCGATAGCGGCTTCGATGGGCTGTGGACCGACGAGACACAGCTCGTCGCCCGACTCGAGCGGGCGCTGCGGGCGGTTGGCGAGTGACGAGCCCACCTGCTCAACGTCGGTTTCGCCACCGCCGGACCCATAACACCTCGTCTTTCATCGCCGAACAGCTGTGCGTTCGCGCGGTCGTCGTCTCCGGTCCGGCCGACAGCCTCAGAACAATCCCTGTAATCCCGGTCGGTCCGCAAGCATCGACCGATCGAGAGAGAGTCGCTCGAGTCCAACATCACGGGCGTGTTCGACCACGGCGTCGTACTCGGCTTCGGTGATCGGACGGCTGATCGCCTCGTAATACTCCTCATCGACGGCCTTGTAGTGGGGCTGGTACTGTGCCATCACGTTGACGAAGGTGTCTGCGGACAAGTCCGTTGCAATGAACTCAAGCACCCGTTTGGCGCTGTCGACGTGGTTCGGCATGACGAGGTGTCGAACGAGCACGCCGCCTGTCGCCAGCCCGGTGTCATCGAGGCGGAGGTCGCCGACCTGCCGGTGCATTTCCCGGAGCGACCTCCTAATGTTGGACCAGTAGTTCGGCGCTTTCGAGTATTTCGCCGCCGCCTGATCGTCCGCCCACTTCACATCGGGCATGTAGACGTCGACGATACCATCGAGTCGCTCGAGGATTGCTGGTCGCTCGTAGCCGCCGCAGTTCCAGACGATCGGCACGTCGAGGCCGCGCTCGTCGGCGAGCTTGACGGCTTCGACCAGATGCGGCGCGTGGTGGGTCGGCGAAACGAAGTTGATGTTGTGACAGCCGTTCGCCTCGAGTTCGAGGGCCATCTCCGCGATTTCGGCCGGTGTTGCCGGCTCACCCGCCGCCTCGTGGCTGGTTTCGAAGTTCTGGCAGAAGACACACTTCATGTTACAGTTTGCCAGAAAGATCGTCCCGCTTCCGTTGTGCCCTTTGAGACAGTCCTCTTCGCCGAAATGCGGGAAGTACCCCGAGACGTACGCGGTGTCGTCGACCTGGCAGGTCCCCTCCTGACCGGCCGTTCGATCAACATGACACTCGTAGGCACACAGGTCGCAGTCGGCGTATCGCTCCCACAGGTCGGTACTGCGCTGCTCGAACTCGTCGTCCGAAAGCTGCTTGTAGTTCGGTGTCGACGCTGATGACTCGACGCTCATACTGTTGAGTTTGGTACTAAATACCATAGTCGTGTTGCCACCCGACAGAATGCTCATTCAAACGGTGTGTTGAGTTCAGCGATGTGACCTGTGACCGGGGTGGCCATCCGCGGCGTCGGCCGTTCCGAAACGACGGTCCTCGAGTCGGTGTCCGACAGCGAACTCCCCGAGTAGCCGAAACTCGAGATGGGTGTCCGTCAGCCACTCGAACGCTGTCAGGCGGCTGAATCGGATCGAAGCGCCCGTCGTTCGGTCCCAGCGCGTTACTCCTCGGGTGGGACCGTCAACACCGGGATTGGGGCCGTCTGGATCGTTCGTTGTGCGACGCTGCCGACCAGAAACCTGTGGAGACCAGTTCGGCCGTGGGTGCCCATGACGATCATATCGATCTCGTTGTCGTCGGCGTACTCGACGATCTGCTGGGCGACAGGCCCCTCTCGAGTGGCGCCCGTGAACGCAAGACCTGCCTGTTCCACCCGTTCTCGCCCCGTCTCAACTGCCTCGTCGACACGGTCGGCCCACTCCTCGCGGAGTTTGGCCCCCCTGGTCATCTCTGGAACGACTGCCAACACGTGAACGGCTGCCTCGAGTGGGGTTGCGATCTCGATTGCCTGCTCGAGTGCGTGATAGCTGTTGTCACTGCCATCCGTCGGGACCAAAATATGCTCGACCATTGCTGCTCTGGTTCATCCTGTCCACAATGTGGGACATATAGGCGAGGGGTCATCCAGTTCGCCCCGATCCTCGAGTGTCATCCGGTCTGGAACGACGTCCCGTTCATCGTTCGTGACTGGCCGGTAACTCGAATCGACAGCCCGACTACCAGTATCTATCGTAGCTACTGACGTTCAGCGGCTGCTGTAGCACAGCGGTTCCAACCGACACCCAGAGACATGCAAGCAGAAGGCTTATAGACGTATTCGTTGGCTGAATTACATCAATGTATGAACACATTCTCATCCCGACCGACGGGAGCGAAAACGTAGCGCAGGCGATCGACAATGGAATCGCGATCGCGGACGAGTTCGGCGCAACAGTGCACGCACTGTCGGTCGTCCCGTACGTCGTCACACGCGACCGGCTTCGCCACGATCCAGAAGCCGAGGCAGAACGCGCAGTCGAGGCTGTCGAACAGCGGTGTAACGAGGAAGGAGTCGATGTGAGTACGGAAGTTCGGAAGGGAAACCCACCAGAAGAGGTGCTCGCCTACAGTGAAGACCACGATATCGATGTCATCATTATGGGAACCCACGGGAGAAGTGGGCTCGAACACGCCATTATTGGGAGTGTTGCGGAACGAGTCGTCCGAAGATCGTCGATACCCGTCTTGACAGTGCGTCCGGAAGACTGAGACGGGGATCGCGTCGGTGACTCTGAGACGCACGGACAACGCCTGCAGCTCGCAAACCTGCTCGCTGTAGAAGTGCACTCATGCGACTGCTGCTGCTCGCGGATTTGCTCGCAGCAGAAGTGCGCGGACCGGGATTTGAACTACGTGAAGACGGTCGCGTTCGCTTTGCTCACGCGCTGCGACTTCCCTACTTCAATACCCTCATACGATACCTGCGGCTCACGAGTTTGTTCGCAGCAGAAGTGCGCGGACCGGGATTTGAACCCGGGCCATGAGCTTGGAAGGCTCAGGTCCTACCACTAGACCATCCGCGCCTATCTCCCAATTCTGGTTCCGTGTTTAAGATGCTTCCGTTTTCGATCAACCCGCTCGAGTCGGCCATTCCTGGCCCCCACTTCCGACCATACCTGACTCTATCACTCCGCTCGCGGGCTCGAGTCGGCCGCTCCCGCCACGGTCGCATAGCAGTTACCACTCGAGACCTCCCACTCGAGCACTTCGAGTGCGCTCGCCTCGAGCGCCGTGTCGAACTCCTCGGGGCTGTAGATATGGTAGAACCGGTCAACGATCTCGCCACCCGGCAGCGTCCACTCGACAGTCGTGTCGAATCCTTCCGTTTCGTCGAATTTGTCGTGGGCGGTCGACCACACGCTGAGGAGTGCGCGGCCATCTGGAGCGAGAACGCGTGCGAGTTCGTCGAGACTATCCCGTCGTGCTCGCTGGGTCGGCAGGTGATGGAGCGTCGCGACGTAGACGGCGATGTCGACGCTATCGGTAGCCAGCGGCAGTCTTGCGGCGTCGCCCTGACAGAGCGCGACCTCGAACTCGCGCTCACAGGCGCGTTCACGCCCGGTCTCGAGGAGTCCGCGGCTGGCGTCGAGACCGACGACTGGTTCGCAGTGAGGGGCCAACAGTTCGGCGTGGCGACAGTTGCCACAGCCAAGATCGAGTCCGGTAAGCGGAGTGTCCGAGTCAGTTTCGAGGCCGTCGGCATGCGTCTCGACGAACGTCTCGACTTCGGGCCAGGCGTACTCTCTGGTGGCGGCGAAGTGGGTGGCAATCCGGTCGTAGGTGTCACGAACGGCGGCTCGTCGCGAGGTGTCGGCTCGCGTTTGCTCCTCGGCCATTGTCCGTCCTCGTTGGGGAGCGCGCAAAAAGCGTTCGCAACGCCAGCAGACGACGGGCACGCTCGTGATCGAGAAGGGGCACTGCACTCACACGACGGTGGGTTGAAACGGGAGCCGTTGGGATGTACTGATCACGTGGCCACCGCGACGTGACGGTTCGCTGTGCGTTACGTTGATACGGTGTGAGTGCGAATCGGTAGATACGGAATGAGGCGCGAGCACTTCACGTTAGATGTCAACAATGTCGACTGGGTCGAGACCAACGGTGAGCCGAGCAAACCCTCGGTATCGATTGACTTTACTGGCCCGGCGACGATGCTTCGCGAGCGCCTTACCGGCCCCGACGGAGACGTTCTCGAGGCAGCGGAAACCGATGTTGCACTCCGATTACAGGGCCCACTGGGCGACGGTACCGCGGGTGTCGTCAGCGTTACGAACCGGGTCACCGGCGAGTTCATTCTCGAACTCAATGAGGATGCCGACGATGTCCTGACGTTTATCCAGGCCGCACGTGGCTACGGTGAGGACGAAATCGAAGCCGAGGGACGCTATGAGGTCGAAATCAGTCTCGATGGCGATCCGTTTGTCAGCTACGACAAACAAACGTTTCTCGTCTACGACGACGAGGGAGATCTGCTTCGCCAACACAGTTTGATCCCGAGCGGCGTCGAACTCTGATCGGCGAGCAGTCTTTTTAACCGACTGGATCTGACCGGCAGATATAAGTGTTTTAGGCGCACCTAAAAGAACGAACGCCGGCAGATGCCGGAGGGGCGATCAATGGCGAACGGACAACTGCTCACAACGACGGCTGGAGAACAACCGGAGACACCGACGGTGTCGGCGGATGACGTCGTGCTCGAACTCGAGAACGTCGGCAAACAGTACGGTACCGAAGAAGTCATCCCAGACCTCTCTGTGACCGTTCGCGACGGTGAGATCCTCACGTTGCTTGGCCCGTCCGGCTGTGGCAAAACGACGACGCTCCGGCTGATCGCCGGCCTCGAGAAACCGAACAGCGGCCAGATCCGCCTTCGAGACACCGACGTCGCCGGTAACTGTCGATTCGTGCCACCGGAGGACCGCGGCGTCGGCGTCGTCTTCCAGGAGTTCGCGCTGTTTCCACATCTGACCGCCCGCGAGAACGTTGCCTTTGGGCTCCAAGAGTGGGCCGAAACCGAACGCGACGCACGCGTTGACGAACTCCTCAAACTCGTCGGGCTCGAGACACAGGGCGAGGCCTATCCGGAGGAGCTCTCCGGCGGGCAACAACAGCGAATCGCCCTCGCTCGCTCGCTTGCCCCCGAACCCGAGATGCTGTTGCTCGACGAACCGTTCTCGAATCTGGACGTGGATCTACGCGTCGAGATGCGCGAGGAAGTTCGTCGGATTATCAAGGAGGCAGGTGTCACTGCCATCTCGGTCACTCACGATCAAGAAGAAGCGCTCTCGATCTCCGACCGTGTTGCCGTGATGAACGACGGCGCAATCGAACAGATCGACACGCCACAGCAGGTCTTTCAGCAGCCCGAATCTCGGTTCGTCGCTGGCTTTCTCGGCCACGCCAGCTTTCTCTCGGGAGCGGTCCGCGGCGACAGCGTCGACACCGCACTCGGTCGCGTGCTTCGGGATGACGTCCACGGCCTTGCCCACCAGTACGACGGCACCAACATCGACCTGCTTGTCCGCCCCGATGACGTGACGGCCTTCCCGGCCGAGGAGTCGGAAGCCAACGGCAGCGTGGTCTACCGCCGGTATCTCGGCCCGACCGTCCTCTACCGTGTTGAACTCGACACCGGTGAAACCATCGAGTGTATGCACAACCACTCCGACCAGATCGATCTCGATGAGCGTGTTACCGTCCGCGTCACGGCCGACCACGAACTCGCGTGGTTCCCGGCCGGCCAGCGCGACGGGACGACACCTGTTGGTGCGGACTGAGACGAGCTGCTGTCACGAGCCACCGGCACGACTGCGAGTCATTTTGTGGTCACACCGGAACTAAGCGGGTTCGCCCGAGTCGCCGCTGCGCCGCGTGGAGAAACAAACACACAGGTTGATACGTTTTCGTCGCGATTCGAACGGTATGGCTGACAGGAACTGGCATCGAATCGCATCGGGGTGTGGACTCGCCGCACCGATCGTCGCTCTGGGTGCAATTTTCCTTGCGACCCTGCTTGCTGCCCCGGAAACGTTCACTTGGCGCGACCGTGCACTCTCGGATATGGGTCGCTATGGTGCCAACACCTTCCTGCTTTTCAACGGCGGGCTCGTTCTCGGTGGACTGCTTGGACTCCCGTTTGGCTGGCGACTCTGGGTGGCGAGTCAGACCACCCTCGAGCGCCTCGGCGTCGGCTTGCTGTGGGGTGCGACGATCGGACTGGTCGGCGTCGGTGTCTTCTTTCTCGACCACACTGAGTTCTATCTCACAACGAGTCTGCATGGGCCGGCTGCCGTGCTGTTTTTCGGACTCGCACCGTTTGCACAGTGGCTCTACGGTACTGGACTCGTCCTGTCGAGAAGCCACGACTCGGACTGACATCGATCTGGCTCGGACTAGTGCATCCACTCGGCTGGCTCGGTTGGTTGTTGTTTCGAGTCGGCAGCGATGACCAATGGCGTGGTTTGCTGTCCGGAGTTCGTCGCTGCGCTTGCCTTCGGCAGTTGGGTCTCCTCATTGCCGGCATTCAGTGGCGACGAGACGGGAGCAGAACCACCGTACCGAGCCGCTGAGCGCCCGAGACGGGTTTTGCGACTGAAGCGCACACAACGCTTAAATCGAAACCGTTCATACAACGGTGTATGCATAAGGACGAACTCCTCGAGCTCCACGAAGAACTCGTCGTCATCATGGAGCACTTCTCCCAGCGAGAAGACGTGGATGAGACACTTTTTGAGCCGTACACGAACTCGACGTCGACCCATCACACGTCCACAAATCGAAAAGCGAACACAAACACGCCGTCTCATCCTCGGCAACGCCCTTGCAAACGGCATGAGCGAAGACGAGTTCTCGAGCGCCGGTCGAATCGGCAAACGGATGAAAGAACTCGCCGAAGACGCCGAGTCGAAATCTAGGCGAAACGTATTTGTTTCAGTTCACGCTTGTTGAACTATGAACTCGCGCACGCAAGAGCGCGTCGAACAATGGGATTCTCAGCAGTTCGATGGCGGGTACGATGGCCTTGCTGATCTCGCTGCTGCTGACTTCTCGGGGCTGTTGTCGCCGCTGGGACGTGCTATTTATGCTCAACGGCCGCATGTCGGCGTCGTCGACGGATCAGTTTCGGACTTCGAGACCACGACGGGACGGTCTATGAGGCACCGCATCCGTCGCTCCACTGCTCTCGGCAATGGAGGAAGCAGACGGTGACACGAGAGCGAAGTACTACACGAACGAGACACCACTGCACGAAGTCGACGAGACACTCCAGAGCGGCTCGTTTACGGATATGTCGAACTGAGCGAAAACGTCCTTAGTGGAGACTACTACGCCGTCTACTACGGCGGTCGTCGA
>NZ_CP031307.1 GCF_004799645.1 Natronorubrum bangense
GTGTCGCTGTTGTTGCTGCAGAGCTTTCTCTGGCGACTGAAGAGACGGTATGTGGTCAAGGAGTTTCATCCAGCCGTCGTCTTTTATGCCACTGGCGCTGCCGGACTTGCCGGTGGAGTCGCTGGAATCGCTGGGTCTGTCGCTCGTGCGCTCCGTGGAGAAGACGGCTTCGCCGGCGTGATCGGCTCGTTCGTAGCGACGTTGCTCGGTCTGGTCGCACTCGGAATGGGGATCTGGCTCGATACGGAAGAAAACAAATCACTCGAAGTAGTGAGCGACGAGCACGCTGGGTCGGGGCTCGACACCGAACCGACGCCGCCTCAGTCGATCGAGTAGCGTACGATATCGTCTCCGGTACACGCCGGACAGCAGTCCGTGTCGGCCGACACGTTCGTCCCGCAGTGTCGACACTCGTAGATGACTGTCGTTGCGTGCTGATTTTCATCATCCTGGGCCGTCGCAGGCGATTCAGCACTCGGTTCTGATTCGGAGAAAAATCCGGAAAGGAGGCGAGAGAGACTCATCGAACGTGAATATCCTCTATACTTTCGATCCGATGATAAGTCTTTCGCGATTCACTGTCAGGTTTTGTAGAATAACCCCTTCATTTGAAAAACACTGACGTCTCTGTCTGTTTTCGTCTCTTCGTCGATCGAATCGTCGCGATCAACAGTATCATGTACTGTGGTGCCCTTCCACCGCACGAACCCACTGCGTTCCATGGGGATGATAGCTATGGACGAATCTAACTCACCAGACGATAACGACGAGCCGGACGTCAGCGCCGAGTGGATGGCCCCCGTCGACGGCGACATCGTCGAGCTGATGCAATCGGACGATATCTTTACGCCCGACCACCTCAGCGACGAAGACGTCTGTCGTGCCCCCGACGCAGCCTACCGCTGTCGGGAGCTCACCAAATACGGACTGCTGAAAAAATATGCACCGGGAATGTACGACATTACGGAACTCGGTGAGCAGTATCTCGCCGGCGAGGTCGATCCGAGCGACCTCGAGCCCGACGAGTAAGCGACCGCGCGATCAGGCGTGATCGACGGCAGCCGGAACGTGTTCTTCGAGAAAGTCGACGACGACGTCGCCACCGATAAATCCCTCCGCACGTCGTGCGATTTCGGTTCCGTCTTCGTACAGCAGTAGCGTCGGCACCGAACTGATCTCGAGTCGCTCGAGAAGCTCGATATCGTCGCCTGGGTTGACCAGTCCGATAGGGATGCCAGTCGCTCGAGCGACGTTACCTAACACCGGCTCCATCGCCTGACACTTCGAACAGCCCCTCGTATAACACTCGACGAGTGCGACATCGTGGTCGTCGACGAACGCATCAAGCTCGGTACCGCCCTCGAGATGAGTCGGTTTCGCTGTCGCTGTCATACGACCTGTACTGGCTCCATTCGGAAACCGATATCGCCTGAGACTGATTGCCGGTGACCGAGTGCGATGAACGGACTGGGTTCTGGTTCACTCGAGTGAATTCACCTGAACCGTGCCGATATCGGGAACGCGAGTCGACCGTCTCATAACTGCTCGACGACGCTGTTTCCGTCAGAGAGCCGGTCTTTCGACGACTTCGTTTGCGCTGTTTCAGCCGTAATATGCGATGTATTCGGTGGACGGAACACAAGGATAGACAGGTGCTTTAAGGTTCAGCCACTAAATACCGCCAATGACCCCTCCCGAAGCCTCCCACGACGATCAGTCGCCAGTCCGTCGCAAATCGACGCTGTTTTGCTGGGGCTGTGATCACGAGAGTCCTGCCGACGGCGACTGGATCCATCGAACGACAGCACACGATGTCGAGTACGTCTGCCCGGTTTGTGAGACAACGATTGCGAACCGCCCCCTGCCCGAGACACCCACACGCGAACGGCAGACACCATCGGCGGCGTGGCACCGAACACTCCGCACGGCGATGACGGTGTGGCAGGCACACGTCACCATCGGTGTCTCCAGCGTAACAGCCGCCGCTGCCTGCCAGCCGCTGTACGCGAGACAGTAAGCGACGGTCAGCCACAGCTACTCGAACTGTTCTCTCGAACGTCCGTTCTCAGCCGGACACAACAGGCCGATCAGTATGCTCCTGTGCCAGTAGGTTCACGATTATCCAATTCGAGCGCTCGGTTTCCGGCTACTGTCAGTCGTATGTATTCATACACCTTATTCTAAACCACATACGTCTACTTTTTTCTCGCTCTGCGTATATTCGCCCACAACAGTAGAGCTTTAATAGTAGAATCCAATGTCTTACTCGAGCAAAAGATGACAAGCGGAAACCTGACCTCGACGGAAGAAACGGTGCTGGACGAAATCGAAGAGAAAGAGATCGACTTCCTCAGACTACAGTTTACGGACATTTTGGGGACGGTCAAGAACGTCTCTGTGCCGGCTCGACAGGCAGAGAAGGCGTTCACCGACGGAATCTATTTCGACGGCTCTTCGATCGAGGGCTTCGTGCGTATCCAGGAGTCGGACATGCGACTCGTCCCCGACCCGGACACGTTTGCCGTGCTTCCATGGAGGCAGAGCGAAGAGGGCGCGTCGGCCCGGATGATCTGTGACGTCTACAACACCTCCACGGGTGAACCGTTCGAGGGCGACCCGCGCTACGTGCTCAAGCAGGCACTCGAGCGCGCCGACGAGATGGGTTACGACGTGAACTTCGCGCCCGAGCCGGAGTTCTTCATGTTCGAGGAAGATGAGGACGGTCGGGCGACGACCGAGACCGCCGACTACGGCGGCTACTTCGACCTCGCACCGAAAGACCTCGCAAGCGACGTGCGCCGTGACATCATCTACGGATTAGAGGACATGGGCTTCGAGATCGAAGCCAGCCACCACGAGGTCGCCCGCGGTCAGTACGAGATCAACTTCGAGTACGACGATGCGCTCGCGACGGCCGACAACGTCGGCACGTTCCGTACTGTCGTTCGTGCCATTGCGGCCCAGCACGGCTACCACGCGACGTTCATGCCGAAACCGATTCCGAAGATCAACGGCTCGGGGATGCACACTCACATGTCGCTGATGGACGAAAGCGGTGAGAACGCCTTCCACGACGAGGACGACGAGTTCAACCTCTCGGAGACCGCCCACTCGTTCCTTGCCGGGGTGCTGGAACACGCACCGGCGATCACGGCCGTCGCAAACCCGACGGTCAACAGCTACAAACGCCTTGTCCCTGGCTACGAAGCTCCCGTCTACGTGGCCTGGTCCGACCGCAACCGCTCGGCCCTCGTCCGTAAACCAGCCGCCCGCGTGCCTGCGGCCTCGCGTATCGAACTGCGCTCGCCTGACCCCTCGTGTAACCCATACCTCGCCTTCGCCGTCATGATCCACGCCGGACTTGACGGCATCGAACAGGGTCTTGAGGCTCCCGACCCAGTCCGTGAGAACATCTACGAGTTCGACGAAGCGAAACGTGAGGAGTACGGCATTGAGACGCTGCCGTCGAACCTCGGTGCAGCAGTCGACGCCCTCGAGGAAGACGAGGCGATCTACAGCGCACTTGGCGAGCACATCGCGCCGAAGTTCGTCGAGGCCAAACGCCAGGAGTTCGAGGAGTACCTCATCGACGTCTCCGACTGGGAACTCGATCGCTACCTCGAGACGTTCTAAGGCCCCGTACCGAACTTCCCAAGACTGTCCCACCCGTTTCGACGCTGTGTGAGATCGGTTGAACTACTGTCGAAAGTGATGCAAAGCGGTGTCCCGGGCTCAATCCAGTGACTCACGACTGACAAGCAGTGCCACTGATGGTGACGCCTCTCCAGTGTGTTGTTACGCCGTCACCCGACAGTATCCGATCAGTTCGAAACGACGTACTCGTCGCCGTCCTGTTCGACGATTCCGGCACTCGAGAGCGTGTTCAGGACGCTCAAAATCGAGAGTTTCTGCATGGCCAGTGTTGCTCCTAACTCTTCGACTGTCGCGCCATCAGTTGCCTCAAGATAGATGTAGACGAGTTTCGCCTGGGCCGAGTCGAGGGTGTCTGGAACAGGGTCGATCCGTGATGCGGGTCGCTGTTTCTGTGTTTTTAGTGTCATCACCAACATTGACCTCGTTCCTGTATATAAACGCACACGTCGGTTGTGTATATATAACATGGGGGGATCTAGAACTGTCTGTCGGTAACGATTCTCATGACCCTCGAATCCAGACCGTCGGTGGCACGAGTCGCATCGACCAGCGTCGGGACCAAGACCGCCGAGTGTTTGAGGCTCCCCACACGAACGTTGCGTACGAGTCATGACGAGTCAGAATCGGCCTACGCCACCATCGACACTCGAGCAAAACATCGCTGACTCACTCGCGACGCTCGAGGACAGCGACGCCGAACAGCTTCGTGCCGCGGCCAGCTATCTCGAGGCGCTTGCGGCGTGGACGGAGTCACGCGACGACGAGCAGGGTTCGGACGCGACTGCGGACGCCAGCGTAGACGAAGCGGGCGATGCCACTGGCGACGCCGAGTATCCGCCGGACGTCCCGGAGCGAGCGAGTGTCACGGTCAAGGAAATCGCCGGGACGACCTATCACTACTACCAGTGGCGCGACGGCGACCGGATCGAATCGAAAACGGTCCAACGATAGCATCGAGCGCGACTGACTGCTTCCGACCGGTCGTGTTCTGTCAGCAACACTTACATTGGCGTATGGAAAACACTCGAGTATGCTCGCTGTCATTTACGGGCTCTTCTCGCTCGTGCTCGTCCTCGGTGGTGGCATCGTCGTCTACGATTCCCAGTTGTACACCGAGGCACAACGCGCTCGAGCGCCGCGACTCTCGCAGGCGTATCTCGGCTCCGGCGTCCTGTTGATCCTTGTCGGAGCGATCGGACTCCTGTGGATTGCGAGCGGGCGTTCGGTCTGGACACTGAACGCTGTCCTGGTTGTTGTCGCTGCGCTCCCGTCACTCGTCCAACATTTGCTCCACTGTCGACTGGATCTCGATCGGAGTCCACTGGAGAACCGGATCAGAAGTGCCACTGGACGGACGACACCGAACTCGGAATAAGCTTTTGAGGCCGCCTCGAGTCGCACTGCGGACGGACAACGCCCCCTCTGGTCGCCGTCGCAGCCGTCTGCGGTGGCACGCTTTCAGTTTGGCCCCACTATAGTAACAACTGAAACTGTTTGCACACCGATCGCACAGCTGTCGTGCCATTGGGTGCGCACTGACTTGCAGTGGCTACTATAGATTTCAAACGCCGACTCACACCGACTCGTAGGGGCCGAGTCGCGTCCCGTCTAACAGGTAGGCGTCGGCGGACGCCAACCCGGACGGTAGAAACGGCGAGAGAAATGATTGCTCTGAGAGGTTCACCCACGTCCCCCCGACGAGGTCGTTGAACGCCGGCATGACGACGACTCGAGGCGACGAGTCACTGCCCTGCTCGAGCCATGGAATCCCATCGTACTCGGGCCGGTCGCGAAACGGTGCCGGGTTGAGACGGCCACGAAGCCACGCTCGCTCGATGCGACGTCCGCCGATTTCGTCCTCGAGCCGAACGCAGGGGTGTTCGTGTCCGAGACAGACCACGTCACACTCGAGGACAGATGGTGCGGGCCACGTATGGCCGTGGCAGACGCCGACGGCGGCGTCGCCGAGTGCAATCCCATCGCCGGGAACGATAGTCATGGACTCGGTCTCGAGGGTGGGATCGTCGTCAGCGGTGAGCCACGTTTCGATCCGTCCGTCGTGATTGCCCTTCAGGACCGTTACGTCCAGTGCCGGCGGGACCGATTCGAACAGCACCTCGAGTTCTCCGCGTTCGGCTCCGCCCGGATCGCCGATCGAGTGCATGAGATCGCCGAGCACGACGAGTCGGTCGGGCTCGGTTCGCTCGAGCAGCGAGTAGAGTCGTTCCCGCCGCTCTGGGGCGCGAGTGGGGATGTCGACACCGCGTTCGTCTCGCAGGCCGGCCTCGTAGCCGGCGTGGTAGTCCGTGATGAGTAGCGCGCGTTCTGTCTCGATGGTCGCCGTCGCGGCTGGCTCGCCGGGAACGGGTTCGACACGGGGCGCGCTGGGACGGGACCGCTTGGACATCGAGAGCCGTTAGATTGCCTTGAGCATCTCGTCGTTTGGCTCGTAACACTCCCCGCCCATCAGTGCATCCTGAATGGCGTCTTCGATTTCGGCTTCGGGGACACCGAGCTCTTCGGCGACCGTCTCGACGAGTTCGGTTCGATCAGCGCCCTCACCCGCGTCGAGTTCTTCCATCGTTTCGACGACGTACGACTGAAGATCGACGTCGTCTGCGGGCGTTTCGTCGGGCTCGTCACTCTCGGAGTCGTCAGCGTCGGTTTCGTCGCCGGTGCTCTCTTCGGCGTCGGACTCATCGCTCACGTCGTCAGTTTCGTCAGCCTCGAGCGCTGCCGACTCGTCCGCAAGATCCTCGGGCTCGGTTTCGGGCTCTGGCACGTCGATGTCGGCTGCACCTGGGTCGTCGACTTCGCTCCCGGTCGTGAACTCGGCGCCGAACTCTGCCTCGAGCTCTTCGCGCTCTGCTTCGTCCATCTCGTACATGCCACTGTCACCGGCGTCGAAATCTTCGAGTTCGTCGTCTCCGCTGCCGTCGTCATCAGTGGTGGCGCTCTCGGCGGTGTCGAGAGCGTCGTCGAGATCGGTAGATTCGTCGAACGTCGTCGGCTCGTCGTGGCTGTCGTCGACAGCCGTCACGCTGTCGTCGGGCTCGGACGCTTCGGTGTCGTCCGATTCGGCACCGCTGTCGAGAGTCGATTCAGCCGACACGCTCGAGTCGGTCCCGAGGTCGGTGGTAGACGCAGTCTCAGCTCCGTCGTCGGCTGTGGTCTCTCGGTCCATACTCGTTGCCGTCCCGGTGGCTGCGGCGGTGCCAACCGGCTCGCTGTCGATATCGGTAGCGGTGTCTGTATCGGCAGCTGTCGTCGAAGGTGCCTGCTCCGGCTGTGAACCAGTGTCAACGTCGGCAGTCGACTCGATTCCGGCGTCCGAAAGCGCCACGAGCGATTCGAACGTCGTAGACTCATCGGCAGAGTCACTGGGTGCAAGCGAGAGGCCACTGACCTGATCTCGGTCACCGGCGACGACTTCGACTGCCTCGAGGGCGCAGTCGTGCAGGGCTGTGAGATACGACGGCGTCGTTCCGTAGTGGTCCTGTGCAAGCGGGACACCCGCAGCAAGTCCGGGTTCGACACCGGCCTCGCGGAGTGTCTCCGTTAGAGCGTCGCCATCGGCCTCGAGTTCGCTGGCCTCGGCGTAGGTGCCGATTCGATCGAGGGTTTGTTCGGCTGCGTTGATGACCCAGCGGTCGCGGGTGTCGGCGTCGACCGTTGCGATGCTTTCGGGACGGATCGAGGTGTACACCTGATCCGAATCGTCGGGCTGGAACGTCCGTGCCTTGCCCGTTACCGCGACGAACGCGGGTGGCTCGAGCTGTTCTAAGGCTGCCAGCTCGTCGGGCTGGTACTGGCCGGCGTAGACGACGAACGCGCCGGTCGGGTCGACGACGCGGGCACGGACCATCTCGTCGTTGACCGCGGTGACTTCGGTGAGCGTGCCGACGACGAACAGTCGGTTGAGACGTGCCCCAGTCGGTGAGATGACGTAGTTCGGCGCGCGTTCCTCGTCGCTTTCGGCGTAGGACAGCGATGCGTCGTCGTACTCGGCGGCGAAGAGCCGATAGGCGATTTCACGCCCCGGGATCTCCTCCTCGCCGGTGTCGGATGCGCTCATGAGTGCACCTCCTCGAGGAAGGCACTCGCACGGACGGTTGGATCGTCATGGCGCTCCTCGAAGGACTCGGCATCGAGGTTGGCTCCATACTCGTCAACTGAGAGGTGTCCGCGCACGCGATACTCCCGACCAACGATATGTTCGCGGATCGTATCCGCGACGACCTCTTGGTCCATCGCCTCACGGGCCTGTTCGAGTGCATCCTCGAGCGTGCCGCCGTAGACCTGTTCCGTGAGTTCGTCGTCGAGAACGACGGTGACGGCCCCTGTGCCGTCGTCGAGGATCGCTTTCACACGGAGGTCGTCGATCCCGTCGACGTCGCCGTGGGTTCGACACTGGCCTTTCTGAATGACACGGTAACACTCCGGACAGCGCTGGATCAGCCCGGACCCCTCTCGAACGGCGAGTACGTTGCCAGTTACTTCGACGTCGTAGATGCCGCCAGTAGCGACGGCCGCGCCGATATCCATCGTCGTCGTCTCGACGCCGACGTCGACCGCACGCTCGAGGGCGGTGACAGTCGAAAACTCGGAGACGTTGACTTCGGGAACGCCACGGAACTCCTGGACGTAGGCGTTCTCGATGCGAACGGTGCTTCCAGCTTCGATTTCCGGTGCGGGGTCCCAGTTGGTGAATGGAAGACGGCCACTTTCGTCGCCGAAGACGCCACTCAGAATCTCGGTTTCACCGTCTCGGCCGTCGATCGTTCGTCGTTCACAGTCGACGACTGCAACTTCGACGTTCACTGCGCGGTCGCCCGTCTGGAGATCGGCGAGTTGGGTGTCGCCACCGGTTTCGTAGGGGACCTCGATCGAGTCCGCTTCGAACGACAGCGAGGTGCTCTCACCGAGATTGAGTTCGGGTTCGCCATCCCATTCGCGGACGCTTGCGTTGCCCGCGGTGATCGTATCGCCCGCCTCGAGGCCAAAGTCCTCCCAGGCGGTGTAGTCGATCGTGCCAGTCTCGTCGGCCAATCGGCCTTCCACGATGACGTGATCGTCGCCCTGATATCTGATCGATCGCTTCCCCGTCGTCAGCACGACGCCCGTTACGGTGACGTTGCTGTCTTCGGGCGTGATCTCGGCGATCTCCTTGCTCGAGGGCGCGCTGCTCCCGCCGCTGCTCCCATCGCCGTACTTCCGGCGAAGGCTCTGTTTGGCCTCGTCGATCGGGACGCTGTACTCCACCAGATTCTGCAGGTCGGCTTTGACCTCCTCTTTGTCAATACCGAGGTCGGAGGCGAGATCCTCAGCATGGTTATCGAGTTCCATCACTCGGTTTTTCGTTCGGGGGCTTAAAAAGCGTTCCCGCAGCGGAGTGAAAATAAACTGAGCTGTAAGGGCCGTACTGAGCAGCCAGCAGTAGGTTCATTTCGTTGCCGACGAAAGTGAGTGTATGGAACGTGCTGGCGCAGCACTTGGCGGGCTTGCGTTTGTTGCTGCGATTTTCGGTGGTATCGTGCTCATCAGAATCCTCACGCGAGCCCTGTATGCCGCGATCTGGTTCGCCGAAACCGTCGCGACGTTTGCGTTCGCGTTGCTCGTGGGCTATCTCGTCTATCGGATCTTGCTCGGCTCGAGCGATGATCCTCGTCGGATCGGGTGATGAGATGAGGATTAGACTGAACTGTTCTGCCGTGGAACGAACACTGAGTATCTGTGACCTCTCTCGTTGACGTCGTCTGGATCGCGTTTCTTGCGGGTGCAGCGACTGGGCTCGGTGCGCTGCCAGTGTTCGTCACGGACCGCGTTAGCCATCGGTTCTATGACGCTGCAGTGGGGCTCGCTGCCGGCATTATGGTCGGCGCGGCCGTCTTTGCACTCGTGGTTCCGGGCCTCGAGCTTGGCTCGCTGTGGGAGGTCGCTGTCGGCTTACTCCTCGGTGCCGTCTTCTTGCTCGTGGGAAACTGGGCAATTCCACACATCCATCTCGTCGTCGCCGGCGAAGGAGAGGAGACGTATCCGTCCGCGGCTCGATCCGAAGCAGTCGTGGAAGCCGATATCGAATCCGACACCCCAGTCACGACCGACGACGGTGAGGACGACGGTCGCCGGGCACTGCTTGTCGGCAGCGCGGTCACCATCCACAACGTTCCGGAGGGGCTAGCGATCGGTATCGCGTTCGCAGGCGGGCTCGAGGGTGTCGGTACCGCACTCGCGATTGCTATTGCGATTCAGAACGTTCCCGACGGGTTCGCGATGGCGATTCCGGCGAGCCGAACAGGGTTATCGAACGCGAAAACTATCCTCTATACGACGCTTTCCGGGGCGGTCCCTGAGCCGATTGCAGCTGCGTTCGGCTTCGCTCTCGTTGCCGTCGTTACCGGCCTCTTCCCCATCGCTGCCGGGTTTGCCGCCGGGACGATGATTGCCGTCGTCTTCCGAGAAATGATTCCTGCCAGCCACGGTCACGGTTACGCCGATATCGCGACGCTGACGTTCGTCGCCGGGTTCGTCGTGATGGTGATCGTCGACGTCGGATTAGCCGTCTGAACCGGACTGCGAACGTGTTCGTACACGGGTGAGGCCAGCTGTGGTCGCCGAATATACAGCTATTTCACGCTGTTGTCCTAACCGCACACATGGGATTTCACACGTTCCCGATCGATCGGGCCGACGCCCTCGAGGATCCGTCTCGTTACCGCTTTTGCTCCCGAGAAGAGTTGCTCGAGATGCTCGACCTCGACGACGATGCCGTCGTCGCTGACCTGGGCTCTGGCACTGGCTTTTACACGTCTGACGTTGCGCCGTTTGCAGGGACAGTACACGCTGTCGATGTCCAGTCGGAGATGCACGATCTCCACCGAGAGAACGGCATGGAACCGAACGTCGAACCCGTGACGGCCGACGTCTCGTCGCTGCCATTTGATGATGGCCAGCTCGACGCCGCGTTCTCCGTCATGACCCATCACGAGTACGCCACCGAGGAGACGATGGCAGAACTCGCCCGCGTCGTTCGATCGGACGGACGGCTGGTCACGGTCGACTGGTCAGCCGACGGCACCGGCGAGGACGGCCCATCGATGGACGAACGCTTCGGCTGTGAGGACGTCACGGCTCATCTCGAGGACGCTGGATTCACCGTCGAGTCCGTTCGAGATCGCCCCGAGACGCTCGCGATCGTCGCGCGTCGGTAACAACGCCGCTGGTCAGCGGCCGGCCCAGACGACACGGACCCCTTCGCGAGGAGCGGGTCGACCAGTACGCGGTGTCTTCTTTAGGGTCCACCACGCAGCCACGTGTATGCACGTCGTCGTCAACGCCGCCATGAGTGCGGACGGCAAACTCTCCTCGCGCCAGCGCGATCAGATCGCGATCAGTGGCGAGGCAGATTTCGCTCGCGTCGATCGACTCCGCGCCGACAGCGACGCCGTCGTCGTCGGCGTCGGCACCGTTCTCGCGGACGATCCACATCTGACGGTCAAAGACGAGCAGTTATGCCAACAGCGACTCGAGCGAGGCGACCCCGAACAGCCGGCTCGAGTCGTCGTCGACTCGAAGGGACGAACGCCGGACGATGCCGCGATCCTCGACGACGCGGCGACGACGTACGTCTGTCTGAGTGAGGCGGCACCGATCGACCGACGCATGGAACTCGCCGACCGCGCGGAACTCGTGACTGCCGGCGATGATCGGGTTGCTCTCCTGCGGGCGTTCGCGACGCTTCAGGAGCAGGGCCTCGAGCAGGTCATGGTCGAAGGCGGCGGCGAACTAATCTTCTCGCTGTTCGAGGCCGGGTTAGTCGACGAACTCCGCGTCTTCGTCGGGCCGAAGGTGATCGGCGGTCGCGACGCGCCGACGCTGGCCGACGGCGACGGGTTCATCGACGAGTTCCCGCTGTTGAGCCTCGAGCGCGTCGAGCGGCTCGACGACGGCGTGTTGTTGTGCTGGACGGTCGATAGCTAAGTAGCAACTGAAAATCTAATGCTGGTGGGTGAAACGGCCAGAATATGTGTACTTGTCGTTGCAGCATAACTGATGTGTATGGATTGTCGGGGGGACCCGGGGTCGTCCAGAAAAACCGGGAGAATACACCCCTCTCCCAGTATTCCAATTCTATTCTTTTTGCTAATTTAACCTATAATATACTAAAACCTATTTTAAATCCAAAAGATATAAATATTGCACTACGGTAGAAGACCGTAGTACAGACAAGAGAATGCAAGGGAGGATGAATATCCGACCGCTTCCAGTTGCTGTTCTCTAATTCCCAGTGTTCCGAGTTACCAGCAGAGTCGATATTTTATCCCTGGTCTTCGACAGCTGGCTCACTCGTTTCTGTGGTGGTCTCTTTTCCCGCTAATTCCGGACGCCCCCGGGGGTGGGGGCTAGTTTGAATCCATTCTCGTATTTCTGGACATTCCGGGGTATTCTAGACACTACGGTTATTTATACAATGAGTGTTTTATTCCCTATCATGACCGAGTACTTTCAGGACAGATCAGCAATCTTCGAGAGTGAGCGCATCCTGAAAGAAAGCTATACGCCGAACGACCTTCCAGAACGGGAAACACAGCTCAAACGACTAGGATTGGAGGTCCTTTCTCCCGTTCTGAACGATGCGCCACCGCATAACGCGTTTCTGTATGGTAAGCCTGGACAAGGGAAGACGGCGGCCGCACGATTTCTCCTCGAGGAACTGCAGGACGAAGTCGAAGACCGGAGCGAAATTAGCCTGACCACAATCTTTCAGACGTGCAAAGGCCATCATTCCTCGTATCAGGTCGCGTGTGATCTTGTCGAGCAACTAACCGGTGAGAACCCAAATGGCCATCCGAAGCGAATGGTGTTCACGCGGCTGTATGATGCGTTTCAAGAGATCGGTGGAATCGTCGTTATCGTCCTCGACGAGGTCGACAATATTGGCAACAAGGATATGATTCTGTATGAACTGCCACGGGCACGTGACAATGGCCATATAGAGGACATGGATGTCTCCGTGATCGGAATCAGCAACGACATGACGTTCTACGACGAGCTTGACCCCCGCGCCAAGGATTCGCTCTGTGAGGTCGAAATTCACTTCCCACCGTACGATGCCAGTCAGTTACGGAGCATTCTCAACCGTCGATCAGAGAAAGCATTTGTCGATGGTGCCGTCACGCAGGAGGCGATTGCACTGGCGGCGGCGCTCGCTGCTCAAGACTTGGGCTCGGCGCGGCAGGCGATCCGGTATCTGTACAAGGCCGGCGAGTTTGCCGCACTCAACGACGAATCGAACGTCTCTGAAGAGCACGTCCGCGAAGCTGAAGACCACGTTGAGCAGATGAATATCGCACAGAGTATCCGCGACCTGACAATACAGGATCAGTTGGCGCTACTCGCACTCACTTCATTAACGGCTGAGGATGAGACTCCTTCTCCAACACCAGAGGTGTACTCGCGGTACACGGATATCACGTCGCACGTGGATACGAACTCGATTGCAATGCGAAGAGTACGGAGCCATCTTCATGATTTGGATATGATCGGTGTTGTCTCGGGTGCAAAACGAAGTGGCGGGTCACGCGGCGGTCCGAAGTACTACTGGGAAATAAATACGGACCTCGATACTACGGTCAACGTCTTGAGGGAGAACAACCGGTTTGACGATGTTCTTGATCTAATAGATAAATCTTAACAGACTTTCCGGACATTCTGGGGTCAACTGGACATAACTGTTCTATCAGTTCGAATTTCGACCACCCGTTCAAGTGATTCAACTGTAGCCGCTCTTTTATATACTTCCACCATGCTTTGTGTCCCCATCGTTCGAGTGAATTCGTTTCAACTCATGGGGTCGGATATGGTGGAATTTATAATATAGTACCAACCGAACCGATTTACACACGTATCGCACAGCCACCGTGCGGTGTGGTGTTCATTGATTTTCAGTGGCTACTGTAACAACTGATACGGTTGGCTGTCAATTAGTGCCGGCGCGACCGCACGCGGTTCGCGGTCGCGCCGGGAAACAGGGACAGCAAACCATGTGAAACGATCCATCACATTTCGTCGTTGCAGTGTGATAGGCGTGCAGTACCGTTCAGCGACGTGCCGTCGTTACTCGAACTCTGGATCTCGATTCTCGACGAACGCCGTCATCCCCTCGCGCTGGTCCGGCGTACCGAACAGACTGGCGAAGGCGCGCTGTTCGTATGTGAGTCCGGCCGCCTGTGGGCCCTCGTGGCGCTGGTTGATCGCCTGCTTGGCCGCGCGCATCGCGACGGCTGGCTTCGCGGCGATCTGTTCGGCGAGTTCGGTGACGGTGTCCTCGAGATCTTCATCAGCGACGACCTCACCGAACAAGCCGGCTTCGGCGGCCGATTCGGCGTCGAGTCGCTCGCCGAGGAAGATCATCCGCCGTGCGGTCTCGTCGCCGACGAGTTCCGGCAGGCGCTGGGTGCCACCCCAGCCGGGAATGATGCCGAGATCGATCTCCGTGTTGCCGATCAGGGCCGACTCACTCGCCACGCGCAGATCACAGGCCATGGCCATCTCACAGCCGCCGCCGAAGGCGTAGCCGTTGACGGCGGCGATCGTCGGCGCGGGGAACGCCTCGAGAGCGTCTGCAACGTCGTGGCCAAGTTCGCCCCACTCCTGGGCTTTCGGTGTCTCGAGGTCCTGCATATACGCGATGTCCGCCCCGGCGATGAACGCATCGTCGCCAGCACCGGTCAACACGAGTGCGCGAGCGCCCTCGTCAGCGGCCTCGGTGAGCGCTTCGCCCATCGCCTCGAGCGTCGGGACGTTCAACGCGTTAAGCGCGTCCGGTCGGTCGACGGTCAGTGTTGCAACGGCTCCGTCCCAGTCGAGTTGTACGGTTTCCCATGACATACGTCCGGGTTTCTCGGCCACCGTGAAATTCCTTGCCACCGAGGCAGAAACGGAAGTTGGGGCAGCCGTCACATCTTTCCTCCAGCGTCCCCGAAAGCCGATATGGAACGTGCAACGTTCGGCGGCGGCTGTTTCTGGTGTGTCGAAGCGGCGTTCGAGGAACTCGACGGCGTTGAATCCGTCATCTCTGGCTACGCGGGTGGGCATACCGACGATCCAAGCTACAACGCGGTCTGTTCGGGTCGGACTGGCCACGCTGAGGTCGTCCAACTCGAGTACGATCCCGAGACGATTGCGTACGAGGATCTCCTCGAAGTCTTCTTTACGATCCACGATCCGACCACGAAAGACCGCGAAGGACCCGATGTCGGCTCCCAGTACCGGTCGGCGATCTACGCTCACAGCGACGACCAACTCGAGACCGCCGAGGCGTTCGCTGCAGAACTCGAGGCGGAGGGACTGTACGAGGGAATCGTCACCGAAATCGAGCCACTCGAGACGTTCTACGAGGCAGAGGAGTACCATCAGAACTACTTCGAAAAGAATCCAAACGACGCCTACTGCTCGATGCACGCAGCGCCGAAAGTCGAAAAAGTTCGCGAGAAGTTTTCGGAGAACGTGACACCACGTTCTCACTGAGCGCTTGAGCATCCAACGGCTTTCCGTCGGACCCGATTCGACTATCGTAACAACTGAAACTGTTTGCACACCGATCGCACAACTGTCGTGCGATCGGGTACGCACTGACGGTCAGTGGCTACTATAACCCTCAATAAGGACGCTGTTTAGTCGCATTTTTGTTCGACCGCGTACGACCACACTGACTCTCGGACCCCGCCCAGTGAACACGTGACTGCACAGTGGCTGTGTGGTCGGTGTGTCCCGTCGATGCTGTTGGGGTGTTGCCCAGAGCTGTGACGGCGTTGCCAACAGGCTGTTGCGGCGTTGCCAACCTAACAACCGAGTAAAAATCAGCTACTAATCAGTTTGAAAAACAGCTATCCGCTCTTTTTCGCACTATCTATGGACAGACATCTACTTCAAACTCGGATAGATAGATACTGCCTAATCAAAAAGATTTATTATTGGACGTATACTAACTGAGAGTGAGGTGGTGATGATAACGAAGCACAACACAACGACCCCACCGAACCGATAACCATTTCAGCCTGTGAGATTGTCCCTCTGTGGATCCCGAAAACGGAAACACGATGGGCATGTCAGCCCCAGACCATCATGCGATCCTCAGCTTTTGCTTTCAGTACTGTTCGTTCGGCGGCTTACCAGCACAGTTCGAGCTTGTGTACGCAACATTTCGAAACAACGCTTCGAGAAACTGAACTGCGTTCACTCGAAAGCTGCAGGTCGAATACCATTCCTGCCATCGGTGCTCGTAACTATGTCTGTCGACAAACTCGGTCCCGAAAACGTCGTAACGACGAATCGAGACAGCGAACTGAGCGACGTCACTGAGACGTTGGACAGCGAAAACGTCGGGTCAATCGTCATCACAGAGGACGACGAACCCGTCGGAATGATCACCGACCGTGACGCCGCGCTTGTGATCCACGAACACGATGACGTCGGATCCGTCTCGGTCGAAGACGTGATGACCGAAAACCCGGCGACGATCCACGAGGAAGAAGACCCGATCGCGGTCTCGGAAGCGATCGCCGAACACAACGTTCGCCGGTTCCCGATCGTCGGCGACGACGGCGAACTCGTGGGGATCACAACGCTCGATGATCTCATCGCGACGATCGGTGAAGAACTCGACAACGTCGCCGAGACGATCGAAGCCCAGTCGCCGGAGTACAGCCCCTAGGGGCGCTATTTTCGACACCGCCCGACTCACTTCCTCGCCACTCGAGAGCCAGAACAACGACGCCGTCCATCTCGCCGGCAATGAAAGATTCGTCCGTCTGGAACCCGTCGTTCGAATATGACTCGCCAAACGGACGTCCTCGTCATCGGTGGTGGCGCGACTGGGGCAGGGATCGCCCGAGATCTCGCAGTACGGGGTGTCGACGTGACGCTCGTCGATCGTGACGGGCTCTCGGCTGGCGCATCGGGTCGCTCGCACGGGTTGCTCCACAGCGGTGCTCGCTACGCTGAGAGCGATCCCGAAGGCGCACTCGAGTGCCTCGAGGAGAACCGAATCCTCCGCGATATCGCAGGGGAGTGTCTCCGGGAGACAAGGGGCTTGTTCGTCCAACTGCGCGAGGACGACCCTGCCGTCTTCGAGGCAAAACGTACGGCGTGCGAAGAGCTTGGGATCCCAATCGAAGTGGTCGACGGCAAGACGGCTCGAGCCGCGGTTCCAGGCCTCGCTGACGCCGTCGAGCGAGCCATGTGGGTTCCCGATGGCGTTGTTCTCCCATCTCGACTAGTTGCAGCGAACGCCGCCGATGCCCGCGACCATGGTGCGCGGATCTATCCACACGCACCGGTGACGGAGATGACTGTCGAGAACGGGCGAATCGCGTCAGTCACACTTGGTGGCGACGTCGACGACACCATCGAACCGACGTACGTCGTGAACGCGGCCGGTGCTCACGCCGGAGCAGTCGCCGAGCTGGCCGGTATCTCAGTCGAGATGCGGCCGACGCGAGGCGTCATGATCTCGGTCGAATACGACGGTCTCGAGCCGGTGCTCAACCGATGTCGCGATCCTGCCGACGGCGATATTATCGTGCCACACGACGGCGAGGTCGTCCTCGGAACGACGAGCGTCCCGGTTGACGATCCGGACGAGTACGAACGGAGCGACTGGGAGGTCGAACAGACGGTGACCGAGTGTGCGGCGATGCTTCCGTCGGTCGCCGAGGCCGACCACGTTCGAACGTGGTGGGGTGTCCGGCCGCTGTACGAGCCAGAGGAGGCCGCTCAGGGTGGCCGTGGAATCTCTCGCGGATTTCACCGACTCGATCACGCCACTGACGGCGTCGAAAACTTCGTCAGTATCGTCGGCGGCAAGCTGACGACGTACCGAGCGATGGCGGAGGCGGCGGCCGATCTCGTCTGTGATCGACTCGGCGTGGATGCGGCGTGTTCCACGACAGAGACCCAACTTCTGGGTGCGACGAGGCCGTCGAAACTGGACGCCTTCGTGGACGAATTCGATGGGCAGGGACCGACAGATTCAGATCTCGTTAGCCGGCGTGGAATGTGATCACGAGGGCCAAACGTTATTCGGCCAGCGTCCCTAGCTTGCATGATGAACATCTTGTCACTCGGACCCTTGCAGGTCGGTGATCCACTGCTGACTGTCGGGGCGATCGCCCTCGTGGTTGTCGCCATCACCGTCTGGCAGTTGGTCGAGATCGTTGACGCCTACAACAAGGGTGCACTGACCGTCTTCGGGGAGTATCGCAAACTGCTCGAGCCAGGGCTAAACATCGTGCCGCCGTTCGTCTCACGGGTCTACACGTTCGACATGCGGACCCAGACAATCGACGTGCCGAGGCAAGAAGCGATCACCCGCGACAACTCGCCGGTGACTGCCGACGCTGTCGTTTACATCAGAGTGATGGACGCTAAACGAGCGTTCCTCGAGGTCGAGGACTACGAGCTCGCGGTCTCGAACCTCGCCCAGACCACGCTGCGTGCCGTCATCGGTGACATGGAACTCGACGACACGCTTAGTCGGCGCGAGATGATCAACGAGCGGATTCGGACCGAACTCGACGAGCCCACGGACGAGTGGGGTATCCGCGTCGAAAGCGTCGAGGTTCGCGAGGTGACGCCATCTCAGGGCGTCAAAGGTGCGATGGAGCAACAGACCTCCGCCGAACGCCGACGCCGAGCGATGATTCTCGAGGCACAGGGAGAACGCCGGAGCGCCATCGAGAAAGCAGAAGGAGACAAACAGAGTGCGATTATCCGCGCACAGGGTGAGAAACAGAGCCAGATCCTCGAGGCACAGGGTGATTCGATTTCGACTGTCCTGCGCGCTCGCTCGGCCGAATCGATGGGTGAGCGTGCCATCATCGACAAAGGGATGGATACCCTCGCTGAGATCGGTCACAGCGAGTCGTCGACGTTTATCCTCCCACAGGAGCTCTCCTCGATGGTCGGCCGCTACGGCAAGCATCTCTCCGGGAGCGATGTCAAGGCGGATGGCCAGCAACTCGAGAGCCTCGAGTTCGATGCGGAGACGCGCGAACTGATCGGCCTAGACGATATCAGCGAGATCATCGGTGAGATCGAGGATACCGAGATGGATATCGAGGCGATGGAACAGGAAGCGCAGGCGATCAAGGAAGGGCAAGATATCGGGATGGAGTCGTCGTCGACCGACACTAGCGCTGGTGCCGAGTCGGACACGTAGCGAACTCCCCATCTGGCAATCAAAACTTCCGTGTGGCGTTCGACCAAATCTCGAGTGACTGGTCGTCCGAGCGGCCGATATCGACACAGAGCTCCTGTTTGTCGTCGAAGCTGATCGAAATCTGGTCGAACGTCGACACGTAGCGTGATTTGTGATGGCGGCCCTGTCGAACCCCGACGGTTTCGTTGACCAGTTCGGCCTCGGTCAGCCGGTCGAGTTTGCGATAGGCCGTCGAGAGCGGAAGGTCGGCCTCGTCTGCGATTTTGTGGACGGTCTTTGGCTCCTCGAGTACCGAGATAATCTTCCGGCAGTCAGCATCGTCCAGCACGCTAATGACGCGCTCGAGGTCGGGCGTGTCGCCGGACGATGAGAACTCGAGTGGCATCTGGGTGCCACTACCTTCGCAGTGGAGACTAAAGACGTATTTGGTCCGTCCGACCCGGGCGGTCGAGACACAGATCAATGGGCTACTTACATGTGCAACCGGCCCGACGGCAACCGTATGAGCGACGACCAGCCATCGAAAGCGGGGATCGAAAACACACCTGGGCAGGGACGAACGCCGGAAGCCGAAGTAATCGAACCGTCCGCACCCGAGGAGTTCGGCCTCGTACAGGTCTGGTGGGGTGATGGCAAAGGAAAGACGACAGCCACGCTCGGGATGGCACTGCGCGCTGCCGGCCACGGCTACCGCGTCCATATGCTTCAGTTTATGAAAGGCGGGGCCTCGAGCGTCGAAGCGGTCCGTGGCGAGTACAATGCGATCGAGGCGCTGCCAGGGCTCAGCTACGAGAATCTCGGCCACTACGGCTGGCACGGCATGGCCGATGGGAGTGACGAAGCGGATCACGAGGTGGAGGCGCGGGCGGGCCTCGAGCGCGCCCACGAACTGCTCGAGGCGGCTACAGACGCCGACCTCGACGCGCCGATCGACCTCGATTCGCCGCCGGAAGATGGGGTGCACATGCTGATCCTCGACGAAGTGCTGTACGCCGCGGACCGTGGACTGCTCAGTGAGGATGACGTCCACGGCCTGATCGACGCCAAGCCTGCGGGGCTCGAACTCGTCCTCTCTGGGAGCCACGCCGAGCCGTCGTATCTCGAGGAACGGGCAGACCTGATCACGAACGTCCGGAAAATGAAACACCCGATCGACGACGGCCAGCGGGCACGTCGCGGGACGGAGTTCTGAATCGGCCTGCCGAACGTGTGGCTAGCACGCTGTGGGGTTCGGTGTCGATCGATCTCAGTACTGTCCACAGCCAGTAACAGCCGACAGTATAATTATCAGCTCCTGTGAACCATCGCCCAGTCAATGGGTGTGATTCAGGTCGATGGGCTGGTGAAGTCCTATGGTGACGTTCGGGCAGTCGATGGATTGTGTTTCGGCGTCGAACGGGGCGAACTGTACGGCTTTCTCGGTCCGAACGGAGCCGGCAAGACAACGACGATTCGTGTTCTGACCGGCCAGATTCGGCCGGACTCTGGAACGGTCCGAATCCTTGGAACAGATCCCGTCGCAGACCCACTCGAGACGCGACGCTGTGTCGGTATCGTCCCCGAGCAGGGATCGCCGCCGAGCTTTCTGACGCCGCGGGAGTATCTCGAGTTCGTCGGCAGCGTTCGCGACCTCGACCCCGACACTGTCGCCGAGCGAACCGATCGCTGGGCGACCCGACTCGGGTTCGAACGCAAACTCGAGACGCTTCACACCGATCTCTCGCGGGGCCAACAGCAGAAGGTGATGCTCACACAGGCGTTCTTACACGAACCCGACGTTGTCGTGATCGACGAGCCGCTGGCGAACCTCGACCCGCTCGTCCAGGAGCAAGTCAAGCAGTTTCTCGTCTCCTATGCGGCCGGCGATAACGCTGTCTTCGTTTCCACACACAATATCGACGTCGCCGAAGAGATCTGTACGCGGGTCGGCATCGTCGCCAACGGCGAGCTTGTGACCGAGCGCTCGCTTGAGGGGCACACTGCGCCACGTTCGACGACCAGTCGTGCATCGACTGCAGATGCCGGCGACGATTCGTTGCTCGAGGTATTTCTCGAGCAGGTCAACGAGACGGACGTCCGCGATGCGCCGTCGCTCGAACAGCGTGGGTCGGACCGATGAGTGGCGCGTCCGCTCGCCAGGGGCCGACGACCTGGCGGCTGTTTGCCGTCCTCTTTCGTGAGGAGTGGCGGCTCCACACGCGTCTGTTCGGCGGTTGGCGATTCGCACTCTTTCCGGCCGTGATCGCCACCCTCGCTGTCGGCGCGACGATTGCGCTCCGTGAGACTGGCACCGCAGACGGGACGATCGTCGCCGGACTGCACGTTCTCGCGCTCGGTTTTGGCCTCTACAGCGGGACCGCCGGCTTCGCGGGCTCGGATATGCTCGAGAACGTCTTTGGGAAGCTGTCGCTCGTCCTCTCGACGCCAGCGACGCTGCCGCTGTCTCGGCGTCGGCTGCTGGGGCTGTTCTTGCTCAAAGACGCCCTGTTCTACGCGGTCGCGTTCGTGTTACCGATGGCGGCCAGTAATGCGGTGCTGGTCGGACTCTCGGCACGAACACCGCTTGCTGTGGGTGCGCTCTGGCTCTCGCTGTCGCTATCGTTCGTCGCCGGCATGGTCCTGACTGTCGCCCTGATCGCGCTGCGGACTCGCGGCGTGCCGGCGTGGGCACTTGTCGGGACGATCGTTTTCAGTGCTGGCAGTCTGTGGGCGATGGGTGGGACTCGAGCGGCCTGGACCGTCTTCGTCCCGATCACTGGCTCGGTGGCCAGCGCGGGCGGGTTGGTACTCGGAACCGTTCTCGTCGGCGCAGCAGCGCTGACGCTGTATGATCCCACCTACGGGCGTCCAGCACGCACGGCCGGCGATCGGTTCGCCCAGCTCAGCGACGGACTGTCACTCGAGGCATCGACGAGTGCTCTCGTCTCGAAGACACTACTCGATCTGGCGCGCTCGTCCGGCGGCGTCTGGAAACCGTTCGTCTCGGCTGGGATCCTGCTCGCGCTCGTGGCCGCGCTCGTCGGCCTCGTCGAGACGATCACCGGTATCGCACCCGCGCCGGGGATTTTCTTCGGTGGCGTCCTCGGGCTGACCGCCTTCACCACGTACAACTGGCTGACCCAGTTCGATTCGCTCGAGGCGTATCTCATCTACCCGGTCTCGATTGCGGATGTGTTCTGGGCGAAGCGGATCGCCTTCGTCCTCGTCGGTGCGCCGACCGTCGCGGTGCCGTATCTGGGAGCAGTCTACTGGTTCGAGGCGACCCTGCTCGACGCCGTTGTCGGTGCGATCCTGTTGGCGGGCTATGCGCTGTACTACTACGGGCTGACCGTCTATATCGCTGGCTTCGATCCGAACGAGTTTCTCTTCGATGCCGTCCGGTTTACGCTCTTTACCGTCGGCGTCGCCGTCGCGCTCGTGCCGACGCTGGTCGCTGGTTTCGTCGTTGTGCCGCCGTCGACGACGGTCGCACTCGTGCTCGCCCTTTCTGGGCTCGGGTTCGGTGGGATCGGGTTCGTGCTCTCGAGTCGTGCCGGACCGCGGTGGGATGAGCGGTATCGGAATCGGGACTGAGTCCCACAGCGAAACATGACCGTATCCGATTTTCGACGTTCGGCTCCCTAATTTCTCGCTGTTTCAGCTCGTTCACGTGGATGAAATCCATAGTCTGATCCACTGAAAGTATTGTAGTGGGTAATAGTGGGCAATACTTATTCCGCAGCAGAACCTAGTTGAGAGCATGACGAAAGTAGATGCGCGAGACCTTCAGACCAACGAGACTGACGACCGAGGTCGAATCTATCTCGGAACGGAGTACGCGAACAAGCGTGTGACCGTCGCCGTCGTCGAAGTAGAATCCGATCACCCCGACGAGGACGAACTGGCTGCCGCATATCGCGAGGCTTCTGAGAGTGCAGGAGAGCTTGCAGAAGAGTGGGACGACGCCTCGGACGAGGCGTGGAGTGGGCTGGATAAATGAGCGAGGACTCGGAAATTCGTCGCGGCGACGTTGTTATCGTTCGGCTCGATCCTGCGGAAGGGCACGAGATGAAGAAAACTCGCCCTGCGGTAGTCGTCCAGAACGACGTTGGGAATAACAATGCTAGCACGACTATCGTTGCACCTGCGACGGGGACATATCGGGGCTATCCGTTCGAGGTTCTCGTTGAAGCAGCGGAATCGCCGTTCGAGAAAGATTCCTCGATTCGCCTCGACCAGATTCGTGTCGTCTCCATCGAAAAACGGATTCACTCGGTACTTGGAAGCCTCGATACAGAAACGATGGAGGCGGTGGACGAAGCGTTGAAACTGAGTCTCGGACTGGACTGACGTATCTGCTGTAATCAGTATAGGGTACAGCGTTAACCGTAGGGTTCTGGCCAATAATAATACCCTGTGACCTTGTTACATCATTCTATGGTCAAATGTGCTCGATGCGGCCGTGATGTGGACGACGTTCAAAACATCACGCCAGATGTTATCTCGAACGAACTAATAGACTCAATCGATCACGGCGAAGAAGATCTTGCCGGGGAGGATGATCTGAAAGTTTGTGCCGAGTGTATGGATGAACTGAAGGGTGACTGAAAACGAAGCGGTTTGCGTTACTGACGATTTCAGCACGATCTGGATTACAAGATTCGCGCCCTGTATTCGGCACGCTGTTCCGAATCTCTCAGTCCTGGTAGACCGTCCAGCATTCAATAAGCACGTATAGTGTCCGCTGGCTCCGGTGATCGGTCCACAGCTCGTACCCTTCGATACGAACCAACTGAACAACAACCGGAAGATTTCTGAGCTCGAATCGCGCAATACACGCCCTCAAAAACTCGCTTAGTGCTATCTACTATCCCGTTGCTCGACCTTGTTCAGGTCTCAGACTGATGTTACAGATTCTGTCTACTTTGCCGGTTTCTGGGACATCTACTCAATCGTCGTCGGCGGTATACGCGCCCCCACGACGTTTGATTCGAGCAACGACCATTCGATGGTCATCTTTGTGAAAAGTGACCGCAAGACGAAACTCACCAACACGTACCTTACGGCGTGGACTGTTCTGGAGCGGTTCACCATAGTCTGGTGGGTCACGCCACGGAGAATCGACGATTTCGTCGAGTTTGTCGATGATACGCTGTTGCTCGTCCGGATTCAGCGCATCGAGGTCGTCCTGTGCGTTCGATGCGAGTTCCCACGCCCACCCGCCGTCACTCATTCGTATCGCCAGTACCGAATCGTTCGCGCGCTTCTTCGGCACTCATCGTCTGTTCTTCACGGACGTCCTCTTCAGCTTGGAGGAGTGCGACGAGTTCATCGCGGTCGAACGTGGGATGTTCGACAGCATCGCGTAAGGTATACCGAATAAATTCGCTCCGGCTGTTGAATCCGCGTCCTTGCCATGTGTCTTCAATCTCGTTGAGAAACGACCGTGTGACTTTGAAGTTTACCGTGACGATCTCGTCGTCGCCGTTGCTTGTGGATGCTTTGGACATACGCCTGTATTACCCGTGTGTTACTGTAGGTGTTTCGGCGTCCGAACGCAGATGCTAGTGGCGAGGAGAAACAGTAGTAGATACGTGAAATTAGTGCTATTTGCTACCGATTTTCATGCTGCTCGACCTTGTTCAACTCAACAAAATCCACCATACATTCGCACGAACGATAGTTGTCAATCGAGAGGCTGGCTTGGCATTCACCGATCAGTACAGGCGGAGCAGTGTGCACTCACCGCGAGCGACTGAAATGAGCGAGCGGGCCGACGACCGACCCGTAGGGGAGGGAGGAGTGCTTTTCATCGAAGTTTTGCCGAGGGCGCGATCCGTCGCGCCCGCAGCGCAAAAGTTCGGTCTGCACGTGTAGTGTCCGCTGGTTCTGGTGATCGGTCTACTGCTCAATTCGTTCAACACGAACCAACTGAACAGCAACCGACAGATTTCTAATCGCTTATTGTGCGTTACACGCGCTTAGAAACCCGGTTAGTGCTATCTAGTGTTCCTTTGCTCGACCTTGTTCAAATAGGTAAAATCTACCGAAAGCAGCGAGAGTGCCTCGGGGTCGTACGGAAATCTCCGATTTCCGTGATGACGAGAATCTCCGATTCTCGAACTACTTGACCCCGAGGGTGAATCGCGTAAGCTATATGATTCATCTCACCGTATTGACGAGTACAGTTGCGACGTGGGTTAAAGACCGTAATCCGAAGCAACTGCCGGCAGTTGCGAGGAAATGCGACACCTCTCAAAACCCGCGTCTTTGGCGTGGTGCGACGGGTGTTGTCGGGCGGGGTGGAGCCGCCGACCCTCACGGACGAAGCGAGCGTTCGGGTGTTAATTCCAACCGACCCATTTCGGGAAGGTCGAGGGGAATTAAATTCGCCTGCGACGGCGCGGCCCGTTCTGGGACGTGCGGTCAAAATGGTGAAGCCGCGGGGCTTGCCCCCGCGGTACTTCACCATACACACTATTGAAACGTTTTGATGGGTACCATCAGATATACGCTAGTGGTAAGATTCTTTGTCCATGGTAACTTAGTCGTATCTATGTCAGCAGAGACGGATGGACAGGGACGGCTATACATCCCAAAAGAGGTGCGCGAGAAGTACGGCCAGAAGTATCATATCGTTATGTACGAGGACAGAATCGAGTTGATTCCGGTCGCGGACGACCCACTTGCCGCTGTCCGCGAGGCGGCAAGCGAACTTCACGATGCATCAGTCGAGGAAATTCGAGAGGACATCGAGGCTGAGGCGAAAGACGAGGCTGAGGAAGCCGGCGGCAACAGATGACAGTGTACGTCGAGACTGATTTCCTGCTCGCACTCGCCAAAGACACTGATTGGTTGCAGGGTTCCGCTGAGGACGCCCTCGGCGAGTACGACGTCGAAACGTCACCGTTCTTGTATCTCGAACTCCTCCTCGCCCGAGAACGCTACGAGTTCGACTATGTTCCGCTGGTGGCGAACCTGCTCGAACTTGTCCCTGTGCGGAACGAAGAAGAGAAACAGGTAGTTCTGAAAGCTGTCAACTACTACGACGAGGGAATGACGCCGTTCGACGCATTCCACGCGGCGACTGCGGAAATGCGAGGGATGGACGTACTCTCCTCTGAGAAGGACTACGAAGATATCGAAGTAGAACGAGTCCCACTCGAACCAACCGACGAGGGATGACTCTAGACGGAGGATATCGTTCCAGTTGAATAAAACGTGGTACTCGTAGTGGTTGTCGTGGCCGCGTGTGCAACAGACTTGCATCGAATCTTCCGGCTGCTCATCCAGTCTGAAATTTCGTATGGTAGCGTCGAGAATCGACCTCGATCAACTAATACATAGTTAGAAGCTCTATAACGGCTTTTCTTATGCTTACCGATTTTCCCGCTGTTCTACCTTGTTCAACTCGATCAGCAGTCGGAAGATCGCTTTCACAAGGTTGGCGTCGACGTCGAACTGCTCTGCGTTGTCGCCTGCCCGATCCATGACCTGTTGTTCCTGTGTTTCGTCGGTCGTCGGCAGTCCCTGTTCGTCTTTGACCTGGGCAATCGTGTCCGCGACGTACGTTCGCTGGGCGATCAGTTCGACGATCTCACGGTCGATCGTTTGAATCTCTTCGCGCAGTTCGTCGAGGCTCATTTCGTCCGGCGTTCGGTTCTCCGTCTCTTCGTTCGTGGCTGTCTCTCGAGTCATTGGATCTGTGTCCCGTCGGTTCGCGTCTGCAGTAATCGTGTCGTTCCGTCGCGTTCGGTCCATCGGTCCTGTACCGTCTCGAGCGTCTCGCGCTCGCCAACGGCGACGTAGCTTGGCCCGGTGCCGGACAGCGAGACGCCGGCGACATCGGGCAAGGCATCGATCATCGGCCCGGTCGAAAAGTCGAGGGCACCGCAAAATGCGAAGCCGTTGACCGTCATCGCCTCGCCGTAGCGCCCATCCAAGGCGAGTTCCGCGACGAGGTCGGCCATCGGTGCGATTCGCTCGCAGGCGGAGACGTCGGCGTCGGCGCTAAACGACTGTTCGGGTGGCGTGTAGACCAGTGCGTGCCAGTCGACTTCTTCGCGGGCGAGCAGTTCGTCGGCCGTGTTGTCGGTGACTGTCACGCCGCCGAGCATACTCGCGCTGGCGTCGTCGAACGCGCCGGTGACGGTGACGCCGGCGTCACGGGCTGCTCGGACACCGAGCCGACAGGCGTCAATTCGGTCGACTGTGTCGGCAACCGCGAGTGCATCGAGTGTCGCCATCACGGTCGCGTTCGCCGCAGCGCTTGAACTTTTCAATCCCGAAGCCATCGGGACGTCGCTGTTCGTCTCCACTCGAGCTCCCATAGCTGATTCGTCGACCCCTGCAGCGTCGGCGTAGTCAGCGATCGCGAACTCGGCACAGCGCTCGACGAGCGTCGTATCGGCGTCGGGCTGGCCGGCGATCTCGGCGTCGACCTCACCATCGTCGGTGAGTTCGACTGTGGCTGTCGTCTCGAGATCGATCGCAAACGCCGAGCCGGTTCCGGTTGCAAGCGCGTTGAGAACCGTCCCAGCTGCTGGGGCAACGGCGCGGCCGTCCATACCGGAATCGTCTCAGAGCGCGTATTTACGGCTGACGGTCTCGACGTCGCAAGCCGACGTGGCGGTGGAACCGGTCGCTTTTCCCCATCCCGGTCGAATCGGTGGCTAATGAGCGCACGAAACAACGTCGCACCGAGTACGATCGGTGTCGACTTTGTCGAGGGTGGCATCGTCGTCGAGTATCTCGACGGCCGGGACGTCTTCTATCACGGGCCGCCCAAACCCGTCGAAGGTGGTCTCAAGACGCCACCAGGCAAAGAGGTCCACGTCCTCGTCACCGACCCCGACGGCGTCGAAGGCGTGATGACGTACGTCAACGATCGTAATACCCATGACGAGATCCTCGAATCAACCGGCGTCGGTCGCGTAATGCTCGAGGACGACGACGAAGAGGTCCTGTTCCCTGGCGTGACGGTGTCGACGGCGGCGTACTCGATCCGTGTCGAGGCCGACCTCTCGCTGGTCGATGGTCGGGTGTTCGTCTTCGCTGAAGACGAGATGAGCGAACACGCCTACGAACTCGTCGCGAGCGAGGACAGTTCCGACGACGTCGACCAGCACGACTGAATATCATGCCGCTTCAGAAACCATGGCGCGACCTCGATCGACGTACTGTTGCCAGTGCACCCGACCGTCCGGGCGTCTACGAACTCGGCGACGGGTCGGGAACGGTGCTCGCCGTCGACCACGGTGTCCTCCGCGACGAACTCAAGACGGTCCTCGCCTACGGCGACGGTGATCGCGTTCGCTGGACAGAGACGCACACCCTCGAGCAGGCCCGCGAACTCGCTGCCGAGCATCGCACCCGACTCGAGTGAGGGATTTTTTCGAGACGGCACTCGCGATCAGTCCCGTTGTTAGAATATATGTGTAACTCGGTTGTACTCGCTGAAACGCATCCTGACGTCGTTGTACAGCATTTCTCGAGTGACCTGTGAGACAGGAGTGTGTCGAACATCGCAAAACAACCAGACGGAACGGTGTTACGGCAGATCGAAGAATGCTGTAACACTCGCCGATCGGGGAGACAATGGCGTACATCCTGTAAAGCCACTACAGAACGGCCAGAATGCCGGTTTTCAGCAGCTGTTACGGCAAAAACCAAGTGAGTAAGACCGGGGGGTGGCCATTGGAACTGCTCTTGATACGGCGCACACTGAAGACGACCGATTCCGACGCCTATTGATGGGACAATTCTCAAGATGACCCGCCCGAAAGGAACAGTGTATGAGCCAGTCGGATTCGGATGGCGTGTCGCTGACGGTCCGCGCCGCCGAAAAACGGGACGCTGGACGGGGTGTCGCACGAATCCCGGAACTGGCACGCCGACAACTCGGCGTGTTGAGCGGCGACACCGTAGTAATCGAGGGTGAACAGGCGACAGTCGCGAAGATGTGGCCAGCGGATCCGTCGGTGCCGGAGAACGTCATTCAGATCGACGGCGACACCCGCGCAAACGCCGAGGCACACGTCGGTGATACGGTTACTGTCCAAACGAAAGATACGTCGACGATCGCCGAAGCGGAGCAGGTGACACTCGTTCCGCCGGCGTCGTTCACCGCCAGCCAGCAAGGCGTTGCCGAACGTAAGGCGGCTAAGACGCTCCGAAATCGTCCGGTGCGGGCCGGTGAACAGATCCGGATCGAAGGGCTCGACCAGAACCCGTTCAAAGTCACCGAGACCGATCCTGACGGGGACGTTCGGATTACGAGTACAACCACGGTTCGAATCGTCGGAACTGGCACGGAGTCGGAACGGAGTGGTTCCCCGAGTGCCAGCCGAGACCGGAAGCAAACGCAGAGCGATAAATCCAGTTCGCCGAGTTCGTCATCCGACGACGCCGAAGCGACGCTCTCACCTGGTGTTACATATGAGGATATCGGCGGGCTAGACGAGGAACTCGAGCTCGTTCGCGAGATGATCGAGCTCCCACTGTCGGAGCCGGAGTTGTTCCAACGACTCGGCGTCGAGCCGCCATCTGGTGTCCTGCTGTATGGGCCGCCCGGAACGGGCAAAACGCTCATCGCCCGCGCCGTCGCAAACGAGGTCGATGCGCACTTCGAGACGATCTCCGGCCCGGAGATCATGTCGAAATACAAAGGCGAGTCCGAAGAGCGACTCCGTGAAGTGTTCGAGACGGCCGAAGCGAACGCACCGACGATCATTTTCTTCGACGAAATCGACTCGATCGCCGGCACCCGTGACGACGAGGGGGACGCCGAAAACCGGATCGTCGGGCAGCTACTGACCCTGATGGACGGCCTCGACGCTCGTGGCGAGGTCATCGTTATCGGAGCGACCAACCGCGTCGATACGATCGATCCTGCACTCCGCCGTGGCGGCCGATTCGACCGTGAGATCCAGATCGGTGTCCCCGATGTTGCGGGCCGAAAAGAGATCCTCGAGGTCCACACGCGCGGGATGCCACTTGCAGACGACGTCAGTATTGACGCGATTGCTCGCCGAACGCACGGCTTTGTCGGCGCGGATCTCGATGCAGTCGCAAGCGAGGCAGCAATGGCTGCGATCCGTGATCGACCGACTGACGCCGACGACCGCACGGCGTGGAATCGCGATCCTGCCGTCACGAAAGCCCACTTCGATGCCGCGCTCGCGGCCGTCGAACCCTCCGCGATGCGTGAGTACGTCGCCGAATCGCCGACGACAGACTTTTCGGACGTTGGCGGCCTCGAGGAGGCAAAACAGGTCCTTCGAGAGTCTGTCGAGTGGCCGCTGACCTACGAGCGACTCTTCGAAGAGACGAACACCAGCCCACCCTCTGGTGTTTTGCTCTATGGTCCGCCGGGAACTGGAAAGACGCTGCTTGCACGAGCACTGGCGGGTGAAACCGACGTCAACTTCGTCCGTGTGGACGGGCCGGAGATCGTTGACCGCTACGTCGGCGAGAGCGAGAAGGCGATCCGCGAGGTGTTCGAACGCGCTCGTCAGTCCGCGCCGTCGATCGTTTTCTTCGACGAGATCGACGCGATTACTGCCACTCGCGGGGAAGGCAGCCACGAGGTCACCGAACGCGTCGTCTCGCAACTCTTGACGGAACTCGACGGGATGCGCGAGAACCCGAACCTCGTCGTACTGGCTGCGACTAACCGCAAGGACCACATCGATCCCGCCCTCCTTCGACCCGGTCGGCTCGATACGCACGTGCTCGTCCCCGAGCCAGACCACGACGCTCGCGAGAAAATCCTCGAGGTCCACACCCGCGGGAAGCCACTCGACGACGATATCGATATCTCGGCGCTGGCGGCTGACCTCGAGGGATACACCGGTGCAGACCTCGAGGCGCTGGTTCGAACCGCCTCGATGAAAGCCATCCGAGAGGTTGCCGACGCGTACGATCCCGAGGAGGCAAACGCCAGGGCTGCGGAGGTCGTCATCGAACGCCGCCACCTCGAGGCGGCGCACCAGAAATAACACTAAATAGGTAGTTACGAGTTAGTATATTATTATCGATACGATGTTTCGGAACTGCGTTTCGTCGCTCTAATTGATCCCTCGAGCGATTGGGTTTCGGTGGTGTTGGGACTCGTGAGTGCTGTATTCAATGGATTGCGCCCTCGAGCGTGGGAACAACGCTGCAATGAATTCGAACGAATTTCGTGTGTTCGAAGCTCGAGATGGTGTGTCGATCTGTTTCTCGACCGCTCCAGAGCTGCTTTTTGTGGTTCGACGATCGAGTGGATCTGTTCCGGACCGATGTCGATCTCGGTTCGATCGGTCCTCGTTTCGCTTTATCTGTCATATCTAAATATTACTCGGGAAATCGATACTTCTGTCGGTGACTGTTACGACCGTTGGGCTATTCGTCGGCCGTGAGCACGAAGAACTTCAGATCACCCTGAAAGACGACGGTCTCGTCTTGTGTCGTCATCTCCGTTTCGAAGACGACCAGTCCGACGTCGTCACGACTCTCCAGTGACTTCGTCTCGGCAACTTCGATCTCGAGTGAGACGGTATCGCCGATGTGGACCGGATTGGGGAGGTCCATATAGTTCATGCCGAGGAACGCGTAGGCGGTTCGCTCGAGGATACCGATGCGCATGACCATCCCGATCGCTTGGACGAACGTCATCGGGCCGTGGACGATTCGTTCGCCGAAATCGCGCTCTTTGGCGTGTTCTTTGTTCGTATGCAGTTCGTTCCAGTCGCTGGTCATCGCGGAGTGCATGACGACGTCCGTCTCGGTGATCGTTCGGCCAGGACTCAGGAACGTCTGTCCTTCCTCAAACTCCTCGAAGCGGTGTGGCTCGTAACTGTATGCCATACCGAATCTGTTCTAGGCCATTGCACATATTCTTTCGCGGGGTCCAGCGTCGCTCGTCAGCGGACGAGTCGAACTGCCACTGCGACGGCTTCGCAAAGAGGAAAATCTATAGGAAAGACGTGTGAAGTATGAGATATGGACTTCAGTCTCTCAGCCGAGCAGCGCCAGATCACGGAGATGGTTACGGAGTTCGTCGACGAGGAAATCGTTCCTGTCGCCGACGAAATCGATAAAAAAGACGAGTTCCCCGAGGGCATCGTCGACGAACTCGCCGAACTCGGACTGATGGGGATGCCGTTCCCAGAAGAGTACGGCGGGGCTGGACTTGATTACCACACGTATCCGGCAGCTCTCGAGGAGATTTCGCGTGGCTCCGGCGGTCTGGGAACGATCGTCGCCGCACACATCTCCCTTGCAGGGAACATGCTGTATGAGTTCGGCAGCCACGAACAGAAAAAAGAATATCTCACGCCTGTCGCAGAAGGAACCGACATCGGTGCGTTCGCACTCTCGGAGGCCGGTGCTGGCAGTGACGTGCCAGCGATGGAGACGACAGCCGAGAAAGACGGCGACGGCTACCTGATCAACGGTGGCAAGCTCTGGATTTCGAACGGTTCGGTCGCCGATACGGTGACGGTGTTCGCCAAGACCGATCCTGAGGCAGGCAACAAGGGAATCTCCTCGTTCATCGTTCGTCCCGAGGAGGATGACGGGTTCATCGTCGAAGGGACGGAGGAGAAACTCGGTGACAAAGGGTGTCCGACGGCCGAACTCCGGTTTGACGACCTCTGGATTCCGGAAGACCGGCTCCTTGGTGACGAGGGCGACGGCTTCGTGCAGGCACTGAAGACGCTCAACGGTGGCCGTATCACGATCGCGGCTCGTTCGATTGGGATCGCACAGGCGGCGCTCGACGAAGCCACCAAGTACAGCCAGGACCGCGAGCAGTTCGACCAGCCGATCAGCGAGTTCCAGGCGATCCAGCACAAGTTGGCCGACATGGATACGAAGACGCGGGCTGCCCGTCTGCTCATGCACGACGCCGCTGACAAGAAGATTCGTGGCGAGAACTATATCAAGGAGGCCGCACAGGCGAAACTCTACGCCTCCGAAGTGAGCCGCGAAGTCGCGAACGAAGGGATCCAGATCCACGGCGGCTACGGCTACACCAAGGACTTCCCTGCTGAGCGGTTCTACCGCGACGCCAAACTCAACGAGATCTACGAAGGAACCAGCGAAGTGTTGCGAAACACGATCGCTCAGCATCTGCTGAGCTAACGACGGCGTCAGCTGACCGACAGCAAGACGCGTCTCTTATTTGGACGGACTACGCAACTACTTAGTTGTTTGATACAGTTCGATCTCGAGTTGCTGGGCCGGCTTCTGTGGCTGCTCTAGATAATACGCCTCGAGTCGCCGTCCTCGCCGGTCACCGCTTGGGTGCGTTCTCACGGACGAACTCGATCGTTTCCTCGATCGACGTTCCGGGACCGAAAACGGCTGCAACACCCTCGTCTTTGAGAGTCGCTCGATCTTCGTCCGGAATCACCCCACCGGCGAGGACGAGCGTATCCTCTTTTGCGCCGTACTCTTCTAACCCGTCCATGATCTTCGGGACGAGCGTGTCGTGGGCTCCGGAGAGAATCGAAATACCGAGGACGTCAACGTCCTCCTGGACCGCTGCCTGAACGATATCTTCGGGGGCCTTGTGTAGTCCGGAGTAGATGACCTCGAAGCCGGCGTCACGGAACGCTCGAGCGATAACGTGTGCGCCACGGTCGTGTCCATCGAGCCCTACTTTCGCGACCATACACCGGATACTCTGCTGTTCGCTGTCAGTACTCATATTCCTGCGTTTCACTGGAAGAAGTATGATTCTATCGGAATTTGTGGTGTCTCGACTCGACACACGTCGAACTGCGTTGAGCCAGCAAGATGAGGATAAACGTTAATTCAACATAGGTCCTTGTCATCATATGACAATCCGCGAAGCAACTACCGACGACGTCGATGCGATTCAGGACGTAGCCCAATCCTCGTGGACTGATGATTATCCCGATATTTTGAGCCGTGAATCTATTGAAGATGGACTCGACGAATGGTACTCCGACGAACTGATTCGTGACTCGATTATCTGGTCACGGGCGCTCATGTTGGTTGCCGAGCACGACGGCGAGGTCGCCGGCTTCGCCCACGCAACTATCGATTTCGATGAGAATGAAGGCACACTGCTCCGTGTCTACGTTGCACCAGCATTTCGCAATGAAGGACTCGGCCGGCAGTTGCTCGAGGAGACACACGATCGGCTGGTCGACCAGGGCGTCGAGCGCATCAAAGCGATGGTGCTTGAGGCCAACGAACTGGGCAATGCGTTCTACCGCGGATTTGAATTTGAGCAGGTCGCAACGGAAGCAGTCAAAATCGGCGAGGATACGCATACGGAGTGTACGTACGTTCTCGAGACCGAAGAGACGACTACCGAGTAGCGCCTGTCGGTTCTGTCGGCTATCCGAAGCTCAGGTCAGACTGGACTGAGCTCTTCTTGATAGGCGCCGTGGTGGTCTTCGAACACTTGCATGATTTCGCCCATCGTCACGTAGGCTTTGACCGCGTCGATGATGTACGGCATGACGTTTTCCTCGGCGTCGATCGCATCCGAGAGCGCCTCGAGAGTGGCCTCGACTTCTGCGTCGTCACGCTCGTCTTTGACGCGCTCGAGGCGGTTGAGTTGGCGTTCGCGCGTCGTCTCGTCGATCTTGAGGATCTCCGGAGAAGTATCCTCTTCGATGGTGTACTTGTTGACGCCGACGACGACCTCTTCGCCACGTTCGACGCGCTGTTGGTACTCGTAGCTCGACTCCTGAATTTCGCGCTGGAAGTAGCCCTGGTCGATGCCGTCGAGGACGCCGTCACGGACCGAACCATCGCCGATCTCTTTGATCTCCTCGATGTAGCCCATGATCTCGGCTTCCATCTCGTTGGTGAGTTTCTCGATGGCGTAGCTCCCACCCATCGGGTCGACGATGTCGGCCGCGCCGGACTCGTCGGCGATGATCTGCTGGGTTCGCAACGCGACACGGACAGCCTTCTCGCTTGGCAGCGCTAGCGCCTCGTCGAAGCTGTTCGTATGCAGTGACTGCGTGCCACCGAGGACGCCGGCAAGCGCCTGAATCGTAACGCGGGCGATGTTATTCAGCGGCTGCTGGGCAGTCAGCGATTGGCCTGCCGTCTGGGTGTGGAACTTCAGCCGTTTCGATTCGGGCTTGTCTGCGTCGTACCACTCGTCCATCACGCGGGCGTAGACGCGACGGGACGCGCGGAACTTCGCGATCTCTTCGAAAATGGAGTTGTGTGAGTTGAAGAAAAACGAGAGGAGAGGAGCGAAGTCGTCGACGTCGAGGCCGCGGTCGAGTGTGTCCTCGACGTAGGCGAAGCCGTCGGCGAGTGTGAACGCGGCCTCTTGAGCGGCTGTCGAGCCAGCTTCCCGGATATGATAGCCCGAAATGGAGACGGGGTGGAACTTCGGCGTCTCGTCGACGGCGAACTCGATCGTGTCGGTGACGATCTTCAGCGAGGGGCTCGGTGGAATCACCCACTCCTTCTGGGCGATAAACTCTTTGAGCATATCGTTCTGGAGCGTTCCGCGCACTTTGTCGCGGGGGACGCCCTGCTGGTCGGCCAGCGCGATATACATCGCGTAGATGACTGCTGCAGACGGGTTGATCGTGAACGAGGTGGAGACTTCGTCGATGTCGATCCCATCGAAGAGGATCTCCATATCAGCAAGCGTGTCGACGGCAACACCCTCTTTGCCGACTTCACCCTCACTCATCGGATGATCCGAGTCGATCCCCATCAGCGACGGCATGTCGAACGCCGTCGAGAGACCGGTTTGGCCTTCGTCGATCAGGTAATGAAACCGTTCGTTGGTCTCTTCTGCGGTGCCGAAGCCTGCGAACTGCCGCATCGTCCACGTCCGCCCGCGGTACATCGTTGGGTACGGCCCACGCGTGTACGGCGGCTCGCCGGGAAAGCCGAGATCATCCTCGAAATCGAGGTCCGCGATGTCTTCGGGCGTGTAGAGCCGATCGACCTCGTGATTCGAAATCGTCGCAAACCGGTCTTTTCGTTCGCCATGGTGCTCGAGAACAGGGTCGAGTGTCTCGTCCACCCACTGGTCCTGTTGCTCACGGATACCCTCGAGCTCGTTATCGTCGAACATTGGTATGACCATGAGTGCCAAGATTCTAAAGTCTTGTTATCGGTCACCTATTCGAACTGTCATATGCTGCCGTCTGTGGTCGGAATGTACAGAAACGACACCAGTTTCGCCTGCAGACACCATGTCTTCCCAAATGATTAAGTGATGTTGAACCGACTGTCAGTCATGCACACGATTTTGCTTCCGGTCGATGAGAGCAAAGAGCGGGCAATGCGAGCGGCTGAAACCGTCCTCGAACTTCCCGGCGGACCGGAAGAGAAAGCGGTCGTCCTGGTGAACATCTCCGAGTCGACCAAACAGCCCTGGCTGCGTGAGTTCGAAACGCAACGCGCTGAGGGAAAGGCGGACCCAGAACTGCCCGAAAGCACGAACGCAGCGTATGAACTCCTCACGGACCACGGGATCGACGTCGAAACCCGATTCGAGCGAGGGAGCGTGACTGACCAGATCCTCGCGGTTGCCGACGAGGTCGATGCCGACAACATCATCATGAGTGGCCGAAAGAAAAGTGCGGCCGGAAAGATGCTATTCGGGAGTGTCACTCAGTCGGTGCTGCTCGAGTCGACACGACCGGTTACCGTGTTATTAGACGAGTCGTGACCGCTTGAGACTACTTGGGCCAGTTTTTATTATCACTTGCACACGACCGTACGGCCTTCGTCGAAATTGACGTTCGAGTCCGGCATCATATTTGTTCAACTGAAGCTCCACCTATACATACACTCGCGATAGCTGGAGAAGGATTTAATCCGTGTCGAATGTGAACTATAAACATGTACACCGCGCTACTCCCCGTCGATGACGACGTCGATCGAGCACGGAGAGCAGCAAGGGCCGTTACGTCGCTTCCAGGGTCGCCCGAGGACATTCATGTCGTCGTTCTCAACGTTTCAGAGCTGAAACAGCAGCCGTGGCTCGTCGAAGCTGAGACGCACCTGACCGACGACAGTGAACTGGATGAATCAGCGGTCCCTGAGAGTGTTGCTGTCGCCCACGACGTGCTCGAGGAGTACGGAGCAACGATCGAAAAACGGTTTGAACACGGTAATCCACCTGACAGGGTCATCGCAGTCGCAGCGGAGATCATGGCGGATGGGATCGTCATGTGCGGGCGCAAACGGAGCGCCGCTGGCAAAGCACTCTTCGGAAGCGTCACACAAAAAGTGATGCTCGAGTCACAGCGTCCAATCCTCCTCATCAGAGACGAGTAGGCGCACGGCTCGAGTACTCAGCGCCGACGAAAACGAGTCTGCGAGTTAGTTATCTTTCCGATACTCGGCCCAGCTGAACACGGCGAGGGTGATCCAGCCGACGGCGATGAGTGCCGTTAGCTGGTTGTCGTTGTGGACCGCAATCGCAGCGGTGCCGACACCGATGAGCAGCCATACCATCGTTCCGAGTTTGGAGCCAAAGAGTTGCATAGAGAGCAGAGTAGGTTACCAGGGCTGGATCCCCCACCAGAGGATCGGGAGCATCAATGCGGCGAGGATGAGCAGCGGCATCGCGCTGGTAAAGCGGTCGACGTCGTCGTCCGGGTAGCCGTGCATCTCGTTGATCAGGTTGCGGTTCGATTCCGGGTCCACGTTCAGCGAATCGACTCGCTCCGCGAGCAGCGAGACGACGACGAACGTGAGAATCGACAGTGGGAACGCGATCATGATCGCGTCGATACCCAACTGTGCTGTCAGTCCCTCAGCGCCAGCCCCAATACCGCCGATAGCGTGTGGCGAGAGCACGACAACGGAACCGAATCCAACGACACTCGAGGCGATTGCCCCGTATCGGTTCACGCGGGCCGACCAGACGCCGAGGACGATCACTGGCGTAATCGCGGCGGCACTGATCGCGAACGCCCAGAGGATACTGACGACGAGGAACGCGGGCGGGCTGAGTGCGAGCAGAGCAACGACCAGTCCGGCCCCAATGACAGCAGCGTAGCCGAACTGCGTCTTACGGTCTTCAGTGACGTCGATTTCGAAGGCTTCGATGACGTCGTTTGCGACAGCGGCACTGATCGCGAGCATGTGACCGCTGACGGTCGAGAGTCCGCCGGCAATCGCACCGGCAACGACGTATCCGGTGATCGAGTTCCCGCTGAACGCGAAGTTCAGGTAGAAGATCATCTTGTCGAAGTCGGCTTCAGCGACTTCGAATCCTTCCTGACCGAGCCAGTAGACGCCGGCGAACGCAACAGAGTAGATCGTTGCGAACATCAGGCCCGTCACGAGGACGAACCAGAAGACGGTCTTCCGACCGGCTTCAACGCTACGGCTGGTAAAGATCCGCTGGGCGAGGTGTGGCATCCCGATCGGTCCCAGCGCCATCGCCAGGAACATCGCGAAGTACCACCTGGTGTCGAACGTCATATCGAAGAAGTCAGGGTTGGTCTGTTGCATGTCTGGCACGAGGTCACCGTAGCCAAGCGGCGGGAAGAACCAGCCCGATGAGCCGAGTTGGTTCAGGACGACCATCATCGGGATAAAGGCCGCGGTGAGCATGATCCAGAACTGCAGGGCAGAGTTGTACGACACGCCCCACATCCCGGCGATCACCACGTACCCGGTAACCAGGGTCGCGATGACGAACAGCGAGAGCGTGTAGTCCCACCCGAACAGGATTTCGGCGACCTGGGCCAGGCCGATGAACTGACCGAGTGCGTACATCAGCATGACGAACACGATGAGCAGCGCCATCACGGCGGACATCGTGTTGCCGTAGCGATCCTTACAAAACGTCGCTGGAGTGTACGAACCGAGTCGACGCAGTGTCTGCCCGTAGAGGATCACGATCAGCGGGATCGAGAGCAGGAAGTTGGTCCACATTGCCAGGAACGGGATCTGGACTTGCACCATGAGGGCGACGACACCCATGAACGTCGCCAGACTCTCCCAGGTCGCCGAGACCGCAGAGCCGTTGACGAACGGGCCAATCGTCCGTCCAGCGACCATGTAGTCGTCGCTGCCCTGGATGTTGCTTTTCATGTAGTAGCTGATCCCGTAGAACACGAGGAACATCACGACGATGATCCCAACTGGGATCACGAGATCAGTGAACGTCTCCTGGAACGGGTATTCGCCAGCCTGTTGTAACGGCTTAATCATCGTCATCACCTGCTTTTGCACTAATATCGTCAGACGCTCCAGCGCGATCTGTAGATGCATTCAATCGTTCTTTCTCCTCCATAATCGAGGACGTGATGTACTGGTAGTAGATCCAGTACAGGACGAACATTGCAACCGGCCCACCAGCCACCAACCAGAAGTAGTGGAACGGGAACCCCAACACCATGAGATCGGGAGTCCCGAACATCGTGAACCAGATCCCGGCATGGATGACACCAACGAGTGCTAATGCAGCAGTCAGTGATGCCAGTGCTTCCTTGGTATGTGTCTGCATACACTACCCTTCGTCATATCGCAGGTATTAAATTGTTATGAATAATCGGCATCCTTTTCTCCGACTCAGTGCGAATACGACAGCCAAAATTAATTATTCCTGTCCAAAATAATAAGATGATATGTTTTCATAACCGAAAGTATATCCGGTGCACGATTTGCGCTTCGGAAAGTGGGTGCTGTCCATGAGCCATGCGTCTCTGGATGACGCATGGCGTCGTTACACACCAAGTTCGGTCGCGAACTCATCAAACGTCTCGACGGTCAGGTCTGGTTCGGCAGCAAATGGATCCCAGAGACCATCTGTTCGATTGATCCAGACTCCCTGCATGCCCGCATGCATCGACCCTTGGACGTCGAATGTCGGGCCGGCAACGTGCGCGATCGACTCGAGCGGTGTCTCCGTTTGCGCCGCCGCGTGTCGATAGATGTCTGCGTCGGGTTTGAACGTCCGAATCTCGTGTGCGCTGATCGTCCCCGAGAGTACTGATTCGAGAGCCGCCGTTTCGACCATCGACTCGAGCATCGCCGGATTCCCGTTCGACAACACGAAGACCTCGTATCCGGCGTCAGTAACGGCCTCGAGTCCGCGCCGGACGTCCTCAAACGGGTCAAGGTCGTGGTACGCTGAGAGGATGTCCTCGATTGTCGCAGACGAGAGGTCGACACCATGATCCGCGAGCGAGACTCGAAGCGCATCGCGGTTCATGTCGTAAAACGGCTGGTAGCTGTCGGTGAAGTTGCTCACCATCGTATACATGAGCGAGCGACTTCGCCACTGATCGGAAATGGACTGTGCATGCTCGGCGTCGATAGCTGTCTCGAGCGCCGTTTCAACGGCAGCAGGGTCGACGAGGGTTCCATACGAGTCGACAGTGATCGTTTCAACGGCGGTTGGGTCGAATGACATACTGACTCGATTCGCCCACGCAATAAGAGACTATGGGTGAGTTGCACACGATCTGCATCGAACGCTGAAACCGCGACTCGTTTACTCGATCGAGCGACTGCCGACGGCATCGACCGTCGCTGCGTACACCGGGAGTGCTGGGATGACGGTCTCGATCGCACCTTGATTGAACTCCCTGAACAGGTCCTGGAGTTCGTTGATCGCCGATTCGTCGAGACCCTGCTGTGTGAGCGCGTCGGGGCCGAGTTGTGGCGTGTAGGCGATCGAGTCCACGTACTCGGTGATGACTGCGCGACCGTCATCGACTGCCGTCGAGAACCCGTCACTGCGGAACACCGGCTCGAGGTCCTCCCACATCGGGACCAGATACCCTGGCCACTGGGCGAGCGTTCGGTAGATACTCGGCAGCCCGTCATCGAGGCCGTGAAACGACTGGATTCCGTCGACGACGTCGGTCAGTTCCGCCGGCGGCTCGTCGAACGCAACCATCGTCGGCGGCCGTCCGCGGTCGGCATCGAGCCAGTCCGGTAGCGGTGCGGTCGCCGCTCGAGAGCGATCGGGATCGGTGCCGATCGGTTCCTCGGACAGCCCTCTGTCAACGAGTTCGAAGAGGACGGCGAGTCGTGGCGCGACGATATCGTACGTCTCGAGTTGGCCGCGAAGTTCACCGTACTCGGCTGGTGAAATCTCGAGTTCGTCGCAGCGATAGGTCGGAACCGATGTGTCCGCCGAAACCGCCGAGAGAACGGTATCACGATACGCAACCGAGAGTCGGCCGAACTGAGCGGTCTCGAACGCCGGTTTCACCTGTCCCCAGGCGTAGCGAACGAATTCGGGGTCGTTCGCGACCGTCGTTCGGAAGATCCAGTTGACGATCGGTGCCCTGAATGTTCGTTTGATATCGTCGTACAGCCCCTGTTTCCATCCGGTCGCATCGATTTCGTACAGTTGCTTGCTCGTGTCCATAGCTGTTTGATGTCACGGATCATGGTAAAGATATACATTATTTCCCTCCCAAACGGAACCAGTCTCACCGCGGTACAGCACGGAATTCCACGGCGTTGCTCACCGATTGCTTGTGCACACGGCCGTCCGTCGAGACAGAACATCGGCTGTTCACCGGCGGACAGTAACAGATCGCATCCGCATCTCATATTTATACCCACCGCTATCGGCGAGAAGTCTGGGAGCAGCAAAACATTAAAGCAGGCATAGTATGATTGATCCGGTATGGGTGTGAATTACAATACCATTGTTGAGGAGTTTGAATGGGACATTCCGGAATCATATACCGTCACGTCGGCTGTCGGCGACCACGCAGCGTCGTTCGGTGACCGAGTCGCTGTTCATTTTCTAAACGAGGACGGCTACCGCGAGGAGCTGACCTATAACGACCTTCACGAGGAGATGAACCGGTTTGCGAACGGCCTCGAAGAACTGGGTGTTGAAAAAGGCGACCGCATCATGCATCTGCTCCCGCGCCATCCGGATACGTTTGGCATCCAGCTTGGTGCGCTCGCGACGGGGTCGCTGTTGGTCCCCTGTTCGTCGATGCTGCGAGCGAAAGATATCGAGTTCCGTGCAAATGACTGTAACGCGACGACGATCGTCGTCCATGACTCGCTCACTGACATGGTCGAGCCTATCCTCGAGAACACGCCACTCGAGCGCGTCATCGTTCTCGAGGGCGACGAGGGCGGCCTCGACGACGAGCAGTGGTCGACGTTCCAGTCGGTAAGCGACGGCCAGTCAGCCGAGTACGACGGTCCTGCCCTCACGTCAGAAGATCCGATGTCGATCAACTACACCAGTGGGACGACCGGCCAGCCAAAGCCCGTCTTGCACAAACACCGCTGGCAGTACTGCTTCAACCAGATTAACGGCCCATACTGGTGGGGTATCGACGAAGAGACTGACCTCGAGGAGGAGCTGCTGTGGGCAACGACCGGCACCGGCTGGGCCAAGTGGTTCTGGAGCCCGGTCGGTGTTGGCCTGACCACTGGCGCAACACAGCTCATCTACGACGGTGACTTCGAGCCGGAAACGTTCCTCGAGATTCTCGAGGACGAAGGCGTCACCAAACTCTGTGCAGTTCCAACCCAGTATCGGATGTTCGCAAACGCCGATCTCGATTCCTACGACGTCCAGTTGAACGACACGCTGTCGGCGGGCGAGCCGCTCAACCGCGAGCCGATCGAGCGCATTCAAGATGCCTGGGGTGTCACACCACGCGACGGCTACGGCCAGACCGAGACGGTCGCACTCGTGACGAACTACCCGGGTATCGACGTCAAGATCGGCAGCATGGGGAAACCGACCCCCGGCGTCGGAGCGACGATCATCGAAGTGGACAACGAAAAAGAAGTCGAGCCTGGCGAGATCGGCGAAATCGCAGTCCCCGTCGACTCACCGGCGATCTTCGACGGCTACTACGAGAAGCCGGAACTCGACGAACAGAAGCTCTCCGGAGAGTACTACCGAACCGGTGACCTCGCCTCCCAGGACGAGGACGGCTACTTCTTCTTCGAAGGCCGCGCCGACGATATTATCATCTCCTCGGGCTACCGGATCGGCCCCTTCGAAGTCGAAGACGCACTCATCAGCCACGACGCCGTCGCCGAAGCTGCCGCTGTGGACAGTCCACACGACGAGCGTGGCAGCGTCGTCAAGACCTACGTGATCCTCGCCGAGGGCTACGAAGGCAGCGACGACCTCAAGGTCGAACTGCAGGAGTTCATGAAAGAGGAGACAGCACCCTACAAGTACCCACGCCGGATCGAGTTCGTCGACGAACTTCCCAAGACCTCGAGTGGCAAGATCCGACGCGTCGAACTGCGAGAACAGGAGCAAGAAAAACACAGCTAGACGCACGCTGGTGGCGCCTTTTCCTAGCGCTGTCTGGAGTACTGGTCACGATACCCGATCAGCACGAAAATCACGACGGAACCGGTGTCACCGACGCGTCCCGTCTCAGTCGATCACGTCACCGCGCTCGTGAATACACGCGTGTATCTCATCCGGTAGCGGTGTCGCCTCGAACGTCTCATCAACGAAGACGAACGATACCTCGCCGCCGGCGACGTGTTCGTCAGTCGATGGTCGGCTGATGTCGAACGAAACCGTCAGCGAGGCAGTGCCGCTGTCGACGACAGTCGTCTCGAGCAATGCCGTGTCTCCGGCACGAAGCGGTGCGTGAAACGACGCCGACGCCTCGACTGCGGGCAAGAGATATCCCTCCTTTCGGTACGCTTCCATCGGATGCTCGCCGTCAGTGGCCGGACTGAAGTAGTCGTTCAGCCCCACGATCACGAAATGGAAGAATCGCGGGTAGTAGATGAGTCCACCGGCGTCGGTATCACCCCAGTCGACAGTAATTGGGGTTGTGTGTGACATCGGTTAGTCGTGCGGGTGGAACGTAATCGTCCGCTCGTCCGTCGTTTCGGCCGATTCGACGGCGACAGTGACTTCCTGGCCGATTTCGACGTCGCTTGGGTCGACGTTCTGGAGGATTCCAGTCAGTTTGACTGACCCGAACGTCGCGATCGCCGTAACGTACGGTGCATCGTCTTCGAACTGCGGCGTCGGAACGGCAACAGTCGTGTGCGTGACGAGTTCACCTGTTTCGGGCAGCGTGACTCGTTCGAGTTCGCGGTCACCGCAGTGTGGACAGACACGCCGTGGTGGCACCAGCGCGTGGCCGTTCGAGCACTCGTAGTAGTAGCCATCACCGGCCTCGAGTGCATCGAGGAATGCGTCGTAGCTACCATCTTGTGTGTCCGTCATCGTGTCACCTCCAGAACATGCACAGCTGCACTGGCAACCGTCCCACCCGCGTTGTGTGCGAGGCCAACGGTGACGTCGTCATCGACAGCGTCGGCTCGTGGATGGGTGCCAGTGAGGAGGTTTCTGACGGCTGCGACCTGCGCTGCGCCGGTTGCACCGACTGGATGCCCCTTCGCTTTGAGTCCACCGGAGAGATTCACTGGGAGATCGCCATCACGTCGCGTCTCGCCGCGTCGAGCCGACCCAATAGCTTCTCCGTAGCTGTAGAGCCCGAGCCCCTCGAGAGCGAGCACCTCGGCGATCGTAAAGCAGTCGTGAACCTCGACAAGCCCGACGTCGTCGGGATCGATGCCAGCATCATCGTAGGCTTCTTCGGCTGCGTCGCGTGTTGCTGGAGCCGTCGCAAGCGACTGGCGATCCTGTAGAGCCATCGTATCGCCACCGTGGCCCGAGCCCGTGATCGCAACGCCGCTGTCGAGGCCGTGTTCCTCGGCGTAGGATGGCGACAGTAAGACGAGTGCGGCTGCCCCGTCACTGATCGGACAGGCATCGTACAGCGTGAGTGGGGCCGCAATTTCTGGTGACTCGAGGACGTCGTCGACGGTGACCTCCTCTTGGAGGTGTGCGTGATCGTTGACGAGGGCGTTGTCGTGGTTCTTGACGGCGATATGGGCGAGATCCTCGGGACCGCCGCCGAACTCGTCGAAGTACGCTCGTGCCATCAGCGCGTACGCTGCGGGGAACGTGACGCCGGATCGGATCTCGAAAAGGTCGTCGGCCGCACGAGCCAACCCGTCGGTCGCCCCGGCGGTTCCCATGTTGCTCATCCGTTCCATCCCACCAGCGACGACGACGTCTGCCTCGCCGGTTCGGACCGCACGAACGGCGTCTCGGATCGCGATCCCACTTGAGGCACACGCACTTTCGACCCGTCTGGAGGGCGCGGTCGTCCCCAGCGCCTCAGCGGCGAGCGGTCCCTGGTGGCCCTGGTTTTCAGCGAGTGTACCGACGAAATTGCCGTAAAACACCTCGTCGATGTCCTCGGGCCCAACTCCAGCGTCGTCGAGTGCTGCAAGCCCAGCTTCCGCAAACATGTCTCGCCCTGTCCGCTCGGGGAACGTTCCGAACGCAGTCATCCCTGTTCCGGCGACGAATGCCTTCGACATTAGCTACCACGCTACTGTTGAGCAGACGGGACTATATGTGTATCGAACGACTCCCGACAGCCGAGATCTATCGAGTCGGCACACTTATAGGTATAGTCGGAACAGACACTGGTGATGGACGTAGAGACAATCGACCGCGTCGGCGTTATCGGCGCGGGGACGATGGGCAGTGGTATCGCACAGGTTGCCGCCACACACGGCTACGACGTCGTGATGCGGGACATCGAACAGGAGTTCGTCGAGAACGGGTTCGAAACGATCGATGACAGTCTCGGCCGACTCATTTCGAACGAGACGCTCACGGAAGACGAGGCCGCAGACGTTCGCGACCGGATCACCGGCACAACGGACCTTGAGGACCTCGCAGACTGTGACCTCATCGTCGAAGCAGCGCTCGAGGATCTCGACGTCAAACGCGACATCTTCGGCGACCTCGACGAGATCGCAGCCGATGACGCCGTACTCGCGACGAACACGAGCACGCTCTCGATCACGTCGATCGCCAGTGCGACGGAGCGACCGGAGTCGGTCGTCGGACTTCACTTTATGAACCCCGTGCCGGTGATGCCAGGTGTCGAGATCGTCGTCGGCGAGCAGACCGATCCTGAACTCGTCGACGTCGCCCACGAGTTCGCTGAAGACCTCGGGAAGACGACCTGGGAGTCGGACGACAAGCCCGGATTCGTCACGAACCGCATTCTCATGCCCTGGATCAACGAGGGCATTCGCGCATTCGACGAAGGCGTTGCGACGAAAGAAGACATCGACGCGGGGATGGAACTCGGGACGAACGTGCCGATGGGGCCGCTGACGCTCGCCGATCACATCGGCCTCGATATCTGTCTGCACGCCACCGAAACGCTTCACGAGGAACTCGGCGATCGGTACAAACCAGCCTACCTCCTCAAGCGAAAAGTCGAAGCGGGCGAACTCGGCAAAAAGACGGGTTCAGGATTCTACGAGTACGAATAACGTCGGCTCGAGCGATTCGAAGTGGACATCCCGTCCGCTCTACTGTTTGAGGTGGCGGGCGATGATCTTTTTCTGAATCTCAGAGGTTCCTTCGTAGATCGTCGTGATCTTGGCGTCGCGGTAGTAGCGCTCGACGTCGAAGTCTTTCGTGTAGCCGTAGCCGCCGTGAATCTGGACCGCTTCGTTTGCGACGTCGACTGCTGCCTCGCTGGCGAAGTATTTGGCCATCGCCGCAGCCTTCGCTGCGACGCCGTCCTCGTTCTTGCGCGCGGCATCACGGGTCAGCAGACGGGCCGCCTGCACGTCGGTCTGCATATCGGCGAGTTTCTGGCTGATCGCCTGATGTTCGATGATCGGCTCGCCGAACTGCTCGCGCTCGTTGGCGTACTCAACCGAGTCGTCGAGGGCGGCCTGTGCGACGCCGACTGCCTGGCTCGCGATCGCCACGCGGCCGCCAGTCAGAATCGAGAACGCGGATTTGAGCCCGCGCCCGACCTCAGTCAGGCGATTTTCGGCAGGAATGCGGACGTCGTCGAAGATGAGCGTCGTCGTGTCGCTCGCTCGAAGGCCGAGTTTGTCCTCTTTTTTGCCGACCTCGAGGCCCTCGACGTCTTTCGGCACGAGGAACTGCGTGACGGTGTCGGGGTCGTCACGGTCAGTTTTGGCAAAGAGGATGACGACGCCCGCGCGCTCGCCGTTGGTGATCCACTGTTTCTTGCCGTTGATGACGTACTCATCTCCGTCGAGTCGGGCTTCGGTCGACATCTCGGCGGGATTTGAGCCAGCGTGGGGTTCCGAAAGCGCAAACGCACCGACGGGACGGCCACGGGCCATCTCTGGGAGCCACTCCTCTTTGTGGGCTTCGGAGCCGAACTGACGGATACACGACGTCGCGAGACAGTGCACCGAGAGCGCCGTCGCGACGGCGAGATGGCCGTAGGCGAGTTCCTCGTTGATGATGCTGTAGGTGAGTTCGTCGACGTCGAGGCCGCCGTACTCCTCGGGCACCGTCATCCCTGTAAAGTCCAGTTCCGAGAGTCCATCCCAGACGTCTTCCGGGAATTTCTGGTTCTCATCGGCGTCGTGGACGTCGGCGCCGACCTCGTTTTCGACGAAATCCTGTACCGTGTCCTGGATAAGCTGCTGTTCGTGCGTAAGCTCCATACCACGGTATTCGAGAGTGGCCTACTAAAGGGTGCGATCCATCGACAAATAGATACATAGAAATGGGCGCTCGCACGGAGAGTGATACGTATGACACGCATCCAGTCACGAGAGGCGGCAGTCGATCGTATCGACGACGGCGACACCGTCGGAATCGGGGGCTTCGTGGCCGTCGGCATTCCGGAGTATCTGCTCGAGGCACTCGGCGAACGCTACGCGGAGACTGGCGCGCCCGGTGATCTCACGCTGTATCATCCGGCAGCGGAAGGCGACCGACAGGGGAACGGCATCTCTCATCTCGTCCAAGACGGGATGATCAAGCGGACGATTGCCAGCCACTGGGGCTTTACGCCGGATCTGATGGAACGGATCGTCGACGAGGACGTTGAGGCGTACAACCTCCCGTTCGGCGCGATGGATCACATGCTTCGGGATACGGCTGCGGGCAAGCCCGGCACGATCACGAACGTCGGACTCGGAACCTTCGTCGATCCACGCCAGGACGGCGCGAAGGCAAACGACATCACGACCGAAGATCTCATCGACGTCGTCACGCTCGACGGCGAGGAGTATCTGTTCTACCGCTCGGTCCCCATCGACGTCGCGATTATCCGGGGAACGACCGCCGACGAGAACGGCAACATCACGATGGAACGGGAGGCCCTCGAGTCGAACGTGCTGACGATGGCACAGGCAGCCCACAACTCCGGTGGCACCGTGATCGCCCAAGTCGAGCGCACCACCGAGACGGGCACACTCGATCCGCGATCGGTTGCCGTTCCGGGCGTCCTCGTCGACGCTGTCGTCGAAGCACCAGCCTCACACCACCCACAGACGTACGCCGAGCCGTACAACCCAGCCTACAGCGGCGAGATCAAACCGCCCGCAAGCGACTCGCCGGATGATGCACCTCTGTCGGCACGAAAGATCATCGCCCGCCGGGCCGCAATGGAGCTTTCGAGTGATGCCGTCATCAACCTCGGCGTCGGCGTCCCCGAACTCATCCCGGCCGTCGCAGCGGAAGGTGGCATCGACGACGAGATTACCCAGACCGTCGAATCCGGCCCCGTCGGTGGCTCCGCCTCGGGCGGGATCAGCTTCGGAACCGCGACGGGCCACGAGGCACTCGTCGCCTCCACTCAGCAGTTCGACTTCTACGACGGCGGCGGCCTCGACTTCGGCTTCCTCGGGATGGCCCAGGCCGACCCAGCCGGCAACATCAACGTGAGCCGATTCGGCTCGCAACTGCCCGGCTGTGGTGGCTTCATCAACATCACCCAGAACGCCGAAACGGTCGTCTTCTGCGGGACGCTGACGACCAACGGCCTCGAACTCGACGTCGGCGACGGCGAACTCACGATTGAACGGGAGGGCGACCAGCCGAAGTTCATCGACTCCGTCGAACAGATCACCTTCAGCGGGGAGTACGCCCGCGAGATCGACCAACCGGTTCGCTACGTCACTGAACGCGCCGTCTTCGACCTTCGTGAGGACGGGCTCACGCTCGTCGAAGTTGCACCCGGTATCGACCTCGAGGCGGATGTCCTCGATCAACTCGAGTGCACGCCAGCGATCGCAGACGACGTCACCGAGATGCATCCGGATCTCTTCCGGGCGGAGCCGCTCGATCTGACCGAGTACGTCGACTGATCAGCGCTCCGATCTCGTCCGTTTTTGTGGCCGCTGTGAGCGAACCCAGGGATCAGTATCGTTAACAGCTCTTGCGAGAAACCGACTGGCATGGCTTCGTACGAAAACCTCTCTGTCGACCACGACGACGGCGTCGCGACGGTGACGTTAGCGAGCACGGCTGGCCGAAACGCACTCACTCTCGAGATGGCGAACGAACTGGTTTCGGTTGCCACGACACTCGGGGACGATCCAGAAACGCGGTGTATCGTGTTGACCCACGAGGGGACCTTCTTCGGCTCCGGTGCTGATCTTTCGCAGCTCTCGGGCGACGGCTCCGACGCACCCCACCTTCGAGAACTGGCCGGTCGCGCCCACGAGGCGATTACCCAGTTCCACCGAGCGAAGACACCTGTCGTCGGCGGGATCAACGGTGTCGCCGCCGGGATCGGTTTCAGCCTCGCACTGATGCCGGATCTCGTCGTCCTCGGTGAGGATGCAACGCTGAAATTCGCCTATCCTGGCATCGGACTGACGGGCGATGGCGGTGCGACCTTCTTCTTGCCACGACTGGTCGGGCTTCGAACGGCCAAAGAGATCGTCCTCCGTGATGAAGCGATCGCCCCCGACGAAGCCGTCGAAATGGGGCTTGCAACAGAGGTCGCACCCGCCGACGAGTTCGACGAGCGACTCGAGGCAATCGCCTCGGAGTTAGCAGCCGGCCCAACGCATGCGCTCGGGACGGCAACGCAGCTGTTGACTGATAGCTACGAGCGCGGCCTCGAGGGGCAGTTGGCCGTGGAAGCCGATGCAATCGCCGACGCATCCAAGACTGAAGATTACGAAATCGGGCTCGAAGCGTTCTTCGGCGATGGCGACCCCGAGTTCGTCGGCCGATAGTAACGATACGCGACAGACTCAGGGGATTACATCCGAAGAATGATTTATCACGATAAATCTCAAACGTGGTGGTATGCATCTTGGCCTGGTGATCCCACGAACTGGCGCACACGACCCGACCGATCTCGCGATCGATGCGGAACAACAGGGGTATGACTCCGTCTGGATGGGGGAGCTCTGGGGGACGAGCTCCGTCGTCAAGCTCGCCGAAATCGCGGCGCTGACCGACAAGGTCGAGATCGGGACGGCCATCGTGAACGTCTTTTCACGGACACCGGCTGTGCTCGCGATGACAGCGGCGACGCTCGATCAGGTGTCGGATGGCCGCGCGTCGTTCGGCGTCGGAACGAGTACGCCGACGGCTGTCGAAAACATCCACGGGATGACGTTCGAACAGCCAGTTCGTCGCTCTCACGAGACGATCGAGATCATTACGAAAATCCTGCGAGACGACGAGCGAGTCGACTACGACGGCGAACTGCTCAGCGTCACCGGGGTCCCGCCAGTAAACGCCGACGTTCCAGTCTATCACGCGGCGCTCGGCCCGGCCAACCGACGCGTCGTCGGGCGACTCTGTGACGGCTGGATGCCCCACAACATCCCGTTTTCCGAACTCGAGAGCGCCTTCGAGGTCGTCGAGCGAACGGCTCGTGAGTCCGATCGTGATCCGGACGAGATTACGATCGCACCATACGTTCCAGCGGCGGTGAGCGATGACGAGTCTGAAGCCTACGACGCCGTTCGTGGCCATATCGCCTACTACGTCGGCAGTGGCGAAGGTTACCAGAACGCGGTCGCAACCCAGTTCCCTGACCGAGCAGAACGCATCGCCGAGGCGTGGCAAGCGGGCGACAGGGGGGAAGCAACCGGGCTCGTGACGGACGAGATGGTACACGACCTTGGTGTCGCCGGGACGCCAGACGCTGCACGCGAACAGCTCTACGAGCTAACCGCCGAGACTGCGATCGATCGGCCGCTGGTGACGATTCCAGAACAGGCTGCCGACGAGCTAGCCGAGGGGACGATCGAAGCGCTGGCTCCGGTGTCAGACTCGTAACCGACTGCACGGTCAGTCTCGAACCAGATCCGGTTCGGTCGGCTACACGTAGTCCAGATTCACCTGCGTCACGTTTGCTGCTCGCTTGACGACATCTGCAATTTCGTTGCGGCGCGTCTCGTTGATCCGACTCTGTGGCCCACAGACACAGATCGATCCACGGACCTGATCGCTCTTGTCGAGTATCGGCGCTGCGATACAGACCATTCCTGCGATGCGTTCGCCTTCGTCGACCGCATACCCCGCTTGGCGAATCGACTCGAGTTGCTCGAACAGGACATCGGAATCAGTGATGGTCTGTGACGTCACTGCAACGAGACCATGTCGATCGATGATCTCATCGACTCGCTCAGCGGGCATGTGCGCGAGCATCGCCTTTCCCGGAGCAGTGGCATGGAGCGGCATCCGAGCACCAGGATACGCAAAGAGATTGACTGCGTCGGGTCCTTCCTGAACCGCGAGGATCACTGCCTGGTCGTCTTCCTCGATAAGGAGGGTTGCGTGTTCACCGGTCTCTTCGGCGACGTCCTCGAGTTCGTCACGGACCGCTTTGAAAACCTCTAGCCGGTGTCGATGCCGGTGGCCAACCTCGAGAAATCGCGTCGTCGTCTGATACTCTTTGTTTTCCATGGTCACGTATCCCGTCGCGACGAGTGCTTGCAGGTAGTCGTGAACGGTACTGACGGGCATATCGAGCCGGTCAGCGAGTTCCGAGACTCCACCGCCGCCGTTTTCTGCGAGCTCATCGACGAGCCTGAAGGCCCGTTCGACCGACCGATTGGGTGTCCTAGTCATAGACAGACCTACGTTCGAAGGCTACAGAAAACTTTCGGCTTGTCCGGATAGCCTTTCGAGAAGAGTCTGAAAGTGACATAAACATTTGTGAGATTCTTTCGGGAACTATACACTGGAACAGGAAGAGAGACGGTAAAAGAGTTCAGAAATAATAGCTTTGGTCGAAGTTGTGGTATGTTAACATAGTACTGTCGGCTGTCGACCGTTCCGGGAGAGTCGAATTCCCTTTAGGTGATTATATTGTAGTAACATCCTCTTATTCAGGGACAAATGCACTGGTATAGAACTGATCGTCGAATGTGATGATAATCGCTTCGACAGCAGGCCGCAACTGGCGGTTCGTATCCACAATGGTTCTGCGGCCGCTCCAGCGGAACATGTCCGAACAAACTTCCGAAGGAACCGGAAGATGTTTCAGCCAATCCGGTCCCGGACGGCCGATCGAACGACGGCTGTCTGATCGGTAGGAAGCCAGTCAGTTAGCATGACGTCACTGGGAACCGTGATTGACGAGTATCGGCCTGCGATTACAAGCATACTCGTGTAATCAGTTGTCAGGGCTGAACGTCAGATCAATCCATTGCTAGTCCCTCATACATCGACTGTACGTTCAATTCAATCCGGCCCGGATTCGCCTCCGCAGTACGGGCGTGAGGACCACCGGTGATTAGATATCCGTAATCACACCGTGGCCGCCTTCGACTGCCTGTGCGTCCTCTTCTAACAACGCCACGACGAGATACGGAACGTACGACTCGAAGTACTCGACGAGCGTTGCAATTCGTTCAGCATCGATCGCCTCGAGCGAGTCCAGAAGCATGACAGGGACCGTTTCGTAGACGTCGTGAACGAGGTATCCGGCCAGCGCGAATACGAGCCCAGTCACTTCCCGTTCGCTCTCACTCAGGTGGTCGATCGTATCTTCGTAGGCCGCACCGTCGTCGGTGCTTCGAACGATTTTGAGATCGAACGACGATTTCGAGACTTTCCGGCGTCCCTCACGGACCTCGCGAGTAGTCCGATCGATCCAGATCCGATCGAGATTCTCATACTGGAGTGTCTCGAGGAGGTTTTCCATGTGCTCGTTGAACGCCTCGACCGCATTGGCCTCGATCTGATCGATTCGGGTGCGAAGCGTCGTCAGTTCATCAGTAACGTCCTCTCGGCGGGCCTTGAGTCCCTCACGGTCGTCGAGACGGGCCTCGATTTCTGCGATTTCGGCTTCGATCTCCTCACGCGTGCGCTCTTTGCGCTCGAGTTCGAACTCGAGTTGGTTGACTTCCTTGTGCTGGTCGAGAACGCCGCTGTACTCCTCGGTCTCGAGGTCTTCGATCTCGGCCTCGAGCGCATCGATTTCGTCGGCGAGTGTCTCACGCTCTTCGGTCAACGCTTCGATTCGATCGCTTCGACGGTCGATCTCGCTGTCAATCGACTCGAGTCGCCGCTGGGTCTGTTGATACGCAGTGCGGTTTTCGTTGATGCTGGAGAGTGTCTCTCGCCGATCGTTGAGATCGGCGCTGATTTCGGATCGCTTCTCGAGTCGTTCCTGGCGTGCGGTTCGGAGCTGTTCGATCGTCGTTTCGATCTGGTCTCGAGCAACTGACGAGCCACAGGTCCAGCACGTGACTGTCTCGGACTCATCGAGCAACTGATCCGTCAGGGGACCGTCGTCAGTTTCGGTCGTCTCTGCGAGAAACGAATCCGGCTCCTCGAGGAGTTGTTCGTTGAACTGAATGGTGCTCTGTAGCTGAGAGATCTCTTCGGAGAGGTCAGCTTTGTCGGCCTGAAGTGTCTCGATTTCCGCCTCGAGCCGGCTGATTTCCGTCTCGTCACCCGTCGAGAGTGACTCGAGTTTGTCCTCGACCCCGTCTCGCTCTTCTTCGAGCGCCTCGATGCTGGCCCGTTCGGTCTCGATCCGATCGCGAGTGTGTTCGATTTCCGACCGCGTCTCACGCACGTCATCGAGTTTTGCCTCGAGTTCGGACCGTTCCTCTCGGCGCTCTTCGACGTCGACGTTCGTTTCCTCGAGTTTCTCCTGTGCCGCCTCGAGTTCTGCTTCCAGTGTCTCGATTTCGTCAGTTACGCGTGTCCGCTTTGCCTCGAGGTCGGGGAGGCGTCCCTCGAGGTCGTCGAGTTCTGCAAGCTGGTCGTCGAGGTCGCGCTTTCGCTGCTCGTGTTGTTCGATCTCCGATTGGATGGCGGCGGTATCGACCGGCCGCATGATCAGTTCGCGGAGATCATCGCCACGAGCGACGGCCTGTCGCGCCTCGTTGGATTCGAGCAGAAACGCGAACAGATCGGCGAGTTCCGGGTCCTCGAGGTATGGCTCACCGTCGGTGACAATGGTCCCGTTTCGACGCTCGAGTGTCCGTCGGTAGGTCTCGTCTCCGAATTCGAGCGTTGCACTCCCTTCTGCGGCGTCGGCTTTCAGGCTGACCTGATTGCTGCCGAGTGCAGCCATAATCGCCTGTAACAGCGAGGTTCGGTTCGTTGCATTTCGCCCGGAGAGAACGGTGACACCCTGCCGAAACGACACCGTCGTTTCGTCGATACCACCGATGTTGTTCACCTCGAGCGTTGCCTCCTCTGGGACGTCTCGTTTCTTTGAGTCCAACTGATGTTCCATATCCCGTTGTTTCAGCTACTGACAGATAGGTATTACCACTCCAGTTCCGGAGGCAGAATACCAGATGGTTTATAAGTCAGTCCCCAACCGACTGCGGGTTCGGTGTGCTACAGTAACACCTGAACCGATGTCCACGCAGATCGCATAGCCATCATTCGATCTGGTGTGCAGTGACGTTCAGTGGCTGTTATATACAGTCACAGGCGCGCTCGTCGAGGAGGTCCCTGATGGTGTACTCCTGAAAACACTCCTCACACGTCACCGTGATCGAGACGGTCACGTTGTACTCTCCGATGTCGAGGATTCCGTTTCGTTTGAGTTGGGCAACGGTGTCTGCCGTGACGGCGGCGGTTCGATTCTGGAGTGCGCCAAGTTTCTCAGTGCTTCGCTCGAGTCGCTCCTCGTCACTTGGCGTCTCGAGTGACACGTCGAGACAATCCGTCAGATGATTGTAGACCGTCTGGTGGGAGACGAAATCCGACTCGACCTCCTCGATTGGGACACCATCGCGTTCGAGTTCAGTACGGGTCTGCACCTGTGTTCCGCTACTGACGTCGTCATCCGTGAGTAGCCGGTACGTGTTTTCGACTTCGCCTTCTTTGACAGTGATCGCTGCCTCCTCGAGTGCCGCCTCGAGAATGCGCTGATTGAGATACGTTGCGAGTTCACGGGTACTGTACTGTTCAGCAGCCTCACCGGTCCAGTATGCAGCGAGGTCGTCGTCGAGCGTCGACAGTTCATATCTGTCCGCAACCCGTCCGATTTTACATCCACACGAACGGTCAGATTCCGGTTCGTGATCCTGATTGGCCATGGTCATAATAACTGTATCACCTATAAAAAGCACTTCGGGTGGCACGTGGCTGATCAGCTATCGGTTTGTGTATTCGCTTCTATATACCTCTTTTTCTGATTGGTACTACAATTGATCTTTCGGAGGCACGTCCCAATCGGGTTTAGAAACGGTTGTAACGACAGAAAGTCAGAGTGATGAATCAGATAGCTATTGGGTATATGTGCACTGTTACGACGTTACGGTGTCCCTCAAAGTCGTTCTATGACTGACAGACAGAATCAACCAAATGTATTACTAAACCCTGATTATTCTTCTATCGTATACTTTGGACGGTACATCGGTACTCGACCTTGGCTGGATAGCCGACCGACAGACCAGCCTCGAGACGAGCGACACATCGTCGTGTGTTCGGACCCCCACTCGAGGTGAACGAAATCGGTTTACCCACCCCACGGTTAGACCAGCCAGTGACCGACGAACGTTCCCCGGATGCATCTGGTGACGATCAACAGCCCGGCGTGACAGCCAACGGCGAGACGACAAGTGATGCTGAGGGCAAACAGCAACTGACGCTCGCATCGTTCCACGACGCGTGCCAGCAGGCGGGACGGCCCGTTCTCACCGCGGCATCCGTTGCGCAAACGCTCGAGATACCCCACGAAGCGGCCAGCGAAGCGCTTGAGGCGCTCGCAGACCACGGCGACGTCGAGCGACTCTCCGTCGAGACGGATCCCGTTGTCTGGTACCCGAGCGAACTCGAGGATCTGACCGACCGAGAACGCGTAGTCGTCTTTCCGAAGCGACGTGAAATTATTGTCGACCGGCCAGATCAGTTCACGCGGGCACAGCTCTCCCAGTTCGCCCACCTTGCAGACGGTAACGGGGACGACGGCTACCGATACGTCGTCCGTCCGGAGGACATCTGGCAGGCCCCTCACGACAGCTTTACAGCACTCACCCGGACGATGCGACAGGCGCTGGGCCAGCGATCCGACGCGCTCGAGGAGTGGGTCGAAAGCCAGTGGGACCGCGCTCATCAGTTCCGGCTGGCGACCCACGAAGACGGCTACACGGTGCTCGAGGCCAAGACACCCGAAGTGATGGGCAACGTCGCCCGGCAGAAACTCGACGAGGAACACGTCCACGCGCCGATCTCTGAGACCGAAGACTGGGTGCGTGAGGGCGCAGAAGCGGCGATCAAGCGCATCCTCTACGAAGCGGGCTATCCGGTCCAAGACCACCGGGATCTCGAGGCCGGGGAGGCGCTCTCGATCGAACTCGACGTACGACTTCGGGACTACCAGCAAACGTGGGTCAACCGATTCGCCGAGGCTGGTGAGGGTGTCTTTGTCGGGCCGCCGGGCAGTGGGAAGACGGTCGCGGCGATGGGTGCGATGGCCCACGTCGGCGGGGAAACGCTCGTCCTGGTCCCGAGTCGGGATCTCGCGCGCCAGTGGGCCGAGTCGATTGCAGAGCACACCTCCCTCGATCCCCACCAGATCGGGCAGTACCACGGTGGCCGAAAGGAGGTCCGCCCGGTCACGATCGCGACCTACCAGATCGCCGGGATGGATCGCCATCGATCGCTGTTCGACGACCGCGAGTGGGGACTGGTCGTCTTCGACGAGTGCCAGCACGTCCCCTCGGACGTGTATCGGCGGAGCACGCACCTGCAGTCTCGTCATCGACTCGGCCTCTCTGCCAGCCCGATCCGGGAGGACGACCGCCAGACCGAGATCTTCACGCTCGTCGGCCCACCGATCGGCACCGACTGGGAGGCGCTGTTCGAGGCCGGCTTCGTCGCCGAACCGGAACTCGAGATCCGCTACGTTCCGTGGGGTGACGACGAGCAACGAAACGCCTACGTCTCAGCCGATGGTCGCGAAAAGTACCGCATCGCCGCGAAAAACCGCGGAAAGATCGACGACGTCCGATATCTGCTCTCGGCCCACCCCGACTCGAAAGCGATCGTCTTCGTCGACTATCTCGAGCAGGGCCGCGACCTCGCAGCCGCACTCGACGTGCCGTTTCTTAGCGGCGAGACGCCCCACCACGAGCGACGCCGGCTGCTCGAGGAGTTCCGACGAAACGAGCGCGATCTGCTAGTCATCTCCCGCGTCGGCGACGAGGGAATCGACCTGCCGACGGCCGACCTCGCGATTATCGCCTCAGGACTGGGGGGCTCGCGACGGCAGGGAACCCAGCGAGCCGGCCGAACGATGCGGCCAGCCGGTGGCGCGCTCGTGTACGTGCTCGCGACCTACGGCACACGCGAGGAGGACTTTGCCCGAAAACAGCTCCAGCATCTCGGTCGCAAGGGGATGACGATCCGCGAGCAGACGGTCGAACGTAGTCGCGAAACCGACAGCAGCGACGACGAGTAACGCAACCGGGTTATTCGTCGCGGGCCTCGAGCAGCTCCTCGATCAAGCCGTCAGTGTCGTCAGCCGCGAGCCGGAAGACCGCGTCGTAAAACTCTCGACCGGTCAGATCGCGAACGTCGTGGCTGGTTCGCAACTGGGCGTCGACCAGCGCCCGCGCGTCTTCTAACTCCTCGATCGTCTCGGGACGGACGTACACCGTCTTCTTCTCCGTCGCGTCGAACGGAAACGCGGTGGGGTCGTCGGCGTCGGCCGACTCGACGTCGGAGCCGTCGTCGGACGACTCGGTGTCGGTCACCGTCTCGTCGGCGGTTGAATCGTATTCGACCGTCGTTGCACTCGAGTCGCCATCGGCCGATTCGGCGTCGCTTGTCGATTCGTCAGCGGAATCGTCTGAGTCGTCCTCATCGACAGCCTCACTGAGCCCAGCAAACCGATTATCCTCAGGCATCGGCGACACCTCCACGCTCGACGATCGCTGCCAGTTCGTCGAGTCGCTCAAGCATGTCGTTGTCCGGGTCGTACGCCGCGAGCGGCACGCCCTCGCGCCACGCCCGTTTGAACGCGATCCGCTCGCGGAGGCCGGGGCCGGGCGAATCAGGATCATCGAAGTGGTCCGACTGCGCAAACGACGGGAGGAACTCACCGAACTGGGAGTCTTCCAGGTCGCCGATGATGCGCTTTTCTTCGTTGTCGCCAGCGAGCGAGTTCGGTACGATCGCGAGAATGTCAAGATCGATCTCCTTGCGAATTGGGCCGATCTGCTGGGTGTACATACGCTCGAAGCCGCTGACACTGGGTTCGCTCATCCGCAACGGGACGATGACGTTCTGGGTCGAAATCAGAGAGGCATCAGCGAGCGGGCCGAGGTTCGGTGGCGAGTCGACGACGACGTAGTCGTACTCGTCGCCCAACACTGGGTCGACGATTTCGTTTCTGATCCACAGCTCACCGAATGTCGCACTCCGAATGCTGTTCTCGACGCTATCTAAGTCCTCGTGGGCCGGCAACACGTCGAAGGCGTCGGTCGAGCGGATCACGTCCTCGAGGGTCGTCTCCGAGCCGTCTTCCAAGACGTCGCCGAGGTGGACGTCGCTCGTGTAGGCCTCACTCAGACCGACACCTTCGGTGGCGTTGCCCTGCTGATCTAAGTCGACGAGCAGGACGTCGTTGTCTCGGTTGGCGAGTCGTTCCGCGAGATTGATCGCGAGGGTCGTTTTGCCGACGCCGCCTTTCTGCAGGGCGACGCTGACGGCGCGTGGGGTCTGTGTTGTCATTTGTAAGAACACCGCAGTCGCCACAGCAACCGCTTTGACGGTGACGCCCGTCCGGAGATTGAACACCGTGCCTGGACTCGAGACGGTCGACACAGTGTAGACCGTGTACACTGTTCGACTGAATACCGCCGAGACAGGTATGGACCGAACGGTATCGGACGGAAGAGCCGTCTGCACGGTGTACACCGTGTGGAATGTGTGGACAGTCTGGAGCGCGTAAACCGTTCGGACAGCAGCGATCTCGAGCAATCACCTAACTGTTCAGACCGGCTCCGATGTGCAAGCGGCGAACAGCGTGTATACGGTGGAAACATTGTACGATGTTCGGTTGAAAGCGGCTCAGTCTGCTGTGGCGGGTAACACGCCTATCATTCAAGTAATCGGACTTAACAGTAGCGGAAGACCGTCTACACATTTTACACAGTCCACACCGTGGGCTTATGGGATTGAACTACACCGTGTAAACTTTGTTTTGGGGAATAGTGTCTAAGCCGTCTCTGAGTACATACAACGCAGTTCTGTGTTGAACAGTTCGATCGAGGAGGTGTGGAAATCTCACACGGTGTACAAATTGTAGACTGTTTACAAAGTGTAGGCCGTGCAAACTGTAGAGAGCGTTCGGACAGTTCGTAGTCTGGAATCCAGTCACGATCGGTCCCAACTCGAGACCAAGTGTCGTCGTAGCCGACTGTAAGTGTTTGTAAGACAGTGTACACAGTCTAAAATGTCTACACAGTGTAGCGTGGCAGTCGGATAGGCAACGACGAACAGTTAGTGATGTCCAGACAGTGTCGGCATCTTACACCGTGTACAAAGTGTAGACTGTTTGGTGAGGAACAGCCGAGCGAACATCCCTCATAGATTACACGCATGGAACAACCTCGCGAGGCCAATATTCAAGGGTCAGTGTTCGGAGTATAAGATATATGAACGCGTCGCAGGTGTCGGCGGTGATGTGGCGGTGAGCGACCAACGTGAGATTCTTGTTGGCGAGACGGCTGACAGAGAGGAGTTGCATCTGCCGGTCGTGGAACTGCTAACCGGCCGTGGATTCGTCACCGGAAAATCGGGTTCCGGAAAGTCGAACACGGCGTCAGTCATCGCCGAGGAGTTACTCGAGGCCGGCTTCCCGCTGTTGATCGTCGACACCGACGGCGAATACTACGGGCTCAAAGAAGAGTACGAAATGTTACACGCCGGAGCCGATGAGGAGTGTGACATCCAGATCGGACCGGAACACGCCGAACAGATGGCGTCGCTGGCACTCGAGGAGAACGTTCCAGTGATCCTCGACGTCTCGGGCTATCTCGACTCGGACGTTGCGGACGAACTCCTGCGAAAAATCGCCCGTCAGCTATTCATCAAAGAAAAGAAGCTGAAAAAGCCCTTCCTGCTGGTCGTCGAGGAGGTCCACGAGTACATTCCGGAAGGTGGTGGCGTCGGCGAGACGGGGAACCTGCTGATCAAGATTAGCAAGCGCGGGCGCAAACACGGCCTCGGTATCCTCGGCATCAGCCAGCGACCAGCCGACGTCAAGAAGGATTTCATCACGCAGGCGAACTGGCTTGTCTGGCATCGGCTAACCTGGGACAACGACACCAAAGTCGTCGGTCGAATCATCGACACCGAGTACGCAGAACTCGTCTCGGAGCTCAACGACGGACAGGCGTTCGTCCAGACCGACTGGACCGAAGTCGACGTTCGCAAGGTCCAGTTCCGTCGCAAGCGGACGTTCGACGCGGGTGCGACACCCGGGCTCGATGACTTCGAGCGGCCCGAACTGAAGTCCGTCTCCGACACGCTCGTTGGCGATCTCCAAGACATCTCAGAGCGAAAGCAGCGCGAAGAAGATCGCATCCTCGAACTCGAGAACGAACTCGAAAAAAAGGAAAAACGCATCGAAACGCTCGAAGCCGACCTCGAGTCGGCACGTGACGTCTCGAGTGCAGCCAAGCAGATGGCGGACGCACTCATGGGGCCGAACACCGTCCAGACACAGCTGCCAGAAGACGAGCAGCGTCGGCTTCACGACGAAATTCTCGAGTTGGAAGCCGAGCGAGACGAACTCGAGGCCGAGCTCGCAGACAGAGACGAGCGGATCGAGACGCTGGAAGCGAAACTCGCGTCGCGAACGGACGCGATGGAGCGGCTGCGCGAGGAAAACGAGCAGCTCCGGGAACGGGTGGCGAATTTCGAGACGGCCCAAGAGGCAGCGACTGAAGCAGCATCGGAGTCGGCGACGGAATCGGAGTCGGCGATTATTCAGGCCGGCGGTGACGGACTCGATTTCGGTTACATGTCGGCCAGTGAAACGTCAGAGATGGACACCGAGGACCGATCACCGATCACGACTTCGACAGTTCACGAGGAGTGGTTCGAAGGCGAGTGGATCGACGACCGACTCGAGCGCGCGGCCGAACAGTCACAGTGTACGGTGGCGACGGCACGGAACGCACTCGCCGTGCTGGCTCGAGACGGCGCCCTCGAGTCTGCGGCCATCGCCGAGGAGGTCGCTCGGTCGACGGTTGCGGTCCAGGGGCTTCTGTCGGAGTTACGGACCGAAGGCATCCTTGATCGACCTGCCGAGCGGACGTACACGCTCGATGACGACGTTCGGTCGAAACTGGAGACGATGGTGAGCACTGAGTAGGCTGTCACCGGGGCAAGCGATCGCCGACGGCCTCGATCATCGAGGGATCGATATGCTGGTGGACTGGAAGAACGAGAATTTCTCGAGACAACGTCGTCGCACGGTCGTACTCGGGGTTCTCGAAGACGGTACTCGAGAGTCGCGGCCAGGTGTGAGCACCATCGACACCACAGCATTCGAGGTCCTCGAGTACCCGTTGTGGAATACTCGTTCGGAGCGGGAAGACCTGTGGACAGATTCCCGCAGGAAGCGAGTCATAGAGGACATCGACGTCGTCATGGGAGTCGAAGATGCGTTGCCACGCACGGTAGTTCTCGCGACGAGCGTTTCGGATCGCGACGGGATCTGCACCGTTGATGACGTACGCCGAGAGTTTCGACATCGGGGCTTTCCCCTCCTCGTACCGGACACTCGGATCCGGAACGGAAGGCGACATCCCTCGATCGTCAATGAGCGTGTCAACTGACCGACTGACAGTGAGGCTCATGTTCAACAGTCCAGCAACGGCCGATTTGAGGAGGAATCGACAGTCATCAGCGCCAAACTGCTCGCGAACACCAGCGAACGATGACGGGGCGAGGTGCTCGGCAACGACAGCATCGTTGCAGTAGAGGACCGCACCATCGGGAATCGGCAACAGTTTCCAGAGACTGGTCACTCCAAGATGGCCTCGAGTTCCAAGCAGTGTTCCGTTGTCGACACTGATCGGCGCGTGAGCGTTGTCGTCGATATGGTAGCAGTCGTATTCGTCGACAAGGGACATAAATTCCCCAAGACCGGGCTGTGGAAACCCGAAGTAGTTGACCGACATAATCGCGGCCGTGTCGTCATCGAGCCGTCGTTCGATGTCAGCCAGATTCGGCGCGAGGTTCGCTTCGAGACGATAGTATCGGACTGCAAGCCCGAGATCAAAAAACGGCTCGGCGACTGCATCTGGGAGGTAGGCGGGAACAAGCACGTTCTCACCGGCGTCAACAAGCCCGGAAAGACCATCATACAACGCGGTCTTTCCGGAGCCATACAGCGAAATATCGGTCGAAAAACGCTCGAGAACCGACCTGATATTAGACGGCTGTGGCCCGGATAGCGACCGGATAGAAAGCGATGGATGTTCGCTAATCATCTGTGTTGTTGCGAGTGGCTGACCGTCAGTATATCCTCGATCAGGAGCCGGCACCGCTGTCGATCGAGTGTTCGTTTTGACTGACGGTCCCCTGCAGAACTGGTTGCACCTGTCGGAAAACCCACCATAGCCGGACATAGACGAACACGACCTATAGTGATTGAGACGATACTAACGTCGCGATTACGAACAGGGATTGCTTACACACCAGATTCGGTTACTGACACGATTTGATGTCATGACTGCAGCCTTCGCCTACAAGAGAAAACAGTCGGATAACAAAATCAAGGTAGGGTGTGGGAGTTCAGTATGAGAGATTCGACCGACGAAACTGACCTTCGCCTCCTCGTTGTCGGGCTCGATGCTGGCTGCCGTTCGATTCTCGAGCCACTGTTCGAGGCGGACGAGATTCCAACGCTCCAGCGGCTGTTCGAGACCGGAACGAGCGGCGGCCTCGAGTCACAGATCCCGCCGTGGACGGCAAGCGCCTGGCCGTCGATGTACACCGGAAAGAACCCGGGAAAACACGGCGTCTTTGATTTCCTCTCGTTCGACGGCTACGACTGGGATGTCGTCAACTCGACCCACGTTCGAGAACGGCCAGTCTGGGAGTTGTTGAGCGAACACGGAATCTCGAGTGTCGTTGTCAACGTCCCTGTCACCCATCCACCGCGGGAGTTCGATGGCGCCCTGATTCCCGGCATGACCGCGCCGGAAGATCCAGCCTGTCACCCCGACGGGATCCTCGAGGACGTCAAGATGGCCCGTGGGGAGTATCACGTCTACCCACAGAGCACCGACGCACCTGATCGATCGATCGAGGGCTACGAACAGACGATCGACCGCCGCGGGGAGGCGTTCCGGTACCTGTGTCGACGAGTCGATCCCGGCTTTGGCTTTCTGCAGTTCCAGCAAACCGACACCGTGTTCCACGAACGGCCAGGGGACAAGGAGGCAATTGAAGCCGTCTACCGTTCGGTTGACCGGCAGTTGGCGGAAACCATCGAGGCGACCGATCCAGACAACATTCTGATCGTCAGCGATCACGGGATGGGGAAAGTGACCGGAACGGAGTTTCGGGTCAACGAGTTCCTCCGAGAACGGGGCTACCTCGAGACCAAAAGCGGTGGCGAGGGGATGCCGACCTGGTCGAAATCGTGGGAAAACGATCTCCTCGAGGGCGAAGACGCCGGCAAACACGACGAAAGCGTCCTCGAGCGGGTGATGAACGTGGCCGCGACGTTCGGAGTCACGACCCAGCGGGTTGCAAGCGCTCTCGAGACGGTTGGCCTGAAAGAGCCGATCGGGAGTCGCGTGCCAAACGACATGATTCGGGCAGCCAGCGAGCAAGTCGACTTTCCGGAATCGAAGGCGTACATCCGTTCGAAAAGCGAACTGGGCGTCCGGATCAACCTCGAGGGACGGGAGCCAAACGGCCAAGTTCCCGAATCCGAGTACGAGACGGTCCGATCGGAGCTCATCGAGCAGCTGTCAGCCGTCCGAACGCCTGGCGGTGAGCCCATGTTCGAAGCCGTCGAACCGCGAGAAGCGTACTTCGACGGCGCACAGATCGACAACGGACCCGACATTCTGACAGTCCCTGCCGCGTTTGATAATGCGATCGTTGCCGATGTCGGCGTCGAACAGTTCGGCGAACCGATGGAGTCGTGGAATCACAAGCAGACCGGTGTCGTCGCGGCCGCAGGGAATGCGTTCGACGAGACGGCCACCATCGAGGGCGCAACGCTGTTCGACGTCGCCCCAACGATCTGTACGCTGTTCGACGTGCCAGTTGACACCGAGATGGACGGGACGACCCTGCCGGTTATCGATGGAGAGACGGAAGCTGCGTATCCAGCGTACGAAGGCGATCAAATCCGTGCAACCGACGATGCAGCGGTTGAAGACAGACTCTCAGATCTGGGGTATCTCTAACAATGGGTGTCGAGGTAACCGTACTCGATCCACAGGCCGATGCTGACGAGTGGAACCGCTACGTCGAGCGATCAGACGGCACCAATCCGTTCCATCGAGCGGAAGCACTGCGACTGCAGGCAGAGGACACCGATTCGACGCTTCACTTACTGGCCGGCTTCAAAGGACAGGAAGCCGTTGGTCTCTTTCCCGTCTTCGAATACACAAAGGGGCCGATCACCGGCGCGTTCTCACCGGCACCGTTCTCGTGGTCGTGTTACCTCGGGCCATCGCTGTTAAACGTCGACAAACTCAAGCAGCGAAAAGCCGATCGACGAACGAAACAGTTTCTCGAGGGAAGCCTCGAGTGGATCGAAGCGGAGATTTCGCCACAGTATACGAAGTTCGTCGCCGCAGAGTTCGACGACATGCGACCGTTCACCTGGGCGGGATACAACGTCGAACCCGGCTACACCTATGTCGTCGATCTCGAGGGCGACGAAGAGGCGCTGTTGAAACGGTTCAGCAGCGATGCCCGGAACAACGTTCGGAATGCCGACGAAGATGCCTACGTCATCGAGGAGGGAACCAACGACGACGTCGAACGGATCGTCGAACAGGTCGCAAAACGCTACGAGAATCAGGGGCAGGCGTTCCAGTTGAGTCCGACGTTTGCACGATCAGTCCACGAAGCGTTGCCTGACGGCGCGATTCGACCCTACGTCTGTCGTGTGGACGGCGAGTTTGTCGGCGGCATCTTGGTCGCCGAATCCGAAACAACCCGCTACCGATGGCAAGGCGGTGTCAAACCCGATACCGAGATCGATCTCCCGATCAACGATCTCCTCGACTGGCACGTCATGCGTGACGGGCTCCACAGTGGGATCGAGACGTACGATCTCGTCGGTGCCGGTGTCCCGAGCATCAACCGATACAAGGCGAAATTCAACCCACGTTTGGAAACCCATTACGAGATCACGTCGGGCTCGTTCGGCCTCGACCTCCTGGTCGATCGATATCGGAAACTCCGGTAGCCGAAATATTAGTCAACGATTCGGTACTTCGACTGCCGGGCATCCTCGAGAGAGACGCGGCTGGTGACCAGTTCCTCGTTTTCGAGTTTACCGAGCCCGTATCTGACCGTCCGAGAGCAGAGCCGTGACTCCGCGGCGATCTCCTCCTGGGTCATCGGACCCTCGTACTCGAGGACTTTGTAGACGAGTTTCGAACTCGGCGGCAAATCGGTCAGTGACGGACTCGAGTCCGGTTCGTCGACTTCGGTGTCGGGTTCGGTTGCACTCATCGGTTACCCCGCCAGCGAGTGACGTCGGTTCGCACGGGACGGTGTGTGAGCGTGTGGATGAGCTCCGTCGCCAGGGGGCGTCTCTCAGTCACGGTTTCGATCAACTCGGTTCGTCGACGACGACACGATGCTGAAGCCATTATCAGGAGAATCCAACGCTGGTGGCGCATATATACGATACAGACAGTTCAGAAATATAGGGAGCCGCTAACCCGATCACAAGCGGGATGCGACCAAGCCCACGGCTGTGGGCGAGTGGCGTTCTCTACCCCGTAAACGGCTCCGACCAGCGGATTTCGGTCGTCGAAACCGTTACGATTCCAACTCGAACTCGGTGACATCCCCGTGGCGGACTGTGATCGGTCACTGACCCCCAGGTGATTCATCTCACCACTAGATGAGGAACAGGCCACGTCCGTCGCCACCCCCTTGGAACGATGTGACCACGATGAAAAAACCCGGCCGGATACGACACGCCGTGGACTGGTCCACTGAGCCGCCGGGCTGACCGCCGCCTAAAGACGGAGCAGTAGTCTGTAACAGCACATCACAGGCAGCGCGGTGGTTGAAGACACGACAACGGAACACGCACTCGAGAATCAGCTATCGGCGCTCTTTGGGGATGAAATCGGACGTCTTCATCTCACGGTACGTTGCACAGTCAGGACAGGCGTGAACGACGTCACGATTGTCCCCGAAGACACGAGCGAACTGCCGAGTGACCTGATTTCCACAGTTGACACAGCGAGGGGCATTCGTTTGCTGGCCGGACGTCATCGGTGTCCACTTCGTATCGGTAGGTTCCGTCGACATCAACAGTCCGTAGCCACAGAACACTATTTACTATAGACAGCATAATCAAGATAAATACGAATTCAACTGGCCATAAATCGCAACTCTCAGCAAAAAATGAGAGTTCGAAAAACAGCAGTGTTATCGCACGACACGCCAGTAATACCGTATTTACATACAGTAACAGGTCATTTTATTGGCTGTACGCGGGTGTGTACGCAGTGGGTGGGAATCCACAGCGACACACGAGTGGTGAGTTGCGTTCACCGCCCGTCACTGACACGGTCGCCCTTTATATGCTCTCAAAGTGAGTGTCTCGGTGGAGAGAGACTGTTTGAAAGACAGCCGACAGGACGTTTCTCTCCAGGACGAAACCGCTTCGTTCGAGTGTGGGTCATGGGTCGACGGGCGACGATACCGTCTGGACTCGTGTCTACGGGGGTGGTCCGGGTCCTCTGGAATCGATGACTCGCGCTCGACAAAACTGAGGAGGCCACAGCGACGCCGCCGTGGCGGGTTCGGCTACTCGACGGTGACGCTTTTGGCGAGATTACGCGGTTTGTCGATCGGCCGATCCAGGAGGTCGGCAGCGTAGTACGAAACCAACTGGAGCTGAACGTTTGCGAGTAGCCCAGCGAGTGCGGGTTCTGTCTCGGGAATCTCGAGGTGGGCGTCGGCGACGTCGACCGCCCGGTGGCCGTCGGGACAGACTGCGACCACCGGTGCACCACGGGTCTGCGCTTCTTCGGCGTTTTTGAGTGTTTTCTCGTCTTCCTCGCCGGTAAAGACAGCGAAGACCGGTGTGTCAGGCGTCACAAGCGCCAGTGGCCCGTGTTTGAGCTCGCCCGAGGCAAACCCTTCAGCGTGTTCGTAGGTGATCTCTTTGAACTTCAGGGCACCCTCGAGTGCCACTGAAAAGCCGAGGCCGCGCCCGATAAAGAAGTACGACTGGCTGTCCGCGTACTGCTCGGCGATGAGGTCGGCGCCAGAGTCTACGAGCAGGTCGTCGAGCATATCTGGCATCGTGGCCAGTTCTGGCAGGAGCGAGCCGAGGTCGGCCGGCGGCTCACCATGTTGTTCAGCGGCGATACACTGGCCGAGCAGCGTGAGCATGACCGCTTGCGAAGAGAACGTCTTCGTGGCGGCGACGCCGATTTCCGGACCGGCCCGGATAAACACGGCCTCATCAGCCTCTCGAGCGGCGGTCGACCCGACGACGTTCGTGACCGTCACCGTCGTTGCGCCCTCGGCATTGGCCTGCCGAAGTGCGCTCAGCGTATCTGCCGTCTCGCCACTCTGAGTGACCGCAATGACCAGCGTGTCGTCGTCAGTCGGCGGCGCCGAGACGCTGTACTCGTTTGCAAGTAGGGCAGTCGACTGAATTCCGGCCTGATTCAGCGCAAGCGAGCCGTACAGCGCAGCATGATAGGACGTGCCACAGGCAATGAGCTGGACACTCTCAACGTCAGTGAACGTCTCCGGATCGAGATCCGAGAGCGCGATTCGCTCGTTTTCGGGGTCGATCCGTCCCTCGAGAGCCTGTGTCAGCGCCGTCGGCTGCTCGTGGATCTCTTTCAACATGAAGTGGTCGTACTCGCCTTTCCCGGCCTGCTCGGGGTCCCACTCGATCGTTTCAGGTTCCCGGACGACCGGGTTGCCTTCGAGATCGGTAAACTCAACGCCGTCGTTGTCGACGATGACGACGTCGCCGTCTTCGAGATAGACCACGCTGTCAGTGTACTCGAGGAACGCTGGGACGTCACTCGCCAGGAAGTACTCGTCGTCTTCCATGCCGACGACCAGTGGCGACCCCTGTCGAGCGGCGTAGAGGACGTGTTCGCCCGACAGCATCGCTGTGACGGCGTAACTCCCCTCGAGTTCGTCGATCGCACGTCGGAACGCCGACTCGTTGTCCATCCCGTCGTCGAGATAGTGCTGGATGAGATGGGGAATGACTTCGGTGTCGGTGTCGCTGGTAAACTCGTGGCCGTGGTCTGCGAGCCGAGATTTGAGTTCGACGTAGTTCTCGATGATCCCGTTGTGGACGACAGCAACGTCTTCCGTGCCGTCCGTATGCGGGTGTGCGTTCGCATCAGTTGGCGGCCCGTGGGTACTCCAGCGAGTGTGCCCGATGCCGACTTCACCGTCGAGCGGCGTGTCACCGATCGATTTTTTCAGTTCGTCGACTTTTCCCGATCGTTTCTGGATGTCGATACCGGAGCCGTTCTGCACGGCGACACCAGCCGAGTCGTACCCGCGATATTCGAGATTTTCGAGACCGGTCAGCAGCGGTTCGAGGGCGTTCCCGTCACCGACTCGACCGATAATTCCACACATCGTAATTCACCCACCGTGAGCGTGTTCAGGGACAGGATCCCGGAACGACGTGGCAGTTTCTGAACGTGACCTCGGACGAGCGCGGACTGGAGATCGAACGGTCGCCCATGACTGTTGGAGTTGTTCCATAGGTAGTTGGTCGTCCGTGGCGACTGTTCGAGATGGCAAACGGTGCACGGACATACTACAGACCTTCCCGTCTGCAGTCATTACTATAGACGGACTACTGGAGGCGGTAGTTAGCGGGTAACAGACCGTCACAAAACGAGATTCGTAGCGATCAGTTCACAGGATAGTACTACATTCGAATCAATTTTTGAAATACTCGTTCAATCTTTGCAACAATTTCTCCGAAAGATTGTTCAAAGGAGGGTTCAAAACGGAGTATGTCAACCGAACGGCCATACAACGAGCGAGTATGTCTGTTGGAACGAAAAGTATCACCCACCAAACAGCGAGTCTAATCTGGACCGCATCGGTGTGTCGATCACAGTTGCTGTCAGCGGCGCTCTCCTCACCCTGAGCGGTGCAGTCGGAACAGTCGTAAAGCCACGAATCTGAGAGCGGCGACGCCTATTCTGTTCAGTAGCGTGACAAAGGAGCATGAGTCGTATTTTCGATATTTCGTGGAAATGAACTGTGCGTGACTGGGCTCACTATCCCTGCAGCTGAAGACACTGGACACACGACGGAGCGTCGCCTTCGAACACAGAGACGGCGGGCATCCGTCGAGTGAAATCGAATTGTACACGTATCCGAATTCAGGGATCCAAATGAGATATTTTATTACCCACCCGTTCATTTTCCGCGATGATTACGCTGTTCCGAGACGAAACTCACCGAATGCTGCCTAAATTGCCGGAACTGTCGCTCTCCCTCTCGGTGTCAGCACGACAGTGCAGCTATATTGACTGTCACGAACAGAGTGACTCGATCCACCGATGATCACACCACTCGTCGTCGACGGACTCGAGGTCCCGCTCGACCAGCCAGTGCTGGTCTTTACAGTTGCCATGGCGGTCTTTCTTGTCGGCCCCCTGCTGGCCAAACGGCTCGGCCAACCGGGGATCGTCGGTATCGTCGTCTTCGGTGCGATCATCGGCCCCGGTGCGCTCGAATTCGTCGAACACTCGTCGGCGATCGAACTGCTCGGTGAAGTCGGACTGATCTACCTGCTGTTTACTGTGGGGCTCGAACTCGACATTCAGGGGTTCAAAGAGGCACCGGAGAACGCAGCCCTGTTTGGACTTGCAAGTTTCTTTATTCCGTTTCTCGGGGGGACTGTCGCGACGTACACGATTCTCGGACTCGATATCTGGGCAGCACTGTTGCTCTCGTCGGTGTTTGCCTCGCACACGCTGCTCGCGTATCCGATCGTCAACCGACTTGGCGTGACGAAAAACCGAGCCATCACTGCCGTCTTCGGTGGCATTCTCTTTACTGATACACTTGCGCTGGTCGTTCTCGCAATCGTCACCGGTGCCGTCGAAGGGGAACTCACCATCTGGCTGTTTGCTCAGGTCGGCTTCGCAATCATCGTCCTGTTCGGCAGCGCCTGGTTTATTTTGCCGCCGATTTCACGGTGGTTCTTTCAGAACTTCAGCGAGGAGAGTTACTTCGAGTTCCTGTTCGTGATGGTCGCGATCTTTGCGGCCGCCAGCCTCGCCGAACTCCTCGATCTCGCCGCCATCCTCGGAGCGTTCGTCGCCGGGCTGGCGCTAAATCAGCTCATTCCACAGGGTGGGACGCTGATGAACCGCGTCGAGTTCGTCGGAAACGCCTTCTTCATCCCATTTTTCCTGTTACACGTCGGGATGCTCGTCGATCCGAGCGTGATCCTCGACGGTCCCGAGACGCTACAGCTTACCGCGCTCATCGTCGTCGTCATGCTCCTGACGAAAGGCAGCGCCGCGTGGCTCGTCGCTCAAATACAGGGGTATACCACCAGTGAGCGAAACGCCATTTTCGGACTCTCAACCGGGCAAGCAGCCGCCGCACTGGCGATTACGCTTATCGGGTTCGAGGAAGGACTGTTCGGCGCAGAAATCCTCAACGCTGTCGTCTTACTATTGCTCGTGACCGCGCTCCTAAGCCCATGGCTAACCGAACGGGCAGCGACGAAGATCGCACTCGAGCGTGAGACTGGTGAGGGAGACGACAGTACAAAAGACCCCAATATCCTGTTGCCGCTGTCACACAACGCCGAACTCCAGCAGCGACTGCTCGAGCTCGCGTTCGTCATCAAAGGTGATCGTGGCTCCGAGCCAGTTCACCTGATGACGGTCGTCCAGCCCGACAGCAAGCAGTCGACCGAAACACAGGTCGCGGAGGTCAACAACGAACTCGAGGAGCTCGCTGCGGTCGGAAGCGCTGCAGAGGTTCCCATCGAAACCGAGACACGTGTCAACCACAACGTCGCGTCCGGGGTCGTACAGGGGTCGGTCGAAGTCGAAGCCAATCAGATCATCATGGGATGGGACGCAGCCGAGACGTTCCGCCACCGGGTCTTCGGGAGTATCATCGACCAGGTCCTCAAGCGGACCCCTCTTCCCGTTTTAATCTCCCGACTTGGCCATCCGATCAATACGACCAAACGGATCTTCGTGGTCGTCCCGATCGGTGCCGACCATCACGAAGGGTTCTACGAAGCCGTCCACATCGTCAAACGGATCGCTGCCAGTCTGGGTGCGGAGCTGAACGTCATCGTCGTCGAAGGATCGGCCCACCAGTTCGAACAGCTATTCGAACTCGTCGAAGAAGACGCCACAGCCGAGTTCGACGAACTCAGCGACTGGGGGCAGCTCCTTCCGACGCTCGAGGCCGAAACCGGCGACGATGATCTCATCGTCGCAATCTCACCACGACGTGGCGATGTTGGCTGGCACGAGGAACTCGAGGATCTGCCGAGACGGCTGGCTGAGATGCCGCCGGAGTCGTTCATCACGATTCACCCACGCCAGGGCGAACCGGAGTACGACCGCCAGTATCTGCGGCTCAAGTGAGACGGCGTTGGGTGCCAGCCCGGATGAGTGTCCGTCTCATGCAGCGAATCCACAGAGACGGACTGAACCGGCACACCTTTAGGACTCACTAATCAAGGTAACATATGGGTTTTGGTAGCTACGACGAATCCGAACAACAGCAGCAGACGGCCGACGACGACGAAGACGTAGAAGCCGTCAACGTCCACAAAAACGATCACGACGGACAGCTGTCCTTCGAATCCGACGCCTCGACCGACGAACTCGTCTCTCAGCTTGGTTCGATGAAAGACGACGAAGACGAAGACGACGCGTAAACGGTCAGTCAGCAGTCGGCGGTCACATCCACCGCGTTACCGGGACGACGCAGTGGTACGAAGGAACTTCGGCTTTTCACGCACCAGTCAGGTAGCGACGGCTCAGCAGACCACCCTCTGACCCGCCGATTGTCGGTCGAACGCACGCGAGGGAACAGTATCTGCCGCAGGCAGCGGGATGTAGTCAGCGCTGTGTCGAGCCGACCTCAACACAGCGTCGACGCACAGAGTTCGCCGATTGCGCGGCGAAGCCGCTGGGAGACGGCTGATTTCGAGACGCCTAATCGATCCGCCAGTTCGTCCTGTGAGATCCCGCGCGGAACGTCGAAGTATCCCTCCTCGTGAGCGACAGCGAGCAGTTCCTGTTGCTTTTCAGTCAGGGCAACGACGCCGTCGTCGTCGTCATCCGACAGCCGTAGATGGTCGACCGTCACCGAAATGTCGCGCCCGCGGCAGTAGTCATTGAACGAGACGAGGTCGTCCCGGTTTGGGAACTGAAGCTGGACGAGCCAGCCATCGCGCGAACTCGAGAGGTCGAGCAGTCGGCCACCAGCCGTTGCCGTCTCCGCGATGAACGATACCGCCCGATCGGTCAGCGCGACCCGGTAGACGCGCCGGTCAGGGTAGCGGTCGACGAGGATCGGGTCGTCGATCGTCGGATCCATTTCGAGGGCTGTCTCGAAGCTCTCGAACGAACTCCCATAGACACTACAGAAGACGAGCGTCCGGCCCGTCTCGAGCGTCGTCCAGTATTCTGGTTCGACGGTGACCTCAGGTGCGCGACGCAAGGTCGGTCGCAAGAATAGCGACGAGTGGTCGAGACGGAGTTGAGTAACGATGCCACCCTCAGCCTGGGATCGAATTCCCGGCTCTCGTCTGGCGTCCGTACTCTCGATGCTCACAGATCGATCCGCCATCCAGATGGATGACCGCTGTAATATCCGGTTACCGTGGACTCGCTCATTGAACGTCTGATTCGACTGTGGCCATATGGTGGTAGACGCTATACAGAAAACGAGCGAAAGTGCACACCGCTATACCTATTCAGCCGTCGTTTATGCTGGCTGTTTTACACAGAAAGAAACAGCGGGTTAGCAATTGATTTCGGAGTGAATGTCGATGGTAAGCAGTAACTACCGGGCTCGAACTGGTCACTCACTGCGCTCGGGAGTGCGCTCATCGAACAACAGCTCGAACAGCTTCTGCTGGGCAAGCCGGAGATGGCGGCTGAACGTCGGCTGGGAGACACCGAGCGAATCGGCGATCTCTTCACCAGTGCTCTCGCGGGGCCAGTCGAAGAAGCCACCGTAGTACGCTGTCTCGAGGGTCCGGAACTGGCGCTCCGAGAGCCGGCTGCGGAGTTCGGCGTCGAACGCACGGGCTGGCCGATCGGACCGATCTCGCTCGCGGCGAGCGAGCAGCTCCGTTCCCGGATGCGTTCGTTCGAGCATCTGGACGAACGATCGGACGTCGACAGTACTCGAGAGCGCGATCACGAGCCGAGTTCGATCGTCAACTGGCGTTACCGATTGTAACACCCCACCGTGGTCCGCAAGCGTCTCCGCGACGGACGACTCGGCGAGGACGAGTTCGACCAACGAGTCATCGACACGGTCGCCAATGAACCGGACTGAGTCGACCGCAGCCACCGACTCTACGGCAGTGTCGATCGCTTCCTCACGTATGTCCGGGATCGTACAGAACACCGTCGATCCACCCGACGAGCGGGGGATAACCGCCTGCACGTCGAGTCGCCGCTGCAGTCGATGTGCGATCGTCGACAACGTCTCGGTGTCGTCTCGGAGCACGACCTCGAGTTCGGTGACGCGGTCGGCCAACAGCGCGCGTTTCCGTTCGATCGAAGCGATCGTGGCGCTGGCGACCGCCGCAAGATGCGTACACAGCTGCTGGAGATCGGCGTCAAACGTCGACGGCTGGTCTGCATACAGGGTGAGTGTTCCATAACAGAACTCCTCGGTAACGAGTGGAACGCTCAGAACGGACCGGAACCCATCTTCGAGCGCCCGTCGTCGCCACGCCTGATCGATTGGTCCGGACTCGAGATCGTCGACAACTACCGGCTCGAGCGTCTCGGCTGCGGTCACCGTTGGATGGGCAGGCTCAACGTCACTGTCCATCGGAATCGAGACCGACTCGAGAAGTTCGCCGTTTCGGCCGGCCCAGGCGCTCGGCGTGATTCGCTCGGATCCGGTCGCGACATCGCCGACCCAGGCCAGATCGATCGAACCCAGGGGGTCGTCGAACTCGAGAGAGACGAGCGCCTCACAGAGTTGCTGTTCGAGCTCCTCGCGGGAGTCGCTGGCGAGAAGCGTTCGTTCGAACGCGTGCAGTTGTCGACAGCGATCGGCAGCAGACTCGAGGCGCTCGAGGGAACCGTGTTGGCGCTGGACCGTCGCCTCTCGCTCGAGTGACTCGAGTGCAGTTGTCGCCGCCCGAGAAACGATCTCGACAGGGGTCTGCTCGAGTGCGTCGAACGCCATCGGGTCGGTACTGGTCGCAAGGAGCAGGCCATGGTCAGCGACAAGGATGGCGAGCACCCGATCGGCACGGATACCGGCTCGAGAGAGCACTGGTTCGAGTTCCGATCGGTCGAAGACGATTCCCTCGCCGTCGGTCTCCGTCTCGAGACGCTCGAGCAGATCGATCCCAGCGCGCTCGATCGGTGGAAGCTCGACAGGTTCGGTGTCGTCTCGAACGGCGATCGCCGCCGGTCTGAGAACATCCGGCTCGGTGAGATACCAGCCAGCGAGGTCAGCCTCCGAACAGGCGACAGCAGCCTCGACGGCCGACTCGAACACGGCAGTTCGGTCCTCGGCATCGCGCATGGTCGTAATCGCCTGCTGGAGCGTCGACAGGACAGTGGCTGGCGACCGACGACTGTCACGGACGACACAGAGTGTCTGGTCGCCGGACAGCGGAGTGACGAACACGTCGACCGGGCGACGGGCAGCGCCGACGACGAGCGATCCCGAAACAGGGTCCATCCATCTGACGACCGGTGACTGTGCTCGCTCGCGTACCGCCGCCGCGAGGTCGTCGTCGAAGACGGTCTCGATCGCACGGCCGACAAGCGGCTCTCCCGCAGCCAGATCGAACAGTGTCGCGTTGGCAAACCGGATCGTCGACCCCTCGAGAACGATGAGTCCGTCCTCGAGCGCATCGACAACTGACTCGAGGAGATCGAACCGCTCCCGATCGACGGCGACGGATTCGGAATCCGGCGACTCGCGTGCGGACACGGTGACACCATCCTCGCTGGGATAGACAGCCACCGCGAGTTGCGTCTCGAGGGGAGGAGGGGCGATCTCGAACTCGACGGTGGTGTTCGTCGTCTTCGCCTCGAGAACGCGTTCGTAGAACTGGCTTCGAACGGAGTCATCGAGGAGATCCCAGACGACGGTTCCCTGCGCTGGGGTCCCCTCCGAGACGAACAACTGGGCCGCAGCTTCGTTGGCGTAGCGAAGCTCCCACTGTGGACCAAGCGTAAAAAACGGCTCCTCGAGTCGATCGAGTGCCGTTCGAACACCGTCAGCCGAGTCGGCCACCGGCACCGCCGAGAGCGTGAGCACGAGCCCGTCGACGAGTGGATCCGCAAATCGGTTGGCCACGGTCAGTTCGTACGCGTGCCACGTCCCGTCGGCGTGGCCGATGCGCACCGAAACGCGTTCGGTCGCCCCGAACGCGGCCGCCGAAACGCGCTCGAGACAGTCGTCAACCAGTTCCTGATCGTCCGGATGGACGAGCTGGGAAAGCGGCGTTCGCTCGAGTTCGTCCGGTGTGTATCCAAGCCGGGACTCGACAGCTGCACTCGCATACTCGATAGCAGCCGTCTCATCGAGCACCCAGACGAGCGCGTCGGATCGCTCGAGAAGCGACTGGCTGTACTGATCGGAACCGCTCTCGAGTCGGAACCGTTCGGCTGCGTTCCGAACCCGTGTCGCGACGAGCGGCCGAGGCGTATCAGACTCGATAACGTCGATCGCACCCGCCTCGAGTGCCCGCTCGAGTTGCGCTTCGTCGACTGTTTCGCTGTCCGCTACGGCGACGATCGGCACCGAACCAGCCTGATCTTGAAGCGCCTCGAGTGTCGACGGATCGGCCTCCGTTGGCTCGAGCGGACAGACGACACAGTGGATTTCGAGCTGTCCGAGCCGGTCGACAGCATTCGAGAGCGTTCGCTCTCTGACAAGTGAGATAGACGCAAGTTGCGAGGAGAGCGCCTCCATCGCTGCGTCGATCGATCGTGAGTCACCGACGACGAGCACCCGAAGCACGTCGCCGACGGCGGTCGCGGCTCCGTCGCTCACTGGGTGGCCACCTCCAGTTGCAACGGTCGGGAGCATGGCCGCTCGAGCAGGTGCAGCGGCCGCTGGGGGGCCCACTCAGTCACTGCTCGACTGTTGGATTTCGAGCGACGAACAGCCACGATGACGAGTCGTTTCAGCCCTGACTGGTTAATTATCGATTCCGTATCCTCGAGTAGCACTAGATTACGGTGGGTTCAACCGGCTCATGACGAGTTAGCGAACACACAGGCATCGACCACCGGCCACAGCTGTGTCCGCCAACCCTGCTTCGGAAGCGCCACACTCGAGCCGAGCAACGAGATCAGGCCCGATCTCGAACAGTAACGACTGGAACCGGCGCGTTTCGAACGACCTCTTCAGCGACGCTCCCGACGATCAGATGATCGAGCCCAGTGCGGCCATGGGTTCCCATCACGATCATATCGATCGGCTCCGTCTCGGCGACGTCAACGATCTCTTCCTGGGCAACACCGTGGCGAACGATCGTCGTCGACTCGAGTCCGGATCTGGAGACGGCCTGCTCGGCCTCATCAACTGCCTGGGCGGACTCGTCTTCCGGATCAGCGCGCATCTTGTCGCGTTTGTCCGAACTGTGGGGGCCGTCTTCGGAAACCGAGAGGATATGCAGGGTTGCATCGAGCTGAGAAGCGAGTTCGATCGCATGCTCCGTTGCCTGGTCTGCACCTTCGCTCCCGTCGGTTGCGAGTAACAGGTCCTGATACATCGTGTGACTGGAGATTCAGTCGAGAGGCGGATACATCCCGGACTTGCCGCTGCCGGCTCTTGGAGTCGATCACAGCCAATCGATTCCAGCGAACAGGGCTACGGTTGGGTCTGTTTGCGGTGCTCGTGTTGTAACGCCTGTCGCGTCGACGAGCTGAGCTGATCGATCACACCACGAGACTCAGCAACGTCGACCAGCAACTCGGTCAGATTCGCCAGGTCAGTGACGTATGCCTGGCGTCGTCGCTGCCAGCGGGCAGCTGCGCCGTCGTCGGCAAGGATCTCGAGTGCGCGCTCACGAATCGCGGCGTACTCGTCGAACTGCTCGGCAAGCCCAGCGCGCTCGAGTTCCTGAAACTCACCATACTCGTGGTCGTCGGTGCCACGATATCGGAACGCAGGCGTCCCAAGTAGTGCCGCCTCGGTCGCCATCGTCCCCGTATCCGCGACCAGCAACGACGCCTCGGCCATCGCGTCGTGGATCAACGCCGGATGGAGACTGTACGGTCGAGCAGGCAAATCGCGAAGCTCCATCTCGCCGCCCTCATCCGAGACGAAGACCGTCGCGTGGTCGCTCAGCCGTTGGATCAGATCGCGACGCTGGTGCGGACTGAACCCTTCGAGACCAGCGTCGTGCAGCGCATCGAGCGCGTTGAATCGGACGATAACGTAGGGTTCGTCCGGATCGACGCCGAGGAACTCGCGGACGTTTTCGTCCCGCTCGAACACATCAGGGTGGAGATACGCACACTCTTTGAATCCATCGAACGTGTAATGATCGTCACCGAGATCGCGGCGGGTGACTGCCGGCGAGAGAATCGTATCTGCAAACGGGCGAGAGACGGTGTGATTGAAATCACCCGGCTCGTCGTCGAGCACGAGCACGACCGGCGTCCGGGTGAGCGTCCCAGCATAGGCGGCGTACGGCCCCCGGCCGAAGATGACGTCCGGATCGAACCGGCGTGCCTCGCGAGCGATGGTGGCAAACTGACCACCGATCTCACGGGCAAACCGGAGTTTCGAGTAGCTCTCAGTCCCGTGGGTGCCGTATATCCGGTACGGCATCCCGAAAAACTCGAGTAAGTCGGTCGTACAGGCGTACTCTCGGGTCAGGACGAGCACGTCGTGGCCCGCGGCCTCGAGCCGGTCGACGGTGTGTCGATACAGATGGACGTGCGCAGGTGTGTTCGCAAAGACGAGGATCCGCATCGCGTCAACATAGCTGCCGTCGATGCTTTGTAATCGTATTGCTACGGCCTCTGACGGCTGAAAACCGCGATCTCGAGTGCACTACATGTGCGTGTACGAGAAGAAAACTCACAGCCGATCGGGAACTAACAGACTGTTGTGACAGGTATTCCCGGATTGACTGCGGTGCCAGCGGCGTGCAGCACGGATAACAAAACGGTTCCGTCCCGTCTCTCCGGCAGTTCGAGATGCACGTCCTCACACTCACGACGCACGCCGACGCTCCATTCATGACACAGCAGATGGCCGCTCTCGAGGATCGAGGCGTCTCGTTTTCGACGCTGTCGGTGGCTGGCGAGGTCGATGCCGAGACTGCACGCAGTCCGGCCGATTATCTCCGCACCGTCCCGTCGGTCATCAGCGAGGCAGGCAACGGGTACGATCTGATCCACGCCCACTACGGGCTGACGGCACCGATGGCAGTCGCACAGCGTCAGACGCCAGTCGTGTTGTCGCTGTGGGGATCAGACGTTCACGGCCCCGTCAAACCGATCAGCACCGCGTGTGCGCCGCTGTGTGACGAGGTGATCGTCATGTCCGAAGGGATGCGAACGGAGCTGGGACAGGACTGCCAGGTGATCCCCGACGGCGTCGACCTCGAGCGATTCCAGCCGAAACCGCAGGATCGCGCCCGCGAGGCCGTCGGCTGGGACGATGTCGGCGACGCCTTCCAGGTGCTCTTTCCGTACCCACCCGAACGGACGGTCAAGAATCACCCACGAGCCGAGCGGATCGTCACTGTGGTCGATAACTTACTCGAGCGACCGGTCGAGCTCCGGACGGTCCACGGCGTCGACCACGACGCCGTCTCGGACTACATGAACGCTGCAGACGCGCTGCTGTTGACCTCCGACAGCGAGGGCTCGCCGAACTCGGTGAAAGAAGCGCTCGCCTGTAATCTACCCGTGGTCGCCACCGACGTCGGCGACGTCAGCGAGCGGCTGGCCGGTGTCGAGCCGTCGCGAATCGCAACCAGCGACGAGGAACTGATCGACGGGCTGATCGACGTCCTCCAACGTGAGGAGCGCTCGAACGGCCGGGAGGTTGTCCGCGAGGTCAGTATCGAACGAACCACGGAGCAGTTGCTCGAGGTCTACGAACGGGTTGCGGATGCGGGACGACCGAAACGGGTGACGGCTGCTGTTGACGCAGTCATGCAGCGACATCGCTGACGTAGAATCAGCGTGCAGTGTCACGGCCCTCGGTTGGAGCGCGGTGGCGGAGAGACACCACCCGTTCAAACGTTGCTGACGAAAACACGCTTTCGTCTCCCTTCCTCACACCAGACCCCACCACCGTGTCCAGTGTGTCTACTGTCTCCAAAATCACCCTGTACTCCCACCCCAGTATGTCCAGTGTCTTCCAGTGAACCACCTCGGGGTCGAGCCCCGAGGCTTCCCGTGGGTTACTCGGACACTCCCACACGACCATCGGCCTGATAACCTCGAACGGTCGGGTGGGTCACGGTCGGCTGGTTCACACAGCCCGATGCCTGCCGTCGCAGTTTCCGAACAGTCGGCAACGTGTTGAGAGCAGGCACATTTCGATTCAACGATGCCAATCCTTTCTTCGCAATATTTACTGCCGCGTTCCGGTCAGCATGGTCTTGCCGACCACACGCGTTACACTTGAACCGTTTCTTCCGACGATTCGACCGAGCCGTATGCTCACACCCAGTAAAAGAACACATCTGACTGGTGTAAGCCGGGTCGATGTCATCGCTTGGAATCCCTTCGAACGCCGCTTTGTACGCGACGAACGAACGGAGCTTGTGAAACGGTAGTGAGTGCAACCGACGATTCATCCGAGTGCCGTAATCAATCGAGTCTCGCATATGCTTGAGGTCTTCAAACACAACGAGCGGCGACTCGAATTCTTGAACCCACTCCACGATTCGTCGGGAGACTTGGTGGAGTTTGTCGTGAACGTAGCTTTCTTCCTTGTCCTCGAACACGCGGTCGAACGCTGTCTGGCCAGCGTTTTGCATCCGCTTCCGCATCGTGAAGTACCGATGACGCTCTTGCTTGATTTCAGGGTAGTCGATGACCACCGAATCAACGAAGTCGTCTTCACGAAGTGCGGCGAGTGCTACGCAGTCCTCGTTGATGTCCACACCAACGACGGTCTGAGCGTCCGTTTCGTCCTGAACAGTGGCTTCGAGGTGAGTAACGTTGACGTGGAGTTCGTGGTTGCCGTTGCGCTTCATCGCTTCGGCGGTTCCTACTTGCCATTCGTCACTTTCGAGGGCTTGTTCGAGGAGTTCGAGGTTGTCTGGTGCGCCACGAAGTGTGCCTTTCACGGGGTTGTACGGTTTGGCACTGATTCGGTAGTGTATCCTGTCGTCTTTGAGGGTGAGGTTGTATCCTTCGGTGAAGTTCATTCGCAACGGGTATGGCCCGGTCTTTTCGTGACTGGGTGTGTTGTAGTCGTCGCGGTCGTAAGACTGCTGAAGTGCTTCGAGTGCTTTGGCGACGATACGTTGCGTCGTGTTCTTCACAAGGTCAGCTTCGTCTTCAAGACGTGGTGAGATGTCGTCCCAGTCCGCCCCGTCTTTCGCTAATTGGATGGTCTGGTTGAACACCCATCGCGCTTCGTGGTACGCTTCGGAAAGAAGTCGCTCATCACCGGATTGGAGTTGGAAGACAAGTGTCTTCGTGAGCGACTTTTCCATACTGTTTTCGACGGACTACGGTGTTGTAAAGGTATGGATTAGAGTTGATAGGTCAGGCGTTGCCGGCTTCACCCTCGGGGTCAAGCCCCGAGGCACTCGCCTTGAACCGCCTGTAGAGCGGGGTATCAAGCTCTCAACGAATTCATGAAAATAAACTGAACAGCTAGTGTTCTGACCGATACCAGTCAATCGTCTCGGGGAGATGGTCCTCGAGTGGCTGGTACTCGTACCCAAGTTCTTCGCTGGCTTTCCTCGAGGAGTAAAACAGCCGCTGGGTCGCAAGCTGGGCCATCTGTCGGTCGAAAGGAAACATCCGGACGCCAGCGACGGAACTCGCGGCTTCGGCAACTGGCCCGGCAGCGTGGATCGCCGTCGCCGGAACGCGGATTCGGGCCGGCGAGCCGTCGACGGCGTTGGCGATCCGTGAGACGGCCTGATTGTAGGTGAGGTTCTCGCCGCCAAGGATGTAGTGCTCGCCGTTCGTGCCGTGTTCGGCAGCCGCGAGCAGGCCATCGACGACGTCCGAGACACCGACGATGCTCAGTCCACCAGGGAGATAGGCAGGCATCGTTGGCTCGAGTCCCATCGACAGCAGTTGGGCGGTAAAGGCCTCGTCACCGGGGCCGAAGATCGACGTCGGGTGAACGGTGACGGCGTCGCAGTCGGCCTCGGCGTACTGGTCGACCAATTGCTCCGCCTGTGCTTTCGAACGCTGGTAGGCCCCAACAGGGGTCGCGACGTCCGTTTCGTCCGCGACCATCACATCGTCTGGCGGACGGCGTGTTCCAGCCGTGCTCGTAAAGACGAGCCGTCCGGCCCCGCGGTCGCGACAGGCCTCGATGACGTTCCGAGTCCCGTCGACGTTGACCCGTTCGACCGTCTCGGGGCTGGCGTTCCAGAGACTGACGCCAGCGAGGTGGAAGACCACGTCGACACCGTCGACCAGCGATCGAAGCGTCTCGTCATCGAACAGATCGCCGACGTGCCAGTCGACGCCCTCGAGGTCGCCACGATCCGACGTCGGCCGACTGAGGCCGCGAACGTTCCACCCGTCCTCGAGCAAGCGCTCACAGAGCCGCGAGCCGAGAAAGCCCGTCGCGCCGGTGACGGCTGCAGTGTGGCCGGTCATCGGCGTTGCTCCAGCTGTGGTGGGACGGCGTCACCGGCCACCGCCGCGTACAGTCGGTAGGCAGTCGAGACAGCTGGATGGGTGTCATCCGGCGGTGGCAACTCGCCATCAGAGAGCCGGCGTCGAAGCGACGTGAGATCGGCGGGGTCACCCGTCACGCTTTCGACGGTGATCGAAGAATCGTCGTCACCGGCTGTCTGTCTGCACACCGGATCTGTCTCGGGCGAGCGACCGAACAGCGATGCGGCGAGGGCATCGATCTGGGGTGTCGGTCCCGCAAACAGTGTGTCAGCCGCGATCGGATCGCCGCCGTAGGCGGTCGTCGCATCAAGCAGGGTGAACGCGGGCTCGATGGCTCGTGTTGCACCAACAGCCGTCTGATCGGCATCTGCAACGCTCGTGACGAGTCTCCCAAGCGTTCGCATCCCGCCCGCGACGGAACCGTCACGGGTGGGACGGAGCGTCGGGACGGCGATCACAGTGCTCTCGAGGAGTCGCTCCGGGACAGACACCGAGAGCTGCTGGTCTGCAACCGAGACGACGCGGTCCCGCCGGGGCTCGTCGGCGAGGTCGACGAGTTCGACACCGAACCGCTCGAGGACGGACGGATAGCCAAGATAGCTGGCAGCGCGATCGAACGCGATGTTGTCGTCGGTCGCCCCGGCGACGGTGATGTCGGCCCCGGTTTGAGCCTGCAACACGGCTGCGGCCGAGCCGACGACGGCGGGGTCGGTAACGATCCCTGTTGACGGATGGAACGGATAGTGGGCGTCGGGGGCGAGCGTGATTCGGTCGGCGGCCGGAAGCGAGTCAGCGTACGGCTCGAGGACGGATCGAACCGGCGACTCGAGTGTCGCCAGCCGTCGGTCCATATCGGTCGTCCACCCGCCCCGTCGCTCGGGGAGGTCGACGGTGGCGGCGCGAACGGTCACAGCGTCACCTCCGGCGCCTCGAGCGTGTCGCCCTCGGCCGCTGCAGCCAGTTCGTAGGCGGTCTCGGCGAGTTCGATCGTTCGCCGGCCGTCGGCACCATCGACCGGTGGCGTCTCGCCCTCACGAACGGCGTCACAGAAGTCAGCCAGCGCGTCGTAATGGGCCTGCAGGTAGAACGTCGGGCCGAAGACGTCCGGCTCGCTGCCAGTAAAGCGGCTCGCAACGTTCGAAAGCGCGGACGTCGCCGCACTCGCATAGAAGTTCTCGGGCAGATGGTCTTGATTGCTGATCGTGCCCGTAATTCCCTCGAGCCGTAATCGCGTATTGACTTCCGGAAGCTGTTCCCACTGGTAGGTCCCACAGTGGAGCGTGATCGTCGTTCCCGTCTCCGGAGCCTGGAGCAACACCGTCGCAGCGTCTTCGGCAGGAATATTCAGACTCTGACCCATCGCCGCGTCCCGAACCTCGAGGTCGCCAAAGAGCCACTCGAGGACGTCGAAACAGTGGACACCGAGTTCGACCAGCGAGCCGCCGCCAGCAGCATCGGGATCAAGCGGCCACTCCGGCGGCGCGTCGTCTGCGGGTGGCCGACCGAGTGGATGGTCGTTGAGCCGCGTAATAGAGGCGTAGGGGACGTGGCCAACAGTGCCATCATCGTAGTCAGCCTTGACGCCCGCCATGTCAGGCTGGTAGCGAAGCGTGTGGTCGACGCCGACGGCGATACCCGCCTCGCGAGCCGTCTCGAGCATCTCGTCGGCTTCGTCAGTCGAGCGGGCAAGCGGTTTCTCTACGAAAACGTCGACACCAGCCTCGGCGGCACGCTCGACAGCGTCAGCGTGGAGAAACGGAGGCAACGCGACCACTGCCGCATCGAGATCCTCTGCATCGAGCAGCGTCGTGTAATCGTCGTACGTTCGGGCCACACCAGCGCGTTCGGCCCGGTCACGATTCGCCGGGAGCGCATCAGCAGCCGCGACGACGTCGACGTCCGGCATCGCAACTGCCGATTTCAGGTGTACCATGCCGATATTTCCGACACCGAGTACGCCAATCGAGAGCGCACTCGAGTCGGTCCATCGGCCGAGAAGTGTTGGTGGCATCTGCTCCAGACCGGACCGGGAGCGGGCTTTGTTATCGCTTTCATATCCACAGGTGTAGCACGTCCCTTCGTACGTTTGCTGTGTGGCCTGCTCCCATACGGTCCAGCAGACCGAAAGACAGCGTCTGGACTCTCCGATCGGTCAAGCAACGCCCGTGTGCCGAAACCGACGGTATCAGGGGCGAAAATCAGTTCCAGCTCGCTTTCGCCTGCGTGTCGACACGGGTCGGTGTTCCATCGATCCCACGTGAGTGCCGAACCCGTTGTGCCACATCAGCCATCGTTTCGACCGTCAGGTCAGATTCCGATCGACGACGGTCGAGATACGAGAGGATCGCCCGCATGCGCTGGTCATCCCGTTCGGTCGTCAGGTTGTTCGGATGCAGCCACATGTGGAACGTCTCGTCACTGGTCGCGGCCTCATCGATGCCGCGGCGAGCCAGCGCAACCATCGGATCCGTCCAGATCGACTCCGCAATGCTCCGGGCTGAGCCCTCGAAGCCAAAGAGAAACAGCGACGCTGGCACGTTCACGAGTCCGTGTTCATCGATATAGGGCTCGACCAGCAACGAACGATCACGAACCATCGAGTCGAACACGGCACGGACACCTTCCCGGTTTGGCGTCCAGCCCCGGTACGCGGAGACACCGTACTCCGCGAGGACATCCCGGTGACCAACCTCGTTTCGCGGGTAAATGAACGACTCGAACGAACACCCCCACTCCTCAGCAATCGCCGTGCTGCACTCGAGTTCGGCAACAGCCAGTTCTCGATCCGTCTCGGGATGGCCAAAGAGGACGTGAGAGAACGTATGGCTCGCGAACTCGTGGTCAACGTCGGATTCGAGGAGATCGCTGACGAGGTCGGGACCGAAACGAAGATCTTCGCGGTCCTGCCACTCGCCGCGTTCGCGTTCGAACCAGCCCTCAGGGGCTGGATGGTCGGCATGTCTGCCGTCACAGGAATCGAGCATGAGGTGGCCAACGACGGCCCACGTCGCCGGAATGTCGAACTCCTCGAGCAACTCGAGCATCGCGTTCCAGCCGCGTCGACCGGATTCAACCCGCTCAGTCGGTGGGTCCACGAGGTCGTGAAACCCCCAGCCAAGCTCAGCATCGAGTGACAGAACGACGCTACCCACGGCGTCCACCACCAGCGGACAGCCATCGCATGTGGCTCATAGATCGATGCTATCCAAGGGACGGTTTTGTTATGGGTTACCTTTCTGTACTGATAGCTTCTGTAACGGCCTCTGTAGCCCGACAGTACGACCGACAGGGACCGTCGTACACTATATCGTGAATTTCGGCAGTAGATCGACTAAATCGGCGACTCACCGGCCCACAGGGTCGTGAAATCTCCCCATAACAAAGCGGTCATCTCATCATCTGCAGGACAGCGGACGTCTCTGACGTCTCAATAACCAATCATGAGCAGGTCCTCTTCGACAGCCGAGCGAGCGTTTGTGCTCGGATTCGACGGCGTACCGTGGAGACTCATCGAACAATGGAGCGAGGAGGGTGAACTCCCGAACTTCGCTCGAATGCGCGACGAGGGCGCATCCGGAACCCTCGAGAGCACCCAGCCCGCAACGACGCCACTGGCATGGCCCTCGATCGCGACGGGTGTCTGGCCGGATAAGCATGGCTGTTATGGCTTCCAGAACCTCTCGTCGGGGTACTCCCACGAGATGTACACGAGTCACGATATCAAGCAGCCGACGCTCTGGGAGCAGGTCACGCCCGCCCACGTCGGCAACGTCCCGATGACGTATCCAGCCCAGGAGATCGACGGCACGATGGTAACGGGAATGATGACACCGTCGACTGAGAAGGAGTACACCCATCCCCCCGAACTCAAGTCCGCAATCAAGTCACAAATCCCCAACTACGAGATCAGCCTCGATTATCCCGACTACGCCGATCGTCTCGACGAGTTCGAACTGGCCGTCGACGACATGCTCGCGAATCGCCGCAAACTCATGCAGCTCCAGATGGACGAAGCAGGCGACGACTGGGGGCTGTTCTTTTTCGTTTACACCGCTCCCGACCGATTCCAGCATCTCATCTGGGACAAAGACCGAATCCTCAACCACTACAAGCAACTCGATAAGATCCTGGGCGAGGTGATGGAGTATACGGATCGTCACGATGCCGACCTCTACGTCGTCTCCGACCATGGATTCGGCCCGATCGAGGAGTTAGTGTACGTCAACCACTATCTCGAGCGGGAGGGGTATCTGTTCAGGGAAGAAGACGATGGCACCCGCGGCGCACTCGCGAGCCTGGGCATCTCGCGGGATCGGATCACGGACGCACTCGATCGAATTGGGATCTCCGAAGAGATGATCGTCTCGACGCTCCCTCGAGCGCTCGTCGATAGCGTCGCCGAACAGATTCCGGGCGATCATGCGCTGTACGACGTCGACTACGATCGTACCGTCGCGTTCGTCCACGGTGCTGGCTGTTGTTATATCAACGATACAGAACGGTTTGACAGTGGTGTCGTCGATCCAAGCCAGATTCCAGCGATCAAAGACGAACTGACAGACCTGTTCGAATCGGTTACCGACGACGACGGCCAGCCGATGCTCGACGTCTTCGACGGCGACGAACTGTTTCCCACTGACGATGGGTCGCCGGATTTGGTCGTCAACGGCCACGGCGTCTACGAGGCACGCAACGCACTCACCGGCGAGCCAACCGGCGAAACTGGGACGTACGCTGCAAGCCACCTCAAGGAGGGAATCGTGCTCTGCCGTGGGCCATCAATCGACGCCAACGCAGTGCTTCGGGGTGCACGCGTCGTCGACATCGCTCCGACCCTGCTCCACGGCATCGGCGAACCGGTTCCGAAAAACGCCGACGGGCGGGTGCTGTTCGACGCTTTCGACGAAGACAGCACGCCTGCAGGAACCAAGGTCAAACGAACCGGTGTGTCGCAGACGGATCACGACGAGGAGGTCGACGACGACTTCACCGACGTCGAGGACCGACTGAAGGGACTCGGCTACATGGAATAAGGGCCAGCTGAAATGGTCTGAAACAGCGCGACAGTGTCCGATCGTTCTGTGGACGTCGATGACGACTCCGATTACGTCGAAGTACATCGCTGTGGCGGCAGTACGGTGTTGGTGAACGCTGTATCCTCACCCTACTCGCTCACTCCGCTTCGCACCCTCTTTTTCAGCGAAACAGTTTGGCGGACACCGATGACAAGTTGTACGTCTGCGATACTGGCAGCTGAAACGACTGAGACCTATCGCACGGCGTCGGTTCGATGCGGTGTGCAGTGACACACAGCGAGCGCGTCGACGGCACAGCATCGACCGACGGGTAATCGGTCCCCTCCAGATGTAACTGTGCCTATAATTAAACATCCGGATGATGTCCGGTTTTCATACGTATGCTGAGCCGCCGAACGTGCTCACCCATCTCGGATGCACGAAAACGGCGTTTTCGAGCATACGACCCACGAGATGAGGCCAATGAAACGATACAAGACCCTGTTTGGCATCGCAAGCGCAGCGGTTGGTGTCCTTGCGCTTATCGGCTCCACCGTCTCCTCGTCACCCACGCACAGACGTTCCGACCGGTCCGAACCCCCCACGACTGTGTCTATTGAGCGTGATGATAACGTATCAACGGCGAGGACATGGGCTCGACAGACGCGTCGACTCGGTTCGAGACCGAAACGGTATCTCGACCCGATATTCCGCGCTCCATGAACAGTAGCCTGCGTCTTGATTTTTATAGCAGTGCTCTGTGAGCGACCCTACCCTACTCGCTCACGGCTTGCGCCGTTCGCTCCGTGAGAGTAGAGCGTCCTGCTTCCACGACGCGCTTTGCAGAGACAGATCCCCGTAGAACCGAGTCCAAGAGAGCAGAGAGGCGATCGCCAGCCCAACTACGGAGAAGTCAGGGAGACTACGCTGCCCGTAGAAGGGAGACGTTGTTCCAGCATTCGCGGACAACAGTTTGATCAGTTGCAGAATTATCAGTCTGCTACTCTCTATCCGGAGACGGAGTTTCCGTTATACGATTATTTACTAATAGCGTGTCTGTAGCGGGCTTAGACGGTCAAATAGCGCATGGATCGAAGTCACAGTCACAACACCCGTTCGCTCGGACACAGCCGGCAAAGACGCCGCTCTACCCCGAGGGCGGCATCCAACAAGGAACGCGAGAACAAGCCATACAGGACGTCGACAGATGAGAAACTCACTACCGAAACAGAGGCCGAACGATCGAATGAGGTGGCAAGCTGATGGACGTCCTGTCGGTCGTCGGTGCCAGACCACAGTTCGTCAAGGCTGCCGCCGTCTCACAGCAACTCCAAGACGACCACGAAGAGATCATGGTCCATACCGGCCAGCACTACGATGCCGAACTCTCCGAGGTGTTTTTCGACGAACTCGCCCTTCCAGAGCCTGATTTCCATCTCGGAATCGGCTCTGACACCCACGCCCGACAGACCGCGGCAATGATGACCGAGTTAGAACAGATCGTCGACGACGAGTCGCCAGATGTCGTGCTCGTCTACGGGGATACCAACTCAACGCTCGCGGGCGCGCTCGTGGCAGCAAAGTCGTCACCGACGCTTGCCCACGTCGAAGCAGGGTTACGATCACACGATTGGTCAATGCCCGAAGAAGTCAATCGACGGATTACTGACCACTGCTCGGACCTCCTCTTTGCGCCAGGTAGCCACGCAAAGGACACCCTCGAGCAGGAAGGGATTACCGAGGGTGTGTTCATCTCGGGAGACGTTATGTACGATACGCTCTTGCAGATTCGAGACGAGCTCTGTGAGAGCGAGTTCGACGAGTTCACCGTTCCCGACGAGTACGTGCTTGCGACAGTCCACCGCGCCAAGAATACGGACACCCGAGATCGGCTTGCAGCGATCATCGACGCGTTCGAACAGCTCAGCGTTCCAGTCATTTTCCCCGCACATCCGCGGACGGTTGCCGCACTGAACGAGTACGGACTTTGGGAACGGGCAACAGCCGCAACCCGCATTATCGACCCCGTCAACTACGGGCAGTTCATCAAACTCGTGGAAGGGGCCGCCTGCGTCGCAACGGACTCCGGTGGCGTTCAGAAAGAGGCGTTCTATCTGGATACGCCCTGCGTGACCCTCCGCGAAACGACGGAGTGGATCGAGACGATCGACGCAGGATGGAACACACTCGTTGGCGCAGAGAGAGAACAGATCGTCGACGCCGTTCGTGCCGCCGCCGATCCGCCGGCAAAACCCGACCTCTATGGGAGTGGAAACGCAGCGGTTCGGATCGTGAGTCAGCTCGAACGACAGGTTGACTGCGCTGACTGACCGCTCTCGAGGAAGGCAGCAGTTACTCCGCCTATAACTAACCCGTCAACGCAGCTTTCTTCGCCCGATGTGGCCATGGGAGCATGCGATCGTCGGCTATCTCGCCTACTCACTGTTCAGTCGGCTCTATTACCGAGAGCCGCCGACTGCCCTTGCGGCGTTTGCAGCCGTCTTCGCCTCGGTCCTCCCAGATCTCATCGATAAACCGCTCGCCTGGGAGTTCGGCGTGTTCCAGACGGGGTATGCGCTCGGGCATTCGATCTTCTTTGCGGTCCCGCTTGCGATCGTGGTCGGGCTTCTGGCTCGGTCGGTCGGTCGGACACCAACAGGGGTTGCGTTCGGTCTCGGCTACCTGCTTCACCTCCCATCGGACGTGCTCGATGGCTATCTCCGGGGCGGACAAATAAACATCGAGTTGATGCTCTGGCCAGTCGAAACGGTCGGAACAAACGACCACAGTCACGGATTTCTCAACGAGTTCACGCGGCTGTTTAGCCGGTACCAGCAGGACCTGCTGGCGGGCGAGCTATCGACGTATATGTGGCTCCAACTCGGTCTCGCGATGGTCGCAGCCCTCGTCTGGCTTGCAGACGGTGCCCCCGTGCTTCGGGACTGTGTGCTGGCCGGCAAACGGCTCATCATCGGGGCGCTCCCGAGTCGTGATCAGTCTGAACGGCGCTCTGAGCGACGAGAGTAGCGTTCGAGACGGACTCGAGGCACACTGTTCGATGAGCTGAAACAGCCACCAGTCCGCAGTTATGGACATCCAATAAATCCATAATGTCGTCGTTTACTATCGTATTCGTTCCAGTGATACTGAAGATGTAATGAGTGACACGATTCGGATCGATCGGCTCTCAAGAGCTGCCCGACGGAATCCGTCGGAACCGGCCGCGGGGTCGCGGCAACGAGACGTGGTGTCGAACGACCCCGCTGTCGGCGGCGTCGCATTCGATACGACCGGGACCGACCGGTGGGTGAGCGAATGAGCAGCGAGGCGGACCGCTCGAGTTGGCACCCCGACTCGAGCCCAGTAATCGACGGCCGTGGGCGAAACGTGATGCCGCCATCCGAGGACGAGAGTTCGGATCTACAGCTCTCACGCGTCGACGCGCTCCCCGGAGACGCCGAGTTCGGGCTGTGTCTGACTCACGACGTTGATCGGCCGTACAAGGGACTCCGGTCGCTGTACTACGCAACCCAGGAACGACCCGAGTACCACCTCCGGACGGCGCTCTCCTCGTCGAACCCGTACTGGCAGTTCGGCGAGATCATGCAACTCGAGGCAGAACTGGGCGTCCGCTCCGCGTTTTACTTTCTGAACGAACAGCACTTACTAACCGACCGCCCAGCCAGCGACTGGCTGTCGCCGTCGAACTGGGTACAACACCTCGGTCGATACGATATCACTGCCAATGAGATCGCCAGCGTCATCAAAGCACTCGATGCCGGCGGCTGGGAGGTCGGGCTCCACGGCTCCTATCACTCGCCAGACGATCCAGACCGGCTGCGCGAGGAGAAACATGCCCTCGAGAACGTGCTCGGCAGGCCCGTCACCGGTGGTCGACAGCACCACCTTCGGCTCACCGTCCCCGACACGTGGCGCCACCATCGCGAGATCGGTCTCGACTACGACACGAGTCTCGGCTCGACAACAGAGTGTGGCTTCCACGGCAGCTACCGCCCACTCCGACCGTTCGACGACGAATTTCTCGTCTTCCCACTGACGATCATGGACCAGGCGCTTCCGGATCCAGGAACGAGTTTCGAGGAAGCCCGCCGGACCTGTGAACAGTTGCTGACGGAAGCCGCGGAAAACGACGCCGTCATGACCGTTCTCTGGCATCCACGCTATTTCAACGAACAGGAGTTCCCCGGCCACCGCAAACTCTATCGCTGGCTGGTCCACCGAGCCCAGGAGCTCGGTGCATGGGTCGGCTCACCTGGTGCGTTCTGTAAAGAACTCGAGTGTGAAGCTGAGCAAGGACTACACGCGCAGACGACAGAACGCTCGATCGACAGAACACCGGAGACAGTTCACACGGAAAGTGTTGGAGGGCAACAATGAACACGAACTCACTGGCTGCTGTCGCCGTCGCGTTACTCCTCGTCCTCAGCGGTGTCGGCGGTTTCGTGCAGCTTTCTGGCGCAAATACAGCTGCGACGGCGAGCACACCAACTGACAGCTACGTCGTCGAGCAGGGCGAATCCTGTTACCCAATTGAACCGCTGTCGACCAACGGCACGGTCGAGTCGTTCTACGACTACCGAAACCACGAAACACATCCAGAGGACGTGGATCGAATGTACAGCTCCTACGGGACCGAACACCTCCAGGAAGACGATACGAGTCTCCTCTTCTTGCACGAAGGGACCGACGGACTGAGCCTCGTCATGGTCCACGATCAGGTCGATGGCGATACCGAGGGCGGCGCCGTTACGTTCGATATTGCTGGCCTGCCATCCGAGGCAGAATGGGTCGTCCAGGACGACCTCTACGACGGTGAAACGAACATGGCAACATGGGATAGCGGCGACGGCTGGGCCTCCGCGTCCTGGATCTGGAGCGAGGCCAGAACCGATGGCGGTGCAATTCAGGGCGGCCTCAACGACGAGTTCGCGGTGACGATTCAGCCAGCGTTCAACGAGGAGGCAGAGCACTACGATAACGAGGACCTGTACGATCCCGAGTTCCACGGCGACGGTGTGATCGAAGACTGGGAAGTGCTCTCCGGCAATGCTGACGATCCCGACCGCACAGAGCTTCCATCGCTCGAGGAGCCAGTAACGATCCGGACCGGGACGTGTGACACACCATCGGTCTCGTACGACCGAACTGACGACGGAACGACCGCGAACATCCAGGGTGCGTCGGCCGATGACCGAATCGCGCTGCAGCCGACAGCTGGAACCGATGCTAACGTCACGTTCGAAACGGTCGAACTGGCCGGCGTCGAGGACAGTGGGTCGATTACGTTCGAAGACCGACAGCCCGACGGCTTGCCAGACGCACCCGATGATGTCGAATCGCTATCATATCTGACGATGACTGGCGAGTCCACACAGGACGCTTCGGCGACGATCACGTTCAGCGTTGAAGCAGAGTACCTCGAGCAGCAGGGACTCAGTCCCGAAGACATCACACTCTACGAGGCAGACGATGGAGACTGGGTCGAATCCGAGACCGCAGTAACTGGTGAATCGGGGTCGACATATCAGTTCACTGCTGAGGTGTCTTCGCTCGAGGGGGTAACTGTCACCCAACAACCGGCGTCTGAGTCGGCGATCCCCGGCTTCGAAGCCGGAATCGCCGCTGCGGTGATCGCGCTGCTTGCTGCCCTGTGGGCAGTTCGGGGCCGCGATCGGTAAGCCATAGTAGCCACTGAAAGTCAATGCACATCTGATCGCACGACAGCTGTGCGATCAGTATGTAAATCGGTTCAGTTGGTACTATAGCAGCGTCGTGTCTGGAGACGCAGTTTTTCGTTCATTGTGAAGTCGGTCTGGAACGCTCGCTCGAGAGACGGGGCGACCGACTCAGCGTCGCTCTGAGACGCAATCGGGAGACACTGCGAGGACGCCCTGTCAGCAGTTTGTCGCCGTATTCGGGATGGAGACGAGATGAACGCCTCGAATATCTCGCTCGCGTCGACATCGAGGCAAGGCAAAAACCAGTCACCGAACTCGGCGCAGACCCGCGTCAGGCTGACCACAGTCGTCGGTGTTCACTCACGCGGACTACTGTCGGGTATCGTAGCCACTGAAAATCACTGCACACCTGATCGCCGGACAGGAGCGCGGTTCGGAACGAACGAACTGAGTGAGAAACGCGGAAAGCGAACGGGGAGGAACGACCCGTGAGCGAACGAACTGAGTGAGAAACGCGGATAGCGCGATAGGTGTGTCAATCGGTTCAGTTGTTACGACAGTTTTGGTGCACCCGCGACCCACTCTTCGGGTGCACCACCCCATCGAGACAGCAGCCCGTCTCAGTCGCCGCCGATACCAACGGATTTCGCGGGTTCGGGCTCCGGTGTCTGTTCGAACTGTTGGAGCGCCCCGAGGTCATCGACGTGGCCTTCGTTGGTCGCGACGTCAACGATGACGTCGGTGAGATTGACCTTATCAGCAAGGAGCGCGTTGCGCCGTCGCTGCCACTTCTCGTCGGTATCAGTGGCTTCGAGCAGTGGCATCGCCCGTTCGATGATCGCATCTGCCGACGCGACGTTGTAGATCAGCCCCTGATTCTCGAGTTCGACGAAGTTGCCCATATCGTCGGCGCCGACGAACGAGTTCGATCGGATCGCCGGCGTTCCGAGCAGTGCCGCTTCGGTCACCATCGTCTGCGTGTCGGCAACGAGCAGTTCGGCCTCGGCGAGCGCATCGTGCATCAACGCGGGGTGGAGGTCGAACGATCGGGCCGAAAGCCCCTCGAGGTCGGCGTCACCGCTTTCGTCGGAGACGAGAACCGTCACGTCATCACCGAGGCGGTCGACGAGACGACGGTAGTCGTCGTCCGTGATACCTCGTTTTCCGACGTCGTGTTGTGAGCCAAAGGCATTGAGCCGAAGGATGACGTAGGGCTCGTCAGTCTCGAGGTCGAGTCGATTCCGAATCGATGGGTCGGGCTCGTAGGTCTCCGGATGAAGGTACGCACACTCTTTGAATCCGGAGAACACGTAGTGATTCGCACCCAGGTCTTTCCGGAACGTATTCGGTGTGAGAATGGACCGAGCAAACGGTGTCGAGATCGTGTGGTCGAACGACGCTGGCTCAGAGTCGATCAGCAACACCGTCGGCGTTCGCGTCACTGCACCAGTGTGGGCTGCATAGCCCCCCATTCCAAACACGAGATCCGGATCGAACCGTCGAGCGTGCGTGATCGCACGGGTGTAGTGGGCTGGTAGCCGACTCAGGAGCGAGCCTTTCGACGTCCCACAGGCGCCATAGACCACGTACGGAAGCTCGTACCACTCGAGCAAGTCGGTCGTGCAGGTGTAATCCCGGGCGAGAACGAGCACCTCGTGGCCACGGTCGCGCAGCCGCTGGATGGCGTGTTTGTACAGGTGGACGTGTGCAGGCGTGTTTGTAAAAAACAGGTAGTTCATGCTGAATAGCACCCTCGCATGAGTGACTCCTTTTCCAGCAGGTGGGTTTGTTATCTAGCTCGTACAGAATGTAATGGATAACCGGATCATGGACAGTCGATCCCTGTCTCGAGCGAGACATCGGTAGCGGGTGTATAATAATGTGAATATGTTCTGAGAGTGCCATCAATGCAGTCGCAAACTTCTTCCAAGCCAGACGAACAGGCCGCGTCGTCCTGGTATCCTCGAGACGACGACTACTACGTCTCGGTTCTCGATTCGACCCTTGCATACGCCCGTCGTCGGGACTACGCTGGGCCAGATTACGGAGACGGAATGAGCAGTCAACTCCTGCAGGCGCTGCCGGTCGAGAACAGAGTTCTCAACCTGGTCGTTCAGGAAGTCGTCAAACGCACGCCGGTCGACATCAGGCCACTCCTCCGCGTCGAACACCGGCGAAACTACAAGGGGGCAGCGTTGTTTGCGATGGCGAATCTCAACTATTACGAACTCGCATGTCGCCGGAGCGAGCAAGACCAGCTCGCGTTCGATCCGATCGCTGAAGCCGACCGACTTGCCGAGTGGCTCCTCGAGGAACAGATAACGGGGTACAGCGGCTTCTGTGGTGGCCACCGACACGAAATTCAGCACTTCCATACGAAAGGGGTTCCAAGCGATCCGGATATCGTCTCGACTGCGTACGCGGTCAAGGCGCTCTTACGAGCCACAGAGCGCGGGCTCGGTGACGAGTACGCCGACATCGCCAGGACGGCGACGTCGTTCCTGGTCGAGGATCTGAACTATCGAGAGGTCGATGAGGGCGCAAAGATCAACTACCACATGAACCATCCAGAGGACTCCTACACCGTCAACGCGGCCGCGCTGGGGGCGGGGATGCTCGTCGACCTCTATGAGCACTTCGGCGATGAGGACCTCCGCGAGCGGGCAACGAAGATCCTCGATCATATCGCAGCCAACCAGACCGACATCGGTGGGTGGCCGTACCGACTCCCGGCGTCGGCGTCACACCTCTCGATGGACAGCCACCACAATGGGTTCGTCATCGAGGCGTTCCAGCGGTACCGTGACGTCGTCGACGCCGACCGATACGCGGAGACGCTCGAGGACGCACTCGAGTTCTACCGAACCGACCTGTTCGAACTCGACGGCGCGCCAAACTTCGACGAGGAAAACGCCTATCCGCGCGATATCCACGCCAGCACGCAGGGAATGCTCGTCTTTGTGAACGAAGGCGACCTCGAGTTCGCCGAGCGAATTCTCCGGTGGGTGCTTGCGAATCTGCAGGTCAACGAAGGGCAGTTCTACTACCGCAAGTATCGCCACCACACGAAGCGAGTGACGTTGATGCGGTGGTGTCAAGGGTGGATGTCGTATGCGCTGTCCGAGTTCCTGCTGGCGGCTGAGGAACGGGCACAGTCGAGCGTGGAAACTGAACGCAAACGGGCGTCGCTGCACTCATGAGCCAGCCCGCAACTGAGTCGACAGCAACGGACGAGGCGGATACCCTCGAGCCAGCGCCGGCTGACGACGAAGGGCGTCGCACTCGAGCGACTGCCGATCGGGACCAGCACCAGGGGACACACACCACGGTCGGCTCCAGTCCCGAGGAGATGCGCGTCCTCATCATCACGGGCCTGGCGCACAAAAACGAGCGCCACTACGGGCCACTCGCGGACGTCGCCGGCGAAACGACGCTCGTCTGTCTCGATCCTGACACCGATATCGACGGCGCAACCGCCGTTCCGGTACCGGACGTCGGCCCACGGATCGTTCGAGTCGTCCTCCTGTTTTTCCTCGCCCTCTACGAGGGGTATCGCAACGAGTACGACGCGGTCGCGTCGATCTCACTCGTTCCCTACGGGATCTACGCGCTGATCCTGAAAGCGCTCTACGGCTATCCGGCCCACCTCGGAATCATCGGCATCGACCTCGACCATCACGCACAGCAGTGGTACGGTGCTGGCCCCCGGTGGGCGTTCAGGCGGTTCGACGCGGTCTCTGTTCCCGGAACTGATCACACCGAGCGCCTCGTCGGCTGTGGTGTCGCACCCACCCGAATCGAAATCTTGACCAACGCGATCGACATCGAGACCTACCGACCGCCCACGGATGACGTCGAGCCTGACTACGAGTTCGTCTGGGTCGGCCGCTTCAGCGAAGAAAAAGACCCGGTACGGTTCGTCCGCGCAGTCGCCGAACTCGACGCAACCGGCCGGGAGTTCCGGGCAGCGATGGTCGGCGACGGAGCGCTCCAAGACGACGTCGTCGAGGAGATCAATCGCTTGGGAGTTGGCGATCGAATCGATCTCGTCGGCTGGGTTGATGATCCACTCGCTTACTACCACCGCGCTACGGCGTTCGTTCTCACCTCGAGTCGCGACGCGTTGCCGCTGGTGATGCTCGAGGCGATGGCGACCGGACTCGCACCCGTGGTGCCGCCGGTCGGGTCGATCCCGGACGTCGTCGTCGACGGCCACAACGGCCTCGTCGTCACCGATCGGGAGCCGACGATGTTCGCGGCCGCGATGGCTCGGTGTCTGGACGCTCCCGACGAGCGCGACGCGCTCGCGGCGAACGCGACCGACGTTCGGTGCTCGTTCTCGCTGGCTCGAGCAGGCGAGGACTGGCGTCGCATTCTGACGACACTCGAGGCGTGACCGGCCCCAGCAGCGCCGACGGCCGGTCGCGAGTGATTCGGTCGCCATCGGGATGCGGTTACAGCCGCCGTTACGCGCGGTAACAACGCGATAACAAAACGAATAGTCACCGCACGATGACCCACATGGAGACTGAACGACTGACGCTCGAGGAGTGGGGCGAGGCGTTACCGCGGTCGGGGTACGAACTGTTTCACGACCCGGACGCACTCGCTGTCCTCGACGCCCACGTCGACGCCGAACTGCGACTTTACGGGACGGCCAAGGGCCAACAGATCGTCGGCCTGTTGCCGGTGTTCGTCGACGAGAGACCGGTCGGCCGAACGGTATTTTCACCACCGCTCTCGTTCGGCGTCCCGCGACTGGGCCCGATCATCAATCCCAACAGTCCGAAACAGCGCAAGTGGGAACGAATCAACAGCGAGTTAGCCAACGCGGTCGCCGATGACCTCGAGGTCGACAAGCGGTCGACGCTCTTTCGGATGACCTGCCCGCTCGAGTATCCCGACCCCCGGCCGTACGGCTGGAACGAGTTCTCGATAGAGCCCGAGTTTACCTACGTCGTCGACCTCGAGGACTGCACCGACCTCGAGGACGCGATGAGTGGGTTCAGCAAGAGCCTTCGAAACGAGATGCGCCGGTACGACGAACTCGATCTGACGATCGACACCGAAGGCATCGACACCGCGCTCCGAATCTACGACGACGTCGTCGATCAGTACGAAGAATACGACGACACCGCCCCAATGTCGCGGCTGTTCCTCCGTGACCTGCTCTCGAGTCTGGACGACGATCGGTGGCGCGTGTACGCGGCCCGAACCCCCGATGGGACGTACAAAAGCGGAATCATCACGCTGTTCTCGCCCGACCTGGCCTACTACTGGCAAGGCGGCGTCACCGCCTCCTACGAACACGTCAGCGTCAACAACCTGCTTCATCGCGCTATTTTGGAGGACATCGTCACCGATCCCGACCTCGAGTCGGTGACTGGCTACGATCTCGTCGGGGCGAACACCGAGCGCCTCTGTGAGTACAAAGGGAAGTTCAACGGCGAGTTGCGGCCGTACTATGTCGTCGAGTCGTCGGGGCTCGAGATGACACTCGCGAAGTCAGTGTATCAGAAAGTATCAGGGTCACTGAAGTAAGAACCAGCATCAAAGCCGTCGTCGGTGTAAGAGACGGGTAGCTTCGGTCGTCCAAGATCCGTCGGCTCACGGACCATCTACTGCTGCTTTTCCGATGACGACGTACCGACGGCGAGTCAGTGCGTTCAGGTCCCAGCTCGTTCACAGCAACACCGCGACAGTAGCGCTCGAACATGCTCAACACGATAGCTGACAGATGGTATATAGCATATCAAAACCGGACATCGATACCGCTCCGTCCACGCCGCGACCGCAAGCCAAAAACAAGCGTCGCTGGTCGGTGTTGTGACCCGATCGTGTCGTTCGCTTACGAACGGTACCGTGGCGCAGTTCGAATGCCTCGAGCCGGCTACTCCATGTAGCCGAGTCCGCGAAGTCGATCCTCAACGTCGTCGAAATCCTCGGTCTGCTCGGCGTCCGCGTCGTCGACCACTGACTGGCTAACCGCACGCATAGTTGGCGCGTTGTTGGCGGCGAGACACGCAGTGCTGACCTCGCCGTCGACGGTTTCCGGGATAGGTTCGCCGACACTGTGGAGTATCGTCGGAGCGACGTCCACGACAGACAGGTCCGGGATCGAGTTGAGTTCACGGGACTTGACGCTCGGTCCACGAGCAAAAAAGACCCCCTCGCTCCGGTGACTGGCTGCTTTCGCGCCAGCGGGTTCGAAAACGTCGTTGGCAAGCTTCGTCTTCTCCTCATAGCCGTCCTGTCCGACGGCGACGATATCAGGGGAGTGGGTGTCTGTCGGAAAGAGTTCGTCGCCGTCAGAGACTGTCAGTACTGTCTCTCCCGTCTCTGGGTCGGTGAGTGCCGAGAAAATCGACATCAGCTCCCGTTTGATCGATGGGACCTCAGCTGGCGACACGATACCCTCTTCGAACCGCTCTGTGTCGTTGATGTAGACGTGACTTGGTCCGTGTGCGAACGCGACCGTCTCCGAGAAATCGACGTCGTACAGACCGTGATCGCCGGGAACCTGCGTCGCAAAGCGATCAACGAGCGGTTTTGGAAGGGTGTCGACGACGTGCCCATCGTCGATCCCGAGCTTCCGTATTGTCCCCAGAATTGTCGATTTCGTAATTCCAAGTTTGTCGAGTGATCCCCGCGTTGCCGTCCGTTCCGTCTGCGATAGATACCCCTCATTTTCCAGAACTGCACTGAGATTAACAAACTTCGAGATCGGTCCAAACCCGTGGTCAGAGACGACAAACAAGTTCGCCCCCTTCTGATCTGTGTACTCGATGACCTCACCGAGAATGTCGTCAAGTTGTCTGTAATGTTCAAGCATGACGTCATCGTCCCAGATGAGATGCTGGAGTCGGTCAGGTGCAGTGTAGACGAAGAAAAACAGTCGCCAGTCATCGGTCTCCATCAGTCGGCTCATCAGCGCCCGGCGAGCGTCGACGAGCGACGTAAGGTCGTTCCTGAACCGCGTTTCCTCGCCAGAGTACTGCTGCCAGTTCAGCCCGATTTCGTAGTTGGGAATGTGAGCATCGATTTCCGACGCAAACTCGGGTGGATGCGTCGCCCGGCGATTGACTTTCGGGGAGATCATTCCCGAAACCATCGTACCGTCGATGCTGCTTGCGGGAAATGTCATCGGGACGTTTCCTACGAGCGACGGCGAAAGCAGGTCCCACAGTGCCGGCTGCGTGCGATCGGCGCTCGTGTTCATCTGCTGGGTGTAGTCCTTGTTCAGTTTCTGAAACCCGTAGATACCGTGTTTGTCAGGCCAAACGCCAGTGGCAATCGACGGCCAGGCAGTGGGCGTGGTCGGCGGTGTCGTGCTCCGTAGCGGCGTGCCGACCCCCTCGTCGGCGAGTGTCTTGAAATTCGGTAACTCTCCTGCTTCGATCCACCGGTGGATGCGATCCCAGGGAACGCCGTCGATTCCAAGCACGAACGCGCGGTCCGTCTTGGTGTATTGATTCGTGGCAGACATCAATTGCTCCAGTGTCCGACACCTCCTTCCCGCCACGTATTGTTATGCGATTTCTTCCACGGAACAGCTATCACCTATCCGACAATCGGCGGACAATGCGGTTCGAGAAGGGGCCTCGCTCTTGATTTGTTATTCTGTCAGCTCGACAAAAAAGATCAGTAAACACACACATACTCAAATACCAATACGTGGAGGCAGTGATAATGAGTCTCGAGACGCTCACAAAAACCGTCGAGAGTCGAGGGTTCGCATGCGCGGTCGCGCTCACGACGCTAGACCGAAACCGGGTGACAAGAGCCGAACTGTACGATCAGTTCGTCGAAAACGATACACTCATTGAATACGGGCACCCGGAATCGGTCACCGTTTCTGAGCCTGACGGCTACGCCGGCAAGATTCCGGGCATGGATCGGTGGCGAGGACGGTATACGGTCTCCAAACCGTTTGTCGGCGTCGTCCACGATGCCCATCTCGTCGGCTCGCCACCGCTTGCGGTGACTGAGTCTGGGTACGTCGCCGACGCTTCCGTGAGTCCGAACGTACAGACGCTTAATGTCATCAACTCAGTCCGGGAGTCGCCAAAACGGATCGCGACCGGGAACGGCCGGCGAGAAGATATCGACGAAGCAGTCCTACTCCACAATAGCTGGGACGGCGGCTACTTCCACTGGGTCGCAGAAACGCTGACGCGACTCGAAGGCGTCGAGCAGTACACCGCCGAAACGGGTCGAACACCGAAGCTGATCGTCGGTCCCGATCTCAACAGTTATCAGCTAGAGACGCTCGAGTTACTCGGCTACGACAGCGACGATCTGATTCGGTGGGACGCCACGTACTGTCAGGTCGATCGGCTTGTCGTTCCCGCGATGCGACGCGAAATCAACCCACCCAGTCCGTCCCCATTCTCACATCAGTGGCTCCGGGAGTCACTTCGCGAGCAAGCGCTTCGTGCCGTCGACACCAGCCGCTTCTCTGACCGTGTCTATATCAGCCGAAACGACGCGACCAGCCGCCGCGTTCGAAACGAACGAGACGCGTTCAAGCGACTCGAGCACGCTGGCTTCGAACGGTACGAACTCTCATCGATGGCGGTCAAGGAGACCATCGCCCTGTTCGCCCAGGCCGACTGTATCGTGACGCCACACGGAGCCGGGTTGACGGATCTCATCTACGCAGACAATGTCTCGGTTGTCGAACTGATGCCGATCAACCGCGTCAACGGGATCTACTACATGCTCACAAAGCAGGTCGACGGCTGGTACGGCTACATCGGCTGTGAGACGAACGAGAGCGACCTCATCGTCGACGTCGACGATCTCGAGGCGATGGTCGACGCAGCGCTGGCGAGAGATTCGGTCGGGCAACTCTCGTGACATCCACCCACCCGGTGTTGGGTGGGCAGGTCACTCTTGAAAGTTGAGAGTTTACGGTTTACTGGACAGTCAGCCAGTGACATGTCACGAAGCCGTTACTCGTACCCTGTAGGAGACTTCGAGTCATCTGATCGGGTAACGACACGACTGTCGGCATGGTCGGCTTACTCCTTGCTTTCGGCGATGAGCCGTGGCGAACACCGAGCCAACCGCCAGTTCTCCTCACACGCTTTTCGAAATGAACGGTGTTGGTCGACGGAATCAGTTATCAGCGTCGTACTCGAGGGTTACGTCGGCTTCGCCAGCGAGCCAGAAGTCGGTGATCTCGCCGCAGAACCGGTAAGCGTCGATGCCGTCGTCGACGGTGCCACTGGCAGTGGTCCCCTCGACCTTGTCGCCGTCATCGATCGTCGCCCCGCTGTATTCGGACTGGACAATCTCCTCGCTGACCGAGAGCGAGTAGTCGGTCGTGCCAGCGGCCTCCGCGCCGTCGATGACAATCGCATGGGGAAGGTCCGACGTTTCGGCATCGTCGTCGCCGTCCCAGGAGCCGACCCCTTCCAGTTCCTGCACGTCGAACTCGTGGCCGTTGACCGTCGCAGTCAGGTCGGCCGTCGTTTCGACATCGGTGATAGAACCGGTAATGTAGAAGTCGTCGACGTGTCCGCCGAGGAAACCCTCGACCAGGAAGTCGTCGCCGTCGGTCGTCACGACATCCCGATACGGATCGTCGGGATTTGTATCCGCGTTCTCGCCGGCTTCGGCGTCGCCGGATCCCAAAATCTCGTATTCCGCGATCTGATCGGGTGTGCCGCCGCGGAGTTCGACGTGATTGGACTCGTTGTCCTCCCAGACGTCCTCGATACTGCTGTCGTCCTCGTCGTCGTCGCCGTTCTCCGGCGAGCTCGGGGACGGCGACTGCGATGGCGACGAACCCGATGAACCGGATGCGGCTTCCTCTGCCGACAGCGGCACCCCCTCAATTTCGCTGGGCTCGGTTCGGGGCTCTCGATCGGCGGACGAGCCGTGAATTTGAGCCCCGCTCGCGTGCGTGCCCGTATCCTCGAAGTACGAGTCCTCGACTGTCACTTCAGCACGGCGCCCCTTGTCCCACGCGCTCGCTCCTGCGACGACCGCACCGGGCGAGCCGTTCATCACATCACAGTTGCGAATCTCAGTGTGCTCGTAGTAGCCCCAGAACGGACGCGAGTTCGGCGCAGCCGTGTTACTGTGATCGCCGTCGAGGATACAGTTCTCAGCATACGATCCTTCGGTCCCAACACGGACACAGCCGGCACCCGTTCGGAATAGATACGAATCCTCGACGCGGACGGTACCGCCGCCGCCGGGCGCCGGGTGTTCGGAACCGTTCCCGGGCGCACTCGCGTAGATGAGATTGTCGGGACACGACTGGAGATTCACGTTCCGAACGAGCAGATCGCCACTGTGGTTCGGAGAGACGAAGATCGGCGTCGCCGTCCCACCCGTCCCGACAGCGTTGTTGAAGCCGCTGAGCGTATAGCCTTCGTAGTAGATATTCTCGATGACGCAGTTACTCGAGCCCGACGATCCGCCGACGGAGATGTGATTCATTTTCTGGGGCGAGTCGACGTTGCCCCGGATCCCGATGTTCCGAAGCGTCATGTCGTCGCCGTGCATCCGAATCTCCCAGCTCGCACCCGATGCCGTAATATCTATCAGGAGATTCTCGAGCGTTTCGCCGTTGTCCATGTTGTACGTCCAGGTCTCTCCGGACGAAACCTCGATGACGTCGTAATCGTCCTCGTCGCTTGCGGCGGCCGCTCCGCCGAGCCCAATCAGTGCAGCTGCAGCCCCAGCCCCTTTGAGATAGCTGCGACGATTTAACAGCGAATTATTGGTTGCATCCTGAATTTCTTTCGTCATACAGTACACTCGTCGGACTCTCTGTTCCGTCTAACATTCCATTAACCAGTACGATCTTTATACCGGCTTTGCTGAAAGTATTTCTCCAGCGACCGTTCTACAAGTTACAAACCACTATCAAGAAATCCGATAGAACAGTCAGAAGAGGCCCGTACGGCCGACTATCGCCTGTTCGTCTCAATCTCGAGACGACGACGTCTGCAGGTAGGCGATCGTTTCACCCGTCGTGGGACCGGTAGCAACAGTGTGATCGGTTTGAATCACGAACAGATTGCCGGCACGTAGCGAAACCAGGAGATGATAATGGCGAACGAACCTGCGCCAGAACACCGTACACTGACGAGTCCGAAGCGTAGCACTTGCCGAGAGAAACAGCGACGATCCGTCTCGATCGACTCGAGCGGCGGTTTAACTACCGGTAGCCGAGTTGCTCGAGGTGTTCTTTAGTCTCTTCGTCGAGCGATCGGCTTTCCGTTTCGACTGTGATGCTCGAGAGCTGATCGGCCATCGCTCGGGCGTCCGTCCTCGAGACCGAAGGGGTCCCGTAGGTCTGTTCTCCGGAAAGATAGTGTCGTAACGCTCTCGCCAGAACGGCTGGCCGAAAGTTGGAGTCGTTGAACGCGCCCGTGTATCCGGAGAAGAGTGCGTCGAACGTCGCCGTGAGTGGGAGAACGAGTTTACTCGTGTCGTTGAAGACGAAGCCGCCGTGTTTCGTCCAGATACTCGGCGCATCGTAGTTCGGGTCGAGTATCGTTCCGCGGTACTTTTCCTGTGGTCGCATGACACCCTGTGTATAGGCGGGGCGGTCGGCGTCGACGACCTCGAGGAGCGAGTCGCCGTCGGCCGAGGCCGACGTCCGTCCGTCGTCGACGAGGTGGTCGATGGTCGGAAACAGGTCGGTGTGGTGGATGAACGTCTCGGCCGTTTCACTGGCGAGAGACTCGTGGATGAACACCGTCGGCACGTAGGCGACCTCGGGCGCAGCCGGAAGCCCATGGCCGACGAATCCACCGTGTTCGCCGAGCAATTCACCGTGGTCTGCGAGATAGATCACGAGCGTGCTCTCGAGCAAGTCCTGGTCTTCGAGCACGTCCAAGCGCTCCTCGAACCGATCAGTGCTCGCTGCGACGGTTTCTCGATAGCGGCGCCGCAGCTCTCGCTCATCCGATATATTCGAGAACATCTCGGCGGTCGACTGGTTTTTGGAGTCGACGTACGGGGAGTGGCCGCCGTTGTCGTGCTCGAGGGCGACGAACGGCTCCTCGACGGACTCGAGATCGATTCGGCCGGGTTCGTTGAGGATGTCGTTAACCGCCCGGCCTTCCCAGACGACTTCGTTGTATCCGGTCGTCGCGTCGAGATCGAAGAGGGTGGGTAGAGACTCGTTGAGCGAATCGTTGAACCAGGTCACGCCGTGTCGCGGCGCGTGACGACCGGTCACAATGCTCGGGACGGACTGGGGCGTACAGAGGGCTGCTGCAGCCGTCTTGAACAGCCGACCGCGGTCGACGACCCGGTCCGGAACGCAGTCGTATCGCACCGAGTCCGCGATAAAGAGGTAGACATTTTCGATCGCGTCGGTATCAAGTTCGCCGAGCGGAGACGGACGTGTCTGTGTGCGCGTCATTGAAATCTCACCAGGAACAGCCGTGTAGGGAACGGTTCGGCGTGACAGTCAGCGACGGGACAGTTCCACGTTCCAACTTGGGAAGTCGACCACACTGTTCGAAGAGGCACACTCGAGTCGGTGAACCGTCTGTAACAGGGAACACACTCATGAGTGTGCTGTTGACGGCAGGGGAGCAATAGTTATGGACACTCAAGGCGACTCCCTCGCCCCTTTAGGCACAGGATGATGCCGAGACAGCCTCGGACGAGGCGCTCGGCGACAAACAGCGACATCTGCGTTCGATTAGCCGTGTTGACGACCCGCCGTTCAGAAACTGAAACGGTGATCAGTCGGCCGAAAACGAACTCGCTGGCTCGCCGCGCTCGTCCGGTATCCACCGCCGAACGAGCGGTATCGAGACGCCGAGTTTGTCCTCGAAGAGCGTGATGACGGCCAGATCATCTGGCTCGAGGCCGCCGGCGAGACCGAGGACGACCACCGAACCGAGACCGACCGCGACGAGAAATGGAACGACGGTGACGATCGAGATCGCTATCCACGGCGAAAGGAAGTACACGAGCGGTAACAGCACGGCTGGGAGGGCGAGATAACAACGAAGCGCTTCTGGCGAAATCGGCGTAATACCGTATCGGATTGCAAGGACGCCACAGATAATGCCGTGCTGTGTGATCAGTGACATAACGGACGCGACACCTGCGCCCATGAACCCGAACTGCGGAATCAAGAGCAGATTGATAGTGATGTTCATCGTGATTCCGATCACATTCCCGATTGCGATCCAGGTGGTCACGCCAATCGCGGACAGCGTCTCCCGATCCCGTCCGGCGGCGGCGCTCAAAAAAAAGCCGACGGCGAGGATTGGCAACACTGCCGCCGCCTCAGCGTACGATTCGCCGAAGACAAACGTGATGACGTCGTGCGGAAAGACGACGAGCAGGAGAAATGCCGGGAACGTGATGACGTACACCCATTTCGTCGTCGTCGCGTAGATGTCGTCGATGGCTCCGCGCTCGCCGTCGGCGTCGAGTCTCGAGACGATGGGCAGATACAGGAAGCCGAACGCACCGAGGACAACGGTCAGTCCGCTGGCGATCGGATACGCGGCGTCGTACATTCCAACTTCGTAGGAGCTGCGGAAGAAGCCAAGCATCAGGGTGTCCGTCGTCGTCAGCATGACGCCGACGACCGTCGAGACGATCAGCGGGGCGGAGAACACGAGCAGTTCTTTCGTGTGGGTTTGGTACTCGCCTCGGAGTCGCATGACTCGTCGTAACAGCACGTTCGCGAGGAGAAACGCGAGGATCGCCGCGAGCAGGTAGGCGATCCCCACGACGGCGATCGCCATGCCGGCGAGCAACAACACGGTGATCAAGGCGATCCGGAATAAGGGATAGAAGAAATTCTGGATAGCCATTGGGTACACCGTGTTTTCGAACCCGCGAATCGTGGCAACGGCGATCCGAAATCCGGCGACGAACGGCAGCGCGAGTGCAAGCAGTCGGATGAGCGTCACTGCCTCGTCGGTTTCGAACAGGTTCGCGGCGATCACGTCGGCGGAGACGAACATCACGGCGCTGATCACGAGCGAGAAGATGGCGGTGAGTATCAGTCCGCTCACCCACACACCCCGTTGATCTTCGGCGTTGTCGTACCGCGGAATGAATCGCGATACACCCTGGGAACAGCCGGCGAGCGCGATAGTGACTGTGATGGTCAATAGCGCGAGACCAATACTCACCTCTCCGTAGGCATCCGGCGAAAGCAGTCGACCGATGACGATCCGCTCGCCTAACTGTGCCACCGACGAGACGATCCCGCCGACCAACACGATAGCCGCACTCGAAAGGATCGCCGACAGTTCGGTCTCTCGATCGACCATCAGAGATAGCCCAGATCCTCAAGCCTCTCGGTCACCTTTTCATCGTTCGCCCGCGGTTCGGAGTGGTCAGTGTCGTATGAGACGGTGCCATAGTTGGCTCGGTCGTGCTGCTCGGCGAGCAGTCCGTCCGGAACGGTTCCGGTCATGCGCTCCGGCACCGAGTGGCCGAGCAGTCCCATGGTAATCGGCGCGATATCGGTCAGCGAGAGCTGGGACTGAGAGATCGATTGGTCGCCCGAGAACCCGGGCCCAGCCCCGACGAAGACGCCGTTCGGCTTGTGATCGTGCTTCTCGACCGGGAGGAATTTCCGACCGTATAGCGCATGCGAAACCGTGTGGTTCATTTCGGTCGGAAGGAAGCATACGTCGGGTGCGCGCTCGAGGTACGGGCCGTCGTAGAGCGCTTCGCGCCGGCAGACGAACTCGAACGCCGGCTCTCCGTCGGGCGTCTCGAGCGACGACAGTAGCGAGATGAGTTCGTCCCGGACGGCTTCGTAATCCGACGACGAGACGACACCGTTTGGTTCACGCCCGGCGAGATTGACGCGGATTCCCATCCGTGATCCTTTGGCGCAGTACGCTTTGGATCGACGCCAATCGACGCTTTCCTGCACGGCCGTTGCTTTGAGCGTGTCCGGCGCGAGGTCGACGAGCGTCGATCCGAGTCCAACCCGTTCTGCGGCAGCGTAGACGTCGACCGGTTCGACGCCGAGTCTGGACGCCAACCGCCTGCCGAACAACAGCGGCTTCTCGAGGCCACTGGGCGCTGTGTCACCTTCGTCCCCGTCCCCATCTTCGTCGGTCGCTCCCGCTCGGTCGGTCTCCGCGAGCGCCCCTTTATCAACGGACGGCGTCGATCGGCCGCCGTCGTCGATGGTCTCGACGAAACCGTTCGATCGAAGGATATCATTGATGTGGATCTGATAGCCGCTCACCGGTCCGATTCCGTGGTCCGAGCAAAGAACGACATTGACGGGTTCTTCGACGGCCTCGAGGACATCCCCGACGACGCGATCGGCAGCTTCGTACACCGTTCGGAAGCGACGTTCTTCGTCAAAGTGATGGAAGACGGCGTCGGTCTTCTGGACTTGCAGGATCGCCAGATCCCACTCGTGGCGCTCGAGCAGCGCTACCGCGGCGCGGCGCCGCTGATCGATCAACTCGAGGTAGCCGTCGAACTTCGCGTCGAGGTCGGTACTCATCTCGGCGCTCGAATAGACGGTGTACTCCTCGCCGATGGCGTCCGATACGTCGTCGCGAACTCCTTCGGGGTACCCCACTGCATCTTCCGTCGCGAGATACCCCGGAATGAGCACGCCCTCGAGGGATTCCGCGGGGTGGGTGACGGGGACGTTCATGACGATCGATCGATCCCCTTCTTTAGAGAGGTAGTTCCAGAGCGCCGGCTGCTGAACGTTGCTGCGCGAGACGTGCGCCCCCTCGTCGGGATAGCCATCGTAGGTGAAGAATCCGTAGACGCCGTGGTGACTGGGGTCAGTTCCGGTGTACATCGAGGGCCAAGCACTTCCGGTCCACGGCGGGTGGGTAGATCGGAGCGATGCTTCAGTCCCCTGGTCGCGGAGACGGCTGATATTCGGGAGTGACCCGTCGAACAAGTCTAGATACCGGAAGTCGAGAGCGTCGAACCCAAAAACAATGGTTTTCATGATTTAGTGGGTACAGCGGTTGACGTGTTTGTTCTCGAACCATTCCACGCCGAAGAGTGCGGACAGTACCGGGTGTCTCCGATTCATCAACACCGACGATCACACGTTATGACTTTGTTATCGATTGATTTCTTTCTAGAACAGAACCCCGTGGACCGCTCGGGTGGACGAAATCAACGACTGTAACGGTGTTTGTGTTCGTGGCCTCATTCGGCCCCGGCGTTGATGTAGTACAACTCGAAATCACCGTTCGACTGGATGCGGTCGACCCCCTGCTCGGTCGTTGCCGACTGCAGATCCTGCTCTGTGTACCGCAGGCCGTGGTAGGCGTGTTGCTCGCGCTCGTAATCTGCCTTCGTGAGTATCAGATAGCGATCCGAATCGTAGGACGACACCAATCCATCTTCGACCGCCGATTCGGAGGCGCTCTCGTGTGACCGCATACGTTCTTCGTTCCCGTGAATCGCGTCGTCGAATCGGTCAATAGTACCCCGAAGACCGACAAACTCGATGTCGTCACTCTGGTTTGCGAACGCTGTCTCGTAGCCGTTCATCGATGAGTCGGTGACGTGTGGCGACGCGTTGTAGATGTACGGCGAGGGGAAAATTACGAGTAACGAAGCCACCAGCAGAATGGCGAACCCGACCGAGAAGATTGGTTGGACGCTGCGGCGGGAGAGACGGCGCGAGAGCGACGTGAATCCAATCGTGATGGCGACCGAGCCAAGCACGATGGCAAAGACCATCATCAGCCCAAAGACACGGAAGTATATCTCTGACCCGGAAGCAATAAAGTAGAGGACGAACAGCGCACCGAGCGCGGCAAGACCGGCGGTGAAGTACGCCGTCATCGCTGGCACAGCCTCATACTGCGTTCGGACACCGAGCCCGAACACGGCAACAATCAGACCGGCGACGAGTAATATCATCACCAGACTCGTTCCGAAGAGTTTGAGAAAGATTTCGGTCATGCTCGCGCCAATCGTGCTCAGCGACGCCCCCTGAGACGCGACGGCTGCTCCTGCCTCTCCGGTTCCGAAAATAAAGTCAGCGGCCGAAGTCGCGATGTATTCGACCGTATCGAGGTAGAACCCGACACTGGCAGTCCAGGCCAGAAACACGACAAGTAAAAGCAACGTCTGTCCGTACAGCGGCCGGTGGGATCGAATCGTGCTCGCGACCGTGGATCGACTGCTCTCGGCCGTGGACCGACGAGCGAAAAACTGTACGAGACAGATCGCGATAGCGACAGGCAAGAGATGCGCGACGAGTTGGGGGTGATACACGACCGCTGCAACCGATAAGAGTGCAAGGGTTGCCCCGGCAGTAGACACCACCGCCTCACTCTGATCCGATTGGAGGTACTTCGTGAGTACGTACACGAAAAGCGCCGAAAACAGCACTGCCTGTGTCATTGGGTGGGGATGATGATGCGTAGCAATCGTGGTTATCGGAAGTAACAGGAATGCTGAAAAAGTCGCAATAGTGGTTGCTTCTGGTGTTGGTATAATATTTCTTACACATAGTGGGATGAACACGAGAAATATAATCGTCGCAAGTAACGTGACGAACAACATTGCTCGAGAAATCGGAATTCCGATAGCTGCGCTGATAAACGTCCCACTCGTGTGAATGCCAGGATAGGCGAGATCTGTCGGAAGAATAGATCCGTCGCTGATAGCCGTCGCCCATCCAAGATGAGTCAACGCGTCGTGGTGTCCATAGTACTGGTAGTTCCGGATGAGTGGCAAACCAGTGAAGACGACCATTACAAGTCCGCCGAGGGCGAGTGCAATCGAACGACTTCCTCGATGAGCGCTCGAGAAAGGAACGAACGAAACGGCCAACGCGATGGCCAGCGCAACGAGCAGACCAACCCAGACGGCCGAAGGCGTCATCGAGTAAATCGACAGCTCGTATCCAATTGCTGGAGTGGCGTGGGCAACGAGTGCGCTCCCAGCTAGCGCGAGGAATCCGATCGACAGAATCAGTCTTGTGATTATTTCGTCATCCGCGATTGAGTGAGTTGACATTCGAAGCTGCTACAGCGTTTTCTGATAACAGACCTTGTTATTCACTGGTTTCTATACGTAACACAGCCAATACCCGCATCACAGCTTTTGCAGCGTTGGTTTCGAAGTTTTTGCTTCAACGACGCCACGCAAGCCCCGTCCTCAGAGCGCCGAAGGCGCTCAGGGCGGGGTAGTTGACATGGGAAACGTATGCGACTCGAGGGTGCAACCGACAGCGCCGTAAATAAGCGATCCTCAACGAAGGCACAATCGGAATGTAATACCCACGCCGACGACAAACGAGACGGCGAGGTGGACCTCTCGGAAAGACAGTTCAAACACCCGTGGGGAGGTCAAACTCGTAAAAAAGTTCGCACAAGCGGTGGCAGTCCCGCTAACAGAGCTTACTCGTCGTCGAGGTCTTCGCCGATCTCGGTCCAGAAGTAGCCGTGACGATAGGCGTTGTCGGTGGTTGGTGTCTCGGGAACTTCGTCGTCGTACAGCAACACCGCAATTCGAACGCTTCCGCTTTCAGCGTTCGGTGTAACGTTCTGTTCGTCTGTTTCAGTGACACCGTCACTGACACTGTGCTCGGTCCGTTGTAACTCCGTCCGCTCGGAGACGTCGCCATCGTTGATCCACTGTTCTTGGATGACGACGGTGTAGTCCTTATCCTGACCTTCCTGGTTCTCGATAGCGGTTATAAACGACATCGATTCGCCAGGCTCGATATCCGAGGGGTAGCCAGCAGCAACTAGTTCACCCGAATCGTCTTCGGTGAGCAACTGGAGGTCGGTGTACTGTTCGCCCTGCTGTGGGGAGACGAGCGCGTAGCCGACACTCGTCAGGGCAAGAAGCATACTGACGACGAGGACCACGTTGACAGCGGTATGGACAGTCGATCCTGTTCCGAATATCGCCGTCCGGAGGGCACCGAGTGTTCGACCGAGACGGAACTGATATCGGTCACGGACAGGCACTCGAAATCGTCTGATACTGGCGACAGCGACACCAGCCAAGACAAAGCTGCTCACGATGCCGACCACGGTCGAGGTGGTAAACCCCCACGAGAAAAAAGCGATGACAAGTCCGAGCAGCGGAAGAAGTGCGAAACTCAGGCCGAACGCGAGTGCGACGCGTTCGACATCGGTCACATCCCACGTCTGTCCGATTAGTGGCGTTGACTCGGTCGTTTCAATCGGTGACGTGCGGGGAAACAGAACCGAGACCATGGCATACCCGGGTGCGAGAAACAACAGCGGAAAGCCGACTGCGGCTCGCACGACCGGAGATGTGACGTCGACAGCTGTCAGCAGTATGGTTGCAACAGCGACGAATCCAGCAACGCCAACGAGATCGGTCGGGATCCGGGCGAAGAGATGTTTGATGTCTAGCCCAACGGCTGCAAACGGCCGAAACGTTCGGTTCAGGATGTCTTTCATTTATTCGTCAGTTATACGGATATCGATCGTTCCCGTCATTGTTACTAGTCGCATAACCGACTATTCAGCCCGGCTACCAGTTTGGCAGTCGATAAACGATCAAACCAGCCAGCGACCAGAACCGGCAGGATTCGGTGTAGAGGGCGGAGATGCGAGGGCACAGCAGCCAGCGATAGCTCACTGTTCTGTGGCAGGATTTCGCTTCCCCATCGAACCCAACTCGAGTGGCCAGAACGACAGAAACAGGATGCTTACAAAGTGATCGGACCGCGATTTCGGTCGTATGAAACGCCGAGCGACCCACGACAGCACTCGAGCAGCCATCTCCGGGTGGTCGAACAGATGAGTATCGACGTCCGCGTCGCGACAGACGACGACCTGGAGCGATGGAACGGCTACGTCGCACAGTCGCCACAGGGGACGCTGTGTCACGAACTCGAGGCGCTACGAGTCCAGGCCGAACACGCAGACGCGAAGATCCACCCACTGATCGGGTTCAAAGGGCAGGAGCCGGTTGGACTGTTTCCCGTCTTCGAGATTGCGAAGCAGTTCGTCACGACGGTGTTCTCCCCACCCCCACACCTCCGCGTGCCGTATCTCGGGCCGGCGTTTCTGAACATGGGGAAACTGAAACAGCGAAAGCGCGAGCGTCGCCGCCAGCGGTTCATGGACGGCTGTTTCGAGTGGATCGAGTCGGAACTGAATCCGAAGTACGGCCACATTCGAACGGCGACGGCGTTCGAGGATTCGCGGCCGTTCAAGTGGAACGCCTACGACGTGACACCGGAGTACACCTACGCCGTCGACCTCACCGTCGGAAAAGAGGATCTCCTGATGTCGTTCAGCAGCGACGCCCGAAGCAACATCCGGAACACCGACGACGACGCCTACGAGGTCACAGTCGGCGGCCCCGAAGAGATTCGCCTGATCCACGAGCAGGTGAAACACCGGTATGAGTCCCAGGACATCAGCTTTGGCGTCCCAGTCGAGTTCGTCCTCGAGCTCGCCGATCGAACCGAGAACGGCCACGTGCGGCCGTACACCCTTCGTGTGGACGGCGAGTTCGTCGGCGGCATCCTGGCGCTTGAGTACGACGGCACCACGGGTCGGTGGATGGGCGGAGTGCGGACCGACGCCGACGTCGACGTGCCGACGAACGATCTGCTCGACTGGGGAATTATGAACGACGGCCTCGAGAACGGCCTCGAGACGTACGATCTCGTGGGAGCCGACACGCGCCGGATCAATCGATACAAAGCGAAGTTCAACCCCGACCTAGAGACGTACTACAGCCTCGAGTACGGCTCGTGGGGGATGCGAACGATCGCGTCGCTGTACGACAGTGTCAAGTGACTGAGATTCGAGATCGGAAGCGTCTCATCCAGCGGAGCACCCGTTTTGTCTCTCTGTGCCAAAGAGGAGACGTGGTAGGGCATGATTTCGCCGCTGCTTTTGAGAGGGAGTCAGCGTTCGGTCCGTCCGCTGTGGCACCAGGCTATGTCCGGTAAACGTAGACGCTGCTGGTAATCTAGGTCATAACGAAAGGTCAGTATCGTGGAGGTGTCGGTGATGAGCGACAAATCTTCCCTTCACACGCTGCTCGTCGGGATCGACGCAGCCTGTGACCGGGTACTCGAGCCGCTGTTCGAAGCTGACGAGATACCGACCCTCGAGTCGATTTACCGAGAGGGAACGAGTGGACCGCTCGAGTCCCAGATCCCACCGTGGACGGCGAGCGCGTGGCCCTCGTTATATACGGGAATGAACCCCGGCAAACATGGGGTCTACGGCTTTCTCTCGTTCGATGGCTACGACTGGGACGTGGTCAACGCGACCGACGTCCACGAGCGAACACTGTGGGAACTGCTCGACCGCCACGAGATCACGAGCGCGGTCGTCAACGTCCCCGTCACGCATCCGCCACGAGAGTTCGATGGCGCGCTGATTCCAGGCTACACCGCCCCGGAGGACCCCGACTGTCATCCCGCTGGGCTGCTCGAGGACGTCCGGGAGGCGATCGGTGAGTACCGTGTCTACCCCAACGAGGACGCAGCCGACCTCGGGCAGGCGTACACTGACTGCGTGCGCATGCGAGGAGAGGCGTTTCGCTACCTCGCCGATGAGTACGAGCCCGAGTTCGGGTTCGTCGAGTTCCAGGCGACTGATTCGATCTTTCACGAGCGGCCGGACGACGACGCGGCGATTCGATCGATCTACCGCGAGGTCGACCAGCAGTTGGCCGAGATCCTCGAGACAACGGAGCCGGCAAACGTGATCGTCGCGAGCGATCACGGAATGGGGCCATACGACGGACTGGAGTTCCGCGTCAACGACTACCTCCGTGAAGAAGGCTTCGTGACGACCGCAAGCGGCGGTCGGGGAATGCCAAACTGGGCGACAGTGCGGGACGGAAATCTCAAGGAGGGTGACGACACGACACGACACGAGGCCGGCGTCGCCGAGCGAGCGATGGCGACCGCTGCCGGGTTCGGGCTGACGAGCCAGCGTATCGGGGCCGCCCTCGAGCGACTCGGGCTCGACGAGTTCGTCGAATCGCACGCCCCAACGGGGATGGTCAACGCGGGAGCAACGCAAGTCGACTTCCCCGATTCGACCGCGTACGTCCGCTCGCGGATCGAACTCGGCGTTCGGATGAACCTCGAGGGCCGCGAGCCGGACGGCGTCGTCCCGCCAGACGCATACGAGGAAGTTCGAACTCGACTCATCGACGCCCTGCGATCGGTTCGAACGCCCGAGGGGGAGCCCGTCTTCGAGGCTGTTCGACCCCGCGAAGAGTACTTCCACGGACCCGAGAGCGAGGATGCCGTCGACATCGTGACCGTCCCGGCCGACTTTGAGCACTTCCTGTCGGCGACGCTACGAGACGAGCAGTTCGGCCCGCCAAGCGAGCCGTGGAACCACAAACTCGAGGGAACGGTCGCGGCTCGAGGCGACGAGATCGAGCCCACAGCGGGCGTCGGGGACGCCCACCTCTTCGATATCGCTCCGACGGTCCTCTCGACGTTCGGGATTCCGTTCGACCAGCGGATGGACGGCACACCGCTGCCGTGTGTCGACGCAGCCGGAACGGAGCAGTATCCACGGTTCGATAGGACACAGTCGGTCGAAACAGCGGACGACGATGTCGAAAAACGACTCGCAGATCTCGGCTATCTCGAGTAATGGAGGCGAGGATTACCCAAATCGGGAGACGATCACTCGATGACGTGGTTTTGCACTTTTCCCCTGATATTTTTGAGTTCGATCCGGACGGTATCGACCAGCCCCGGGCACGTGTATAGCGGCCCGAGCTCGTCAGTGTGCGTGGATCCGAATTCCGGATCTTCGAGTCGAGTGCACGCAGTTGTCAGCATGTCAGTAGAATGGTCAAAGAGTCTTTGTCTGACACTCTGCCACGTCCGACAGTCAGCGATATCGATCGTCTTCTCAACGACAATCTCGCCACCGTCAAGGGTCGAAGTCAGCCGCTGAAGCGTGACACCGGCAGTCCGCTCGTCGTTCGCAAACTCCCAGACACCGGGTGAGCGACCTCGGTACTCCCTGATGTTGCCGTGGTGGTAGCTTAATACACCGTGTGACGGCGCTGATAGGACGTCTCCCTTGATGATACCGAACCCACGGCGAAACAGCAGATCCAGCTCTGCCGACTCGATCCGCTTAATCGCTGCCGCCGGAAGCCGGTTACCGATGCCATCAGCAGGCTCCGGTCGAGCGTGGACGATTTCTGCATCGTCGAACCATGCTCGGTCCTCGAGCGGTATTTTTTCCAGATACCAGGGTGTGCTGGCGAGTTGGTGCCAAGCCAGCACGGGTGTCCACGCACCGTACTCCCTCGCGGCGGCGGCGTATCGCTGCCACGGAATCGACGACCCTGCTGTATCGGTGTCGGCCGGACTGTCAGCTGGTGGGAGTATTACCTGTGCTACCGAAACACCGGCGTCTCGTATCGCCGTTTCGACAGCCTCGAGAGCCCACCGTTCCATTACTGGTTCATCTAACAGGATACCGATAGTGAGTCCGTCGTCAGTCATGCATCGTGGTCGAAGGAATGATCTAACGGGGCGTTCGCTGGTTTCGGTTGACCGACCTCTCGTGTCGGGCACAGGTCGTCTTGCTGTGCCTGTGCCGAAAGGTCGTCGTGGGGTGCTCGCTGTTCGTACTCGTACTGGAGATCTTTCATCGTTCGGACGCGAATATCACCCATCTCCTGTATTTCGGAGAGCTGTCGAACGAACGATTTGGCCTGTGGCCACTGTTTCTCGTTTGAGAAGTCGTACAGGTGACTCCAGTAGTGAACGAACGAATCAGTAGTCGCTGCAGCATCGATCCCTTGTCTGAGGTTGCGTTCGTGTAGGCGCTGTCGAACGAACAGTGGGATCGAACGATACACAGGATGTGGTTCAGACGTTCCCGTCTGCAAGAACGGGGCAGCAAAGGTAATATACTCCGGACTGTACGACTCCAGAACGCCCTGCCTGACGGCTGGTTCTACTGCCGGGTGGCTTCCGAAAAGAATGTCGTACAACTTCCCAACAGCTGTCGCGGGGTGATGTTCATCGTGTGCCTTGTAGTGGGGAGTCCGTTTTGTTCGAATCCCGGTGTCAACAAGGACATCCGATGGCGGAGTGCTGTGGCGTGGTGGAACGATTGAACCGGTTTTTCCAAGGCCGTGTTCGTCGTGCACTCGTTGTGCCCGGTTGAGTTCCCACCGAACGATTTCGGGATCAACTTCGTTACACTCTATGTGAGAGTAGGTGTGCGTACAGATCTCGTGATCGGTACGCCGCGAGCGGATGTCATCGATCAGATCCGGCGCATAAAACTCGGGGTCTTCATCGACGGACGTACCCGGGTCAACATCCCACCAATCTTCATCGTGTGGGCCGTCATGCGTTCCATCACAACTCTCGTGGAGCAGATGCCCGACGATGTTGAACGTGATCGGCACGTCGTATTCTTCACACTGATCGAGCAACCGAGAGAGATGTCGCGTTTCCGCCTCTCGGTTCTCACTGAGTTTATCGAATTTATTGAACCGAACCAGCCCCCATCCCAGTTCGATTTCGATACTGATAGTTACTGTTCCAACCATTGTCATATATTTATGACTTGCCCAGTATCTTCAGTATGAATCGGATTATAAATTAGAAATAAAAGGCTGATTGAGTTTTATCAGCGAACCACCGATCGAGTGCGGCGGATTCGGGTTCAAGAACGTTGCATACACAGACTGAACTGGATCGTGACGGGCGCGTCGCAGAACAGGTGCCCAGCGGTCCCAGTGCCATTGCTCTCTACGAAAGGGCCCACACCGGTGACAGTGCGGACGGCGGTACTGACGCGACGACAGCACCGGAATAGTGCCTGCAACGTCAACGCAGACGCTCCGCTGGTCGCAGCGCTCGTATTCTCGAGGATCAACGATCGGCGTCGGTTCGTCGACATCCGTTCACGGACGATCAACACCGAACGGAGGTGAAATTACTCACTCAGACGGTCCACTGTGAGCCATTTCCGGCGCGACCGCGACACGTCCTGCGATCGCGCCGATACATCGTTACAGTAGTCCGTGTCACGTCAGCGCTTACGAGTAGCCGGAATGGAACACCGTTACTGCGTTCGGAGAACCGCACTGAGGCTTGCTCGTTGCCGACTCGCTCCGGGTTCACAACACCCGGTCTCGACATGGACGCCGCTACCGTCGAAGACGCGCTCATCGTGGTTTCGGGGAATTGATCGATCTCGAGACCGCCGTAGCCGACGGCTGAGGCCCTCAAGAGTTACGTTAGCCACGACATAACATTTCTACCCCATATTGGAGTGTTCGTATGGACAACTCCGCCTGGAACGGGAACGAGTCAGTCGTCGTTCCGGGGATCGCCGCACCGAGTACGGTCGCGTGTGCGAGATCGCTCGGCAGACGTGGGATCCGGACAATCGTCGTCTCGAGTGATGAAACAACCCCGGCATTTCAGTCGAAGTACTGTGACGAGGCTGTGCGCGTGCCGTCGCCACACGAGGATCTCGTGGCGTACAAGGAGGCACTGCGCTCGCTTGCCATGCGCCCGGACGTGCGGACGATCATTCCCGTTCGGGAGCCGGACATCTACGTGTTATCGAAGTACAGAGACGAGTTCGCCGAGTACGTGAGCACTCCATGGCCGACGTTTGAGACGCTCGCACGAGCACAGGATCGGATGCGACTGTTCGATGCAGCCGACACAGCGGGTGTCGCAGCGCCGGAAACGGCTCTGTTTACGACGGAACCCGACCAGGAGCGCAAGTGGATCGTCAAACCACGGTATACGATTCTCGGAGACGAGTACGTCGACGAGTACACGCCCGAAACCTGTATCGCACCGCCGTCGACCCAGTATCTCGAGTCAACCCGAGGTGCCACAACGGAAGACATTCACACGGAGATGCACCACGTGCCGCTGGTCCAGGAGTACGTCTCGACGACCGAAGAGTACGGCTTCTTCGCGCTGTACGACGAGGGCGATCCACTGGCGACCTTCCAGCACCGACAGCGACGCGGTTACAGCTACGCTGGCGGCCCAAGTTCCTTTCGCGAATCGGTCGACATTCCGGCCCTCGAAGAAGCCGGGCTGGGGCTGCTCGACGAACTCGACTGGCACGGGCTCGCGATGGTCGAGTTTCTGCACGACGAGGAGACGGGTGAGTTCAAACTCATGGAAGTCAACCCACGATTCTGGTCGTCGCTTCCGTTCTCCGTTCAGACCGGCTCGGACTTCCCCTACTACTACTGGTTGTTGGCAAACGGCGAACAGGACCTGATCGACCACGAGTATCAGTCGGGAATCGGTGGCCATCTCCTCCGTGGCGAACTGCTGTATCTCCACTCGGTGCTCACAAAAGATATCGACCTCGTCGAGAAGCCATCAGTGACGGAGGCAGTAACAGACGTAGCGTGGTCGCTGTACGACCAGCCACGATTTGACTACCTCAGTCGCGACGATCCACGTCCATTCGTTCGCGATCTCTGGAACACGCTCTCGGCGCTCCGGTAGGCGACCGATTTGTCGGACAACACGGCGCCGAATGTCGATTAGCTACCGCCAACTGAGGGATCCCATGTCCGTTTGTTATCAAGTCCTGGATGACTATCCTCTCGTCATGCTGTATCTGACTGCCTAAATTTCTCACATAGCTACCAATGTTTCGACAAGAAGGCTTATGCCGCAGAGACAGACTTACCGAAGTATGGCACGCGACACACCGGTACAGAACCAGGTTGCCACGTCAGAATCAGAACCGCTCCCGAATCTCGTGACGATCATCGGCCGCGGCGTTCCCTCGAGTTTCGAAATTACCGTCGACGGCGAGATCGAGATGGACGCGCACGATCCGTTCGCCGAGGGAACGGTGGTCTCGGGAAGCGTCGCAGAAGGAGCGATCGACGTCGGCGTTCAGCGGTTCCGCTTTGCCGGACAGGTGACGAACGTCCACGTCGTCGACTGGAACGGCGTCGAAGCACCGGATTCCGCGAGCGTCCCGGACGTCCACGTTGATTACGGCGTTCCAGAACGGTAGTTCGATCGAGCCGGATAGGGCGCAGTTTTGCTGGTAAGTCACACAGTTAGTGATGACTCGAGCGCGGCTCTCGGCCCGGTATTGACGGTTTCGGCTGGTTCATGCGATCGATGTTGTGGTCCACGCCGGCTGACGGGGCCACGCGGGCAGGAGGACGATCCAGTGGCGACGCCCAGAGACTGTCCCGACACGAGTCCGTTACCGGCTGGTGCGAACGCGTCGTAGTCCCGACTTCGCCGTCGTCCAGGCAGGATAGACGGTGTTATAGACGGGAGCGGGTGCATTTCTCGCGCCCGCGCGGAGGAGTCGGTGTGACAGCGGTGGTTCGGACTCAGAAACCAGATCGTCGAGATCAGCCTGCTCGAACCACTCGAAAAACGCCGCCGCTTCGGTGGATCGGGGCTCCGTTTCGCGCGCTCGCTCCCGAATGTCCGCCCACATATGACGCTCGTCTTGCCCAAGGACCCACTGCCCGTCCTCGAGTGCGGTCCGGATCTCACGGTAGTCTTGGTCTGAAAATGGGTAGCCGTGTGCCGTCGGCTCGAGTCCGGAGAGCGACAGTCCGACAGCAGTTCGGTAACACTTTTCACATTCTCCGCAGTTGCCGTCCATCCGGTCGTTGCAGGTCTGGAGTTCGAGCGTTGGCGCCTCATCTCGGATGTAGTCCGCGATGACGTCCAGACGTTCCTGACGAGTGAGTTCGTAGCCGTCGTGGTGACACTGGGTGCCAGCCCACCGGACGTGATTGTCGATATCGGGCCGTGATCCCCACTCGAGGTCGATCCCCTCCCAGTGGGTTGCGGCGACGTAGAGATCCTCGATACCGCGGGCGTAGGCCATCGGCGCGCAGAGACCAAGCAGCCCGAGGCCATGGCCGACGGAGCTGTACCACGCGCCGTCGACGTAGCGTTTGTAGTGGGCCAGCAACATCGGATGGGCGAGAAAGGAAAGCATGTTCGACTCAAGAAACGCCGTCTCGAGCTCGTGGTCGTCGGCGAACGACGAGACACGCGAGTGGAGATGGTCCCAGTTGTCGTCGTCGGCCGGCTCGGGCGTGATCGTCCAGCCACGGATACTGATGAGCGTCGGCGACTCATCGCGATGGCGGACGTACGAACACGTCGAGTCGACGCCGCCGGTAAAAAGCAGTCCGCTCTCGCCGCTCGCCTCGGGATCGATATCAACCGTCTCTTTTGCATAGAGCGTGCCGCCCTCGAGGAACTCGTGCATCGAGCACAGCGTCGTCTTGACGTCTTCGAGAGCATTCGCGAACGTTGTATCCACTTCGTCGACGTAGACGTCGGCCCCATTCGCCCACGCGACAGGACAGACCTGTGCGAGGACTGGGATTGCGAGGATACCCTCAGGAACGTCCTCGATGGGGACGTCGTAATCGGTTCGGAACGGTTCGTTCGTAAAAAACCGCTCGAGGTCGGCGGACGTCCGTACGTCCGACTCGAGGGTCGTGCCGTCGGCGCTGACGTGGTCGATGACGATGGATGACATAGGGATAGGTCGGACTGGATTACAGTGACGAAACTGCGTGCACCGGTTGCGGTCATCTCGACGGATTACGGACGGGTACAAAAAGCATCAGAACCGTTGATGGTTCGACAATCGAAAATGCAACCCATACACGTCAGTTCACGGTCGATAAGGGTTGCGTACATCGGTTCAGAAGTCGAAACAGACGAAAGACGCCTCTACGGTGGCTCTGGTGGCAACTGCGGAAACAGAGGCGACCAATGGGCCGGTGAGAACGAACAGGGGGGGGCTGTCTCCCAGCAAAATAAGAGCCGGATAACAAACCGCTGGCTCGAGGACCGTTCCTCAAGACATGCGTATCGACATTGGAACGGAGCGCGATTCCCTCGAGAGCAGATGAAACAGTCGACACTCAACGTGACGTTCGCCGTAGGATTTCTTGCAGCAGCGGTTGGACTCCTTGTGGCACGGGCGAACCCTGCGACTAGCTACGAGTCGTCGATATATACGGGCACACCGACGGCAACGTGGGTCGCCTTCGCCATCGCGTTGGCGATTGCCGTCAGTACAGTACTGATCTGTCGTGGCCGCGAACAGGCGCTCGGGATCGGACTCGGTGCAACGACGGTCACGGGAATCGTCAGTCTCCCGGTGATCAGGAACTACCGCTTTTCCGGGATGGGGGATGCACTCACGCATCTCGGATGGGCACGGGATATCACCAGAGGTGAGTTAGCTCCCCACGAGCTATTTTATCCCGCCGCTCACTCGATCGGGTCGGTCTTTCACTACGTCGGTGGCATCCCGATCGAACGCGGATTGCTTTTTACCATGATCATCCTGTTCGTTCCGTTCCTGATTTTCATCCCACTGGTCGTTCGAGAGCTGACCGGAGCCAGTCTGGCAATCGGAGCCGGGGCGATCGTTTCCTGGATGATACTACCGATCAACAACATCGCGACGCACATGGGCGTCCATACGAACTCGAACGCCCTCTTTTTGGTTCCCGTTGTCATCTTCGCGGTCCTTGCCTATCTCCGTCGCCGAGCCGCGATCGAGCGGCTACCGCTTGGCCTCTCACCGTTTAGCCTCCTGCTGTTCCTGTCTGGGGTTGGACTTCTGTTGGTCCACCCACAGCAGATGGTCAACATCGTCATCCTGATCGGAGCAATCAGCGTCGTGCAGTTCGTCGTCCGACGTCGTTACGACGATCATCCGATCCTCGACCATCCAACCATGTACGCACACACGGTCGTCCTTGGGGTCGTCTTTACCCTCTGGGCGGCGAGCAACGAACGATTCAGGGGCGCCCTCGTCGGGCTCGTTACCGGGATCTTCGCTGAAGACATCGGTGGTGGCGCAGAAGTCGATCAGCGTGACTCCTCGCTTGCAGAGATCGGCGGCAGTCTCGGCGAACTGTTCGTCACGATGTTTCTCGATCTAGCACTGATCTCGCTGGTCGTCGGACTCTTCATCTTGCTGGTGTGGCTCGGCCGGACCGGTCTTGATCCCGAAACGAAAGCGATAGTCAACTATCTCTCGCTCTCGCTGGTGCCACTGACCGGACTGTTCGCCGTCTACTTTCTTGGGACTCCGGTGATGTCGTTTCGCCAACTCGGCTTTATCGCCGTCATCCTGACGATCCTTGCAGGAGTCGCCATCGCACGTGCTGTCGGCGGGCTCTCGAACTATATTACGAGACCAGGAGGCAACGCCGTCGCAGCAGTTGGGCTCGGTGCCTGTCTCGTGCTGGGACTGATGACCGTGTTCGCCTCACCGATGATCTACGATCCCGGACAACACATCACCGATCAGAAATTCAGCGGCTACGAAACCGGTCTGGCACATGCCGACGATGACATTCCCCACGCGGGAATGGGCTATGACCCCTATCGGTACGACCACGGCCTCAACGGAGTGGAAGCTGACGAGGCACTGAGCGGTGCAACAGTTGCGACCGGCGACGTCGACCCAGAGGAATTCGAAGCTGGCAACTACGATACGGCGTACCACGACAGGGATTACTACTTCATTATGACGCAGTACGATATTACCCGCGAGATCGAAGTCTATCAGGAACTCTATCACAGCGAGGCGTCACTCGAGGAGTTCGAAACCTCCCCAGGGACCAACAAGGTGATTTCGAACGACGAGTTCCGAATGTACGCTGTTGCCGGCGCGGAGTAACACGGGGAAGTCACGTCAAGCCATCATCACGGCTTTTGCTCGAGGGGGGCTGATACCGATACGGCCTTTTTAGTTTCGCGCACACGCGCGAGACACCCCAGCGTTCCAGAACATCCCACTCCGCCGGTCACTGACGACGAAGGAAATCAACACCACGGGACGGTATCCACGCGACACTCCACGGGGAGCCTGCTGTGGCCTGTCGCCGATCGAAAACGGAGATCAACCAGCAGTCAGTCAACAAACAGCGGTCTGTTCTCGAGTCTATTTCACTCATCTACTCACTCTTACCGTCCCAACTCAACACAGGCAACTCCTCCACTGACAGAACGTCGTGGCTACGCCCACTCGACAGCTGGTCGGTCACCGACCGACCCACATTCCATTCCCACGTCGGTTTCGGCCAAGTAATAACGGACTTTCGCCATCAGTTCGGCCTCGTAAACAAACGGCGTCGACGTCTCGCTGTCGATCGCGACGATCACGAATCAGGTAGTAGACTGCTTCTCGAGCGTCGTAAGATGATATTTCTGCAGAAAAATCGTCTTACTCGAGTGGCGATTTGCCGGCTAGTCATTCATATATTCGTGGAAGAAAAGTCACAAAATATGTTGTATTAGGCAACGTTAGAAATATATTCTGTAAATTTTATCTACAACGACAAAGAAAAGTTTATGGCTGTAAGGGCAGGTTACGCAAGTGTATGGCGCAGAACCCCCGTACGTCTGAGACGGACACTACGCCGAATGCAAGCCGTAACAGTGGATTAAGCCGCCGCAGCTACGTGCGCTCGCTCGCTGCGGTCGCAACTGCAGCAGCCACTCTCGGCGCAACCGGCACAACCGCCGCTGAGGACGACTACGAGGAGACCGAAGCCACCGGCACGCCTGCCGCAGAAGGCGACTACGAAGAGATCGAAGCCAGTGGCCAGACCATCACCATCGGTGACGGTGAGACCTGGGAGAACAAACTGATCGATATGACGACCGGCCAAGACATCGTCATTACCACCAGCGGCAGTGACTGGACGATCCGAAACATCGGCTTCAAAGGAGAGAACACGTCCGGAACCGGCTCCGCGACGTTCGGTATCTCCGACTCCGGTGGCTCGAGCACGGTCGAGAACGTCTACCTCGGTGACGGCTCCGACGAGCGAAACGGAAGTTCGTCCGGGCACGGGCAAACTGCATTCTGGGTCAACCCAGACCACGCCGGCCACATCGACTTCGAGAACGTCAACATTCAGGGCTTCGCCGACAACGCGATCTACGCCTCCGCGCCCGGCAACGCCGGCGGTGGCACGATCCACATCGACAGCTGTTTCGCTGCCAACTGTTATGTCTCGCACTTCCGACTCGCAACGGAAGGCAGCAAGGTGACGAACTCGAGCGTGTACGTCGGCAACGAGGGCTATGCGGGCCGTGGCATCTGGGCCTGGTCGCCCGGCACGATCGAAGTCGAAGGCTGCCAGATCGAGATGAACGGCCAGCACACCGCAATCGACGCCGGTGCCAACGGTCAGGGTACGAACGTCGTGGTCCGCGATACCGACTACGACGACGCAGCCGGCATCGCCGAACACGCTGGCTCGACCGTCCAACTCGAGGGCGACACGGGCACCGATCCCGAGGCGTTCATTCCGGACGGAACACCGACCAGCGCTGAAGAGGCAGCAGCCGGCAGCAACTGACGCTGCGAGATTGAAAACAGATTCCCGCTGACGCATCCTCCACTTCACTGACGTACCCTCCACCCTGCTGACGCATCCTCCACTTCGCTGATTCGGGCAGGTGTTTTTGACCGACTTCGTCGAACTGTTTTTGCTCGGTATTCACTGGCGCTGTAATCAGGAGTCAGAATCGAGTAGTAATAGTATATTACCAACCAGAGAGTGGGACATCTCGAGTGCAAAACAGCGGTAAAACTGTCTTACTCGGGAAATCGCGATCGTCCCACAATATATAAAATATCGTGATAGAACTGCGTTCATTTCTTTATAGAACATACACAGAGTATACAAAGTCTGTAAATTTTAAGTAAGATAGAAGAGAAAGTTTATGGTGGTAGTATCATATTACCCGATTGCATGGCACGCGAATCTTCGGTACTGAACGATAGCGAATCCGCTGACAGCGAGGACCAGTCGGCGGACGAGAGCGGTAATAGCGGATTACTCCACCGGCGGTCGTACATGAAGTTGGCCGGTGCAACGACCGCAGCAGCAGCGGCGTTCGGAGCAAGCGCAAGCGCCGACGAAAACGACTACGACGTTATCCGCGCACGCGGCCAGGTGATCAATATCGGCCGCGGAGAGACGTTCGAGAACAAGCTCATCGACGTGTCAACGGGTAACAGTGTCCTGTTGAACGTTACGGGGGCAGATTCAGTGATTCGAAACATCGGGTTCGAAGGCCTCTATCGCGGCGATCAGTTCCTGGTGTCGATCAATGCCGATCGCGGTGACATTCTCTTCGAAAACATCTATATGGGGGATGGGGCGACCAAAGAAGGCTCGAGTTTCGTCCACGGGCCTGGTGCAGTCTTCATGCACCGCGGCAACGACGCAAGCGTGACGTTCCGACGCTGCAACGTCCAAGGATTCCCGAACAACGGCTTTTACTGTTCAAACACCGCATCCGGACCGAGCAGTGTCCACTTCGATACCTGCTTTGGAAAGAACAACGGCGTCACGACGTTCCGCTGTGCAAGCGGCAATGACGTGATCGAAAACTGTGTCGCGTACAACGACAACACCGACTACGGCCCCGGCTACGGTGGCTACACCGAGACCAACGGTCGGCCGGTATGGGTCTGGAACGGCGGCACCGTGACGATTCGAGACTCACACTTCGCCGACGGACCGTACCCCTACTCACTCGTCGCCGGCGCGAACGGCTCGCCCGGCAGCGTCAACTTCGAGAGCGGTGGCTACCGAGGAGACATTCAGCGTGCGAGCGGGTCGACCGTCTCCGTCGGTGACGCCGTCTCGACCTCGCCGGATCTCTCGGTCCCCGACGGCGTTCCGACCTCGGCAGAGGCAGCTGCGTCGGGAACTGCAAGCGCCGACAGTGGGACGGGCGGCGCAGACAGCACCGACGATGAAGCCGATGAAGAGGACGACGATCAGCTTCCAAACGTCATCCTCTTCGACGGAGACGACTCGGACGTAACCCGATACGAGTTCGAAGTCGACGGCGATGTCGAACCATCGAACTACGAGGGCGCGACGATCGACGATGAAGCCGAGATCGAAGACTCGCTTGCAAGCGGCGTCGTCGCAGACTGGAAAGACGCGTTCCGCTTTTCCGGCGACCTCGAGGAACTCACCGTCGACGGCCCGGCGACAGTGCTGGTCAACGACGAAGCGATCGATCCGGCAGACTACGGCGACGACCTCCCACACGTCCTCGAGGTCGAGGGCCAGGGGTCGCCGACGAGTTTCGAGATTACGGTCGAAGGGACGATCGAACTCGCTGGCGACGATGATCCCGAAGACGAAGCGACGACGGTTTCGGGTTCGACAGGCCAGAGTACTGTCACCGACGGGACCCAGACGTTCCGATTTTCGGGTGCACTGACAGACGTCACGCTCATCGATGGTGAGGCGACAGTCAGCCTCGATGGAGAGGAAATCGATCCAGCCGACTACGGCGACCACGAGGTACTCCCTCACGCACTCGTTATCGACGGAACGAACGCTTCGGAGCCAAGTACGTACTCCTTCGAGGCCAGTGGTGCCGTTGTTAAGTCGACCTACCGAGACGCCACGATCGACGACGAGGACGTCGTCGAGGGCCGAGCCGTTCGCGGCGCCGTCAGTAACTGGCTCGATGCCTACTGGTTTGACGGCGATATCGAGGAGTTCACGCTCTGTGGCGACGCGACCGTTGACGTCCAGTACAACGTTCGCGAGCAGTAAAGGACTCGCTGTGCTCGTACACCGATAACCGGTATCGAAAACCAGTCTTCTCACTTCTCGCGGTAATCCGGCAATCGACGCTCTCCGTCTGAGCGATAGAGCAAGCGGGACAGTCACGTAAGCTGTGCGATCGTCTCACGTGGATCGATGACGCCACTTGCTGTGACCAACGCCCCAGAAGCGATGCCAATCGAGATGGAGCTGGATACGGCCTGATACTGCCAGCCAACAGTCAGTAACCGCCCGATCGCGTCTCACGGCTCGTCACCGTCGGCGACGACCGTTCGCGTGCGACCGGTGCGTAAATCGTGTTGTCCGGCAGTATGAACTGTCGGAAGCGACGAGACACGTGTCGACTGTCGAGACGAGTTCGATTTAAAAACGGCCCCCGCGCCTGAAACGGGAACAGCTGCTGGCACGCGAACTGCTCCGGTACTGGATGACGGTCGTCGGGAGCCAGTCGTCCGTTCGGGATCCGTGAATAAAAGTCCTTCTTCCCCCATAATCGACCTGTCTGAAACCGCTGGATCAGTCATCGGCGCTAGTGGCCGAGCCTGTAAGCGGGGCTGAAGAACGTTTCAGAGCAGTTACTTGATGCGTGATAGTTTGCCGTCGACAGTGCGTTCCTGTTGACGGTTCGTAACGACGTGTGCAGCCGAAAGGAGGAAAAACGCGACGACAACGATACCAGCGACACCGAGCGTGGGGATGGCCGACAGCGGTGGCAGGCCAAGAAAGGCCCCAGTAACAAGCGCTGCACCGACGACACTCAGTGCAGCATACCATCGATCCCACCGATCCTGTCGATGCGTATCCGTATCGAGATACATCATCAATAGATCGGCATTGTCCGCAAGCGAGATCAGCCCTCGATCCTGGTCGTACTCGACGATTCCAGCGTCATCCATCTTCGGAAGATGAGTCTGATAGAGGGCGACATACACCCGCTTGCGCTGATCAGAGCTGAGTGCGGCGACGTCAGTATCGTTCTCCCAGGCGGCGATCTGCTCGGCGAGTTCACCGAGTGTCACTGTTTCCTCGGCCTCGAGCAAGTATGCAAGCACTTCGCGGCGACGTCGGTTTTTCAGGAGTTCGAAAATAACGTCTTTCGAGAGTCGTTGTTCCTCGCCTGAGTCGGCCACTGACGCGATTTCATCGGGAAGCGAGGTGTCTATCGAAGACATTATTCGTGGCCTCCGGACTCAGGAATCCCAGTTGAGCCTGTATCTGGTAAATTATGGAACGCAAAACAGTGGCTATACTGTTTAGTCGACGGGAGCGGCATCGTTCTTGATCTGCAAGTCGCAATCACGGTTGACACACCAAGTTGTACACCAATACTGACACTCTTAAGCACAGCCACGTTTCGCACCGGCTGCAAAGCAGGTACGGATCGACTTCTCGGCCTCGAGAGTGTCGGAGCTGACCGCCGAGTCGAGACCCGTTTGCCGTCGAAAGCCGGGAGGCCAAGTATCAGACGGTTGTGCGTGTGTATCGGTTGCGTACGGATGAAACGATCGTATAGTCGTTGGAGCGTGGAGTGGAGGGGCCGAAACGTGGCCGGAAACCAAACGGGAAGGGTGCGACACGACACTGGTACGGAACGTTTGCTGCCTCGAACATAAAGACGAGCGACAGTTCGATTCAAAAAGCTGAATTTATGGAATGAATGCGTGATTTACGGTGGGCAATCACCGGAACTATACCCACATTTCATGTGGGTAGCTCACATTGCACATGGCAGGGCGAGGACGTCAGGCAGGACGCTTCGCCCACAGCGAACCGATGGGACACGGCTTCGGCACGAATCAGTCGATCGCTTGATCGGGCACAGCGACGCTGAATCGCTGTCTTCCTTCTCTTCGTCAAACGTCACCGACCACACTAGTAAGTCCGGGTTTCTCACGAAACCATGTTACCCCCTTACAATGCCTGCACGGATGCATTTATTACTGATGACGCGGTCCCTCATCGATCATACAGAGAAAGAAGCAGAAAAGACAGAGCCCGGGCTGTGTCCGGACTGTGAGACCGAGACGATCGTACACGACCCGGACCGCGGCGAGCGAGTCTGCAAGGAGTGTGGGCTCGTCTTAACCGAAGATCCGATCGACTACGGCCCGGAGTGGCGGGCGTTTAATGCCCAAGAACACAACGAACTCTCTCGAGTCGGTGCACCGCTCACACAGTCGATGCACGACCGAGGGCTGACGACGACGATCGACTGGCGGAACAAAGACGCCAACGGACACTCGATGTCGGCCGACAAGCACGGCCAGCTCCATCGGCTTCGTGTCTGGCAGGAACGGATCAGAACGAAAAACGCAGGCGAACGCAATCTCAAATACGCCCTCTCGGAGATCGACCGGATGGTCAGTGCCTTAGGCGTCCCAAAACCCGTCAAAGAGACTGCAAGCGTAATCTACAGGCAGGCACTCGAGCAAGATCTCATCCGCGGTCGATCGATCGAAGGGGTCGCGACCAGCGCCCTCTATACCGCCTGTCGAAAGGAAGACATTCCACGCAGTCTCGAAGAAGTAACCGCTGTTTCACGGGTCGACCAACGGGAGATCGGACGGACGTATCGATACATCGCCGACGAACTCGACATCAACCTGGAGCCGACGAACCCTCGTCAGTTCGTCCCCCGCTTTTGCTCTGAACTCAACGTCGACAAAGACGTCGAGACGAAAGCCGTCGAGATTATCGACCAAACGACCCAACAGGGACTCCACTCGGGGAAATCGCCAACCGGGTTCGCCGCCGCGGCCATCTACGCCGCCGGACTCCTCTGTGACGAGACGATTCCACAGCGAGCAGTCGCCGACACTGCACAGACGACCGTCGTTACCGTTCGCAATCGATATCGCGAGCAACTCGAGGCGATCGATCAGACGCCAGCCTGATCACGGAGACGTACCCTCAGGACGCATCCGCTCGGTTCTGCTGCGGTCGTATAGCCGTTTGCCGGCGAGGGTAACTGACCAGTAGTCTTTTGTTCTGTCATTGTCTTGTCTCAGAAAGACGACGCCAGCTAATTACGATTGGCAACCGCCAGCTCAGATCATCATGTCCCAGAACCGATCCGGCTCAATCCTCCATGTGACGGCGAGTCACTCGAGTTCGTTCGAGACGCGACTCCGTGAAGCCACACCGTTTGACGTTCAGTCGGTCTCGCCAGCAGCCGATTTCGAGGCGGTGCTTGGTTCTGAAACTGTCGCCCCCGAAATTCGAAATGAAGACGGCGCAAACGAGCCCGTTGCCGTTACCCTCGAGTTCGAATGTCCGGAGCGGACAACGGCAGTACTCGAGCGAATCAACGACGCCACATCGTCGATTCCGACAATCGTCGTTCCACCGTCAGGGAGTGAGGCGCTTGCCGCGGCTGCAGTGCGAGCGGATGCGGACGACTACGTGCGGCCCGACCGCGAGGAGAATCCTGTCGAGCGAATTATCGAGACGGTCGACTCGAGTCGGGCGGAAGATGCTGTGGAATTGCACACAGACGAATCGACAGCGGGAGCGTCAATAGCAGAAACAGCAGCGGAGACGTCAACAAAAGGAGCGTCAACAGCCGAGAAAACAGCAGACGAATCGACGCACGGAGCAGCCGAAAACGAGTATCACCAAGTGCTCGCGAACGAGCTCCCCGACGAGGCGTTTGTCATCACCGCCGACGGGACCTACGTCGAGGCGAGTGTCCGTCCAGGAGCTGCCGATCTGTACACGGTATCGAGCGATGAGTTGACCGGGAACCAACTTGAGGACGTATTTGCAGCGGACATGGCGTCGAAGTTACAGACGTGTATCGATCGAACGCTCGCGACCGATGATATCCAGTCGATCGAGTACGGAGTCAAAACGATTGATGGCGATCGACGGTATGAGGCGCGAGTCGTCCCGATCAACGAACGGATCGAGGGGCAACGCGCTGTTGTCTGGCTTGCAAGAGATATCACCGAACGGGTCGAACGAGAGCGCGAACTCCGATCGCGACAAAACCAACTCGAGACACTCAACAAAATCAATGCGGTCGTCGGACAGGTGATCGAGACACTGGTTGAGGCCCACTCCAGAGAGACGATCGAGCACAAAGTCTGTGATCAACTCGTCGACTCCGAGCTGTACTGTGGCTCCTGGATCGCCGAACACACGGGCGAGAGATCGCTTGCGTACCGAACAGGGGCCGGCAGTGCCAAAACGTATCTCGAGTACGTCACCGACGCCACCGTCGATCATGGATGGCTGGCTCGACGAGCCGTCCAGACGGGAACAATCCAGACACAGACAGCGATTTCGGAAACTGAAACCGTCCCCGACCAGCTGCAGGATGGTGCACGGGAAGACGGGGTCAGATCCGCAATCGCCGTTCCAATCAGCCACAACGAGTCGATCTATGGCGTTTTAACTGTCCTTTCAGACCGTGCAGAAGCGTTTAGTGAGGGAGAACGGGCCGGGTTCGGGCTGCTCGGCGAGACGATCGGTTTTACCATCATGGCCGTCCGGAACCGCCAACTGCTGTTTGCCGATACCGTCATCGAACTCGAGTTTCGAATCGACGACGGAGACACGTTCTCGTTCGGTCTCTCCAGAGAGTACGACTGTACCTGCTCGCTCGAGTGGGCCGGCACGACCTCAGACGGTCACACTGTCCAGTACGTCACCGTCGAGGGGATCGGTTGTGAAACCGTTCTCGAAGCGGCAGCCGCACACGAGTCGATCGAAGAGTGTCGGCGTATTCACGACGGGAACGACAGCTGCACGGTCGAGATGTCCCTCTCGAAATCGGGTGTCCGCGCGCTGGCAAACCACGGGGCAACGATCAGAGAGATTACCGTTGAAAACGGTGTTGGGACCTGTCTGGTAGAAGTGTCACAGAGTGCGGACGTCCGAGAGATCGCGGATGCACTGACCGTTATTTACGATGATACGGAACTCGTCGCTCGGCGGGAAGTCGATCGGCCGGTGCGAACGGCAGCCGAGCGATGCAACCGGATTCTGGATCAGCTCACCGATCGACAGCTGACGACGTTGCGACTCGCCTACTACGGCGGCTTTTTCGAGTGGCCACGTGAGAGTACCGGGGAGGATGTCGCCGAAGCAATGGGCGTCTCACCGCCGACGATGCACCAGCATCTGCGGAAAGGGCTCAAAAGCGTTCTCAGCGAGTTTTTCGAAATTACCGAGGAACGATCGTAACGCCGAACGCGTGTGTGTTCACTGTCGATACGAACGGGTTCGCGCGGTGGGCTGCTGGCAGTTGACACAGTGTGATACTGATGAGGAACAGAGCACGCCGGCGGCGTTGATCGGGATACGAGTGGTGTCGACTCGGTAGCCGCCGTTGTTTTCACCTCGCGCAAGATGTATCATCGATACCGACACTCATGAGATAATAAAAGTACTCTATGTGAACCCAAATGGCGATGCAGAAAACTCGACACCGTTCGAGTGAATGGGGACGACGGATTCCAGCGGCCAGCCAACGGGGGATACACAGCCGTGGTAATGGACGTACCCGTCGATTCGCTCTATGAGGGATCGAACGGCCACTACTACACCGACTGTCAGATTGCGAGGCGTCTCCGTACCGAGCGATGGAAGCCGTGTATCCGGCAGCGTGATCCGGATCGGCGACTGGTGGAAACGGGAGACGGGAATTTGCTGCTTTTAATACCGACCGACACCCTTCCCGAGTGGGCGGAACTCCGGATCGACGACCGCGGCGCTCGTATCGTCGATACGCGGGGCCCACTACCGAAGTAATCACACCGCGCCCAGTTGAGCTGGTAGCCCACGGGCGTCGTCCGCTCGCGGCGCACAAGACATGCACAAGGAGACTACAGCACACCAGACAAGCGTGTCTGGGGACCGCTATTGACGACAAACGACGGGAGAGACGATTATTCGTCGTCGTCAACTTCGTCCTCGCCACGGACGAAACCGGCCTGCGTGCCGCCATTCTGTTCGACGCTACCTGCGTTGGGCCCCTCGATGAGCGACTCGAAATCATCGACGTCGTCGTACTGATCACGATAGACAACTGCTGCTTTTCCCATCGGCGTGATCTCGTACAAGCCAGACCGTTCTGCTGGCCCGATCTTGGATACAAGGCCGTAATCTTCCAAAACAGGCAGCCGAGTGTTGATGTTCTTGCGGCTTTTCCCCGTGTGTGCAGCGAGATTCGTTGCAACGTTTCGCCCCTTGTCCTCAAGTTCTTCGAGAATCAAGAAATCAGTAGGCTGACGTAGTTTCACTATCGTTCACTCTCACTAAGTACTCTATTTCCAGTGGTAACTAATACTTTCGACTTCTTTGTTTGTGTTTTATCCGGAGGATCATCGGAATAGCGTCTCACAATCGAAACAGGATGTCGCACGCAGATCAAATACCAGTAGACGACCGACAGCAATCGGTCAGTTCGGGAGTTGCCTGTTCACAGCCGACCACCGTCGAGAGACGACCCGTCGACAGCGTTCGACCGAGTGACATCCCGTTCGAGAAGGTCAACACCGACTGAACCAAGCCAGTCTAACACTGCCGCCACCTCAGTCGGCGAGTCGATTCGACAAGACGCCGCGGACGGCTCGTCGCCACCAACTCGAATCCCAATTCCGTCGTGTTCGACGGTCCGGAACGCCGACTCATCGGTTACGTCGTCACCGATATAGATCGGCACCGTCTCGGGAGGCATATCCGCCGCGATCAACGCGACCGCGTTTCCCTTCCCCCAGGGAATCGACGGACCGATCTCGAAGATCCGTTTCCCGGTCGAAACCTCAAGCGCACCACCTCCAAGCCGGTCAACGATCGCCTGCGTGTGCCGCCGAACGACTGGCCGAGCGCTGGATGGCACGGCTCTGACGTGAACCGTCCCCGTCAGTCGTTTGTTTTCGAGTCGACAGTTCGGCACCGGCGCGAGAACCGTCTCAAGTGTCTCATACACGGTCTCGAGTCGTGACACCCGTTTGCGAGCGATTGGGTGGACAGCGACCGATCCACGGCGGGCAAGTTCGAGGCCGTGATTGCCGGCGTACGTCTTCGGACCCTCGATACGACTGCGAACATCTGCCAACGCGCGGCCGCTGACGATTGCCGTTGACACTGTGGGTTCCGACGCAAGAGTCGCCAACGCAGCCTCGTTCTCCGGGGTCGGTGCAGCCTCGTCCGGATCGTCGACGATCGGAGCAAGCGTGCCATCGAAGTCCAGACAGAGCAGGAGTCGTGATGCCGCCGTGAGTGTCGAGCGGAGCCGTGCCCGCTGCTCGTCGATCGGACGCGGGGTTGTCATCGACATCGATTACATTGACGGCGTCCGTTCGTAGGAATCGCCATCCGGATCGGAGTCTCGAGTTGCCGCATCACGACTAGTCCTGTGTCGGAGATACCGAATCCAGTCAAACTGGGTTTCCATCCACCACTCGAGATCCCGGTCGAAGACCCGGTTTCGAAGCGTGTGCATCCGGCGGTGACGTTCACTGGGTGACAGTGAGACCGCCCGCTCGATCTGATGGGCAAAGCCAGAGACATCGGTCGGATCGACCGTGAGCGCGTGGGAGCCGAGCGTTTCATGCGCACCAGCGTCCTGACTCAACACCAACGTCCCGTCACTATCGACGCTCGCCGCAACGTACTCCTGTGCGACGAGATTCATGCCGTCGGCGAGAGGACTCACGATCATGAGCTCTGCGCGTCGATACAGCGCACAAAGGTCAGCAGCCGAAATGTAATCTTCAGTGTAAACGATCGGATCCCACGCCTGCGTGCCGAATCGCTGATTGATCCGTTCGACTTCACTCCGGACGAGGGCACCGTGTTGCTCATAGGTCTGAATGTCGGTCCGAGAAGGTGTCGCCGTCTGGATGAACGTGAACTCATCGTGCCACGACGGGTTCCACTCGAGGAAGCGTTCAATCGCAGCCAGGCGTTCGGGAATCCCCTTCGTGTAGTCGAGTCGGTCAACACCGAGGCCGATCAGGTTCTCGCGTGAGACGTCGTACCGGTCGAACAGCGAGGAAAGCTGCGACGAGGAAACCGACCGTGCATCCTGATCGTAGGATTCGGCGTCGACACCCATCGGCGTTGCGACAACGCGAGTTGATTCTCCATCGTACTTGACAGTCCGTCGTTCCCAATCGACAGCAGCGGCCGGGAGAGACCGCTGGACGCACTCGAGAAAGCGTTCGGCGTATCGGTCGACGTGAAAACCGAGCAGGTCGTTTCCGAGCAGCCCCTCGAGAATTTGATCCCCGACTGGACAGTGCTGGAACGTCGCCAGAGTTGGCCACGGAACGTGCCAGAACTGGGCGACAGTCGTCGAGCGCGGAACTCGATCACGGATCATCCGTGAGGCGAGTGCGAAGTGGTAGTCTTGGAGCCAGACGACCGAGTCAGCCGTTGCGTGCTCGCTCACTGCCTCGGCAAAGCGTTCGTTGATCGTCCGGTACCACTCGAAATCATTCGATCGGTCGTTGACGAGATCGACGAAGCCATGACAGAGCGGCCAGAGGACGCAGTTGCTGAACCCATAGTAGTATGAATCAACTGCCTCCTCCGAGAGGTCGATCCGCTGGAGCGTATAGGATGGGTCGTCCGGTGGGACAGCCACACAGTTGTGCTCATCAGCGACATCGAAGTCAGCGTCGCCGTCGCCCCAGGCGATCCAGGTTCCCGAAGCCTGCTGGAGAACTGGATCCAGCCCCGCAGTCAGCCCGCCAGTCGGTTCATCGACCGTGATGCGGGCGTTGGTCGGCTCGGTGACGGCACCGTCGGTCCGTGTCGACACGTCCGACGGTGGGGTCGCACGATCGCCATCAGCCGCGGCTGGCACCGCTTCGTATTCGTGTCGATATGGCTGACGATTCGAGACGACGATCAAAGAGTCCAGACCAGTCACTCCGTTAGATTGTGAGTCGTCAGTCCTCTGGCCGTTCCCATCGGCTCGTATCTGTCGATTGCTCGGAGCCGTCAACGACAACCGCTCGTCGGTAACTCGCATTCGCTGCTATTGGACAGCCTCGTTCCGGGTTGATTCGTGGCTTGCACCCGCATGGGAGTCTAATAGTGGTCCGATACTGGCCGAAATCGATTGACCGTCCCACCAGCAAGAGTGTCCAATCAGCAAGACGAAAAGACGGCGACGGACTGGAGAGAACAAGAATAGTTAGATAAGAGATATTATCGCCGGTCAGGTAGTAGAGGACACCAGATTTCCGGTGAAAAATCCGCGCTGAGCGGCCAGCATGGTTGATCTCGGATAGCAACGCCTATATAACAGATGTGTTATGTATCGTTAGTCTCGACGAGTACTTTTCGGACGACATCTGGATCCTCGAGCAGTTGATGTTCAGTGTAACTTCCCTCCGCACTTCCACCACTCTGGCGAGACTGTTCGATAATGTCGAGAAATGCGTGTTCTTTCAACAGATCACGAACCCGACGCAACGAAAGTGTGTCGGAGCCTTCCTGACGACAGATTTCCTCGTAGACGTCGAAAATTCGAGTTGTCCGGAACCCGTCCTCATCAGCGGTGTTGAGCGCGAGAACGGCAAGCGCCTGCAACACGTACCTCGAGTGCGGCGTCGATCCCCGAATGAGTTCTCGGAACCGATCAGTCTCAGCCCGTTCCCTGGCCTGTACGACATACTCCTCACGGACGGTCTCGTTGCCAGTTGATTGGGCGATCTCGCCAGCGTACCGCAGGATGTCGATCGCTTTCCGCGCATCACCGTGTTCCCGCGCGGCAAGCGCCGCAGCACGTGGGATTACCGACGGATCGAGAACGCCATCTTTGAACGCGTCGCTTCGAGCCTGCATGATCTCTCGAAGCTGGTTTGCATCGTACGGCGGGAAGACGAACTCGCGTTCACAAAGACTTGACTTGACGCGTTCGTCCATCCGATCTTTGTACTTGATCTTGTTGCTGATCCCAATCACGCCGATTTTACACGACTCGAGTTTGCCAGCTTCGCCCGCACGCGAGAGTTGCATGAGAATGTCGTCGTCGTCGAGCTTGTCGACCTCGTCTAAGATAATGAGAACAACCTCGAACTGGGTGTCCAGTACTCGCCAGAGGCGCTTATAATATGTCGACGTACTGAGTCCTTTGTCGGGGATCTTGACGTCGGTGACCGCTGAGTCGTTCAACGAGTGGGCGATCGTCTGGACCGCCTGCGTCTCCGTGCTATCCTGGGCACAGTCAACGTAGGCGAACTTGGCCGTGACACCTTCTTCTTTTGCGACACGGACAAGTCGTTCGGAGATATGCTTGGCACAGAGTGACTTTCCAGTGCCGGTTTTGCCATAAATAAGGAGATTGCTCGGACTCTGGCCGAAAATTGCGGGATTGACCGCGTTGGCGAGTTCCGCGATCTCGTCATCTCGGCCGACAATTCGACCCTCCTCGGGGAGGTGATTGATCTCGAGCAACTCCTTGTTCTCGAAGATCGGATCGTCACGGGTAAAGAGGTCATCGCCGGAACTCGACATAGATTGTAGACACCACGTTTCCGGTGAAACGTCTTTACTGTTTGGACTCGACGTCGGAAAATCGGTGAGCGTCCTGAATTTCGCTGAAAGAGCGGTTCTCGAGCGGGTGGGTGAAAACCAGGATTTCGGAGCGAAAAACGGAGCACACACACACCACGTTTCCGGTGAAACGGGGAAAAGGGGGGTGAGGGGTTCCAGTTGAAACGGGGGTTAGACTGTTTTCGGGGCTTCGAAGCTGACCAGACAGATACCTACCCAACCATCATCAAAATCTGCTCTTATCTACAAAACAGGAGGTAGAGAACGTAAACAGATCGAATAGGCTGTTATACGATCGAATAGTCAAGAGAGCGATCGACAAAACAAGAGTGAAAAACGTGTAACGGGTTGTCCAGAACTGGATACATTACGTCTGAATTGACATTCTGCCGTCTCGAAGAAGCGTTTGAGTTAGATTTCCGGTGAATTTTCGGGTATCGACTTCTCGTCGATACTTTTCTAACTTAGGACTTACTGGACTATTTTAGCTATTGTTACTTATACCTAACTATCTAGTTAGTAGAGGTAGAGCGTTTCAGAACAAGAAGTCTGAGGCCACTACTCTCATGAGGGTTAGATTTGGTTATGACTAACAACTCTATCTGGAGCTACCAATTCTATAGAGACATCTGAATATAGGCATCACTAATCTTCATATGTTCAATAAAACCAAATAATACTTGATAGACGTTATCTCTCCAACAAACAGCGATCTCTAGGTCCCTCTCTGTAGCGGTGACCTCCCCCACCTCTTTAGAGCGTTTCACCGGAAACGTGGTGTGTGCGCGCGGCATGTTCTGGACAACACCCATTGGTCGTTCCCCGTTTCACCGGAAACCCGGTGTGCGCGCGCATCAGTCGAAGCCACTCCCGCCCGTTCCCTGTTTCACCGGAAACCCGGTGTGTGAGTGCACGCAGTACCTGGCTGGTCGCCGCGGTGTCTACTGGCCAACCACTGGCTGGTGTCCCAACCCAACCAGTAGCTGTGTCCAGTTCACCGGAAACCCGGTGTGTCCCTTTCTGTTCTCAGATCGACTCGAGCCGCTCTCATAAACGAGCCATCCAAATCGAAAGTCATCTAAAAACGAATTTAACCACGCAAACACAGTCACATCTGGTTGTATTTCACCGGAAACCCGGTGTGTGTTTGTTGGAGTCGTCGGATCCCGGGCCGGATGTTTTTTCGAGACTCCAGTCTCGTATCTGGTTCGATACTCGTCGGTTCCGACTCGACACTCGAGTCAGGAGTCAGCTGCGCTCGCCAGTAGTGGTGGCGTTTGATCGCCGGGAGCTGAGTTTGATCGTCAGTAGTAGTAGAGTTCGAGTTCGTGCCCACAGTTTTGACACGTCGCTTCGGTCCCTTGCAGCCGGTGGGAGTGACTCTCTTCGTCGATCCCTGGCCCCGGTGGGACGGATGCGTTGATTGCTGTATCACACTCCGGGCACCCGATACGCATCTCTGAGTGGTCTGACTGAGACATGCCCTGACCGTATTCGACACACTCCGATAGTTATCCCAGTCGTACGATCAGTTTCGGACCGATTTCGATGAGTTGTGTCTCTGTTTCAGTGTGTTCACACGATGTCGGTCACGTCCTCGAACCCGAAAAATGTCGTTTCGTAACCGTCGTGTCGTGAGATCTGTGGTGGGGTGTCGACGGACACCGTTAGCGGTTCATCCTCGAGGACGTTCGTGCCATCTTGTTCGATCGTTACGCTCAGCGACGCAAGCGGGAGGATAATATCGTTGTATGGTGTCGGGGTATCCGCCTCGACCGCCAATGAAACCATCCGCTGGAAGAGCATCGACCAGGGAGAGCGCTGTTCGCCCGTCGAATCACCATCGTGAAGCACCTCGAGTTGGACGTTCACCGGAAAGACGGTGTCCGTTTCGACGAGGGGTGGATTCGACCAAGTGGACTGTTCTTCGAAGCCGAGTCGCTCGAGACAGCCAGCAACCCCAACACTGCCGGCCACGGTTGTTCCACGCAGGAAGCCCCGACGATTCAGTATACCCGAGCTGGAAAGGCAGTGACAAAACGCCTGTTGGCTCGGCGGTCGAAACGATCATGGCAACGACCAACAGATCGAGATGCTGTTTTCCATGAACAAACCAACGAGGCTTTGCTTGCTCGTTCCAAGTTCCACGCATGAACAGGCGTTCGTACATTGGAGCGCTGGGTGCAACCGGAGCTGCTGGTCTGTCGGGCTGTCTTGGTGATAGCTTCGGTAGCCCCCTCTCGTCTGGCGACAGTGACACGGTCTTAGATCCGCCAGAACAAGCCCGCGGTGATCCGAGCTATCCGATTCACGGCGAAGCGTTCCCGTCGTTTTCGATCCCCGACCCAATCGCAGAGACGACTGTCTCGCTTGACGACCTCGTCGGTGAGCGCCCGTTCGTGATGACGTATTTCTTCACGACCTGTCCCGACGGTGCCTGTCCTGCCTTGCTCTTGCGGCTGCGGCAGGTACAGGAAGACGCTGTTGAGCACGGTTATTCCGACGATGTCGGATTGCTCGCCTTTACGTTCGATCCGGAACGTGATACGCCGGACGTCCTCCGAGAGTACGCTACCGAACGGAGTATCGACTACGAGGCCGACAACTGGCATTTCCTTCGACCCGACACTTACGACGAGGCCGAGACGTTGGCGAGCGATACGTTCGGATTGGCACTCAGACGAGTCGACGAAGACGACGACCACGACCATGATCACGACGATGACCACGATCATGGCGAGTACACCTTCGGTCACAACAACCTGATCACACTCGTCAACGAGGACGGCATCGTCGAACGCGCGTACGACGGTGCGGTCCAATCCGACCGTGCAGTTAGTCCCGAAACGGTCGTCGAAGAGATGCGGACGATCATCGGGGTGGAGTAAGAATGCGCCGTCGAGATGTTCTCGCCGGACTCGGCAGTGTTGGTGTCGTCACCGGCGCTGGTGCGATTGCGGTGTATGGGCTTCCGTCCACCGAGTCGCTGCTTGATGAGGACGCCGACGGCGACGCTTATGACCCACTCGAGATCGAAACAGTCGACGCCCCTGGAAGCGATGCCGGAACGATGCTCGTGCCTGATCCCGATCAGGTGACGTTCGTGGATTTCTTTGGGACGTGGTGTGGACCGTGTATCGAACAGATGCCGGCACTCGCCGAAGCAAACGAACGTATCGGTGATGACGTGGTGTTTTGTTCTATCACTAACGAGAACGTCGGCGAAAACGGCGCACTCACCGAGGCAGAACTCGTCGAGTGGTGGGAGGAAAACGACGGCAACTGGACGCTCGCTCTCGATCCAGCATCCGAACTCACGGCTCGCTATCTTCAGGGCGGATTCCCAACGGCCGTCGTGCTCGACACCTCGGGACGAGTCCAGTGGGGTGACTCCGGTGTCAAGACTGCAGACGAACTGGTCGATGGAATCGAACAGGTGCTCGAGGCCGAGGAGTAATCATGATTGATGCAGCACTCCTCCCGACAATCGCGTTTGCGCTGACGGCGGGCGTCGCAACGTTTTTTTCGCCCTGTGCATACCCACTCTTGCCGGGATACGTCGGGTTCTATGTGAGCCAGACCGAAGGAGAGGAGGCATCGCTTTCCGGCGCGCTCAGCCGTGGGCTCGTCGCGGGTGTCGGTGTACTTGTGACCTTTGTGCTCTTGTTGGGTGCAGCGTTCTGGATCGGCCACTCGACACTGTCGAACATCACCTTGTTTGAGCCGATCGTCGGCGCAATCCTGGTCGTGTTCGGCGTGTTGATCGTCCTCGACCGTGCCCCCTCGTTGTCGTTTGCACTCCCCAAACGCCGTTCAGGTGTGCTCGGATTCGGTATCTTCGGTGCCGGCTACGCCCTGGCAGCGGCGGGCTGTGTTGCACCGTTGTTTGTCGGTGTGGTGGCTCGAGGACTGTCCCTGCCGCCGCTGTCAGCGGCGATCGTTATCGGCACCTACGTCGGGAGCGTCGTGTTGCTGATGGTTTCGCTGACCGTCGCGACGGGGATGGGACTGGTCGCAAGTGCCGGCCGGCTGGCCGCACACAGCAAGACTCTCAAACGTATTGCAGGAGGGGTCATGATCGTTGCTGGCCTCGGACAGCTCTATCTCGCAATCGTCATTCTCGACGTCATCTGAGCACGATCGGTCGCCTTCATCTCGTTTTGCTCACGGTCGCACGCTCCTGTCACATTACACGCCACGGGGATGGATCGAACCGCCGGCCGGCGTTTCGTTTGCAAGGTGACCGTTTGTTCTCCTCCTCGTCGTACCGTCAACTCATGGACTCGAAACGACCCGACGTCCGACTCGACGACTCGGCGGACGAGAATGGGTTCGTGACCAAACGTGATGACTCGGACGACGAGTCACGTTCCATCCTCGAGGCGATTCGCTCGTCGCTCTGGCAGAAGTGAGTCCACTGGCTGGCTTGACCTGACTCTACTCCTCGAGCAGTCCCAGTTCGGTGGCCACGAGGTCGGCGATCTGGTCGGCGACATCGGGATCGACGGCGGCGACCTCGTCGCCATCGTGAAGCTGCTCGTTGTGTCTGTCGACTGCGTCGGCCACGTCGGCCAGTGGCACACGCGAGGTCGTTTCACATTCAGTACAGACGATCGGCACTTGGGGATCGTCCGATTCGTTGGTGACTGTCATTGGTAGGCTCTCTCGAGTGGATTGTCAAAGTCCCACTGGTTGGACTCGCTGCAACGCTCCAGGCGGGGCAGGCGACGTTGGATTCGTCCGAAACCCGAACCGATTCGAGAGCATGAACGACGAACGCGCTCGAACGGGGGAACTGTGACAGTCCCCTCGAGGTGGGTTCCGATGAGAAACAGCCAGCGGAGGGTCGCTGTTAGTGCGTAAAGCGGCGAGAACCGACAAGCGCGATGAGTGCAAGCGCGACAATCGCGGTGGTGATGCCGAAGCCAGGAAGCTCGTCGTCGGCTCCGCCATCATCGTCGTTCGTCTCGCCTGTGGTCGCCGAGTCGTTGTCGTCGTCACTCGCGTTCGAATCGTCGGCTATGGGTTCACCATCGGCACCAGTCACTTCGCTATCGAGTTGGAGGACAGCAACGGCTTGCCCATGTGAGCCGTCTTCGTGGTATGTCCAGCCGCCACCAGCGTCTTCGTACGACTCGGCATCTTCGATCGGATCGACATCGGTATCCCACGTGTCGTGTGCCTGTTGGATGTAGCCGACGACCTCGATTTTGTCGGCGTGCTCGCCCTCGATTTCGACTTCGCCGTACTCGACGGTTTCGTCCTCGGGGAGGCCGTGCCACTCGATGCAGTGTGAGTCCATGTAGCCGTTGCCCTGTGGAAGATCGTCGGTCGTGCCGAACTGGTCGGCGTCGAGTTCCCGTTCGTAGTGGTCGGTGAGTGGATAGTTGACGGCCATTGGATCAGTATCGGCGTGCCAGGATAGCGGTTCACCGGTCGGGATCGTCACGGTCGTGTTCGGAACGGTCTCGCCGACGATTGGCTCACCCGCTTCGTTCAGCAGCGTGACACAGAGTTTTCCGGATGCGTCACCGAGATACGGTGTCCGGTACTCGTCGCGTGGATTAAGATAACTGACCCAGTTGCCGTCACTCGCTTCGTAGTACACGTCGTCCGGTTCAGGTGCCGGCTCGACGTACGCATCTTCAGAGACGTTGCCGCTCTCGGTGTCCGAATCGGGAAGCGTTGCAGCCGGGTTCGCGGCCGAATCGCTGCTCGCACCGCCAATTGCGGCGACCCCAACAAATCCGATACAGAGCAAAATGAAGAGGCCAGTTGCGACAAGTGTGCGTGATCGGGACATGATTATCGACCTGTCCTGATGTGAGCTCCGTTTGCCCGTCCAACTCGCACGTGCTGGCGCTTATCGAAGCAACTCGGTTGTTGTCCCACGAACGTTCGCTGACGCACTCGTGAGTGTTGTTGTGTCATCAGTTGTGAAAGTCACATATTTAATTGTAAATATGAACGTGCTAACAGCGAGTAAACAAGATATTACAGACAGTAGGCAGCCATTTCGACACGCTATGCGACCTCGAGCGCGCTTTCGGATCGTGGTCAGTCGAGATCGACTGTGGTCTCCACTAGCGTCTCCAACTCGAAGTCGTTGAGTGGGTGTGGCTCGTTTTTGACCGTCTCGACGACGAACTGTGAACTCGTCCGGACGACTTCGTTGATGCTCTCGTAGTCGCTGATCAGACGGTGAACCATCTCTCGGTCCGCGAGGTGTGCGATCACGACGAAGTCAGTCTCTCCCATCGTGAAATAGACCTGATTGACCCCTTCGATCTCGGCGAGTTTCTCACCAACCTGTGTGTGGTACTGTTCGCCGTACTCTGCGATGACCTCCGTAATGACGGTAATCTCGAGATCGAGCTTCTCGAGGTCGACATCGAACAGGTCGTCAAGCACGATCCCCTCCTCTTTGAGCTTCGTGATCCGATAGTGGACCGTCGACTTCGGGATATCGGTGTGCGCCGCGATTTCGTCTGGGCTTCCCGTTTTGAGTGTCGCGATCGCCTGTAGAATACGAATGCTGCGCTCGTCCATATCTCGCGTGAAGCAACGGCTGGATAAACACCATTCGAACGAACGGCACCTGTTCGGACGAAAATCAACTGCAGGAGAATACTTCGTCGGCAGTACCCATGATCCACTACGACACGCCGACGCCGGTCTCGACTACGAACGGGCTGTACAGCCCGTCACTTGTGAACGCCAGCCGTGCGATCGCCGCGAGTGGAACTGAGCTTCGCTGAGTCGAATGACCTCCCGTGAGCCGCATTGCTTAGTATCTACAATCTCACAATCCTGTTTTCATATGAATCTCATCCAACAACACATGAGAAGTTAGACTTATTTGCCAATGGTTCCCAATACGCTATATTGTGTTCGAAAGGGTGTTGATCGCGAACCGCGACGAAATCGCCGTTCGAATCATCCAGGCATGCACGGAACTCGGTATCGAAGCAGTGGCAGTCTACAGCGATGCGGACGAGGACGCCAAACACGTTCGGCTGGCCGACGACGCCTACCATATCGGCAGCTCGAAAGCAAAAGAGAGCTATCTCGACCAGGACGCGCTCCTCGAGGCTGCGCGTGCGGCCGACGCTGATGCGATTCATCCGGGGTACGGCTTTCTTGCAGAGAGCGAATCGTTCGCTGCCAACGTCGAAAACAGCGCGTTCGAGTGGATCGGTCCACCGAGTGACGTGATGGCCAACTTCGGCGAGAAGACCAAAGCTCGACAGATTATGGAGGCAGCGGATGTGCCGATCGTTCCAGGGACGACAGAGCCGGTGTCGTCGCCAGCCGAGGTCGAGGCGTTCGGCGAGGAACACGGCTATCCAATCGCGATCAAAGCCGACGGCGGCGGCGGCGGTCGCGGCCTCAAGATCGCCACCGACTCCTCGGAGATCGAGTCGAAACTACAGGAGGCGATTCGTGAGGGAGAGGCGTACTTCGACAACCCCAGCGTCTATCTCGAGCGATTCCTTGAGGATCCACGGCACATCGAAGTGCAGATTATCGGTGATAAACACGGTAATATCAGACATCTCGGTGAGCGCGATTGCAGCATCCAGCGTCGTCAGCAGAAACTCCTCGAGGAGTCGCCGTCGCCGGTATTAGACGAAGACACCCGCGAGGAACTCTGTGAAGCCGCCTGTCGGGGTGCTGCCTCGGCGGACTACGTCAACGCCGGGACGGTCGAGTTCCTCTATGAGAACGGTGAGTTCTACTTCATCGAGGTCAACGCTCGGATTCAGGTCGAACACACCGTCACTGAACAGCTCACCGGGATCGACCTGGTCAAATGGCAACTTCGCGTCGCTGCCGGCGAGGAACTCAGCTTCCCCCAGGACGAGATCGATCCCCGTGGCGCGGCCATCGAGTTCCGGATCAACGCTGAAGACCCCGACAACGACTTCATTCCGCTGCCTGGCACGTTGTCGACCTACCGGCCGGCCCGCGGGATCGGGGTGCGTGTCGATGACGGTGTCGATGAGGGCGATTCGATCGCCCCCTTCTACGACTCGATGTTCGCGAAACTGGTCGTCACTGGTCAGGACAGAGCCGAAGCGATCGCCCGCGGTAAGCGTGCTCTCGAGGAGACCACCATCGAGGGCGTGCCGACGACGGTCCCGTTCCACGAGATGCTACTCGAGGATGAGGGATTTCTCGCAAACGAGCACACGACGACGTACGTCGAAAAGGATCTGCTCGCCGAGTAAGTCGTCGGCCCACACCCGTTTGCAGGCTGTACAGAAACCGTCGCCGTCTTTTGTTCTATGGTGTCGATGCCGTTAGACGAGCTCGGGCAACGAGACGAGATCGATATCGTTCTCCTCGACGCGGTCGTGAATGGCCTCGAGCACTGCGACGGCGTTCGGATTGTCGCCGTGGATACAGATACTGTCTGCCGGAATCGATATCTCCTCACCGTTTGCCGCCTCGACGACGCCCTCGGTAGCGATCGAGACGAATCGATCAGCGACGAGTTCCGGATCGCGATCCTCGAGCGTCTGTTCGACGATCAGGGAGCGATCGGCTCGGTAGTCCAGATCGACGTAGCCCTCGAAGACAGCTCGGAGGCCATCGACGTCCTGTGCGACCTCGTAGATGTTCATATCTGTGGCAAGATAGATGAGGTCGTCGTCGACCTCGAGCATGCCCTCCATGACCGCACGGGCGTGGTCGGGACTTTCTGAGAGCATCGAGTACATCGCTCCGTGCGGTTTGACGTGCTGGACGGTCGCCCCGTGGCGGCGTGCAAACGCCGTCAGCGCACCGAGCTGGTAGACGACATAATCCCGTACCTCCTCCGGGCTGGCATCGATCTTCCGGCGTCCGAACCCCATTTTGTCCGGCAGGCCAGGATGAACGCCGATGCCAACGTCGTGTTCGGCGGCCAACTCGACTGTCTCGCGCATGACGTGGGGATCTCCCGCGTGATAGCCGCCGGCGATGTTCGCGGACGTGATGTAGGGCATGACGGTCTCGTCGTTTCCCATCTGCCAGTTGCCGAAGCTCTCGCCCATATCGCAGTTGATATCGATCGTTGCCATGGGTGTAATTCTATCACAATCGCGCATATATCTTCCGTCAGGCTGTCTAACGAAGTGCTGAATATTCACCTGTCATTCATCTATCCAGCAGCGATTCGGCTTCCATTCGAATCGTCGGCTCCCTGTTCGAGTGAGAGACAGTCCTGTCGGGTCATCGACCGACCCCACTTCGAGTCTCGTGTGAATGGATCATTGCTTTGTCGCTCCGCGACTGCTCTCTACGTATGGCAGACGACAAACTCGAGTACGATCCGATCGGCGTGATCCACACACCGTTCGAGTCGCCCGAAGGGATGCCGATTCAACCGGCCGGCGCGGATGCGACAGGCACTGTCGAACTTGCGCCACGGTACGCGGCGGGATTGCAGGATCTAGCGGAATTTTCTCACTGTATCTTGCTGTATCATTTCCATGCGTCCGACGACGACGTCTCGTTGACGGTCGAGCCATTTCTGGATGAGACTGAACGAGGACTCTTTGCGACCCGTGCGCCACAACGACCGAATCCGATCGGCCTCTCAGTCGTCGAAATCGACACCGTCACCGGTCGGGAGATAACTGTCAACGGCGTTGATGTCGTGGACGGAACACCGCTGTTGGACATCAAACCGTTTGTCCCCCAGTTCGACGCCCCGGATGACGTCGACGCAGGCTGGCTCGAGACGTCCCAGTCGGCAGTTCACTCAAAACGAGCTGACGATCGATTCTGCTGATAGCGAAGCGCTGTCTCCGGCTACTGGTTTTCGACCGTTGACTTCTCGCTCGAGGCCGTCACTCGATCGTGACGAGCGCTTGGTCGGCTTCGATCTCGGCTTCGTCGTCGACCAGGAACTCGCTGATCGTCCCTGCGGTGTCGGCTTCGATGTCGTGAAAGTTTTTCATTACTTCGACGAGACCGATCGTCTCGCCTTCCTCGACGGTGTCTCCCGCTTCGGCAAACGGCGGGTCCTCGGGATCTGGACGGCGATAGAAAACGCCCGGCATCGGTGAGTTGACTGTTGTTTTATCGGACATAGTGTGTGTTGTGTGTTGAACTCGGTCTGGATTAGCTTCTTTGCTTCGGCTTTCGTTCGGATTCGTGTCGGACTGTTGGCTGTCAGTCCGCCGATTCGATTTCGGCTCGAATCGTCTCGAGGCGTTCGTCGCGTTCTTTGCGGGCAGCGAGTGCTTCGTCGACATCGACATCCTCGAAGTACACCGACTTGTGCGTCTGTCGCTGTGCGAGCAGCCCGCGGTCGGCGCTGATAACGGTGCCGACGGTCGCGTACCCTCCGCCCGTGACTGCATCTTGCAGGAGAACGATCGGTTTCTGGGGCATCTGGATCGAGCCAATTGGGTAGCCGAGGTCGACGACGTTCGATGGATCGGTTCCGGCACCGAACGGCTGTTCGCGCTCTTTGAACTCCATCTCCGGTCCCTCGAGTCTGTAGCCGATTCGGTCGGCTTCCGGTGAGACCGTCCACTCGGCCTCACAGAGTGTCTCCTTGCTCTCCTCGGTCAGCCGGTAGCCGGTGAGACCGAGGACGACACGGACGGTGTCTTCGTCAGCATACGCCGGAATGTACTCGTCGTCGAGTTGCGTCCCGACCAGTTCTGTCGCGGTGCCGTCGGCGTCGCCGATCGGCAGTTCGTCTCCCTCCTCGAGCCCGCGCCCTTCGTGACCGCCGATCCCGACGAGGGTGTACGTCGAGCGACTGCCCATCACTTTCGGGACGTCGACGCCACCGGAGACGGCGAGATACGCACGTGCGCCTTCGGTGGCAAACGCTAACTCGAGTTCGTCACCGGCGTCGACGGCGACGGTCTCCCACGTTCCGATCGACTCACCGTTGAGACTCGGCGACATGTCGGCACCGGTGATGGCGATGACAGCATCTTTGTCGAACGTCGCCGTGATCCCCTGGTAGGTCATCTCAATCGTCGCGGCGTCGGCGTCGTTGCCGACGAGATAGTTTGCGACCGTGTGGGCGTACTTATCCATCGCTCCCGATGGCGGCATGCCGATGTGGTAGTGGCCAAAACGCCCGCGGTCCTGTACCGTACTCGCGATCCCGCCCTCCTGAATGGTGATCATGCGATTTCCTCCGTGAGTTGTTCGTTGTACTCGAGTGGCGATTCGAAGAACTCCTCAGTCGAGAAGTTCACGCGCTCGTAGGTGTACTCGTACGTTCCGGCCTCGACCTCCTCGCGGATCGCGTCGTACTCCTCGCGGTCGATCCGTCTGTAGTTCAGGATGTCGCCGGGGTTTGGCAACACCATCGAGTCGCTGAAGTCGGCCAACTGCTGGTCGACGTCGAGCACTTCGACAGGGGTCCGACCGTACAGCTGATACCCTCCAGCACCCTGTACTGGGTAGATAACCGAGAACGCACCACCGAAGCCGACCGCACGGCTCGGCGTGTCGGTCCGTGGCTCGACGTATTTGGGCACCTCGAGTTGCTGGTCTCGTGGTACCATCTGGAAACACCACGGCAGCCCCGGAACGAACCCGACCATCGTGACCATATGCGGTGCCGAGACGAACGCATCGAGGAACGCTTCGACGTCGTCAAACCCGTTGAGTTGGGCTGAATACTCGAGGTCGGTCCCGTCCGGATCCTGATGGCGGTCACGGAACTCCATGAGCGTCTCGTGGGTCCATGGATCCTCAAACAGGACGGGAATGTCGATGACGCGGGTGTCCCACTCGTAGTTCTCGATGTCCAGTTCCGATTCGATCGCTTTGAGTTCCGCGATTACGTCGTCCGGATGGATGACGCCGGGATCGATGCGAAGCATGTAGGAGGCGTTGGCCGGACAGTTCTCGATGATCCCGTCAATATCTCGCTCGGCGACCTGTTGGGTAATCGCCATCGCCTTAAAATTTGCAGTAAAACTCATTTCCTCCGCGAGCTCGACGAATACGTGGTCATCAGCCCCGTACTCGTATCGTGGCTCGGGAAGTTCCTGTGGTGTAATCTCGCTTGCCATGCTGTACGATGACAATTCAGAGTACACGCATGAATAGATATTGGTCCGCAAATAACATTCGTGCCAGATTTCGAACCGAATTCAACCAGTCGGTGATCAAAGAAATTACATGCAATATCTAAACGTCGTGTAACAAACGGTGTCGTCTGCCTGACTCGAGGCCGCTGTCGATGTCCTTGAGTGTTCGTCGTCCGCCTTTCGAGTGGCTGTTTCTCAACCCCGGTCGGTCACTGCCGACTCGAGTCCCCCCAACGCACTTCCCGGCCGACGTGGGAGACCACGTAATGGGAGTTCGAACAGCTCTTGACAGCGGAGCAGTACCGGCGTTCAGGACGGAGTCAGCGGCCGGGCGCTCGTTAGGCGGTCGCCTCGGGAGATATCTGTTGATCGCGGTCGGTGTCTTCCTTGTCGCCTACATCGTCGCTCGAGTGCGTGGCTCAAGCGATGACGCCATCGACGAGATGCGAGACCGAGCCACGGATGCGGTCCCGGACGACCCAACCCAGGCTGCGACCGAGACACTGGATCGGGCCGACGAGGTCGCGACGATTCCGATCGGGGAATCCGAGAGCGACGACCCCGAATCCGACGCCGAGTCGCCACCAGAGACGGCCGACGATGACGACGATGTGATCGACGACGCGGAGACGAACGCCGAGTACACTGACGGCGAGCGCTCGGCCGACGAAATCGCCGAGCGTGCCGAATCAGACGTTCAGGAGGAACCGGCGGAACCGGGCGAGATGGCAGTCGACGAGGACGTCGCGGAGGAACTCGTCGACGAAGTCGATACCGACTCGCCGTCCGAACCCGACGCCGAGAGCGACAGCACCGACGACGAGGAGTGAGGTCGACAGCGCAGACGACGCCGCGCCGTATCGATTGCAGCCGCTGCTCTCTCGCCTTCAGCCGCTCGAGTTGCACAGAACGTGGTGTTTATCCGCCTCTCGTCCCTAACGCGTTTCGATGACTGACGGGGATGTCGCAGCGTTTACGCACCTCGGATCGACGGTTCGTGGGGCGCTCTCTGAACGCGGCTTCTCGAGGCCGACGCCACCACAACAACTGGCGATTCCGCCGCTGTCGGCCGGCCAGCAGACGCTCGTGATCGCGCCGACTGGAAGTGGCAAGACCGAGACAGCGATGTTGCCGGTCTTCGATCACCTGCTCGAGGACCCACCCGAGGGATTCGGCGCGCTCTACGTTACTCCGCTGCGGGCGCTCAACCGCGACATGCGCGAACGCCTCGAGTGGTGGGGCGAGTACCTCGACCTCGCGGTCGACGTCCGTCACGGCGATACGACCCAGTACCAGCGCGGGAAGCAAGCGGAGAACCCACCGGACGTGCTGGTGACGACGCCCGAAACCCTCCAGGCGATGCTCACCGGGGAACGCCTGCGGGGGGCCCTACAGGACGTCTCCCACGTCGTGATCGACGAGGTCCACGAACTCGCGGCGTCAAAACGCGGCGCCCAACTCGCCGTTGGCCTCGAGCGCTTGCAGGATCTGGCGGGGCCGATCCAGCGAATCGGCCTCTCGGCGACGGTCGGCGATCCGGACGAAGTCGGCCAGTTCCTTACTGGGGGTCGACCCTGCGAGATCCGGGAGATCGACGTCGGCAGCAACATCGACGTCACCGTCCGCGAACCCGAGATCACCGACGAAGACGAACGGCTGGCGGGCGAGTTGATGACCGAACCCGACACGGCCAGCCACGTTCGACTGATCCGGAACCTCGTCGCGAAACACGAGTCGACACTGATCTTCGTCAACACGCGTCAGACGGCGGAAGCACTTGGCTCGAGATTCACCGAACTCGACTTACCGATCGGCGTCCATCACGGCTCACTCTCGAAGGAGGCCCGAATCGATGTCGAAGACCGGTTCAAAGCCGGCGACCTCGAGGGCCTACTCTGTACGTCCTCGATGGAACTGGGGATCGACGTCGGCCGCGTCGACCACGTGATTCAGTATCAGAGTCCCCGCCAGGTGACTCGACTCCTCCAGCGAATCGGGCGTGCAGGCCACCGCCAAGACGCGGTCTCGAGTGGGACCATCGTCACGACCCGGCCCGACGACACGCTCGAGGCGGTTGCGATCGCCCGCCGGGCTCGAGATGGCGAGGTCGAACCGGCGGCGATCCACGAGGGGAGTCTCGACGTGGTCGCAAACCAGATTCCGGGGTTCGTCCAGAGCCGCGGCTCGACACCGCTTTGCGAGGCCTACGAGACGGTTACGCGCGCGTACCCGTTCCGTGACCTTCCCGAAGAAACGTTCCGCGAGGTCGTCTCGGAACTGCATCGCAATCGAATCGTCTGGTTCGATGAAAGCGAAGACTCTCTTGGGGCCACAGGCGGCACCTGGCAGTACGTCTACGCCAATCTCTCGATGATCCCCGACGAGGAGTCCTACGAGGTCCACGACATCGCCTCGAGCACCCAGATCGGGACGTTAGACGAGCGGTTCGTGGTCAACTTCGCCCAGCCCGGCGAGGTGTTCATCCAGCGTGGCGAGATGTGGCGCATCGCCGAAATCGACGACGAGGAGTGTCGCGTGAAAGTCAGTCCGATCGAGGATCCCGCTGGGGAGGTGCCGTCTTGGACCGGTCAGGAGATCCCCGTCCCTGCGGCCGTCGCCGGCGAAGTCGGTGAGATCCGCGCGGTGGCCGAGCCACAGCTGTCGGCTGGCGCTGACGCTGGAGCCGTCTCGAGGGAACTCGCCCATCGATACCCGGCCGACGAGTACACGCTCACCGAAGCCTGCGGACAACTCGAGCGCCAGCTCGAAGCCGAGGCACCGATGCCGACGGTGGATCGGCTCGTCCTCGAGCGTCAGGGCCGAACCATCGTCCTGAACGCGCCGTTTGGACACATGATAAACGAGACGCTCGGTCGCGTGCTCTCCTCGCTGCTCGGCCAGCAGGCTGGCTCGTCCGTGGGTCTCGAGACGGACCCCTACCGGATCGAACTCGAGGTGCCGACCTCGGTCGCGACCAGTGACGTGCTGGCCGTCCTCGAAGACACCGATCCCGACCACGTCGAGGCGATCATTGAACTCGGACTCAAGCGCTCGGATGCGCTTGCGTTCCGTCTCGCACAGGTGTCGGCCAAATTCGGCGCGCTCAAACGCTGGCAGAACGCCGGCTCCGGGCGACTGTCGAACGAGCGCCTGCTGGCAGCGCTCGAGGACACGCCCATGTACGAGGAGGCGGTCCGTGAGGTGTTTCACGAGGATCTCGATGTCGACCGGGCGAGTGACGTTCTCGAGCGACTCCAGTCAGACGAGCTAGAGCTCGTCACTCATCGGGGCCGAACGCCGGTCGGTCAGGGTGGTCGATCCAGCGGCAAAGAGCTTCTGGCACCCGAAAACGCGGACGCAAGCGTGATCAAGACGGTCAAAGAGCGGCTGCAAAACGACCGAATCATTCTGCTCTGTACCCACTGCACCGAGTGGCAGGCGAAAACGAAGGTCAGACGCGTCGCTGACCAGCCCGAGTGTCCCGACTGTGGCTCCACTCGGATCGCGTCGCTGAACCCGTGGGCCGATGAGGTCGTCCAGGCGGTCCGCGCCGAGGAAAAAGACGACGAACAGGCGTCGATGACCGAACGCGCGTATCGGAGCGCGAGCCTCGTTCAGAGCCACGGCAGACAGGCCGTTATCGCGATGGCTGCTCGCGGTGTTGGCCCACACAACGCTGCCCGGATCATCAACAAGCTCCGAGAGGATGAAGCCGAGTTCTATCGCGACATCCTCTCGAAAGAACGCGAGTATGCCAGAACCCAATCGTTCTGGGATTGAGGCGGCTGCGACGGTCAGACTGCCAGACAACGGTCAGTAACCGGCCGACCGCGTCTCACGGCTCGTTGCCCCCGGCAACGATCGTTCGCGTGCGATCGGTGCGTGAATCGTGTTGTCCGGCAGTATCATAACTAACCGACGGTATCACTGCTGAACGAGAGTGTTCTTTCCGGTGAACCCAGCCCTTATGATGGCGACAAGCCAATCATGCGCAATGGAATTCGGTCCGCCTCCCTCTGCCGGAAATACGGACCACAGCGATGGGTCGAGCCTCTCCGACCACGAGAGGGGATCGCTCCTCACAGCGGCGGGTATCGCCAGCGTTTGGATGCACGCGGACGGCACGATCATCGACGCCAATGACGCCTTCGTGTCGTTGACCGGGTACAGCCGCCCGGAGCTGCGTGGAACCACGTTCTCGACGCTCGTCGAGGACGATCTCCCGTCGCTCGAGTCACTTGTTGCCGACGACGCGGCGAGCCCGGTCTCAACGACAGTTTCGATTCGAACCAGTGTGGAGACGAGACGTTCCGTCGAGATCCATCTCGAGCGCGTCGGGACTGACGGCGACGAGTCACGGATCGTCGGCCTCGTCAACCGTCGAGCAACGCCGACGGAATCCGTCTCGTCGTCCGAGTTCACGTACGGGCGGACGTTTCAGGCGCTCGCCGAGGCGCTCCCCGATGGGATCATCGTTCTGGATACGAACAGTGACATCCAGTATGCCAATCCCGCTGTCGAACGCATTCTCGGGCATACACCCGACGAACTGGTCGGCTCCAGCAAGGTCACGATCATCCCGCCACGGCTTCGACAGGCCCACATCGACGCGTTACAGCAGTATCTCGAGACCGGCGAGAAGAAAATAAACTGGACGTACGTCGAACTTCCGGGCCAACACAAGGCGGGCCACGAGGTCCCACTTGGGGTGTCGCTCAACGAATTCTGGTACGATGACGACCGCTACTTCGTGGGGCTGTTCCGTAATATTTCGCCGCGAAAGGAGGCCGAACGAACGCTTAAGGCGAAGGTCGCCCAACTCGAGTCGATCGCCTACCTCGGTCGACACGCACTCGAGAACAGGGATACCGATGCCCTCCTCGAGAACGCGACTGAGCTGGTCGCTGCGGCACTGGATCTCGAGTGCTGTGTCGTCTACGACGCCGAGACGGATGGCACCGACGACGCGTTCCGGGTTCGCTCACACGTTGGCTGTGACGATGCTGTCCTCGAGACTGAAATCCAGCGCTCGAGTACTGACTCGCTGCCCGACGCCACGCTTGCCGCACGCGAACCGATCGTCGTCGAATCGTTCGAGACCGATTCTCGGGTTCCCGATTCGACTGCACTGACCGCCCACGGCATCAGGAGTGGCATCGGCGTTCCGATCGGACCGACGACCGACTCGCCGGGTGTCCTCGCCGTCTACGGCACCACCGAACGGGAGTTCGCCGGCCACGACGTCGACTTTCTCGAGAGTGCTGTGACGATTATCGCGACGGCACTCGAACGCCAGGCGTACGAGCGCCGACTCAACGACACGGTCGCCGAACTCGAGGTCTCGAACGAGCGGTTAGAGCAGTTCGCCTACGCGGCCTCCCACGATATGCAGGAGCCGTTGCGGATGGTTTCGAGTTATCTCCAGCTCCTCGAGCGTCGGTACGCCGACGAACTCGATTCCGACGGTGAAGAGTTCATCCAGTTCGCCGTCGACGGCGCTGAACGGATGCGCGACATGATCGACGGACTCCTCGAGTACTCTCGGATCGACTCGAAAGGCGCGCCGCTCGAAGCCGTCGACCTCGATGCGATACTCGAGGATGTTCTGACTGACCTGCAACTGATGATCGACCAGCACGACGCCGAGATTACGGCGGCATCGTTGCCCGAGGTACAGGGTGACGCCGGCCAGCTCCGGCAGTTGTTCCAGAACCTCCTGTCGAACGCGATCGAGTACAGCGGCGACGACCTACCGCAGGTCCACATCGATGCCGAGCGAACTGATTCGGTGTGGACAGTTTCGGTCCGTGACGAGGGAATCGGTATCGACCCTGAGGACACCACGCAAATCTTTCAGGTGTTCCAGCGACTCCACAGTCGCTCGGAGTACGATGGGACGGGAATCGGCCTCGCGCTCTGTCAGCGGATCGTCGAGCGCCATGGCGGCGAGATCTGGGTCGACTCCGAACCCGGCGACGGATCGACGTTCTCGTTTACGCTTCAACCTGCCGAGGGTGCCCAACGGGCCACTTGAATCGAACCGACGCTGGCGTGCTCCATCGTAACGGCCATACGAACCGATTGCGTCTATTGGAACATGAAATTCGCGCCGGGGGCCTGGAAGTATGCCATTTTGCCCCTGCTCGTTGCGCCGTTTGCACTCGTGTTTAGCGTGACGGCGAGCCTCCTTGCACTCGCAGCCAGTGCTGGGACGCTTGCGTTCTTTCGTGATCCCGAGCGAACGCCGCCACCGACTGGTGTGGTTTCACCTGCCGACGGGACCGTCTCCGTGCTCCGCGAGGAAGGCGACCGCGTTCGATTGGGCGTCTTCATGAACGTCTGGCACGTTCACGTCATCCGTGCGCCGTTCGACGCCACGGTGACCGACGTCGAGCACGTTTCAGGTGCAAACCGTCCCGCCTTCTCGAAAGAGTCAGATCGCAACGAACGGGTTCACGTCCGCTTCGAGACGGCGTCACCGAATCTACCTGCGGCTGCGGAGCCAGCCACGGACACGACACAGAATCAGGATGAACCAACGAGCGATGCCGAAGTCACCTTCATCGCTGGGGCGTTCGCCCGACGCATCCACCCCTACACCGAACGCGGCGACGACGTCGACCGCGGTGATCGACTCGGTCACATCGCATTCGGCAGTCGTGTCGATCTGCTCTTTCCACCTACAGTGGACCTCGAGGACGTCGCTGTCGATGTCGGCGATTCGATGACTGCTGGCGAGACGGTCGTCCTCGAGTCAGCAGCCGACCCAGGGAGCAACTTCGTGCTGGAGCGGTGAGCTGGCACAAGATCCCACGTTTTGATTGCGACACAGCGGTTTTCGGCGTCGATACTTTCGTTGTCTGTGTATAGTTGGAAGATTGGTGGCGAGAACATCAGCACACAGTGTAGACCGTTTACACCGTGTTCACTGTGTGGACGGTTCAGCTCTCGTGACGTACTACTCGTCCGAAAACACGCGGATCTGGCCAGTCTGGTGCTGGTTGCAGCTGTTACGTGAGGCCAAACTGAATCGCTACGCTCGCTTTCCGGTCGGCTGGGCTCGCAGCCGGCCACTCGCTGTGTGGCGAACTGGGTTACAGTTCGCCCTGCTCTTTGAGGTCCTCGATGATGTCGTCGACGAACGTTTCGGGATCGTCGTAGGGGAAGTCGCCACCGGAGGTTTTTGTGTTCAGTTCCATTGCCGTGACCGAGAAGTCGCCAGACTCGAATTTCGTCCCGGGCCCGTTCGGCAGTGCCGGAACGAGATCCATCGGACTCGAGATTGGGTAGTCGGCTCCTTCGAACGCGTCGATCATCTGCTCGCGGATTTCATCTACGTCTGCCATTGCGCGCTCTACTTGCGCATGATAAATAATAAATTTGTAGGTAGTTGCAACGGCCTGGTCTGTCCGATTAATACGCCATTCTTGCAGGCTATAGGCTGTCTCGAGCGTTTTGAGGCGCTTGCTCCTGCTGGACCCACTTGCGACGGACGGATGCGTCCATAGATTGATCTCCCACGCACAACTGTCTACTAGTAAACAGTTCTTCGAAACAATAATGAGTCAGTAGCGAACAGTATTCGGTATGGCGAAAGATACCGTCAGATATCCCGACGAGGTCGTCGAAGAGATCGATTCCCTCGTCGACGACGGTATGTTCGAGAGCAAATCCGAGTTCTACCGCTTCTCTGCAGAGTACGTTCTGACGCTGATCACCGACGATCATACTGTCGAGACGTTCAACTTCGACGAGATCAAGTCCGAACTCGATATCACTCAGGAAGATCACGCGAAGGCGCTGGGGACTGACGGCGGCACCTTCTTTCTCGATGCCGTGATCACGATCCGAAAACACGGGCTTCGTGGAGACTTCGAGGCCGCAGAACGGTTCATCGACACGCATTATGAGCCGACCGACCAGGAGTGTATCATCCTCGAGGAACTGCTCGGAACCTACCGCAGCCAGTCCGCGTAGGCCATTCCAGGCAGCTGACTGCTACTGACCGTCTGTTTTCGCATCCGCCGCGAACGGCTCGCCGAGCGCCTCGAGATCAATGTGCTCACGAACGAGCGTTGCAGCGCGGTCATACGGCGTCGTGCCGGCCTCTGGCTGTGCGTTCTCATCGCCCTCAAGCTCGCCCTTTGGAGGCCACTCTTTCCCTGCGTCCGCAGCGACAGCCTCGAGAAATGCTGTCCGAACCGACTCGTTGTCGAACAGGCCGTGAAGATACGTTCCAAGGACCCGTCCGTGGGCCGCACTCGACTCGCCGAGTGGCCGATCAATGTCCTCGAGCGTCCGCGTTCGACCGGCGTGGATCTCGTAGCCCGAAGCGGGGCCGTCTGCGCCCGCAAGCAACGGTGTCGCGCCGTCGACAGGCACCGTCGTCTGCTCGACGTGTTTGGTACCCTCGAACCGCGTCTCGACGGGCAACAGCCCGAGTCCGTCGACGACGTCATCTTCACCTGTTCCCTCGAGGGCGGCGTTGGTGATCCGCTCGCCCAGTAGCTGATAGCCGCCACAGATGCCGACGATTGGGCCGTCGAAGTCGGCGAGTGCCTCGCCGAACCCGATCTCGTGGAGGGCCAGGAGGTCGTCGACGGTGTTTTTTGTGCCCGGAAGCACGACTGCGTCCGCGTCGAGATCCGCGAGCGGATCGTCCGGCAATCGCTTGTCGCGGCTCGTCGGACCGGTTTCGACCGGTATGAACACGACTGAGACGCCGGGCTCCGCCGCGAGCGCCTCGAGATCTGTCGCGTTCGAGATTCGTGGCAGTCGGGGAACGGCGATCGTTATCCGGCGGTCGTCGGCGACGCCGTCGTCGTCACCCAACACGCCACGTTCGCTCGTCGACGGCAGCCCGACGCTGTCCTCTTCGGGGAGGCCGGGATCATCGTAGGGGAGCACGCCCAGAACTGGGACGCCGGTTTTCGATTCGATCTCTTCGATTCCTGGCTCGAGCAGCGTCGGGTCGCCCCGGAACTTCGTAATGATCGCACCTGCGATGCGATCGCGCAGTGAGTCGGGCAACAGTTCGATGGTGCCGTAGAGACTGGCGAATGCCCCGCCGCGTTCGATATCGACCAGAAGGAGGATCTCGGCATCGGCAAACTGGGCGGTCTCGACGTTCGCGAGATCTCGGTCGTGGAGGTTGATCTCGGCGATGCTGCCGGCTCCTTCGGCGATGACGACGTCGTGGTCGGCCGCGAGTCGCTGGTATGAGTCTTCGGCTGCAGCGCGTGCCTCGTCCCAGTACTCCTCGTAGTACGTGCCTGCGGGAACGTGCTCGTAGGCCCGCCCCTGGACGATGAGCTGGCTCTCTCCGTCGCCGCGGGGTTTGAGAAGGACTGGGTTGCAGTCCGTCGTCGGCGTCATGCGGGCTGCTCGCGCCTGGACGAACTGTGAGACGCCGATTTCGCCCCACTGGTCGTCGCTCGAGACAGTACGTGCGCGGTCGCTGTCAGTCCGGTCGGCCTCGGAGTGGACGACGACGCGAGCGTTGTTACTCATGTTCTGTGCTTTGAACGGGGCAACCGAGACGCCCCGATCGACGAGCAGCCGACAGAGGCCGGCGGCAACTGTCGACTTTCCGACGTGGCTTGCAGTCCCTGCGACGAGAAGGGTTCGTGTCATCCGCGTGGGGACTACTCACGCGGCCCACAGTATCGTCCTATCGATTCAGTCGTATTGTCCTCCCAACCGTATCGATGGAGCACTCAGTGTGAAATCCTTGTGTGATCTGGTGTGCAGACTTTGATCGCGACCAGCGCTACTCGTCGTCGTCGTAGGCTGGCTCAGGTGGCTGCCCATCTTTGAACTCGAGTCGTTCACCCGGATGGGGCTCGATATGACTCAGAATCTCGTGAGGGACGTAGCCGATGTTGTATCCGGCCTCGTTGTGGAGAACGACGCCGTGTTCATACTCACGAAAATCGAAGCAGTTGATCTCTTCGTAGGCGTTGCCGGGTTTGTAGACGACCTTCATAGATGCCTGTGCAACGCAGCGACTGGTTTCGACACGCCTTGCAAATGCAAGTCGCTTTCACGCCCGTATTTGTACCAAAGCGGCAAGCACGCGCGAGTGCGCCGCTGACACACCACACTTTCGTTCGGCAAGGAAAACTCATCGAGACCGACAAACTCGTCTCATCCAGGATCCGACTGTTGCGGGATGTTTTTCTCGGCCGTCGTCAAAGAACGGGCCATGTACGATACGATTTTGGTTCCGACCGACGGCCGGCCGAACACCGAGCGAGCGATCGAAGAGGCGATCGAACTCGCACGCGTTCACGGTGCTTCCATCCACGCGCTGTACGTTATCAACTCTGCCGAAATCGCACCCGGAATGGCGTTCGAAGATCTCGAGCCGATCGGCGAGCGAGCCGTTGAGTACGTTGCAACCCAGGCAGCGGAGGCCGGAATCGACGACGTTCAAACGACAGTCGTCCACGGGCTTCGGCATCAAGCGATCCTCGATTACGCTGCCGACCACGATGTCGACCTGATCGTCATGGGCCGACACCGTGGTATCGAACGATTCTTCCGAAAGAGCGTCTCCGAACAGGTCTCGAGAGAGGCACAGACCTCCGTTCTCGTCGCCGAGTAGTCGGACTCGTCGCTACACCGGTATTGCGGCGACGACAGACCGACCAGTCGATCACAACTCGGGGCCAGGAACGACGACGACCGGCAGTGTGGCTGCCTCGAGCACAGCGTGTGCAGTCGATCCGACCGCTGCCGACTCGTTGGAGATGCCATCGACGGATGCGATGACGAGCTCGTCGACATCGGCCGCGGCTGCAGTCTCGAGGAGGACCTCGGCGGGCTCGCCATCGTCTTCGCGAAGCTCTGTGTTGATTTCGCCAACGGTCGCGAGCCGAACGGGGGCAACGTTTAGCGCCTCTTGAGCATCTCGTCGTGCCGTCGGGTCGCCGGGTGGCGTGACGGCGACAACTGTCACGGTATCTGTTGCGGTCGCTCGCTCGTCGAGGTAGTCACAGATCGCTGCCGTCGTGTGGACGGATGCAGTGCCGGCGAAATAATGCATATCGGGTTCTCGAACGGCAGTCCAAAGAAGCTGTGGGCGGTTCGACTGGCTGTGCCTCTCGAGCGCCGACCTTCGATGTGACAGTCGATACGGCCTGTCTCAGGACGTGGATTTTCCAGGTCAGAAAACGCGCTTGTGACTCTATTAGGTGCCAGCCGAAAGCAGTGGCTGGGGACAATCGTCCCGACTCGGCACGGCGTGACCCGCCCAGTTGGATCATCCCCACCGATCGTCGCTGGACACATCCCACTCGACGGCCGACCGCACCCTCCCACCTCCGCGGTCGGTCCGTCAGGTTTCCGACCATCCAGCAATCCCCGAAACTCCGCTTCGGCCCACACCGACTCGAGTGTCGACCGGTACCCGACTCTCGAGAGTCGAACTGCTTCCCCATGCGCTGACGACCGTACTCAGAGGAATTAGTGTCCATCAGCATACATTCCAGTGTGGCAGATCATGGATCTGGTAAAGTCGACGTGCAAGACTTAGAGGATAGATGCAGCACATCGACACTACTTGCTTCACATCGAATTCAATGGACCAACTCTGCAAGTTCGAACCATATTACTCACAGCGTATATTTGAGCTTTCTAAGAACGATGAATCTTCACCTAACACCCCGTACTCGAAGAGAATACGAAGACAGATTTCCCCGGTTTCGGCCCCTCCAATTCCGATTAGCTCACCGCTTGTTGGGCGATCATCGACGACACCGTGAATTCCAATCGGATCGAAATCCCCCGGTGTTTCTCTTATGACGGGCTCACGAGTCTGTGGCTCCACTTCATGAGATTCCCAGTCGTCAACTCCCTTCGACGTCTCAACGGCGTAATGAAACATCTGATGATCGGATGTACCGTTTGCGAGTTCAACCTCCAGCTGGGCTATCGTGGCCGAATCCTCGCCGAAATAACTACACCCGGATAGCAGTGTGATCGTGGCAGTACTGCCAATCAAGAACCGTCGACGGGTGGAGGGCATTAGTTGAGTGATTAAAGTCTCTTGTCATTAGTCTTCTTGTTCGCTACTTACTGCAGGAGACAATACACGAGCTAAATTAAACGGTCGAATTCGGCACCCAGTCTGTGCCACATTCGCGCTTTGTATTCATCAGTTCCAATCTCTCAACTACACGAGAGAAAGGATATCAAACTATGAGTTGCGTTGTCACTCCCTATCAGTTTCACACACCGTGGAGATGTGTGGCTCCCTAGTGCTGCCCGTACAGCGAGTACATGATCGCGACGAGCCCAGCTAACCGACTCACGTTTTCGAGAAACGCCGTTACAACCTGTTCTGCCCCGACGAGCGTCGTGACTGCCACGTTGATCAGGAACGGGCAAAGGGTCAACAAGAGCAAGCCGACGGCGAGATAGAGCATCGATGACGCGTCGTTGCGCCGATAGCCTCGGTAAGCCTGATAGGCGATAATCGTCCCGATCAGTGCAACCAGGAAGAGACTCGCAACCGTCAGCAGTTCGAACAGGGGTGCCTCGTCAATCCGAACGACGTTCTGGCTCATCGCATCCCCTCCCACAGTCGGGTGAATTTGTCGGCGACGTCCTCATCGCGATACGTCAACTCGAGGGCAAACGAGCCGTCCTCAAGAGACAACTCGAGTCGATCGAGGTTCGCGCTGTAGACGCTGAAGTGGTTGCCGTCAGGTGCGAGTTCCGTCTCTTCTGTGACGAGGTGACACTCCTCGAGGCGCTCGAGGCGCCGGTAGATCGTCGGCAGGGACGCATCACACCGCTCGCTCAGGGTACTGGCAGACATTGGTTCGATGCTCGTATTGGTGAGGATTTCGCGTGCGTACTCGTCATCGAGGACGGCAAGCACAGTTGATAGATCAGTATCCTCACTCACTGTTAGCTCATCGTTCCGGCATGGCTATCAAAAACGGTCCGGTTTTTCTGAACGAGAAAATCCCGTTCCGTCCCTCGATCTGAGCTGGCAGCGTGTGAAGCCGAACATCTCCTCGGTGACTGAGTCGCGTCTGTCCGTCGTTCCAGGACAGGGCCTGCAGTATCATATCGCATAATAGGATTTATCAATGGAGTGCCGCAGTGGCGAAACTGTCTGCGTGGGTCGTGTCCTTGGGCCCTCACTGCGTTTCGAGCCAGTGAAACAGTCGCTCGAGCAGCCGTGTTTCTGCTTCCCTCGAGAACCGGTGGCCTTCCGATGCGAACGTCTCGAGGAGGACGTCCGTTTTGAACTGTGCCGCTGCATCGAAGCTGTGAGCGACATCGACGACGGCATCATCGCTGCCGTGAAAGAATGCGAGCGGGATGTCGAGGTCGATGGCTGCGAAGCTGTAGGTGTCGAAATCATCGAAGAATCGTCTATCGATTCGGTCACCGGTATCGAACTGACACTCGCCATCGCGTTCGACGGCCTGCCGATACGCATCAAACACCCGGTTATACGTCACCGGTGCCCGCGTCGCGACCGCGTCGACACGACCGTCCTGGGCAGCGGCGTGAAACGCGACCTTGCCGCCGAAACTCGAGCCAAAGAGTACGTACGATGCGGGACCGAACTGATCGACGACAGCACGCAGATCAGCGAGTTTCGCGCTGAGTGTCTGGTCGACGAACTGGCCATCGGACTCACCACAGCCGCGAAAATCGAACCTGACGGCGTTGTATCCTTCTTCGACGGCTCGCTGACACCGATGTTCGTAGCTCCCGGTCTTGTCGCTGAGAAAGCCGTGACAGAAGACGATCCAGTCGTCTCCGGGTGCCTCGTGGTGGACGGCAGCGACAGCCTCACCATCGACCACCGGAATTCGGTGCTGTGTTTCGGTCATTGGTTTCATCCACGGTGGGTGCTGTCGTAACCGTTGTGTCTGTCGGCTACATGGCCGTCGCTGGCACATCATAATGAATGCAAGGCGGAAACCCGCGTCTTCAGGCGCGGGAGGAAGCCGACAACGATGAAACAAACCGCGTTCGATAGCAGGCCGACTCCCCACGCCAACCCAAACAAATATAAATACGGGCGCCTACATATGAAACACAGATGGGGGAAGACTCAAGCACTCGAACCGTCCCCATCAAGCTCGATGTGGACAAGAGTGCCGCTGACCTCCTCCACCAGACAATCGACCACTTCCTCGACGCCGCCAACCACGTTGTAGACGTAGCGTGGGAACCTGACTGGAAAATCACCAGTAAACAGAAACTCCACGACCTCACCTACTACGACGTTCGAGACGACTCACCACTTCCGGCCAACCTCGTGCAAGCCGCGCGAAACCGTGCCGCAGAAGCCGTCAAAGGTGTCGTCGAACGCTGGAAGAAAGGCAAAAAAGCCTCGAAACCCGAGTTCACCTCGCGGTTCGCCAGCTACGACGCACGAACCGTCACCGTCAACGAAGATCACTGCACACTCGCCACCATCGGCGGTCGAGTCACCGCAGAGTTCGTCCTCCCTGATGAACAACGTGACACGCCACACTCGGCGTACCTGTTCAACGATGACTACGGAGTGAAGGGAGCTACACTCCATTACGATACAGTTGAGGACTGTTTCTACCTTCACGTGCGGACAAAGCCCGCCGTGGAGAACGATGAGGCCGACACAGACGACTCCAAGCACGTCTCCGTCCTTGGTGTTGACCTCGGCATCACAAACATCGCAACCACCTCAACCGGCAAGTTCTGGACCGGCGGCGAACTCAACCACTGGAATCGAGAGTACGAGAAACGTCGAGGCGACCTCCAACAGATTGGAACACGGTGGGCACACGAGAACGTTCAGCGAGTCGGTCGTAAACAAACGGGGCGGTTCGAACAACTGCTTCACACCATCTCGAACGAACTCGTCGAGGAAGCTCTTGAGAACGACTGTACGCATATCGTGTTCGAGCAACTCAAAGGCATCCGCGAACGCTTACCGCACGCGAAAGCAGTTCACAAGTGGGCGTTCCACCGTTTGTTCGGGTACGTCACGTACAAAGCCGAGTCGGAAGGGCTTGAGGTGAAACAAATCAATCCAGCGTACACGAGTCAGCGTTGCTCGAAGTGTGGGTTCACACACGAGGATAATCGTCCACACAACAACGGACAGGACGAGTTCGGTTGTCTGAAGTGCGGGTACGATGTTCACGCGGACTACAACGCCGCGAAGAATATCGGCTTGAAGTATCTCCGCGACCAGCAAAAGTCTGGGCGTGGAGGCGCACCCGTAGGCGTGCGCTTGAACAGCGGGACGTTGAACGTGAACGGCGAGTATTCGCCTACCCCTTTGACGGGTTAGAACGGGAGTCCACGCTGAATGCCACGCCCTTCGGGGCATGGTAGCTTACTTACGCACGTGTTCCTCAAGGACGATACTGTATGACCCAGACGACCTACAGGTGTCACTGTGGCGCGCTTCTGGAATTCAAACAGGATCTCGAGAAAGAGCCTGGGCTCACGACACGGAGCTGGAAGTGCAAGGACTGTGGGATACCCGTCCCCAGCCAGTACGCCGAGAAGATCAGCCACCAACATCCATCCTGATCGCGCGGTCGGTGGGGTATCATTCCCGGATCGTCTCCGATGACCGGACGGCGTCGCGGTCGAAAAGAGTACTTTAGATTACTCGTCTAATCTAAAGTACCCCCTATTTTCGGCTGAAGTGGCGAATATCGCACTCTCGAGGGCTGTATCTAATATCTCCCTCCTCACTGCTGACGATACATCATATGTCGATATACGAACCATCTGCTGACGATCACAACTTTGGGATATAGATTCCTACAAACCACTCGCTCGCTAACAAGTCTGAAGGCTACCTACAGTGAATCGCCTCGGGGTCAAGCCCCGAGGCTTCCCGTTTCCACGACGCACTTTGCAGACACCGAATGGGTGTCCGTAGGGAGCGCAGTCTCCACGGGCGTATCTTCGGGCCATCCCAGCCCTAGTTCAGAAAAGCCGCGTTGCAGGACGTTCATCGCCGTCGCAAAATCGCACGCGATTTTGCTGCCCGTCAGACGTAGTCTGACGACCGCGTTCGCGTCCCTGTCCGTCTCGAATCCGCACGACGGACAGGAGTGTTCCCGCACCCAGATGGGCTTCGTCGTCTCCACACCACACGACGCACATTCCTTCGTCGTGCCTCGGGCTTCGACCTGCACGCCGTGAGTGCCGTACAGGTCGGCCTTGTATTCGAGGAGTGTGATGAACTGTCGCCACGCCGCGTCCTGCTTGTTGCGGGCGTTATGCGACTGCTCAAGCATCCCCTTCACGTTCAAATCCTCAACAAACACCGCGTCGTACTCGCGGACGAGCCACGTCGTAATCTTGTGCTGGTAGTCCAGAACCTTTTGACCTATTACCATTCATATTTATCACATACAACTAGGAGATAATCGGCAGAATAGTAGATGACCTGAGCTAAAGGCGCTAATCACTGTTATCAAGGAGCGAACGTAAGCGAGCGAGTAAGTAGTAGTCACAAACTTGATCTGTTTTGCCAGCAGACCACTCCGTGAAACTAAACTTACTGTGAGGTTGGTAACGAAATAACTGGAATCGCCGGATCAGTAACAATATTACTTGTTATATCCCCAGAAAGGAGCCGCATAATACGACTTCCGCCTCGTGCTTGGAAGGCTACCGCGTCTGCACTCACGTCATCAGCCTCCGTAAAGAGTGCAGAGACAATATCCGTCGCAAAAACCGTGCGTGTATCAACAGCTACAGACGCGCTCAGCAGTGAATCAACGACTGCAAGGATCTCAGATGCATCTTCGCGGCGTTTTTCTAACGGAGCTTTGTCGGGTGCTCCGTCAGCTTTTTCGATAACGTGTATTGCAGTCACGCGTTCAATGTCGTCAAGATACGGTTCAAGTGCAGCACACGTCGCCCGTGCATCCTCTTCAGTTGCAACCGGGATAAGGAGATGATGGAAGGTTCCCATATCTGTACGTAACTGACGGCAGGTAAATAGTTTCTCAGATCACTGTTTGACGAGGTATGTGTGAGCGATTAAGAAGATCTCAAGAGTAGCCAATGAACGGTCAACTGCGCCAGTATGCGGCAGTCAACAACACGAGAACAGGGAAGATCTCGAGACGACCGATCCACATGTAGAGAATCAGCAGCAGCTTTGAACTGGTGGGGAAGTCGACGTAGCCACCCATTGGCCCGACGACACCGAATCCTGGACCAATATTTCCGACCGTCGCGAGTGATGCAGTTACAAGGTCAATCGTTCCGATATCGAATCCGACACGCGTGGCATCCGCAGCGAGCAAGAGAAAACCGAAGAAAAAGATCGCGAGATACAACAGCGTAAAAGCGTAAATCCCACGGATCGCTTCCTCGTCGAGCGGTTTCCCGTTCATCCGGACTGGGCGAACTGCTTCGGGATGGATCGTCGTAAACAGCTCTCGTTTGAGCGATTTGAGAATGACCAGCCAGCGGAGGATCTTGATACCACCACCGGTCGACCCAGTCGAGCCGCCGAGGAGCATCGTGAACAACAACAATACCTGTGCTGGCCCGTTCCAGGTGTTGAAATCCATATTCGCGTATCCAGTCGAGTTGGTCAGGGATGCGATCTGGAAGGTCGCATAGCGGGCGGACCGCTCGAGATGACCTCCGATTTGACCGGTCTCCGGTGTCGATAGAGCGGCATCGAGAAAGAGCATTACCGTTCCAAGCAGCGACAAGACGGTGACGGCAGCGAAATAAAACCGGAACTCGTTGTCCCGGAACAGCGTTCGTGCGTCACCGGAGATGACGTGCCACCACAGCACGAAGTTGACCCCTGCAGCGAACATGAACGGGACGATCAACCATTGCACTGCGGGCGAGAACGCCTCGACACTCCGGGATTCGGGCGAGAAGCCACCCGTCGGGAGCGTCGTGAGACCATGAGCAATGGCGTTGTATACGTTCATATTCGGTGCGAAACCGAGCAAGTGGAGGCCGTATAGAAGCGCCATCAAGAGAACCGTGAGTGCAATATAAGCGATCCAGAGCACTCGAGCGGTTTCAGCGATGTGTGGTGTCAGTTTCGAAATGCCAGGCCCAGGCGTTTCGGCCTTCATGAGCTGTGCGCCACCGACAGCCATCTGCGAGAGGATGGCGACCGCGAGAACGATGATACCCATCCCACCGAGCCACTGGGTGAGCTGGCGCCACATCAGCATCTCTCGAGAGTGGGTCTCAAAGGAGATATCGCCCATCACGGTTGCACCCGTCGTCGTGAAGCCGCTCATACTTTCGAACAACGCGTTGACCGGGTGGGCGAGCGTCCCATTGCCAGCGAGAACGTATGGGACTGCACCGAACACCGAGGCTAACAGCCACGTGAGCGCAACAACCATGAACGCTTCTCGCGCTCCTGGAGTCGGATCGGGGTCAAGTCGTCGAAGAGAGAGGCCGAACCCGGCAGTCAGCACCATCGATACCACGAACACCCACAGATCCTCGGCGCCGTACTGTATGGAGACGACGATCGGAACGACGAACGCGAGCGAAAGAGCCGCGAGGACCGTTCCAACGAGGCTCAACCCTGCCCGCCAGTCCACTCGGAGCTGTCTTCTCATTACAGTGCCTCAAATCGTTGAACGCCTTGACGGCGACGAGATGTTCATTTCATTCGCTCGATGTTCAGTTTTGAGCGCGTGTCTCATCGTTCTAACCGCTGGATTACTGCCTGACGAAGTGTTCGCGGTGCTCGTTGCTCACCACGTGTCATAAGAACTGTTCCAGTGCTCTCGTCGACGATACGCTGTGGGATCGATCCGTACAACGCCTGGGCGACAGCGCTGGACCCCGTTGCACCGACACAAACCGTATCGTACTCCGTGACTTCTGTGACGAGCGTCTCACTGAGATCGTTGCTGACCACGACCTGAGATTCATATTCGTGTTCCTCAAGTCCACCGGCCGCTGCGACATCAGCAATCATTTCGCGACCAACATCAACCGGATCGACGTCATCGTCATCCGGTTCTGGCTGGACATTTAGCATCGTCAGTGTACTCTCTGGGAACGCTCGCATGAGTTCACGGGCGCGTGCTGCAGATACCGGCGCATGTGGCCCGCCCCCGGCGAGCGTTACAATGTCACCAAGTGAGTCGCGCGGATCTTTGACGAGCGTTACGTCACACGGAGCGCGCTCGAGGACGGGGTCGATCGTCGAACCGAAGAGGACATCTCGACGACGCCGTTCACCGCTCCACCCAAGCAACACGTGATCCGCATTTTCTTCAGTGAGGACTGACAGAAGAGTATCTCCAGCATGACGGCCAACAATCGCCCGTGTTCTGACTGGAACATCGAGTTCCTCAGCGACGTCACGAGCGTTCTCGAGGAGTGCCTGTTGGCTCTCAACCCGCTCTTGTTCGAGTTCGATCTGTGCTGGCGACATCTGTGGCGGGACTTCGATTACGTTGATAGCCACGAGTTCGGTTTCGCCGTCCTGACTCGCGGCACTGGCCGCTGCGTATTTGATGAGCAGTTGCTGCGTTTCGGGGTTCGAAATCGGGACGACGACACGATAGACGTCCTCGTCAACCGTTGTCTCAGACGGTGCAACGGCCTCACCAATAAGCGTCGTGGAGAGTGCCTGCTCTTTGGCATAGAACTGATACCAGAGGATCCCAACGACGACGATTCCGGCGCCGATCAGCTGGACCTCCCACGCCATCTGTAGCATGACGATAAGGCAAGCGAGTGAACCGAGAATCGGAACGATGGGATAAGCGATCGAGGGAATCTCGAAATCCGGCTCATATCCGTCTGGCTCCGCTCGGCGGAGTACGATGACGGCAACGTGAACCAAGGCGTAAGTGATAAGAAACATAAAACTCGCCACGTCGGCGAGCGTGTCGATCGGCAATGGACTCGCGATGAGTGCGAGGATCACGCCGCCGGTAACGAGGATTGCCCGATAGGGCGTCCGATACGTCGTGTGGATCTTGTTGAGCCAGTTCGTGAGGACTCGATCACGTCCCATCGCGAAGTTGACGCGCGCGGCGGAGAGGATCGACGCGTTAGCCGAGGATACCGTCGCGAGAATCGCTCCGACGATCATAACGAGCGAGCCGACAGTCGCAAACTCAAGGGTGTACTCGCCGACAGAAGTCGAACCGAACATTCCCGCTGCAGCGGCCGCAACAGTCGCAACGGGAACGGCGGAATCTGCCAATTCCGGAATTTCAAGGATCCCCGTGCTCACAAGCATAACGAGCACGTAGAGGATCGTCGGGGTCACGACAGCTGCGATCATCGATAACGGGAGGTTTCGCCCAGGATCCTCAATCTCTTCGGCACTGGTGGCGATCACCTCAAAGCCGATGAACGTGACAAAGACGGTTCCAGCGGTTGCACCGACAGCCGGCCAACCCTGGGGTGCAAACGGATCCAACAGCCCGGGATCGATAGCCAGCAATCCGACGAGAATAAACACGATGATCAATCCGAGCAACAAGACGACAATGACGTTCTGCAACGAGCCAGTCTCTTTGACGCCACGATAATTGACCGCGACGAGCAGTGACGCCATCGTTACCGCAGCGAGAACGACGAGCAGTGCGTCAGACGGCTGGTTTAGAAGGTACTGACCAAACCCGAGCATATAAAATGCCGTTGCGAACATCAGGCCAGCCCACATCCCCCAGCCAACGATCGTCCCGAAAAAACTGCCAAGTGCGTGGTTTACGTAATAATAGCTGCCACCGGCTTTCGGCATTCCCGTCGCAAGTTCCGACAACGAGAGCGCAGCCAGCAGGGCGACCACGCCACCGATCATAAACGAAATCATGCTTGCCGGCCCCGCACTCTCCGCGACGATTCCGGGGAGCACGAAGATACCTGCCCCGATCATCGTCCCTAACCCGAGCGTGTACGCCTCGAGGAAGCCGAGGTCTCGAGCAAGATCTGCGCCGTCATCGCTCATGGCTATCGGCCTCCCCCATCAGTTCCTGCAAAGGGACACCGATAATACACGGTTCCCTGTTGCCAGTCAATCATGCAGCATCGTATCCCCGTACCAAACATAAAACCTCCGACTATATTTCCACATCAAAAATAGAAGGGGCGTATTATTTTGAGATCGAAGTGTGAGTGTCTAGCAGACCGTCACACGAAAATATAAACGATGCCTTCAGACAGCTAGCCATACAAGAGGATGAAAAAAGAGTGACCATGCTCGAGCGTAGCTATCACTTGAATAGTTAAATTCAACGGCCCTACCGTTCACGTCGACAGAACCGCTGCTGTGTAAAACCCTCCTTGCTTTTCGGATTCGAAAACACCACAGGTATATGGTTTTGCTTCACGAATAATATCCCATGACTGGTGGCTCGAGAGAAGACTATCGACTCGACCAGATAGATCGGCAGATCATATACAAATTGATGGTCGACGCCCGGAATGCATCGGCTCCAAAAATAGCCGGGGAGGTTGGCGTAACCGGGGCGACAATCAGAAACAGAATCGCCAACCTGGAAGAACACGGGCTGATTGAGGGCTACCACCCGACTATTAATTTCGAACGGGCTGATGACTCGCTGATGAACCTCTTTCTCTGTCATACTACGTTCGGAAATGTCGAAACTGCCGCAAGACAACTCGGTGCCGTTCCTGGTGTGATCAATGTACGGGAACTGATGGGTGGCAGAATAAATCTCCACGTGCTCGCAGTCGGCTCTGACACGACGGATCTTAGACGTATCGGTCGTGAGATTGAGAACCTAAACATCGAAATCGAAGACGAGTACCTCTTGCAGAAGGACCATCATTTCCCCTACTCTCCTTATGGTCCGGATAACGGACGACGCTTGGAGCCACTGGCAGACTACATCAGCCTCACTGGCGGTGCGGAGGTGATCGAAGTGACTGTACACGAAGGTGCGCCGATCGCTGAAAAGACACTCCAAGCCGCCGCCGAAGAAGGAATCTTGGATGATGATACACTCGTGGTCGCAGTCGAGCGTGATGACGACGTCCTCACACCACAGGGCCACACCACGATCTACCCCCAAGACATAGTAACAGTGTTCTCACCAAACAGTTCCGGTGACCCCGCGTTGGATGGGTTCCGAGAGCCATCGACGACAAATATGGAGTCCGGGTAAAATGCCTGTAAACAAATACTTACACCGATTCCTTCAGAGCCACGGGACCGATGAAGACAACCCAGATACAATTCTCTATGAATGTCGCCACTGCGGGTCAAAGTTCGACGACCACCGAGACATGTGTCCGACCTGTGGTCGAACCGAATTTGCTACTTATAACTTTACTGAACTCGAGTCGGTTTGAACACACCGTCGAGTAGCGCGACGAACGAGTGTCCAATGAGCAGTAGAATCACAACTGTCCCGATGTTCCCGATTACTGTTAGCCACTTCGCTCTTCGGAAGCAGATTGTTGGTCGAACAGAGCTGGCGCTGTGAAAGCGTAGCGGGCAAGGGTGATGCGTCAGCATCACCCGACTATGTTTCCAATTGAAGTGTTTCGTTCGGAGGCGAGCGCCGCGAACCTGCTGGAGCAGGTTCGCTGGCGCGAGGGCCTCCAGTGCCCGGCTGCCAGTCTGAATCGGTGATCAAGTACGGCAGCTATCGAGAGTATCAGCGGTATCGCTGTAACAATTGTGGACGCACGTTCAGCGACAGGACCGGCACGATCTTTGCGTGCGCGAATATCGGCCTCGAGAAGCTGTTGTTCGCGTTCTACTCGTTGCTCCGGTTCAACACGAGTATCCGCCAGTTAGACGCTGAACTTGATCTCTCGTATCGGTCGCTTCATCGGCGTGTCGAGCGCTTCGCCAGAATGCTCGACGCGCCTCGCATCGATCTCGTTGGCCCAGTCGAGATCGACGAGTTCTACGTCTCTGCCGGGAAGAAGGGCCGCGGGCGCGACCGACCGTCGCGCTCGCGTGGCCTATCAAAGCGTGGACGTGGAAGCTACGACGGACATAAGCCACCTGTGTTTGTCCTCGTTATCGCGGTAGCGATCAGCGATACGTCATCCCGTCGAAATCCGCCGACGAATCAACCGTGCGACTCCTCCTCGATGACTACGAGGAGGAGTCGCTGACAGTCTATACCGACGGATTTCGTGCCTACGACCCATTAGAGAAGGACGAAACGTACCAGCGAGAAGCGGTTATTCACGGCGAAGGCGAGTACGTTGATGGAGGCGCACACGTGAATACGTGCGAGAGCCACGCGTCGCTGGCGCGACGGTGGCTCTCGCCCCATCGAGGCATCTCGAAGAATCTCACCGCGTATCTCAAACTCTTCGAACTTCGCCGGAAAATCCTACGCAAATCCGGACGAGACACTCTGAAAGAACCCATTCGAACTGTTCTCTGATTCACCAACAATGTCCTTCACAAGAGCGAACAACATAGGTATTAATAATGTCTGCATCTTGTCCATTAACTTTGGTATTACTAACTACAATCTGCTGGCCAGGAAAACGGCGGTCCACGGCATATTGCTACCGAGCCGACAGGGAGTCCGTCCACCTCGATCACCAGCGATTTGAATAGCAGTTTCTTTCCGGACTCCCAGTTCCGAAACACAGATTTAGGGTGCTGGGCCAGTATCGTACGAGTAGATGATTCACGGCGTCGATACCGGACCGAACGGCAGGGTGATCGAACCGTGACCGACTCCGAGACAGACGTCGCCGTCGTTGACGCGGTCGATGCGTACCTCCAGCGAAAAGCCGTCGGCGACCCCGACGGACGAGGGGCCGGCACGTACGCTTCTAACGCCGAATCGATCCTGCGACGCTGGGCTGACTGGCTCGAGGCCGAACACAACGTCCACTCACTGTTCGTTCTTGACGTCGAGCATATGCACGCCTACGCCACTGAGTTACGCACTCGAGTCGACCGCGGCGAGTACACGGCCTCGACTGCTGGCACCTACTACGCGGTTGTCCGCGCGTTTCTCTCGTGGTGTGTTCGTGGCGGCATTCTCGAGTCGAATCCGGCCGCGACCGACGACGCTACGGCCACGCTGCCGACCGCTGACGATCGACCGGGCCGCGAGTACTGGACGGCGACCCAGCGCCGTCGACTCGAGCGCTACCTTCGAGAACGCACACTTGCGGCATCGACGGCACCCGACAACCACGACGAGCGGTGTAATCGCTTGCGCGAGTACGCGATGGTCTCGTTGCTCGCCCACTCGAGCGTGCGGGGCTCCGAACTGTTTAGCGTCCCCGACGACGAGCGCCGCACCGGGGCGACGTGGGAGGACGTCGACTTCTATACGGGCACGATTCGCGTGCTGGGAAAATCCCAGCGACTCGAGGATGTGCCACTGCCCGGCCCGGCTCGGACGCCGCTACGACGGTACCGGGTCGTCTTCGATCCACCGGCCAACGACTGGCCGCTGTTTCCGACCCGGCATGCACCGTCGATCGCTCGCCGAGTCAAAAACGTGCTGGCAGAGCGTGGCTACGACGACGACGAAATCGACGCGCTGTGTGCGGATGCGACGGCGAGTGAGCTCGCCCGCGAACACGCGATTGCGCCCCCGGCGATCACCACCGAAGGCGCTCGATCAGTGCTCAAACGGCTCTGTAAGGACGCGAACGTCGACGTCGACGGCAACTACCTGACGCCACGCGGCGTCCGAGGGGATCACGACGGCGACAGCTACCGGCGCGAAGCCACAGCATCGAAACCCGCGTTACGTACATCTGCACTCGAGCGGACGATCGCGGTCCCGGAAACGTACTCACCGATCGTCGACGCCGACTCGAGCGAGCACGATGAACATTCGGAGAATCGCTGACACTGCCGGGTGTCTCGAGTCGCGGATCGCTGACTGTCCGAATTGTCACGGCGTGGTACTGATTTTAGTAGATCGTCTGGCCACCGGCCGCTAATTGATTTTCACCATCATCGACCGGACGACCGATTCGAGTGTCTCGAGTGTCGGTCGAGTCTCGCCTCGAGAACGCGAAACGGCGTTAGGTAATCAGCAGCCAGAGGACGACCGTCAACAGGATCGTCAACAGGAGGACGGTGGTGCCGATCCCGGTTCGAAGGTGGATCGTCGATGGACGACCGCCGTCTGCGGCGCGGCGTTCCTCGACGTCGACCATCGGGAGTCGGCGGGCAGCGGCATCGACAGCCAGCGCGGGATTGTTCCCGATCCAGTAACAGCTCGTGACGAAGTTAACGACAGCAGCGTCGACGGTGGCGTACGTCCACGTCGTGACGCGCATCGTCCCGCGTCCGAGATGGTACATCACGGGGTTGACGATCAGTGCCGGGTCGGAGTAGTCGAGTTTCGAGAGCGGCTTGCGGATGACCTTGAAGCCGACTGCGGAGATGGCGATGAGGATCGCTGCATCCTGCAGGTGGCCCATGCTGTACGGCGTGAGCGTTTGCTCAGCACCACCGGGGCCAATGAATCCTGTCCCATCAATCAGCGGCAGCAGATCGGTGAAGACCGGCCAACCGACCGCTGGCAGTCCGAGGACGACACACGCGCCGCCGACCGAGAGCATCGCCGTCGTCTGTCCCGGCTTCGAATCGCGGACCTCGCGATCGCTCTCGCCGTGGAAGAAGACGTAGTAGCCGAGTTTGATAAAGGAGAGGAACGTGCCGATGGCACCGATGAACAGCAACCAGTACAGTGCTTGGTACTCCGAGCCACCGTAGTAGCTCGGATCGGCGGCGTCGAGCACCATCCCCTTGCTGATGAAGCCGCTGAAGCCGGGCACGGCGGTAATCGAGAGCGCGCCGATGAAGAAGGCAATCGCGGTCAGCGGCATCTCACGCCAGAGGCCGCCGAGTTTGTAGAGGTCGTTCTCTCGAGTTCGGTAGATGACGACCCCGACGGCCATGAACAGCAGGCTCTTGTAGAGGACGTTGTTGAACAGGTGTCCCATTGCGCCAGCGGCACCGATTGCGGTCCCGATCCCGATCCCGGCGACCATGTACCCAAGCTGAGCCTGGATGTGATAGGACAGCAGCGCACGCATGTCGTGCTGGAGCAGGGCGAAGACGACGCCGTAGACGGCCATCAGGCCGCCCATGTACGCAAGATAGATGTTCCCCTCCGGAACGGCCCGCAGGAGAATGTATGCGCTCGTTTTCGTCGTAAAGGCGGCGAGGAACACCGACGCCGCGAAGTGTGGTCGCGGGTAGGTGTCGGGCAGCCAGGTGTGGAAGCCGACGAACGCGACGTTGACACCGATCCCGAGCACTGCAAGCAAGAGCGGAAGCCCGTCGGCGATCCCGCCAGCCAGTAAGGCATCAGCGTACTCAACGCCCTCGCCGTAGGCGAAGGTTCCGACCTGCGCGTAGTGGGCGATCACCGCGAACAACATCAGACTACCACCGATCCCGTGGGCGAGGGCGTACCGGTAGCCCGCACGGACCGCGTCGCCGCCGTATTGCCAGACGAGCAGCGTGCTCGTCAGCGCCATGATCTCCCACATGAACACGAGGACGAGCCAGTCACCAGCGAAGGCCGCACCGATCGCGCTGGCGACGTAAGCGAGTGCGAACGCAGCCATCGTCTTCGACGCCTCACTCGAGTAGGCGTAGATAACGGCGAAGGTGCCGAGGAACCCGAGTGCGACACCCATCATTCGGGTGAAGTCGTCGATGTAGAACGGCTGTATCTCCGCGAATCCGAGGAATGTCCCCGTCAGATGTGCACCCTCTGGAGCGAACAGTGCGACTGCGACCACGGACGCAAGACTGAGCGCACCGAGCGCAAAGCCAAGGATCCGTGGCAAGACGAGCACGAGCAGGGCCGCTGCAAAGACAATCAGCGGCGGGTAGGCCATCGTCAACATGTCGATTTCGGTCATTCGTCGATCACCTCGAGTGCCTCAGCAAGCGAGAGGCCACGCAACTCATCGAACGATTCGACCCCGAAGACGCCTTCGACGATGTACGTCGCCAGATCGAGGAAGACGGCGTAGTCGGGGACCACTCCGAGCGTAACCGCGCCGGTCGCGATAATGCTGATCGGGACGAGCATGAGCCACGTGCTCTCGCTGAGCGGGGTGTGACGAGCCCAGCCACCGGCTGGTGGGCCGCCGTGGTGGTGGTCGTCGTGGTCGTCATGCGCGTCGTCGTGGCCACCGTGGTCGTGATGGTCATCGTCCGCAGCGTCGTCGGAGACTGTGTGGTCGCTTGGGTACTTGTCGACAGCATACTCGTACGCTTCGTCATCGTCCAGCTCCGCCGGCGTTCCAGCGCCTTTGGATTCGCTTTCGTCGTCATCGCCAGCGGGCTGTGGATGTCCGGATTCAGGCTTCTCGCCACCGTCGGTTGCGTACTCCTCGTCTGCGAAGTACGACTCGCGTTTGCCGCCCGGTGGGAACTCGAGGACAGGTTTGGCGTCGTGTCGGTCCTCGCTCTCGAAGAAGGCCGTGTAGACGACCGGCCAGAGGTAGGCGATGTTGAGGATTCCCGAGACGATCAGTGCGGCCGCGAAGATCCAGTAGCCGCCGCCGACGCTTCCCGATCCGATCAGCATGTAGAACTTGCTGACGAAGCCGGCGACAAGCGGCATCCCGGCCATGCCGGCCGCACCGATAGCGAAGGCGGACATCGTCAGCGGCATCCGTTTGCCGATGCCGGCCATCTCGCTGACGTAGTCAGTGTGGGTTTCGACGTGGACGGCCCCCGCACAGAAGAACAGGGTGAGCTTCCCGAACGCGTGGGCGGGGATGTGGAACAGCGCCCCGAGGATCGCGTACGGATGGAGCAGCGACAGCCCCAGTACGATGTAGGAGAGCTGTGCCGTCGTCGAGAACGCGAGTCGACGCTTGAGATGGTCTTTGCGCATCGCGATGATACTCGCCGCAGTGAGCGTAAACGCCGCGAGTATCGCCACCGGAATGTTCAGCCCGACCTCACCGATCGCAGGCACGTTCAGCGGCAGGTCGTGGATCAGTCCCGGCCCGAACACCTCGAGGATCACTCGAGCGACGCCGAACGCGCCGGATTTGACGACTGCGACCGCATGGAGCAGTCCGGAGACGGGTGTCGGCGCGACCATCGCGTCGGCCAGCCAGGAGTGAAGCGGCATCACGGCGGCTTTGACGCCGAAGCCAGCGATCAGGAGGTAGAACGCAGCTTGGGCGATAGCCGGGTCTGCGGCAGCGGCTTCGGACAGCATCTCGATACCGCCGGATTCGAACGCCAGATGGGCGTTCCCGGCAGGATCTGCGCTACTGGTGAGCCAGTAGACCAACACGGTTCCGGCGAGCAGGAAGACCCCGCCACCGAAGAACGTGTAGGTGAGGTATTTCCGACCCGCGATGCGGGCTTCGTTGTCCTCGTTGTGAGCGACCAGCGGGTAGGTGACGAGGCTCAACAGCTCGTAGAAGATGAAGATCGTCACCAGGTTCCCGGAGAAAGCGATCCCGATCGCCGTCGAGAGGCTCGCTGCGAACGCCGCGAAGAACCGGGTCTGGGCGTGTTCGTCCAGCCCGCGCATGTAGCCAGCGGCGTAGAACGAGGTAAAGATCCAGAGGAAACTCGCGAGCATCGCAAACAGCATGCCGAGCGGATCGGCACGCAGGACGAAGTCGATCCCGGCGAGGAACTCGATGCCGAGTGACTCGCTGAGACTCCAGTAGTAGGTCGTCCCGTCCATGACGCCCGGGAGCATACTCGCGACGATCCCGAACTTCGTCAGTGCGGCGACGACCGACCAGCCCTCGCGGACGTTCGGATAACGATACGACGCGATGATCAGACACATCGCGACCGCCGATACGAGGACGGCGGCCAACGGCAGTATGGACGCTTCAGTCATTTAGTTGAACACCTCCGAAGTAAACGGCTCGAGCCACTCGAAGAAGGCACCACCCGTAAAGCCGAGCCCGATGGCGACGATGGCTGTCGCGATGAGGATGCCGAGCATACCGATCGAGACGGCTCCGGCCCTGCCACCGTCGGTTGCAACCCCTGCTGGGTGTGGCGAGTCGACGCCAGTTGCCGGCGTGAAATACATCTTCTCGAGCAGCCGCGCCGAATACGCCAGCGTCAGCATGGTGCTGAGGAAGATGACGATCGCGATGGGCCACAGCTCGGCTTCGACCGCGCCGACGGCGATATACCACTTGCCGATGAAGCCAGCCGACGGCGGGATGCCGATCAGTGCGATCAGCAAGAGCGCGATCGAGCCGGCCGCAAACGGCCTGTTGCTGGCGAGTCCAGCGTACTCATCGACGGTTCGGGCACCGTAGCCGACGGCGACGACGCCAGCCCCGATGAAGAGGCCGGCTTTGATGACGCCGTGGCCGATCAGGTGGATGACCGCGCCGACGAACGCCGTCTGTGTGACGAGGCCGTAGGCAACGACGATGAGGCCGAACTGCGAGACCGAGGAGTACGCGAACATGCGTTTGACGTCGCGCTGGATCACGGCGAGCGTGCTCCCGGCGAGGACGCTCACAGCGCCGACCGTGACGACGATCTCGGTCAGATACGGCGTTGCGGTGAGGAACTCGGGTCCGAAGACGTTGTACATGATTCGACCGAGTGCGTACGCGGAGACGGTCGAGACGAGGGCGGCAATCACTGGGGTGACGCCGTCAGGAGCGTGCTGGTAAGCGTCGGGCTGCCAGCTGTGCAAGGGCCACTGGGCCACCTTCAGCGCGAAGCCAACGAAGATGAACGCAAAGGCCGCACGGAGCAGCGTCAGATCGCTCCCGCCGTTGTCGGCGATCTGTGGAATCACCTCACCGAGGACTTCCATGTTCAGTGCGCCGGTTGCCATGAACAGGAAGCCGACACCGATCAGGTACATCGAGGCCCCGAGCGTGCCGAGGATGAGATATTTCAGGGCGGCGACTGCGGATTCGGGACCGTCGCCGCTGGCGATCATGGCGTAGGTTGCCAGCCCGACGATCTCGAGGAAGACGAACATGTTGAACACGTCGCCAGTCATCGAGAGGCCGAGCAGGCCACCGACGAGCAGCAGGTAGCCGGTGTAGAACGTGTTTCCGCGCGGACCGCCGGTGCGGGTGTATGCGAGGACGGCCGCAGCAGTGACCGTGACGAGAAGGGCGATCAGCACGGAGAACTCGTCGGCGACGAGTTCGATGCCGATCCCCTGTGGTTCGCCCCAGCCGCCGAGGACGTGGACGACGCGGCCGGTTTCGTAGACGGCGGCGGCGAGATAGGCCGTCGCCGCAAACAGCGCCGTCGTCGTGATCGCAGCCACGGACCAGCCGGTTCGGTCAAATCGGAGGCCGAGTGCGATCGGCACGGTCGCAAGCAGGATCGGCGCGGCGATCAGCAGGGCCGGCAGCAGTTCGGCGAGTCTACTCATCGGCACGCACCTCCCGAAGGGTATCCTCGCGGAGGGTTCCATACTCCGCGTAGATGCGGACGATCAGTGCCAATCCGACGGCAGTCAGCGCAATCCCGACGACAATCGCGGTCAGCACGATCACGTGCGGAAGCGGACTCGCCATTGCGAGCTCGCCCGGGTTTGGGTCGGCTGGCACGATCGGTGCGCTTCCGCCTTCGACGTAGGCGACCGCGACGAAAAACAGGAAGATCGCGGTCTGGAAGAGGTTGACACCGATCAGCTTCTTGACGAGGTTCTCGCTTGCGATCATCATATACATCCCGATGCCCATCACGACGAACATCAGCGCGTAGGCGTACCGCGTCGTCAGAACGTCGACTGCAGCTTCAATCATCGTCTTTCACCTCCGTCTCGAGGCCGTCGTTTTCACGATGTTCGGGCGTAAAGCCCGCGGCGGTCGCGAAAAAGAGCGTGATGACGATGCCGGCGACAATCAGTGCGACGCCGCCGACTTCAATCGCTTCCATCCCCCAGTAGTGGGCGATGCCGAAGGCCTCGGTGAACTGGTCGTACTCGAGGAAGTTGCCCCCGAGTGCGATAGTCGCGAGACCGGTGGCGATGAAGATGGTGACGCCGCCGGTCACGAGACCGACAATAAAGGAGTTTTTCAGCCACCGACGGGTGGGTTCGATCCCGAACGCGAAAGCGAGCATGAGGACGGTGACGCCGATAATGGCACCACCCTGGAAGCTCCCACCGGGCGTGTCAGCGCCGTGGAGGCTCATGAACATCCCGTAGGTGAGGATAAACGGTGCGATGATCTTGACCGAGGTCATGATCACCTGGCTTTCGGTGTAGGTATCGTCGTAGGATTCTGCACGAGACATTATGTGAACACCTCCCGTTTCAAGACGAGGAGAACGGCGAGCCCGGCCGCGAAGACGACGACGGCCTCACCGAAGGTGTCGAACCCACGGTAGGAGGCAAGCACCGCACTCACGGCGTTCTGGGCACCGGTATCAGCGTACGTTTCCTGCAGGTAGTACAGCGAGGGCGTCTGCTCGAGCACCCCGCCACCCCAGACCGGCGCGTCTTCGACACCAACGGCGTACATATCCGGCAGTAGCGTCATCAAGACGAGCACGAACGCGCCGACGGCGACGATCGCTGGCACGTTGATCTTCTCGAACAGCCGGTCGGTCGGTGGTCGGGTCGTCCGCGCGATTGTCAACAGAAGCAGGATCGTCGTCACGCCGGCTCCGATCGCGGCTTCGGTCATCGCGACGTCGGGCGCAAGCAGGTACGTATAGAGGATCGCCATGCCGAGGCTGTAGGCGCCGAAGACGACGATCACCGAGAGGACATCCCGAAACAGGGCCGTCGCGAGCGCGGTGAGCAGGATGAACAGGGCCAGCGTCAGTGCGAACGGGCTCATTTCGACTCACCCTCCTCTGTGTCGTCAGCAGTCAGTGGATCGATCCCGCTCTCTGCGGCGGAACGAGCGATCGCGTGTGCTGCCGTCGGGTTCGTGATGAACACGAAAAACAGCAACAGGACGGTGTACACCGCCGAGTGCTGCCAGCCGAGCGCGATCGCGACGGCTGCAAGTGCGAGTCCAGCACCGAGCGTGTCCGCCTGAGATGCGGTGTGGGCTCGGGCGTAGACGTCGGGCAGTCGAAGCACGCCCACCGCCGAGACGAACGTAAAGAACAGCCCGAATGCGACGAGCACGACGATCGCCCAGAAGCGAAGCGATTCGATCATAGGACACCACCTCGCTCAACGGTGAACTTCGAGATGGCGATCGCCATCAGGAAGTTCAGCAGGGCGTAGATCAGCGCGATATCGAGGAACCACGGCTCGTCGAGTCCCGCCGCGAGCAGCGCGAGAATCACGACCGTGTTCGTCCCGAGAACGTTCACCGCGAGCAGTCGATCTTGGGTCGTTGGCCCCGCGACTGCGCGATAAAACATCATGATCGCGAGGACGACGAACAGCGCGGCCGCCCCGAGGAAGATCTCCTCGATGGTCACACCACTTGGAATCACTGGTCGTCACCTCGGATAATCTCTGTATCACCGCGCTCGCGCGGCGTCGGGATCGCTGCCGATTCGCGTCCGTAGAAGACGAACCTGATGGCCCGCTCGAGGTCGCCATCGAACAGTCCCTCACGTGCGGACGGAATCAGGGTATGGACGAGCAGCCGCTGGTCGTCGGCCCGGACGACGAGCGTGCCTGGCGTGAGCGTGATGCTGTTTGCCAGTGCGAGCAGCGGGAGCCCGCTTCTGACGCGGGCGTTGATCCGTGTCATCGTGGGTTCGATGGGCATCGATGGCCGTAGGATGACGAGCGAGATTGCGAGATTGGATTTGACGATCTCCCAGAGGAGATACGGCACGTAGAACGCAAACCGAATCGTCCGGATCGGTGACTGGACACGGTCCAGCGGGAACGTGAACGTGATCTGTGCAAGCGACACCGAAACGATCCCGGCAACCGCGGCTCCTGTCACGAGATCGAACCAGTACGTTGGATCACCGAGTACGAGATAGAAGCCATAAGAGATCCAGAACATCGCGAACAGCCGATCGAAGCGTTCGGTTCCGTCACCGACTAACCGCTCGTGGCGAGCCGGTCGCTCGACTGGCGCTTCGTCGTAGGCGATTCCGACGCGCTCGAGTTCGCGTTCGATCGATTGCAGCATCTGGGCCGTCGCTCCGGGCTGGTACTCCGGATCGAGAACGACTTGATCGATCCCGTGTTCGTCTGCGTAATCGTTGAACGTATCGGCGAAGTCGCGAGGGCCAAAGAGGTACTCGTCTGTTCCGAGCAGTGCTGTTTCGATCGTTACTGGCCTACTGCCCGCATCTTCCTGGGCCCAGCTTCTGGCTTTCGAGAGCAGTTCTGATGCTGCTTCGGTGTGTTGTTGACTCTCTGGCAAGTCCGTCTCGTGGGGTAAGGCCACCACGAGATGGATGTCGAGTTCGTCGCTGTTCTCGAGGCCAGACCGAACCGCATACCCGACCGTTTGTCGGACGGTCACCGTGTCCGACAGCGGTACGAGTAGTCGTTCAGCCGCCACGGCGAACCCCCCTTCTTGGTGACCGTCGTTGGATATTCATGGACTCGTTGATAGTCGACTCAAGCGTTACCCGTAGGAAAACAATTTCGTTATCCTGCAGTTGGCCCAGTCGTTCATCATACACCCATTAGCCGATCGTATCTGCTCAAATATGTCGGCTAATTCCGATAGTGTGTGGGTGAACGTTGTATTTCATCGGACTTGTGGGGGTAAGTGACTCGAGGACCGGCCCCGAAGTAGTTCACCGTGTATGTTACGTGCGTACAATGTGTGTCTCGTCTCATAGCGATCATCGCGCAAAATCACGGTCTCGAAATCGTGGTATCACACCAACTGCACCGATTTCCACGTCCATCTATAGTAACAACTGCAACTATTTACACACTGATCGAATCGCTCACGGGTCGTTCCTCCCCGTTCACTTTCCGTGGTTCTCACTCACTTCGTTCGTTCCGAACCGCGCACGCTCCGAACCACGCTCCCGTCGTGCCATCAGGTGTGCATTGACTTCCAGTGGCTACTATAGCCGCTTTGCAGTCTGGTGTGCACGACGGTCAGAAGCGACCACTGCTTCCAATACGTGTGTTCGCTACCGACCACAAGCTTTACAATATTAGTTTCAGTAGAGAAATTCAACTTTCATGCCGATGACCGAACCCGTCTCGATCCGAATCGATGTCCCCGCGAGTCGAGTGCAGCCGAAATGAAACGCCGAACTGACCACCAACGGGAACGACTCGAGGCGCAGGTGTTCGTCTGTACGACCGACCGCGACGGTGAGTACGCTTGCTGTGCCGATGCCGGCGGAAAAGAAACCGTTGAGGCAATCAAATCCTGGCTCCGTGACCGCAACGCCTTCTGGTCGCCGATTTCGGTGACAGAGACTCAGTGTCTGGGGCTCTGTAGCGAGGGTGGTACTGCGCTTGCGATTCAGCCGCGCAACGAGTGGTACTCCGACGTCCAACCAGAAGACGTACCTGACCTTCTCGAGTCCGAGTTCGGTCCGAATGCCGACCGTGTCGGCGACGTGTACGAGCAGCGACCGCCCGAGTGAGACGCTCGAGGACGCAGGCGGATTCGTAGCGAGCACGTCCCGACGATCGAGACACCGCTTGCGACACAACGTTTTTCTCTCGACCTGACGACACCTACCCGATGGCGAGACTCCTGCGCGATGCGGTTGCACTCACTGAGAGCCAACAACTCGTTCGCTCGAGTATCAGCGACATCTGTTCGGATTTCGACCACGAGTACTGGCGGCGACGAGCTGCCGACGGAGAATACCCCCACGAGTTCGTCGATGCGCTCGCAGATCACGGCTGGATGGGAATTCTCGTCCCTGAAGCGTACGGCGGTGCGGGAATGGGAACCCAGGAAACCGTCGTCATGATGGAGGAAATCGCAGCCAACGGCGGCGGGTTCAGCGCTGCACAGGCCGTCCACGGCGGCGTCTACAACTCCGTGCCGATCGTCGAATACGCGAGCGAGGAACTCAAAACGGATCTGCTTCCCCACGTTGCCAACGGCGAGCGTTCGATCCAGGCGTTCGGGCTGACCGAACCAAACGCGGGCTCGAACTCGACGGCGATCGAGACGCGTGCAGAGAAGAGCGAGGCGCGTTGCACCTCGGAACGAAACGGCGCAGCCGCGTCGAACGACGGCGACGAGTACGTCATCAACGGCCAGAAGATCTGGACCTCTCGCGTCGATGTCTCGGATTACGTCGTCGTCGTTGCGCGGACGACACCCCGGGCCGAGGTCGAGAAACGAACCCACGGGATCTCGATGTTCCTCGTAGATCTCGAGGACGCCCACGAGCAGGGCGCTCTCGAGATGGAGTCGATCCCCAAATCAGCCAGCGAGTTCGTCCACTCGTTCGAACTCTGGTTCGACGACCTACGCGTGCCCGCGAAGAACCTCATTGGTGTCGAGGGCGAGGGCTTCTACCAGGTACTCGACGGACTGAACGAGGAACGACTCGTCATCGCTGCCGAGTGTATCGGGCTGGGACGGCTGGCACTCGAGCGCGCAGTCGAGTACGCCAACGACCGGGAGGTCTTCGACCGCGCTATCGGCTCGAATCAGGCGATACAGCACCCCCTGGCGGAGGCCTACGCTCGCCTACAGGCGGCAAAACAGCTGACCTACAACGCCGCGGATCGCGCCGCCTCGGACGAGGATGTCGATTTGGGTGCGTATGCGAACGCAGCGAAGTTCCTCGCCGCGGATGCGGCCTACGAGGCGGCCGATGCAGCGGTCCAGACTCACGGCGGGTTCGGCGTCGCAAGGGAGTACGACGTCGAACGCTACTTCCGAGAAGCACGCCTGACGCGGCTGGTGCCGATCACTCAGGAACTGGCGCTGAACTATCTCGGCGAGAACGTGCTTGGACTCCCGCGATCGTACTGACGACGTACCAACTGCTGTCACCAGAACCACCCCACGAATCATGTCCGATACAGACGAAACCACCGATACAGACGCAACTGACGACGAATCAACCGAAAAACGACTCGTCTCCGGCTGGCACGGCCGCTACTACGAGGATTTCGAGGTTGGCGACATCTACAAACATCCGTTCGGACGCACCGTCACCGAGACGGACAACGTCTGGATGACGAACGTGACGATGAACCTCAACCCGATGCATTTCAACGAGGCCTACGCGGCTGAGACGGAGTTCGGCGAACGCCTCGTCGACGGCACGTTCGTCATCGCGCTCGCGGTCGGCATGAGCGTCATCGATATCTCGGTCAACGCCACGGCCAATCTCGGCTACGACGATATCCGCCACCACAGTCCAGTCTTCCACGGGGACACGATCTTCGCCGAAAGCGAGGTGTTGAGCAAGCGTGAACTCGAGTCCCGGGATCACGTCGGTATTGTCGAAACCGAACTTCGGGCGTACAACCAACACGGCGATCTCGTGCTCTCGCTTGAGCGAACCCCGATGGTCCTCAAACGCAGCCATGCCGAGCCGTCGGCCGCCGAGCCGCCGGGCTGGCCTGAGGGCATCGGCACGCAGCCGGAGGAACTCTAGCGTGCTTGCACTCGAGGACATTACGGTCGTCAGTCTCGAGAGTGGGATCAGCGCCCCGCTGTGTACTCGACTGCTCGGTGATTTCGGTGCCGAAGTCATCAAAGTCGAACGCCCCGGTGTCGGCGACGTCAACCGCCATTGGGATTCGGTCGTCGACGGCGACTCCTCGGCGCACGTCTGGGTCGACCGCAACAAGCTGAGTGTCGAGTTGAATCTCAAGAGCGACGAGGGAACTGCGATCTTTCACGAACTCGCCGACGAGGCCGACGTCGTCGTCCAGAACTACTCACCGGGCGTCGTCGACCGCCTTGGGGTCGGCTACGAGGACGTTCGCGAAATTAATGAGGATATCATCTATCTGAATATCTCCGGCTACGGCCGGGACGGCCCCTACAGCGACCGGAAGGCCTACGATATGGTCATGCAGGGCGAAACCGGCCTCATTCTGATGAACGGCTCGCCGGACGCTCCAGCCAAGATCCCACTGAGCGTCTGTGATATCAACGCCGCGACCTACGGCACGATTTCGACCTTGCTCGCGCTCTTCCATCGCGAACGCACCGGCGAGGGACAGGAACTCGACGTTACGATGTTCGGTGGGATGCTCTCGTGGCTCGGCTACTTCCCACAGAAGTACTGGCACAACGACGAGCTTCCGGAGCGAATCGGCATGCGCCACCACCTGCTGACACCCTACGGCCCCCACGAGACGGCCGACGACCGATACATCAACTTCGCCATCCTCAGCGAGGCCCACTGGGAACTGCTCTGTGACGCCGTCCTCGAGCAACCCGATCTGCTCTGTGACGAGCGATTCGCGACAAACGAGGACCGAGTCGAGAATCGTGACGTCCTCGAGCCGACGATCGAGTCGCTCATCGTCGACCAGTCTCGGGACTACTGGGCCAACCGACTCGACGAGGCCGGCATTCCGTGGGGCGACGTCAACCAGCTCGACGACGTCCTCGAGCATCCACAGACGGACCATCTTGACCTGGTCAAAGACCTCGAGACCGAGGACGGTCCGATCCCCTACATCGACACGCCAATTGACTCGGATACGCTCGAGTTTGCAGCCGAACCGATGCCCAACCTCGGTGAGGATACGGACGATGTGTTAGCGGCGCTTGGCTACTCGAGTGAGGAGATCGAACAGTTGCGGGCCGACGACGTGGTCTAAGCGTTGTGGATAGCTGGACTAGGTAGGTTGAGACACCCCCGATTTTCAGTGAAACGTGTTCGGGGACACCCCTCGTTTTCAGTGAAAAACAATACCTATATAGATAACTGGCTCTGGATATCTCGCTGTGTTTCTGAAGACTCGATACAGGCGGACATGACAACGTCTGGATCATGCAGCAGTCGATGGGTTCGATAACTTCCTTGCCCTTTCCCACCGCCCGTGTGACGACTTTCCGTAATTTCAGGTAGTGTCCACTTTTTCATTAAATCCAAGACACGTTGATGGGTAAGCGATTCCCCGACTGCGATTTCAGCCACGATACAGTAGGCATCGTATAGTTCGCCAGTTGAAAATGAATCCGCGAGTCTTGTTTTGGTAAGATACGCAAGTGCATACAGTGCGTACCGCGAGTGTGGTGTTCCATTCTTAATTACCTGAATTGACCGATTCAGATCACTGTACTCGTCGGCATCGCGAACGTGATCCTCGGTTACATGCTCACTGTCATCTTTTTCTGCGAGTTTACCAGCTGATCGGAGAATGTCAAGTGCGCGACGTGCATCACCGTGATCACGAGCGGCGAGCGCAGACGCTAGCTCGATCACGCCGTTCTCGAGCACATCATCCTTGAACGCGTCGCTACGACGCTCAAGAATCGCTTGTAGTTGATTGGCGTTATAGGGTGGGAAAATAATCGGATCGTCCTGAAAACTCGATGCTACACGCTCATCAGGAGCATCGGTGTAATCGGTCTTGTTGCTGATCGCGACAACTGAGATATAACATCCTGTTTTCCCTGCTTCTTCCGATCGAGAGAGTTTCGAGAGGATTTCAGCAGTGTCATTTCCAAGTTTGTCAATTTCGTCAAGGATGACTATCAGCGAATCGGACTCGTGAAGTAGTCCATCAGAATCCCATAGAGAATCATAGTAGCGACTTGCACCTACTCCCTCTTTCGGAATATAACGGTCGGGATCTATGGCGTCTCGGACCTCAAACGCCATTTTTCGAGCGGCTCGTGTTTCGGTGTTGTATTGATCACAGTCAACATAGGCAGCAGTCAAATTCGTGCCCTGCAGTTGTGCAACTCCTCGAGCACGACCTGTGACGTGTTTCGCCACAAGTGATTTACCAGTCCCTGTCTTTCCGAACAGAAATCCGCTCTCGGGCGGATCACCGAAAGCAGCTGGTTTGAGTAGAGCTTCTACAGTCTCTATTTCGCGGTCACGACCGACGATCCGGTCTTTCTGTGGAACGTGCTGTGGCCGAAGAAGTTCTCGTCGTCGAAAAATAGATGTGGCCGCGTCAGCCAGTGGATCATCTTGAAGATCCTCGACCGATGGTGTCGGGATTGGATCGTTTCCCATTAGTACAACAATTCAAAACAACCAACATAAATTCACCGAACCTCATTTTCAGTGAAAGTAGCCTTGACTGTTTCTTTGAGGGCTAAAAAGGCTATTTTAAGAAAGTGGTCTGCAACACACCCACCCCTCGTTTTCAGTGAAAGCGTTCGAAAACGCATACCTGCTTTTCCACTTGAGTTCGAATAGCCTAATCGCATTATTATATTTGTTTTGGTATAGGTAAAGTAGAAATGATAGAATGCATAGAGAGTCGATCTATCCTATACATTGGTAGACCTATCTTCAGTTCACCCAGTCTTTTATTATCGCTGGCTTTGGTAACCGTGATTGTAGTTAGACTGTTCACGGCTTTCACTGAAAACGAGGGGTGTGTCTGTTCCACCTCACCAGTGTATAATCGAATAATCCAGATAGAAACTCTCTACAGTGACTTTGGATCGGAAGTGAGGTGTGGTCAGAGAGATTTTCGCTCCACATCGACTCCATCTTTCCCGTCGCTCGGCACTCGAGACTCGAGCACTCCATCTCCAACCAGGTATGTCCCTGGAACAACATTAATGCGGACTCACGTGGACGGCCCACCATGTCTGATACTGAACCAGATATCGTCCTCGTCGACGGTGCGCGAACGCCACACGGAACGCTACTTGGCTCGATTGCGGATGTCGAGGCTGTCGATCTCGGCCGAACGGCCATCGATGGCTTACTCGAGCGCGTCGCGATCGACGGCGCGGACGTCGACTGGGTGACCCTCGGAAACGCGATTCAGGCCGGGATCGGACAGGTGCCCGGACGACAAGCGGTTATCAAGTCGGAGTTGCCGAACGAGACACAGGCGACGACGGTTAACGAAGCCTCCGGCTCGGGGCTGCGGGCGATTACGCTCGCGGCCGACCGGATCGCGGCCGGTCGCGCAGATCTCGCGATCGCCGGTGGGTTCGAGTCGATGTCGAACGCGCCGTGGATTCTGCCCGGATATCGTAAGGGGCGACGCCACGGCGACGTCGAACTCAAGGATTCGATGCTGCTGGACTCGCTGTGGGACGTCAACCTCGACCTCCACATGGGCGAAATTACCGAGCGACTCGTCGACCGCGAGGACGTTTCTCGAGAAGCACAGGACGAGTACGCCCTCGAGAGCCACCAACTGGCGGCCGAGGCGATCGACTCGGGCGAGTTCGACGACGAGACCGTTCCCGTCGAGACGCGCGCGGGCAGTGTCGAGCAGGACGAAGGGCCACGACCCGACTCGACGCTCTCGGAGCTGGCCGAGTTGCCGACGCCGTTTCGCGATGGCGGCACGATCACGCCCGGAAACGCCTCGAAGCTCAGTGACGGCGCGGGCGTGGTGTTACTGGCCGACGGCGACACAGCCATCGATCGCGGCCTCGAGCCGATGGCGACGCTCGTCGACTACGACCTGGTCTACCGAAATCCGGACGAGTTCAACGAAGCCGTTAGCGATGTCGTCGCAACCTTGCTCGAGCAAAACGACCTCGCGGTCGACGATATCGACGCGTTCTGGATCAACGAGGCGTTCGCCGCCCAGTCGGTGTACGTTATGGACCGCCTCGAGATCCCACGCGAGACAATGAATCCCTGTGGCGGTGCGATCGCGTTCGGGCACCCGATCGGTGCCTCGGGTGGGATGCTCACCGCCAGTCTCGGCTATCAGCTGCGAGACGATCCCGACGTTTCGCGCGGGCTCATCGGGATGAGCGTCGGTGGCGGCGGTGCGATCATGGCGCTGTTCGAGGAGCGTTGACACCGCTCGAGTCGGATCGGCTGCCGTCCGATACTATATGCCATTCCACGCAGATAGGACGAGCATGACAGATACAGACATGGATCGGGCAGCTACGGAACTCGCGACGTTCACCACGTCGCTATCTCCCGACGACATTCCAGAACAGGCCCTTCGGCTCGCCGAACGGGCCATTCTGGACACGGTCGGGGTAACACTCGCAGGAGCGGCTGCCGACGCCGGTGCAATAGCGACAACAGCGGTCAGTGACGGGACCGGCGAGACGACGCTGCTCGGCCGAGCTGAGACGCGCCCACTGTCGGACGCCGTTTTCAGTAACGCAACTGCTGGCCACGCACTCGACTTCGACGATGTTGCGCTCGCGGCGATGGATGGCCACCCGAGCGTGCCGATGGTCGCACCGCTGCTTGCCGTCGCCGAACGAGAGAACGCGTCGGGACGCGACGTCCTGACGGCCTTCGTCGCCGGCTTCGAGACCCAGTGTTATCTCTCGCGGCCGATTAGTCCCGGCCATTACGAAGGCGGCTGGCACGCGACGTCGACGGTCGGCGTCTTCGGTGCCGCTGCGGCTGTTTCGAAACTGCTCGAGCTACCGCAGGCACGCGTTGAACACGCTCTCGGGATCGCCGCCTCAATGCCGGCCGGTCTCAAACGCAACTTCGGTTCGACGACGAAACCGATCCACGCCGGACAAGCCGCCCGATCGGGGACGACCGCGGCCCTGCTCGCTGCCGAGGGCGCAACGGCGGACGCTGCGGCGATCGACGGCGAGCGCGGCTTTTTTGACTCGTATCAAGGCGATGGAAAACCGGACCTCGAGCGACTCCCCGAGTTGGGAACCCGATGGTCGCTGCTCGAGGACGGCATCGACGTGAAAAAATACCCCTGCTGTTACTACACCCACGCTGCAATCTACGCTGCGAGCGAGCTTACAGACACACACGGACTCGCGCCCGAGGAGATCGACGACGTAGTCGTCACGGCCTCTCAGGGTGCGGTTGACGCCCTTGCCCACGACGATCCGTCAACGGGACTCGAGGCGAAGTTCTCGATGCCGTATCTCATCGCGAGTGCCATCGCTCGAGAGCGCGTCGACCTCGCAGCGTTCGACGACGAGCACATCGATGACCGGCCGGTCCAGTCCGTTCGAGAACGGGTGTCGCTGACCGTCGACGACGAGTTGCCCTACGACTCGAACGCCGCGGCCGTCGAGATCACGACGCGCTCAGGAGAGCGCCACGAACAGTTTCGGGCGAAGCCGCCGGGAACGCACGACGACCCCCTTTCCGACGACGAACTCCACGAGAAGTTCCGGCTGTGTGCCGAGCATGCACCCGACGCTGTCGACATCGACGGCGCGTGTGCCGACCTCGATGCGCTCCGAACGCTCTCGGACGTGCGTCGCCTCCTCGAGAAACTGTAACCCACTCGCCTGGATGCGCCAGTCGTTCGACAGCTTCGAGACGTTTACTTAGCCGCCGGTCTGAATAGCTGCCAATGACGCTCTATTCGCGGGCTCGGCCGCTCGCATTCAAGCTTCCAGCCGAGACGGCCCACGACCTCGGCAAGCGGACGCTTCGGGCGGCGCAGTCGACGTGGCCGACACGCAAAGCGCTTGCAACGGCCTATCAGTACACCCATCCAGCACTCGAGGTCGATCTCTTTGGCACCACGTTTCCGAACCCGGTTGGCGTCGCCGCGGGCTTCGACAAAAACGCCGACGTGACCCACGCACTCGAGGCGCTTGGCTTTGGCTTCGTCGAAATCGGCACTGTTACGCCCTATCCACAGTCGGGCAACGATCGCCCCCGACTGTTCCGACTCCGAGAGGACGAGGCGATGATCAATCGGATGGGCTTTAACGGCCAGGGAATGGAGCGCGTCAAATCGCGACTCGAGACCGATGGCACGCCCGGATTCCCGCTTGGGGTGAACATCGGAAAGATGAACTCCTCGAGCGAGTCGGAAGCGATCGAAGACTATCGGCGGGTGTTCGACCGCCTGTCACCGTTTGCCGACTACGTCGTCGTCAACGTCTCCTGCCCGAACACGCCCGAGGAGTTCGACGAGGGCTCGCCCGAGCATCTTCGCGCGATCTTCGAGATGCTCGAGGCCGAAAACGACGCCGAGAAACCGATTCTGGTGAAGATCGGCCCCGATTCACCCGACGACTCGATTCTGGACCTCGTGGATATCGTCCAAGAGTTCGGCCTCGATGGGATCGTCGCAACGAACACCTCGACGACTCGCGAGGGTCTCGAGTCCCCGAACCGGGAGGAGTGGGGCGGCCTCAGCGGGAAACCGGTCGAGGATCGATCCACTGCGGTCATCCGAATGATCGCCGAGTACACCGACGGTGACTTGCCGATCATCGGTGTCGGCGGCGTCGATTCGGCGGGGGCGGCTTACGAAAAGATCCGTGCCGGCGCCTCGCTTGTCGAACTCTACACCGGGTTCGTCTACGAGGGTCCGTCGACGGCAAAACAGATCAACCAGGGACTCGTTGCGCTGCTCGAGCGGGATGGCTTTTCATCGATCGAAGACGCCGTGGGCGCGGACCTCGAGTAGCGACCAGTCGTTTCTCTTGGCCAATCACACCCGCAGTTAGTCGCTGGGGCCGGGATCGTCGATCGCATCGTCGAGTCCGTGTAACTCTGCTGGGCCGACGGCTTCGCTGGCGCGCTCCGTCTGGATTTCTCGACTCGGCGAATCCTCTTGCTGTGATTCGACCACGGGCTCGGCGTCGCCGGTTACGGAGAGATACACTGATCGGAGTTGTTCTGTTCGGGTTGTCTCGTCGTGTTCGGTGGATGATCCTGTCATTGGATGTGACCGCTGCCGGAACCAATTGGTTCGATAATAAATATAAACCGACTAGCTATTTCATGACGTGAGAACCGCTGTAAGCAGACTCGCCGATACTAACTGAACTGGCGCAATTTCTGGTGTCGCTTTGTGTTCACAATCACGTGTGACGAGAGTAATCTGCTCTGAACTGTCTCTAGTGACCACCAAACCGCCATATATCGTGGTCGATGACGTTCTACATAGCTCATAACTATTCATAATTGACGTGATGCTTGAGATATGGGGAGGAATGGACGAGCGAGCGAGCGCACTGCGACTGTGCTCTCCAAGGCTGTACTGACGTGGGGAATGACCAATTCGGGAGCGACTCTCTTGTGTCGACACTCGAGGCCATAATGTCGACGAGCGTTTCACAAGCGGCCAGTGACCCCGAATCGGTGGACCGAAGGCCACAGCTCTCACAGGACGTGGCCTTCGAGATGTTGAGCTGTCGTCGACGGCGATACGTGCTGCACTATCTCAAGCAAGCAGACGGCGTTGCCGACCTTCGTGAACTTGTCGAGCATATCGCAGCTTGGGAAAACGACGTCTCGACGACTGAAGTGACCTACGAGCAACGAACGCGCGTCTACACCGCGTTGCGACAGTCACATCTGCCAAAACTGGACGACAGTGGCATCATCACGTTCGACGCAGATCGCGGAACCGTCGTACTCACTGACGCCGCATCGGAACTCGAGGTGTATCTCGACGTCGTCCCACACGACGACATTCCGTGGAGCAAGTACTACCTCGGGTTGGGCGTCCTCTGCACTGGCTTCGTCGTCGGAACGTGGATTGGGCTACTTCCGTTTTCTTTGCTTCCACCGCTGGCGGGGACGGCCCTCGTGACTGCGTTGTTCACCATCTCGGCTGTCGTTCACGTTCGGCATGATAACCGAATGCGCCTCGGCACGGACGGGGTACCGCCGAACGGCACCGGAGGTGAGGGCGAATGAACATGCACTCGAGCGTCAAAACCGGACTCACTGTCCTCTTCGGCGGCGGCCTGTTGATCCTACTGTTGCTCGTTGGCAGTATTGCTATGCCGGGGCTCGTCGGCGGCGACGATACGTATATCGTCACATCTGGCAGCATGAGCCCGACGATCGAGCCGGGTGATGTCATCGTCACGCAGGATGTCTCGCCGGACGAGATCGAAACCGGCGATGTCATCACCTTCCACGACGGGAGCAGCGCCGATTCGGGCTATGTCACCCACAGAGTCGCCGATATTGTCGAGGAAGATGGCGAGCGCTACTTCGAGCTACAAGGTGATGCCAACGACAATCCAGACGAGGGACTCGTCCCGGCCGAGTACGCACAGGGTGATCTCCACTGGCACATTCCGTATCTCGGCCACTTGCTCCTGTTCGCTCGCTCGAGTCTCGGTCTGCTCGTTCTCGTGATTGGGCCGGGACTCGCGCTCGTTGCATCGGGAAGCTGGCAGTTGCTCCGTGAACTGGGTGTCGTTGGCACCGATCCCATGCCAGAACTCGAGGCCGCTGAGGAGCCGCCAGCACTCGAACCCGCCGACAACGGAGCGCTCGAGGACAAGCCGAACGAGCAGACGACCGACCCGAACGCGGACGCCGCCAACGGACAGCCGAGTTCTACGGACACCGCCGACACAGAGACGGAGAACGACCAATGACCCACACGCATGCAACTCGATTCGTCGTCGCGGTCGTCCTCCTCGCTACAGTCGTCGCCGCAGGCTCGGTAGCCCCGACTGCCAGCCACGTTTCGGATTCGGAGTCCTTCGAGGGCAACCATATGAGCACTGCGGATGCGTGGGGGATCGACCTTGCCGTCGAAGCGGGTGAGCCCGACCTCTTGATGGCCGAACACAGCACCGATACTCTCGAGATCACGGCCACGGTCACGAACGATCACAGATACACCGAGGAGGTGACCGTTTCTCTCGAGGTTGGAACCGAATCCGAGACCGAGGTGATGACGCTCGAGGGTGGTGAGTCAGAGAGTGTCACGTTCGTCCTTGACGCTGACGAGCTGGGTGAGGGTGATCACGAGTACGTCGTTGCTGCCGCAGAGGAGGAAGACCACGGACAAGTGACCGTCTCCGGTAGCGAAGCGGATGACGATAACGACACGGAGCCAGACGAAGACGACAAGCAAGAGTCCGAAGGTGACGACCTCGAGGGTGATGATGGTGACGACGCTGATGGCGACGAATCGGACTCGGAAGATGAAACCGAGAGTGGTGATGACGAGGCGGAAATCTCCGACGATGGGCAAACGGACGGCAGTGATTCCGGCGAAGAGAACAACGATGCGGACAATGATGAAGAAAATCCGGATTCCGAGAACGCGGGAGGTTTTGAGGACGGCGAAGCCGATGACGACGGAAGTGACGGCGACGAGACCTGAACCGCTGATCGATCCTCAGATCGGATGAACGGATGCTGACTCTCCGTAATAGACTACGTGTGGTGGAACTGGCATCTTTTGGGTAGTACTTGATGGGCGAACAGACGCCACTATAGTAACAACTGAAACTGTTTGTACACCGATCGCACAGCTGGCGTGCGATCGGGTGCGCACTGATGTTCAGTGGCTACTATAGAACCAAGTTGTTGGGACGGCGGAATCCGGTTTGGATGATCTTTCTCTGACGATAGACGGCGGGGGCTTCCCACGAGCAGGGGCTTGCTGGTTTGGGGAATTTCAACAACACCGGTTTACTATGCCAGAGACAACGCTGGCAGTGCCATACTACTGTTACTTGGATCGCCTCGGTTAGCACTCAGCACGTCGTAGGGGTGTTTAAAAAATACATGCGGGAGCTGTGTCCCCGAGCTACGTACGTGGTTTTAGCGATCTATCCCGGCAGGCTAACCTCAGAGCCCTCGGCTGAGGGTGGAAATAGGCAACAGGGTACTCACTACGACTTTTGTTAGTGAGTTCACCCGGCGCACGGTCACGTCCGGTCGGATCAAATCGAGAAATTAAAAGCCGCTAGCGTAAGGGAACCGTTCAGTCGTCGTAGTCTGGCCAGTCGGGCTCTGGGTCCTCGTTGTGGCGGCGCTGTTCGGTGTAAAACTGCAGGTCGAAGTCAATGCGGTTGCGCTCGACTTCGTTGCCGACGTCCGTCGGGAGACACCACTCGAGGAGAAGGAACCGGGTGTTCGACTCTGGCGTGTAGGCGGGTACGTCGACGGGGTCGTCGGTGCAGTACCAGAAGGTGATGTTGCTGATCTGGAAGTACTCCCGGTTGGGGTTTCGCGGATTCTCCGCGGCGTAGGCGCGGACGCCGCCATCGTCGCGCTCGCAGTCGTACTCCGTCGGTTCCCGCTGTGGTTCGCCCGCGATCGCACCGCCACCGACGACGACCTGACAGAGCCCGATGTCGCCTTCGACCACTTCCCAGTCGAAGCCGACCTGATCGCCGTCTTCGAACTCGACTTCCGTGAGTTTGATCACCACCTCCTCGTCGTCGATCGTGAACGTGAACGTGGTCTCGTCGTCGATCTTGTCGATGTCGTTCAGGTCACCGTCCGTGAACTCTGCGATGTTGTCGCTGTCGATCGTCTCGAGGGCGACACAGCCCGTTCCATCCTCGTCTTCCTCGGTGAACTCCGTCGGGTACGCGTCGAGGAGGAGCCCGTCGTTCAGCTCGTCGAGCACGTCCTCGAGCGAGCCGTCCGCGATGACGAGGGCGTCCTGGTCGACGTCCTCTTTCGTCTCGGGAACGCCGTATCGCAGGGTCGCGTCGATCTTCTCAGCCAGTTTACCGTCGTACTCTTTGTTCTTGGTCCGGAACCAGACCCAGCCGTCGTTCCCACAGAGGTGGTAGCTGAGCCTGAGCGAGCCACAGTCGCCCGGCTTGACGTCCTCGATCCCGAGAACGGGCTTGCTCCGGTAGTCGGGGGTTCGAAACTTCGAGTCGCGGGGATCCGTCTCTCTGATCTCCTCGAGAATCTCCCCACAAACCTCCTCTGCGAAGAACTCCTCGTCGAGACTGCCGTCGTGGTCGTCTTTGTACTGTGCGTCCGGGAAGGCGTCGATCGGCTCGAGTCCGTCACCCGAGTCGTACCGGTTCTCCCAGTCGACGACGAGATTCAGTTCGCCAGCCACCAGTTCGTTGCCATCGAAGTGTTCACCGTCACTGAAGAACGCACTCGTCCCCGCACCCACGAGTGCCCCACCGACACCGATAGTACCGAGTCCTGCGAGCACGTTTCGCCTCGAGATCGAATTTGGTTCGTCTGTCATGGTTGTCTCCCCCACGTCGGAGTCGGGCTGCCGTGACACGGCGTCGCCACGTGGCGAGCCGCCGGCGCTCACTCCAAGTGAGACACCAGAAGCAACCGGATGAAGGGGTGTATATATACACAGCCATGCAGACCGCTAGACGGAGCCTCGGAGGCACTCAATAAACGGTAGCCAACTTGTTACGAATTTCGTGACTGTTCTCGAGCGTGTCAATAACTGGCTACTGATGCCGAACGCGACCGCTCGAGTGCCGTCGCTGCTTTCCATACCCACCGAAGACAGTGGCTGAAAACGATTCAGTTCAGTTATACGTCGTCGACGTCGACTCGAGTCCCGTGTCCAGCGTCGCCAACCACGGCGCCGTCCTCGTACACCACGTTGCCGCGAACGACGGTCGTCGTCGCTTTGCCCGTAAAGGACTCTCCGATGAACGGTGTCACGCAGTTTTTCGAGTGGAGGTCGTCGCTGTCCTCGAGTGTCCACTCGAGGTCGGGATCGACGATCGTGAAGTCGGCGTCGGTGCCGACCTGCAGCGACCCCTTCTTGGGGTACATCCCCCAGATCTGGGCGGGCCGGGTCGAGTGGCGGTGGATCCACTCCTCGAGCGTGAGCCGGCCCTGGTCGACGAAGGTGAGCAGCGCTGGGATTTCGGTCTCGAGGCCGACGAAGCCCGAGATCGCCTCCCAGGTGTTCCCGAAGGGGTCGTCGACTTTCTTTTCCTCTGGGGTGTGGGGTGCGTGGTCGGTCGCGATGCTGTCGATCGCACCGTTGTCGATGCCGACGTCCCAGAGCCGCTCGCGCTCGTCGGCGTCCCGAATAGGTGGTTGAATCCGTGCTGGGTTGCCCTTCTCGCGCATGACCTCCTCGGTAAACCACAGATAGTGGGGACAGGTTTCAGCAGTGACGTCGACGCCGCGGTCTTTTCCACGGGCGACGGCCTCGGCAGCCGAACCCGAAGACACGTGGAACATGTGGATCTTCGCGCCGGTCTCCTCGGCGAAGGTGAGCATGCGTTCGACGGCTTCCTGCTCGGCGATGACGGGCCGCGAGTGGGAGTGATCGATCGGATCGTTCTTCCCGGCTGCTTTGAACTGCTCCGTGTAGTGGTCGATGATCTCGCCGTTTTCCTCGTGGAAGCCGAGTCGCTTGCCCGTTTCTCGGATTCGCTCCATCGCCTCTATGATTTCGCCGTCGTTCGGTGGCGGCACGTCGCCAACTGTGGAGCCGAGGAAAATCTTGTAGCCGAGTGCGCCGGCCTCGTCGAGGTCGGGAATCAAATCGAGGTTTTCGGACGTGACGACGACGTAGCTCTGGAAGTCGACGTGAGCCGACGCCTCCCCGCGGTCGAACTTCAACTCGAGGTGCTCCGGGCGGTCGATCACCGGGTCAGTGTTTGGCATCCCAACGACGGTCGTCACACCGCCGGCGGCGGCCGCACGCGTGGCCGACTCCCAGTCTTCTTTGTACTCAAGTCCGGGCTCGCGGTTGTGGATGTGGCCATCGACGATACCGGGGACCAGAACATTCCCGTTCCCGTCGAGAACTCGGTCTGCGTCGGGCAGTTGGTCGCTTCTGCCGACGGCAACGATGGTTCCGTCCTCGACAGCGACGCCCGCGTCGGGCGTTCGCCCGGCAGGGGTGACAACGGTACAGTTGCGTACGACGAGGTCGACACTCATTGCCGGAAGTTGCCAACCGTCGCGCATATACCTTCTGTTGACCGATCGAGCAGGGATTGGCGTCTTCGAGTCGTTTCCAGCGATCAAACCACACGAGTAATCGAGTCATACTCGAGCGATTCCCGTGGTACGAGTGTTATACTAAACGGAGCAGAGGTGATCGACCGAGTCAATGGACTCACAAGTGATTCGCGACAAGACGGTACTCGTGACCGGTGGAGCGGGTTTTATCGGCAGTCATCTCGTGGCCGCGTTGGAACCACGCAACGAGGTTCGGGTCCTCGATAACTTCTCGTCGGGTGACCGCTCACACCTGCCCGAAGCGGTGACCGTCGTCGAGGGAGATATCCACGATCCGATCGCGCTCCAGCAGGCAGCCCGTGGCGTGGATATTATTTTCCATCATGCTGCGATGGTCAGCGTCTCCCAAAGCGTCGATGCGCCTCGTCGAAGCAACGAAACGAATCTCGATGCGAGTCTGCTCGTCTTAGAGCAGGCTCGACAGGAGGATGCGCGGGTCGTCGTTGCCTCGAGTGCAGCGGTGTATGGCCACCCCTCCGAACTGCCGGTTCCGGAGACGGCGTCGACCGATCCGACGTCGCCCTACGGTGTCCAAAAACTCGCCCTTGATCAGTACACTCGACTGTACGAAGACCTCTACGACCTACCGACGGTCGCTCTTCGATATTTCAACGCCTACGGGCCACGCCAGCAGGGACCCTACAGCGGCGTCATCTCGACGTTTCTCGAGCAGGCTCGGGCAGACGAGCCGATCACGGTCGAGGGTGATGGCGAGCAGACCCGTGATTTCGTCCACGTGAGCGATCTCGTTCGGGCGAACCTGCAGGCAGCGACGACTGACAATGTCGGCGAAGCGTACAACATCGGGACTGGAACCCGGACGTCGATCAGGGAGCTAGCTGAACTCATTCGCGACGCGACCGACTCGGCTTCCTCGATCGTCCACCAGGAGTCTCGTCCAGGCGATATCAGACACAGTGGCGCGGACATCTCCAGAGCGAAGCGGACGCTTGGATTCGAGCCACGGGTGAGCCTCGAGTGTGGGATCCAATCACTCGTCGAGGGGACACGACTGTCTCCGACAGGTGAGGACACAGACGTCGTTTTCGAGCCTGCCTCCGAGGAGCGCCCGTACAGCTAATTCGATTCCACATAGTTGTGCGCTATTTCTATGAGTGTAGGTGAAAGATAACTAACGGCAGCGACGGCCTCGGAGTGGTACATGATCGATAACCTCGTCGTCTTCGTCGTCAGCTTGCTCATCGGCGCGATCGGCATTTATGCTGGATCAAAACTGATCGTCGACGTCGAAAACTATACCTACGCCATTGTCACGGCCCTGTTAGGCGCGGTTGTCTGGAGCGTTGTCGGGCTCTTTTTCGGCTGGGTTCCACTACTTGGTCCGTTGCTCGTTTTCATCGCCTATCTCGCGGTGATCAACGCTCGATACCCTGGTGGCTGGGTCGACGCTGCCGCGATAACCATCGTTGCATGGCTCTCCGTGTTGATCGTCCTCTACGTCCTTGCACTCCTCGGTCTCACCGGATTCGACGCTGTCGGTGTCCCAGGCACGTAGTGTTGGTCCGTGGCTCCATCGCTGGAAGCGGTCTGGAACCGAATCGGTGTTTCTTGACGTTTGCGTTCGGCTTCAGCCTCGAGTCTGTGCGTACTGAGTCACTATCGGGCAGGCGTTCCAGCACATCTCGTTTTTGACTTCGTGTTGACACTGGTAGTGTGGGGCTATTCTGTCTGATTGGAGTGTCATAGCAATACGCTCTTACCGACTGAATTGGAGAGAATCCGCGCTAGCCATTGCGAACGTCCGACCGAGTTTATTCAGTTCCCCAGAGTACGTCGCTTTGAAGTTACACAGACCTGTCATAGGCGCCGAGCTGTTGGTTGGCCACTATGACGGTCTGTGCCAAGGATCAAATTCCATGACTCATCAACGCCAGTGACCTACAGAATACTACCAATAAATGATTGATAGAAAACACTTTCACAAGTGATGTCGACGATACAGAGCAGTGTGAGTAGCGTTGGTTGCCGGGACGACCGCTGCGTCGCGCCCGCGGCACAGGCTAGAGACGCCACTAGCCCCATCGACTTCATATGAATACTCACGTCCAAACCTCCACAACGATACTCGTTCTCACCGGCACAACGAGTGCGTTCTCCGGTACTGTGGGCGAGCACGCTGCGATACGTACCCTGATCGACACATCCAGCCACGTGTATCCACTCCAGATCGAATGGAGTGCACATCTTGCAGCTCTTCTCGGCATTCTTGCACTCGCGATTCTCGGTGGTGTACTCATGGCCCGTAACCGATTTGCCGAGCAAAACACACTCGTTGCTGATCCACATCCTCCGAACGAAGAGTACCTGACTGACCAAGAAAAAGTCCAGCAGCTCATTCGTGACAACGGTGGTCGGATGAAGCAGTCAAAGATCGTCGACTCTGTCGACTGGTCGAAAGCCAAGGTCAGCCGGCTCCTCGCCGACCTCGAAAAGGAGGGTCGAATCACGAAACTCCGTCTCGGTCGCGAGAACCTGGTCTGCTTGCCTGGGCACGAACCGCAAGCGTCACAGACACCCGAACAGCCGAAAGGCGAATGACTGCATACGCTGTCGAATACTCGATTCTCGCCCCGGTCGTACACGAACGGCTACTGATGCCGATCGGTCACTGTTGGACGCGGTCGAACGCTGGATCCGTTGTTCGGAATCTGACAAGCGTCTCTGTCAGCAATCGTTGTTTTCCACTCGAGACAGCGTGTCCGAAGCCATCTCAGATGTCGTAGTATTTGATTAGAAGCCGGAAGCGTTGTCTCAGTTTATGCGGTGAACTCGCGAGTATCGACTGCCCTTAGGCAATAGACATGACTGCACGCAATCAGCTACTTGTGGTCCTTACTGTGTTGATGCTCGTGTGCTCGAGCGGGGCGATGGTTGCCGGTGCGACACCGGCTGCAACCGTCGATGAGGACACAGATACCAACGAGAGTGAGGATCCTGAACCTAGTGATGAGACAGAGACAGCACCGGATGAACAGCCTGATGACGAAGCGGTAATGGAGGATGATGAAGACGATGCTCAAGACGCCACCGTAACGTTCTCCGACCAGACGACCGATGGCGAGACGGTCGTCGTCGACGAAGTCACGATGGCAAGTGGTGGATTCGTCGTCATTCACGACAGCAGCCTGCTCGTCGGCGAGGTCATCGAGAGCGTCATCGGCACCTCCGAGTATCTCGAATCAGGCACTCACGAGAACGTCGAAGTGACTCTCGATGAGCCACTCGAGGAGGACGAGACGCTGATCGCGATGCCACACCGCGATACGAACGATAACGAGACATTCGACTTCGTCGAGACCGAGGGTGAAGACGACGGTCCATATCTGACGGCCGATGACGAACCCGTGACTGACCGGGCTGTCGTCACTGTCGACGACCCAGCGGATCTCGAGGAGGGACCAGTTGAGGAGAAGCCGGTTGAGGAGGAACCAGTTGAGGAGAAGCCGGTTGAGGAGGAACCAGTTGAGGAGAAGCCAGTTGAAGAGGAGCCAGTTGAGGAAGAACCAGTTGAGGAAAAACCGGTTGAGGAGGAACCAGTTGAAAAGAAGCCGGTTGAAGAAGAGCCAGTCGAGGAGAAACCAGAGGAAGAACCAGTTGAGGAGAAGCCGGTTGAAGAGGAGCCAGTCGAGGAGAAACCAGTTGAGGAAGAGCCAGTCGATGAGGAACCGGTTGAAGAGGAGCCAGTCGAGGAGATCGAAGATGACGTGATCGATATCGTCATCGAACAGGCGACTATCTTCGTGTACATCGGTGAACTGTCGGACGATGAGCACGCTGTTGCTGTCGATACTGCCAACGACGACGTTGACGCTGCATCCGGCGTGGACGACGACATGGCCACCGAAAACCATCTGAATGACGTGGAACTCTCCTTCACTACCGCTGACCTCGAGGTCACTGTCACTGTCACCGAACTCACGGTCGTCGTGGTCGATGATAAACAGCTGCCTGACATGGAAGACGACTCCGGTGAGGAAACTGTCGATGGCCTCGAGGACGAGTCAGCCGACGATGAAGCTGTGACGGATGCGGATGATGAAATGCCTGCTGAGGCGGACGAAAACGCCGAAATCGTTATTGAACAGCTAACCATCTTCGTGTTCATCGAAGATATCCACGACCTCTTCGAGGAACCGACTCACGAGGAGCCTGACGAAACCACTGCCGAGTCGATGATCGGCGTCGGCGCCGCATAACACGCTGACGGCTACTGACGGACAGCCATCAGTGATCTCTGTTGACAGTCCCAGCGGTGATGGACTGCAACTCCGTCTGTCCGGCAGTATCCCAGTCCCTGTGGACCAACCCTGTCGGCTTTTTTCCGCGCCGAACCGGCTGCGATGTCTCCACACCGAGAACACGAGACCCGAATATCATTTCGATTACAGCGATCATCCCATTAGCTGATAGAGACTGCTCGCGGCAACGACCAGCAACACGAGCACACTCGAGAGAACGGAATCGATGCTCGAGAGCAACGGCGCCCCCAGTCCGGCGAGTGCGATCACTACGAGCCCGAGAACACAGAGTGCCAGGTGGAGTTTGAGGACTGACGAGTGACGCTCCTGGTGGCCGTCGATATACTGCAAGACGTCGTTGAAGTTGGGGCCTGGTTGGATCGTCTTCGCATCGGAGTCGTACTCAATCACGGCGTCTTCCTGCAGTTGTGGGAGGTGTGTTTGCTGCAAGGAGACGTAGACACTCTTGTAGAGATTGTTCGGAACGGGGGTTGTGTCGGCTTCGCTGGCGGCGATTTCGGAGGCAATCTCCGAAACGTCTACCTGACCGGATTCGTCGCCAAGCAACTGGACGATGGCTCGGCGTCTGTCATTACCGAGGATGTGAAAGACCTCACTTTCAGCAAGTGACTCGGTACGATTGGTTTGGACAGACATCGGTCAGGAAGAGTGAAAGTTATCGACGGATCGTCCACCACCAGCTACCATGCACAGTAGCAGTTCGCAGACCACTAACTTTAACTTTTGCAGACTAACCCTCGCCTGTTAGGCTGCTGTTGAAGATCCCAGCACGAGCGGTAGAGTAGGTGTGGGATACGCTCGACATCGTTCCAGAAGAAGCCTGCCGTATTGGCAGTTGGCCGCAGCGTCTGTCACTCGAGTCGGCCGACAGAATCTCACTCGCCCGGGAGATGGTTTCCGGATTGCATTTCGCGATAGGTCGTGCAGGATGGACAGCCATGGACGATATCACCGTTGTCACCGAAGACACGAGCGAACTGTTGGGTGACGTGTGTACCGCAGTTTCGACAGCGTGCGCCTGCTGTCGACGATTCCATGGGTTTCCAGTCGTGGTGTGTGGATTTCATGGGTGTGGTGGGGGTGGTACGCGGACGAATCGTGGCAGTATCTTCTTGCGTGGTCGGTCGTCGGTCCGCGCTGGGAACCCAACGGGGCCATCGAGACCAGCAATACTGCCACAGCCGTCCGAGCATCGTCATATCGAGGGGGGCAAATGCGAATAAAGGACGTAGACTGTTCACTTAGAGAGGGGGTATGAGAACCGCGAAATACGTAATTTCTGGCCAATAAATCGCAACAGAAGCGCTGAGACGTCTGTTGACGGCGTTTCGACACAGCAATTGCTGCGTCGAATTTAGCTGTATTGGCCTGTATTTGGCCCCCCAAATATAATATTGATCGATCTGGGAGGGTTCGAAAGCAGTTATTTCTCGATAGAAATATAGAATTTCGCCAAAGAACGATCTTATTTCTCTGGATAAGGTACATCGTTATAAAATACCACTATCGCTTACCGATCGTTGTGCTGGAACATAATGGTGGTGCCCGCGATCGAGATGGATTGTTCTCTGAGCCGATCTGTACCGACTCCTCTCGTCTGAGAGCGAAGAGTGCCGTGCTTCCAAAAACTGATACCGACAAAAATGTCAATGCACGCAAGTAACACACGATCGGAATCGACACCCGACCCATCAGCTCAGCTTGATGTCCTTGGCGACGAATGCGCGCGAACGATCCTCATCGCTACAAGTGACGGGCCAAAGACTGCAAAGGAGCTGACGAAACGAACGGACAGTTCGTCAGCAACGGTGTACCGACGGATCAATAATCTCCTCGAGAGCGACCTGCTGGCGGAATGTGTGCGGTTCGATGAGGACGGCTCACATACGACGGCGTACGAGGCGACGGTCGAGACGCTTCAGGTCCAGATTGGTGCGGAGGGAATTGATGTTTCGGTATCGCGGATCGACGACTGAGCGATATGACCGGTCCCATCGATGGGTGAGAAAACTCAGTTTAGTTCTTAGAATATATTTTGAAAGGATCTCTAACGTTGCTGTATGGTCCGGATAACAAATATCTATTCAGTGGAATGGTCACTGTGATTGATCAATGCACGATCTGACCGGCTTCCAACGCGACCTCCTGTACGTGATCGCAGGCGCTGATCAACCGTCCGGACAGACTGTCAAAGACGAGGTCGAGAAGTACTATAGTTCGGAAATCAACCACGGTCGGCTGTATCCGAACCTCGATACACTCGTCAACAAAGAACTGGTCGAGAAAGGCCAACTCGATAGGCGAACAAACTACTACGCGATCACGGGTGCTGGTCGGGATCAGATCGACGAACGTCGCGAGTGGGAAGAACAGTACGTCGATTTCTAGGTGAGGGGTGCTCTGACTGAACCGAAGTCAGTTACATCGCCGAGAAGAGTGTTGCTCGCTCACGATATGTATCAATACCAATAGGTTTTGAACTCGCTATTGTGGTAATTACTTGATTTGGCGGTAATACGGGCATAACAAAGCAATAGAGGATACATTGAACTAATGATTCGAGAATGACATTCACGTCGCCGTTAGTGAGGCTGATGGCCGACACTCTCGTCCAAACATCAGCTGCGCCGGTCAGCAACCCGATCGGTCGACGGATCTTCAGTTGGGATGGTCGATTGTCTATTCAGCAGTATCCGGTGTCCAATCGATGAGTCACGGAACGAGTACGCTCACACGGTTTGGAGCTGTTCGGGAGTATCCCGTTGATCTCGCAGCCGTCTCAATCGGGGCACTGCTAGCCTATGGAATCGTCACATCGTTTCAGGACGGCAGCACGCTGCGGCTGCTCGTAACGTTCCCGCTTGCGCTCTTTTTACCCGGATACGCACTGATCTCCGTGCTGTTTCCGGCAACCAAACGGAGTGCACGGGAGGCAACGTCGACGGCAGTCGACACCCGCGGGATTGACCTTATCGAACGACTCGGGTTATCGTTTGCACTCTCGCTAACGATCGTTCCAATCGTTGCGATTGTCCTGCCTTTCACCCAGTGGGGATTCAACACTGTTTCGACTGCTGCAACACTCGCTCTCGTTACCGTCATGCTGGCTCAGACTGGTGTCGTCCGTCGACTCAGAACGCCGAAAGAAGATCGATTTACCGTATCCCCCATGGCGTCGCTTGCACGTCTTCGACGGGACCAAAGCGCTGCTGTGACCGCGTCATCAGCCGTTTTGATCCTCGCAATCGGGCTGGCAGCAGGGGCACTCCTCATCGGATTTCTCGCTCCAATGTCGACGGGCGGGTTCTCCGAACTGGCCCTGTATGGTGAAAACGAGGACGGCGATCTGATTGCCGGTGACGTCGAGTCGGAAATCGAACTCGGCGAGTCAGTTCCGGTCACCGTTTCAGTTGAGAATCAGGAAGGTGAGGAAACCGAGTACACGGTCGTCGTCCAGGAACAACGCCTCGAGGACGGTGACGTCGTCGAGCGAACCCAATTCGAGGCGTTCGAGACGACACTCGCCGATGAGACGACAGAAACCAGTGAGGTGAGCGTCACGCCGACGGCCGTGGAGGGCCAGACCGTCCGTATTAGCGTGTTGCTGTTCCACGATGAGCCACCAGCCCAGCCGACGAACGAAAACGCTGCGGAAGATACCTACTTCTGGGTGACGATCGAAGAGTAGCTGCTCGTGCGACTCGACTCGGTGGCGAACCTGTCGAGCGTCGGTCTCCACACTCGCGGTGCTGGCAGCGCGGCCGATCGAACAGAGCGAGATCGGGTCTGGGGACGAACAACGGACGGGGATCGTGCCGAGTTCAGACGCGTGTAGAAGGCGGTTCAATGACAGCGCTTACCAATACCTGAACCCGTCTCTGAGTGGGTGGACACGACACGCTCCTGATCAGCGTGGAGAGACAACGTCAGTGATGGAAACTCGAGGGGTGAACGACCTATTCACAGGGCCATGGCATCGAACCTGGGTCGCCGCGAGACGTGCTGTGCGACTGAGACAGCGAGAACGAGAAGACACAGCGCCAGTGCAACCGCCGGTGCAGCAGTCGCCGTCAGGGGACCGACCGAAAGCCAGGATAACACGAGTGCGATCACGCCAAGTGTCGTCACCGACATGTAGACCTGATGCCACGGACGGTCGTCCTCGAGTCGCTGATCGAGGTACGGTTCGAAGACCTCGTCGCCTGGAAGGAGCTCAATGGCGTGGTCGTCGGGGTCCCAGTCGACGATGCCGTGTTCTTCGAGCATCGGAAGATGGGTCTGATACAGTGAGATGTACACTCGACGACGCTGTGTGCGTGTTACCTCGCCCGGATCAGTCTTGTTCTCCCAGGCGGCGACCTGCTCGACGAGTGGTGAGAGCTCACAGGAGCCTCCGTGTCGTTTGAGATACTGGACCGTCCGTCGTCTCCGAGCGTTGCTGAATACGTCGAACAGTTCGGCTTGTGTTAGTTTGTGTTCAGACATAAGCGTCCTCGCGTTCCCGAATCGGCGCCCATTTCCGGTGTATGGGTATGTTCGGATTCCTCACGTCATCGAATGCCAGACTGTGACACTTTACTATCACTCGGCTACCCGATCGAAAGGGGATTATACCAGTTAGCGTTCATGACTGACGCCCAATCCAATATTTCTTTGTGGATAACTACCGGAAGCGCCCGAACACGGGTGTGAACGGCTGTTTCACAGCTGTTTCCATGTATCTGGGTTGACACTGGTGTAGTTCGTGACTACAGATCCATCAGGTCGGGGATAACAAAGCCGTGTTACCGGTTGTATCTGGACGACTGCCCACACGGGTATCGGGTATCAATCATGTATCAACGACACATACGGTTTCGGCGATCTGTCATCGACTCGAGTTACACTACTGGAGGTGTCGTCCAATGAGCCGGTTTGTCCACGGTGATGACTGTCTCATCGACGACGATGCGACGGTCGGGCACGGCGAGTTCGACGAGCCGACACGAATCGGTGACGACGCGACGATAAGGTCGGGTTCGATCGTCTACGGAGACGTCACGATCGGCGACGGGTTCACGACGGGCCACGACGTTCTGGTCAGGGAAGCAACGACCATTGGCGACGATGTCCTCGTCGGAACCAAGACGGTTATCGACGGCCAAACGACGATCGGTTCACACGTCAGTCTGCAGACGAACGTGTATGTTCCGACTGAGACGACGATCGAGGACAACGTCTTCGTCGGACCAGGTGCTGTCATGACGAACGACGAGTACCCGATCAGGACGGACAACGGTCTCGAGGGGCCGACGATCAAAGCGGGGGCATCGATCGGCGCTAACGCGACGCTGTTGCCCGGGGTGACCATTGGTGAGAACGCTTTCGTCGCAGCTGGAGCGGTCGTGACCGAGGACGTTCCCCCTGATACACTCGCTGTCGGAGCGCCAGCAACAGCCCAGACGTTACCAGAGCCACTCGAGGGTGCAAACCAGATCGCATGACTGATACGAACATCGATACCGAGATTGGCATCGACACTGGAACGGGGGCTGAAACCGACCAGCGAACGTCGGAGACTGACCCGGCCGATGGCTCCGTCTCGATCGCAGACCCTGATATCGGGTCGGATGCCATCCAGCGAGTCCAGTCCGTTCTCGAGAGCGGCATGCTCGCTGATGGGCCCGAAGTGAGAGCCTTCGAAGAATCGTTCGCTGCCTACTGCGGGGCTGATCGAGCCGTCGCGACGTCTAACGGGACGACTGCGTTACACACCGCACTCGAGGCCGTCGGCCTCGAGGAGGGTGATGCAGTCATCACGTCGCCGTTTTCGTTTGTCGCGAGTGCAAACGCCATCAGACTCGCCGGCGGAAAGCCGGTGTTTGCGGATATCGACCCCGAGACGTACACGCTCGACCCGGCCGATGTCGAACGAATACTTGCGAAACGAGAGGACATTGCCGGCCTGGTTCCGGTCCACCTCTACGGGCTGGCAGCCGACATGGACTCGCTGTGTGCAATCGCTGACGACCACGACCTATTCGTCGTCGAGGATGCCTGCCAGGCCCACGGTGCTGCCATCGACGGCGATCGTGTCGGCGCGCTCGGTGACGCTGCGTGTTTCTCGTTTTACCCGACGAAAAACATGACCACTGGCGAAGGTGGGATGGTCACCACCAATCGTGACGATGTCGCCGACCGGGCTGCGAGCTTCGTCAACCACGGCCGAGACGTCGGCGACGGTGGCAGCTACGAACACGTCGCTCTCGGCCACAACTATCGGCTCACGAGTCTCGCCGCCGCAATCGGGCGTGCCCAACTCGAGCGCCTCCCCGAATTCAACCGGGCACGTCGAACGCACGCGGCGTACTACGACGACCAGTTGGATTCACTCCCACTCGAGACACCGACTGAACCGGCCGGCTATCGGCACGTCTATCACCAGTACACCGTCCGGACCGAGAACCGCGAGGCGCTTGCAGCGACACTCGACGATCACAACGTCGATACTGGTGTCTACTATGAGACACCGATCCACCCAGCAGCCGGCGTACGAAACCGTGAGTACGGCCGCTGCAACACTGCCGAACGCGGAGCGGGCAGCCAAGACCGTCCTCTCTCTTCCCGTCCACCCGACTCTTTCGGAGCGCGACCGGCGGACGGTCGTCGAAGCAGTGCGAGACCACTACTCCCAATGACCCGAACCCCCTCCTCACGCCCGATCCAGGCCGGCGTTGTCGGCGTTGGATCTATGGGTGCGAACCACGCGCGCGTGTACAGAGACTTACCAATTGTCGATCTTGCCGGTGTCACTGATCACGACGACGATATTGCACGCCGGGTTGCCAATGAGTACGACACCGAGGCCGTCTCGTTCGAGACACTCCTCGATCGTTGTGACGTCGTCACCGTCGCCGTTCCGACACGGGCACACTACGAGGTCGTCTCGGACTGTCTGGAGGCTGGCGTCCACGTGCTCGTCGAGAAGCCGATCGCCGAGACGGTCGATCAGGGCCGAAGATTGGCAGCGCAGGCCCGAGAACGTGGACTCGTCTTGCAAGTCGGTCACATCGAGCGGTTCAACCCGGCCGTTCGGACCGTCACCGACCTGATCGACGACCTCGAGGTGATCAGCTCGAGGCCGAACGGCTGGGGCCACCGATCGATCGAACGGACCCGGGGAACGTCATCTTCGATCTGATGGTCCACGACGTCGACATCGTCGATTCCATGCTCGATGACCAGTTGGATTCGGTGACTGCAATGGGGACTGACGATGGCCAGTACGCCACGGCGACGATGCAGTACGACGACGTCGTCGCCTCGCTGACTGCGAGCCGCGTCACCCAAAGAAAGTCCGGAAACTCACCGTCACCGCCCACGACTGTCTCGTCGAAGTGGATTACTTACAGCAGTCGGTTCTGATCCACCGCGACTCGTATCCGGAGTATCTGACGGACGACGGTACGCGTCGCTATCGCCACGAGAGCGTCGTCGAACGACCACGGATCGACAACGGCGAACCGCTTCGCCACGAACTCGAGGCGTTCGTCGAGGCCGTCCGTACCGGTACGGAGCCGGTCGTTACTGCCGAAGACGGCATTGATGCCTCGAAACGGTCCAACTAATCGATTCGATCATCGGCAACGGAAAACAGAAACACGAGGTGAAAGTGCGATGAGTCCTGACGACACGATCACGGGGCTCTACGACTCCGGAGCCTCGCCTGACCGACAGCGCGAACTGCTGACGGCCGGCGACGTCCCTGTCGCCGTCTACGGGCTCGGAAAGATGGGGCTCCCACTCGCTGGCGTCTACGCCGAAATGACGGGGAACGTCACCGGCGTCGATATTGACCCGGCTGTTGTCGAGACGATCAACAGCGGAACGAGCCACGTCGTCGGCGAGCCGGGACTCGAGACGCTCATTGCCGAGCAAGTCGAGCGCGGTCGACTCGAGGCGACAACAGATGGGCCGACTGCGGCGGCCAACGCAGCCATTCACGTGATCATCGTGCCGACGCTGCTCGATGACGACGGCGAGCCGAATCTCACGACCGTCGAATCGGTGATCGACGATATCGCGGCTGGCCTCTCACCCGGCGATCTCGTTATCGCCGAATCGACGCTGCCGCCGGAACCTGTCGAGACGTTCTCGAGCCACATCTGGTGGAGAAAAGCGGACTCGAGGCCGACGAGTTCGGGCTCGCCTTTTGCCCGGAGCGAACGTCCTCGGGGACGGCGCTGCGGGACATTCGCGGCCAGTATCGAAGGTCGTTGGTGGCATCGACGAGGAGAGTATACGAGCCGCGACAATCGTGTACGATGAACTCTCTGACAACGACGTCCACCCGGTTTCGGACGCGACGACAGCGGAGTCCGTCAAAGTGTTCGAAGGGGTTTACCGCGACGTCAATATCGGACTGGCGAACGAACTCGGTCGGCTCGCCGACGAACTCGAGATTTCGGTCCGCGAAGCCATCGAGACGGCAAATGATCTGCCGATGTGTCAGCTCCACGATCCTGGCCCGGGTGTCGGCGGCCACTGTATCCCCTACTACCCACACTTCCTGTTGTCCCGGATGGACGAGCCAATGGAGCTCACACGGACTGCCCGACAGGTCAACACCGAGATGCCGTCGGTCGTCGTCGACCGTCTCGAGCGCCAACTCGCAGCGACCGGGACTGACCTCGCCAACACATCAGTGGTCGTCCTCGGCATAACGTATCGACCAGGCGTTGAAGAGACACGTGCCTCGCCGGCACTCGACGTTATCGACGAGTTGGCTGCTCGCGGTGCCGAGGTCGCTGGCATCGATCCGCTCGTTGACCCGGCTGAGTACGGCGCTCGCCCGGTCGAAATCGATGACCTCGCTGATGAGGCGTTCGACGCAGCTGTGATCGTCACGCCACATCAGGCGTTCGAAGAGATTTCCTGGGCCGACCTCGAGCCGATGGTCGTCGTCGACGGCCGAGATGCGGTCGATCTCTCGGGAACGCCACACCGGGTGTACACACTTGGGGGCACAGCAAGCGGTCGAGCACCAACGGGTGGGAACGATGGCGACGAGATCGGCACGACTGATGACCAGTCGCTGACGGCAGATGGTGGATCGACCGACCGATCAATCGGGTCCCACACCGACCGCGATACGACCGAGGAAGCAAACGATGTATAAAGGTAACCGAATCGGCGTCGTCGTCACGGCCTACAACGAGGACGCGTTCGTCGGCAGTGTCATCGAGACCGTTCCCGACTTCGTCGACCGGATCTACGTCGTCGACGACGCATCGCCGGACAACAGTTGGGAGGTGATCCAGCGGGTTAGCTCACGGATCAATGAGTGTGCCGAATCGGAACCCGAGCTCACGGTCACTGACGGCGGTGAAGGGCGACGTGTCGTCCCGATCCGCCACGAGGAAAATCGGGGGTACGGCGCTGCGGTCAAGACGGGGTACAAACACGCCGTTGCGGACGAGATGGATGTTGTCGCCGTGCTGAACGGCGATGGCCAGATGGATCCCGAAATCTTAGATCGGATCATTGACCCGGTCGTCGAAGGAGAGGCAGACTACGCAAAGGGCAACCGACTGCTCAACCCCGAAGACCGACGGCATGTCGACGTTCCGGTTTTTCGGCAACGCGATGCTGACCGGGCTCTCGAAGTTCGCGTCGGGATACTGGACGATCGGTGACCCGCAAAACGGCTACACCGCGATCTCTCGAGAGGCGATCGAAGAACTCGATCTCGAGGCAATCACGGATCGGTATGGGTTCCTGAACCATCTCCTCACGCATCTCAACGTCCACGAGCGCCGTGTCGCAGACGTTCCGATGACTGCGATCTACGGTAACGAAGAAAGCAGCATCCGGTACCGTTCCGTTCATCCAGTTC
>NZ_CP031308.1 GCF_004799645.1 Natronorubrum bangense
ATGTCGCCAAACTCGTTCCCAGCGAGAGACCTCGAAACGTTCGTCCTAAATGCGACGCGGACGCTTCGAACGGAACTACGCGAAGAGGCAGAGCGACACCTGATACAAGGAAACGTAAGTGCGGTTCTCGAACGAGACGACCACTTTCGACTGGAAACGACACGTGAAATACCCGACGGAATCCACTCGGGATACACCGGAACTGAAGCCGAACTCTGGCAGAAGCCGGTATCACGAGTCGAGTTTCTTTCAGGGGCACAGGGGTTCGTTCAGATCTGGATACCCATTTCTGAAGAGGAAATCAGCTTAGTATCCGTAACTCGCGGAGAATTCGATCCAAAGACGGCTGTCGATGACGTACGCCAAACTGTATCGGAAACGATTCAGTAGTGCCGTTCGGCGATTTCACAGCCCTTTCGGTACCAGTCCTCCGGAACTCCGAGCAGGGAAACGTATTTACGAATGAGTGCGAAAGATGTAGGTAACTTCGGCTGCGGTCTCATTTCCTTCGTTGCGCCATCCACGACGCTATTCGCCGGCGGTGATCGATCCGATTGCACCGCGTTTTGGACAGTGAACGCGCTTCGGTCGGGTCACGAGGGTATGAGACCGGAGAGGTGAAATTATGACATCGGAATTCGACCTCCCCTGTTCGGCATGTGGCGGTGATCTTCGAGAAGCAACGATCGAATCCCACGAACTGGGGTTGCAGGTCGAAACTGAGATGCCCCTTCTCGTCGCCGAATGCCGAACCTGTGGTGAGCGCCATTATCCCGAAGGTACACTTGCTACCCTTCGAGGGCATACGTCCTGGGAGTCGTGAACGAGCCGGCACCGCACGAGAATACATACGTAACCAAATATGAATCACTCTAAAGTAGATGACTGGACGACAGATGATGTATCCATTGACTGTGATGAACTTCCCGAAACAGTTCCGGATGGAGCGACGCTATGTATCGCAAAACCAACGCCACTCACGGAGCTAGCACTGCCATTACGCATTACGAACCGATACGCAAACAGTGCGGATTGTCGGATTATCGTAACGTCGTCGGTTAGTGCCGAAGAAACGATTCGACAACAGGAATTGATCGTCCAGTCAGGGGAGTCCCGACTTGGAGTCGTCGATACGACAGGCGAGGAACGCCTCGATGCACTCTATCAGGAGAATCCCACCATTTTTCTTCCCCGTCCGGGAGACCTCGCACAGATCTCCATCGCTGTGGAGGAACTCGAAGAATCGCTATCTTCCTCGTGTTCAAAGACGCACGTGGTTCTTCGATCGCTCACTCCGATACTCGCCGAATCGAGCCTTGACGGTGTCAGAAGTATCCTCGAACGTATAATCGAACACCAACGATCCAATTCGTCTCTCACCGTATTCAGCGTCGAGTATACTGAGCACGGCAAAGCCACGATGACAGCGCTGAAGAAACTCGTCGATGGAATCGTGTGGATCGAGCAAACGACAACTGATGACCTTCAACTCAACTATCGACGGGTGCGAAATCTATAGCGGCTATTATTCATTCGTAATCCAGTGTTCGAACTGCGACACTGACTGCGTAGTGTCACGTAGGTAGATTCGCGGAGCAAAATTCGTCAATGATAGCGGGAGGAAGATTTAAATTACCGGTCTGAGGGTTATGAGCCCGCAGGAATCCCCTGGCTATCCCATCCCGCTACGTATATTTCTGAACGTAGTTGAATCAAAAACCTATATTTGTCACGTGCGTGAATTCATTTGCAATGCAATTCTGCGACGGGTGTGGTTCGATGATGCACACAGAGGGCGACACGTGGGTGTGTCGCTCTTGTGAGAACGAAGAGTCACGGGACTCGCAAGCAGAAGCGGCGATGGCCACCCGGGAGGGGCAGCGGGACAACGGGGCACCCGCTGTGGCCGACGCGACCCAAGGCTCCATTGAGACGATGCAAGAGCCCTGTCCAGCGGACGACTGCGACAGCGACCGGGCCTACGACAAGATGATGCCGAAGCCGGGCGGTTCCTACGAGGTTCGGCTGTTCACCTGCGTCGAGTGTGGCCACAAGTGGCGCGAGTCCTGACGGCGCATCTCGTGAACCCTCTCCTAAAATACGTACAGACTCCCCTCCTCATTCCTTCCAAAAATGAACGCCGATAAACAACGGCTGTCCGCGGGTTCTGCTCTAAACTGAAAACGAATAGACTGAGGGGTGATTGTGCAGTTTTGAGCCGACAGAAACCAAGATTTTGTTACCGAGTCGGTTTCTCGGAGGGGTGAACAAAGCCAACAGTTTCGGCGTCGGTGTTCGCACGCGTTGCAGCGTCCTCGAGATCGAAGTCTCGTACAATCTCGCCGTCGCGGATCAGCGGCTCTAATAGCGGTTTACGGTCAGCAGGTGGCTCGTGATCAGTAAGCGTTACGCAGTGTTCGCCATCAGGCGTCCTGTAGATGTCCATCACACCGGGAAGCTTCCCGCGCTTTGCGATCGCGTTCTCTCCCATTTCCACGATATCCAGCGCGAAATCGATCGGATCTGCGTTACTGAAGAGACGGAACACGCGCCGGAGTGACGCGCTTCACCCCCGCCCACGGTTGGGCTGGGAACTCGCGCTGTTTATTCTTTAGACTGATCAATTAATCGTCACCCTTCGTCATCCATGGGATATTTGCCACAATTATTATATATTTACGAGAGATACGGTTCGAAGAGGTCAGAATCCTCGTCATGCATTTCTCAGGCCTTGTACTATCTGTTTTCGACCGAATGGGGTGAATCTGCCACGAGTCGCAATAGACCACCGTCAACTGCTGTAATTCGCTGTTGATGAGTTCAACCTAGCGTATGACGCCGATTCTCTCGAATTAGAGGGTCTCACCCCCTCGTCAAGCACAACTAACCCAGATGACCGTGTCTTGAAGTCCGTCGAGGCCTTCATTAACGCTTGAGAACTGCCCGACAGATCTCTCGTCCAATCTAAGCCGGTATTCGGATCCTCTGAACCTCGATAATTATCCAAAGGAAAGCTAGGGTACAACAGTGCAAACGCCGCTGGCTCTCTCTAGCCGAGGGGCCATCAGACGACATGAGTCTATTGAAGATATATCAGATACCACTCATCGGATAATGATGCGATTTGCGGTGGAGTTTGTCGCCCCGAGAGGAGCGAGGGGCTATCACACCCACTCAACAACCATGTCTTCAGAACACGAGCAACAGCGATCACGACCAACTGGCGAGCAAACTAAACAACCGAGCGAAGAACCGTGGGCAGATCTCGAGCTGACGCTCCCACATACCAGAAGTCCGACTGCCATCGTCTCATTTGTCGAGTGTGCACTCGTCGAACTCACCCACGAAGACGTCGGAGCCGAGTTCGTCTCGACTAGTGTTGCAGGAGTGAAGCGAACACAGTTCATCGCCGTCGACGACGTCGGTGAGGAATTCAAGAAGCGGTATCTCGACGAACGACTCGGTTGGCACGAAGCAACAGTTAGCCGCAAAGCAGTTCGCGACGAGCTGGTCAATCGCCTCTCACAGCGGTCGTCACTGGTCGATGAGGTAGGTCAGAATGACGTCGTCACCGCTCAAGATAGATTCCAGGTGAAACCAGTTCGGGAACTTCGAGTTCAAAAGTAGATTCTTAACCAACACAAACCCAATTATCACGCCTGTTGTTGGTTAAGTCTAATTGATGATAGAGGCATTCCAGACTACGGTGGGAACGATTCCTCGAAGCAAGACCGACACCGACAGCCACACAAGAACGAGCATGTCCAACAGCGAGTCCCTAGATGATATCCCTCGTTCGAGGACGCGTTTCGCGGTGACGATGTCGAACAACGCGTCTACGGGACAATCCCCAGACTCGTGGTCCGACGACACCGATTGTCATTGCCAGGCGAGCTAATCGTGACGACGCCGACGCTGCTGTCGGTATTTGTCCGAACAGGCCAATTGACGCCTGCTGAGGCACTCACCGTCCTCGAGGACATCAGCATCGCTCGAAGTTGGAACGCGAACAGCTACGTCCGCGGGCACGCTCATTACTTGAAGATGCCTAGCGGCAAAACCCTCATACCACTGGCATCGGAAGCGACACACAAGTGACGTCCGACAACGACTCCTCGGCGACGGTCGACGAAGAAATCCGCCGACTGTACGAGCGGTATCAGGCGGCCGAGAGCGACGACGAACGTCACGAAATTGCCCTCGAGATGGGGAAGCTTGACGGACGCCGCCACGCAGACATCTACGCAGCGCTCGAAGACGAGTGACTCAACAGGGTTCTCAGCGCCTCCTTAGCTATCGACAGCTGTTTTACTATCCAGTGAACAATTCCCCCAAACTGGACAGAATCAGAATTTTCTACCGAATACAACCGATTCACTCTCTCATACGTCCCGCTTCTGAACTCCTCGAGCAATTTCGCTACTTACCAGAACGGTTTCTCATCCCCGAAGGGGTGAGGGGAACATAGACTCCCCTCACTGACTATGAGTTCTGAGCCACCAACACCGAAACTGGGAGTCGGCTGCAAGACGCCTCGAGAGATAACGGCCACGTCACGGGAGACTCGTCGACACCTCTCTGTTCCAAACGATCGTAGCAGAGTCTCAATCGTCTCGTATGTGGAGTGGGTTCTGATCGAACTCACGCATGATAGCCTTGCTGCCGAGTACCGGTCGTCACATCTCTGGGGCACCAAATGCACGGCTTTGTTGAATCGCCGTAAGGCGGTGGATTTCATTGTTTGACGGCACGTTTGATGTTGTAGACGACACACATCAGAGCAATTTCACGGAACTCTCGATACCAGGTACGCGCTCGCACGGCATAGCCGAGCGAGCGCTTGACGGTGGAATTGACAGTTTCGGTCATTGACCGCTGAGCGTACCGATCTTCGTCAATTCGGGCGTTGTGTGCGTGATCATACGGAGCGAAGATCCGGTGTTTGATCAGCGGTCGAATGTCGAGTTCACGGAGCCGCTCGCGGAGTTGCTGCTTGTCATAGCCCTTATCGGCGGCCAGTGACTGCAGATCGCCCGCATTTCGGCGGGCGATCTGCTCACAGAGATCAGCGTCACTGCCTTCTAACGTCGTCGAACAGTGAAGATCAAGAACGGCTTGCGTTGCTGTATCGACGAGTTTTGTGACTTTGAGCGTTTGAACCCGGTAATTCGTTCGGTGGCAGTAGTGGCGGCTTGCACGATCACGTTCGTAGAATGTTGCGTCGATAGCAGCGTGTTCGGATGGATCGTGTAGCTGCGCCGACTGGCGCAGCAACACTCGACAGACGCTCATACTGATCCGGTCGAACGCCTTACACAACGTGGATGGTGAGGGGAGATCGGCCGCGTTGAGGCCGATCTCCCCGGTTATTTGTGGCATCTCCTTGAGTAAGTCAATCGTCATTCGGTAGGACGTATCGAGGTAAATCCGCAGACAATGCAGGGAAACGAGGGCATAGTCGGCGAATCCGCCGCCACCTTCCGGGGCGGCGGATTCGTCTCCGTCACCAGTGACTCTTTGAGCGACCGGCACAACTTCCCCAATGAAGCGGGAGATTTGGGTCATGGACAACTCGACTCTCCCGCTTCAACTCCTTTGATTTAGCGAACCATTCCGCCGCCGTCTAGTGATTCAACACAGCCAAATGCACACAGTATACCGCAGAGAACTCTCGAGGAGAGGCCTTCTCGAAGCGTCACTACGATGCTCGAGTTGGTTGGCATACCGAGACACTCGTTCGGGAGGAACTCCGAACAGAGCTCGTGAACAGGTTGTCACGATCACGTCCAGAGACATCAGATCCGGATCTCGATGCAACGTGTCGATGTGACCGTTTCGTGCTCAAACCGATCAGACAACTTCCTTAGCGAGAGACACGAAACAATTCGTAAGTATACCAAACTATTAGTCCGAGGCGACTCTACAGGGACCAATGAGCGATCAATCACGTGCGTGGCCACCGGAGATGGACGCTGCTGACCGCGTCAGGCATGTTGCGTTGACTCGAACGACGCCACAAAATGCTGGCTGGATTGCTGAAGAGGCAGACGTCTCGAGGGATACGGCTGCCAAATATCTCGATCGCATGGCCGATCAGGGCGACCTCGAGGTCGTCGAAACAGCTGACGGCACGTGCTACAAGCCAGACGACGTCACGCAATTCTTGCGCGAAGTCCGCACCCTCGCTGAAGAACAGTCTGTAGACGAACTCACCAACGAATTGCGTGCAATCGGTGACGAAATTGACTCGTGGAAAGCAGCGTACGATGTCGAGTCACTCGAAGAACTTCGCCGGAGTATTGGAGGTGAGGATCTGTCGTCCAGCGATCGACGTGAGCGCCTCGAGACGATCGAGGAATGGGAGTACAACATCCAGGTACGGGAAGCGCTTCAGCTTGCCATCAGCCTGCAGAGTTCACTGACGAAGCTTGACGCAGATCCGCGTATCGGAGAGATTGGCACAGGGACGCTCCCGCAAGAAGGCTAACAAACAGATGGTACTGTTTCTTGCTGGTGGCCGAGGATTCACTCGGCGCGAAGGACTTCGTCGGATCAAAGAACGCCTCGAGAAAGAACCTGGTTTCTCCAACGTCCAGTACCGACCATCACGTCTCCGTCCTCGATCTATTGTTGCCGACGTTGATACTGAGATGTTCTTAGGGAAAGGATTCCCACGAAAGCAGGCTACCTTTGAGGTTGCCTGGCGTCCCCGTGCTGGAACTGATGTCCAGCGTGTGCAGTGGGCCGACGATGCAGTCAGTCTGGGATGGCACAAAGATGACGACCACGAAGACCTTGGGACAACTCACTTCCAGATCGAGACTGATGAGGAACTATTCCACGAACCTGGACACCTCGAGGCGGAAGCGCCACTGAGTTTCTTGGAGACCTGCCTACAGCGACTCCCTGCAAAGCTTGAAGAGACAATCACGGAGTAAACTACCCCACCCTACTCCTTCGGCGCATACGCGCCTCAGTCCTTGAGGGTAGCGTGGGACCGACGGTCCCACGGACCATGCGAACGGGCAGGCCCGTTCGCAGATGGGGCTTTGATGTGGACTCCCGGCAATCAGTCGCCAGCAATAGGCTGGTAACTCTCGCCGTTCAACATCCCACCAGTTATACGCACGTCTACTGGTGCGTCTCCGCTCCCCGACGTGGGCGAAGAACGGAGTCTGTGTTTTCGCTTCCGGGCGTAGCGTAGCCCGATATTCTTCGCTGCATTGTAGTCCGCGTTCACCTCGTAGCCGCACTTCTGGCACTCGAAGTGTTTTCCGTGGCGGTTGTTCTCATGCGTGAACCCACAGTCCGTCCGAGAACAGCGTTGGGACGTGTGCTTCGGCGCGACTTGCTCCACGGCGACGCCCTGTTCGACCGCTTTGTACCCGACGTACTCGACGAGGCGTCGGAACGCCCAGATGTGGTGCCACTTCGCCTGCGGAAGCCGCTTGCGGATGTCCGTTAGATCCTCGAACACAATCACGCCACATCCGTTCTCGACGGCTTCCGAAACGATCTCGTTGGCAACCGTGTGGATGTACTGTTTCCGCCATGCTTCTTCGCGCTTGCCGAGGCGAAGCAGGGCGTTGTGCGCGGCTTGCGTGCCGCGCTGTTGCATCTCACCACGCCGCTTCTCGAACTCACGGCACCAGTGGTCATACTCGTCACCTCGCCAGAACGTGCCGGTCGAAGCCACTGCGAGGCTGTTAACGCCGAGGTCGATACCGAGGACTGTTTGGTGCTCAGTATCTTCCGAAACCTCGTCATCGTCCGAATCGTACTTCCGGGTTGTAATGTGGAAGTAGAACTCGTCGGTCGCCTTGTCATATTGGAGTGTACTCGCCCGGAACTCGTAGTCCTCCGAGAGAACGTACTGCTCGTAGGGCGTCGGGCTATCCGCCGGGAGTTCAAACTCGCACTCAACGCGCCCGTTGACAGTTGAGAGGGATACGCGGTCGCGATAGAACGTTGCGCTTCGCTTGTCGTAGACCATGCTCCACGAGGTGAACTCCGGTTGGCTCACGCGCTTGCCCTGTTTCCACCGTTCAACGACGCCTTTCGTCGCCTGGACGGCACGTCGGATGGCCTCTTGAACGAGGTTCGCAGTGAGCTCAGTTTCTTCCCGCAGCTCCGCGTAGAGTGCGTCCCGTGCGGTCGTGTTCGCGGTAACGCAGTTCGTGTAGGAACGGTCGTCCCAACAGAACTCGGCAGCACGATTCGCACAGTGAAGAAACTGTCGCGCGGATTCGTGGAGGTCGTCGCTTCGCTCATCGGGCACGACGAGTTTGACCGGCGCAGTTCGACGCACCTCCATATTTCAGATTACTACTTGACGGTTCTTATACTCTCGGGAGTCGGGTAGCTACTGTCGTGCGGTTGCGTCGTCCTTAGTCGGTTTCTGCTCACGGGCCGTAGGCCCGTTCGCACGGCTCGAGGGATCTTCGATCCCTCGCTGTCCTCTCCGACCTACTCGCTCGCTCCTTGAGGTCGGAGGCTCCACCTCGAATTTTGCTGAACTTGGTTACTCTCGGTCCGACAACCTCGTCGAGAGACGATCGAGGCGCTCCTGTGCAGACTCCTTGCGAGACTGTGTGACTTCAGGGAGATATTCGACTTCGCGGAGTTCGTTCGCTTCAACGGCGATTTCGAGAACTGCCCCTTCGTGTTGAGCCGCTGGTGGTAGCATCGTTACGTCGACATCGAGTTGGTCGACGGTCTCGTCGTCCTCTTCGAGCAAGAGCACCGCTGTCTGTCCGTCGACGATCCGATCGAGTGTCGCGGTGTAGGTTTCAGCCATTAGCCGACTAGTGGTGCTGCAGGCACGTCAACCGAGTGGGTGAGCGACGCTTGGGTGTCGTCATCGTCAGCTGGTTTCTCCTGGAGGAGATCCGAAGCATCAGTCGAGAATTCGTGTTCCGTCTCGAGTTCGACATCGCTCCCGTCAGTCGTGAGGATGACATCGCCGTGAACGGCGGTCCAGTAGGTCTCGATTCCTCGATTAGCGAAGTCCTCGAGAACCTCGTCGTGTGGATGGCCGTACTGGGAATCGTACGCACTCGAGATAATCGCCACGTCCGGTGTCACCTGGTCCATGAACGGCGTTGTCGAGGACGTCGTCGAACCGTGGTGGCCTGCCTGGTAGGCATCTGCCTCGAGTCGCTCTCCGTGTTCGTCGACCATCCGCTGCTCAGCGTCGGCTTCCGCATTGCCGGTGATGAGATAGGAGAATTCACCGAACTCGATGGAGAGTGACACACTGTTGTAGTGAAGGTCTGAGCCCGACCCTCCTTCAGGCGGGTTGAGGACATCGACAGTCGCGTCGCCGAACTCGAGGTGATCGCCGTCTTCGACGATCAGAAGTTCGACGTCGTGGCCGCCGATGTGGTCAGCATGCCCGTGTGTTGCGACGAGATGGTCGATGCGATCGATGTCCTGGTCCTTGAGGTACTCGATCACGCCAGTGCCTCCTTGACGCCAGTCGCCGGAGTCGATTAGCATCGTCTCACCGGAGGGTTCGATCAGGAGCGTGGCGTCGGCCTGGCCGACGTCGATGTGATGAATCTCGAGTTCGCCATCGACATCAGGACCATCACCTGAGTTGGGTTCATCGGCTTCGCTCTCATCGGTCTCCTCTGGATCGGTTTCGTCCTCATTGGCTTCTGTATCGTCTTCAGCGCCGTTCGGATCGACATTTTCGAGACTATCATCTGTTTCTACTGTCGGCTCATCAGTCCCTACCCCAGTTCCATCAACACAGCCCGCAAGAACGAGCATTGCCGCGACAAGGACTATCAAGAGAAGGCGTTTCACTACCTTTGTGATCGGTTATCACTACATGATCGTTCAGAATTCCATGAGGCAAAGCAGATATCTAGACGCTGAAAGCCCCTGACGCGCTCGAGTCCCGCGCCTCGCTGCGCGCCTCACAGGCTGTGGTCTTGGGTCGCCGGGGTTCCTCGAGCAACGGAAGACGCTTCGCGCCTTCCGAGCATCGCGAACGCAAGCGTTCGCTCAACGCGTCAGCCCCTTTCGATCCCACCCACGTGGACCAATGAGCTGGCTGTCGAGGGAGGTTGTTCCTTCCTCAGAGACGGCACGTCCCGCTCGACGCTTCTAATCTCCACTCACTCTCGCTCTTCGGATGCCAGTATTAAGCGCGCTTTCGGTCATCGCTCGCGCTCAGACGCGAAAACGGCTTAAAACTGGCCGCTCGCTCCGGTTGAAGCGCCGCGCGCTACTGGTTGGGTCGAATACCAGTGCGTCTCGCTCGCGCCCTGACGGGCGCTTACGAAGGCGCGAGCGAGACGCGTGTGATGGATGAGTTGGACAGCGAGAGAGCCAGGGCTGGAGAGTCGTGGTGTCGGAAAGACGCCGAGTGAGCGCCTTTGGACTTAGAATCCAATGTCTACTAAGAAGTCGGTTAGCAAGGTTGTTTCGGTCGATGAACAAGCATATGAGCAGGAAGCAGTTCCAGAGGGGCACGAGGACGTCGTCGACGAGACTCCGGAGTTCCGGGTCACGGTGGAGATGGAGATTCAGGCGAAGGTCGATGCAAACCACCCAGACGGGATCGTCGATACAAGCGGGGATCGGATCTACGGCGTGACCTTGGCCCAGGAAGAGCGCATTCAGGCCAGAGAGGAAGAACTCGAGCGAATCAGTGTACAGGCGGCGTTCGGTCGACAGGAGGGACGAGCGGAGCGAACGAGAGCGGTGGTTGAACAGAGGTATCGTGATCGGGGGCCAGTCAAGGAAGTCGATCCTCGAGAGAAACTTGGACGAGCGAAGTTGGGCCAGATCAATCGGCAGGCACAGCGGTTGTCAGAGAACGTCACCGGTGGGTACACACGAGCGGTCATCGCGAAGCGGATTGCCAGTCGGGTGCTCAAGGGCGCGGATATGTTCGAGGCAGTGATGGATACGAAAGAAGAGATGCAACACGAGGCAGGGACGATCGTGCCGATTGGGGACCTCGAGGAAATCAGGCGAGGCGAGGTCAGTGTTGAAGGTCGTGTGCTCGAACTGTGGGAGCCCTCGAGTCCGAGTATCCAACAGGTTGGGTTGCTCGAGGACGAAACTGGTCGAACGAAGTTCACGATCTGGGCGAAGAGCAATCAGACGATGGTTCGTGAGGGTGAGCGAGTACGGTTCAGGGCGGCGGCAAAGAACTGGTACAATGGGCGGTGTTCAATCGCTCTGACTCACTGGTCGGAAATCGTCTTCCCAGAGCGCGGCCGCTGGTGGGAGTAGCCGAACGAACTTTCTTTTTTGCTGGTGCCCGGTTACCCACTACCCACCTCCCCACCCACCTCCACGTTCCGGGCTGCTCACGGCCTATGGCCGTTTCGCTGCCGGGCTTTCGCAAATATGTCTAAAATCACATCAGCTGAGTTCATTGAGTCCCTCAGAAGATGATAGGTACTGACTGCTGCATACAGAGAATGGATGCAGCAGGACGTTCGCTTTATTTCTCCCAATTGAGTTTGAACTACCCGGTATAGAACCTGCGAACTGAGCAGACTGGTTAGGACAAATAGCGGTTTGACCGTGAAGAAAGTATTTAGGTGTGTTCTCTAGAATCCTGAACATGAACCGACGCGCGTTCCTTGGTACAAGTGGAGTTATTCTCTCATCTTCAGTAGTTGGTTGTCTCTCCAATACTGACGAAATATCCTCTGAAAACGGGGACAAAGCAAGTGATTCGACTGAAGAGAATTGGGAAGGTTCGACTCCGACACGTGACGAGTCTTCTTGCTCTTTTCACGCGAAGTTAGTGGAAGAACCACCGGAAGACGCCTCAATAGTGCATGTTGAAGAAGAAAAGTTGGAGGACGTCGCTATCATAAACCGCGTTTTCGAGAAGGCGGGTAATCCAGATGAGTATGAAGGAACAGCAAAAATGCGAAGCGGTGAGTATGAACAAATCCATGCCAGCCCAGACTCAACTGAAGAGTATGAAGAAGCGGTAGAAGCACTTGACTCTCTCCCTAGTTACAACAACCTCGATTACCCTAGCGGCGTTTACCTAACCACCGAGACCGAGGGAATAGTAGCCGTAATCGCCGAAGTATGTCCACTTTGATTGATATATCACTCTTATGTTTTGGTTTGGGAATTTCGGAAACATATCACATAATAACCCATCATTCGTCGCATTCGGTGATATAATATGTGTGTCCCCTGCACTGACCGATCGCTACCCATTACAGATCGGCTCTCACCTCATGCCACATTCGCGCTATGAGTTCAGCAGACACTGAACGAACAATCCGATTCCTGTCAGAAACGACGTGACCGACTCAGAGGACGTATTCAACAGACAACCGGTATTTGAGCAGGTGTATACTACGCGAATTACTCCTCGATGTATTCTGAGAGGAGATTGGCCCGTTCCGACCGTCCTAACGCCTCGTAGGCTTCAGCTTCATATTGAAGTGAAAGAACGGGGATTCGAATGTCATCGAGGTCGACAAATCTACGATGCTCGGATATATCGACCGGAGGCTCCCAAGTTCCATCGCTCTGGCGCTTTTGGATCGCCCCCATGACTTCCACACGAACGTCGTCGAGTTCAAATGCACCAAAGTGAGAACAAATCGTCTCCGTCTCTGAGAAAGATATTGGCTCGACGATCTCCTCCGCGAACAGTTTTTCAATCGCATAGGCACCGTCTTCAGTCGTCTGAACATCAATATCGTTCGGTGTCAACGGGACTCCTTGTAGCACGAAACTGGTACTGCCGGTAAGTGCCCACACATCCAAGCGGCCATCAAGTGTCGCCGAGAGCGTTTCGAGTGCGTTGAGGTACTGTTTCTCAATCGGGGGCATCTTCGTTCTACTGCAATCAGCATATCACAATAAGTGTGTTCTCGATACCGACCGATCTTCACTCTGTGACCGGTACACGCTGTGTATCTCTCACGGCTCGCTCAGCGTGTCCTGAAGCTGGCAGAAAGTGTGTGCAAGATACAGAGGCTGACGGCACCGTAGAAAGGGTATCCCATGAGTTATTAGAATATACTGAATAACTATCGTGCAACTTTGTTCTATAATCTCCATAAAGTATTTACCTAGGCAAGCCGTTAAATCAGTAACTTGGCTAATAACGTGTTCGAAGAAAATAATGAGCATCACCAGGAAAAGTTATTCTCACCTGTAAAAGACCTTCCACCCCGCATTGACGAAAAGTTACAGAACCACTGGTCAACCCACTTTTACCAACATATTTTCACCCAGATAGATGAGACGAAGTTCGGGCGGCTATACCACGACGGGTATAGCCGTCCGAACAAGCCTGTTAATGAGCTTGTTTCACTGGAGATCATCAAACACCTGCTCGACCTCTCTGACGAAGAGCTTGAATACGCCTACATCTTCGATTTTCGCGTCAGAAACGCACTGGGGAAAGAAACGCTCGGCGACAACATCTGTGAGAAGACATTCACCAATTTCCGCCGCCGGTTGATGGAACACGAAGAAGAGACTGGTCAGGATCTGTTACACGAGGTCTTCGAAGATCACCGCAGCTACTTCCAAGACGAGTTTGAGATTGACGCCAGTACGCAGCGGATGGATTCGACGTTCATCGAGGCGAACATCAAGCAACTGTCCCGTGTTGATCTCCTCGCCAAAGTCCTCCACAACTTCCTGTGCGATCTCCCCAAGGAGATCGTACAGGAATTGCCCGCTGGTATCGACGAGTTCGCAGACACCGACAACCTGGAACTGTCCTACCAGCTTGAACCAGGCGAAATTCCAGCAACCATGGAAACACTCGCCGAGCATACCGCGTGGCTTGTTGATCGGTTCGAAGATGACGATGAATACGCCGAATTGGAGAGCTTTGCTCATCTTCAGCAGGTTCTCGACGAACAGTGTTATCGCATTGCCGAGTTCGAAGACGACGAGGACGTGGACGATTCTGATGACCAGCGCCAGCCCGGTGACGACTCGTCACCGGACTGGCAACCCCTCCGAACGTACACTTCTCCCGAAGAGAAGACAGAGACTGACCAAAGTGAAGAAAACACAGAGTTATCCGGGGAAGACACCGATGACCGGTCCGATCACGTCGGGCTGAAAGAGCCCGACGCGATCGACAGCGGCTCGTTGCAAAACCCACACGACGAGGAGGCAACCTACCGCTACAAGAACGGAGAGGATTACCACGGATACAAAGCGAATGTAGCGGAGACGTGCAATGGTGAGAATCCATTCCGACTCATCACTGCGATTCGAGTCGATACCAACAACACGGACGACGGCGACCTCCTTGACGAGGACATACCGGAACTCTCGGCTGAGACAGGGCTACGTGACCTGCTCGTGGATGGTGGGTACACGCACAAGGAAGTAGAGAAGCGCTGCCGTGATCAGGAGATCACGCAGCACTTCTCTGGAATCACAGGTCAACGACCAGCAGAGGAGAAGATGTCACTGGCTGCACCGGAATGGGACGGTACCAGAATGGTTGCGTGTCCTGCCGGACACGAACCATTCGACCAGAACCACTACGAAACCGGTCGAATTTCTGGAAAAATGGAGAAGGAGTTCTGTGACGGATGTCCGCACAGAGAGAACTGTTTCGTCAAGGAACAACAGCAACACTACAGCTACGGCTTCAGAGAACGGCGGGTAGAAATTGCGCAGCGACGCAAGCGGTTAGATGATCCGGCTGAACAGGAGTTTCTGAAGTTACGTGCCGGAGCTGAGTCGTTGATCAACGAGATGTATCACAAAGACGGGGAGAAAGCGACGTTCACAGGGAAAATCAAGGTGAAAAACGGATCAATAGCGAAAGCTATCGGGAGAAACCTGAAGCGAGCCTCCGGATTCCTGGAATCGGAGGCGAAGCGAGAGAAATCGGCAGGATAGTCGGGTAAAAAATACCGTTTGTCGCTGTGGCTGGTGCTTCTGTAGTGGCGGCTCGCTTCTGATGAGATAATCACTGGTGATTGGGACGGGGTGTTCTTGTCAGAACACCCCTTTCTGCGGTGCCCTCAGAGTGTAAGTTCAGCAGAGCATATCGGTTGTTAAGACAGGCTGTTCAATATTTCAGTGATCCAGTTATCGAGTCGCTCGGCAATGGCTGACGTTTCTTTTCGGCCGTGCTGGTTTTGCACGTACAGCGACTCGAAATAGTACACACCATTCAGGAGTGCGTAGTGGTGTTGTCGCCGTTCAAACCCATCCGGCAGCGGACGGACCGACTCGTAGCTTTCTCGGAACGCGTTTCGAGCGTCACTCTCTTCTGCTCCGAACGCTGGGAACACCGTTCGCCAGTAGTCGTACTCGCCGGGTGCGGCGATCGCGTGCTCGAAATCTATCATGCACGCCACCTCCCCGTTGTCGACAGAGACGTGTTCCGGCGTAGCCCAGCCGTGACAACATACCGGACTGTCGGCCCCAGCGAACGCGTCCGGATGTCCATCGAGATACTCGATTACCTTGTCGACCACGTCAGCATGACCGTACCGGGCGAGGGTTGGACGACGGCTGCAAACGTACTCAGTTGCGGCGGCGTGCCACTCGTTGTGACTACGGATTCCAAGACCATCGTCTGGTCGAAACGCACCATACGTGCCGAGAAACGGAGCCGTCTCGTCGTGGAGTCTTGCCAGCCCACCCCCAGCGGCGCGCGCCCAGCTTTCGTCCGCATCTTGCTCAGTCTCGGGCGAGGGAGCGTCATCATGCCACGCGGCGACATAGAACTCGTCCTCGACGAGCAGCGTCTCCGGGACCGGAGTCGAGGTGTGTTCGCCGATGAATGCCATCACTCGCCCCTCAAATCCCGCTTTTCCAGTTGTGCCAGTATTCAGCTTGGTGACGGCGCGCTGGCCGTCGATGGTTACTTCATATACCTCGTGTGGCGGGACGTCGTGGAGTTGTCGGAGGACGTCGTGGCTGTCGAACTGTACTTCAAGTCTATTAGCGATCTCGCGTCTCATAGAGGTGACGCCACGTGACGGGTGACGACCGGTCGTACGTCGCACAGTGCTACGGCTACGACCGAGTAGAGGGTACTCAATTTTCAATGGAGTAATAAAAAAATTCTGGTCTCGGTACACCACTGCATCGGTCGTCACCGACGAAGAGTAGTGCTGTGTACCCGCCCTGCACTGAGTGATCATCACCTTCGCAAATCGGGCCACGCTTCGTGTGACATTCGCGCTGTCTATTCAGCAAGACTCCTAAATACATCACAGATCAAGGATTTCAACAGAGCGCATCAGTCACAATTCCGTAAATTTACTTGACGACCTCCCATAGAATCGCCCATGTACGACCTGACCGGGTTTCAACGTGACCTCCTGTACGTGGCTGCTGGACTCGATGAGCCTCACGGACTCGCAATCAAAGACGAACTCGAGGACTACTACGAGAAAGAGATCCACCACGGTCGTCTGTATCCGAATCTTGACACCCTCGTCGAGAAGGGACTGATCGAGAAAGGTGAAGCCGACCGTCGAACGAACATCTACTCCGTAACGCGCCGAGGACGTCGGGAAATCGAAGACCGACGACGCTGGGAAGACCAGTACGTCGAAGATACGCTGTGATTTGGGCGGAGTCCGTTCTGCAACGCTGCTGAGAACCTTCCTATCTCGTCCACCGTCTCGACGCTGACCGCACGGTGGTTTTTTCCAGACCCGCTGATGGCCAGCGGTCTTCTCGAGTTCGACTCGAGGGACGTGACTTGATCATGGCTACGAGCAACAGCACCCGGGAAACGTTCGACGATTCAGAGAGCCGGCACGACGAAATGCACAGTACGATCGAAACGTGGCTCGAGGACCTCGTCTGTGAGGTCGACGACGCCGTCTCGAGCGAGCAGTTCAGAGAGTGGCTCGGCGTCCAGAGTGAGTTCCACGACTACTCTCCTCGAAACACACTACTGATCCAGGTCCAGTGTCCGCACGCGACTCGAGTTGCCGGCTACAGAACGTGGCAAAACGAGTTCGATCGATGTGTGAGCGAAGGCGAAAAAGCGATCTGGATCTGGGCGCCGATCATCGCGAGGAAATGCCCCGAGTGTGGAAACTCGTCGTCGTACCACGAACGGAGTGACTGCGAATACGACGAAACGGAACCCGACGAGTGGAACAAGGGGCTTGTCGGCTTTCGGCCAGCACCAGTCTTCGATATCTCCCAGACAGAGGGAGAACCACTCCCGGAACTCGAGACCGAGGCAAACGGCACTGCCGACGAACTGGTGCCAGCACTCCTCGAGGCAGCGGTTGTCCTTGAGGTAGTGGTTGAGGTCGTCCCTCCTCAGGAGTGGTCTCACGGCAGCGCCAAGGGCGTCTGTCAGTATCGTCTGGAGAAACAGCCACTCGTTGAAGTGCGTGATCGCGAAAACGAGGCTGATCTCGCTGTCACACTCGTTCACGAGTACGCTCACGCACTGCTACACGGTGGTCTCGATACCGAAGACGAAAGGTCGAAACGCGAACTCGAGGCTGAAGCCGTCGGATACATCGTCGGTCGGCATTTCGGGGTGGACACGAGTGGGTCAGCGTTTTACCTCGCCGCGTGGGAGGGGGATGAGCCGGAGGCAATTCTCGAGCGGCTTGAACGAATCAGTTCGACTGCGCAGGAGATCATCGACGTCGTCGAGGAGGAAATGGTCGATGTGTGACGGACACTGTTGTTCGAAATCATTGAAGCACTCGAGGATCTAGCTGGACCGCGTTCGTCGAGAAATTGAACGCCGATGTGTATAGCCTCGACGGAGAGAACAAGATAGCGGTCGAAGTTGCGATGGGAGTCAACGACAGAGAAATCAACCACGTCCAAGACCACCTGGAAAAGGACTGGAAGACGATAGTCGCCTGCCGGAACCAGTCGTGATGAAAGGCCTAGAACGGAAGCTGGAAGAATCAGACGCCGACAGCTCCGAAGTGCTGGTGACCACGGTACGAGACCCTGACAGCGGCGACGTTGCGCCTTAGTCCTTCACGATCTCTGGGTCGGACAGTGGGTAGGGCAGCTGTTCGAGGAACTCGTCTTCCGATACAACGATACCTCCGTAGTCCCTGAGCCGATACTCGCCGTTGTACCGGCCCCAGGCGTTGATCTGGTATATCTCTGGTTGGCCTGTGGTCATCCCGTGGCTTACAAACTCGATGTTTGACTCCTCGATTTCATCGGTGAGAGGGGCGAGCTGGTTAGCGATCTCCTGCGATTTCGGCAGTGTCTCGGCGTAGGGCATGACGGTCCACAAGGCATCTTCGTGGTGGTCGATTACAGGGACGAGCAGATGATCGAGGGGCTCATAGCGGGAGAGAATAACTTCGTGCCAGTTCGACATCCATCCCTCGGTGTAGTCTACCGGGTACAGCGCATCTTCCGTTCCTGTCTTCCCTATCTCCGGAAGTGCAAACTTTACTACCAGACGTTGGTCTCCTTCCGCAATGTTGGATGGGACTTCGTAGACTGCCCGACTACGCCCGTTGTCAAGGTGATTGAAGTGCTTATCCAGGGTTTTGTACGCCTTCTTGAGGTTCTCTTCCTCGTGGATGATCTCTGCCGTCTTGTCGAAGAGCCGTCTGAATGAGTCGTCGACCTCCTCTGGAGGATTCACGATATCCAACCTGTTATATTGATAGATTAGAAACCTTTCGGGAACTTTCTGCTATTCTTTCCTGTTGCCTCTCTGATCGTACAGCCGAAGTTCTTCCGGCGTGATGACCGCAGTGGCTCCCCATACCTGGACAACTATCCGGCCCTGAACCTGCGTAATCGCTTCAAAGACTTCTCGGTGGATGTCATCAGTATCTGTGGCAGACCGTCTTCTCTGTGATCAAGCGCACTCTCGGCGACGCCGTGCGTACGCGATTCTGGTATCGTGAGTTCCGTGAAATTGTCCTGATGTGTGTCGTCTATAACATCAAGCGTGCCATCGAACAGTAAAATCAACCGCAGTATGGCGATTCACCACGGCCATTTCGAGAGATCTCACATCACTATTAGGGCAACACCGTACTCGTGTTCGCGTTGTGTTTTGTGCGCCTGAACAAGGTGCAGGCGCATCAGAGAAGGTGTCTGCGTGAAAACCCAATGACACAGCGAAGGATACGTACTGCCGATCCCGTAAAGACGGCGTGCCTCAATCTGGTTTGTGAAAAACCAACGTCAACGGTATACTGCTCGCCAGCTTGTGCCATTTCGCACCAGGATCAGATCCAACTCAAGATCACGGAGGCCCGATCATTATTCTCGAGGTTCAGCAGACTCGAGGACACCACGTTGTACTCGGCGTCGACGAAGAGTTCTGTGAGACAGTCGTCTCGGCCTGTGAGCTTCGAGGAGAGTGGTTCGAAATACACGGTGACAAGGAGATCAGAAATCGACTGGACGCGATCGTGACGATCTGGATGGTTGGACGTCGGCGTGGGCGTATCCACACTCGAGTAGCGTGGCTGGCTCTCACTGCTGACGCTTGCCAGTGGTATGCCGAATCGTTGCAAAGGGCTCGAGAGGATGAACTTGATTGGCGGGCCAAAGACGCCTGTCGACATCTCAAGAGTGTGCTCCGAGAGTATCGACGAATGAACGGTCGTATCTACGAACTCAGAACGAAAAGGTAGTGCCACCGTCTCGAAGCGCTAACAGCGGAAATACTGGAAACAATGGTGTCTTGATGATACCCAAGTTACCCCACATGAGAATCGTTTTCGGATTTCGTGGGGGAACTTTTAACTTGCTCAGAAAAACACCGCTCCTTTCGAAACTATATCTCGACGGCAGACGCTACAAGCGATTTTTTGTGCGCCAACAAGCGTGAGGCGCAACTCAATGTGCCTCGAGATCACTGATGAGTACAGATCAACCACTCCAGAACGAGACGCATCGAGAATACCAACTCAAGCAGAAAGACACGAGCGATCGGGACCGCAGCTACCCAGGTGACGTTGCCCACCTCAACGGACATGAACTCATAGCTATTGATGAGTGGCTTCCCGGAACTGAGCCATCACCGTATGAGATCGACCTCACAGAAGGCTATGAATACCGCACACGCTACTGGCGCTGCAGAAAATGCGGCCAAGAACGCAATCGTCGAGAGGAATTCATCAACCCTTGTACGGACACCCAACCACCGACTGCACTCGAGGCAGGCGGCTACTCTGTCGATGAGCCACGAACCCGTCGCGCGCTGAGCGAGGATATGGACGTTCGTTTCGCCAGCGTGGGGCCAACCTACGAGGTCGTCAGCGGGAGTGGGAACACCTACATGGTTGACGTCGAAGCGGAGACGTGTACTTGTCCGGATTGTGAACAACGCCAGCCCTCCGGTGGTTGCAAACATCTCAGACGCGTCGACCTCGAGATTCGGACTGGGATCACTCCCGCCCCGGATGGGACATTCAACCGGTGACTGTGGGTAGAACCGATCGTCCGTTCGAGATAGTTTGTCGTCCCCGAGAGGAGTGCGGGGGTTCGACTGAAGCCACCGCAGACACCGATGCGAACAAACAACGTAGCACCAGCGTCGCCAGACGCTGAGACGACATGGCCCCTGAAGCGAGGTATTGCCAGATGACCAAGTATAACGAGTGTCGGCTACCGGCCTGTACGAGACTCACCCGCGATCGGGCAGGATACGCTGGCCGATTCTGTTCGGACAGCTGTGAAGTCCGCTATGAGCATCTGCAGGCAGACGCTCGAGACACAGCTCAGGAGGATGCGTACTGATGCTCGAGCAGATTGATCATCGAGGCAAGCGCTTCACGATCGAGGACGACATTGATGACAAACGGAGAATCGAACGCCGACGGCGGGCAGTTGCCCTCGAACGACAGGCCCAGAGAGAACTCCGCGAACTCGAGCGGGCGAAAGCGGTCGCTGGTCCAGCCGGGATGAATCCCGACGTCGAGGTGCTCGACTGATGACGCCAGAGGTGCCCTGAAACCTGCACTGTCGCCTCCCGTTCTCTGGATCCCCCTCCTCTGGCCGAGATGGACTCGGGTGTGAGACTGTCCCGTTGCTCGGTATCCCTCGACCACTCGAGACTCCGTCTCGCTTGCTCCCGCTGCGCGCCTCTTTTCATTCAGTGTTTACGGGGTCGGGGGACGACCGAGTCAGCCTTACCCTTTCTGAGCCCGCCAGGCTATCGGCTGAGTCGCTGCGTGTCAAGTCCGGTTGAACCGTGTTTCTCTGCGGCCCGTCCCGCTCACCGCTGCCGCCCGCCGCGTCGCTCGCACCTAGTCCGGATAGATTGACCGCAACACTCTTTATTGATTCGCTGTAAACTGTAAACACTCAATTGCCCATGTCACGCACCTCAAACCGAACCAACGGGGATGTTATCCGCGACTTCCTCTCGGTCGCGGACCTCCTTGAGGAGCCACAGCTCGCCAAACTGTACGCGTATCTCGCCCGAGAGGAGGAAGCAACCGTTCAGGAACTCATGAACGAACTCGACCTCGCACAGGGAACGGCCTACACCTATGTGAACCGGCTGGTCGACGCCGGCGTCATCGAGGCGACCACCGACGAGCAACCCCGGGTGTACGTCGCTCGCGACATCAATCTGACCGTCACAGCAGCTGATGACGCTCGCGAGTACACGATCACGCCCGCGCTCATCGACGCCATCGCCCGTCGCACGACCGACGACAACATCGATACCTACATCGACCGCCACGGCATCGCCGGACTCGCAACGGCACTCACCTACACCGTCGATCGGGAACGTGGCGAGGTCACCCACCGGCTGATGGCTCGTGATCTCGACATCTCGCCGCTCGCCGCCGAGATCATCCTGCAGGCGCTTCGCCCCGTCGTCCACGAGCACTTCGGTATCGAGGAGGCAGGCGCGTCGGTCGCGGATATCGAGGGTGCTGACCGGGACATCGCCGGCGACGACGTGTGAGCGCCATCCATATCGCTGATACCGGTCTGTTCGTCGCGATGGGAAAACCGTCGAACCGTCGGTATCAGGTCGTCCGAACGTTTGCATGCCGGAACGACATGACGTTCGTCCTCCCGGAACGCGTCTACGACGAACTGACCGTCAACGCGCCCGACGTCGAGACGCCGCCGGTCGACACGGCAATCGACGAAGGGTGGGCCCGAGTCGCAGCCCCGTTGGGATACACGAACGCACTAGTCTCCCGGACGATGGACGGCGTGCAGCGATACATCGCGAACGCTGATGACCGCCCTGCCGACGAGATCGAACGTGCGGATCCAGCGCTGGCAGGGGTCGCCGCTCAAGCGTTCGTCGACGAGACCGCTGACCACGCTTACATCTATACGACGGATACCCTCGCTGGAGAAGGGGCTGAGAATGTCTTCGCCAGTGAGGGCTACGGCGATTCAGTCACGTACGTGAACGGCTTCCGCTTCGTCGAAGAGCTTCTCGAGTAGGACGCTCCTCGTTGGGTCCACACACCGATCACTGCGGAGCAAAATTCGATATCAGTTCGCCAGCGATAGCCGTTACTGTCTCGAAAGCCCTCGGTCGCTCGGCATCCCGCGGCCCACGCTGCGCTCCTCGTACCTACGGTGCTTGCGGAGTCGGGGGACGACCGAGACAGCCTCGCCCTTTCTGATTCCACCAGGATATCGGCTGTCTCACTGAGCGTTGAACCCGGTTGAACAGGTTCTTTGTTACGGCACGCCCCGCTCGCCGCATCCGCCCTCCGCATCACTCGCGACCGACCATTCCGGGCATGCGGCGAGCAAGCTCGCCGTTCCGGGCTGAAATGAATCTGGTCTCGACGCCAGCATTAAGCGCGTTTTCGGTTGCGCCCCTCGCGGGCTTTCGCGTTCCAGCACTTTGGGCCGCTCCACGCGGCGAGTCATACCACGACTCGCCGTGCTCACGACCGTCGCGCTGGACACGGACCCGCAGTCCGGGCCGGACGCGAGAAACGGCTTAAAGCTGGCCGCTCGCTCCGGGCGGGTCGGCGCGCGGTTCTGGTTGGATGGCCTCCCCGAGACGCTCTCGCTCGCGCCCCAAGGGGCGCTCACGAAGGCGCGAGCGAGAGCGCACAGATGGTTCTGTCGATCGTTGTCGTCGGAAAACCGCGATGTAGCAGCATCGCGGTGTCGGGCGCTGAGCGCCTTCGGAATTTTGGAGAATTCCAATGTCAAGTAAGAACGTTACCAGTGAAGTAGTTTCGGTCGATGAACAAGCATTCGAAAAAGCGGACGAAGCGGTGGTCGACGAGGACGGCTTCGAAGTCGTCGATGAGACACCGGAGTTCCAGGCAACGGTACAGATGGAGGTGCAGGCGAAGGTAGATGCCAACCACCCGGACGGGATGGTCGACACCAGTGAAGAGCGGATCTACGGTGCGACTCTTGAACAGGAAGAGCGCATTCGGGCGCGAGAGGCGGAGCTGGAGCGCATCAGTGCCAGGGCGGAGATGGGGATGCAAGACGGTCGGGAGAATCGGACGCGAGATATCGTAGCGAAGCAGAGTGCTGAGCGACGTGTTGAGTTCCAGAAACGGGCGGCGAGCGTGAACCCGTGGGCGGATCCGGACCGAGACGATCCTCGTGCAGAACTGACGCAGGAGCAGTTGGCGGCGGTGAACAAGCAGTCAATGCGGCTGGCAGAGAAGCTGGATGGCTGGTCGCGAGCAGCGATTGGTCGGCGAATGGGTGAAGCCGTCGTCGATGGAAAAGACCTGATGAGTGCAGTCGTCGGGGTTTTCGAAGAGTTGCAGACGGCGCCGGGACAGGTGGTCCCCATCGGGATGCTCGAAGGCGTCAATCGGAAAGAAGTGAGCATCGAAGGTACTGTGACACAGCTGTGGGAGCCGTCGAGTTCAGCTATTTCCCAAGTGGGGCTCATCGAAGACGAAAGTGGGCGAACGAAGCTGACGTCGTGGGTCGCAAGTGACCAACCCTGGATCGAAGAAGGCGAACGAGTTCGCATTCACGGGGCTGCGAAGAACTGGTACAACGGGCGCGTCTCAGTAGCCCTCACTGGGTGGAGCACCGTGATGTTCCCAGAACGCGGTCGGTGGTGGGAATAGCCGGTCATCGCGACTCTCTTTTTTGCTAGGTGCCGGACCGACCCAGACCCCACCACCCCACCCTCCGCTCCGTGCTCGCTTCGCTGCGCGCGCAGCCACGACCTCGAGAACAGTTTATCTGGCGCCGCGATGGAAGTCGGCACAAGTAGACCTGCGAGTGACAACGAACTGTACGAATGCAACTAAACGCCGTGCCGGGTATGGTGAGTCACAAACTAAGGGAATTGAGTGGAAGCGACAGGAGTGCGGAGATGCGCGCTGGCGACGACAGCTCCACCGAGTGCTTGAGCGTGACGACTACTGCTGTCAGACGCCTGGTTGTGATGTCGATCAATCCGAGTACCACGCTCACTGTGGAACCGAGCTTCATATTCACCACATCAGGCCTCGGCGAGAATTCGTCGATGCGGACGGTCGATATGACGCCGAGGCAGCAAACGCACTCGAAAATCTCATTACACTCTGCACTGCGCATCATCGCTTCTGGGGCCAGTTCGCTCCCCTTCAGCCCGATATCCGCTAACCCCTCCCGGTGGTGTTTATCCCCCCAGCGATGGGTCGTGGGGACACCAGCTTCCCGTCCCATTATGCCCGAAGAGACGATACTCACGGCCCGTGAACAGCTTCGCATTCACCTCTGCGAAGCCCGCCGGATGACCGACTCGCTAATCAAGACTATGTCACTGCCAGCGACGTGGCCGAAGGTTAGGGAACATGCAATATCTGCAATCAGCTTTCGGTTTCCAATTCTGGGATTCAGTCGATATCAACGGTCTAGGTCGACCGAAACCCGCGTATAGCATCTGACAGCCCGCAGACTTTAAGTGCCTCGTTCTCCAACAATAATCTGTCTCCATCCGAACACAACCAGGAGATCAGGTGAAAGTTTGACGCGGCAGTCCTCAGCAAACCCGAGCGGTGTACAGAATTCCGTAGAGAGTTCCCTATCGGACTACAGCGGGCGTAAAGAGGTCATTCTGCGGTGGGACCCGCACGGGAAGTTCATCCGATTCAACGACGGGAACCGGCTCGTGTCCCACCTGATGGTGAACTACAGCAAGGCGAAGACCGCCTTCGAGAATCGTACTGAACGATTCGACGCGCTGCTTGAGCCTCACCAGACCCTCACCATCACCGGTACGGAGAGTGACCTGGATACGTTGGAGCGGCCAGTGTGGGAAGTGCTGGACTTCTTTGAGGAGATCGAGAGGGAGTTTCGGTACATCCCGGACTGGAGCTGGGTCTACAACAAGAATATGAGTCCCACCGAGCGACGGGAGAGCCTCGACGACTACACCACCCGACTGGATGAACTCTACAAAGGAGCCGAAACACTCGGCCTGGACCACGTCGAGTTCATTCCACTCGCCAAGGGACTCCACGATGGGCACTTCGCTGAACTGGTCGAGACGTTCGAGCGGTGGGATGTTGACCGGTTCGCCATCTACGGGACGCAGACCCGGAGTCTGGATAGGCTGGTGAACCGTGTAGACCAAGCCATCGACGTACTCGACCCAGAGGGCGTGCTGGTCATCGGTCGGCAAGCACCAGAGGATGTCGCGGAATTTCCCGACCTGGTTGACGGAGTTGCAGGGTTCTGGAACTGGAAAGAGGCGTGCAATCTGACGGCGGACGGCTATTCATCGGAGGACTTTGCGACATGGTTTCACAAGGTCAAGAACGCACTACGGACGGAACGTACCGGCAGACAGATCGGTCTCAACTCGGCCACTCAAGAGGTGAGAAGTGATGGGGGACACAGGCAGTACTGACTACGAACCACCGATAGACTCGGGTGACGACTCCTCAGAGGAAGACGACGGACCTGTACCCACAGGACTGGATGACCACACGACTGAACCAGAGCCTGAAGAGACTGAGGAACCCGAAGACGACGATCCGTCAGGGACTCCGGGTGGCGCTCCCGTTGGTGGAGGTGCAGGGGCTGGTGCTGCAGGTGCCGGCGCAGGTGCACCTACGCCAACCCCGGAGGAGCCATCAAGCGAGGAACCTGACGACGATGAGGGGGCCGAGCCGGAGACGCCGGACCAACCTGAGACTCCCGAGGAAGATGCACCTGAGCAGGAACCGGAACAGCCGGAACGTTCCGAGCCGCAGGAACCTGAGGACCCTGACGATCACGAACAGGAGGACGAAGATGATGACGATGACGACGAGGAGCAAGAAGCTCAGATAGTCGTCCACTCCGACGCCTGGGACAGCATCGCGTGGGGGATCTACCCTGTTCGGCTCCAACTCAAAGAGGAGTACGGCGACCAAGTCCAATTCGACGACCGACTGGTCCCCGTCCGTGAGTTCGATTCTCCCGAGGATCGGGCGCAACATTGGGAGAAGTGGGAGCCGCGTCACGGGATGCCGGTGAGCACTGGGGTCTGGAACGAGGACCCACCCGAGTCGACGGAGCTTGCGAACCGAGCGTTCGCGGCTGCACGCGAGCAGAGCATCCCACTGGCGAAGCGGTTCATTCGTCGGCTGAGGACGGCCGCTATCGTTGAGGGCACGAACATAGAGGACCGCGAGACCCTCCTCGAACTGGCTCGGAACGTCGGGCTGGACACCGACCAACTGGAAGAGGACTGGGAAGATGTGGAACTCCGACAGAGTTCACGGGAGGTGGAGACACCGAAGACCACCATCCACGTTGATGGCGAGACAGTCACCCAGCCCGGTCTGGTGACGGCCAACGACGTGAAGACTCCCCTAAAGCGAGCAGGACTGGAGGGCAATGACCCACAGTCACTCCCAGGCTTCGTCGATGAGCACGGTCCAGTTGCTGTGAAGGAGGTCCAGCAGGTGTACGAATACTCACGTGAGGAAGCACTCGACGAACTCGAGACCGCAGAGGATGTCGTGCCTATAGAGTTCGGTGAGACGTCTCTGTGGACGACGTTCCAATAGGTTTAGCGTCTAAACGGAAACGGTCTATATTCCGTCAGCCATCTCAATAACATCACCCGTCCAGGGCCTACCAGTAGCAAAGTACTCCGTAGAAGGAAGAGGTCACTCCGGTGAATTCTAAGGGTTTGAACCAGCCAACTCTTACGATACAGCGTCCTAAGCGCTGTTTGAATTTCATATTTAGTTCGTTGTAGAGGGATACATAACAGTACCTCAAACACTATAGTCTGAGCTACAATCCAGCTGAACCGAAGTCCGTACTCGATAGCGTTTATTGACTCTCAATGGGTGAGAGGTTCGCCGTATCCGCGAATCTCGATAATTGGTGAGACACATGGCGACGAGAGATATCTACGAACCAAGCTTCGACGAGGACGTCCAGACAAACTCCAGCACGAACCCATGTCCGGAGTGCGATGGCCGGGTCACTACCAACTCGGTCGAAACCATCTGTGAGGACTGTGGACTCGTTATTGACGAACAACGAATCGATCACGGCCCTGAATGGAGAACTTACGATCAGGACCAGCGAAAGCGGACGGGCGCTCCACTGACTGCGGCACGTCACGACCGAGGGCTGTCGACGGAAATCGGTCGGTGGAAAGATGCGAACGGGAACGAACTCTCCGGGCGAAAGCGCCAGCAGCTATCCCGGATGCGGCGTGAACAGACTCGTGGTCGCTTCCAGTCGAAAGCCGAGCGAAACCTCGCACACGGCTTGGGTGAGGTCCGGAGAATCGCGAGCGTCCTCGAGCTCTCAGGTTCGGTTCGGGATCAGGCGTGTCAACTGTTCCGGAGCGCTCAAACCGAAGATCTGCTTCGAGGTCGATCAATCGAGGCGATGGCGGCAGCAAGCGTCTACGGGGCCTGTCGATGTAACGGCCACTCACGGTTACTCGACGACGTCGTCGACGCAGCACGCGTTGAACAATCGAGAGTCACGAATGCGTACAAGACACTGAATACAGAACTCGGACTGCCGACCCAGCCTGTTCGCCCTAGCGAATTCATCCCCCGACTTGCGTCAGAACTCGATGTTCCAGCGTACATCCGACAGCGAGCTCGAAGGTTGGCTGAACAGTCTGAATCGACAGGAGTAGCGTCGGGTGTCAAACCATCAGGATTCGCAGCCGCCTGTCTGTATAAGGCGGGTCGTGAAGAGGGACGATGGCTGACGCAGGCGGAAGTCGCTGCGGCGGCGAGCGTCACTGCAACGACCATCCGGTCGCACCGAGACACATTAGAGGAGCGGGTAGCCTGACAGTGCTCCTGTACAAGCACCGTGAAAGGATAGTTTTCTCAGGAAATTATTTATTTATAGAGTGCGTAGCACCCAGTATGACCGAGACGTGGGATGACATCAACGAGCAGGTCAAAGCGGACTGGAAAGAGGAGACCACGCCATTTGAGCGGGTGTACGAAATCGTTGAGCAAACCCACGGCGGGCAGTCGGCAGCCGAGATCGCCGACCGCGCCCTCGTGAGCGAACCGACGGCACGTCGACACTGCAAGGCGCTCGTGAACACGGGCTTCGCCGAGACGGAGCAGGACGGCCAAACAACGCTGTACAAGCGAAACAGCGACCGGGTGTTGATGTCGCGGATCCGTGAGCTTCGTGAGGAAGCCAATCGGCCGGAGTTGCTCGACAGCATCAAGGAAATGAAGACCGAGGTTCGGCGCTATGAGGACCGCTACGACGTGGTTTCACCCGAAGAGCTCAGCCAGCAACTCGACGCTGGCGAGACGGAGGGCTGGGACGACCTCACCGCGTGGCGAACGACGCGGCAGAATCTCGCCGTCGCCCAAGCAGCACTTGCCTATGACGAGGCCAGCCACCAGCTCGCTGTATGAGCGAGGACGACCGAGCCGGCGAGTTCGGACCGATCTATCTCCCGGCGCTTCAGCGGATTCGTGACCTCTGGCTCGAGCTTGAGCCGTTAGTCGACGCAACGTCGTACGATGACGTCGTCGCACCCACGGAATTGCAGATCAGTCTCAGCGACGGCCTTGGAGACGCCGACGCTGCGAGACTCGATATCCAGTGGAGCGAACTGGGGATGTATTCGTTTCATTACGTCGATAGCGAAGACGTCAACTGGCGATTCGATCGGCACCCGAATACACACTCACCCGAAATCCATTTCCATCCTCCTCCCGAGGCCACCACGACGGCAGCCGAACCGTCCTGTATCGACGTGACCGAGGTGTCACTCGTCACTCGTGCAGTCCATACGATGTGGCGAGCAGCGTACGAGGACGAGGACCTAGATCGGCTGAATAGTGCGTCAAACCCACCGTAAGGATGACTACCGCGAAAGTCTAGAAGGGATGTCACCATTGAGACACGGCCGTATCGGTATCCCGTCGCGCCCGTAGTGGTGTTGATGCGGCACTGCAACAGTATCGCGACTTCTCTCAGAGTGAGAACGTTCCGATCTGGAGCGAAAGCGAGATCGACGGATCGGTTTTTCCCGCTCGCGCTGGAACACCGTCCACGCACATGGACGTAACCGAAAACATGGTTCGGGATGTCTGCACGGACGCGGTCTTCGAGCGCGGCGAACGATACCTTGCTGAGGGCCGTGTCCATGAGATTCACCGCGTCGACGCCACCGTAACCGCCGTCGTGAGCGGCAGCCGTCAGTATGATGTCCGTGTTGACCTCGCCGCCGACGGGTTTGCCCCGTGGTGCGACTGTCCGTACGACGGGCCGGGAACGTGCAAGCACGTCGTCGCCGTGTTGCTTCGGTGTGTTGACGACCGTCCCCCAGACGAAGGCGATCGACTCGACGCTGCACTCAACGGTGCCGACGCCGACGAGCTCCGCGCGTTCCTGCGTGAAGAACTCGTGACCGATGCGGACCTCAGCGATCGGTTTCTCGCCCATGCCGGTGGGTCAACGAGGCGGTCGGTCAACGAACTTCGCACCTCGATCGATCGGCGGTTTGAGGAGACGAACCCTGAGTACGACGTCGTTTTCGAGCCGGTCGACTTCACGCAGTGGTTCGATCTCGCGAACGAGTACCGCAAGCAGGAGCAGTACAGATCGGCGATGATCGTCTACCGGGGACTTATCGAGTCGCTTGACGACAACATGGAGCGCGTCGACGGCGCATACGACCACTTCTCGAGTGCGTTCAGACGGGCACTCGACGGGTACGTCGACTGTGTCGTGGCCACGGAACGCGACGCCGACACGGTCACAGACGCCGTCGCATTCCTCGATGAGCGAGCGACGTCGGGAACGCCATTCCTCGCGGAGCACTTCGAGCGGGCAGCGGCCGAGCTCCGAGAAAAGGTAGGCGAACAGTCCTGCGAGTAGCTCACGCGGCGTCGACGACGTTCGGAGCGCGTCATGACTGGTCCGCGACGAGCGATACTTGGACTCGCCGATATTGAGGGGCACCGCGTCAGTGAGGGCGGCGACATCAATGGTCGTAGCGCATCATACACCTAGTGATGTATTGGAGAGTGTTACGAGGTGTCTTCGCGTAATTCAAGAAGAAGTCGCGAGCACGGTCACCCTGACGTTGAAATACCATCCCGGCAGAACCTACGAGCCAATCGATGTACAACCGAGATTCTGACTTTGAGGAGCTGCGGCCGACCGGCGAGGCGACCCACATACCAGACGATAAGCTGAGCGGATGTGGGGATTGGGAGGCCCGCCGGCAGCGTGTTGCATCAACCAGTACAGGATATCCTGACCAGCAGACCGAGTCTGAAAACAAGTGTCAATCCTGTGGGGCATCGATTCCGACCTCTCAGACGAAGTGCCGGTTCTGCCTCACAAACCATCTTGATGGAACCAGCGACGAGAGTCCCACACCAGATACTGAGTGGATACTACTCCATATCGTCCATCTGCTCGTCGAGGCGTCGACGTTCTACACCGCCGTCGCGAAGGGTGCTGCTGCGGCCACGCTACTCACGAAGGCTGACAGGGACCCAGCGGTCGACAACTGCCAACTGATCTACGACCTCGATGTAGAGCCCGCTGCACAGCTGGCCGACAAGTGGCCCTCGCTGCCCGAAGCAGTTCGAGCTACCTCCGAAAGCGGTGAACAGCTACTCACCGCCGCTCGTGAGCGGACGGGACAGACAGATTCGACGCATTTGCGGAATGAAGGGGCGCACACGACGTTCCTCTACGACGAGGGTGGGTACGACATTTGCGTCGAAGGTCGGCTTACAGCCCTACTGGAGTGCGCGGAGAACGACGTCTGGTTGGTGCCAGCAATTGCACTTCAGCGATCCGTCGACGACGAGCACTTAGAGGATCGTCAACCCAGTGCTCCCTCGAAAACACGTCTTGAATGTCGCAAGTGTGGTCGAATGACTGAGCATCAGTTCCAAGAGCTCGAGACTGTCCCAAATGACGAGTGGTCGGGCCAGCCAATGTGGAATTGCCAAGTATGTCAGTCTCCTCGTCACGGACCAGATCCCGAGTAGGATAATCGGCTGAGTAGTATCTTAACCAACTCAGAATGTAGATGCCGAAAACTGTTGGTTAAGACTTGTCGCGTACGAACGTACCGGTGGCTAGTACACGCTCCACTACATTCACTGGGGCGTAGCGAACCTAAAGCTCAAACACCACATCACAGCTGAAACGCCGTTCGGTGGCGAAGGCACCGACTCCAAGTGGGCGAAACAGCTGCTGGCGGAACTGGCCGATGGCCTCGAGGCAGATGCCGTCGAGCCGAAACCCCGCGCCACCGGCCTCACGCTCGACGAGATCGTCGCTGACCACCTCGACTATCTCCATCACGAGGCGTTTTTCGTGGTGTCGACGACGTTCGAGGTGACCGCGTATCGGACGCTGTGGTTCGGCCTGCAGTACGACTCGGAGACAGTCGAACAGGGAGAGACAGTCGGGAACGGAGCGCTCGCGACCGTGCGCTGGTACGATGGCGAGCCGGTCGGCGACGGCCACCTGCAGGGACAGTTCACGGCCCTCAAAGACGTCGTCGACGACATGATCGACAAAGGCGTGTTCACGCTATCGACGACGAGGCAGTATGTAAACTACCCCGCCCTACTCCCTTGGCGCTCCGCGCCTCGGTCCTTGAGGGTGGGGCTTTGATGTGGACTCCCGGCAATCAGTCACCGCCAATAGGCTGGTGACTCTCGCCGTTCACCGTCCCACCATTCAGACGCACGTCTACTAGTGCGTCTCCGCTCCCCGACGTGGGCGAGGAACGGAGTCTGTGTTTCTGCTTACGGGCGCACCGTAGCCCGACATTCTTCGCCGCGTTGTAGTCCGCGTTGACCTTGTATCCACACTTCTGGCACTCGAAGTGTTCGCCGTGGCGGTTGTCCTCATGCGTGAACCCGCAGTCCGTCCGAGAACAGCGTTGGGACGTGTAGTTCGGCTCGACTTGTTCCACGGAGACGCCCTGTTCGGGCGCTTTGTACTCGACGTACTCGACGAGGCGTCGGAACGCCCAGAAGTGGTGCCACTTCGCGTGAGGTAGCCGCTTTCGAATGTCGGTCAAGTCCTCGAACACGATAACGTCGCACTCGTGTTCGACGGCCTCTGAGACGATTTCGTTAGCGACCGTGTGGATGTACTGCTTCCGCCATGCTTCTTCGCGCTTGCCGAGTCGAAGCAGGGCGTTGTGCGCGGCTTGTGTCCCGCACTGTTGCATCTCTCCACGTCGCTTCTCGAACTCGCGGCACCAGTGGTCGTAGTCGTCTCCGTGCCAGAAGCGTCCGGTGGATGAGACGGCGAGACTGTTGACGCCGAGGTCGATACCGAGGACTGTTTGGTGCTCGGAATCTTCCGAAACCTCTCCGTTCTCACCGCCGTCGCCTTCGGAGTCGTACCTCCGTGTGGTGATATGGAAGTAGAACTCATCGTCCACTGGGTCGTACTGGAGCGTGCTCGCTCGGAACTCGAACTCGTCGGACAACACGTACTGCTCGTATGGCGTTGGACTGTCCGAGGGGAGTTCAAACTCACACTCGAGACGTCCATTAACAGTCGAGAGCGAGACTTTGTTCCGGTAGAATGTGGCGCTTCGCTTGTCGTAGAGCATACTCCACGACGTGAACTCCGGTTGGCTCACTCGATTCCCCTGTTTCCACCGTTCGGCGCATCCTTTGACGGCCTGGACGGCGCGTCGGATGGCTTCTTGGACGAGGTTCGCGGTGAGGTCGGTTTCGTCGCGGAGTTTGTCGTAGAGAGCGTCTCGTGCGGTCGTGTTGGCCGTGACGCATTCGGTATAGGAGTCGTCGGACCAACAAAACTCTGCGGCACGATTGGCGCAGTGAAGGAACTGGCGGGCGGATTCGTGGAGGTCGTCGCGTCGCTCGTCGGGAACGACGAGTTTGACGGGGGCGGTACGCCGGACCTCCATATTTCAGATGTAGTGCTGACGGTTCTTAACTACTCGGGAATCAGGTGGTCGCAGTATGCCGGTTGTGTCGGACTATGTCGGTTTCCTCTCCGGCCTACTCGCTCATTCCATTCGCTCCTTGAGGCCGGAGGCTCCACCTGAAAACGCTGAAACGAAAGCTGGCCGAGCGGATCGGAGACCGACAGGAGCTACTTATCCCGACTGGCGAATCACCCCTCGAGAAAGCGAGCCTGAACCACTCCTAGGTCGGTCTGCTTCGTGGCAACTGCTGTTTTTTCAGGGGCAGGAATGGGTGAGCCCCTACGTGGGCTCGTGATTCCATGACCGAGCAACCAGCCGACGATCCGTTCCACGACTGCGAGTTGAGCCCCGAGGCAATCTTGGGAACGCACACCTTCGAAGACGTCCTATTCACCGACGAAACGGAGACACCGGTGAACGTGCTGACGGGCCAAACGCCAGCGCACTCGCAAGCGACCGTCGACGAAGCACGTGAGTTCGCAGCCAGTATTGACACCGACACACCACATATCGCACTCCCAGCCTCGGTGGAGACCCAGATCGAGACCGCCAGCAAGCCCTACACCGCAGCCGCATTCTTCCATTTCAAGGCAATCGGCTCGCTCGAACTGCATCGAACCTACCACGCGGCGTACAAGTCAGATGGGTTCTCGGTCGCATTCGAGGCCAACTACGAATCTGGGGATCTGACCATCACCGTCGAGCGTGCGAACGACCCCTGAGAGAGGGAAGTGCCGAGAGTGGTTTTTGTGCGCCGGCGATGGGTGCCGGCGCAGTACGGGGTGAGCGAACGACGAATCCCAGTGCGTCGGCGCTTCGAGGTGTTCGAGATGCATATGGTAATTTACGCGCTGGTAGAGGCATCGACAGAAGACGAAGCGCTATCCACCGGAAAGGCGGTGTTCGAACGACTGGTCGGCGCCGATCCACACGCCTGCGCTGTGTTTGACTACTTTGTCACCTTTGACGACGAGGACACAACCATTGCGGGCAAAGCACGGTGGGGCGACCTCCCGATAGCGGCGGCCGTCGATTCCGAGAAAGGGCAAAAACTGCTCGATCGTGGATGGGAAGCAACGAAAGCGGAGTTCGAGCGGAATCTCGATCAAGTGAGAGAGGCACTTGACGAGCTCTCCAGCGAGGATATCATGCGCGATGAGAGCCTTGCTCGGCACGCGTTCCACCAGGTCGGCGCGTACGACGGACCGACGATCTTCCTCTACAACGAATACGCGAACGGCATCCGGCATCGCGAGCAGTTGGATCGACTCCTTGAGGAAAGTGAGGATCTCTGGATTGTGCCCGCGGACGTCCACTTCTGATCGACTATGCCCCGAATCACTAACTGGCGACGGGAGAGCCGGACGACCACACTCAAGTACCGGAACGCTGAGACCGGAGCGATAGCGGTTCTACACAGAACTCCAGACTCGTACATCTACAAATGGCGAGGAGCGATCCTCGTCGATGGGTACCCCATCTGGTCGCGAGGGTACGAGACAAAAGACGCGAAATCGTTCCGTGAAGAGCTCCGCGAACGGCCAGCGCCCGAACCGAGTTGTCCCGAGTGTCCGAACGACGACGTCCTTGTCGGTGAGAAAGCAGCTGACGGCGCGAAAGTACAGCGCTGGTTCGTCTGTCCCGACTGCGGGTACGAAACGCCCTCGCGAATCGTGTACGGCGCCGAGCGCTGATTGATGGGAACGTATCTTCGGTGACGTTTATTTTGGGCCGGAATGGGTGGCCCGTCTCAATCGGGCCAGATCCACAGATGAGTCTGGAAGTCATCGACCGCCACAGCGAAGCACTATTCGAGTTCCTCTGGTGTCCGGTCTGCGGGCACGAGATATTCAGTCACATCCCCTTCGAGGGGATGTTCTGCAAGAACTGCAATACGCAGGTTAAACTGCAAGAGCATTGATCTTTAGCTAAACCTCAGCGGTCGGTTGGATGGTGGTAGCGAGTTGTTCTTGGAGGATTGGTCGTTGCTTGTGGATCTTCTGAGCGTCTTCGATCAGTCGTTGTAGCAGTGGCGGCGGTGAGTAGGCGAGATATTCTCTCAGTTCACGGAGGATGAGCTGGGCGTGCGACCGAAAGGTCGCCGCCCAGCGTTCCGGCGGGAACACGATCCCATCATCAGCGTGCTCGATGACCAGCCCGAGCAAATCACGACTCACGACCAATGATAACAACGCTGCGTACAGCAGAATCTCTACGATATGCTTCTTCGTTGTGTCGAACTTGTCTAGCTCGTACTGAGTCTTGAGTTCTCGAAACAACAGCTCTACTTCCCATCTACATCGGTAGATCGTCGCTAGATCGGCCGGGAGAAACTCTTCCCGAGACAGGTTCGTGATGTACAGATGATAGTCGTCGTCGTCCTCGTTGCGGACGCCGACGACGCGGAACCGTTTCGTATCATGTGACTGCGTGCCCGCGTACTCTCGCCGGTCGAACTCGACCTCGACTTCCACGTCGATGTATTTGCGGGAAAGGTCGTCGACGATGTCAAAGATTTTCTCGCCTTCCAAGGGAATGGCGCGGCCGCGCCATTCCCGTAATTCCTCGGTTACAACCGGGTTTGCGCTCTTTTTCAGCCGGCTAACAAAGTAGCCGTCGTTCTCGTCGATCAACGCGAACCGCCGGTACTTGAAGTAGGCGAGATCGAAGATCGCTAATCGTTCTTCCAGCCACGAACCTGTGTTGAACAACGTGCTGTCATGCGTTTTCTCGTCTGTGACGCTGAAGTGTTCGACCGTCTGATCAGTGACGTTGTGGAGCAGGTGGAGCTTCGCTCCAGCCTGCTCCTCGTGACGTGCTTTGTACTCTTCAGAGAGCAACTCGTGCAACCGCAGGACGGTTCCATCAGCGATCATCACGTCCCGAAAGCGGTCGAACTCATCAGAGACGGTGTGAGGCACAGCGACCTCGTCGAACCCGTATTCGACGAGGTCGCGGAGGTACTCTGCGAGTGTCGGAGTCAACCGCTGATAGAAACCACCCGGAGAGATCGACTCGTCAGCAGTGGAGTTGTAGGTTCGTCTGAAGGCTGCAAGCGTTCGGCTTTCGCCTGCGGCGAAGCCGAACGCAAACGACCAGACAAGTGGCGGGAGCTGAAGCTTCCCCTCGCGCTCGACCACGCCGACACCTTCGGCGTGGTCTTCGAGTGCTTCAGAAGGAAGGAGGTTAGTGAGACGACGTTCAATATGACGTGAGGAGGGTTCTGTGTGCACAGCTGAATCCTCCTCATTCCTTCCGAAAAGTTGTCCCGATAAGCCGCCGCAGTCATGCGATTCTTCGCTTAGCTAAAGACGGATGAACTGCAAGAGTCACGGGAGACACGCGGCTACGAGGAGGCCGTCCTCGCCTGCTTCAATACCGCCATGACCTGGAATCTCCACGTCGACGAGAAGCTCCGTCGCGATCTTCCGGATGGATCGGCGCGGGTGAAGGTCTTCGGCGCACCGGGTGCCTACCAGGTCGACTGGTGGAGTCCGAAGCCAGATGTGGACTGGACACCTGTCGAGCGCAGAGAGTTCGCCGACGTCGAGGAGCCTGAGGAGGTCTCCCACCTAGCTTAACGAGAAAATTTTCGTTGTGAGAGTGAGCGGTCACTCCACATTCCCCCGTTGGGACGGTCCGACCGACGAGGCCTTCGAGCGGGCCAGCTGGCGATTCCACGGGTCGCTCGAGGACGCACTCACAGAACCGGTTCGGAACGAAGCAGACGTCAAGTGAAATCCCAAATCGTATTTATACAGTTAAGGTTTAGAAAGACCCAGATGATTACGAAGGCCGGACTCGCCGTGCTTGACGCGCTGAGTACCGGCCGTGAAGCGACACCGGAGGAACTCGCGGCTGATACCGGGTATTCACGAGAGTATCTCTACGACGTACTCGATGAGTTGCTCGCAGCGGGATTGCTCTCAGAAACCCGTGGCCCCAGCAATCAGCGTCGAGTCCGCATCGCGGAACATCCCGTCGCCGAAGCGTATCGAACGCTCCAGTCGGAGTTCAGCCACGTAGACTGGACGGAACTGCTCTCCCCAGCCACACTCCGCGTGTGTTGGTATCTCGATAGGCCACGGCATATCGCTGATATCGCAGACCGGCTTGGAATCACCCGACAAGGTGTCCACAGCGCGTTATCACCGCTCAAGCACCGAGCATTACTCTCCAGATCCGATCCGAAGTACACCCTCCGTGACGAAGTCTCGCCGCTGCTGGCGTTCGCTCGGGCCACCGTAGAGCATGAACATCGAGCACGAGTCCGGGAAATCGCCCCCAGCGCCACGATCGCGTGGTGCGATCCGAAGCGATCCCTCGTCCGCGTACAGACCGCTGAGGATGCGGACGCGCTCCAAGCAGCTCCAGACTGGGAGATGACCGGACTGGGCCGGTTTGCAGCGTATGGTCTACAGTTTTTCCTCGCCGGCGAGCCTCCGTTCTGGTATGCTCCAGACGAGGAGCTAACGCCTGCTGAAGCCGTGTGCCATACGCTCCTTCTCGGTAGCGGATCCCGTCGCGTCAGTTATTCGATGCTGTTGATCGAGACGCAAGATATCGATCAAGAAGCACTCATCGAGACCGCACGGTGGTACGACCTGGAACCTACTGTGGACGCGTTGTATCGGCCACTTCAGGGTGACTACGACAGGACAGATGATCTGCCAGTCATCCTTCCAAAGAAGGACGAATATATGGCACTCAAAGAGCAGTACGGAGTTTCGTAACAACAACGCCCGCAGCCCGGCGGAAAATTGCGACCGATTAGATGATGCCGCCGATCACGAGAACGCCGAGGACGATTAACAGGGTCGCAACCACACTCCCGCCAGCCAGCAGCTTGTTCTCCATTGCCTTCTCGTGGAGTGGCATCTCTGCGTACTCCTCTCGGAACGACTCGAGATTCTTCTCGTCGTAAAAGTACTTCGTCTTCAGCGCGAACCGTTCGGTCACCGCACAACCTGTACAGACCGGTTCCTCTTCGAGCCGTTCGGTCTTGATGTGGCTGTCGCAGGCGATCGCCCCGCAGTTCGGACAGTAGGTGTACGTCCCGTCGACGCCGCTCGTCTCGCAGTGGACACACCGATGGATCCCGTCCTCCAGAGTGACCCGTGAGGGGCCAGCGGCATAGTGTTCGTACGGATACGAATACTCCAGTATCTCTGTCGTCTGCCGAACCTCAGGTAGATACACCGCCTCAATCGATTGCACTGAGATGTCCGAGAGATTCGGCTCACACGTCTTGTTGTAGGTGACGTTGTTGTCGCCGGTATAGGTCACCGTCGTCGTGTGGTAGTCCTGAAGGCGGTCAACAGCCCACTCCTTGTACTCCGTTTGGGTCTGGCCAAACCGGCGCTCCTCGACGTCATCGAATACCTCGGTAAACTGCCCGGTATCGAGGGGGACCGTCGCGTGGAAATTCTCGGTGACCAGCGTCGCGACATCGTCGTCGGCCACCTTTGGATGGCCGCGCTCAGCGTGGACAACGAACTGTGTGCGGTCGTTGATCCGGTGGATGACACCGACGGAGGTCTCGAAGACAGTGTTCGTGTCGGCGGTGATCGCGACCACCGGCCGAAACGTTACCTGCGAGTGCGGCACCGGCAGATCCGCGGCCTCGATGTGCTCGATGTCGCGGAACGCCTCCTGGACAGGTGCGTCGACATCCACCGCCGGGTCGTACGGCCGTAGTGTCTCGTCACAGAGGATCTCGATGCGGCCGTTGTAGAGATCGAGACCGATCTCGTCGGCGATCTCCCGGAGGTCCTCACCATCGATCAGCTCGATGGGATGGGGATCATCGTTCTGCTGGAGACGCTGGGCGTACTCCTGGGCGGGATTCGTGAACCGGCCGGTCGTCACGACCATCCCGCGTTTCGGGCCGTCAAAGTCGAACGTCGCGATCGCCGAGTGGAGCTTCTGGACGACCGGGCGCCCGACCGTCCCCGTGTGCTTGCACTCCACGATGATCGCGCGCCGAGTGCCGTCGACGACCTCCTCCATGATGACGTCCCGGCCCTCGTCAGCGGTTCGCTCAGCCTGACGGACGTTCTCGTACCCGAGATTTCGGAAGACGTCCTCTATCACGTCCTCAAACTCGAACCCTGAGAGATCGTCCAGTACAGCCATCCCGATATACCTGAACAGTACGTTGCAACTGCCAAATACGTTGCCGAACGCAGTCCCGTCCTGTTTTTGAACCCCCGAGAGGGGTGCGGGGGTAATCGGACGAGCCTCCCGCGAACCAACCTATGAGTGGAATCAGCGACCCACGTTCGCACGTACAGTCACGGACCTCGGCTGATCCCGACGTCATCTACGTCGGTTACCGTCGTCGAGGCCGCGCTATCGTCGAGAACCAATCGGACCAAGAACAGCTCACGCCAGAGCGGAGTCTGGAGGTGGCGAATCACAGTCCTTCGGGATTCGAATGGGGATATGGTGGCAGCGGGCCGGCCCAACTCGCACTCGCCCTCCTGCTCGATTACACTGATAACGAGGAGTTGGCGCTTGCGGAGTACAAGGCGTTCAAGACCGAAGTAGTGAGCCAGCTAGAGTGTACAGGACCCGACGGCTGCTGGCGACTCACCGGCCGCGAGATAGATGCAGCCCTTCGTGAGATAGTCGACGATCCAGTCGCACCGTCCGTCAACTAACGATCAGAGAGCAATCAATGTCAGAACACACCCAGCAGCCACGTACGGGCCTAGAATCGCCGCAGAACCGTGAGTGTCAGGCACCAACCGAGTACGTCGAGCGAAGCGATGTTGGCGTCTCACTCACGGTCAAACTTACTCGCGGTACTGGCACCCGCGATCAAGACAAGATCACGGCCAAAGTGAAGGGTAAAACGCTCGAAGACGCCCGCGAAGATATGGAAACCCTCCGCGAGTATATCCACGACCTCGCTGAGGACACTCGCCAGATCCAGCCAGCCGACCCACACGAATAGTATTTCTTTTGACTATTGCACAGAATTGTGTAGCCATAGAATGTACGAAGTGTGCGGTGAGAAGGAACTCAAGGTCATCCTCGCACTCGACTCAGATGATTCCATCTCCGGTGTCGCGCGGAAGATCGACGAGAACCGAGAGACGATTCGTCGCGTCGTGAATCGGCTCGAGGAGGCGGGATACGTCGCGTACGACAATGGGAACCATCTCGTCGATCAGACACTCCGAGACGCCGGTCTCGAATTTCTGACGGCGGCAGCAGACATCTCACCACCGTCAATTTCAGAGGCGTATGTCCTCCCGCAGTTCGCGGGGATGGAGTATGCATACACTGGCATCGATGCGGTCTACGTCTGGACCCGCGGTGGCTACCAGGTCGCTCGCGACCCAGAGGACTATCCGCTGTTCATCGCCGTCCACGAATCCGAACTCGACGCCTGGACGGAGTTCTTCGATCGATTCGGAATCCCGACTTCGGAAGAGCGCCAGCCTATCGAAGATCTCGATGGCGCCATCCAGGTCGTTCTGGAGCCACGGTCACAGATCGATGCCGAGATGGTCGACGGACGGTCCGTCATCCCGCTCAAAGAAACCGTTGCGTTCGCAAACGAGCACTACGCGCACTTCCAGTCAGCACTCGACATGCTCGGCCGTATGTACGACGAGGTCAACACTGACGCGAACTACCGCCCAAACTAACCTGGGCTGCCAACAGAGTATCCAGGGATGTTTAATTCATTGTAGAGCAATGGCGGAGACATGGCCACGGATCTCACCGAACGGGTGCTCTCGCGGTACGTGAATGACAAAATCGATCGAGAAACAGCGATCGAACTCGTTGGACGTGACTGCGTCAAGCGTGCAGAACGCGAACTGCAGGCAGTCGAAGACGATGTTCGGTGGGGTCTGAGTGCGTGACGTGCAGCTGATAGCCGGTCACGGAAGCAGGTCAATCTAGAGCCTTTTTTTTCTCGCCTCAAAAGCGCGGAGGCGAACATCAGTGAGTGATTCATCAGATCAATCTGTAGAATCGGGCGGTCTTACGCCAAAACAGCGTCTCGAGCCACCAAACACGCGGCTCATCAACGCCGGTATCGTGACGATCAACGACATGGAGACGTTGCGAGCCTGCGTTGCCTACGAGAATGCAAACCTGGGACGCGTTCAGATCCTCCGCCGGCTTGAACAGCAGGCCAATGAAATCCGCTCACAAGAGGACTGACGGGACATTCGGAAATGTCTGTCGGAGCCTTAATGGGTGTTAGCTCGAATAATTGGCCCACCGAATTAGAGTTTTGACTATTATAGTTCAGACTATTATAGTTCTGCCCCTAACTTCGGAACACGTATGTATCTCCCACCACGACTGGGAGTATGGACCAGTTCGTCAATCGTATCGATGAACTCGATCGGTTGCAGGCCCTCTATGAGAGTGACGCTGCAGAACTCGCAATTATCTATGGGCGCCGCCAGATCGGCAAGAGCGAACTCGTCCGCCAATCGATTGCCGACCGCGACGATGCCGTGTACTATCAGGCAGTCCAAGGAACAGCGACGACACAGCTCAGGCGATTCGTCGAGGCAGCAGCGACGACCTACCCAGACATCACGGCCGTCAAAGAGGAATGGGAACCGCTCTTAACGTACCTCACCGACAGAGACGCCATCATCGTCATCGACGAATTCCCGTACCTCATTGAATCGAACGAGGGGCTTCCGTCGGTCATTCAACACCTGTGGGATACAGCTGTCGAGGAGAGTCAGGCGACGCTCGTACTCACAGGCTCTGCAATCGGCATGATTCATACCCACGTCCTCGATGGCGGTGCGCCACTCTACGGCCGGGTATCCCAGACACCGAATGGCCGCCTCGAACTCACCCAGCTGCCGTTTCGTTCCATCCAAGAGTTCGTGCCGACGTACGATCCCGAAGAACGGGTGTTCGTCTATGGCGTCTTCGGCGGCACACCCCGATATCTCAGCCCACTCGATCCATCACAGAGCCTCGGAGAGAACATCACGCGGCTGTTGTGCGACCCGGATGGCCCACTCCACGACGAGCCCGAAACCGTCCTCCAGATGGAGCTCAACGAGGTGAACACGTATTTCTCCGTCCTGGAATCGATGGCCAGCGGGAACCGCAGTCGAAACGAGATCGCCCAGGGAGCCGGCATCGAGAGTACCAACACGTCGTACTACTTCGACCGGCTGGAAACGCTTCAGATCATCGAGAAACACTACCCAGCACTCGCCGACCCGGCACGCAGCAAGCGGACGCGATACCAGATCCGGGATCCCGTGTTCCAGTTTTACTTCCGCTATCTCTACGGCCGCGGGGGACAGTACGAACTCTACGGCGAGAACGCCTACGCAGATCTCATCGAACCGGAATTGCCCGACTTCGTCAGCGAAACGTTCGAATCGCTCTGTCACCAGGCGGTGCCGGCGCTCTATGCAGACTACCAGCTCACACAGGTGCCAAGCCAGTGGTGGTACAAGGGCTGGGAGGTAGATGTCGTCGCACCAACTGACAAGTCAACGCTGATCGCTGGGGAAGCGAAATTTACCAACACCCCCCTCGGTTATGACGTGCTCGCTGACCTCGAAGACGACGTGGAGCACATCGACTGGACGCCCACCACAGGCGGTGAGCCGACGTATGAACTCGCCTTATTCAGCCGATCCGGGTTCAAACGCTCGGTCGAGGAAGCTGCAGACGAGCGTGATGATCTTCGTCTCTTCGATCTATCTGATATCGTTGCTGTTCTTGAGAGTGAAACCGACCAGTAACGCCAGAGGGTAACAGCTGGGAATGGTTTTTCGAACCCTAAGGGGGCGCGAGGGAATCGAACGTACCCCCATAGGTGAATAAATGAAAGAAACCACTGAGACGACAGCGTCTCGAGTACCGATCGCTCTCCATAGCGCCGAACTCCCCGTCGACGAGCATTCCTTTAATTAGTTTTTCTAGTCATCCATCTTGCTGTCAGCAGGACGGATCTCTTCTTCGACTCGAAGACTCTGATGGCATATTGAACAATATATTGGAATCGGGGCATTTGGCGATCTCATCGGACGTTCCACTGCTGGAAGGTAGGGGGATATACGTCCTCGTGTGTTAACCAACAACGAGAAGCGAGAACCTACGATTGTTGGTTAAGAAGTTTTGCTGGTTTGCTCAGCCCGTCTCGATTCCATGGTCTACAACCCTATCGACAATATACAAGTACATCTAAACCCCTTCTCAACAGCCGCAGGCTGACGGCAAACCGATATGGTTCATCTATCGAATCGGGTAGTCTTACACCGGAACAGCGTCTCGAGCCCCAAACACGCGCCTCATCAACGCCGGTATCGTGACAATTCACAAAGACCACGGCGTGCGCGTATTTAGTTGGTAGTTGCATCCTCAACTTGTTCAAGCGCAGCACGGAGAAGGCTGACCGCTGCTGGCCGATGAAGCGGCTCGTTCTGATTTCCACACTGGCTGCTCATCAAGCATGCGGGACAGCCAACGTCGCGCCCGCAGTCACAGCCATCAATTCGCTCAACAGTCCGCAGGGCGACCGCCTGGAAGTGTTCGTAGACACTGTGTGCGAACCCGACACCGCCCTCGATCGCATCATGAATGAACCACACCGGAGCTCCGACTTCGTGATGACGAAGCGTGGACAGTCCCCCCATGTCGCTGTTGTCTAACCGGAGTTCCAGCGGTGCCATCTTGATCATACCATGCTCGCCACCGTGGAGCCCACCAACTACAGTGTATTCTTCTTCACCCATCGATGCGAACTCTGCGCCCTCATCCGGTTGAAGATAGGAGCTTCGCGGAATCTCGCGCAGCACCCGAGTAACGATCTCCTGGGGGAATGCGATCCACATGAGCTGCGTGCGGAGGGAAATCGGATCAAGATCAATGGGAATCAGCGGTTCGACGACTTCACCAGTGTGCATGTCGATGACGTTGTAGGCAGTGTAATTGATATGCACCGTTCCCATGCCGGCACAGAGTTGATAGCCGCCGTCTAGATCATATGATCGCTCAACGTCCAAGTCGGTGATCTGTTTGTCATGGATCGCCTGGGTATAGTTCGTGGAATTCGAGCGTTCGACGGTGACGTACGGGTTGATGCGGTCCTCAACGACTTCCTGAACTTCGTACTGGTCCCCGTCATACAGCACCAACGCGCCGGGATGATACTCTCGGTACACACGCTCTTTGTCGAGGGGCTCCATGTCGATCTCTCCGTCCACCTGCCTCACATCGTATTGCTCGTCAGTGGTCGCGTACAGCGAAATTCCACTCTGTGGGCGGGCGGTCCCGTTGTACTGGGCGCCCCGGTCCAAGTCTCCAACCATCTGCCCGGCAGCCTGCCACATGTCGATCGCTCGTGCAAGCCGATCCCGTGGGCCGAACCACTCGGTGTCCGCTTCAGTGAGGGGGCGTTCAGATGCAGCACAGAGGATGTGCTTAGCGTACACCGGGTTATTCGAGAGATCGATGACGGCATCCTCCACGTTCTCTTCAAGCACGTAGTCGGGATTGTTTAGAATATACTGGTCGATGGCGTCTGATTGGGGAACAAACACGGACAGTGAGTCGGTGGTACCCCGGCCTGCACGGCCGATACGCTGCCAGAATGATTGCCGGGTGCCGGGATAGCCAGCGAGTACTGTCGCATCCATTGACCCGATATCGATTCCCAGTTCCAGCGCACTGGTCGAGATTACCCCGTCAACCTGACCACCGTTCAACTGATTCTCAACGGCGCGTCGCTTCTGTTTGCTGAGCCCAGCGTGGTACGGTGCAACGTCGATATATTTCCCATCTGGATGGTCCCGGGCGGCTTCGATGGCGCGCTTGACGCCAATCTCCGTGCCTTGCCGCGAGTCGGTGAACATCAGCGTCTGGACATCATTTTTCGCCAAGTGCACCAAAGCACCTGCAGCTTCATCATCTGCGTTCTCTCGCATTGAGGGGAGAATCTCGTCCTCATCCAACTCGCTGACTAACTCGTCCGTCTCCTGGATCGGAGGCTGCCAGAAACCGATCTCCCGACGGCCGTGAGGACTACCATCCTCGTCGATAACTTGGAACTCGGCCCCGGTCAGATGCTCGGAGTGTTCCCGAGGGTTACCGATCGTAGCAGTTGAACAAACCAGCTGCGGATCAGAACCGTAGTGATCGAGCAAACGTCGGAGCCGACGGATAACCCATGCAACGTGCATCCCGTGAACTCCGGTATAGGTGTGACACTCGTCGATAGCCATGAGTTCACAGTTCTGGAAGACGTCACGCCACTTCATGTGGGAGTCGAGATACTGGTTGATGCCTGCGAAGTTCGAAATAACAACATCGACGCGGTCTCTGATGAGTTTCTTCCGATCCTGCTTCGTATCGCCATCGTAGGTTTCAGCGATAGCGTCGATATCAAGCTGGTTGAACAGGTCGTTGACTGCTCGTTCTTGATCCGCGCTCAGTGCTTTCGTCGGATACAGGAAAAGGGCGCGAGCGTCCGGATTTTGAATCTTCAGGAGACAGAAATAGATCGCGTAGATCCAGGTTTTCCCCGAAGCGGTGGAGGTCGCGACGGTCGCATTGTTGCCCGCTTGCAGCTCTCGAATCGCCTCAGCCTGATGGCTGTAGAGGTCATTTTCAAGGTGGTCTGCAAGCCCATCCGGTAGCACGTCTGTAGCTGGGACTGTGTTTGCTGCTCGTGGTGGGTCCGCTATTGTGTCGACGAGTTGCCCCTTGTAGTTGGGGAAGGTCTCTTCGAGTGTTTCGATATTCAGGACTGCGTCAAGCGACGGAGTTGGGTTTTGGCTCATGAATTAGAAATCGCTAAGGGTTCCTTGGGACGTGGAGTTCCTATTCGACGAACGAGTTCCGCTACTGTTTGAGGTCATTCGGTTGGTCGAATCATTGATTTTGTGATAAATGTGCGCTAACGCTCGGACATCGTCTTCGCAGTATCGTTTGTGTCGCTCCCAATCTAACTCGGTGGCAGGGCAGGGGTTTGCAGCATAGCGTTGGAACAATCGGGCGACTTCAGCACCAGTCAGACCAGTATCGAGTGGTTCCCAGCCGAGCGCCTCCGCGACATCCTCCAGTTTATTCGTCAACCCAGGTAGTGTCGCGTTGTTCTCTCTAACCGCCCAGTCGTAGAGATCGAACCGGTACGTACTTTCCCAGAAGTCGAGGTATCTGGGGCAATGGTCCGCGATATGTTCGTTGATCACGGGGAAATCAAAGTTCCAGCCGTTGTAGGCCACAATAGGCTGATCTTGCCCGAATTCAGCGAGCCACGACAGAAATGCTTCAAGCGCCACCTCTGGTTTTGATGGATCCGTCTCGATGAACGGCATGTATCGGTCGTTCTGGGCTGGAAGGTAGACACCGATGAGCCAGACAATTGTGGGATTGAGTCCATCGGTTTCGATATCAATAAAAATTGGATCGCTCTTTGGCAGGCTTGCACCCGGTGCCTTCCGCACCTCGCCTTGCTCGATCACCTGTGCGGATTCGATGGCCGTCCGGGCAGTTGCTTGGCCTAACCCGGAGAGTTTCGAGATCTCGTGGACCGACGATGTCGAGAGGTCTTGCCGTGAGTGAATGCCTGCCTGGTAGAGCGTCTCTACCCGTGATTCACCGATCTGGTCGACGGCTTGCAGCCCGAATTGCTCCAGCTTTCTTGTTTTCCCGCCGACAACGCCGTCGGGTTGGAGTTCGAAGTGTGCGACACCGGCATGGATGGTTCCTTGCTGTTTATTCGTTCCAGGCATAACGCCCTGGACATCAACGCTCTGCCACTCCGCACGATATTCCGGATTTGCTTCAATCGTGAGGTGTGTGAATTCGCCTACGGCATCATGCTCAGCGAGCACCGCCCGGTACTCTGTAAGGCCGTCAAGTCGCGCCTCTAAATCGATGAGGTCGACGGAAACAGCGAGCTGATCCGAGAGGAGGAATATCTCTGAGCACCCTTGATCCGGGTTCGTCTGCATATTTTGAATGACGGTCTCAAGATCTCCGGGGGTAGAAATCCAGACCAACTGGGTGTCATTTGTTCTTGCTATTTCGATCGGTTTGCCGGAGTTGAGCGGTTGGGTCATCACCCGTACAGAGTCCCCGAGTTCAGCCCTTAGGAACGGCTCGTGGATCCGGTGAGGGGTGAAGACGACATCGGAATCGAAGTAGCGGACGATATCTTGGAGCTGGTTCCCTCTACAGCGCTGCATTGTCACCTCCGGCAAGACCGTCAACCCGATCATGATTTGCCACCGGATCGACTGTTACGCACGGTTCTCATCCGTGGTAGTTCTGGGTTCGGCTGCGCGTCAAGTTCGATGATAAGCTTGTCCATGAATAGGTTACCCCCGTTCTTCTCCTTGGGCCAGCGCGAGGTCACACCCAGAGCGGAAGCGACAGCTAACACATTTCTTCCAGTGATTGGCACCGGACGGCTCGCCGCCGTCACGCCAAAAGGCTGCATATGCACGGAGTTGCCTACCCCGCTGAATGTCCCGTTCGTAAGCAAGCGTATGTTGGCGGATGTTCGGGTGGAGTGTTGACTTCTCGTTGAGTTTGACCGCAATATCGTCGCCGTCTTCGGCTGCGAGCAGGAGTTGTGCTCTGCTCACCTCGACGGCGTTGAATTTGGACTGCGGGTATTTGAGATAGCGGGTAGAGAGGTCTGAGACATCGAATCCGATTCGATCTAGTAGGTTTCCGTGACACCATAAGAGGAATCTCTCATTCGGAAAGAGCTGGTCAAGATACCGGTCTTTGGTTACGCCACGAACGAGCGTCAGTTGAACCGGTTGACTGTCTACGAACCGAAGAAAGGTCGGCCGCCCCACCAAAATCATGTTCACGATCTCATGAGCGAGTGGGAAGTAGATCAATGAGACATCGCCTGCCTGAATATCGTCCCAGGCGTCCGCGAGTGTGTACTCATCATCGGTGGTCCCCGTCATTTCGACCAGTTCATTATGTTGTTCCTGTGCACGGATGAGTCGCTCTGGGAGGGATTCCTCATCCGGGATTTCAGCACGCTCAAACTGTGCTTTTTGCTCGCAGTAGTGTTGGGTCTCCAGAGTGCTGAACGGGATGATTCGCTCTCTGTCATCTTCCGAGATTGACTCGAACAGCGCTAACTGGTGTCGAGCAATTTCGGTGGGTGGTGTCGAGTGCGTCCGATCGCCAGCCATATGACAAATTACTCCTGCATACCCCATAGGGTTCCCTATTTTCCAAAATCGGCCGCAGTCTATCGATTTGGGTAAAATAACCAACACTTCATTTAAGTACGAAGTCCTCAACTTGATCCCCTACAATCACACGTACAGTAATTGCATCAGTACCCCTCTTCGAACGTATCAAGCATGGTCTGCAGGGTGGCAACCCACACCTGCCGCTGTTCCGCTACGAGTGGTTTTTCGCGCCCTCCAGAGAGGCGAAGGCTCTAAATCGGGTTCTCCAAGATGGTGATTTTCCGTGAGTCAGTGACAGCGTCCGACTGGTGTCTCGATCGGGAAGATTCCAGCCGATATCGCAAACACACAGTCAGGGGTGGTCAATCCCAGCGAAGTGCCCGAAGAGATTGAATCGATCGCGGTTGGGATCGCCGGTGAACAGCCACCGATGATCCTACTCATCGCTCTTAAAGCGGCTCAGTAGTGGTACATCCACGGCAAGAACGAATCCGATCCCACGTCCAAGTAGACCATCGAATGGACACGGTACCTTACGACTGACGTGCCCAGCGACGTCGAGCAGTTCGACGCATTTCTCGAATACCTCACCACGCTCGGCTTTGCGAAGAAGAAACAAGCCTTCCGCCAGATAGCACTGTTTTTTCTGCCCCGAAGGGGTGCGGCGCGATCTGAATCGGCGCAGTTGCGATACTTCAAGTCCTGAAAACCATGGCTACGAGTAGTGATTCGTCGGTCTCGTTCGAGGAGACCGACACCCGACACGACGAGATGCACAGTACCATCGAAGAGTGGATCGACGACCTCGTCGACCGCGTCGACGATGCACAAGCAAGTGAGGAGTTTCAGGAGTGGTTAGACATCCAGAGTCGCTACCACGACTATTCGCACCGAAATACGCTCCTCATCAAACTGCAGTATCCAGAGGCAACAAAGGTTGCTGGCTATAACACGTGGCGAAACGACTTCGATCGGCATGTCCAGGAAGGCGAACAGGCCATCTGGATCCGGGCTCCGATCATCACTAAGCGATGTCCCGAGTGTGAGAATTCGCCCAGCTACCACGAGAAAATCGGCTGTGAGTACAACGAGACGTCGCCGGATGAATGGTCGAAAGGACTCGTCGGGTTCAAACCAGCGCCAGTCTTCGACGTGTCCCAAACGGAAGGAGAGCCGCTTCCCGAACTGGAGACTGCAGCGATGGGCGACGCCGACGACCTGGTGCCTGCGCTCAAAGGGGCAGCTGATGAACTCGGTGTGAAGGTACGCATCGTCGATGCTAACGACTGGAACCATGGCGACGCGAAGGGAGTCTGTAAGTACCGGAGTCTACACGATCTCCAGCCAGTCGTCGAAGCAAGAGCCCGATCGAACCTAGCAGACCTCGCCGTCACGTTGATTCACGAGTACGCCCACGCGCTGCTCCACTTCGATATCGAGAATGAACCCGAACGGGCAAAACGAGAAGTCGAAGCAGAAGCCGTCGCGTACATTGTCGGTCGGTATTTCGGACTCGACACGAGCGGATCTGCGTTCTATCTCGCTGCGTGGCAGGGCGATGACTCGGAGGTGATTCAAGAGCGCCTCGGCCGAATCAGTTCCACCGCTCAGGAGATAATTGGGTCACTCGAGAAGTGACGATTCCGACAACCTCTGAAGCAGTACTCACAGTCAGAGGTGAACTACCCCTGCCTATCGGTGGCTTGCGCCGCCTCCTTGAGGCAGGGGCTTCCTGTTTCGACGACGCGACTTGCAGATACTTCAAGAGTATCCACAGCGGTCGCAGTCTCCGCAGGCGTAGATTCGGAGTGAACCACTCCTAGTCGAGTCCAGCCGCGCTGCTGGACGTTGAATGCAGCATTCCAATCCCGGTCGATTTCGAAGCCACACGCCGGACACGAATGCTCTCGCACCCACAGCGGCTTCGCGGTTTCAACCCCACACTCCGCACACTCTTTCGTGGTGCCTCGCGCTTCGACTTCGACGACGTGACAGCCGTTCTTATCGCCGTGGTGTTCAAGTATAGTGAGGAAGTCCCGCCAACCAACCTCGGCCTTGTTTCGGGCGTTCTGTCGGGATTCAAGCATACCCTTCACGTCGAGGTCTTCGACGAACACGGCGTCATACTCGGTGGTATAGAAGTGTGCGAGTTTGTGCTTGAAGTCCCGCTTCTTGTTCGACATCCGCGCGTGGATTGCAGCGACGCGGCAACGTTGTTTCTCCCAGTTGTTCGAGCCTTCCTGTTTCCGGGATAGTGACCGCTGTTCGCGTTCGAGGCGGTCGCGGTCACGTGACAAGTTGAGACGGTTCACCGACCGCCCGTCGCTGTCGTGGATGAAGTTCAGCACGCCGAGGTCGAGTCCCACTGTGTCCTCAGGGTCGATGTCTTCGGGCTCGGGTTTCGCGGGGGCGTCGGTGTCGATGGTGAACGACGCGAACCACGCACCCGTCGCGTCTTTCTTGAGCGTGACTTCTTTGATGGCGTCGTGGTCTGGAAGGTCGCGGTGGAAGCGAACTAGAATCTCTCGGGTTTCACCTTTGAGTTTCTTCAGCGTCAGGAGTGCGTGCCCGTCGGGGCCACTCTTCTTGTCGAGTTCGAAGCCCGATTGACGGTACGTGAAACTCCTGTACTCACGCGGTGCTTTCCAGTTCAACGACCCCACGGTGTAGCCGTTGGCTTTGAGTTTCCCGAGGTTGTTGATGTTGTCGCGGATGCGTTCAACGGCTTTCTGCAACACGGTGGAGTAGACTTGTTTCAAGTCTGTCCACCAGTCTTTCAGTTCGGGGATCGTGTCTCGAACCATCCAGACGCGTTGTCGGAGCCTGCCGGCGTCCTCAGGAATCTTGTTGAATTCTCTGAGCGCGTGGTTGTAGAGTTGTCGTGCGGTGTTGCGTTGCCAGTCCATTGCTTCCTGTTGCTCTTCGTTTGGGAAGAGTCGGTAGCGTGGACTGTACTTCATGCGACGTGTTCATGGCTACGAATTATCGATAGTTAAGGATTCTGAAGGGAGTCGATTGTGACTCGTACGGGCGTCCTCAGAACCTTCAGTTCTGATGGGCTGCACAAGAGCTTGCTCTTGTGAACGCTGTATCCCCGCCCTACTCGCTGGCCTCAGGCTCGGTCCTTGAGGACGGGGGCTTAGCGCCCTCACTTTCAGCTAATTGAGTTCCAAGTGCGGTATAAACGGTTTTTCACGCCGTCGAAGGGCGACGGCGTGCGCGAACTCGTCACGTCGATTCAGCTGAAATCATGACCGAACGAACTGACAACGTCGAGATACAGAACGAAGACGAAACAGAACACGATGAGCGAGTGTATTCAACAGATGGTGGAGTTGTAGCATCGACTCCAGCAGCTTCGAGAATTGCTGAAGCTCTCCAGCAACCCACTATTGGCGAAGACCCGTGTCAGGAGGAACTCGAACCCCGCACTAAACGAGCTCGAACCGAAGAGATGGACGTTTCGTTACTCCAGAAGGGGGGAATCTACGAGGTGCAATCGGAGTCAGGGAACATCTACGAGGTCGATATCGCGAGTAAGACGTGTACGTGTCCAGATTTTACGAAGCGGAATCCAAGCGGTGGGTGTAAACATCTACGGCGAGCCGATCTCGAAATTCGGAGTGGGAACGTCCCTCGTCCCGATGGCCGTCTCCCGGAGATGATGGACATGGTCGAACAACTTGCAGCGGAAATTCGTGAGTTGGACCAAGAGATTGAAGAACGAGAGGAGCGACGACGAGAACTCGAAGCTACGGCGGCGGTTATCGAAGAGTTCTCGATCCAGTAGACGAGAGTTTTAACCAACAAGTCTAAGATATTGGCCAACAACGTTGGTTAACAGAGCCCCCATGTCATACTCTCCACCAGACCCACCTCGCGAAGTCCCACCTGACATCGCTTCGAAGCTCGAGGAACAATCTCCAGAGGTGCTTCGGCAAATCGCTCGATTCGCCGAGGAGCTTGCCGAACATCGCGAGCGAGAAGCACGACTAGCTGAAAAAGAAGAGGATGAGGAGGTCGAAGACCGACCAGAGGACCTACCCGATGACGTTCCTTCGAAGGCGACGATCACAATCAAGGAGATCAACGACAATCGCTACTACTACTGGCAGTGGCGAGACGGAGAAAAAATCCGATCTCAATATAAAGGCCCCGTCAGTCCCGACGAGTAGACGAGATTGAACCAGAGCCGAAGGTTTGTTTCAGCACCATTGAACCCTCAGCAGACGACACCCCCCAGAGTGTGAATGGGATCGGTTTACCGACACCCCTCAGTGTGAATGGTCTACCACCAGGGGTGCCGTGATTGAGAAGCTCTTAATACCAGAAGTCCCCGAACGGTAGGAGGTTTCTCCACGACGTCCTCATCGAGGAGACCGACGACGATTAAAAATCGTGAGATCCACCCCCCATTTTCGAGCTGTAAATCGGAGAGGGAGAGGAGACAGCACATCAACATGCTATAGAACGTCGTATCTCTAAGGTCACCCACCCCCCGTTTTCGAGTAGTAACGAGACACCCCGACAAATGACACCCCCCATTTTCGAGCTGTAAGCATCACCCGGGCCGCGAACACCCCCCGTTTTCGAGTAGTAAGTGCGGGGAGAATCTGAGCGAGATTAGTTCTTGCTCCGGAACTGCTTCAGCCGTTCGCGGACAACCGCGCTGATAGTCGCCTCTTCGTGAGCTAGATCTTCGAACCGGGAATCCTCACGAATCGTCTCCATAATCGTTTCCGGGTCCTCGGAGAGGGAGAAATACATATGCACTCCTCTGCCTCGCCCCTTGCCTCGACGCTCGGAGTCCAATACCCCGTACGTACTCTGCTCTGTGACGTGATTTACGAACGTCTCGCGACTGTACTGATCCGAATCCATCGTATCAGCAATGAATTGGTACGTCTTGAACGTAGGTCCAGCAGGTATCCACTCAGGATGTTCTCTTGCGTAGTGGGCAGTAGCCGCCACAGCGTAGATGGAGAGTTTCTTTTGAGTGGATATCCCGCTGATATGGCGTAGTTTGCGATTTTCGGTGTATTTCTCCTGGGCTTCACGGACATCAGTCTCGGTAACAGTGTCAGCTCCACGCCGCTCGGCTAATTCGCCAGCCCATCTGAGGAGATCAATTGCTTTCCGTGCATCTCCATGCGTTTGGGATCCGAACGCAGCAACAAGCGGAACGACGTCATCTGTGAGTGAGTCTGGCTTGAAGGCGTCTCGTCGGTTGTGGAGAATACTACGGAGTTGGTTCGCATCGTAATCGTCGAAGAAGATATCGTCAGGGTTGTAAGAACTCTGTGCGCGGCTGTTGAGATCTTTCATGAAATCGGCGTAATTCGTGATAGTCGTGAGTGATATCGGCCCATCAAAATCGGCGAGTTTTCGAGCCCGTGAAAGCTGGTAGATGAGAGAATTGTACTCTGCTTCCTGATACGGTCCCTCGAGCATATCGATTTCATCGAGAATGAAGATGACACCGTCATAGTACTCGCGCATCAGTTCGTACAGTCGCTCCAGCTTCTGATCTGTTGAGACTCCGGTTTGGGGAACACCAGGATCAACGCCGAGGTCGTCGGCAGCAGCTTTAACTAACCGATAGACAGCCCGATCTGCAGTCTTCGGCCCCTCGCAGTTGATTGAAATGACCCCGAAGGTCTTGCCTTGGGATTCACACAGTTCGACGATCTGTTTGCAGACTGCATGAATGATGAGCGACTTCCCAGTTCCAGAGGGACCACTCAGAAGCATATCTGGGATGCCTTCGTTCTGGAGCACGGGTTTCAGATTGTCGACGACACGGCCCAGTTGGTCATCACGACCGACGATACGATCCTCGTCGATGATGGTATCTGACCGAACGAGGTCTTTGTTCGCGAAGACCCCCCCAGACGACTCAGTTTGTAGTCGATCCCGGATTGAGATGCCACCACCGTTTGTTGCCTCTTGAGAAGAATCGGCGAGTTCCGAGCCATCCTCAAACGTCGACTGTGACGTATCTATCTCCTCACCCATCGACTCGGGATTATCAGGAGCAGCAGAGGAGGATTTGCGATCCTTTTCACCTTCTGGATGATTCGAACCTGCTCTACGTCCCTTTCGTCCCATTATGAACCCCCTCGAACTCTGGGTATAAAAATGTGGACCCTTGTGGAGTTGTAACCGGGTAAAAACAGGCTATCTAACAACTACAGCCGTGTATTCCCGAAACCAGCCAGATACCGTCTTCGGCATCTAACACCCTCCGTTGTCGAGTTGTAAGGGATCGCCAGGAATCTCTATCGTCGAACTCCCTCGATGACCCAGACCCCCCGTTTTCGAGTTGTAAGACTTCGAGGAGCGTCATCACACCTGGTTCGATTCTCCCACCCGCCCCATTTTCGAGTTGTAAGTAACAGTGAGTCGCACTGAGTATAGAAGCAGATCTATATCGGCTGAATTTTGCGAATGATGCTTAGGGTGAAACGGTGTATCCCACACCCCCCGTTTTCGAGTAGTAAGCACCAGAATTGTCGCGAAAGGGTAACGCTCGTACGAGCAGTTCACAAATGAGAGTAATACCGGTTAACAAACATGATGGTTGGTGAAGTTCGTGTGGTGTACTCGAACATTCTACCCTCTCCCCCCTTTTTCGAGTTGTAAGTCGCCGGGTGCAGACCACTCTAGACCCCATGGAGTGAGAATGGAGTTCACAAAATAGGACGTAGAGGCGATGAAACCAGATAGTTCTCGAGATTGGGACCATGTGCGAGATGAGGAGATTCTCTATACCCAGAGATTCCAATCTTCTAGCTGGACTAGAAGATTTATTTCTTTTGTTCCCATTACGGGTATGGTTAGATAACGCGCATCATAAACTTTCGCATTTCTAGTTGTAACTTAGAGAAATGGATGTTCAGGTCTTCTATCGCGTGTATCTGCCACAATCGGCTGTTTTGCAACCCCTCTTCCTGTTCACCCCCTCCCCGTCGTCACGAGTTTACAACTCGAAAAAGGGGGGAGGGGGTTCGTTAGGCCCAGTCCGTGATATCGACTACACGTGTTCCATTGAACTCGCGTCGGATGTCGTTCTAATTCCAGTCAAAGGGAGACAGTAGGATCTCAGCAGCTCGGACTAGCTGCGTCTCGTAGTACAATGCGTCGTAGGTGTCGATCTCTACGGGGCGAGGGCGACGTGGTCCAGTGAGGATTTCTCGTCGACGACGGCGTACTCGATATCCTGTTTGGGATGGACGGCAAGGTCCTATTCGCGAGCCTGTTTAAGTACCGATACGTTTTGCGTCTTCTGTGTGTGACCTTCTCGGTGTCAGCGGATCTCCTGCTTCAGTCCCGGACTTCTGGGAATCTCCGCGGGCTCTGCCCCGTGAGAAGCACTTCGTAACTGGCCTACCTCACCATTATGCGAACGTTGGATAGCTCCGTCCGTTCTGCTGGATGTAGGCCTCCTCGACAATGTCGTCGATCTCCGTCTTGGTGAGGACGTCCCGCATTGCGGTCTGCTGGAACAACCGGCGAACCTGGCTGAACCGATAGTCGGCGTAGAAGCTCAGGTCGAAGATCAGGGCGCGGGCTGCGTCCTCACGCGTCTCGTACGAGCGCGTCGACGACTCCCAGTCACCCTTCACGATCGGCATGATCCGGGCGCTGTTCGCAGCCGTCTGGAGCATCGTCCAGATCTGGTCGTCACTGAGTGGTTGTTCGAACCGGGGCGTCGGCTCGTTCGTTTGTGCATTGGTCGTGTCCGTCGATCGGATGTCGCGTTTCGAGCTCATAGTCGGTGGCCGCGCCCCGTCGCAACCTCGCGACGGGCGCGCTCCACCTTCGGTGAGGCGCGCCCCCGCGCCGGCCCGCCTCGCAATGGCCCAATCACCCAGGGAAATTCACCGATGGAGACGCATGTCTCGATCCAACGGTGGGTGTTCAGGCATCGTTCAGAAAGGGACAGGTCACAGTGAGCCGTGTGAGGACCAGTTCTGATCGAAAAGAGAGGGAAGGTCAAGAAATCTGAGGTCGGACGTATAGAACTCTATACGTAGTGGCTCAGTTTAGCGAAGGGAAGTCAGCTCAGTCCAGACGTAGGAAAGGTCTGATTCAGCGTTAGAGATGGGGATTTGGACGGTGTGAAACCGATGCGAGGCGGGCCGTCGCGAGCTGCTTGTGATTTCACGGAAAATCAACCGATAGCGTATTCGTGGGGGTGATAATACTTTCGCCACTACCCGAGTTCAGGCAGCCGCACGTGGGCGGTATGCGGAGCGTCAGCTAGGCCGTTGGCACCCCACGTGTATGGCTGGGAGTCATCACGGGAGACATACCCTTCCGACCGGAGTCGCTTCAGCCAGTCCCGGGTTTGCTTCTCGCCGATAGAGACTCCCTCTCGATTTGCGATCTCGGTGGCTGTCCCCGGGCCCTCGTCCAGGAGCGCGCGAATCACACCACGTTGCCCCTCGGAGCGCTCTTCGATCGTGACAGCCTCTGGCCCGACCGTGACCATCTCGGATAACCACTCAGGGAGTACCCCTGTGTGGATGTAGACCGTCGCAGCCGTCGTTCGGCCGAACCGGAGGACAGCTTGGGCAATCTTGTGTTCGCGATAGTGCCGGAGGAACGGCCGTTTAGGAATCCCGTAGTCGAGGTCTGTTCCCTTCCCCTCGTCACCTCTCACCGCCGTGAAGCCTTCCAGTGCGGCCGTAATCTGAAGCGGACGGTCTCCCGGATGGGGGGAACCGAGTACGACCCCCACCTTCGTCCCTGTGAAGTCGTTGCTACTCCGGAGCGCGCCGTAGTGTTTGACGTCCGCAATTTGGTCAGTCACTCGTTCGATGTCGATAAATGGCTCACTGGGTGGCTCTTCGAAGAGACGCTCAGTTGCACTCTTGGTCGTGATGACGCCTGGTGTTGTATCGTGGCGATTTGCGACCGCCTCGATCACCCCGAAGTCGCCCCGTCGATTGACGTATTCACCACTGCTGTATGGCTTGACGTGCGAGGTCGTTTGTACGAACTCGTAGCCGATGACGTCACGGAGATACCGGGCCCGACAGTCATCGCAGAGGATCCGCCAACTCACTATCTCGTCGACGCCAAGCCGTCCGCGCCAGAGTTCTTCGACCGGCGTTCCGTCGAGTCCAACTACTGCGCGGGCAGCATCAAGAGTCGGCGGCCGTCGGATGACGACCCGTGATTCAGCGTGATCGTAGACAACCTGTGACCCGTCTGGAAGCTCGACATAATCCAGTCCTGCTTCTTCCCGAAGCTGATCGTCCCAGTCATACTCCGTCGGTGCGGTATCGCCAATAATCGGTCCGCCAAGTTCGAGCATAGCGAGCACTGCAGTCGGGGCCTCGGCATGGCCGTCATCATCGTCGACTGCCTCAGTTGGACGGGCTATAGAGGTGTCATCTGAGAGTTCGTCACGAATCGCATCTCGTATCGCCTCCATCCCCTCATTTGTTGCAGCCCCAATCAACCCGAAGTGGTTGTCTATCGGCAAGTCGTCGTTCTTGCTGAGAAAGGTTGAAATCGCTGTTGAGAGTTGATTTGCGTCAAATTCCGTTCGATAGGCGGTTCCTGGGTCTTCGTCGAAGATGACGACGCGGTCGTCTACGACGCGATCAAGGGCGGCGTGGGCTGGCCCGCCGACGATGACGTCTGCCGCCTCGACCGCGTCCCAGCGTGCGAGGTATGGACAGTCACCGTCTTGCATACAGGGCAGCACATCCTGCAGATAGTAGTGAAGATACGTCGGTGAGGCTCCCCGCAACCGATAGTCGTTGATTCGCTCGGCCCAATCGGATCCGTACTCTCCTCGGCGGGTTGGACAGTCCCGGTCGAGCGTTGGAACTTCAACTACCGCTTTCTGATGCTCGGCAGCGAGATCGAGGTGCACGTCTCGCGTCTCGTACCGGTGCGTGAGGATTGCAGCCGGGATGTCTAGATCGAATGCGGTCTCCGTTGCATGTCGTGTTTTCCCGATCGTGGGGAGGCCGTCGATGATTACTGGTGGTGCCTGCTCGTCGTCGAGCTGTGTCTCGATTGCCTCTTGAATCCCATCTCGGCACGCATCCCAAACGGTTGCTTGAGTGAACTCGCCCTGTTGGGAAGCTGCGTGAGCACCCTGGCAGCAGTCATCAGGATCAGTACCAGCCATCTATCTGATTGTTGGGTGGTGATGAGTTAATCGTCTCGATTGATCGACTGGTTAGAAACTGATCACCCCTTCGAGGGTGGAGCATGTACGTACGGCGTTAGAGTGTTCGATTCAGGACGTCTGCTGTACGTTACCCCCCGATACAAGTGCGTGCATAGGCGAGGATTCTCGCTGGGCACACCCCTAACTATCGAGTTCCTCCCCGGCAATCTCGAGGAGCTTCTGGAGTCGCTCGTTGAAGTCGTCCTCGAACCCCGTGTGGAGAGATTCGTCGTACATCCGTAGAGTACGAGAAAGGCCAATAGCGGCCAGCCAGTCGCGGAACTGGTTGCTACTCATGTCTTCAACTGGCGTGTCCAAGGCCGTAGAGCTGGAACCAGCCGCCCAGAGTTGGAGCAGATCTAAACTGAGCGAGTTTGTTTCTCTTAGGTTCTGATGCGAACAGACTTTTCGGGTGGGCGGAACATAGGGTTGAATTATGGATGGAAAATGACGACATCCAAGCTCACACTCTACGATCTTATAGTAGATCTGATACCAGGAGTAGCCGCGCTTCTTCTGTTCACCTGGATACTACTACCCGACCGCCTTCCTGAACTGGTAGACAACTACGGAGTTGCTTTACCAGCAATCGTGCTTCTAACCTTTGGCTACATCGCAGGCCGAATAATACACGGAATATCCTCATTAGATCGGCTTGAAAACGGCATTGTAAAATTCTACAATTGGAGAGGAGATCAAATTGAAGCTTTTGACCGGGAGTTCTCAAACAGATTAGCAAAGTTACTTGAAAAGGAGGATTCCGAATCGCTTGAAGTCCAGACAGCAAGGAAAGCTTGGAACCAGATCAATGAAGGCGATGAGAGTTGGGAAGAATTAGAATTCGATGAGGATCCAAGTGACCCTGATGCATTCGATACCGGTTCAATCGGGGAGATTCATGATCTGCGGTATGCTCAGTATTTGGCGGACTCTATGACGTACCGTGGTCAGAACCTGTCTTGGAAATATGGTATCCTATCTACCTTCTTCCGCAATATGTGGGTAATCCTGTTCGCAGGGGTAGTGCTTTACGTAATAACTGTAGTGGCAAGATTGTATCTACAGAACCAGCTCCCGGACCCCTTCGTAGCTGGGTCGGTCATAGTATTGCTGTCCATTTTCAGCTTAATCTGTATTCAGCAGCAGTTCAAGTTCAAAAGGCGGCAGATCCGCACCATGATCAACGAGTTAGCAATCCAAGCACCAGAGTAATCCTGAACCGCTACAGAAACACGTTGTGCGCAGGTTTATACCGGTAAGGAATAATCCCTGGATAAGAAGTTCGATGCCGGAGCGGAAGAACCAACACTACGTACCCCAATTCTATCTGGATGCCTGGGCTACCGACGAAATGGTAGACACCCTTGTTTTAGAATCGGGTGATGTGTTCAATCAGCATTTGACCGAGGTATGTGCCCGGAACTACTTCTACGGCAACCCAGTCGTTGAAGGAGAACTTGCAAATCTGGAAGGCTACCATTCTCAGTACCTCACAAGGCATCTTCAGCTGAGCCGGTCTGAAGTCTGATTTCTGTCGTCAGTCACAGTGATCGGGTTGGTTTTCCTTGATGATCAACGAGAAGCTGTCGCTGTCGGCGGCGATCAGCCGCCGACGCGACGGCGTTGCCACTCGCGGTGAGGCTTACTCGGTCGGTGGTTAGCGGTGGAACCGATCGTCCGGTGGCCGATTTGCGGGGACGGCCCGACGCACTGCGAGGGCCGTCCACGCTGCTCGTCGAATCATGTTGATGAATTCCTTGAACGACCAGGACCAGAGGCGACGCCCGCCACGGCGGGGCGTCGCCACAAATTCCCAGTGTAGATACCGCCAGACGTTCTGCAACAGCAGACTCACCACGACGTACAATAGCCGAACCACCGGATTTTGTGTCGACGTTGTCGCAATACTCTGTTCAGAGAGTCGGTAGCTGGCCTCGATACCGAAGCGTTTCGCGTAGTGGTATCGAGCGTCTCGTGGCGTCTCAATGAACGGCGCGTCAGCGGCGTAGCCGTGACGCGCCACTCCATGTTCGTCGTATCGTCCGTTCTGGTAGGTACAGTCGATATAGACGGGAAACTCGACGGTCCAGCTGTGACCGTCGAGTTTCGCCGTCAGATCGTGCTGGATGACGCGACTCCAGCCTTCGGAGAGTTCCTGCTTGATCGTCTTTCCCCAGCGGACGATCGGCATCACGTACGCGTGGTTGTGCGCCTGAAGTAACGTGAGACACTTGCTATCGTAGAATTCGCGGTCAAGATAGACGGCCTTGACACTGAAGTCAAGGCCGTCAAGCACACCGAGAAACACTGCAAGGACGCTGCTGGCAGTGTCGCCGTCTTCGAGACGGCGCACTGCCAGCGTAAATCGCTTGTTCTTCACACGCGCGTAGAGTGTGGCATAGGCGTGGAATGCGGTGGTTCCACGCTTTGCTTCCGAATGATAGAGGCCGTCTGTCTCGTCTTCGTCACCGTAGTAGGGCCGCAGGTGGAGGTCAGCCACGACCTCCACCTGCTCGGGAAGCACATCGAGGACATCCTTCTGAAGCAGCGTGTTACCGATCCGTTCGACCGATTCTACGTCGAACTTCTTTCGGAGGTGGTACAGAACCGTATTCTGGTGAGGCGAGTCTTCGCTCTTCTCGCAAAGTGTCGAGACTGAGGTCCCGTCGGCGCAAGCGCCGACGAGGACCTCGTGAATATCTTCAGACGTTGTTTCGGCGTTAGGAGCGAGGTCGAGATCGACTTCCTCGTCGATCGTGTTGACGAGGAAGTTAAGGAGCTGGTCTTCGTGGATTGAACCGTCCGCTTGCTTTGCTTGCTTGGACACAACTCAGCAAGCGGACTCTTTCAACTTGCAAGCTTTGTGAAGTACTGATTCTTGGCCTATCAAGGAACTCCGAGAAACCAGTTCTCTCACTGATTTATCGGATACGTACCTCAAATTGTTGTACTCCTTTGTTACCACTCAGCGCCTCCGAACCAAGTCCGTGAAGTCCGATATCGAGGCCGGGGAGGAATTTCTCAAAGAAGGAGTGGAAGACGACCTGGAACACGGCAGGTACGAGGACAAGATCACATGGACAGATGATCTAACTGACGAGGAGAAGAAAGAGCAACTGGTAGACGGTAATCTCCTGGGAATCCATCATCAGCACCTAGTCAGAGGGATTTTCGGTTTTATCGGCTTATCAGATCTTTCAGCTGTGATGCTTCGGAACACAACCAGCAGGGAATTCGTAGTTTCTGACGCTCCCGTGATCCACGACAATATCCGATTTAAACAGGTTTGGGGACCGGGAACGATAGGGTTAGCGAACCGTGGTTTGCAGATTTTCTGTCCTATTGGACCGCACCGTGTTCTATTGCTGTATGATCCGGCGGTCTATCGTTTTGACTGTAATTCGAAACAACAAGTCGTACTTGAGGAAACCGAGGTGGTGAATGAGGTAAATTTATTACAGTTCCATAACGCTGACAGTATCATTATGTTCAACAGTTGCAGCGAAGAGTACGTCTCAGGTCTGTTGGATCGGATGGGAGAGGCTCGGCGGAGAGATAAGCGGACGGAAGAGTTGGAGACAGAGAAGGATCTTAGTTTTGAAACAGAGTACGCCCCGCACCAGCAGGCGCCCGGTATTTCACCCGACCTTCCAAGTTGTACTGTGTACTCGGAAACCGGTTTTGAAACCCAGAGAGGTTCTTGCCGTGTTGAGGAGCATACCCGACTGGTGCACTCCATTTTTCAAGAAGCTGTTTTCTCCGATGTGTCCGTGATTTACGCAATCAGGTTTCTCTGCGACTTGCTGGATTTAGACGGGTGTGATAGGGTTCTTCGGTCAGATCAGGACAGTTAGAATTCTCGCCCGATTCCAACGAAGTAGCTGATTATCGCTTGGATTCGAGTTAGTACTTCCCGTACCGTCACATACCCGGTCTGTCCCAGCCCCTACACACGCGTTTCACCGGTTCAGGTGTTGTTTTCGAGAAAAGCTCGCGCATCGTCATCACCGTGTTTGGCGAACTGTTCCGCGATATCGAGCGCGTATCCGCGAACATCGGGTTCGTCGAGGGCTGGCTTGAGGACAGTTGCAGTCTCCTCACTGAAACGAACAGGATAGGGGCTGGCTCCCTGGTCCATCAGCTCCCGATAAAGAGTGATAACGGTCTCCGGATGATCGGATGCCTGCGTCGCCAGATAGCTTTCGAGCGTTTCCCACATGCGCCGCTGTTTCGCGATGAAAGGCAGTGAACGGCCGATCAACTTGAAGATGTCCTCAAATGCGACCTGCTCTTGGATGAGCGTCAGCCATTCGACGAACCACTGTATCTCGCTGATGTGTGCCTCAACATCGTCGATCTGCTCGAGTCGCATCTTCCAGAGTGCTTCTACCCTGTCCCATTTCTGCCGGACCTCGTCGTTGTCTTTTCCTGACCGCCATAGCCCCCACGCCATCTGCCTGGCGAAGTCAGGAGCATCCCGGTCATAAAGATAGGTGACGAGGCTGTTCCTGTCATCCAACTCTTCGTAGCCATGGATGTACGCCAAGAGGATGTTGTACGCAAGACCTTCGGGCGCTTGGTTGATGTCCGTGGTGGCGTCTTCGGCAACGAGATCAATACTGTGGAAATAGTACGGGCGCAGCACAGGATACAGGTTAACATGGAATGTGTTGAACGAAACATAGGCATCCCAGGCAGCGGAGAACCGATTCCGGCTCTCGGTGTTCTGTTGCCGTGGGAACAGTGTTTCAAGATGTTCGTGGACGAAGTCATGGTCCAGCCACCAGATTTTCTGTAGCCTGTGGCCGTATACCGCCCTCACAGCCAATGACGTGTCGTCGAGCATCGATATCAACTGCTCCCGGATATCCTGATTGATTCCTGACTCCCCCTCCTCCTCCGCGTACCCGTCGAACTTCCGCTGGGTGGCGGTGCGAACGGCGTAAATGATCAGACCATCAAGTGCGAGCGGCCGCACTGCATTGAGCGCGACCTGGAATGGGTTGTTGTGCCCAGCATACCCCTCCGGTGGCCGATCTCGTTCCGGTGACGGGTCCGGATCATCGAGAAATGCGACGAGCAGCGCCTTCAGCTCCCCGTACTCCAGTAGATACCGGTAGGCATCCGTCGTCACCCCTGCTTTGAGCAGACGGGCTGCCGCGATCCGTGCCGAATCATCCCAGTCGCTTGGGTTCGCCGCGATCACATCGCAGAGCTCGAACACCGGTCCCCACGGGAAGCCGTCGCGCAACGACTCGGGATCGTCATCCAGGGTCTTGCGCACCTGGTTCAGCAGTTCGGCCGCGTAGACCGAATTAGCCTGTCGAAGCCTCGGGATCTGCTCCTCGTACCGGGACGGATCTTCAAGCATCACCTCCACAGCCGCCTCGGCCAGTCCCCGACGACTCACCTCCCGGAATCCGCCATCATCGGCTTCTTCCCAGCCCTGATCGGTATCAGGCTCCCACTCGATGCAGAACCGGAGTAACTCCCCGGGTGCCATCGTCCGCAGTTCGTCGGTCGGCCTTGGAGCCTCCTGCGAGATGGCCCCCATCCGCGCACGGCCCGAGGAGAGCAAATCACCGGGTTCATCGTCATACTTATCCAGAAGACCGGTCAGGACCTGTTCACCCACCTGCGGTAGATCCGACCGGATCAACCACAACCGTTCACGGAGCCAGTGATCCTGACGCTGTTCAAAGATCTCCTCGGCGGTATAGTCTTCGTACTGTTCGCTTCGCTGCTCGGCAAGTTTTTCCAGATCGTCTTCAACAGGGACCGAACAGATAACCTGGACAACCTGTTCGCGGTCCGAGGCGGACAGATCAGCGAACCGGTCCCGAAGAAGTTTGAGAAAGTCCTGCTGGGTCCGGTACTCCCGGTAGTTCGTCTGATCCTGTAACTCTCGGCGCACCAGGTCCGGACAGCTATCCGCATACCGGTTCAGGAAATGGAACCCCAGCCGCCGGAAGAGAGCGATACTCGTGAGATATGCCTCGATCGTTTCACGGCGCATATCGGCCGATGCACCATCAAGCCAGATCTCTGACGCCTCCCGCAACGATCCGGTTAACAACCCACGTAGATGATGGTGTCCCGGCCGGTCGAAATCAGAGCTGCCGATCGGAGACTGAGAATATCCGACAACAGTATCCACTTCCCATTCCCTCAAGTCAGCTTCCATACGCACGGTATCACGCAGATTCGCCTCCAGCACATTGATACACCGAACGGGATGCTCGTCGATCAGCGTTTCCAGCGTATCCTCGAGTAAGTTACTCAGTGTATGAAGTTCGACCTTGGCAACGGGCTTCCTGCCATCGTCCGGCCGGTGCGGCTCGGTAACGACCGCGAGAAGATCCAGACCGGCATCCGGTCGCCCCTTCTTGATAAGATCTCCCAGCAACTGGACGGTCCTGAAACTGACCCTATCGCGTTCCAGCTGCGACTCGGCAAACAGATCCACCACCAGATCCGTATGAGACGCTGCGTCGTCGACCGGAAGCTCGCGGATTACGGAGATGAGAAGCCCCTGTAACGCCATATCCTGGGTTTCGACGGCAGCCACAAGCTCACTGACCGTTTCCGGATGTTCCGGGGCGATGTCACCAAGGAACCCGATCGCCACGGGACCCGGATCATCGAATGAGCCGCGGTCAAGCAGGGTATACGCCCACGACGGATCTGTATCAGGCCCGAAGAAATACCGGTAGAGTTCCTCGCGTCCCTCGAGCTTTGCGAGTACCGTGTCCGCGAGCTCCGGATTGGTCCTGGCATTCCAAGTCTTGATCTCGTCAAGGATCGCGGTCGTCGCATAATACCCCAGTCCATCATCTGCATCGAGCAGTTCTTCCAGGAACGACCGGGTCGCATCCCCGGTCATCGGCGCCTGACTCAGGTCCGGGAACTGATCCTTAAGTGCCGTATCACTCTGGATATACAGCAACAGCATCCACCGGAACACGTCCTTGCCCAGACGATCATCCAGCCGGTCAGTCACCGCCTTCAGGCCCTCCCCGTCCTGTACGGCGTCCCACGCGTACAGGTATGTCTGAAAATCAGGATGCCGGAACCGGTGCCGCCTGTTCCCGCGCTCCGTACTAGACGCGATGATCACACCACGATTCAGGAGCTGGTTGTCCGCCCAGTCCTGGTCGGGCGGCACCGAGAAGATATTCGAGTCGTCCTCGGTCGCCTTCACGGCATAGTCAACGGCACGCTGGAGCACCCGACCACCACGTCGGTCATCATCGCCCGGCTGATATTCCTCTTCAAGGCTCTTCCGATACTTTTCCCAGACCGCGGCCTTCCCCGAAATGTTCGTCAGATCAACGCCATCGTCCGTCAACTCCGCGATCACATCGAGGTACTGGAGATTCCGTCCCACTTCGACCAAATCCTCCGACGGCTCAGTACCTGTCAGCGCTTCGACCTGCCGTTTCGCTATCGCCGGGTTCAACCGCTGGACGGTGGAGCGGACCGTGAACTCCGATGGGTTACGCAGAGACGCGTACTCCGGATGAGTTTCCAAATCATGTTCTCGACAGGCAAAGATGACCGAAATCCCATCGAGCTCGATGGTGTCAAACACGAAGTCGGTGACGACCTGCACCTCCGTCCCACCAATATCGTCTAGTTGATCGATGAACACCACCAGTCCTGCATCGAGACCGACCTGCGTGATCGCATGGTCGATATTCCCGTTGACACCGATCTTCTCCGCCAGATCGGATTTGGTCTGGATCCCCGGATACCGGGTCAGATCCAGGAACAGGACCGGTTTCTCACAGTCGTCCGCGATCGTCTTGAGGATCCCGCTTTTTCCCACTCCGCCATCCCCGAGAAGCATCGCATGATCTGTCTGCCTGACCGCCTCCCGGAGGCGGTTGGTTTCCGTCCGCTCAATATGACCCACCCCCGATATCTCATTCTCGATATGGGCCAGTGACTGCTCCGTTTCCTCCTCAAAGAGGTGTTTCACCTCCGCCACACCGTGATACTGTTGAGCGAGTCGCCGCCGGTTCTCGGCCGCTAACACGATCGACGACAGCGTCGCGATAACGGCCCCGAGCATGACGATGTGTCCTTCAGCCAGTCCGTGCAGGACGGTGGGCCAGTCAAGCGACGTCAGAAGCGTCTGAGCGGTCACGAACTCCGCAATCCCAAAACTGACGACCACCGCGACCACACTGATCAGCAGATACAGCACGAGCGACAGTACTACGCCCCAGTAACTGTGGAACACCGCCTGATCCGTATACTTCCCGGCAGTCCCGATAAGATACGCAAGTATCACGATCCCCGCAACGACACCGACTGCGGATATCCTCAGTATATTTGCCTCGTGGAACGCGATATCCGTCGGCAGAAACTGAATAATGGCAAGCACGACCCCTGCAATGATCACACACGTCGGGATCAACACGCTGGAGAAAAAGTCCGTTTCCCCGCCAAACGTCGTGTAAAACCGCACACCACGAATCGGCGGAGAACTTCTCATTGACCCACAACTAACAACGTGAACTATAAAATGATACTGAAGCCAGGAATGACCACACAGCTTCTACATTTCGCAGTAGAGAGTGAAAATGAAGGGTGGGCAGGCAAGACTCAGCCCTCTCGTGAATCTAGTCACGCCGAAGCTGTTACTGTTCCGTCGGATAGTCGGCTTCTGCAGTGACGACCTCAGAGTGTTCGAGGACCGCCACCCAGTTTACCGACGTGTGAAACTCGTAGATATCAGGGTCCGTAGAGTGGAACGGACGCTGTTCCCATGGCTTCGAACTGAAGGACCGAAATCTATTTTCACTAACCAAAGACCTCGAAGTAATCGCCCACTGTGGGCTGACGAACTCGAGTGTCTACGGTGGCGGCGATGTCTTCGATATCTATGCCTGCCCCGAGGACGGCGAACTGCCCCACGGCAAGACGTTCTTTGACCACATGAAGGATTCTGTGAATCAGTGATTCACTGATCGACGTCTTCCTTGGCGAGTTCGCGAATCTTCTCCTTCGTTTCCTCCTGGTGCTCGCCGAACGCTACCTCGAAAACACCGCGGTAGAAGTGCTTGTTTTTCTCCAGCGTGATGTCCTCGCGTTTGAGCTGCTTTTTCAGGCGAGTGAACGTGATCTCGATGTCCTCGCTTTGCTCCGGTTCAACGTATATCGTGGCTGAATCCCAATCTTCGCGGATGTTCAGCGGTTCGTCATCTGTCTCTCCTGCCTCACTGGTCGACGAATCAGTATCGGTCGTGGATGCGGTTCTCTGCTGATCTGATCGATCCTCGGTCGCTGCCGCAGTTTTACGACCCTGTTCTTCCGATTTCTCCGACGTCTCTGTGGTCTCCTCGTCTGTGACCGCGTCCTCCTCTTCCCCTTCGTCTGAAGGATCCTCGAATCGCTCATCCATTCCTCGAGGCATACTTACACCTCCACCTGCGTTTTGTCGAACGCCCGTTCCATCGTTTCTGCAACCTCGAGGAAGATATCGCGCTCTACTTGCTGGTCGTTCGCGTCCTCCCATTCGAAAATATCCCGTCCGTTGTCCCACGCACGCTGGATCGCCACCCGCATCGGGAGTTTGAAAATCGGCGCCATCGACGCGAAGGACTCGTCGAATGCGTTGAGGAATTTTTGTGACTGACCGTCGTCCCGGTACATGTTCGCCAGGAGTCCAACGATTGCGATCTCGATCTGCTGGTTGTCCTCGATGGACTCCAGCTGGTCCCACAGGTCGTCAAGTGCATCCCGTGATGTTGCTTGGGTCTGTGCAGCCAGGAAGACGTTCTGAGCCGCGATGAAGGCCGCGTCCGTCAGGACTGAGAGGTCGGGAGGGCAATCGACTACGATAAAATCGTAGTTGTATCCGTCGTCAACCATCTCTTCGAGGGCGAGTTTCAGCGAGAGACGAGCATTCGCATCGTCCATCCAATCTCGAGCAAGGCCCATGTCCTTGTGACTGGGAATCAGGTCGAAGTTCAGATGGTCGTACTCGTCGGCTTCGATCACGATCTCTGAAAGACTAGTCTCGTGCGTGCGCGGATTGTCGACGAGCACGTCGAGTAGGTTCTCGTCATCGGTGACTAGTGTGTTGGGGAGGTCGTTCTTCGGGCTTGATGGATCATTGTCGTCGCCCGGACCCAGTCCAAGCCCTTTCGTCATGTCGGCTTGTGGGTCCATATCGATTGCAAGAACATCGTGGTTGCGAGTGGCCAGTGCCGCGGCACTGTTGATCGTCGCGGTTGTCTTTCCCGTCCCGCCTTTTTGGTTGCCGAAGGCGATCGTAGGGATGCCAGTCGATGGTGTGACGCCCCATCCACGAGGTGATTCAGTCATAGTTCGATCATTGAATCAATGACTCATAAATCCATGTCAGACACTCAGTTGTGTCTCTCTCAATGCGACTCTGTCGGATATCGGTGCTTGAGGGGCTGAGATGTGTAACCGTCTCTTTTTGGGTGCTGTCTTTGAATCATTGAGTCTGTGATTCAATGATTCACGATATCAGTACTTCACTGATTCATTGATTCAATAACTCCGTGATGCGGGTCTCGTGTTCCTGAGTCCTCAATTCAATACTTCAAACACTCACTGATTCAATGACTCAATGAATCTATGAGTCAGCGACTCTTCGCTCTCCATAACACCAAGTAACTCAATGAATCATGGACTCTTTGATTCTTAACTTCCAGAAGTCAATACTTCATTGAATCTTGACTTTGTAACTCATTGATTCAGTCATCAACCGAGGACAGACATTTGGAATGGCTCGACAGATGGGTTGATGTTACGTTCTCTCTCCGAAGGCTGCGTTGAGTTGGTCTCGCATGAACTCTCGTCGGACTCGACGAGAACGCGAGTCAGACAGGTAATTTTGCATCACTACCTGAGGATCGCTACTACCTTGCTCTGCAGCGATTTCGTCGACACCTTCGAGAACGCCTTCGAGGACTGCTGTATAGGTATCATACCAGAATCGACGACAGAGCTGTGGACTTGGTCGTTCACCCTCGATCCGCTCGGGGAGATCTGCTTCCAATGCAAGATTTTGGAACCAATTCCGGATTGTATCTCGGGTCACGTACGGCGTTTCTCCCTGAGGGGAGGGAAACAAGTATCCAGTCCACGTATCGTCTTCCGCTAGCTCGTCGATTCGGGAGTCGAGCACGTCCATTCCGTACAGGAGAGACACCTCACCGGGCCCGTTCTTGCGGCTCTCGAACGTGATGAAGCGGATGTCGTCTTCGGGAACGTCACGGTGGAACTGCGATACATGGAGTGCGGCGACCTCACTCGCTCGAAGTCCCCAGCCAGCTAACGCCACCACGAGCAGCTGTTCTCGCGTTGTCTCCGACGCCTGCATCAGTTTCCGAATCTGATTCGCTGAAAGCGAAGGTGTGGGTGAATCTTCGACTTCCCACTTGAATTCGTCGTAGAGGCCGCTCGCAGGGTTCATCGAGGCGACCCGTCGACCGACCAGATGCTGATACCAGGCGTCGACGACGCGCCGCACACGCTGGAGGGTCTGGGCGCTGTATTCGCGTTTAGTTCCCTCATTCAACCAGTCGAATGCTGCATAGCACGCGTCAACGGCTTCGTAGTCTGGATTCTCTTGATCTCGTTGAATCGGTGTAAGGAGGTCATCTGTCCCGTTTGCCTCTCGATAAGCACGGACGTAGATATTCAGTCGCGTTCGGAGCGCGTCGACGGATGATGTCGCAAGGCTGTATCGTGATTTCCGCCGGTTGAGGAACTGTTCAAGGGCGTCGATTGTTGCATCATCCGTTGTTGCCCATGTGTAGCCCTCTTCATCACCACCGAGCTCGAGGTCCTCGTTCCAGAACTCCCCGAATGGGCGGTCGTGATGGCGACGGAGAGCCGCGAGGAATGACCGCGCATCGTGATCCCGAAACCACTGGTGGGTCGGCTTCTCGTCTCTCGGATCGATACCCTCTGCTTCGAGACAGGGGGCAATCTCGTCCCAGTACAGGTCCGTGAAGTCCTCGAGCGAGCACGAGGTCCATCGGACACCATCGAATGATGGCACCCGCTCAGCGTCGGTCTTGCCCTCCTGCTCGGCATCCGTTCGACTCATTGTAGCGATCTCTGGGGGACTTGATCGTCTGAAATTTGATCGGTGCAGAATTCGGTTAAAAGCCTAGTCACGGCCCAGTATCGCGATTCTAAGAGTGGCATATTCGAGTCGTTCAGCGTTTCAATCGGATTCCTTATCAGTTTGTGGGTTGGGCAGACCAATTCAGTCTGCTAAACCCACACCAGATCTTATGTGAATATGCCTGTTGGGAATAAACTCTATAACGCTATACTTAATCAGCAACAAATCTGTTTTCCTTGAAGCAACAGTATTGTCTCGGAGTACTATTCCAGATAGATTCATAGTGTTAGATATGCCCGTCGTCTTCGAAAATCCCCAGCCGTCGGATGTTTTGGGCGCCAACACGAATGGACGGAAGATTCTTCGATTCCTCGCAGAAACTTTCGTAGCGTCGGTATATATCCCGTGAATGAGTTAAAGACGTACTGTAGGAGCTCGCCCAACCAAGCTGATGCCAATTGTTTGGTAAGCATTTAGCGCCGAATTGGGAAATTATATCAGCACAACATGACATAGGATATCATAACTCACCTATTACCAATGTCTGAATCCGACCGAATTCGTGAGGCTGGAAGAATTCTCACTGAATTTGATACTGAGCGGTATGAGGTATTTGCAGAGGACGACTCGCAAAACATCGTTACGATTTGGCAACCACGCGGCAGGGTGGAAGACATCACTGTCTTTCCGAAACCAGTCGGTATGCACTCGAAGGCCGAATCGTTCCTCCAGCGGGCGTCCGAAGAGGATGCCCACCTCGCAGCAGCGCCGGAGTGGGCCTACAATATCGATTGGATTGAGGATCATGATGACTTCCTCTTTGCGGATACGGGTCCACTATTTGTCCTTGGGTGCGCCCCCGTTCAAGTAGACGAAATGGAGACCCGGCTCGCCGAATTGAATGAGGAGTACGACTGCTATTCGGCGGAAGGTGAAACTGATGGGAGCCCCGCCGTGCCAGACGAACCGGGAGAATTCGTCACACCGACAATCATTCCAATAGCTGCGAATGCAAGGCGTGGTGAGGGCAAAGACGCGTTATTTGTCCAATTTAAGAACAAGCACATGAGCAGCCGTGCGAATGATGTCGAGCTAAAGAGGCTCTGTGAGGGCACAAAGATCTGGGGCTTCCGCTTTTTGCGCGGTGCTGCCGTTGTTCCGTGGACATGCTCTGATGTAATGCAGAGGGAACTCAAAAATGAGGTTCTTACATTCTGCCAAGACGGTCCCTCGTATTCTGTCCATGTCCAATGCAACCCCGATCCATTCAACAAATCGTGGGTCAACTATCGAAAGGAACTCTTTGAGACGGAAGCTCAGGTGTCGTGTATCGTCGCAAACTGGGGGAGTGTGCCACCGATCGGCCCCTTTGGCTATTCCGGGATCTACACTACAACAGATGATTCAACTACGCTAGAGTCAGAGTACAACGACTCATACGAGCGAGGAGGGTTGGTAGCGACTCAGCCGGACATCGGGTGTGAGTATCTCTGCCTCATCCCGGATGACATCGTAAGTACAGTCATATTCCGACGAAAAACAAACCACGGAACGCCCAGTGGGTCGGCGATGATGGCTGATCTCAAAGTCTCAACGACAGCTGTCTTCGATACAGCTACAGATGAGTACCAACACAAAAATCCGGTCTATCCGGCGCCTGAACCGGATCCCTGCAAAGAGTGGCGAGAGCAGCTTAACACGACCCCACTCAACCGAGAGCTGTTGACCGCACTCCTTCGCGCAGAAATCGAAGCGGGCAGTCTCCCAGAACAATTTCCCACCAACCAGAAAGTTTCTTGGGAATCTGTTGAATCCCTCAACGGCGAGATGTCTGAAGAATTAGGACATCTCCTGGAGAATCACCCACGCCGACGTGGTGCCGGTGAGATAACGCCGAGCACGAGAGATGCGCCTGAAACAATTGCCGAACGGCTAATGGAAGCACTCTCATTTGCAGAGGATGAAGCCGATATTGTCCTCAAGAACGCCTTCGACCGAACCGACGTTCCGGTCAACGCAGAATATCGGGTTGAACAGGTTCCCATCTGTTTGACGACGCTTCCCAACTCAACACCTAACAGTGAGATCGACCGAGCTCGCTGGTTCGTAGAGTGGTTGCGAGTAGACGGAGTCAACTTCAAACCAGTTGCGCTGACTTCTAATTTCAGTTCCAGTAAAGTCAAGACATTGGCCGGATATGAGGACGTCTCTAATATGGTTCGTAATCCAGAGCGAGTCGATGCAACCGATGGATTGGAGGAGATCACGCTATGAACGGATACAATCGCCTTGAACGGCTATACGATGAAGAACACGTAGAACAGGTAGAGGGTTCGGACGAACTTTACAAAATCACACATCCTCGAAGAGGGTACGATGACGAGACGATCCTTGTTCGGTTTATACAACCAGATGATGACTTGGACGAGCTCGAAACGGAAGACAACCGTCAGCTCGAGGTTCTGTTCTATGATAATGAAATTCCGAACCAGTGGAATATCCAGCTCTTCTGGGCATATCCCGAAGAGATGGATATAGACGAATCAAGGCGTACAACGTTCGAGTCTAATACGCGATTTGCGATACGACGTTTTGTCGCTATCGACTCGTTGGATGCGTTTCTGCAACCGCTCCAAACAGTCATTCGAGATCTCGAATCGATGGAAGTCGAGTTCAACCGGGGGGAACTTATCCAGGAGATTCTCGAAGCAGATCTGGGGCTTCTCTTTGAGACCGACTCAACCAACCGGGATGAGCGGCTTGAAAAACTACGCAAAGGAAGTGATTTGGAGGCTGGACCCACGAAACCGAATTTGCCGAAGGGACCTGGGGGAATCATTGACTCAGTAGAATTGGGGCCAGACTTCCGCCGGCCAGCTAGCAAGAGAACGCTGGATGCAAAGCCGTTCACACTTCTCTACGGACGGAATGGGAGTGGCAAGACTAGTCTTCTTGATGCGGCCACGCTTGGAATGGTTGGGCAAGTCCGAGGTGAGACTACTCAGCGGAGCTGGAAATATCGTGACTTGAATGTGACCCTCACAGGCAACGGAGACGGACCGGTCCGGCTTTCGAATGACACGTCCGACGTGGCTGATCGGATCAGCGCTTGGTACGGCTTTCGACCAGAGGGTAAGGCAACACGTCACACCGAGTTCTATCATGTGAATTACCACGAGGCAGGGTCGACTACGCGACTCGCAGAACTCGATACGGACCTGGATATTGAACAAACAATCCGGCGTTCGTTGTACGGTGAGCAGTTGTCGAAGGCCCGTAGTGAAAAAAGAGAGTTGGTAAAAGAAGCCGGTAGCCGGATTGAACAGGAAGAAAAGCGGATTGCGGAATTGACTGCCGAAATCAGAGAACTGGAGAATAAGGCTGATCGAGCAGAGAACTTGTTTTCTACTGCGCGGACAGCTCGCGAAGAACTATCGCCAGGGATGAGAGAACTCATTCCGAATCCTCCGTCGCGCCGCCATGACGACGAAGGAAGTGGGGACTCCAACGAAGAGTGGGTCGATACCTGGACAACCTGGGGTGAACGAGTTGCTAGACTTGACGAGAGCCTTAAGAGTGCGGGCCTGAGCAGCGATGAGCCAAAGACGCCTGAAACGTTAGCATCCGAGCTGGCCACCGAGAGAAACCGAACAGAAACAGCGATTGACAAGCTTGAGGATATTGAAGAGTGGCAAAATAGGCAGAAGCAGCTAAGGGAACTTCAGAAAGAACTTAATAGTACACGCTGGGGAGAAGCACCGCCAACTGTCACATTCGTTGCAACCATCCTCTCAACTGAAGAATTCGAGATTTCAGATCTCCGCGCCATAGAGAAGGCACTCTCTGATGAAGGTCCTGAGTCAGAGGAGTCGCTCGAAAAATGGCGAACACGGGTAACGGCTGTTCTCAAGGAGGAGCTCGAAAGACTCTCTGACAAGAGAGAGGCGATTCGAGAGATTTCTGACCTCCAGGAGAGGCGTGAGGAGCTCTTAGACGAGATCCGCTCACAGACCGAGGAGTATCTTGATATTACTGACGAGGTTGCACACTGTCCAGCCTGTTATGTCGAGCAAACAGAAGCGTCGATTCGAAATCGAGAGCAGCCAGAGGGTCTTCTTTCTTCGGAATCGGGAGTCCCCGATCAGTTACAAGCGGATATCGAACACATTGAAAATGCACTCGAAGTTCTGGACCGACCCACTTGGGAATTGGTAACTGACAAATTCGGGACCCAATTTGGTGATTTTTGTCGTGCTGAAGACTTCTGGGGAGTGTTTGAACGAACAAGTTTTGAATCTCTACCAAGCGTGTCCGACGCTCACGTCATCAGGTTTGGTGAGGCGATCCGACAAAACCCACTCTGGAATCTTAGCAGTGGAGAAGCTATTGAATTAGTGGGGCATAGACATCAGAAAGCCACAGAGAAGTTGGAGTCACTGGAGAAATCCGTCGAAGACTTCGCTAGACCGATTGATGACGTTCAGAAAGCCATTCAGCGACTAAAAGATCGGCGTATAAAGCTTGACGCTGGCATTCAAATCCTCGAGGATCACGCAATCGGAGAACACCAACAGAACGAGTTTCGTGTGGCGGCTGATCGAACAGTGCTGCACACCGCCAAGTCGGAGTTCCAAAGCGATGCGGTCGTAGTTGAGTCGGTCGCGCAGATCAACGAGCAAATCGAGAAAAAGCAAACTGATCTGGATCATCATCAACACAGGAAGGAAGGTTATGAAGACGGCATTGAGCGATTACAAACCGTCTTCGACAAAGCGGGAGGTGACGAGAATCTCACAGCATACGTCCGGGAACATATGTCGGCAATAACGACGCTGTTTCAGGCGTTCCAACGCCCGTATCAATTCAATGAGGTGCAACTCAATGACGACGACGAAGTTCGTGTGATTCGCCGGGGGCAGGATGACCCGAAGCCAGAGCCGATCACTGATATGAGTTCAGGCCAACGGGCTGCCTTAGCACTCGCAATCTTCGTGACGAACAATCTCACCCATGCACATGCGCCGCCAGTGATGCTGCTGGATGAGCCGTTCGCACATCTGGACGATATTAACACGATTTCATTCTTCAACTTGCTCATTGAGCTGGCAACACGCCGAGATGGTGAGCAAGACCGACAAGTGATCTTCGCGACTGCAAATGAGGACATTGCAGACCTGTTGGAGCGGAAGATTGGTGACTCGCCCAAATTTGACCGGACCCCCATTGAGGGATAGGCTCCGGTATCGATTATCCTTGTTACCCTCTGGACACTGAGCCTGCGCACGTGTTTTGTACTCCCACTACCTCACCAGGGCCGATTTTGTGCATTTCTCAGAGGCTATGGTGTTTCTGTGCTGATTCTAGTTTGAGTCGGCTGTTCCGACGACACATTTTTGGAACTCACCTGAGTCTGATAGTCCGTGCCAATTACACGAGCGAAGTCTATCGACTCTCTATACGAGGAATGCAAGGATTCCGACCTTGTGCTCGTGCCGGATGCGCCGATGGCGAGCGCCCTGAACCGGCGTCTTGACCAACCCCACTTCGGGCCGTTCGCGATCACACCACGGCGCCTGGCTGCCCGGCGCCGAGAACAGGCCGAGGATCGACTCGCATTTCTCGAAATCATTCAAACGACTGATCTCAACTGGAAGGAGGCGTCCTATGCGGTCGGGAACATCCTCCAGTGCTGGGAGTACCAGGGGACGGCTGACGCGATTCTGGATTACGAGCAGTTCGCGACGACGGCAACGCACACCGCTGTCGACTGCATAGCAGAGATGGACACGACGTCTAACCGTCTCACTGAGTACAGTATCGAAGCCGACACGTCGGTCGCTGTCGTTGGCTTCAAGCAATTTACCGAACTCGAACGTTCGATTCTTCCCCCAGACTACGAGACGGTTGACCCATTCACCGAGGAGTCATTCGATCATCCACCCTTCCGAATTCTCGACTCACCGGCCGCAATCGTCGACGCGGTCCTCGATACGGTCACACCGGAGAACGCCGACGACGTGGCTGTCGTCCTCGATGCAGCCAGTCAGTATTCCTCGCTGATTGAGTCGGCGTTGGAAGCTGCAGAGATTCCATACTACGGTGGTCCGGGGTTCAATGACGATGCCCGTCACCGCGCATTCCTACAGCTCCTTCGAAGTGCCCACGCTGGCCGGGATACGCGAGTAGGCGACGTTCGACCACTCCTGACCCAGCTCGGGATGCCTGTCGACGTCGAGCACGACGAGAAGCGTCTCTACGACCTTGATCGTCCGGAAGTAGACTGGATCCTTGAGTTCCGTGATAAGATCCGTTCCCGCACATTCGAGGAGGCCATCGGCGAATACGAAGCAGTCACGGACGCCTCTATCGACGCCTTCAGAGAGGAACTCGCGACGCTCGGCCTCCTTGACGACGCCGTCACCGAACCGGCAGTTGACCGTCTCGAGTTCTATCTACAGTCGTACGAAGTGCCTGTAGATCGGGAGAACGAAGGTGTCCTATTGGCAGATGCAAAGTCGGCTGCTCACGTCGACCGCGCCGTCGTGTTCTATCTCGCTCTCGACGAAGGTTGGACACATTCGTCGCCTCGTCGCCCGTGGGTCGACCGAGATCAGGAGTTCGAGCGGAACATCCGACAGTTCCAACTCCTCCTGCAGAACGGTGTCGACCAGTACTACCTCGTGCAGGACACCGACGGTGGAACGCCCGTTACCCCGTGCCTATACTTTGAGGAACTGTTAGACGAGGAGTTCGACCGATTCAGTGACTTGGACTCACTGCGGCACTCGCGGGCGTCTCGAACGACACAGGACGGATTCGAAAAAGAACCACTCGATGTCTCCCCCGAGGAGGTCACCGCACTCAGCCAGTCGAGCCTGAACACCTACGTAAACTCCCCCCGCGATTACTTCTTCAGTCGACTCGTGGACAACCCGGACAAGGATCACTTTAGGGAAGGGAACCTGTTCCACGACTTCGCGGAGTTCTATGTCTCGCATCCGGACGCCATCACGTCTGATACACTCGACGATGTAGCCGCAGCCATTCTCGACGAAGTCGACCCGTTCCTCCGGGGCGTCGACCGGGAGGTTCGGCTCACCAAGTACCGTGTCGGCCTCCAGACCATCGTTGAATTCTTGAATGCAGACTCCCCTCACGGTGACGCTCTGGTGACGCCTGACGGTGGTCGGGGAGAGAACTTCTTCGCCGAGTATTACGACCGCCCCATCGATGCGTCGCACACCGAACGCTGGTTCGAGAACACTGATCTCGGGTTGAAGGGCAAGATCGACCTCGTTCACAGCCCGACCCGACTCCTCGACTACAAGAGTGGCTCAAAGAAGTCAGCATACTCGATTGTAAAGCATTCAGCGCTTGATCCACCGAGCGACAAACCGAACTTCCAGGCGTTGCTGTATCTCGCTCACCAGCGAACTGAGCACCCGGATGAGGAACTGCGATTCACGTTCTTCCACTTCCTCGAAACGCTTGATGATGTGGTGACTGGGAATGATTCTCTCGAAGACTGCCTCACTACGGTGACCTACTATCCAGTCACCTTCGAGGAATACATCGCGAGCCCAGATGTCTTCACCGAACTGCAGGAAGACGCCGCGAACGACTGTAATAAGACCTTCTCGAAGTCGACGTACGAGATCTACCGGGCTGTGTTGGATACGTACGAGTTCCCGGACACCAGCGACAGCGACGAACTCATCGACTCGGAATTCGGCGACGCACTCACCGAGCGATTGGTTGCTGATGTCGGAGACTACAAGTACGTGAAAAAGGGCTGTAAGCAGGCACTGCGACACTTGCTCCGTATTCGCAACCAGAACTATTTCACCGGCGATGTGGATGCATTCGAGCAGTTTGTCCAAGATCGCCTTTCGGAGTTGAACGACCGTCGTGCCGGTGATGAGCGCCTCCCGGTTCAGGGACTCGGCGGCGATCCAAACTATCGGTACGTGGACAACCGAGACTGCATCCTGGAGGGTGGTTCGCGATGACCGCGCCGAACGACCAACAGCAAGACCTGATCGACAGCAAACAGGGAATCCACGTCGTCGACGCCGGCGCAGGGACTGGAAAGACGTTCACCGTCACCCGTCGCTACGCCGAAATCGTCGACCAAGACCATGTCGAACCTGAGGACGTCCTCCTCGTGACGTTCACCAACAACGCGGCGACGGAGATGAAGGACCGAATCGTCGCCCACTGTGACTATGGTATGCGTGAACTCTCGGACGCACCGATCCAGACGTTCCACAGCCTCTGTCACGACATCCTCATGGAACACGGTTTCGAGGCACCGACGCTCCTCGGCATCGACGACCGCATCACGGGGTCCACACGCATCCTCGAAGACGAGAACGTCGAGAAGGCGAAGTTCCGCGAGTTCATCCGTCGGTTCAGCGACGACCATTCCGAGTACGACGACTTCTTCCGCGCTCTCGAGGAACCAGTCGAACTCCTCGGGTTACTCAATCAGCTTGCGGCGAAAGGTGTCTTCCCGACGGCTGATGGCTGGTATCGCAACGGCGAGCGGTATTTGGACGGCGACTTCAAGGCGTTCCGAGAGATCTTCGACGAACTGAATCAGCCCCGAAACGACGGGAACAAGCAGTCCAAGCTTCGCTCGAAACTTGGAGGCTACGGGAACGACAAGTGCTACCTCCCAGACGCACCTGACAAAGAGACGATTCGCGGAGGGTGGGGTGAGAAGCAGGTTCCTGCGGCAGTCGCACGGCTGGTGTTTGACGAACAGCGAGAGGACCTCAAGAACTTCGTTCACGACGTCTACCACGAGTACCTTGAGTTCGCACTCAGCCGGAACTACCTCAACTTCAGCTTTCTTCAACTATTTGCGTTCGTCCTGCTCTGTGACGACCATCGACTCCGCGACGACGCCGCGTTCGAGTACGTGATGATCGACGAGTTCCAGGATTCTAGTGAGATCCAGTTCAAACTCGCACTCCTGCTCGCGGACACGAACAACGTCTGTGTCGTCGGCGACTGGAAACAGAGCATCTACTCGTTCCAGTACGCCGCCGTCGAGAACATCACCGAGTTCGAGTCCCGCCTGGATCGGTTCGTCGACGAGCTCAACGAGGACCACGAACGAGTGTCATGGGCGACCCGCCCGATCATCGATATTGAGCTAGTCGAGAACTACCGGTCGACGCAGGACATTCTCGACTTCTCCGAGCACAGTCTGGTGACGCCCGCGGCGAGCACGGACGACGTCGACGAGACGGCCGTGCAAGATAGAATTGTGTCGCTCTCCTCGAACGCATCGCACGAGAACTCTCAGATAGAGGCGATTCAACACGAAGACGAACACGAAGCCGTTCTGACCAAGATTCAGGAGATTGTCGGGAACGACGCGTATCAGGTCGAGGAGGACGGGGAACTTCGTCTACCAGAGTACGGTGACATCGCCGTCCTCACTCGGACTCGTGACTTCGGCCGAGAACTCCTCTCTGTCGCCGAGGCGTATGGGTTGCCGATGGCGTACGAAGGAGGCATCGAGTTGTTCCGGTCTGACCCGGCGAAGCTTCTCCTGGCGTGGCTGCGAATTCTCGAATCCGACGCGGAGCGAGGATGGGCAGTCGTGCTTGAGGAAGCTGGCTACACGCTCGACGAGATCAAACACGTCCTCGATAGTGAGGAGTATCCCACCAATATGCAGGCGTTCAAGTCGGAGCTTGCGTCACTGGAGACGGTCGGTGGGGTTGCCCAGCGCGTGTTCTCCCAGTACGACTACGACGGGGCCTATGCCGACGTACTGCTGACGACGATTCAGTCCGTCCACAGCGCGACGACATTGACACGGGGTGACCTCATCCGATTCATCGAACGCGGCATCGAGGACGGTAGCACTCACGAGGTCCACGCGAGCGCCGGTATGAATTCGGTGACGGTCCAGACCATCCACGCGGCCAAGGGACTCGAACATCCCATTGTCGTGCTCGCGAACATGAACTCCCATTGCTTCCCACCGTCAGGCGGGAACAGTAACGCGATCACGTTCGACGATCCGATCGGGATCCGCCAGCGGAAACTCTACGCCGACGATCATGGGTATCCTCACATTCACGACAACTGGCGGGCCGACGTCCTTCGAAAGTGCTTGCCGCGTGGATACGACGAAGAGCGACGCTTGCTCTACGTCACGATGACGCGGGCTGAGAGCCACCTCGTGTTCGCTGCAGGCGAGAGCCCGAACTCATTCATTGAAGAGCTCCCGGTCGACCTCGAGGAACTAGAACCCAACGTTCAGGAAGACGATATCGACGAGACGACGCAGGCGCACTTGCAGATTGCTGTGCCGACGCCGGATGGTCCAGTCGGTCACTCGCCGCATACGCTGATGCGTGACGATGTGTTCGAGGATGTCGATGATGGGAGAGGGACAGCGTTCGGAACGCAGACCCACGAGTTCGCTGAGCGGTACGTGCTGGAAGGAGAAGCCGAACCCTCGAACGATGACGAGCGTCACATTAAGTCGTTCATCGACTCGCTTGATGGTGAGCTGCGAGTTGAGGAGGACGCCTATCTCCCGCTCACTGTCGATGACGAACAGGTCACCATCTCAGGAATCGTCGACCTCGTTCACATTCGTCCCGATACCGTCGAGATCATCGACTTCAAAACTGACCTTGGGCGGCACGCCGAGGATGAGTATCGGAAGCAACTCAGCGTGTACTATCACGTGCTGAATGAATGGTTCTCTGGTCGAGAGGTGACCGCAGGGATCTTCTATACTGCACAAGGGGTCCGTGTTGATATTGATCCACTCTCGAAAGCGGACCTAATCGCACTGATTGGTCAAGAACAGCGTCCGGAAGTCAGCGTTGTCGAGTAGTCTTACCGCAAATCCAGATATTCCCTACACAATGTCTTCGAATATGATCGGACTTTGCTCGGGGCCAATTGTTCGACGGCAACAGATTCTTCAGAGCAGGGAAGACCATCTGCGCACTCAGCACTGATCGAGGTGAACTGAGGCTGTTTGATACTCGTTTGGAGCCATGCGAGCGTTTATACGCTAGAAGACCTAAGATTAGATTGACCAATGAGTCTTGATGAGGCGGTTGACGAAGCGCTCGCGACGTACAATATGTCGCGCAGCGAAGAGGCCGAAGAAACGGGCCGAACAGTCGCCACACTCCAAGACTAACGACACTCCTTAGTCGAGGTTCCGAATCTTTTCAGCGAACTCTGTTTTCGATAGCCCTGGCGTTTCCTTCAAGTCTGGATACCCTGCGCGTTCGACGGCCTCTTCGACGAACTCGATCCAGAGGTCTTCATGCTGCTCCGCATAGACGATTTTCGCCTCACTCGGGTACATATCTAGCTCGTATGCGGTCAAGTCGATTTCGACAGCGTGTTTCCGCTCAAGTGTTCTCGCGCCGAAGCGGTACAGGTGCTTGAAGAGGACGTTCTTCCGTCGAATGGTCAACAGCCGCTTCGACTCGTTAATGTACTCATTAACCCACTCCCGCCAGTCGTACGTCTCTGGATCGACTTCTATAGACGTTTGCGGCATGGAGAAGTTCGGATTCAGACGCCGGAGGTAGAACTGGACCAGTGCGACAGCCGTCCGGTGGTTGGCGTTCGGAAGTGCGTGTTTCAGAATCAGGATCGAGGCAAGCCGCCCTGCAACGGCTGTTGCTGATCCCTCCCACGACGTCCGATCGAGTACGTCCGGCAGCGCGTTGACGTCGATCTTCTTGTACGCCTCGACAGGAACACCTTCTTCCTCCTCGTTCTGAGCGATGAGGGCGCGGTAGATCTCGAGCAGCCGAACGACGATGGTGCTGTTGTCCTCGCTCATCTTCGCGAGTGACTCATTCAGGTTGAAATCGATTTCACGAACGGGCCCACCGCCGACGCGGGACGTATAGATGACGTAGAATTCTTCGTCGATATCGTATGCTTGGACCTTCACTGCGACGTCGTCATCGTAACCGACGATCTGCGAGACGATTTCAACAGGATCCGGATGGACGAAGTCAAGAGAGAATTGCTTGTCACCGGGATGGTGGTAGTAGACGTGGCCCATCTGGTATGCTATACTCTTTCGTCAGTACTTATTAACCCAGTTTGTTGAACAGGGGGTTTATTTATAAAGCGTTGTGCTGGCGATTGTGTTCTGCGTGATTTCGGAGGCACATTCTCCTCAATCTATTCGCAACCAGACAATAATGGGGAGAGTTACTGATCTATGCTCATATTCATGTAGCCGCCTTTGACGACTTCCTCGAAGGGATCTCCACGAACCAGGGATTCAGCGTCCGACACATCTTCGAGTACTATCTCAGAGACGAACCGTGTCTCTGACGCCCAGTTGGGTGTCCCTGGCTCAGGAACGTGAACGAGCCGAATCACATACGAGCGATCTTCTCGGAGGAATGCCTTGCAGCGACGGTATTCGTTGGTCGTTAGTCGGAAGTGGAACGGTGGGGTTCGGCCGCCGACTGCTTTCACCTCCACGGGAGCGAACTGGTCGATACCGAATTCTCGACGTGGACCTGACAATGGACCGAACGGGTCGATCACGTCGAATCCGGGGCCCTGTTCAAGCGTGACGTTACAGAGCTTGACCAATGGGTGGTCCCGAAGCCGCCCATCTTCAAGGTGATCACGCCAGTCGACGATAGATTCCCGCGTTAACCCACCGCCCGACAATAGCGGCAGTAGTTCCTGTTCCCAGACTCGGTCGAGGTGCCAGATATGATTCCCGTTCTGCTGATCGTCATGCAGCGCACGGAACGTCGAGCGAATCGTCCGAATCATTCCGATGGGTTGGTCGTCAAGCCAGGCTGCAGCATCATCCAGTATCGCGACGAGCGTCGCAGCCTCGCCTTGCTGACCGCGACCACGATACTGCGTACTACCGCCACCGCCGCCACTCCCGGTCGTCCGCGTCGAGGCGCTTTGCACCTCGAACCCTGCATCGAGAAGGCTCTCGGTTGAGAATTGCTGTCCATTCATGGCCGCAGACTGGAGGTCAGCAAGTGCGCCGTCCTGGTGGTCAGCAGCGGAGACCGTCGCTTCATCTTCCGGTAACTCTCCCTCAAGGATATACCGTCGCAGCATTGTCTCCAGATTCGCTGTTTCGTTCGCGATAGCTCCGGAAAGTCCCTCGAGGAAGGGGGTGACGACCTGCGACCGGAACCGATCTTCGGGTGAATAGTAGAATAACAGCTCGCCGTCTGCGTCCTCATTCTGTAATCGGTCAGGGAGCCGGTCCACCCACTGAACGTTTGACTCCGTCGATAAGGCGCGAAGCCGCGACCGCCACACATCGACGTCGTTGAGATCCGTCGTCTCCGTCCGATCCCAGACGTTCATCACAGCGAGCACACGGACGTAGGCGGACGGAACTGACTGTGGGAAACACGCTGTTGCGTCGAGCGCTCTCGCGTTCTTCGCCAGCCAGTCAATCACGTCCGATTTGCGGCCAATTTCGGACTCCAAGATTATCTCCCGCCACGGTCGCCGATCCTCGCCAAAGAGCCGATCGAGAACGAATCTAAGCTCGTGAGGAAGAGTCTCCCGAACGTCGCGAACGAACGTTCCCTGGGGCGATGTCCCATCTAGAGTAGTGGCTTCATCGCCGCACAAGGCCCGCTTGAAGTCTTGGACAGCGATGTCCTCCTCGCGCTCGATTGCTTCAACGACTTCGTCGACGGTTGGACCGACTGCGCCGTCAAAGCGCTCAACCAGGGTGACAATAGCGTCAAGCCGTTGCCGGAGGTCTCGACGCCGTCTCGTACCCAGTATCCGTGCGACGTCGTCGACGGGGAAGGTTCGCCGCTGCCAACGCTTCGTGAGCTCTGCCGGAGAGAGATCATCGTCAAGTGCCTCTCGGAACGTCGCGATCGTCGTCGGTTGTTCGGCAAGGAGCGAGACAGCGTTTGCGAGCCCGTCGAGGGTGAGCCCGTCGTCGAAGGCTGCTGAATTGAATACGAAGGCTTCTTCACCGTCTCGAGGTGCGTAGAGGCCCGATTTCGGGGCGTCAAGATCGTCCTCGATCACCTCGGGGAACTGTTCAGCCACTCGAAGTTCTGCGATTGCGGCGTCTAAATCATCTGCAAACTCGCGGATACGGTCCTCACTCCGCTGTTCGAGTGATGCAACGAGGAGCACCGTCCGATCACGGAGCGCCGAACGGAATTCGGCGACTGACTCGTCCGTGAATGTCAGCTCGTCCGCTTCGAAGATTGGCTTCGACGCGTCGACCCGAGCAATCCCGAGAGCGTTGGTGAGCCGGGTAAACGGCCCTGACGCAGTTCGGGGGAGGAGCCAGTGACCGCCTTGTTCGACGGCACGGCGTTCCCACGGCTTCGGTGACTGATCCTCGTAGTAGCGACCCTTGTCGGCGTTCTCTGCCAGCCACTCTAGCGACGCGACTTGCCACTCACCGCTACGCTTAATCGGGAGGTGAGACAGAAACGGCATGTCGACGTCCTCCGCTGCTGGGTCCTCTGCAGGCAGCTGACGTAGAATCGGTTCCAGGAGCGCCGTATAGGCCGCGTTCCAATCATTATCCCGGTCGTCAGGGATATCGAGAGCGACCGGTTCCTCGCGTGGGCCGTCGACGGCGAGGACTTCGAGGAGCCGGTGCAGGTGCCACGCAGCTTCAGTTGCATCGAACGAACCGACTGGTTTCACTCCCAGCTTTCGGAGGAGTTCTTCAGAGAGATCAAGATCATCAGGATCGATGTGCGGGAAGAGTCGTGAGGCCCGGGCACCACGCGACCCTGTCTTTACGACTGTGTAGGCAAATCGGGTAGCGTCATCTCCCCAGCGGTCTTGGAGTTCTGGATTCACTGTTACAGTCGTGTCCCAGACTGCCATCTGGCGAAGCTGCCAGTTCAGGAGTGTCGGAACTGATTTCGACCATCCGTAGCCGTCACGCTGATGACCATGCGAGCAGGTCCATCCCGTCTCAAGTATCGACTTGGTGAACTGGCCTTCGTACCGGTGAAGGAGTTCGAGGAGATTCTCTTCGCCGAGCTGTTGAACTGCGTCTAGGTCGTCGAACCAGATCCACGTTGCGAGGAAGACGTCTCTGAGGACGCCATCTGTCTTGACGTTACATTTGTTCGAGTGCTCGGCAGTCGTCTGCGGATGTCTTCCCGGCGCCGTGATCCACTGTTGATAGACATTTCCTGCGTCTGCTAGAGAACGCTGGAGTGCGCCAGCACTCTCCGGGACGCTGTCACCCGCCAGAAAGTCGTCTGCAGACCACTTGACGGGATCCCAAGATGCGTCGCCTCGTGTTCGTGGATGCCCGGATCCATACATCCACACCGTCCGGATATCGGGAAGTACCGAGACACCGAACAATGAGAGTGTTTTCGCGATTCGCTCGTGAGCGTCGTCAGTCTCAAGCGCACCGGCAATAGGAACCCACGCCTCTTCAGTCGGTGCTGGCCATGTCGTACTTGCATCCCCATCGAACGTGTCCCAGTCTTCAGTCGCATCCTCTCCGTGGGCTAGTGCCCGGATACGCTGCCAATCATCGTCGAGTATCGTTTTCCGGATGGTATGGGTGCCTCCCTCTCGCGGGAGGGTGAGGCGATTATTCCGGAGATTCAGGCGTCGGCGGAGGTTTTGACGCTGGTCACCATCTGATCGTGCAACCGCAGATTTCACGTATTCAGTCGGAACAAACGAACCTTCGTCTGTCTGAAGGTCCGTCGACTCGCTCCCGAGTTTGTTGATCTGTTTCGCGAGAAAGTAGAAGTCCAGCGCCTTCACACGCGCCGAGTCGTCCATCGCGAATGTATCTAAGAGTTCGCGGAAGTAGCTCGGCGTGCCATCGTAGACACGGACTCCCCACGGTCGACCAGCGAGGTCCAGAACGCGACGGGCCCGTTCGTTCTGTTCGACCTCTCGATCCAAGAAGTAGACACGGAAACTCGACTTCTCACGCGGTACTTCAGGTGGTTGGGTATCTCGTTCCGGTGAGTTAACGTCCCAGATGACTGACCGTGTGCGGCTCGTCCCACGCTCGTTCGGATTTGGCCCCGATCGTGCCTCGATGGGAACGAGGAGGGTACTATCCGCCGCATCACTCTCAGAGCGTGTTTCTTCGGCGTCGTCACCGACTACCCCGTTTTCGCTCGTGCGACGGCAGGGGAGGAGGTATACTCCCTCCAGGTGCGAGGAGAGCATGTCGAGCGTTGCTGACAGCTCATCGTCGTTCGAGCCAGAGCGGAGTATCGTCTCGATAGTACCGACAAATAGTGCCCGAGCAGTACTAGAGTCACAGACGAGATGTGACGTATCCTGACCGACCATTTGCCGGTCGAGATGGCTGCCAAGGATAGTCCCCCATGAACGGGCAATCTCGGTTGAGAACTGTTCTGCATCGTCAACCCAGAGGAGCGCCTCGATTCTCTCCTCCCATGTAGCCGGGACGGAACGACAACCTTCGAGTGTTTTCTTCGTCGGGAAGTGACGGTCAATGACAGCGTCGGAAACTGATTCACCAAGCGAGTCGGTCACCTCGAACAGTGCGAGGAAGCCATCGCGCACGGTTCCGTCCCAGTGCAGAAGCGACTCACCGGGTACAACATGTGTCGATATCCCGTCCTCATCGCTAACTGTGGGAACGCACGGCCGCTCACGGAGCTCCTCATAGACTGCGGCACGGAACCATGTGAGTAAACTCGCCTGTGAACTCGGGTCGTCCGGGTAGCTCTTCGGTGGTGGCGGGAGGAGGATCCACGGATAGCGGTCGCCAAAGTTGCTCCCGCCAGCTGCCTCGGCAACTCGAGCTACGAGCTCCACTCCTCGTTCGAGGACTGCCTGATTCTCATCGAGGCTGTTGAGACTGAGATCCTTCCGATTTGTCTCGACCGTGAAGTGCCCATGGAGACAGAACGGGAGTGAAACGTCCCGTGTATTCTCGATCGGATAGTAGAGGTACAGTGGATATTCCTGTGGCCGCTCTCGTTCGGTTCTCGTCTGCGGAACGAGCAACTGCGTGGGTGCGTCGGCGTCAGCAAACCCGAACTGGTCAAACTGCTCGTCCGCGAACGATGCGTCCGTTCCCTCGACAGCCACCGTAACTGTCTCATGACGCACTGTCTCGCTATCGAGTGGCCCAGGGGTACGGTCGACATCCCACCGCTCCCGGCTTGGTTGCTCCGTGCCGTCGACGCGTTCGATCAGCAATGACTCGATCCCGCCAAACTGGATGAGCGTCTCGGGTGTCAGCGTTTCACTCGTCGCGCCTTCACCGTCAGCCTCCTTCGAGAGATACGACCAGAGCCGTTCAGCCCGACCAGCACTACCTCTGTCGGACGATTCAGGCAGTGGAATATCGAACTCCTCGAGGAGGTCTCGCCACTCCGTGTCCTCGTACTCAACGAAAACAGCCGTGCGGAAGGGGTCACCGTACCATTCGTCGACATCGCCAGTGAGGAGCGCCGATGCCCGGTCGGCAACGGGATCGTCTGCCCCAGAAGCTGTTGTTAGGGGAACCGGAAAATCAAATAGCGGGAGCTTGCCGATGTCCTCCCGAGCGTCTTTGGTCAGATTCTCGGTTCGCTGATTGGCATTCGGAGCTGTGGTGAGTGACTGGATCGCTTCGTTCGAGACAGCGCCACGAAGATCGAACCCAGATGTATCGTATCCTAACGACGAGAGCAACGCAGCAGTGACGTACGACCGACTGAGCCTGACGCGAAGCGTTTCGTTTGTAGCACTCTCGTGGCGCGTCCAGATCTCGAATGCATCCCCAGTAGCGAGTATTGACTTCAGGCCAACCCCCTTGTGTCCGATTTCTTGGTCGCTGTTCCCCTTCGAGGATTCGCCAATCATCGTGACGGCATCCTCGACATCTGGGTCGAACATATCGAAGGGGTGGCCAGTGTTCGCGACGAGAACGCCTTCGTCGTACACTCCAACGTAGACGCGGCCACCATCGGTTTCCCCAGGAATTGCGTCACGAGCGTTCTGGAGGAGTTCAAGGATTTCTCGCCCTTCGTGACCACCTGCGATTGCTCGCTCTGCGTTCCCACTTTTCACTTTATCTCGGAGGCGTTCAGAAACTGTGCCTGAAGACGACGCCGCAGAAAAGTCATCGAGGAAATGGTCCCAACGATCGCTCCACCGCTCGAAGAGTTCCGCTTCCGAAAGGTGGTCCACGACCGCTGATTGACTTGCCATGCTATCGACAGATGCGTAAATCGTTAATAAATGCCATGGAGACGTTACCGATAATCGTGAAGTGAGGGTTTTGATCCTCTACCGATGGCTGGTTACCCGGGTTCAACAGCTGTGAACTCCGTCAGATCCAACTCCCATGTTTCGGCGAGTTCCTGGAGAATCTCTGTTCAATCTCCACCTGAAGATGTGTTCTCATCGGAGTCACCAACAACTCTGACAGCCAAGTCTTCCCGCAACCATGCTGATCGAATTTTCCTCTGAGAGCTGCGTGTTACAACTCTTACAGTGAACTTCGTCGGTTACACCAGCACCGATCGCGTACGGTGCACGAACAGTGTCAGTTCGAGCACTATCTCCTACTGTGAATTCGATTTCCCCACGTTCGTATGTCACAAGCGTAAAGGCAGAAGGTTTGGTATTCACGTCTATCGCGTGTCGGCGATAAATCTCCCGCTGCTTCTGAGCATATCCTTGTTCCTTTTTTTGTAGGAGTTCCTCCAGCTCAGTTTCGAGGTCTTCTTTCTCGGTTTTGAGTTCACGCCGCTTCTCAAGTGCCTCTACACGTTGTTGCTGAGAGTCTGCGTCGTCGACGGCCGTGGATAAGTTCTGAAGACGGTTCGAGAGAGCATCTATCTCGCTGCGATGGTCGTTAATTCGCTGTTCCTGAAGCTGCCGGTACTCTTCAAATTCTGAATCAGCAGCACGAGATGCCGACTGACGAATTTCGTCGATCTCCTCCTGAACTCCTTCTACAGCGGCTTTCTGTCCGGTAGCGATTGCGTTTGCCAGCATATCCGGAGCAATCGTCACGTCGCTCTGGTCACTCCCTACAGTTACATCGTTACGCCAGGCTGATTTTGGGCTGAAAAACTCGTCGACAAGTATCTCTGTAACACCAGGGAGCTGATCCTTCGACTCAACGTCGATCGTCACGGCTTCCAAGAATTGGGTCTGGTACTCGCTGACCGTCTCGACGTCAATGCGTACGAACACGCAGATGGCTGTTCGGTCATAGTACGGACTGAACGCCGCGTCTACGACTTCTACATCGCTCTCTACAATCCACGGCGGATATCGATAGTCGCCATCTATCATCGAGTCCATCAGGGCGAGTTGCCCGATAGAGGCCATCGCTGCCGCTTCATCGAGCAGCTGTTGTGTAAATTCGCTCTCCGGTGTCAGCACGCAAACAGAGTCCTCTTCCTCGTCTCGTTTTTCACTGTCTAGGGCAATTTCGAACTCGCGGCCGTCGCTAAAATCGACGTCTACGTGGGTGGGTAATCGCACCTGCCATCGGTTTCCGTTCTCACGGACGGCCGCACCGAGATCGTTCAGATACTCCCGAGTGAAGGCCTCCAATGCGGATTGTGTCACCGCGTGAGTCACGTCAGTCATCGTCTGCCCCCAGGTCGAAGCTCTCGAAGACGCCGCTGTTGAATTCCTCGACCTTCTGTGAGAGGTCCTGTTGTTCCTCAAGGTCGATCGCCATCGAGTCGAAGTCGTTCTCGAGATCAATCTCGGAGTCGGCGTTGGTTAGCCGCTCGAAGATTTCGTCTTCGAAGCTTCGCCCGGAGTCCTCGAGCCGGGTGAGAATCGTGCTCAGCTCGCCGACCGTCTGCTGGAAGAGATCGATCTTGTGGTAGAGACGATCCAAAACGTACTCTTCGATTGTATCTTTCAACCCCATATTGAAGACGTACACCTCGCGTTTCTGGCCGATTCGATGAATCCGTCCGATCCGTTGCTCGACCTTCATCGGATTCCACGGTAGATCGTAGTTCACCATGATATTGCAAAACTGGAGGTTGCGACCCTCGTTCATCGCGTCAGTGGACACGAGGACGCCACCCTCTTCCCGAAACTGGTCCACAATGTCTTCCTTTTCCTGGCTCGAGTGCCCGCCGTGGAACGCGTGAGTCGTGTACCCCTGCTCGTCCAGCACTTGGAGGACCTGACGCTGGGTCGGCCGGAACTGAGTAAACACGATAACGCGACCCATATCGACGTTCTCACGGACTTCTTCAACGATATCGAACAGTCGCTCCTGCTTCGTGACCGTGTCAATCGCGTCGATCTTGTCCAGGATGGTTTCGAGTTCGTCCCGGTGCGTTAGCTCGTTCTGTTCGTCGAGCATTTTGAGAATCGTTTGTTCGAGTGCGGCTGGACTACTGACAACCTCCTTCTGGAGCAGCATCAACACCAACTTCTGGCCGCTGTCCTGGCTGTACGCACCACGCACGTACTTCGTTACCTCATCATAGAGTTCCTTCTCCGCCTCGCTCGGTTCGAAGGTTCGCGTGTCGATGACACGGTCTGTGAAGTCAATGTCTGTGTCCTCACGGCGATTCCGAATCATCACTTGACCCAACCGCCGCTGTAACTCGTCTCGGTTCACCAGCGTCTCCTGATTGCTGTTTATGAAGTACTGATGGAACGTGTCCCGACTGCCGAACAAGCCGGGGCGGAGCAAGGAGACGATGTTGTAGAGGTCGGTAAGCTCGTTCTGGATGGGAGTCGCTGTGAGGAAGAACGCGTAATCGTAGGTGAGTTTCTCGATGAGTTCGTAGCGATCGGTCTCCTCGTTTTTTACGTAGTGGGCTTCGTCCATGACGAGGACGTCCCAGTCTCGGGCGAGGACCATGGCCCGGTGTCGGTCGCTCTTCGCGGTGTCGATGCTGGCGATGATCCGATTATGTGCGTCGAATCCCTGGAACTCGTCGTCGTAGTTGCAGACGAACTCGAGACCGAACTTCTCGAGGAGTTCCCCTTGCCACTGTTTGGCCAGCTGCGCCGGGGTGAGGATCAGCACCGAATCGTCAGTCTCGCGGTAGTGCATCTCCTTCAGAATCATGCCCACCTCGATCGTCTTCCCGAGGCCGACTTCGTCCGCGAGGAGCGCCTTCCCATCCATCTCGAAGAGAGCTCGGTGGGCTGCATCGACTTGGTGTTCGAGGAGTTTGACCTCCTCTTCGTCGACGTGCGTGAGCGATCGTAATTCGGTGTCCGGCTGCCCCGCAAGAAGGCGATTCGCCACCACGGTCTGCCGGTGGAAGGGAAAATCGGAAATTCCCGAGGAATAGGAGTCGACAAGATCGTCCGGGTCATCGTGCGTGACCTCGATGTCGACGAGGTCCTGCTCTTCCATGGTTTTACGAAACAGGTAGGTCAACAAATAGGTTGTGTAGAAGAAGTACACCCTGCGGAGTAATCTGCGAAGTGTAGTGGATTTATGAGACTTCGATGGATTGGGAAGACATATCCACAATGTCTAAGGAAACGAATCACTCTGCTGAGCGAAGTGAACGGAAGGAACTTCCGATTGAACGGGGCTTTCCGATTGAGCGAATTAACGAGATCGCCGAAAAAGAATCGCGGGCGAAGCAATGGTATAGGCCGGTATATACGATGCATAAGTGGTGGGCACGGCGACTCGGCTGTGTTTTCCGCTCCATTCTTCTCTATTCTTTGTTAGATGACCCCGAGAAGGTTGAGGTTCGAGAACCGGGCGAGAACGGCTCACTAAGCGACTATGGTGAGGGACATAGCGAAGTCCGTGAGTTGATTGATAACGTGGAGATGGTAGATCCAGAGAGCCTGTGGGAACTTTATCCGAAAGATGTTCGTGTGCAGGATAAGAGAATCCTTGACCCATTTATGGGGGGCGGAACTTCGATTGTTGAAGCCACCCGTTTTGGAGCCGAGTCAATTGGTTCTGATCTCAATCCGGTTGCGTGGTTTATCACCAAAAAAGAACTTGACGCTGGACAAACAGATGTTGATGAGGTTCAGTCGGCATATGAAGATGTAAAAGAGGATGTCGCAGACGAGATTAGATCTTATTATCGTACTGAATGTCCTAACGATTCTTCTCACGATGCAGATGTAATGTATAATTTTTGGGTGAAGGAGCTTGACTGCACGGCCTGCGGTAGCTCAGTCCCATTGTTGAAGGATTACCGTGTCGGGAAAGCACGGTACGCAGATGGTACAAAGTATGACGTGTTCTGTCCTAGTTGTGATTCAATAATTCGTGCGGATGATTGGCAATCTGAAACAACTTGTGAGGAGTGCGGCTACACCTATAACCCGAGTGAAGGGAATATCGGGCGTGGGAACTATTCGTGTCAAGATTGTGGTCAAAAGTATAAGATAATTGATGCCGTCAAGGAACAAGCCGGGGCAAATAAATCGCTCTTTGCGGTCGAGTACTACTGTTCCACTTGTAAGGAGAATGGTTTACCGAAAGAGAAGGTGAAGGGATACAAGCCAGCGGGGAAGAGGGAAAAAGATCTTTACGACAAGGCAAGTGCAGAGCTTGAAAATTCGACTGAACTAGAAAAATATATTCCTGACACTGAGATCCCCGTCGGGATTATGACTGATAGTACTGCGTTTGAGGGAAGTATCGGTGGGGGTCATAACCTACTTGCTCACGGTTATTCCGAGTGGCGTGACCTGTATAATGACCGGCAGTTGTTACTGTTGGCCAAGTTATTGAAGGCGATTGATGATATTGAAGATCAAAATGCTAAGGAGTTCCTCTTACTCGCCTTTAGCGACTCTCTGAGCTACAATACGATGTTGACACGGTATCAATACGGATACAACAAGATCGTACATATGTTTAGCACGAACTCATTTGACGTCCCTCAGGAACCTCTTGAGAATAACGTGTGGGGTGCTGAGCAAGGCGCAGGTTCATTCAGCGCTATGTTCGATATGATTGAGAGAGCGGTAGAATACGCCAACAACCCAACAGAGCGGTATCTACAGAATGGAGACACAGTTGAGACACCCCCATTCGCCACTCCTATCGGACAAAATTCAAAAATTGAACAGGCCGATGCAAGAAAAATGGATTACGATTCGGAGTTTGATGCAGTAATCACGGATCCACCGTACTATGATAATGTCATCTACTCCGAAATTTCGAATTACTACTATGCGTGGCTTCGATTAATCCTAGAAGACGAATATGAGATGTTTCAACCTGAACAAACACCGGGAGCCGAAAGTATTGTGGCAAATCCCGCACAAGGAAAGGGTACGGCTGAATTTGAAGACGATCTACGCGAAGCATTTGGAGCAATAAGTGACGCCTTGGTAGATGATGGGGTCTTAGCATTCACATATCATCATAGTGACTCTGAATCTTGGGGTGAGTTACTTGAGGTTCTATGTGATGTTGGATTTGAAATCACAGCAACGTATCCAATCAACGCCGATCTACAGAAACACGGCACGAAGATAGGAGCAGGAGACTCAGTTGCGTTTGATATAGTAGTCGTTGGTAGACCAATCGAGGAACGTGGTTCGATTAGTTGGAACTCCCTTCGGCGCGATATCTATCGGACTGCCCAACGAACACAACGCCGATTAGAAGATAGCGACCGAGAACTTTCTAGAGGAGATATTGGCGTGATTGAGATGGGGGAATGTTTCAGGGAGTATTCAAAATATCACGGTAAGGTTCGAAGAGCGGGTGAAATAATGTCTGCAAAAGAAGTAGTGGATGAGATATACGGAATAATCCAACAAGGAAGTGATATTGGTGTAATCGATGTTTTCCTTGATCTTCTTGAAACTCCCGACGCCACCTACAACGACTTGAACAAATTGACGCGGGGAACGAATGCCAGCTCCGAACAGATGAAAGATATGAATCTATACCGTAGAGAGAACGGGAAATTTATTCTCGGAACATGGGGTGACGAGAAGCGTATGGCCTACATCCAAGAGCGGATGAATGGCGACGACGAAGCCCTGAACGCCCTTGATAAGGCCCAATTCCTACGCTACCACTACGAACAAGGCAAGTCAACACAGAATTACCTCTCCAAATGGGACGTCGATGACGAACTTCGCGAACTCTGTGAAGGCCTTGCTGATGCGACTGGGGACGACACCTATCGGCGCATCCTTGGGGCCGATTCTTCGCTTGAGGACTTCTCATAATACTATTTTTTCTAAAAGTCCTTTCCTGCAGATCTCCTGCCGCGCACCAACATAGAAGTATCCGCCGTCTCCAAACGAAGACGGAACGCTTGATTGCGCTGGGGTGAGCGCAAGTTCCGGCCGAAATCACATCACGGTTTGGGGCACCACACCGCCCGAATGTGACGCTGTCCGGTAAATAAAAAACGAGCGAAATCGAGATGCCACCTGCCGGATTTAGATCGGAATCACTCGATCTTCAGACATATTCATGGGTATTTCTTGAATTCTATCATTCTAACCGGAGATACGTCCAGAGTGGAATCTGGATGATCGGCTTCGAGTCGTCTGTATTGACGGTGATTCCTTCATCCAGCGCCGACCGCGCATTTGAAACTACTATTCCGAATGCTGGCTCGCCGTCAAACGTCGCCTTCCCATCATCACTGAGCTCACCCCCGTACTCGTCTTGCTGTACGTATGCTCGTCTCTGCTTGGTGAAGGTGTCCGTCACAGGGCTGTACATCTGCTCATCGACTCTGTCCCGTTCGCTCTCGTAGGCATCGCTCTTGAGGAACTCCCGTAAAGCATCGAAATCAGGCGTATATCGACTCATCTGGAGTTCATCCAGAGCCCGGTTGTGAGACCACAGTATCGGAACGGGTGTACCGCGTATTTTGGGCACGAAGTCGACTGCACCCTTTGATCCCACCCAGAACTTGACTACTCCACGCTTCGGATCGTGGGGATGGTTGAGTTCGTTCGACAGCCGGACCGTGTGATCGAACGCGACCGCCTTCGCCAGCGCCTCGTCTAGGCCGGGCTCACGCCGGAGGACGTCATTGAGATCGTTCCGACAGAACGCATTCGTGATTCCTGGATCGCGCAGGTAAAATCGGAGTTTCCGCGGTCGCTGATTGTCGTACTCCTGAGCCGCCGAAAGCAAGTGGAGTCTCGAGAGTGCACTGAGATACTTATCGCGGAGGGTTCGGCGATCGACATTGAGAACGTCGGTTAGCTCGTCGAAGCGTACATCCCCGGTCGGGTGTTCGTGAGCGGTGAGGGCACAAAACCGCTCCAAGCCGAGTGCGTCCTTTACCCCTCCAAGATTCGTCGTAGCATGAAGGAGGTCGTTTCTGAAGCCCATGAGTAGCTCTCGCTGATGGGATTCGAAATCGACATCGTCTCGTCCACGGATTATGTCGACAAACTGCTCCTCGTCAATCGAGACGTCGTCTCCGGCGATCCGGAGCGTCAGCATTCCCCCGCTCGTGCAGTAATTCGCGATCTCCCGCCGGACCGTCGATGAGTCTGTAATGGCGTCACCGTTCTGGGCTTCAATTTCGGCTACGAATCGGTCAGCGTCCCCCGTTTCGACAGCCTCTCGCAACGCCTTTCGAACTGCGCTCTCATCGAATCGTTCAGTTGATGGTGCGAGTTCAATATCCCGGTATCGCATCTTGAGAAAATCGGAGAAGCCCATTGGATACAACATACGTGTCTCACCGAACGGTCCTCCGTTCACATCTGCAACGCCAGTTTCCTCAAATCGTTCCCGTACGGCGCTCCTCGAAAGCGCCGTGAACACGATTCGGCGTTCATCGTGCTCGGCAATCACGTCTGTAAGAAGGCGTTCCCAGCGACCGACGTCTTGATTTCCACGTTTATTCGGGCGTTCAATCGTATGGAGATCATCTAACAGTATGTAGTGCGGCGACGACCGAGGGCGCCGCAGGACGTGCGTCTCGAAGTGATCCACGGCTGCTCGGAGCTGGTCTTCCGGCTGAAGTTGGAATACCGGATCATCTCGAAGCGGAATGTACAGAACGTTCGATGGGGGTACGAGGTGGTCTTGAGCCTGTTCACGCCTGTCTGCATCTCGAACGAACTTCTCTACGAAATCCGGATCAATATGCGCAGAGACTAGTTGCTTGAGGAGGGCGCTTTTCCCAGCCCCGTCAGGCCCGGTTATGGGCACCAATCGCCGTCGCTGTTGATGCAGGTCGTCGTATGTCTGGTAAAAGATGTTCTGAAGCGATGAATATTCCCCGGTTAGGCTTGCCTCTCGACCGCGCTCCCACCACGGGTTGTATTCCTCAAGTCGCTGAATGAGGGTGTGCCCAGAAGTGAATGGTTCCGAGTCGAATGCCATAGGATCCGTCTCAATCCCACGGTTAATCTACATAGGTATGTTTCTTTGTATTTCGCTAGCTCACGTTCTCCCGTCTATACATGTCGTTTTATGGTACCCCTCCAACATTCTCTAACTAATGAGTAGCGGGAAGCCGAGATTTGAGAACTACGACCGTGAGGAGGCGGAGGAATTCAGTGGCTTCATCGTCAATTCAACCGCTTATGCGACTGATTTCATCAACCGAACTTCTGACCCCGACGCACTGAGATATCTAGTTGAAGATGTAGAAATCGACGGTCGCGTCTCTGGCAACCGTGACGATGTCCAACAGGCGCTATTGACTTCTACTGTCACTCCATTCGAAGTCAAACAGACTGTCGCCCAACGGAACTACAACTTGGGTGAGACACTCGTCCCGGATACAGTCAAGAAGAACGCGCTCACAGCTATCGAAGTCGGGAAGCCGATCGTTCTCTACGGCCCGACCGGTACCGGAAAGACATACTTCGCTAAGCAGCTTGCACTGGAGGCGTGCATCAACTACTCTATCCACACTGCGACGCCAACGTGGACGCCTGCAGATATCACCGGTAGCATCCAACCGGAGACGGACAAGAATGGGGATATCAAGTACCGTCGTCAGGCTGGCTGCGTCTCACAGGGCATCGAGAAAGCAAACGAGTATCAGGACAATTGGGGAGTCATTATCGACGAAATCACTCGCGCTGACATCTCCCAGGTGTTCGGTCCGCTGTATACTGCCATCGAGGACGAAGACCAGGTGATATTCCGTAATGACGACGGAGACCCGCTCACGCTCACCGATGATGTCAAGATCATCTGTACGATGAATATGTCGGACCGAACGGTGAACGAGCTCGACAATGCAATCACCCGTCGCTTCGCGATGATAGAACTCAGCCGCTACGGTGACGAGGAACGGGCCTCCCTGTTCGACCGCTGGATCGGAGAACTCGGATCCGATGTGGACATTGATCGCGACAAACTACAGGAGCTCTTCGAGAGCCACCACCAAGGGATCAATGAGGGGACAACCACGAGCGGTGAGGACGGAATTATGGAGTTCGGGCCGATGCACTACGAAGACGTCACCCAGTTCCTCAAGCACGCCTGTGGGAACGGTGGACCGTACGCAGGTGAAGAAGACATCGCGGTCGGTCAGGCATTTGCGACCTATATTGCGCCCCGTCTCCTGAACACAGCGGCCTTGCCCCAGATCAATCGCCTTGCGAGTCACTACGAGACGCTCGACAACCAGTTCGAAGCATTCGACCTCAGTCCCGCTATGAACCTCGCGAACCAGCAAGCAGAGGCTGAGGAACGCGAGATGGGCGTCAGCGCCTATGAGTAAGGCTGTCCGCTACGACTACGGAACGTCGCTTTGCTCCGTCCAGGAGAATCGAAAGCTCATCATCGAGGACTGCGATCCGGATACGATCAATACCGAACTTCGGGCGGCGAACTTTGTTCGAGAAGGAAGCAAATTCGTCAAGAAGCGGCCTCGACTACGGACTCGATCCGGGCGAAATACCGAGACGGATGCGCTTCAGGTTCTTTCGGTACGTCTCGTAGGTGACACACTCCACGTCAAGCCCTCAGACGTCGTCGGCATCGTGAGGCTCGTCCCGGGGATGAGTGTCCAGGTCGAACCCAAAGTCGACTGGGAGCACGTCATCCAGATGCTCCTTACGGTCTACGACATCGACAGGACGCAGTCGTATTACGGGGTTCCACTCGACGAATTGGTGTCCAGCGGCATTGAATCCGCTCGCATTATCGCCATCCTGGCGATCAACTATGTTCGTGGCGTCCGAACGATCCGACGCGAGGGGTTCATTCGGGACCTCAATATTCATCGTCGAAACGGATTCGAGGGACTGGGCTCAATCGATGTCGAGCAGACGCTTATGAATCACGCTACCGGGAATCCGGCCCCGACCTGGGTCGAAACACAGGTCGAGTACGCTAACCCTGTGAATTCGGCGATTCATATGGCCGGGAAACTCCTCCTCAGGCTGCTCCAGCAAGATCAAGACGGCCATCAACACCCCCGCCAGGATGTGCTTCTTTCCATGGTTCACCAGGAGGTGGAACGGATGGAAGAGTTGGGAATCCAGAGTAGTCAGAAGCAAATCGGCGGCTATCGTCGGCTCTCCCTCCAAGATCTCCCCCGACAGCGCCATTACTACCGACGAGCCTTCCACACCGCCCAATCAATTCTCTCCTCGACGTTGCTTGGTCAGGCTGGTGGTGGCCCAGAGGAACTCCTCGTCGATTATGCGCTGAGCATGAATATACTGTTCCAGGATTATTCCAATCGAATTCTCAACCGGAAAATCGAAGCCCTACGCCGAATCGACTATCTGGACCAACTGTCGGGAGTCAAATGTAAACCTGAGCCGTTGATCTATCCCTTTGCTGGAAACGCCGACGCCCGACATCAACCTGATCACCTCCTCACGGACGGGGAAGAAACGCTCGCGGTACTGGACTCCAAGTATTATCGGGAGGGCAAGAATCCAGCTAACGATTCTGGGTCCCGGTCGAGGATGTTTGCGTACGCCTATCTCACAGAGACCGATCGGATGGCATTCCTCTGTCCCCAGTATCGCAATGTTCGGCTACCCGTACAACACACTGGGGCAGAGATAGAGGTCGTTTCGCCTGACGGTGACTTCACTTGTGAGGACTACGAGGATGGGATCCGAAAGTACATTTTGGAGACGCTGGCGATCAGCTATCCTGACCTCCACGTTTTCGAGGCGACGACCGATGCGCACCTCAGTCTCAGTGGCGTTTCAGAGGAGGCCCTCTCGGAAGTCCACGATACGAACGGCCCGTTTAGTATCAGCAATCCCGCCACGTTCGCTGACCGGGTCATTGCGGCGATCGCATTCGCGTCCTATGGACCAAACAAACCGGAACTAGAGAATCAGGGCCGGTGGACGAAGTCCCGAATCAAAGAGGCATGTGCAAAGACCGACGAGGAAGACCATCCAAAATACCCGCAACACGAGACAACCTGCGTCCCGATATACGATCCTGAGGGGAACGACGACCATGGGACTGTGACACTCCACTTCCTCAAATCAGACCAAGAGGGCACCTCGGTAAGCACAGAAGGGCCATTTCCCCTGATGTGAACCGTTGTACAGGAGCTACACGCGAAACGGTGTAACGAGCCATCCCGAATCCCGCTTCTTGATTTGCCGACCAAAAATTGGCTCCAAGGAGTAGAACTCATCATCGATTTCCACGTCGAACGAGTCACCGGCACCTTGAACATCACCGTCGACGACGAACTGAATCGCTGGTAACGGGCGTTGGCTGTTGAGATAATCCATCTCTTGTCGCATCGTAGATACCAGCTGGTCACGGAGATCATCGTCTCCTGTAAGGATATCCTCGAGTCCTGATACGCAGATTTCGTCAGGGAGGTCTCGATTCTCGAGCTTCGTCACGAACTCCTCGACAGGAACCCGGTACTCGGCGGACTCTCGCTCGCCGCTAACGATGATATTGTACATGCCCGCCACTGCGTCGATATCACTCATGTCATTACGAACATCTCACAGGAGTGTAAAATATGTTAGTCTCTGAAGAGCTGACGGTACGTCTCTTCCCCGGTGATGTCCGCAAGTTCGGATGCAACGTCCATCATCGTTCCTGTGACCTCCAATTCACGGCGGCCGTCTCTCGGTTTGGTCTCCTCATCGGCATCGTATCTGAGGAGCTGAACTCGTTCGAGAGCCGAGAGCTCGTCAGGGTCCTTCCCTTGGAGGTAGGAAAACCGTTGATCATCGTGCCATCGCGATAGCGTGAAGCCGTCTGTGGTGTCGAAAAGCGCTCGTTCCAGGAGGTCATTTTGGCTAATTTGAGTTCCTCTGCACAGGCGGTTCACGTCGTCAAGTGTGGGGTTCTCCATTGCCAAGAGGCTCAAGTAGATTTCATCGGGAGAGACGTCACCAGCGATGATGTCGTAGATCTCGGCGACAACATCACTAGCGGACATGACCGTTCCGTCGCGGTGGACCTTTCCGTGATGGTTGGAATACTCTCGGAAACACCGTCCGAGTTCGACGACGTTGATATCTCCTTCAGAGATGGTTTGTCCTTCCCGAATCTCCTCCCGTGTCCGTTGAGCAGTCCTGTGCATCTGTCGTCGGAGTGCAGACCAACTGATCGGATCGCGATCCGACGCAGGTCGTGCGACCACGATCACGCTGAAGCTGAGCCCGTCGCCCATTACGAACTCGCTGAGATTGGCCGAAATTGGATACGTCGCAGTCACGTCAAACCCTTCGTCGCACAGTGATTCTAGGAGCATCCCCCAGGATTCTTTTCCGCTATGACGATACGTGAACGTGAGGATGCCATCGTCTTTTAGCACGTCACCCATCCGTGAGAACGACTGTTTGAGTTCCCTCTCGAAGGTAGCCCCGTCTTTGTCGATAGCCGGATTCGCGACGATACTCTCTTCGCGAGGCGTCGTTTCGGGGCCGAAACAGGGATACTCGTCGGCTAGAAGCAGCTGTTGCCAGACGTAGAAGAAGTCTGAGACCTCCGAATAGACGACGTTGTCGTAGTATGGGGGATCAGTGATGATAGCGTCGTACTCCGATTCGAGCTCGACGTCCTGGACGTCGCCTTGGTGGAGTGTGTATTCGCCTCCGACCGGGTTCTCAAACGAAGCCGTCTCTTTGAGCTCTCCGTCCTCGAGGTAGCGTTCCGTCGGATGGTGGGCGAACTCGACGGCGTTGACGATTTTCTCCCACGTATTCTTGAACGTGCCTCGGCCAGCTCTGGTTCCCCAGACGTTGTTTTCCGCGTATTCGACCTGGGGTTGGTAGGTGTTCTGTCTGAAGATCCCCTCGATTTTCGTTCCGGAGATATTATAGATGGAAAAGTTATTTTGGAACATCAGGGAATCGCTGAAGGCGAGGAGGAGATACTCCTTGATAGTCTGGTCGTCGACGTCATCGATTGCAGAGAGCAACGTCGAAAGACAGTAGAGCTGGCGATCATTGAACATGTCCGACCACGTCTCGTAGCCGTGGCGGAAGACATCGTTTCCATTTATTCGAGACGCTGCTGTGATCGCGCCTTCGGGGATTTCGCCCTGTGGGACATACGCACTCAGGTCTTCTGCAGAGTGCCACGCCTCGCTGGTGCGATCGAACTTGGCACGGTCTTCCTCGGTCGCCGCTTTGTAACCCTTGTAGGTAGACCGCTCTTTGCCTTCATCCTCACATGACCGACAGTAGTATTCGATCGCATAGAGCTCTTCAGTATACGACTGTCCGTCAGCAATCGCGTCCACAATGGGGTACTGCAAACCACACGACGAACAGCCGTAATTACCGCCTCGCGTCACTGGGCCGTTCGCTGGAACGAACTCGTGTCGGCACTCGGTGCAGATAGACTCAGTACGATAATCATCGGTCAGGAAGACCGATTCACACTCAGGACAGTAGACGTTGTACTTGTCATCATTCTCGTAGCGACCGTTTGCGACACGGTAGTCTTTGAATAGTGGAATCGTCTCCCCACAGGACGTGCAGTCTAGTTTCCGTACCCAGAACGCATAGACGATGTCTGCAACGTGATCCTCATCGTGAGGGCAGGCTGTCTTGTAGTGGGACTGGAGTTCGTCAGCGACAGCTGTTCTGACATCCTCGAAGGCCCGTTGAAGCTCGTCAATATCGACCTCATGAGCTTCGAGTTCCTTCTTGGTGATAAGCCATGCAACCGGATTCAGGTCGACGCCGGTGACGTCAGCCCCAAAGCGGATGGCTTCCATGAGACTCGTTCCGCCACCCATGAACGGATCGAGGACGGTCTTCCCGTCGACGCGAACGTCTTTCGGATACAGCTCCCAGAGCGCATCTGGATTAGTGAGACTGACCCCCTCGATGAGATCAGAGAGATCCTCAGCGGCGATGTCTTCTGAATCTCCGTCGCCGAAATCGGATAGATTCAGATTTTCCTGATCTGCATTGTGGATTTCAACGGCGCTGGGATCATCGACTAACGAGTACAGAGAGATCGCCCTGAACACGCTCCCGAGCCGTCTGGCCCACCACTTGTGCATTGTGGACAGCGGCCGATAATACATCTTGGCACGTCCCTCTCGATCAGCGAGATCGTTCACCTGCTCGATAGGGAATCCCCGTTCGATAGGGAGCGTATCCCGCGAGTTCGCATCCGGGTCAGACATGGTGGATGGTGGCCCCGCTTTCGTATTTGAAGATTGGCGTCATTCGAACTGGATGGTGACGTCGATGCTCGTGGCAGACTCGGGGATGTTCTCCAGAATGTCGGCGACGATCTCGTGAGATTGTCCGAGTTCGAGCTGAAGATCCGTGTGTGCCTGCTGGAACTCAGCGACACCTTGGAGTCCGCCTGGTGCTGCGTCTTCGCCCTCAGTGTTAAACGAGAGCGATCCGTAGGAGACAGAGCCAGACTCGTGTGATTCGTTCCACTCCTGGCGCATCTCAGCTGGACTGTCGCCCTGATATTCGAAGGTCCAGCCCTCTTCCGGAGGGATACGGAAGCCAGCGCCGGGGAACCAGTCTGCTGGATCCTCCGAACCCGTCGCGCCGACGACGTAGTGCGGATCCTCCTTCCCGAGGTTGGCGAGCAGGAAGTGCTTGACTGCAGCTTCGGGTTGCCCTGCCGCGCAGTCACTCTGGATCGACTGCACCTGGAAAGTAGCTTCCTCCTCGAGGTCGCCGATATAATTCAGGATGCGCTCACCGATGTCATCAGGAACCATCGGAGCAACGACAACAGAGGTCGGTTCACGATCACCAAGGGTACTGACATAGTCGCCTCCGGTTTTGAGTTTGTATCCCTCGGAGAGGAGCGTACTCACTGCGCTGCGGAACGCGGACTCGGTGTTGTCCTGCGGGAGATACACCTCCGTGTCGTTGCGAATGGTCGTCAGCACCTGGCTGGTGTCGGCTTCGCCGGCGGCATCAATCGTCTCCTCGATGCGATCACGAACCTCGTTCGGGCCGATCGTTTCAGCGTCCGAGACGTCGCGGAGCGTTGCATCCGAACGCACCTTGTCGAGGATTTCATTCCCACTGACGAGGACGTATTGGTCTTCGTTTGCCAGCCGCCCAGCAGCCATCTTGACGGCGTCTTCCGGGTCCTGGTCGTGGATCCACACGTCAGTACGCTTGCGGAGGTCGAGTTCGAACAGCTCTAGGTCGACCTCCTTCTTTCCCGCACCGAACCGACCACGGAGTTCGGATTCGACTTCTTCGGTCGACCACTTCTCGACGTCGCTCTCCAGGACGAGTACCGTGTCCTGAGTTAGACCACGGAGTTCGTCCTTGAAGCCGCTGCCGTCGTGGGCCAGAATCGGTTTCTCCTCAAGTCCGTCCTCAACGGCGTTGACAACCGCCTGGACGCTTCCCGGGATGGGATACGTCGGTGCCATCAGGAACTGCTCGTAGATGTCGTCGATGGTCGTCTCGGAACGGCTATCGAGGCGATCGCGGACGATGTCCCAGACGTGGCGCTGGAGGTCGAAGGGATCCGCTTCCGCCGCTGCGGCGATGTTACTGGCGTTCAGGACGGGTTCGGTGGCGACGAAGTTCTCCAGCGACATCTCGGCCGCGTAGTCAAACTCGTTGAGAAGGTCGTCACCGTCGATGATTTCTCCGTAGGCGCTCTCCAGGCGCTCTAGGAGGTCATCCTCGTACTCGTCGTGGAGGTTTGCGATTTCATCGCGGATCTCCTCGGCCAAGTTTTCATCCTTCTTTCGGATCTCCGCCCCGATGACCTCTTTGGCCTTTCCGAGGAACTTCTCCTGCTGTGAGGTGGGTGAGATGGTCTTGCCGTTCTTCGGCTGAACGAATACGAGCGTGTTCCGCCACTGCCGGCCGGCAGGCTGATTCTTGATAATCTCACCGACGCTGTCCGCATCCCAAGGGCCGTTCTTTACGACGGTTTTGATGTTCTGACTATCGGGGACGTTCTCGAGTTCGCCGTCGACGTTGAACCCGACCGCGTGTGCGCCCGAGCCAAACAGCGTTTCGACCTTGTCGCCGACGAGTTCGATCGCGTCTTCGTCGTCAACGTCACGGGCGGCGTTTTTCACAAGCGAGCGCGGGTTCTCATCCTCGCGGATGACGTAGCGGTCGTCGGAGCGCCAGAGGTGGTAGACCTCGCCTTGGAGGCGCTCGAGGTCGACGATGATGTCGTTGATGCGGTCGCCAGCGTGATAGGTTCCGATGACGATGTCGGAAGTGGTCGCGCCTTCCGCGAGTCCCGGCGTGAGCGAGTAGATGAGAACGGTACTGAGGATGGGCCGGCCGTAGGAGATGTCCGCGTCCGCGAGGCGCTCTCGGATGTCGTCGTAACACCGATCCGGCCGGGAATGTTCGACGTTGATCCGGGTGAGTTCGTCATTGTACTCGACGGCGTCGACTGCGCCGTGCGTGATGAGGTCAGTGTCCTGGTACTGGTCAACGAGTACCTTCGCGAAGAGATAGAGCATCCCCCGGGTTGCCCCTGACTCGGTTTCCGCGAAGTAGCGGGTTTTCAGCGAGTCGATGAGGATCGGGTGGAACGGGTAGGTATCGTACATTTCCTCACGGAGGCCGTCCGGAAGATCGACGTAGTCCGTATCCGCGTAGGCTTCGATGTACTGGTCGACGAGCGTGCGCATCGCCGACCGGTCGTTGATAGAGTCAACGAGTCGGTGACGGAGGACCTCCCGGATGTCGACCTGATTGGACATGTTGACCTCGACGCGCTGCTGGCGCGACAGGATATCATGGACGTCCGACCCCTCGCGAAGGACGGAAACGAACGAATAGAGTTCAGTATCGGGGCTCGTGGACGTTTCGAGTAGAGCCTGGAGAAAGCCCTTGTTGGCACCTTTCCGCTGGCCTTTGAGCGCCTGGAAAAAGTCCTCGAGCTCATCCATGAAGAACGCAACCGTACGGTCACCCACCGCGTCCTTGATGACGTCTATCGTAGGGTAGCCTCCTTCGTCGTCGTATTCGCTCTCATCAGGTTCGTAGTCAAGTGCGTCGAACAGCGGCTCCCAGAGGTACTGGTATTGTTTTTTCTGCAGCGAGACGACGATCGGAACAGCGTCGTCAGGAAGCGCATCACCGAGGCCCTCGATTCGGCCATCGGCCCAATCGCTGACGACATCGGGGGATTGGAAACAGTGGTACATCGCCACCATCTGGTGAGATTTACCGGTCCCGTACGGACCGTACATCTCGTGTATACGCGTATTGTCCTCACCCTCGAGGGTGTCACGGAGGCGCTTCATCGAGTCTTCCAACCCACCAGTCAGAAGCGTGCGATCAAAAAATCGCTCCGCGTCAGATTCCAGCGTGTCGGCATCACTGTCGACATCGTAGAGGCGAATCTGGCCTTTGATCAGGCTGCCGCCCTCAGTAAGTTCTGGGCTGAGCGTCAGCACGTCATCGATTTTTGTGTTGAGAGTTCCTTCTGCGCTCATATCTGTCTGACACAATGGCCGACCATCTTATGAAAGTATGTATCTTTACTGTTGTCAACTTCAACTATCCAGCTGTTACCGATTTCAGATTGGCCTAGGAGAATATATTCAACATTATAATGTCTATTAGACTATTCTCGGGGCAGTTATCGTGGAGAACACCATACGATCGACACAGAAGAAAGGAACTCTACCAAGTTGAGGCCTATTGTGCGTCTATTCAGGGTCCATCGTAGACAGCTGTCAATTAGTTCCCCAAATCTCTACTGAGTAGACTCTAAATTGGTTAGTAAAAACTATTACTTAGTAGTGTATTGGTAGGGGCATGACGACAGAGAAACGATCAGTCGTGTTCACCAGCGAGGGGATTACCGTCAAGGAAGAGCGCAAAGCACCGCTTTCGAACGATACGAAGTACGTCACTATCGACGAGCTCGAGTGGGACGATTTCCCGATCGAGAATCTCACGATGGAGGTCACGAGTGTCTGGCCGAAAGTGAGTGACGAAGACGAGACCGCGCTAGAAGCCCTGGAATTCGAAGTAGAACGCCTGGAGCGAGCCGATGCCCAGACCGAAGCGTCGACGTCGGACGACTTCTGGGAGCAGGTGTACGAACAGACGGGAATCACATACGAGGACGGAGAGATCACACTCAGTGGGAATAAGAACGCCAAGGATAACCTGGTCGCGTTCGTCGACTTCCTGCTCGTCAACGGATACCTCACGGAAGGCGATCTCCCGATCAAAAGCGGCTGGAAGCGGTACCTGATCAATACGGAACCGCTTCATCAGAAGGGAGGATCGATGGCAGAGGATGTCGAGGTCACTGATGGGGTCTACCTCGAGACGAAGTATAGTCGAAAAGACATCTGCAAGAAGATCAAGGAACTCGCAGAGCGGGTCGGTGAGCTGGAATAACGATGTCATCGCAAATCGAGCACCAAGATGAACAGCAACGAATCGCAGAACTCGAGCAACGAGTAGCCACACTCGAACGCCTCCACGACGACCAGATACTCGAATGGGCACGGCGGAAACAGCAGGGCCACGAAGAAGCCAAACGTCGTGATGCCCGTGAAAAGCTCGAGACTGGTGAGGTACGAACGATCGTCATTCAGAGTCCGCCTGGCAAGGAGAGTCCGGATGCGTTTACGAAGATTGAAGGAATCGCCACGTTCGTGGATCCAGCAGGAAAGAACCTACCGAGCGGTGCTACCGTCCGGGCAAAGCTGACTGACGTCCGAGAAAGTTCCGCGCACGCGATCGCACTTGAGGTCCTCGACGCCCAATCTTAGTCTTCAGTGAACTCGAACAGCGACGTATCGACGCCGATCATTTTCAGGTACGTCTCATCGCCTGTCGCCTCGGTTAGCCCCTCACAGACGTCTTGGAGTTCGTCGGTATCCCACTGCTCGAGGTATTCGCTCGTCGACTTGTCCTGTTCGAAGCGATATCGGAGGAAGTGTGCCTTATCCAGAGCGGTGAGATCACCGTTATCTTCCTGTGCCTTGCTCTGGACGTAGGCCTGGCGCTTTTCGTCGGCCCAGTCACAGAGGACGAAATTATTGCCCTCGGTTCGGAAGAGGTGCATCTCTTTCATCGTCTCTTCGGCGGCATCGGAGTGTTTGAGATGCTTGTTTAGGTCGTCGTAGGATGGGTTGTACGCCTCGAGGAGGTCGAGGTAGACAGCTTGTTCGCCGCGGGTATTGTCCTGAATAATCCCGTAGATTTTCTGGACGACCTCCTTGGCAGACATAATATCGCTCCCACGATGAACCTCGCCGTGATGTTTGGAGTATTCCTGGAAACATTTCCCCATCTCGATGACACCGATGTCACCAGCTGCGAGATCCCGACTCTCCTCAAGCGTTTCTCGAGTTTTGGTGGCTGTTCGAACGATACGTCGCCGGAGAGAGTTCCACGAGATGGGTTTTCGATCTTTTATCGGGCGCGCAACAATAACAATGTCAAAAGCAACAGCTCCAGCACCTGTAAACTTATTCAGGTCAGAATTAATTGGGTACGTTGCCGTCACTTCGAATTCATTCTCACAGAGAGATTCAAGAAGTTCACCCCATGATTCTTCATCACTGTGGTGATATGTGAAAGCTAACAATCCATCGTTTTTGAGTGCCTGGTTGGCTATGGAAAGTGCTTCACCCATTTCATGCTCAAAGTCCTCAGCCGTCTTATTTAATGCTGGATTCGTTACAATTGAATCTGCTCGTGGAGTATGATCGTTATCAAATCCGGGGTAGATCCCCTCAAGCAGAATCTTTTGCCACACGTAAAACATGTCGGACAACTCCGAGTAAATCACATTATCATAATATGGTGGATCGGTAACAATGGCATCAAATTCTCCTTCGGTAGTAATATTTCTCATATCACCCACGCTAATTTCTGAATTTAGCCCAACTGGTTGAGCGAATGTGGGTGTTTCTTTGGCTTCTCCTTCTTCTACGTAGCGTTCAGTAGGTTTGTTTGCATACTCGACCCCGTTCAATAACATATCCCAGATTGCAGTGAAACTTCCCGACCCAAATTTTGTTCCCCAGACATTATTCTCAACAGGATATGTAGTGGGCACAAATGCATTCGCTTTAAACATATGATCGGCCTTATTATATCCATTATTGTATGTAACGAATTTACAATTGTATCTAATGGCGTCAGAAAAGGCGAGCAACAAAAATTCTCTTAGGTTTTTGTCAGATATGGAGTCGATGCTTTTCAATAATCGTATGTGTTTAGCCCGGGCTGATTTCGGTACTCTCTCGTAGGAAGCGTTCAACGGACGCGATATGAACAGGCAGCAGACATCGGATACGATTCTCAGGGATGGGCTCCGCAGCGGAGCCCATCCCGTTACTTCTGCTGTCACTACTGGTTGGTGGAGTCTGTGAACGCAGACGATTTCACCAAAGAAGAGCTCCTTTCTCGGCTTCTCCAACTTGAGCAACGAGTCGAAGAACTCGAACGGGAGAACAAGCGAAAGGACAAGAAAATCGATCAGAAGGACGAGCGGATAGAAGAACTCGAAACACGCCTTCGCAAATACGAAAATCCGCATACACCGCCCAGTAAGCGACGGTCGGGGACTGACGAGTCCCCGACCTCGCAGGACGACGAAGACGAGAATGTTCGAACCGATGGCGGTACTCCCGGACGGAAGGACGGTCACGACCCTGAGTGGCGTGCAACAGCAGATCCCGACAAAGAGATCGATGTCACCTGTGACTGTTGTCCCGAGTGTGGTGAACACTTCGACGAGTCGGTGGGCGTCAGCCCCCGACTCGTCGAGGAGGTTCCCGATCCACAGCCACCAGAAATCACCCGGTACAACCGTCACTACTACCAGTGCAGCTCTTGTGGAACAGAAACCGTTGCTACACACCCCGACTGCCCCGATGAGGGGCAGTTCGGGGTGAACGTCATCTCTCAAGCAGCACTTTCTCGGTACGATCACCGCCTCCCCTACCGGAAAATCGCTGACCGGTTCGAGCAACTGCATGGATTAGAACTCTCGGGCGCGTCCGCGTGGCACGCGACCGAGCGCGCTGCGCGCGCCGGTCGCTGCGAATACGAACAGATTCGAAGACAGATTCAGCAAGCAGAGATCGTTCACGTTGACGAAACCGGTATCAAACGCGAGGGTGAGCAGGCGTGGATTTGGACGTTTCGGACGAGCGAGCACACGCTATACGCCGTAAGGGAGAGTCGTGGAAGTGATGTTCCCGCGGAAGTCCTCGGCGAGGACTTCCCGGGAACGGTCATCTGCGATGGGTGGACGGCGTATCCAGCGTTCAGCAGTAACCTTCAGCGGTGCTGGGCACATCTTCTCCGAGAAGCTGAAGACGCTGCTAGTGACCACGAGGAGGCAGAGCCCGTTTACCGGTATCTCAAGCAGATGTTCGTCGGTCTCCAGTCGTGGCTGGAGACCGACCCGAGTCTTCGTGAGAGAGCACAGATGCACCGCTCATGCCAGAACGGGCTTAGATCGCTCGTGGGGCGGTCAGTAACCGACGAACCAGTGGCAACACTACTCGGGAAAATCGAAGGAGGGATCGACCACTGGCTCACCTTCGTCGGTGAGCCAGCGGTCTCCCCGACGAACAACGCAGCTGAGAACGCACTTCGTGAACCAGTCGTTCTCCGGAAAATCATCGGGACACTCCGTAACGATCGAGGTATGTTCGTTCACGAGACGATCTTGTCCCTGCTGGCGACATGGCGCCAGCAGGGACGCAATCCCTACGAAGAACTTCGCCGAGTCGTCAACAACAATGAGATGATCTCACGGGCTCACACTGAACCGGCTGTTGAGACTTCGGGGTAAACACGTACCAATAATCTACTGAGACAGAGCAACTGGCGCTCAGTGAACATGTCCTCCCATTTTGTATAACCGTACGGTCGAAGGTCTCCTGCCCCAGGAGCAGATCCTGAAAATTTCCCAGAGGTAGTTTTCCAACCATCTGGGATTTGTTCAGATGGTGCATATTTATGCAGATCGGTTCGAGTGTTCCATTCACGCTTTGCCTCTTCGAATATTTGTTTGTCCTTAGGTTCGGCTTCTTTATACCCTTTATAAGCACTTTTTTCTCTTCCTGCATGATCACACTCTTCGCAATAGTATTCTACTCCATAAAGCCTGAGATTATATCCTTGCTCCTGAATCGCTTTCGTAATTGATTCTTTCTGTCCACACTCTGGACAGTTGTAATAACCTCCCCGGGATACATTTCCATTCTTCGGCTCAAACTCGAAAGAGCACTCATCACATTCCGCCTCGTCTTGCCAATCATCAACAAGGCTTATTGTCTCACAGCCGGGACAAAGTACATTCTCTTTATCATCATTCTCATAACGCCCAGCAGCAACGCGATAATCTTTGAATAAGGGGACAGTTGCATCACAAGAGACACAATCAATTTCTTTCACCCAAAAATTATACATCACGTCCGCGTCGTGCTCGCCGTCGCAATTGGGACACGGCGTCTTGTAATACTGGAGAATCTCATCAGCAACGTCCTCTTTGACTTGCTCGAACGCTTCCTCAAGTTCCTCAACGTCTGTCTGGCCAGCATCGAGCTGCTTCTTTGTGACGAACCATGCCACAGGGTTCAGGTCGACGCCAACGGAGTCGACGCCGAAACGAGAAGCCTCTACGAGCGACGTCCCGCCGCCCATAAACGGATCGAGAATCTTTTTGTCTTTGATCCGGACGTCCTTCGGATAGAAGTCCCACAGTGATTCCGGATCGTCCATCGAGACCTCGCGAATAGCGTCGACGAGATCTTGATTGCTTAATCCATTCCTGCCGAGTGTTTGGTTCTCACCCGGTTCGTACACATCGACATCGTCAATCGTTGTATCATCGTCGAGAAGTGAATAGAGCGTAATCGCACGGAAAAGACACCCCGGCCTGCGTGCCCACCACTTGTGCATCGTGTAGATGGGGCGATACCACTGTTTCGCTCGTCCCTCCTTTTCTGCGATCTCATTCACTCGCTCGATCGGAAAGCCACGTTCGATAGGAAGTTCAGAACGGCCTTCCTCTCGTGGTTGCTGCTCAGACATTTGATATCCCTCCATTTTCACGAGAGACATATAAATCTGGTACTACGCTTGCCTGTCACAGACGAAGTTGGAATTCAACAGTGGTGGTATTGCTGTCAGTAAGAGGTCCTCGTCTCCATTGTAATAGAGTCTCGCTGCCAGTCGCTGCTTGAGAACTCCAATTTGAACGTTCCTGCACTACGGGCCGTCTCCGCATCCGCATAGCGAACAATCGGGTCCGTCGACAGAACTTCGGTCACCCTGTACACACGATATCGCTCCGACTCTGCTTCGAGCAGTTGCGTTTGCGTGGTATTCAGATCGAAATCCTGTTTCGACTCTTTTGTTGATTTGACCTCGACAATCTGTCCATCGGGGTCATTGATAGAGCCGACATCCAAATCTCGGCCGATTTTTGCCTGCCTGACATCGACATCTTGCTTCGCTTCCAGCTGTAGCTTCACGAAGAGCTCACCCAGTGCTCCAATGGTGTGTTTCTCATTGACCATCGAGTCGACCCCAAGTTTCCGAAGGAACGGCCTCCAGTCGTCGACGCCGAGTTCGTCGAACGTCTCCAGGTACGCTTCACTCACGTACCGAGGTCCGGTTCTGAGGGCGTCAGCACCTGCTTCGGCGAAGATACCGCGATTTTCGATCACCGTGTTCGTAGTAAACCAGGGAGCGGCTTGGAGATTTTGAGTCGGAGCATCTGTATCGTCTGCCACAGTCGGGCCGTAGGCTTCACCGAGGAGAAGCTGAGATGGCGAGAGCCAGGAGCCATCTTCTGTTTGTAGTCGGAGGGTTGGCGGATCCTCACCGACTTCCCACTCGCCATCACTCGATGCCCGACAGAGGATTGCCGCTACGAGGTATCGGTCATTCGTCGTGAGAGTGTCCCATTCGACGGTCTGGAGCCATTCTTCGATCAGTGCTCCTTCGGTCAACTCTTCTACATCGTTCTTATCCAGCACCGACCGAATCTCCTCCTTTTCGGCAAGGTCACTATCTACAATATTGAGAGAGGACCGGACCTCTTGTAGCGGGCGCGCAGTCTCGAACTCGTCTAAGTCTATCCCAGTAGGTGGAAGGTAGACCTGCTCTACGTCATCAGTTCCAACTACTCGCCCATCTTCTAATGGCACAGCGGTTGTGCTGAGGATATTTGATTGCCTAAACGAAGCTTTGCTTGAAATCCCCTCGAATACTCGCTCGAAGGTGTTCGTTCTCTCCACACCGGCAACACCCTCGAGCGTCGTCGTGACATCATAGTTCTGGAGAAACTGATGGATGCCGAGCGATTTTCTGCTCTCGATCGTTTGGTAGATCTCCTCGTGTTCCTCGTGAATGGGACGGTCAGCACCCGCTTCCTCTACTTGATCAGCGTCGAAAGCTTCGCCAATGTGTTCGTCAACCACCTGGCAGTCGTCTAATTTGATTCGTTGGCCCGCTTGATCTCGGACTAAACTTGAGCTCTCGACATACTCGTGAATTCTGTTAACGATCTCCGTTGTTACGAACGTGTCTCCCTGCCCTTCTGGTACGAATACGCCAAGGTCAGTCCACCAATCGTCGTGACCAGCAACAACATCGAGGACATCCTTCGCACACTCAACTACGCCCTGTGCGATCTCGCGGTTCCAGGGAAGCTCTTGCTTGATCGTCTGTCGATCAGCAGGCGTGAGGAAGTCTGCGTGAACGAGAAAGTCGAAGTCAGTCTCGAGTTCTTTGAGAGGAAGATAGCTGAATACGCCTGTGTGCAGAGTCCCGCTTTCCGGCCGGGCGAATCCCCCATCATCGTCTACGATACAGGCGATGAACACCTCGCGGTAATCTACACCTCCACGCATATACTGCTCCGTCTTTGGGTCTTCCTGAATGCTGTCCGGCACCTCCCAGAGATGTTTGAACAGTACCCACGTATCCGCCTCCTTCGTCCCATCTGCTAACGACTCCTCGAGTTCTACAACTTCGATAGGATCGAACTGCGCGTCTGCCTCGTCTCTGATCGTCTTCTGCTTTAAGCTGGGGAATTGCTGTCTCGCTCTCTCAACAGACGACGCTAACCCATCATCACGAACGTCGTCTGTCCGGCTAATATGCCGTGAGTTGTCCGAGTAATGATCTTCGATAGATAACTCACGCACATCTTTCAAGAAGAGGAATACACGCCGGTCGATGTTCTCGGAATGGAGGGGTTCGAAGAGTTCGTCTTTCGAAAGCAGTTCCCGGCCCCGTTCGTCCAGTCTAACAACAAACCGGGTAGTATACTCAGTTCCATCGATCTCCGCAGGGACCTCTGTTTCCTTCGTAGCGTTACATTCCCAGGGAACGACTCTCCAGGGGATCTCATCACCGTGTTTTTCCGCACGTTCTCTATCGAACGAGAAGTGGAATTGACCGGAGTGGACCTCGACGCATTGACTGATCTCGAAGATCGATTTGAATCCTACTCCGATGAAGCCGATGTGATCACGGGGATGCTTCGGTGAGACGCCAGCTGCACACAGTCCAGTTACGTCGTCCTTGACATCGTCAGTATCTCTATCCTGGCCTTCGAGTGCACTGTCGGTGAACTTACGCCCGTTGTTGAGAATTTCTAAGCACCAGTCGCCGTCGATCTGCCGGACTTGAAAACGGACTGCACTGGCACCCTCATCGTCTGCGTTTTGGATGAATTCAAGCGGGAAATATGTCGAAGCAAAGTTCATCTGAACGACATTCGAGTGACCGTGGAGACTTGTTCTCACAAGATCAGGCGAATCGGCCAGATATTGCTCTCGAATTCTCCGTACTAATTGGTCTGGATTGCTAGCTTCCATTGATTGGTGATAAATCAGAAGTTCTTAACATATAAATTCCAATAGGGACACTACGACTGGTAGTACGTGTCTGATCCCAATATGGACCTCCCGATTGACCCAACGCAAAACGACGCGTCACCACAAGAACTCATTCGCAATCTTCCCTCACAGGCCGCCCGCCGTCGCGTCCTCCAGGCAGCCGATATCTCCATCGACGTCGACGATCGGAGCTTCGCCGACACGCTCGACGAACTCTCTCAGATCGAACTCCGACGAGCAGCGTCACAGCTCCGCTTTGCGGGCGCCCGGTCAGTCTACTACTACCGAGTCGATGGACTGCGCCAGGTCTCACCCGACGTTGCGACCGGTCGAGTCGGGGATGTGGGCTCCCCGGGCGCGTACGGACCCGAAGTCCAGACCGCCGTCAGGGACCACAACCGTATCTACGTCGTCTGCAATGTCCCCGACACCGGATCCCAGACACAACTGACGATCTCGAAAGAAAACCGGCCGACGACCGTCGCGACGTTCAAACCGAGAACACAGCTCCTCGCCGTTCGGGCATCCGACGACGGCACCGCAGACGCAACCGTACAGGCCGTACTGAGTTATCTCGAACTGGACGATGCAACCCGAATTTCCTTCCACGATACCGGGTTCCGTGGACGGTTCGAGGATGCATGCGTGGATGGGTATTCGACGCTCCGTCTAAGGAATACGAACCCTCGAGACACATCGCGGGAGATCGAGATCCGATCAAAGGAATCCGGAGCTGAGCATGTAGCTGACGTTCGTACCGATGCGATCGTTGAGGACCTACTCCGCCGAGGTGACACAGAACTCGAGACAGCGACGGGACTCGTCACCATCCCGACTGACGTCCGATCGATGGAACACGGCGAACCCCTGCACCCGCGAGTGACGATTGGATTTCCGGATGGGTGGGTAACCTTCGAACAGTTTGTCCCCGAGCAGATATTGATCGAGTTCGACGATTTAGTGCGGGATTCGCTCTGAGAGCGCGCTCGAACGTATTCTCCCTCGTTACTCCCTGGGAAATCCACAGCGATGCCCATACCAGCAAAGTCTCAGTATCTATGACTCGTAGCTCACAGTATGCCCTACTGTCCGAATTGTGGTAGCCAAGTCAAGACGGTCCATCATTACTGCGGATCTTGTGGACAAGCGTTGTCCGAGATTGCAGAGTCAGAGAGCGATCCACCGATGGCGGTCGATAGGGAAGGATTCCTGTCACTGCGATCGCTCTCATACGTCAATGAACTACTGAAGGGAGAGCGAGAACTTGATCATGATTCTGTGTCCTACACGCAGTTATCCCGAGAGGTAAGTGCCGCGTTTGCGGATTTCGCTCGTCTTGCGATGGTCAATGATCTCGATCTTCTTCATCTCTGGGCAGCTGGATCGAACACGGATTCACTGAGTATATCCGTCGACGACATGAACAGCGATCAGTTCCGAGACTGGCTCGCTGCGATTGGGTTGGGACGAACTCTTCGGATGTACGATGACGCACTCCACACTGAGTTTGAGGACGAGTTCAACGACCGACTGCAGAAACTGATCGAGTTTGTGAATGAAGAACTCGACGAAGAGGATATCTCTGAATAGGGAGCTACAGCTGACTGGCTGTCCATATTCCTCGGACAACGCGGTTTTGAGATCAAAGCTGGCCCGCTGAGGACCTCTGTCGAGTATTGGGCGCGGCCATCAGTATCCAGATCGATGGAATCACTCCGGGTAGCCCGATCTTAGTATACATTCAGGAGTTTCGAAGTGCGTTGCATCATTTTGTACTCAAATTATATATGTGAATATGACTTTCGTTACTCGCTATATATTTATACAGGGATAGAAGAATGTCTTCTAAAACAATTTATTTCTAGAAACATTTAAGAAATACAGAAGATATATGCCCTATCCCGACAGGCTAGCGTTTGGTAATAAATGAGCGACTCGAGGAACCGAAATCGAAAATTCTCACGAACAGGTTGCAGTCGATACAATCCGTTGAACAGTGGCTTCACCGCAAATCCGCACAGCGAGATGGCCCGATACAGATCTAGTAGAGGTCAGGTCTCTCAATGACGACAAGGGATCGTCCTACTGGTGAACAACAGAATCCCAATGCTCTTCGACAGCGAGTAGTACGTAGCGGATTCGCTTCGTTCCTTATCCTCTCGCTTGTCGCTGTAGACCCCGTTTTGGCTCAAGACAGCGTCGTGTGTGACGCTGAAGGCTTGCCAGACATGATCTCTGGATTCTTCCAGATTACGACTGCGCTCGGAATTATGGGATTGGTTGTGGTCTGGCAGGCTGATTCACTCGTCGAGATGTTCACGATGAACATTGAGCAGAAAAAGAGCCTCAAACAGCACAAGCGGACGGCGATGAAGTCTGCAGTTATCCTCGTGATCCTCGGACCGCTGTATACGGTTGCTGGATCGGCGATGGGGCTTCCACTCGCTGAGTGTGTCGACCTCGTCCCGTGGTAACTCAACGCTACACTCTGGATCGTCTCTGATTCACTCCGCTCGTGCATCACATTCGTCCTCACATGGTTGCGGTGCTCGCTCTCGTTGCCGTCACGCTCGCGTTTGCAGGGGTGACTGCCGTGAGTGCCGACTCTCCACCACGACCGGGCACTGACGACAGTGAGTTAGACGTCAACGAGACGGCGACGCTCTGGTCGAAAGCTCCGAATGAGTGTCTCAGTGATGCCGAGTACGAGGAGCGATACGATGAACAGCGAACGGCCATGCAGGAACTCGGCAACTGCACGGATATCACGTTCAAAGAACCTCCAGATACCGCGGAACGCTGGACGGCATACGATTACGAGTCACTCGAGGGTGGAAATGCAGAGACTTCGATCTATCCTACCCATGCAGAGCTAACAGATTCTGTCCTCATCGCCGATGCACACGCGACGACGTTCTCGATCCAGCCGTCGACGAGAACACACATAGACGAAAATAGGACCGTTCACTACATCGCACCGGAAGGCGAACTCAGTGGATTCGTCGATTATCGTGTTCGTCTCGACAGCAACTCGTCAATCCAAGACCACGGAATCGACGAAGTCCGCCTTTTACACGATGACGACGTTGTCGAGACCACAGGAGGAACACAGACTCCGACATTCGAATATGCATTCGATGGTGGTGGCCCGGCAACACTCACACTCGAGGCGGATATCAGCGCTCGAGTCGAGCGCGATCGTGGCAATGAAACGGAGGTCATTGCCGATCAGGTGACCGTCTCTCAGGACCTCGATGTGGAGGTTTACGATCTACGGGCGTCGATCTACCACGCATCGTATCCAAACGGCGACAGCGGTGTCGCAATCTATCAGACCCAACCGTGGCATGGATACACGCTTTCGGATGATGGTGAGGCGAACGTCCGTGGTGTGTGGCGATACTACACGGCTCGAGATACCAACTGGGACGATCTGATACACTCGAGTCGGGACGGTCAAGAGTCGACACCATCCGACGCCCTCCCCGTATACGTCCACGCGTATCCATCCGAGCTAGGCCCGCGTTCAGAACCCATCCGTGACGGTCCCAACATTCTCGAGGTCTGGGGGACAGAGAGTTCGTCTCCAGAACCCTCGATTCACGAGAACGTCGACATCGACGTCGTCTCCGAGTCCTACACCCGTTCTTCCGGTCTTGCTCTCCGGTATGATGGCATCGATCGAGATGCTATCAGGGTCGACGGGATTGTTCGCGGTGTCTCAGCAGAAATCATTGAACCCGATGGAGGGTCGGAACGGGAGATACGCGAGAGTGACCTCTCTGTCGAAATCATCGAATCGAATGCGACTGCAGTGACGTTGCAGATCGAGCTTCGTGATGCTGAGACGGGGGCGCCGATCATGCTCGAGAGTCCGTTCGACGATCCTCGATTCTCACTGATTGGCGCTGCTTCGCGTGAGGGCTACATCACAATCGGCGATCAGGTGGTGCGGACGAACGCAGCTGGCATCGCAGAGATAACTGTTCACCAGCCGGGCATCTACACCGCAGAGTACCATCCCGGTTCGTGGCGCTCGCACAACCCAGCCTATATCGGTGATACAACTACAGAAACGTGGCATCCGTTGGCCACCCCGACAGGCTGGTTCACACTGTTAGTCGACCTTATTCGATATGCGATTCCCTTTGCGGTCGCCCTGTACGCAGCGAAGCGGATCGGCTCGTTCTTGAAAATGAGAGATACGTTATGACAATTCAACAGACATCACTTGATAGGCGCACGGTTCTCGGAAGCATACTCGTCGGGATCACTACTGGACTTGCTGGTTGTTCTGCGTTGAGTCATTCTGATGACGACCCATCGACAGACTCCGGTGGAGACATTCTCCAGAGCGTCGCGGTCGAAGGGGTCGAACTCGTGGTTGAACTCGAACGGGATGCAGTTGACCAACTGAACCTCATCGATCCCTCTGGCGAGTTGTTTGCCCACCAAATGATTGAATCGGGGGTGTCTCGAACAATGCTCGAGATCGGGACGGACTATCCTGTTGGCGAATACGAACTTATCGGGCTTGCAGACGAGGAAACCGTTGAGACGACGTCAGTTACGCTCGAACCGGATCTCGAGTTAACAGAACTCCGGTTGGCCAGGGATTACCCTGAGGAGATGTACGAAGGTGCGAGAGACTCCAGTACGGAAGCAGAGGCGATACTTACTGTGACGAATCGGGGAACTGGGCCGACCGCAGCTACCGCGCTTCGGTTCGAAGGTGATGTCCCCTTCCCGTCACATGAGAGCTACGATGAGGCGGGTGAGAGTGGGATCCACGATCCGGAGAGCGACTTTGGAGCGGATGCAGAGTCAATAGCTCTTCCTGCAGGTGAAACAGTACTGATCTACAGCAACACACTCCCCTTTTCGCCAGCGAGCACACGGTCGAAGTGTGACTCGATCGGACGGGATGGACAGTTCACCGTCCGCCTCTCTACAAGCCATGCTACAGATCACTCCCTTGACTACGTTATCCACTATCTCGGTACCGGTCCTGATGATTGTGAGATCGAAATTGAGGGGCCATTGTAATGTCGTGGTCACTCTCGGATATCGGGATCAAGTGGTTCGAAGATGCAGTTGACAAACTCATCGAATGGTTTCAGGAGGGATTGGCAGATGGATATGATGCCGTCACGGCACAGGTTTTTGGCACGCCAACACCGGAGACGGATGGTGCATTCGTGTTCGGTCAGCCGTCGAACACACCGTGGGAAGAGATCCACGGCAATCTTGTTGCGGGGGAGATCATGCTCGTCTCCCTGTTGTTGCTCGTGATGTGTGTCCAGGGCAGACATACGATCCGAATCTTCAATATCGGCAGTGCGTACGAGACGCGAAAGGCAAAGCGCAGTGCCTGGACAGGTGCGTTCCTGATCGTAACGTGGTACTGGGTCGCTGTGTTAGCGCTCTATCTCGTCGACGGCTTCACCATTGCCCTTATTCCAGACATTTCGACAGTGACTGCCACAATGATTGAATTGCTCCGCTTAACCGTTTCAAACCCAGCGCTTGCTCTCTTCCTCACTGGAGTTGGAGCTATTGCCATGTGGATCTTGCAGGCACTGTTTTTCCTTCGCGAAATTCTGTTGTACATCTTGATCTATGCGATGCCAATCGGTATCGCATTGGCCTATGGGAATCTTCCCGTCGTCTCTCACATCGCCCGCACGGTCTGTATGAAGTTCGTGCCGCTTGCGATCATGCCGCTTCCGGTGGCACTGCTGTTCAAGGGATATGAACTGCTGTTCAGCGAGGGAACTGACTCGGCGTTGATTCCAGATAGTTCGTTCCTGAGCTACCTCATCGCGGTTACGCTGCCACTCCTTTCGATCCTCATCGTCTGGAAGCTGTTCAAGTACGCCAGTCCGATGACGACGAAGATCATCGGAGCGACGACCAAGGGCGCAGTAACAGCTGGCGCAGCCGTTGGGGCCGGTGTTGTTGCAGGCCCTGCTGCAGCAGCCACGACTGCGGCGTGGGGACCGAAAGCGGCCGCTGGCTATACGGCTGCGTCGAAGATGCGCCAAGGCGGTGGCTCATCCCAACAGTCTGGAAACTCGAGCGGCAGCGGAGGACGAACAGACCACGATAACGTTGCGACAGATGCGTACGGCCAGGAAGGCGTCCCGGCGTACCGTCGCACCGAGAACGATCCGGGGTATTACTGAATGACACGAGATCACGATGCAGCTGGCCGTCGAATCATGGACGAACTGGGTGAAGAGAGTCGCATACCGATCTTGAATATCGAGGAGGGGGACGTCTACGTACTCCTTGGCTTCCCGATCGCTGGCCTCCTCTTTGGTGGCCTCACGGGACTCGATGGTGCGATCTTACCGTTCGTCTTACTCGGTGTCGTCCTTGGTGGGTCGATCGTCTACGCGTCACCCAACCATCTCCCGGCGTCGACGTGGCTGGGAGACGTCTACCGCCACTACTGCAAGCGCCCTCGATTTACGTACAGTACGGAGGCCACGGCCGAGTCCACCGAAGCGAGTACCGAAGGCGGGCTCGTGAGCTATACGCCGTTCAAACCGGACGAGCGAACACAGGATCTCACGAACATCAGGCGAGCGTGGCCTGGTGCCGGAGCAATCGAGCGCTCCGATGGTGCGATGGAGGCCTACCTCGAGATCGATCCCGGGAACATGGACTTCGCGATGTCCGGTGACTGGGCGCAGATCCAGCAACTCGGCGAGGAGTTCGCGAATAAGGAACTCGACTTCACGCTCAAATTCCACGCCACAACGCGATCGTTCCCAGTCGAGAAGCTGATCGAGCGAATCGATGGGCGGCTTACCGACAGTGACGTCAAGCAAAACCCGATCTTCAAAGAGTTACTCGAGGAGTATCGCGAGCAACGTCCACGAGACCTCGAGGGAACCCAACAAGTTCGGTATTTCATCGGCGTCGAAGTCGACCCCTTCGAGGTCTACGACCGGTATCAGGACGAACAATCCCCTGCAGAGAAGCTCACCGCGTTTCCGGTGGTCGGTTTCCTGTTCAACCCGTTCGTGACCCGTCGCAACGACATGACCGATGCGGAGATCCGGGCAGCCATGTTCGAGAAACTCGAGAACCGTTGTCATGGTCTCCAGACGGAGTTCATCCAGAAGGCAGCAGGGTGGTCGGCTCATCGGCTGACGACGGTCGAACTGTTCGTCCTTTCGATGGACTTCTGGAACGGCGAGGAACACGAGTATGGAGATGGAGCCGATGCGATCCGTGATCGTCCGGTCGTCGATCATCAACGGAGGATCGATCAATGATCGAGGCACTCCCTGATCCAGGGACACAGGCTGGGCTTTCCCTCTATATCGGTGCAACGGCATTGCTCACGCTTCTCGCGAAGGTGGGGTGGGATCGTTGGCGAGCCGAGGACGTCGAAGAAGTCGAACTCGCAGATCTCCTCGAGGAGACGACCGTGGAAGACGGCCTCGAGGAAGGGCAGATCCTCGACGACATCGCCGAACATCACCAACACGTCGTCGCGCCGGCGGCGATCGAGTGGGATACACGTACTGCTCGAGTCGGTGACCAATGGACGTCCACACTCTACATCGCTGACTACCCGGATTACCCGAAAGACGGCTATCTGACCGAACTCTTCGAGCTCACGGACGTCGAGTTCGATCTGACGGTCCATATCACCCCAAAGAGCCAGCAGCAAGCTCGAGACGAGCTCCAGCGAGTGGCTGACGACCTCCAGGCCGATGCTGACCTCGAGAGTACTGTTCGCGGGAGCTATCTTCAGGAGCGGGCTAATGAGGCGCTCTCGACGTACAAGAGCGTCGAGAACGGGAGTCGGGTGTTCAAGCAAGGCATGTTCATCACGGTTCGAGCGGAGTCACGTGACGAGCTTCGTGATGCCGTCCGGACGGTTCGTAGCCGGCTTCGTGAACAACCCGCTGGACTCTCGCCGAAGACGGCCATCTGCAAGCAAGATCTCGCCATCCAGGCTGCAGCTCCGATCGGTCCCAATCCGTTCGGTCGGGAGGCAACAGCACTCGGTGGTGCGGTCGGTGCACTTCTCGCGTCGCCACATAACGCCACGATCCTCGAGGACGGCGGCGTCGAGTTTGGCGTTCACTGGAAGAACCAGAGCCCGGTCGTGATCGACCCGTTCGCTCGAGAGAACGGCTATGCGATGTTCACGATCGGCGACCCTGGTTCTGGCAAATCGTTCGGCTCGAAACAGAACTTCATCCGCTCGATCGAGCAAAGCGAGGACCGTATTGGGATCATCCTCGAGCCACTCAATAACTGGGCTGGCGTCGCCGAAGCCCTCGGTGGCGAACGAATCACGATCGGCGGGGATATGGGACTGAACCCACTCGAGATCAAGCCCACTCCCGAACGTGTGCAACGGGCGATGGGCAAGGATGCCAGCCCGTACCGTGAAAAGCTCGATAGCGTGATGAGCTTCCTCTCGAACTACTTCGCGCTCCGGGGAATCACACTCGGTGACCGCCGGACGACGTTGGAAACCGCGATCGAGCGTGCATATTCACGCAATGGAATCACCGATGATATCGCGACTCATCACAACGAGAGCCCGACGATGCGGGATGTCCTCGATATCCTCGAGGAGATGGTCGAGACGCCGACAGAGTACGTCGTACGGACGGACGAGGAAGCGACGAAGATTGAGGAAGACGCGACGTGGCTCATCGATCAGCTCCGCCCGTTCGCGGAAGACGGCCGGTACGAAAATCTGGGTCGAGAGACAGAGTTCGACATCCGCGACGAGAAGGTGATCTATCTCGACCTCGCCCAGCAAGAGGGCAGTCTCGGTGGGAGCACAAGTCTCATCATGCAGTTGCTGATTTCGCTGGTCTATGAGCGCGCGAAAGAGACGGACAAAGAGGTCGTCTTCGTCATCGACGAGGCTCGGTACATCATGCAGGACGCGGCGAGTCTCGAGTACCTCGAGATCGTCTTCCGACATCATCGTCACCACAACCTCTCGATCCGACTCGTGACCCAGACCGTCGACGAGTTCTTCCAGCATCCAGAGTCCGAGGCGATCATCGACCAGTGTGCGATCAAGCAGTTCCACCACCTCGACGGCATGGACCGCGAGTGGGCCAACGAGTTCGGCCTCAACTCGGCACAGATGCGCTTCGTCCAGGAAGCCGTTCCCGGAAACGACCGGACGGGCTATTCGGAGGCGCTCGTCGGCGTCGACGGAGAGTGGCGGGGAATCGAAGTTCGAGCGATGGAAGATGAGACAGCTGTGATCGACTTCGATCCGAAAGCCCAGTCACAGGCTGAATTGCCAGGCCGTTCAGCAGACACACCTACAGAGCCATCTATGAATACTGATTCAGCAACCTCACGCCAAGTCTCAACTCCGCCACAGACTGATGGTGGTCAGCACGGAGGTGAGTCGGATCATGAGTAACAACGAGTATCTGAAGATCACGCCGACGTCGGGATCACTCCGCCGGGCGGATATTCCAGCCACCCTTGAGAGCCTTCATAAGCTGTCGAACCCAGCGGCAGAGAGTTTCTGGAGCCGGGTGAGTCCGAGAGTGGACACAGCTCCACCGACGTTCGAATTCCTTGCCGTTTCTGCAGGTCCTGATGCACCAGTAGAGTTCTACTATGGGGTCAACCAAGGGGAACACCTCAACACGCTTGAAAAGCGCCTCCGGTCGATTTACCCGACCACGTTCACTGTGGCACGAACAGAACTCAACCTTGAGCTGATGCTCGGGTTGCAGACGGAAGTTTCGAACGAAGATACCTCCGAACAAGCGATGCAAGACACTTTGGACGGTGAACGTTCGGCTGATCTGGACGAGTCCAACCCGGAAGGGACCGATGAAAAGAACGTAGACGATGAATGCATAGAGCACACACCGTTTGGTGTCGAATGGCTTGGCAAAGTCGGGCGAAAAACAGACTGGATGACGACGATCACGCCGTTTGTAATCGACGAGCCCGATGAGGAGTACGATTCGGATCAGCCACCGCTTTCTGCCGTTGTCGAAGTTCTCCACGAGATGACGGCACCGACCGTCTATCAGATTCTCTGGCAACGCAAACCTGACTGGCGGGATGATGCTGAAATCCGTCAATCAAATCTAAAAGAGGGGCGCGATACCTGGTCAGAAGAACTCATTGGCTCGTGGTTTGAGCCTGTAGATGCTGATCCTGCCGATCGAGAACTGTCTCGGGAGACAGAAGATCTAATTCAGCGAATCGACAGCAAACACCCGCGGCGAACGTTCACCGTCAATGCACGGGCAGTTGCGATGGCTCGACCGGATGAGACCGAGATTCGGGCGGAACTCGACCAGTTGAAGGCTTCGTTGGATCCGCTTGACGGCCCGTTCTACGAACTCTTCGGTCGGCGTGTTCGAGAGAAAGGATTCCTCGATCGGCAGAAAGCTAAACGAGCGCAGCGCCATCTCGACCGAGTTCTCAACGGAGAGATGATCACTGGTAGCGGGAAGAAGCGGCCAGACTTCGTGTTCAATGCGGACGAACTCGCGAATGTGGTTGTTGTCCCGAGCGCCGACAATTTGACTGTTGAGGGCTCTCGAGGGGCGCGTTCAGAACAGCGCAGTCGCAGTCCCTTGCCACGACCGAATCCCGATTTGATGGCACAGTTCCGTGAGGGGATGGCGATCGGATATGCACTTGATAAAAATAAGATCATCCAACCAGATTCAATACGGATTCCGCCAAATCTCTTAACTAGACACTACGGCAGGTTTGCATCAACTGGGGCCGGAAAGTCGAAGGCCATCATCAACGATGCGCTGTCTCTCAGAGAAACGACAGGTGGACCAGTTATTATCGTCGATCCGAAAGGCGACGGGATGTGTGCGAACTATCTTCGTTGTCACTACGAACGGTTCAGCGGATTGGACAATACCTATCAATTCTACGTTCCGGACACCCTCCCTGCTTTCTCTTTCTTCGATATCCGTTCGACACTTGAAGCGGGGTGGAGGCGCGAGGATGCGATCCAAGACAAGGTCGATCACTTCCACGACATCATGCGGATGGTTATGGGTCGCAAACAGTACGAACAGGCGTTCGTCGCCAACGAAATCCTCAGCTACCTCATCAAGGCGCTCTTCGACGAAGAATACGGTAACGACGCCTTCGGCCTCGATGATCTCTTTGCGGCTGCACTTCAGATGCAACGCGAGCGGACAATTCCTCCTGTCGCTGCCGAGAACCAAAATGTCGAGGAGTCGCTTACGCGCCACTTCGAGAAAGATGACCGTCAATTCCAGGTGTCGATGGATGCTGTCGGGAACCGCCTCGATAAACTCAGAGAAGACGCGCACCTGCGACGTATCTTCAGTCACGTTCCGCAACAGGGCGATGACGGCGAATACGTCGACAATCGATTCGACTTCCGCGAGTTCCTCGACGAAGATGTCACGATCTTGTTCGACTTGGGTGATCTCCGTCCGGAGGCTCAGCGAGCAATTACACTCCTCCTGTTGAGTAACCTCTGGGACGCGGTTCGGGTGCGGCGACGTGATGGGAAGACAGACTACGAGAATCTCACCAACCTCATCATCGAGGAAGCAGCTCCCGTCGCCTCGACGAAACTCGTTTCCGAGCAGTTGCTTCCCCAAGGTCGGTCGTTCGGCCTGAGCATGGGACTGGTGATGCAGTTCCCCGGACAGGTCAGGAATCGAAGCGAGCGTGCCTACGACGAGGTCCTCAACAACATCAAAACGAAGCTTATCGGGAACATCTCCATCGAACGCGACCTCGCCGAGTCACTGGCCCACGAAGACCTGAGCCCGACTGATCTCCGAAATAGGGTCAACACGCTCCCCAGCGGAGAGTGGATCGCGCAACTCCCGAGCCCGTCATTCGGGGAGACGGGTCCAGCCCCGTTCTCGGTGAAGCCGCTCCCGATAGCATCCGGCCATCCAGAGAGCGACAAGCCGCTCTCTGTCGAACAGGAGGACCACTTCGAGACCGTGGCCCTCCCTCGGTTGTCAGAGCGAACACAGAGCCAGTACGGACTTGCTGAGGCCTCAGCCGAATCGGAGGCAGCCGATAATGAAGGATGGGGAAGTAGACCAAACGGTGCACGGTCGACATCCGCAGAATCGGCTAGCCCTGTGGACTCGACGCAGTCGTCGTTCATCGGACAGGCAACCAGTGGTTTAGCAGCTGACGAAGAGGGACAAAAAGAAGCGGGCACCACCAACTTACTGTTTGGAGATCCCGAGTCAACTGCGTCAGAAGAGCCAGCCGCTGAAGCGGAGGAGACAACTGTCGATGAGAACGAATCGTCGCCATTACAGTCGCCAGTACAGGCTGGTGGTGTAACCGTCCCAGATGACGTGCTTCGACAGCGCGGGCTCACTCACGACGACGTCCGATTCCTGACTCGCATCCTCGACGTGATGAATGGTGACGACCCGGACCACACACTCTTGGATTCGATGAGTGCGTTCAAGAACGACTTTGATGACCTGGACGTGCAACGGCTTGTCGATCAAGACCTGCTGGAGGAAGAACGAGCATGCGGTCGGAAGTACTACACCGTTCTCCCAGCAGGGCGTGAACTGCTCGGCCAGAAGCTCAAGGTCGGCCCTGGTCAGGGGGATATCGGTGAGAAGACGCCGCACAAGGTCGGTGTGAAGCTGCTCGAACTGTGGTTAGAAGCCCGCGACGATGTCGAGAAGGTCGAACCATACTACGAGTACGATGAGGAGACGGTGTTCGACGTTGCCGGTCTCGATACTGACGGAGAACTCGTGTGGGTCGGTGAAGCCGAACTCGCGAGTAACAACAAACACGCGCCGGTCGACGACTACGACAAGCAGAGTCGGGTAGACGCAAACGTTGTCTGGGCGTTCAACAGACGCGAGACCGCCGTCGAGGTATTAGACCATCTCGCAGAGGCCGATCGGATAGAATGCAGTGTGAGTGGCCGTGCAGCCCGATCGTTCTCCGACATTCGAGAGGCCGTTGAATCGTTCGACGCAACTGGGCTGACGACGATTCGGAGCTTCAACAAACTCGATCAGGAGTTCAACACATGACGTGGCGCCAGGCGACTCGCGAAGAGATCTACAGGTACTACACCGAGGAGTTCCCCTCGTACCGTGACGAACTCCCGTCGTTTATTACAGCGAAGGGGCCGAAACAGTACGCGATTGCGTTTCGAGACCCCCACCCGGTCCGGAAAGACGGAGTCCCAGACAAGGACTTTATCCGACGAGATACGTGGCAGACGAACGTCTCAAATGAGCGGATCACGGCGACGTTCCACGACTTCGATGATGTCCTCGAGTTCATCCGCCACCCAGCACGAAATGATCCACTCGGTGGGAGTGACTTCGCGCTCGCAGATCCCGACTTGCTCGACAAACCAGACCCGTGTCCTGATGCGGTCTACTACGCCCTCGATCACTGGGAACGGCCCTGGGTACTCCTCGTCGATATCGACGCGAAAACGATAGCTCGAGAGCGAGCAACGCAAGCAGTATCAGACGAGGATGTTTCGAGGGATAGCGAGAAACTGCTGGATGTCGCGGGGATTCTTGAAGCAGACCCAGCAGGCTACCCGTATTCCTTCGAGGATATCGAGCGGGCCATCGAGTACGGCTTCGAGGTTCGAGAGATCTTCGAGGACGACTTCAACGCCGAGAAGACACTGGTGGTATACAGCGGCCAGGGCGTTCACGTCTATCTCCTCGATACTGACCCCGCTCATCGGTACGATGCCAAGAGTCGAGAAGTGCTGAACGACCTTCTACAAGACACCTACGAGATTCCCATCGATCCAGTGGTTACCGCCGACCGTCGTCGAGTCGCCCGGCTCCCCTACTCGTTGCACGCTGACGTCTGCAGTATCGTCACGCCCATCGAGAGCCCGAACTTCGACGTTCGGTCTGCAACACCGGAGGTGCTCCAGGAATGAGCCGGTCGACCCCTGTCGAGGACGAGCATACCGCCTATCGCGTTGCGACGCTCCCGCTCGAATACGGCACGACACGCATCAACCAGCTGTTCACGCGGGGCTACAATCGCTACATCGTCGACGGCGAAGACCAACCAGCAGATCTGCTGAACGACCTCGAGCGGTTCGGAACGGCGGCGTTCAAAGAAAACATCAGGACAAATGCTGCGGAGGAACCGCTCGTCGACGAACCGGGAACACTCGCCGTCCTCGCGACGTTGAGCGCGATCTGCGTCAAGGCACACCCGAAGTTCGAACACGCTCCGCCGCGAAAGGTGCAGCTCCTCTACGATATTCGAGAGTTGTACGTCAATAATCTCGCTTCCCTCCTTCGAGAATTCGGTGATGGGAGTCTCCAACAGGATATCGCAGAGGTACTGTACGCGAAAGATCCCGGAAAGGACGGTCCGCACCCCGGCCGCGTTTGTACAGGGATCAAGGAGATGCCCGAGTTCGGTGAGGGGTTGTACCTCGAAATCCCGATGGCTGCGGCGTCGAGGAATTGCCTTGTTCACGCCGACAAAGAGATAGGAGAGGCTGGGGAACTGCTCACTCGCATCAAGAACAATCGGCTCTATGTTCCGGTCGGCGATTTCGATACGAAGTATCGCGAGTACGCCAGACGCGCGTTCAAAAAGCTCCTGCGAGTCCAAGAAGAGAACCTCTCGGAAGACCAGCTCACGTGGCTGACGACAAATGAATCGGCCATCACAGAGCGTATCGACCGCTTCATCGAGACAGGACACCACGAACGAATCTGGCGAGACTGGGACCCCGGTGAGCGAACTATCCGTGTGCTACGGGACGCGATTCGAGACGCTCCAGACGAAGTCACCACACTGGGAGAGTTCCACTCGGCGAAGGAGCTGTTTGAAGCAGTGGAAGCGTACGATCCGGAAGCGAACTGGAAGCGGGACGTATGTAATCGCATCTCGAGTCCTCGAAGTCTTGGGAATCTCCTTGCATCCCAGCGCGACCACCGGAGCCTCACTATCCGACAGCACGGAAATACGAACCACTATCGGATTCAGGAGTCTTCGCGAGGCGTCCAACCCCTCACCGTCGAGTCAATCGAAGACTTGTTTGAACTCCCCTGTATGGCGAACATGGCTGAACGACTCCACGAGAAGAAACCTGTCCGGAAGGATTTGTACAACTTCGCCCGGATGGTGATGTGGCTGCCACAGTACCAGGAGAGCGACCTCGAGACGATTGTCGCGGATCTCAAGAGCGTCTTCTCGCGGTGGCCCTGGTACGACGAACAGGTTACTGACTACCAGATTCGCTATGAGTTCTCGAACACGATCGGTGGCGACACCCCGCTTCCGATGAACTGCGACAACGACGATATGCAGCGATACTGTATCGGGCAGGAGCAGTGCCCATACTCCATCTGGGGAAGTCTCCCATTCCCAGACGAGATGTACGACCAACTGGATGAGGTAGGATCTACGGGAGAGGAGTTCTAGCTCGGCTGGAAACCACTTTTGGTGGTATTGTATTCCTGTACGAGCGAGAGGCGTGGCGGCAGGCTGTCCATCGTGCAGGACACTATTCGAATTTCTCCTTCATTTCCTCCTCGAGGTCGTCGTGCCACTGCTTCCCGACGACGGTTTTAAGCGTTGATTCCTTCCAGAGTTCGTAGAGTTGTTGGTGATTCTTAATTTTGTGTTCCAGCAAGAGGTACTCTGCCGTTCGTTCACTGACGCCAGTAAACTCGGTCAAGTCTTGCTCAAACTCGACCGGATGAGTTTCCATCCAGTCTACCGCGTACCCGACCGCTTCCTCGACTGTGTCCATTTCACGCTTCAGCACACGCTCTTCTTTCTTGCTCTGCTGCGGGTTATGCTCGCCTGCCGGCGGGAGAATACCACGAACCTCGTAAGTTCGCGGCTGGTCACCACCGCGCGTGGGAACTGCTTTGATGACAACGGAGTAATCCGATGGTGATGTCCACGAGATCCGATCGGGGGTATGACGGCGGATGTTCCACCCTTCAATATCATCGATTACATCCGCTTCGGTAAGATCTGGCGGCGACTCGACCTCTGTACCAGGCTTTAAATATTAGATTAGTTATAAATTCTGCATCAACCAGCCGAGCATCTTTTCTGCCTCGCTCTCAGATTCACTGCCATGTCGATCGGATTGGTTAGCAAGCAGTGCGAATATATCCGCTCAGTGAGCGTGACAGCATTATCCACGGTGCTGAGCATTTCCGTAGCGCTGATCTCTGCGATCTGGGGTATTTCAGAGATACATGAAGAAGACAAATTCGAGACACAGCACTATCTGTTTGTCTCATTCATGACGTGGCGCATCCCGCTAACTGCGGAGGCGTCCTGAGATGGCCGACGACAGCATTGCTGTTGTAGACTTAGAGAGATGTCAGCCCGACCGGTGCAGCTACGAGTGTAAGAACTACTGTCCGCCGAACCGCACGGGCAAAGAGTGTATCACCCTTCGCGGCGAGGAGGCTGAGGAGGGCCAGCCCGAACAGATCCACATCTCCGAAGAGATCTGTCTAGGCGAGACATGCGGGATCTGCGTCGAGAAGTGTCCCTTCGACGCGATCGAGATCATCAATCTCCCGAAAGAGTTGCAGGACGACCCCGCCCACCGCTACGGCGAAAACGCTTTTTCGCTATACGGGCTGCCCGCACCACAGGACGGGCAGGTGACGGGCATTCTGGGTCCCAACGGAATCGGGAAGACGACCGCTATCCGTATTCTGGCGGGCGAACTCGAGCCCAACCTCGGCCGTCACGAAGAAGAACCGGGGTGGGACGAGGTGCTCGAGGCCTACCGCGGGACCGAACTCCAGGATTACATCACGAACGTCCGTGACGGTGACGTGACAATCGCGCGAAAGCCTCAGTACGTTGATCAGATCCCCAATAGCTTCGACGGGAACACACGCGAGTTGTTGGAGCGGACCGACGAACGGGGCGCGCTCAACTCGCTCGTCGAACGGCTCTCGATTGGGCCGGTCATGGAGCATTCGATCGACGACCTCTCAGGTGGCGAACTCCAGCGGGTCGCATTGGCGGCGACGCTGGCCCGGGATACGGACTTCTACTTCTTAGACGAGATCACGCCCTATCTTGACATCGGCCAGCGCGTGACCGCAGCACGACTGATCCGCGAACTCGCCGAGAAAGAGGACAAGTCGATGCTCGTCATCGAACACGACCTCGCAATCTTGGATCTGCTCGCCGATACGCTCCACGTTGCCTACGGTGAGCCCGGGGCCTACGGTGTCATTACTTCGCCAAAATCGGTCCGCAACGGGATCAACGAATACCTCTCGGGGTATCTCGAGAACGAGAACATGCGGATCCGGCCGAACCCCATCGAGTTCGAGGAGTACGCCCCTCGAACTGTGACCGCTGCCGACACGCTCGTCGAGTACCCGGATCTCACCAAAAGCTACGGCGACGGCGAGTTCAGCCTCGAGATTGAGAGCGGTACGATCCGCGAGAACGAAGTCCTAGGCATCGTCGGCCCCAACGGGATCGGGAAATCGACGTTCGCAAAGCTGTTGACGGATAACTTAGAGCCCGACGAAGGCGATTCCGATCTCGACCTCGATATCTCCTACAAGCCCCAGTACGTCACCATCGACCAGTACATGCGGGTCGACGCCTTCCTCTCGTCGATCACCGATCAGTTCGGCTCGTCGTACTGGAACACCGAGATCGCCCAGCCGTTGCAACTTGAGCGGATCATGGAGCAGAACCTCTCGGATCTCTCCGGTGGGGAGCGCCAGCGGGTCGCTATCGCGGCTTGTCTCTCTGATTCGGCGGACCTCTACCTGCTTGACGAACCCTCGGCGCATCTGGACGTCGAACAGCGCGTGCAGGCGACCAGCGCGATCCGCCGGTACGCCGAACAGCAGGACGCCACCGTGCTGGTCATCGACCACGACATCTACATGATGGACCTGCTCGCCGACCGGCTGATGGTCTTCAACGGCGAGCCCGCCGTCCACGGTCGTGCCGGCCAACCCAAGCCCATGCGCGACGGCATGAACGAGTTCCTCGCGAACCTCGAGGTCACGTTCCGCCGCGACGAGCGCACCTCGCGTCCGCGGATTAACAAGCCCGAGTCGCAGCTGGATCGCCAGCAGAAAAGCGAGGGCGAGTACTACTACTCCCCTTGAACGACCGTCCACTACACTCTAAAGAGTACAGCGTGAGTTCTACGGGTCACCTGATCCGTGGGTGAAGCGCGCATGCAGGGCTAATGCTCCGTGTCCTCAATATATTGTTGAACGACTCTACCACCGAAACCAATTGATTTTCTAAAAAAGCGGTTTTTCTTATGGTGATGGCTGAGCTGCTTGGAATTCAATAAACGAAACGTATATCATGATCAACCTTGAATCTCGAGTAGACTCGGTTGCGATCTCGCTTCCTTCGCCCCCTACGTGCTGCCATCCGTTCACGCGGACACCCTGGAAAGTGGCACCACGAGTACGAATGTGTATGTGACAGTGGGTGTCCCACTTCGGGGCGGAGACCGACACTTCCGTTCCATCAATGACATCCGAATTTGACCTTCCGTGTACCGCCTGTGGAGGTGACCTCCATGAAGTGTCGCTTGAGGTAGTACAAGCTGATACACACGCGGATGACATCTCGGAAATTACAGTCGCCGAGTGCCGGTCGTGCGGTGAACGGCACTACCCAGAGCAGGCCCTCCGTACGTTCCAAGAATTCACATATTACGATTCAGACCAGTAACACTGCATCAGACCTCGTGATCGGTCGATTAGCCATGAACACGCCAAACACAGACCCCCCACCCGTAGACGAGAGATCGATTGAATTACAGACGTTACCAGAATCGGTACCTCCCGGAGCCGCGATTCTTCTCGCAAAACCGGCGCCCTTCGATGAGTTCGAACTGCCGCTTCGCGTCGTAGCGCAGTACACGGATAGTGACGAGTGTCTCATCGCGGCGACAACGTCACTGACTGCGGACGATATCATCCGCCAATATACCGATAACAGGTCGACTGGCTTCGGCCGATTTGGGGTCATCGATGCGACGGCCAAGCACTATCAATCGGCACCATATCAAGAACATCCGACCATCTCGATTCAGTATCCTGGGGAGCTAGTGCAGCTCACATTAGCGTTCTGGGAATTGCACACCGCCTTCTCGAAATCCTGCCTGCGAACGCATTTCGTGATTCAATCGCTTACCCCATTGCTCCTCGAGGACGATCTCGATCGGGTGGTAAACGTCCTCCAGAATCGAATTGAGCGACAGCGCGAGAACTCGAGTCTCACCGTGTGTAGCATACAGTACACCCAACACGACGACGCAACGATGAACGCACTGATGCAGATCTTCGATGGCGTCCTCTGGGTAGAAGAATCCGCAGATGGACAGCTGGGATTCGACTACGAACGAGCACGCGGCCGTGACCTATGGTCCTGAGTCTCCCGACGAGCCTGTACGTCGCTGCGGGTGTTCTTATCGGAATAATTGGAGTGGTTACGATTCGGTTCTGGCTCACCTCGAGTAGCCAATCAGCGGAGGCTCCGTCAGCTGAGCGGACACAAACCAGCAGTGCACCCCCCAAGCAACTCGCTCGTGTCCCATTTCTCGGACCAGACATCGATAATGCCCGAGCAATCGATCCGTACATTCTTCTTCCGCTCCCGATGACGGAAGAGGACCCGCAGCAGCTCCTTTCATTTGCATGTGCACTCAAACACCGGTACGGAGACGAACCAGTTCATCTGGTCAGCGTTGTCAATGACGACGCTGGTAAAACAGCCGATTCCCGCTCCGATGCAGACGCCTACCTAAAGCGGATTGCAGAACAGGAGCCTGGAAACACGGCGATGCGAATGGCTGTCTATGAGGGAAGCGATGTATCCGCAGGGGTCGTTCAGAGCGCACGAGAAACGGATACCGATCTTCTCGTTATGGGGTGGGATGCTGTTTGCGCAGCCGATCGTTCGACGTTTGGTCGGACTGTTGATGCAGTGCTCGCTCAGTTACCTCTCCCGGTCTACCTTTGCCGAATTGGACAGGGGCTATCGGAAATCACCCACATCCATTTCGTTATTCCCTGGGAGATCGACCATCATCAGGGATTCTATGAAGCGATCTATAATGCCAAGCAACTCGCAGCCGAGCTTGACGTTGGGATAACAGTGTACACGTATGGCGAGCATGCTCACCGGTATCGCCAGCTCTTCGATCTCGTTGAGATCGATATCAAGGCCGAGTTCAAACTCACCTCGTCTTGGAGCGATCTTCAGTCGGAGTTCGCACTTCATCTTCAGTCAACTGATTTCGTCATAACCCTCGCCGTCAGAGAAGGTGAAATCGGCTGGGATGACGAACTCTGGACCTTTCCAACCCACTATGCCGACGTGGCAGCACAGTCCTACGCGTTGTTTTTCCTTCGAGAGGACGACCGCAAACACGACGACCAGTTCCTGCGGACGAACTGACGTGGTTTCTGTACCTGTCACCACTCGGTGAGTGCACGCCGTCCGTGGAACGACACAAGAATGATGAGAAACGTCAGAACACCAGTCAACGCAAACGCGCCACCGACGTAGAAGACCGATGCCATGCTTACCTCGACCATGAGCCAGCCACCGAGCAACGGGGCGATCACACTTCCTGGCCGCCATACGAGTTCACGAATCCCAAAGCTCGAGGCAACACCGCCTTCTTCGGTGCCTTCGTCGGCGAACAGCGCCATACTCGCCGGCTCACGAAAGCTATCTGCGATACCGAGGAGCCCTGAAAGGGCAATTAATGGGAAAAACGCCGGAGAGACCTCGCCGATCAGTACGAACTGACCTGGGATCGATTCGTATGGTAGCCACGCTGGAAGCGCAACTCCTACCATGAGGGCGGGGAGCGACACGACGAGTTCAGACGGCAATCCAAGTGTCGTGCCGATCGCCGGCGAGAGTGGCACGAACAACGCGATGACACCGTAGGCAGCACCGCCCGAAAAGACGAATAGAGCCCGTCCATAGCCATCGGAGAGCCGTCCAGTAAACGGCTGACAGCACATGTTCGTGAATTTCTCGGCAACCACAGTCAACGCGACAGCGAAGCCACCGTATGCAAGTCCACCCTCCGCAGCGGAGACGCCCGCAAAAATCGGGATCCACGTTCGCACAAGCGTGACGGAGAAGGCGTACTGGAAGCGAAAACTCGAGAGCGTCAGGATGCGGCGATTGAGGGCGAGCCCGGTAAACGGAAACCCCTCGATTCGCGTCCCGTCCGGCTCTAAGTACCAGAAAGTACCGGCCCAGGCAATCACCATGATACAGACGATGACGAGGAAAATCGGTCCGAACCCAAACGCATCGTAGAGCGTTCCTGCGCTGATACTGCCTAAAATGGATGCCCCAAAACTTGCTGCGTTAGCTTTCCCGATGTAGTTTGCTCGGGTTCCGACATCTGCAATCTGGCCAACGAGCGACAACGTCATCAACCCTGCACCGGTAACGGCGACCCCTTGGAGCGCACGGATTGCGATGAATGAAGCACTCGAGTCGACGAGCGGGAACAGGGCGTAGACGCCGACGCCAATACCGAGCACACCGAGCAAGACAGTTCGCTTGTCGAATCGATCACCGGCCCACGCGAGTGGGACGACAGCAACGGTTTGGGCGAGCGTAAACCCGGTCGTATACAAACCGATGATGAGACCTGCACTAATTGTCAACCCGAGAATCGTCGTATCTGATGGGTCGAGCGTATTGATATAGTACGGGAGAAGTGTGATGAGCGTGATGAACCCGAATCCTTCGGCGAACCGGGTGAGATAAAGCGCCCAAAACTGTTCTCGCTTCTCGGTCACACCTGAATTTTCAACGATCCGAGTAAAGCCATTTCGAATCGATGCCGAAGATACAAGAGTAGTTACAGAAAGGGGCTGTAGTTGCCAGTCGATTCACCGCTACTGGGAGCCGGATTTTAGGCGATCGAAACCGATCTGCCTCATATGGAGTTTACGGTCATCCGCGGTGATATCGCCGCTCAGGAAGCAGATGCGCTCGTGAACGCCGCCGGTACCAGTTTGCGGATGGGAAGTGGGTCGCTGGATCGCTCAGGCGTGCTGCGAACGGACCGATCAACCAGGCAGCGATGGAGAAAGGACCGATCGACTTAGGAGCAGTTGCCGTCACCGATGCATACGATCTCGATGCAACCTACGTGATTCACGCAGCAGCGATGCCTCACTACGGCGATGGTCGGGCAACGGAACAGAGTATTCGGGATGCAACTCGACGGTCACTTGAGAAAGCAGACGAACTGGACTGCGAGTCGATCGTGATCCCGATCTTGGGGACCGGGGCGGCCGGCTTCGAGTTTCGGGATGGAGCCCGACTCGTCTGCGAGGAAATCTGGAACTATGATCCCTCAACCATAACTGATGCTCGTGATCGCCTATTCAGAAGGCGAATATGACGAACTCGAGTCGATTGCCGATGCGATTCAGTCAGGGTGAGCTCCCCAGGTTTCACTGGAAAGATGGTGTCATGGGAACCGAAACGTCTCCAGATTTTTCGGCGAATACGTCCTGACGTTGTATTGCTGGTATAGCGCAGAAGAGAGCTGATCTGTCGCTTGCTCGTCGCCGTGAACGCACAGAATCGTCTCCGGTCGTGGATTCATCTCTTTAACATACTTCTTGAGGCCAGCTCGATCTGCGTGCCCTGAGAAGCCGCTTACGGATTCGATCCGAAATGCGAGTGTAAGATGGTTCGCACGTCCACTCCGCCCTTCCATCGGAATCTCTGTATGACCACTCTGGATTCTCCGCCCGAGTGTCCCAGCAGCCTGATAGCCGACGAACAGCAGCGTGTTGTTCGGGTTCGGCCCCAATAACTCGAGCCAAGACATGATCGGTCCACCAGTCACCATGCCGGACGTCGAGAGTATCACGCAGGGCTCACCGCTAGCGATTTCTTCGCGCATCTCCTGTCCGCCATCGACCTGTCGGAATTGCTCTGCGATGAACGGATTCTCATCTTCATGGAGAATGCGCTGGCGGAGACCATCGCGAAGATACTCTGGATAGGCTGTATGGATCGCTGTTGCCTCCCGGATCATCCCGTCAAGGTAGACCGGCATCGTAGGAAGGTCACCCTCTCGCATCGCTTCTTCGAGAACGAGCATCAGCTCCTGTGAGCGACCGACGGCAAACGCAGGAATCACCGTTATTCCGTCCTTTTTGTAGGTTTCGTGGATTATCTGGTGAACGTTGGCTTCGCTTTTTGCCGTGTCCGTCTGGAAGTCTCCACGACGCCCGTACGTCGACTCCATGATCATCGTTTCTGCTCGCGGGAAGTCGTTGACTGCGCCGTTGAATAGCCGGGTTGGTTCGTAGTGGACGTCGCCGGAGAAGACGACGTTGTGAAAGCCATCACCGACATGGAAGTGTGCACTGGCACTCCCGAGGATGTGTCCTGCGTTGTGCATCGTGAGTTTGATGTCCGGTGCAATGTCGGTGACATCACCATATTCGACCGGAATCGTGTGCATGATCGCTTGGCGGACTTGTTCACTCGAGTACGGTGGCGACCGCCCTTCTTTCGAGGCGACGGAGAGATAGTCGAGTTGGAGGAGCCCCATCAGATCCCGCGTCGGTTCTGTCGTGTAGATCGGCCCGTTGTACCCATATTTGAAGAGTAATGGGAGGAGCGCACTGTGGTCGAGGTGGGCGTGCGTCAGAACAACAGCATCGATATCTGTCAGCGGCATTGCCTCAGGTGCATGGAGATACGGCACTTCTCCCTCTGCACCGGGTTTGTCCCCACAATCTATGAGAACCCTCGTGTTGGGGGTGTGAAGGACGAAACTCGCCCGCCCGACCTCACGGCAACAGCCGAGTGTCGTAACTCGAACCCACTCCACGTCTTTTCGAGGCGAACCGTGTATTTGTTCACCTACCTGTTTGAGGAACTCGCGTCGTTCACCGCGCTCTTGAGTCAGGAAATTTCTGACGTTGTCGACCGTGGATGACTCTATTGGCGGCGTTCGAACGACTTCTGCGTTCCACCCAACTTGCTGTGTGATTTCGCGAAGTGTACCTCCGCGTCGACCGATCACGAGCCCTGGCTTTTTGGCTTCAATGAGTACCTCCCCGATCGTCGGATAAAACTCGAGGTCTTGTATCTGTGCGTCATCAGGGACGATTTCACGGATCGTTGTCTCAGCTTCTGTGGGGCTTGACTGCGTTCCTGGTGCCGGTCGAATTGTCACCCGTTTTCGAAGTGAGCGTGCAATATCTCCGAGAAGATCACCGTCTTCTGCGAACTCGCGAGGAGTCTCGGTATATATCACGAGCTCCGGGCCTTCGTACTGCACCTCCGTGACGTCGAGATGGGAGGGAGCTTCGCTTGTGATGCGGTCGTATATGTCGGAATGGGTCGTGTCGTCGCTCATACAGGAGGGGGCGCTATAGTGTCGTATCCAGTAGTGGCCAGAACCGATTACCGTCTCGTTTCCATCCGTAACCGATTCTCCGCGACAGATCGGCTGATCGGTCCTGTTCCTGGATAATCGGTCAGCCAATCACCCATATTTGCTTGAATAACCCAAGCGAGGTGATGAACTGCTATTGATAGCTTCGTGACGAGGGGTAAAAACCTTCGCACCTCCTATCCAGGCTGGTTGGTGGCAATCGGCACGATAGTAACCATTAAGACCGCTTGCCCTCCTAGCTAACGTAACTTGCTTTCGAGAGCCCGATGAGGCCTTTTGGCTGAGGGCACGTGGGCAGCGTCCACTGTCCGAGACGTAGAGGATCTCGGTCATGCTCGTGATCTGGAGGTCGCGAGATAGCTGCTGTGGACTTCTGCCCGCTGTTTCGCCTCTTCGATGCATCTACACATTTAGGGGAGGTACATCTCTTTCAGAAGGAAGCGGCTCGGCCAGTGCCGTCATCACAAGGGGCTCAGAGGGGTAACCTATTCGTCATCGCCGCCCCAAGTCCGACTACTGTCGCCTGTTGATTTGAATCTTGGTGTCTGAGTCCACAGAAAGATCACCGTTCGGGGATTATGAGAAGGATCGCGGAATAGGAATTGGTATCTGATTCTCTTTCAACGATGCTCACATGCAAGACGACCAACCGACTATCGAACTCGAGTTTGGCGACAATGGACTGATTCCTGCAATCGCTCAGGATGCCGAGACAGACGAAATACTCATGTTAGCATATGTCTCACCGGAAGCGCTCGCAAAATCACAGAACACAGGAACTGCGCACTATCACTCTCGGAGCCGAGACGAACTTTGGCAAAAAGGCGGGTCAAGCGGACATATTCAGCGAATTCGCGAGATCCGTGTTGATTGCGACAGCGACACTCTTCTCTACCGAGTCGAACAGGAAGGTGGTGCCTGTCATACTGGGTATCGGTCGTGCTTTTATCGAACGATTGACGGAGAAGTTGTGGAAGAGAAAGCGTTTGATCCCAGTGAAGTATACGAGTAACAGTTGTTGGGAGATTTGCCGATAGTGCTTGTCCCATTCACCAATATTGTAGGTTGATTTTATTAATGAGAATTTGATTAGGGGCACATTTATATCACTGGATTTGAATTACCTGGAACAACGAGTAGACTGGAACATCAGCGAGTTCATCCACTCCTTGTTTGTCGACGAGAACAACACATGCAAGAGGATTACCTCCGTCAGAGCGGATGGCTTCAATGGTTTCACGCATGGTTGTGCCACTCGTGATGGTATCGTCGACGATATAGCATTCTCGTCCGTGGACAGGAGCGAAGTTCCGAGAGAAGGCTCCACCGGATTCCTGGGTATCGGCCTCTACCCGCTGGTGCTTTGACGGAGCGTAGGTTGCGAAGCTGGTCTCAAGTTCAGAAGCGACGAGCGACGCGATCGGGGCGCCAGCTTTCTCGATGCCCACTGTGAGATCAATATCCCTGCCGTGGTTCGCGAGTAAATCCGTCATAGCCATCGCAATAGCAGTCATCCGGTTGCTGTCTTCCCCAACCGCAGACCAATCGATGTGGACGTCTTGTAGATCGTCGATATCTGGAATTCTTTGACTTGTGTCTCTTGGCACTGCCCCGCTCCGTTTGACAAGCCAGCTCGCCGTTTCCCGAGAGACATTCAGTTCGTCAGCGATTGTGCCCTTCGAGAGATTCTGGTCAGTGAGTTCAGCTGCGCTCGCAATAAGGTCATCCACATTTTTCATATGAAAGGCTAATATGGGGTCTCTCACCCCCTCACAGATTTGTTTCGATATGGCAAGGCAAACGGCGTGTACTATGTTCTCACTCGCATGTAGCACAACTCGGTTCCACCACTCGATACAAACTTTGCCGGGCGTCTGGAAAGTAGATATCTTCTTCAACGACGCCGATGGATTGGAGGCGCTCTAGCGCGTACCGGATGGTGCGTGGAGACAGGAGTGTTTCCTCAACGAGTTGCTTCTGGGTCAGTTCTTCCTCGAATTCGAGCACCTTGTAGACGAGTTTGGCGCTCGGGGGCAGGTCTGATAGCTCTGTATCTGTTTCCGACATTCGATAACTGTATGCGGTACTCTCTAGCGCGAACTAGCAAATCAACTGCGGTTCATGCTTGTTCGCTCGATGGCCTAAATCGCGGTGAACTCAAAACCTCTTTCTACTACTATCAAAGTGTACTCGTATGCGAGTTATAGATGTAGAGACGTTCGTCGTCGATGCCGACTGGCGCAACTGGTTTTTCGTCCAGGTGAAAACCGACGAGGGAATCACTGGCGTCGGCGAAGCGCTCAGCGGAGAGGGATTGACCGCCGCTCTCGAAGCGACGGCAGACGCCCACAAGCACTACCTCATCGGCGAGGACCCGTTGAATCGAAAGCAGATCAGTCGCAAACTGCGCCGGTATCCGTTCGCGTGGCGCGCGGGCAAACTCATTAACGCGGTCGCCTCTGCGTTCGATATCGCGCTCTGGGACATCGCCGGCAAGTACTACGGTGAACCCGTCTGGAAACTGCTCGGCGGGAAAGTCCACGACGAGATTCCAGTCTACGCGAACGGCTGGCACATCGGCGAGCGGACGCCGGAAAATTACGCCTACCACGCGAAGAAGGCCGTCGAAGAACAGGGGTACCCAGCACTGAAATGTGACCCATTCGCACACTACGAGTACTCGTTGACGGACGACCAGATCGATGAGGTCGCAGAATTGCTCGAAGCTGTCCGGGAAGCCGTCGGCTGGAACGTCGGGATCGCTCTCGATTGTCACGGTCGCTTCTCCCGCCGAGGGGCGATCGAAGTCGCTAACGCCCTCGAAGAGTACGACATCATGTTCCTCGAAGAACCCGTCGAACTCGAAGATCGAGACGTGATGGCGGACGTCACCCAGCACGTCAATATGCCCGTCGCAACGGGCGAGCGTATCTACAACAACGAGACGATGGAGGAGATCGTTCGTAAGCAGGCCTGCGACATCGTCCAACCCGATCTGACGAATTACGGGAGTTTGCAGGAACTCCAGCACGCGGCGGCCATCGCCAAATCACGGTACATGACGTTCGCACCACACAATCCCAACGCTGGTGTGAGTACTGCCGCTGGACTGCACCTCTGTGCAGGAGTCGAAAATCTCGAAGTACTCGAACACATGAGCCGCGATGTCGAGTGGGGCGATGAGATCGTTAAACACGACTTCGAAGTCGAGGATGGAGCGATCGAAGTTCCCGATAAGCCCGGTCTCGGTGTCGAATTCGATGCGGAAGTTGCGCGAAAATACCCTGGCGAACCGAAAGACAGCCACAGTCTCTTCGACAAAGACGGGGCGCTCAAACGGCCATAGTTCTCCGATCACAGCTGTTCTCTCAAGCGACAGCGATTCTACTCGCATACGGATGCGGCTATCGTTCGTAATCCAAGGACGGAATAGAGCTTCGATCACTCGACCCGTAATCGAAAATATGGAGGAATATTTGATATGTGGAGAGACAAACGTTGTTCAAGGTCGTAAAAGATGGCAACCCGAACGAAGTAGTTGGTCGAATTTGTATTGACTGCGAGAACCACCTTCACCAGTTGCACACTGAGTAGGTCTTTCCACGGGTATTTCGGCTTGTTCCGACCATGCAGCCGTTCGATGGCATCGTCGGTGTTTCTCGATTGGAACCCAGGGGTACTTAGGTACGGAGTCCCGATAAACATCTAACCGAAAGAGGCGCTGTCCTTGACGCAGCTGGGACGGAGCGTTCGATTTGGAAACGTCAAGGACGTGATCAACGTACGTACTCACGCCCGCGAACGTTTGCGTTCTGCTCTATCGTGGCCGTTCTGGCTACGTAGCTGCGTTTTGGACTGCTATGATCGGTCCTAGCTATGGAAATCGAAATCGCAACAATCGGCGGCTACGAGGAAGTCGGCCGGCAGATGACCGCCGTCCGCGCAGGCAACGACATCGTGATCTTCGACATGGGGCTGAACCTGTCGAAAGTTCTTATCCACGATAATATCCAAACGGAAGGGATGCACAGTCTCGACCTGATCGACATGGGTGCGATTCCCGACGACCGGGTCATGAGCGATCTCGAAGGGGACGTCCAGGCGATCGTCCCGACTCACGGCCACCTCGATCACATCGGGGCGATCAGCAAACTCGCTCATCGATACGACGCACCCATTGTCGGGACACCATTCACGATCGAACTCGTGAGCGGTGAGGTCGAGGAGGAACAGAAGTTCGATTTCAACAACGATCTCGTCAAGATGGAAGCTGGCGAAACGATGACGATCGGTGACCACGGCTGTGAGCTCGAATTCGTCAACGTCACCCACTCGATCATCCAGGCGATCAACCCGGTCCTGCACACGCCCGAGGTGCGATCGTCTACGGACTCGATAAACGTATTGACCACACACCGGTCATCGGCGACCCAATCGACATGGATCGCTTCCGTGAGATCGGTCGTGAGGGCGTTCTCTGTTACATCGAGGACTGTACGAACGCGAACAAGAAAGGTAGGACCCCCAGCGAGAACGTTGCGCGAGAACACCTCCGCGACGTCCTCTACAGCATGGAAGACTACGACGGAGCAATCCTCGCGTCAACGTTCTCAAGCCATATCGCCCGGGTTAAATCGCTTATCGAATTTGCACGAGATATCGATCGGACGCCGATCCTGCTCGGTCGATCGATGGAAACGTACTCGGGGACCGCGAAGCGGATCGGCGTCGATTTCCCATCGGATGTCGAGATGGTTGGCTACCGCCGCTCAATTGAACAGACCCTAGAACGGATTATGAACGACGGAAAGAAAACTTCCTGCCGATCGTCACAGGCCATCAGGGCGAACCACGAGCACTCCTCACGCGAATGGCGCGTGGCGAAACCGCATTCGAACTCGAACCTGGCGACAAGGTGGTGTACTCCGCACGTGTAATCCCCGAGCCAACCAACGAAGGACAACGCTATCAAGCGGAGAAATTGCTTGGCATGCAAGGGGCGCGCGTCTACTCCGACATTCACGTCTCGGGTCACCTCTGCCAGGAGGGACACTATACGATGCTCGATGCCCTTCAACCAGAGAATATATCCCGGCACATCAGGACCTCGGTGGATTCTCTGGATACGTGGATCTCGCATCCGATCAAGGATACACGCTTGGGCGGGATTTACACACCACGTCGAACGGGAACATTATTCAAATAAACTGATCGCGTCCTATCTCCCTTCATAGGCGGTGACTGAGTGATTACCGAACGATCTCCGCGGTAACTACACACGGAAGGTCGTCGTTCTGCCGTCCAACTTGGTAGAGATAAGTCTATACCAACTCTCGTACTCCAGCTCATACCGCTCTTCGCCGGCTTCTGGATCTATGAGCCGTTCGAGTTCGACTTCGAACGTCGGGATCTCGAGGAGAGTCACTTCGTGTTCTGTCTCTGCACTTTCAGGTGAACAGATCCTGACTCATCTGTTCGGCGGCAGAAACGAGTAATTCGGCCTCAGCCGTAGGGCGTCATCGGGCAGATAGCTGGCATTAACGGGTGCGGATCACTCCTCTTCAGATTCTTTGTTCTCTTTGATCTCCTGCAATTGACCGATCAGGTTATCAGTCGAGTCCCCTGTTTCGACGGTCATCTCTCCTTCGTAGTCGTTTTCGTGGACGTTCACAGCAGCGTCCTCGTCGTCTTCGTCGCTGACGTTTTGTTGCTGCTGCTCAGACTCGTCGTAGCTACCAAACCCATGAATTACGTTTTCCGGGCCAAGCGTATATCTCCACCGGTTCAATTAGCGCTCATTTGTTTATCATCCAAGATTCATGATCCGTTGACGCGCGCTGAGAGAACCACACGCCCTGCATTACATTGTGATTTCAGTCACGGTAACGTTACCAAGATCAACCAGCCCTCATACCTGGACTTCGCGTTCGATCGGTCCCTTCACCTCCTATTATATCGACCCGCAACGTCACTTCCCATCCGAAACGACGTGCCGGCAGCGTTCCACAAGCACGTCGATCTCCTGATTCGCAACACCTACTTGAATGACGGGTGACCTCCAACCGCATTCGGACGCTACTACCGAAAAAGATCCACAACCGCGTTAGGCCCGAGCAGTCGAGTTTTTTGACTCGAATGACACCCATCAATAGGATTCGGTCACGAACAGATCGTCACCAATGCGCTCGAAATGAATGAGTACTGTCACACGGCGTATTATACGTCTGTTTGAGATCGATGGTTATTTTGCGATAGACCCGCCGGGTTAACCGAGAGGTCCACCCGGCTTCTAGCTGTTCGAACCGTTAGCCGCCGGATCGTACATCCATGACTAGCGAACTGCAACTCGATTTCGACGTTGATCCCGAAATACAGGTCGAACGGTTCCCAAAGATCGTCCGCGAGGAATATCCGTCAGCGAGAATCCGGCACGTAGAAGAGATCCTCGTCGCTAACGACGGTCCCGTTGATTACTTGGGTGGGTTGCCCTCGAAGGGTACCAGGAACACTGTTTCTTTTACAAAGACGACGATCCCGATAGAGAGACGCTCCGCTGGCTAATCTCGATCACACCACAGGAATCGGACATGCCTCGACTCAAACGCGTCCTTCAGCAGCTGTACGACGAGTATGCAGAAGGCGACCTCGGCGTTCTCATCGAAATCCCCGATTCGTATCTTCCCGGCAGCGGTCCAAAAGCCAACATCGGATTCTATCACAACCCGCTCACAGACGAAATCAACTCCGGAATCATCACCACTCCTATCGATCAACAGGATCGGATTCTGGAAG
>NZ_CP031309.1 GCF_004799645.1 Natronorubrum bangense
ATGAGAGAATTATCACGCGACGAAATTGATGAGATGCTCGTTCGGAACGGAATCGGAGTCCTAGCGGTGGTTGACGAGGGGATTCCGTACGCGATTCCAATGTCGTTTGGGTATCAGGGTGACGAAATGACGTTTGCGATGCAGTGGGGAACCGGGTATGGAGGACGGAAAAGCAAAGCAATTCGATCAAATTCGAACGTCTGCTTCACCATCTACGAACAGGATTCAGACGTACCTGAGACATGGCGCAGTGTGGTTGTTACTGGCGAAATATACGAGATTTCTGAGGAGAATCAGGTTGAGGCGTTTTCGAGTTTAGCCACAAATGCTGAGTTCGCTTCTGATTTAGAAATGTGGGGAATCCCATTTGAAGAGATTGAGATGAGCCTATTTGGGTTGAACACCGAAGACTGTGAAGGGCGTGAGTTTTCATCGATTAAGTAGAGCGGCTTCTTGTGACATCCTCCCACCGACTAAAGTCGTGGGTTTTCTCGCCTAATGTGTATAAGCATCGTCCGTCAGGGCAAGCAGTATGTCAATTTTCTTGTGTCGGCACGTTTTCACCGCGACGGCCGGACAGCGTCTCGATTTCGATTTCGTACCAGGATTTGTCAAACGTCTCTTTGTCCATCCAGCGGACATCACCCGCAGCGTCGTCGGCGCGACTGAAAAACAGGGCAGCAACTCGGTTCGAGACTTTTTCTGGCGGGATACGGTGAATCGACCCAGTTACGATGACACTCGCCCATGTCGTCTGATCTTGGAAGTCGTATGTCGAGAGCGTTACCTCTTCGCTCGTTGAGGCGAACTGCTCTTTTTTGCTCGAGTCAGTCGAGACGAACTCTATTACGATTCGATCGTAGGCCTCGTCGTAGCCATACGAGATTGGTAGTCCGTACGCCCGGTTTTCGTTCGCCAGAGAGAGCGTTCCGTTCCCTCGCTGCTCGAGAAACGCGATCGCTTCAGCAGTCGACAGCGAGTAGCCAATTTGGTCGTGCATGCCACTAGCGTATCAGCAAGGCAGAAAAAGACCACGGTGGTGGTGTCGGTGCAACGACTTACAGAAATTCGAGGCAAAAGCCTCGTCGTTCACTGAGAAGAGAACGCTGATCCGTAGAGTGACTGTTTGTTTGGTCTCAAACGGGTTTAAGTCTATAAGTTAGTAATCGACACTATTCAACTCCCTGTTGATTGTGATGCGACCCAACTGCATGGACTCTACATACGAACATGGCTGACGAGACGCCCGCATTCGAGCGTGAACACGACGACAATGGGACCGACAGGGAAGAGAGTGTGTCAACAGAATCGACTGTATTTGAGTCGATCACCAACGGTGCGACAAGCGACGCTATTGATGAGATTCTCTCATCGGCACAAACGCACTCGAGACCGCTGTTCGAGAAGGACCCGCTCGAACCGCCCCATGAGCCAACAATCGACGAGACGTTTTTTGAGTTCGACTACCTCGAGCAATACCGCTGTGAGGAGTGGACTTGGGTCAACGAGCCCTACGCCTACCTTGCAACCGTCTTCGACAGTTCGACAGAGGAGCCTCATCTCTGGGTCGTCGAACCAACCTTAGATCAGTTCGAGCAGTACGTTCGTGACGACCTCGAGGAGACACTACGACGCAAACTACTGTACGCCGACGAGACCGGCGAAGGACCGTCTCAGCAGGTTTTCGACAAAAAAGCGAGACAGCTTATTCAAAAACAGGCTGAATCGGTCTCAGAGACATCGCTGCACAAGATTCTCTACTATCTGCGTCGGGACTTCATTGGCTACGGGACTATCGATCCGTTGATGCGTGCCGAAGCAGTCGAAGACATTTCGTGTAGCGGCGCAGACATTCCGTTGTACGTCTATCACCGCGAACACGGAAACGTGGCGACAAACCGTCGACTCGGTGCAGACCAACTCGATTCGTACGTCCTACGACTCGCCAACGAGCCGGAAAACATCTCTCAGTATCGACTCCGCTCGTCGATGCGAGTCTTCCTGATGGGTCTCGCATGCAGGCAACGCTGGGTGGCGACGTGACGACACGAGGATCGAACTTCACGATCCGAAACTTTACCGACACGCCGTTTACTCCAGTCGAGTTGGTCGACTTCGGTACGTTCAGCGTCGAGCAGATGGCCTTTTTCTGGTTTGCCGTCCAGAACAACCGTTCGTTGTTGTTCGCCGGGGCGACAGGATCGGGAAAGACGACGAGCATGAACTCAATGTCGTTTTTTATCCCACCGCAGAGCAAGGTCGTCTCTATCGAGGATACGCCCGAGCTGTCGTTACCACACGACAACTGGATTCAAAGCGTCTCACGAGAGCCGACTGGCGATCGGGAACGCGGCGAAGTGTCGATGTACAACCTCCTAAACTCGAGTCTACGACAGCGACCCGAATACATCCTTGTCGGAGAGATTCGAACGGATCCGCGGGTCGCCTCGACGTTTTTCCAGGCGATTTCGACTGGCCACACGGCGTATACGACGTTCCACGCGAACTCGATACAGGGGCTATTGAGTCGGATGCAAAACGAGCCTCTGGCCGTTCCCGGACAGATGCTTGCCGAACTCGACCTCGTCTCGATCCAGAAGCAGGTCCGTGTCGATGGACAAACCGTCCGCCGAAACGACGAAATCGTCGAGATCATCTCCCGAAATGACGACCCGGGACGTTACAGACCAGTGCGGTCTTCGAGCGTGATCCGGCTGCCGACCGGTTCGACCAAGCACGGACCTCACGAACACTCGAGGACATCCGCGAGGAACGTGGCTGGTCATCGAACCGCGTCGAAACCGAACTCCAGCGGCGACGGGACGTCCTCGAGTATCTACTCGAGAACGGTCTCGATGACTACGATGTGGTCGTCCGAGCAACGACGATGTTCGCCCGCCAGCCCGATACCGTCGTCGACCTCGTCCACGACAACGTCCTCGAGACCAGACTTCGTGAGTCGATGGAGGAGCCAACGTGAGCGGAGACACGTGGCGTGTCGACGACGATCAGTCGCTCGACGGGACTGCTGGCGATGACGAGCCGAACGGCGTCGACGACAGGTCAACGGCAGCTGAGCGAGGCCGAGCTGCGTTCAGTAACGACCACGGTCGGCTACGTTCGTGGTTCAAACGGCGTTCGGAGCGGTATACTGGATTGGAGCGACAGCTCGCACAGGCTCGGCTTTCAACGGCCGTCGATGCGTACCTCGCAGAGAGTGCCGTGGCGAGTCTGAAAGCCGCTCTCGGCGGCGCGATGCTCATCACTGTCGTACTCACCGTTGTGGCCCTGGCTGATGCTTTTATATTTGAGGGGGCTGGCCTCACATCGGTGAACGGCAGCGCTGGCCGTCGGCTCCGTCTCGGCCGGAGCGCTCGCTTGTGGCAGCGCAGTGTGGGCCTTTCGGGTTCATTACCAGCCACGTCGCCTCGTTGCAGCGCGTCGAAGCGAGATTGGGCTTGGACTGCCCTCAGCAGTTACATTTCTGTATGCCATGACCGGCGGCGGCGTCGATATCATCACCGCGATCCGGTCGCTGGCGGATGAAGACGAGGTATGGAGAGATTGCAGCTGAGTTCAGCCAGATCGTTCGCGAGATGGATCTCCTCGGTGCCGACTTCCAGACTGCGATTGCTCGAGCAAGCGATCAAACGCCGAGCGAGAATCTTCAACAGTTCTTGGACAATATCCTCGGTGTACTGGAGTCGGGCGGAGACGTCAGCAGATTTCTCGAGGATGAAATCGACGAACAGGCCGAGCTCGCCCTCCAGCAACAGGAGACGTTTATCGAACGGCTCGGTTTACTGAGCGAGGTGTTCATCGCCGCGTTCGTCGCCGGGCCGTTGTTTCTGATCATCACGCTGTTAGTCATCGGCCTACTCGGCGGGATCAGCGTTCTCGAGATCATCGTTGTGATCTATGTCGTCTTGCCGTTGTGTGCGGCTGGATTCTTCCTGCTGGTCGATCTGGTCGCACAACCACAGCAGCTGACCCCATCAGTGTCGAGTGACACATCACAGCGAACGAACGGTCACAGTGAGGGCAGCCCGGTCACAACCGATTCGTCGCTGGACGACGACCCTCGATATCAGGCGTACCAACAGACCCGCTTCCGGGCGAGAGTCCGCGAGCGACTCTCGAATGCAGTCGAATACGTTACCCGACAGCCGGCATACGGATTCGGCCTGACAGCGCCACTTGGGATTCTTTTTGCCGCCGGTGTCATCCTCGCCGGCGTGGTTCAGCCAACGGCCACCGAAACCGTTGCACGACCAGTGTGGACGACGGTCTGGCTGGCTATTCTCCCGGGCCTCATCACGACTGTTCCCATCTCATTACTGTACGAACGCAACCGCCGGCGTGAGCGCGCCGTTATCGACCAGTTCCCGGACGTCCTGGAGACACTGGCGAACGCAAACCGCATGGGCGTTCCGCTCACTGCCGCGTTCAAACAAGTATCACGTTCGGGCGGCAGTCCATTGCAGGGCGAACTTACGACGGTTCGAAACGATATTGTCTGGAACCAAGATCCCTCGAAGGCGTTCCGTCGCCTCGCTGATCGGTTGCCGATCCCTCGAGTCGCCCCGACGTTGACGATCGTCGCCGAGGGTAATCGAATCAGTGGCGAACTGCACGAGGTCCTCGAAATCGCAGGCAAGGAGTTGCGGATTTACGCACGTCAGGAGTCGGCTCGACGAAGTGAAGTGAGCCCATACCTGGCGATCGTCTTCATCGGATCTTGTCTACCTGTTCGTCATCGTCGTATTGAACGCAAGCTTCCTTGGACCGATGGCTGAGACTACTGTTCCCGACACTGACCAAGCAGCGATGGCGCCAGCAACACTCTCGATCGACGTCGACGTGTATCGAACGGTCTTCTTTCATTCGGCACTTATTCAGGGGATCGTGGCCGGACTGATCGGTGGCAAGCTCACCGAAAACAGCCTTCTGAGTGGCCTGAAGTATGCGATTGCGCTGACGGTACTCATCACCGGGGTGTTTCTCATCGTATGACCTTCCACAACGGATTCGACGATCGTGCCGTCTCGCCGCTTATCGGTGCCATTCTCTTACTCGCGATCCTCGTCGCCTTACTTGGTCTGTTACAGCTAAATGCGGTGCCCGCCCTGACGGTCAGACAGAGTTCGAGCACAACCAACACGTCCAGGGCGAACTGAAAGACCTCACAGCAGGCATCGAGCGAACGGCGACGACCGGGACAGGTGAGTCCGTCGCGATCACCCCTGGCGTGCGCTATCCGTCTCGAGTGGTGCTGGTGAATCCACCACCGGCATCTGGCACTATCAGAACAGCGTCGGCGAGCAATCTAACTATCGACGGCGCCCACGCGAACGGTGCGACGGGCGACTACTGGAACGGCTCGAACAAGTCGATCCCGACGCGTCAGATCATCTACGAGCCACACTACAACGAGTACGACAACGCTCCGGAAACGGTGCTCGAACTGGGTGCCGTGTACAACCGAGTTGATGACACGACGATCGCAACCGGAGACCGCGGCGTCATCGACGGTCGAACACTCTCACTCACGAGCGTTTCGGGTGAGTACCGCCACACTGGCGTCGATCGAACGCTCGTCGATCTCACTCCCTCGAGCACCGAGACCAGAACGGTCACCGTTACCGACCGCGAGAACCCGATCACGCTGACGCTCCCAACCGACCTCGACGAATCCGAGTGGGAGTCACTGCTCGAGTCCGAGTACGATCCGGACGGTGACGAGGACAACGACCGCTACGTCACCGACTACAGCTGTACGAGCGAGGCGCCTGGGTCGTGTGGCGAACTCACCGTGACGTTACAGCCAGATGCGACCTATGAACTCCACCTCGCTCAGGTTGGCGTGGGCCACAGCTCGGTGGCACAGACACCGACATACCTCACCGATGTAGTAGGAACGAGACGAGTATCCGTGCGGGAACCCAGCAACGACTCGTCACTGAAGCCCGAGACGAACTCGACAATCCGGTTAGCGGCGTCTCGGTCACCGCCGATGTCGTCTCCGGTCCGGGTACGGTTCGAACACCCGATCAGCGCTCGGATACCGACGGCCGGACGGCCTTCATTTATGACGCACCCGAGATTGTCGACGGTGTGAACCAGTAACTGTCGAGGCAACGTTTGGGGACGGTGCCGCCGAGCGAACAGTGACGTTTACGTTTCATGTCTGGGGTGAGTCAACTGAAGAGGAATTAGAAGATCCTGCTGATGAATCGGAGCCAGATGATCCATCTGAACGGGACGGTCCGACAATACAGATCACGAACGTCGACGATCAGAGCAATCCAGTGTTCGATAGTTACGAGGTGACAGCTGAGATGGAGAGTGTCGAGGCTGATCTCTCACGTGTCGAGTTCGAGCTCATCGATTCGACGACCGGCGACGTCCTCGAGACAGAGATCGATTCGACGGTTTCTGGCACCAGTGCGACGGTCACACAACGACTCGAGCGACGAGCGGGCCCCGGATCCAGTAGCGAGTATCGAATCAGTGCGGTCGTCTACACTACCGATGGTATGAGTACGTCCGACGAGTGGGTGCCTGACTCACCGTAGCGATTCACCGCAATTTGTTCATTCAAACCAGACATTCAACACCCTCGAGATTATTACAACTGGATTCATAGAGACGGTATGGCTGTTTCGACGGGGATCGATAAGTTAGACGAGATCCTCGATGGTGGGTTCCAAGAGAATCGAACGGTCCTCGTTACTGGGCCACCGGGAACCGGCAAATCGACACTCTCGATGAACTTCTTACAGGCTGGACTCGAGGAGGGATCACCCTGTACGTACGTAAGTACCGAACAGACACTTGATGAGTTGCGTGATACATTCGAGCCGTTCTCGTTCGATCTCGAAAACGAGCTGCTGACCGTCATCTCACTCCATGCTCGTCCGGGAAGTGGATCCGAACAGTATGAACGGGGAACGATCGTCGAGACGCACGGCACGGATCGATCTGACGACGGGGAACAGTATCTCCTCCGAACGCTAGAGGGAACCAACGAGATTGACGACCACCGCATTGAGTTCTCCCCGTCGAACCTTCGCGAGTTCTTTCGGTTGAACGTGTCTGGCGATCGTGTAGTCATCGACAGCATCTCCGGCCTCCAAAGCGTCAGTCAAAACGACAACACGTACCGTCGACTCCTGTTGGACCTTATCCAACTCCTGAACAATCATCACGACGCGACAGCGGTGTTCACTGCGGAATCATCACAGCCACAGTACGACAACAATCCCCTCGGCCAGTTCTCCGCCGATGAACTGACCCAATACAACTTACACGGCGTTATTCGCCTCCATCGCGAGCGGCTCCGCGGGTCAGACCGGCGCTTGCTCGAAGTCACAAAGATGCGCGGTGTCGATTACGATTCTCGACAGTTCGAGTTAGTCTTCGACAACGGCGGTATTCGTATCCTCCCGGAAAACCGGACGTTCAGTTCCGAGTTTCTGGTCGCCAACCACATTCCAACCGGCATTGACGGATTGGATTCATTACTTGGCGGCGGATTCTTAGCTGGCGAGAGTACGGTTCTCCAGCACGATGGAAAGGCCGAGGTCGGTGGGATTCTCTACATCATTCTCTCGAATCTACTTTCATCGGACATGTCGGTCGCGCTCTTGCCCCGTATCGACTCACAGCCACTGTTCCCACAGTCGGTTTTCGAGCGCCTTGGCACGTCGATGGACGACCTCCTTGATGCCGATCGGCTGTTCGTCTTCGACCACAACGGCGTATGGGAAGACCACCAGAATATCTTCAAATCTATCGCGGACGAGCGTGGCATCAAAGACGCAATGACGACGGTCCATAACCGTTCCCGTGGCGACGGGGTCGTCATGGCACTCGATACGAACACGCTGGCACACATGCTCGGCGCGGAACCAACGCGACGGGTTTGCTCGTGGCTCCAATCAACTGTCCTCTCCCCGTCTGATACCGTCGTCGACATTCATAATCCAGCACTCCTACAGGAAGATCTCACAACGTTTCATGTCGATACCGCATCACAGGTTCTCGAGACGTGGTTGAACGACAGCGGACTACAGTACGTCCAACTCCGGAAGAGTTCGACCGGGGATGTTGGGGCCGTTCGACTCATCGAATATCTCGATAGGTCGCCGTACGTCAGAGTCGTCACGTGATCAGAGTCGAGGACTTCCGCTATTTTATATGCGGAGCAGGCGCAAAACACCGCCGTTCACTCTAGAAGAGTGTCATAGAAGTCTTCCCACAGTGGCGATTCCACTCGCTCTTTCGGTGAACTGGTCCCCAAGAAGATCTGTGAACTGACTTTCAATTGGTCAACTGCCCCGATCTCAAGGGTCAGGGTTTCCGCCCTGTACCGCCTATGAATATCCTAATATTCAGGTGTCTTTCTCACGAATACTGTACGAGGTGGGGTTAATCGTCGGCCCCAACATAATCAGGACGGTAATATCTTCGGTAATCTTGAAAAAGTCGTGTTCGAGGGCGGGTTCGACGTGGACGAGGTCGCCCGCTTCGATATCATAAGTCTCATCGCCGATCCTCATTTTGCCCGACCCCGAAAGTACGTAATACAGTTCCACCTCGTTGTGAGGGTTCTTCGGGGCAGCGGTGTCGGCGGGGTACTTACCAACTTCAACGGTGATCGGCCCAGCATCGAGGACATCTCTGTGTTGGAGTGCGTCCGGTTCAAGATCATTGATTGTCTCAGTAATTGAAACGCAAGTCATGCAATATCGCTTCAGGACTGGATCGGCTTAACGCTTCTACGACAGTTGACATCCTCCCCGCTCTGAACAGTAGACGCCGAACCTAATTCACAATGCTGCTGGTGAGGGTGTCTATGGTGAAGACAACCGAAGCAAAACAGGTCTGTCACGCCGCATCGCCCCTTCTTTATCCAGAACTTGACTTTGAGATCAAATCCTGTGGGACGTACACGAGAGAGGACTTTCTCGAAGTCCTCTCTCGTATCGCTTTCGAGCAGGAATTTGCCAACACAGGCGGAAAAACACACCAGTTGAATCGGAATGAGCCGGTTGACGTCACATCCACAGCTCGAAACCCACTTGGAAAATCACTCCTTTACCACCTTCGAAATCTGGAAGCGGACGCCATCGACGAGCAGTTCGATGGCGTCCGCGATGATCTCTTCGAGGTCCTTCGGAAACGTCGACTGTTGACCAGCTGTGTCGACGTCGCGATCGACCTTCACGAATGGCGGTTCTATGGCTCAGCCGAGACAGATCATGTTCTCGTCACTTATCCTGACCAGGAAACGAATCGGACGTATTGTTTTGCAACACTGTGTATCGTGGCACCTAGAACACGATTTACGCTTGCGGTGCTCCCGCTCGAAGAGAACGGCTTTCGCGCCAAGCGCGAAGCCGTTCGAACGCTGCTGGATACCGCCCAGCAGTACATCTCACTCAGACACATATCTATCTCGACCGTGGCTTCTACCAGGTCCACGTTGTCGCAGAATTGGAACAGCTCGGTGTCGATTACATCGTTCGTGCGCGTCCGAGCAAAGGAATGAAAGACCGTCTCAGCGCCGGCGCTGAGACTGTTGTCGACGACTATCTCATGCAGCGCAAGCGGAAACCGACCGCATCGGCACCTGTAACAGTCTTTGCAGTCCCTCATCGCTCAAAAGAGGACGAGCACGTGTGGTTTGTCACGAATCGAGAGATAGCACCTGAGGCCGCTCGAGCGTACGCGGCGGCGTTCCGCCGCCGCTGGGGAATTGAAACCTCCTATCGCCAAATCGGAGACTTTCTTCCGAGAACGTCGTCGCCGACGTTCTCGGTGCGGCTGTTCTACTTTCTATTCGCAGTTGCGCTGTACAATCTCTGTGTTCTGGCGAACGTTCTCGTTACAGAGGGAGCGATTCCAGGAAAACCATCGATCTCGACGAGGACCTTCCGTGAATTCGTGCTCCTGACCGGCTACGGATAGACCGCTCTCTGAGTCGACCGAGCAGATCGGTCAGGAAGAAGCAAAGCGAGTGACAACGCTTCGGAGCGCCGCTGTACGGCGCTCCTTCGCTTCTTTGATCGTGACGCTTCAGCTATCGCATGCTGGTACCACCAACTACTGGAACGAACAAAAGATTCTCAGATTGTTTGGACCGTTGCTTCGGCAACTACTGTGAAGGGCGGGGTTTTGCGCCTGTTCATCCCATAACCGGCACGGTGGGCAGTTCGAGTGCCAATCGTGTGGGAAGTCGAACTACGCGGATTACCAGAAATGAGGCGAAGAACGTTGCGGAGTTGTATCTCCGGCGGGGCCATCAGCCGTCCAGTCGGAGGAGCGTCAGTCAATACGCTCTGAAGTCAGGAGCGAGGACGCCGAGTCAGTCGGATACACCGACTCACCCTTTAGGGGTTAGAGGCCGAGTTCACTGACAAGCCCCGCACCACCGTGCGCGGGGCAGTTGACAGCGAAAAACAGACCCGGCTGCTGACGCGATCTGGCTCACCGAGGATGCTCAACCGCTCATCTCCTCGAGGCGGGGCTCCCTGTAGAACTCCGCGACCTCACGGTCGACGTCCTCGAGGGTGATTACGTGATCGTCCTCGTTGAGGTCGTCGTAGTCCTCGACGTAGGAAACGGCGTCCTCACGATCGCTGAAGGCGAGGGGGCTCCCCATCGGCATCGGGAAGTCCTGACGGTCCCTGTCCTGTTCGTAGACGAAGTACGCCTCGGTGGCGTCGATGAGTTCGCCACTCAGGAAACACGTCGCCCAGACGCCGGCGATTTCCTCGTCGGGGTCACCACTGGTGAATTTCTCGGGGGCGAAGTAGTAGGCCGTCAGGCAGCCTTTCGAACACATGTACTCCCGGTGGCCGTCCTCGTGGACGACCTGTGCGTTCCAGTCGGGGTACTCCGCGGCGACCATACTGCAGACCGCACACTCCCCTTCGTCCTCGTCTTCGGGAAAGTCGACGGGTTCGGAGAGGGTCGACTCGTCGCCGTTGGCCTCGTCACCGTTCCTGTTGTCGTCACCATCGTCGATCCCTTCGGTGTCGTCGTCATCGTCGTCGCCGAGGCAGCCAGCGAGCCCGGCCGCTGCACCGATACCAATCGTTCCGAGTACCCAGCGTCTGTCGACTGCGCGTTCCCCAGATGTCATACACTGTCCAGTATCCACCGATGCGGTAAATCGAATATGGTCCACACGTCGAACGATTTCGAGGAATGAACCACAACTGTTTCACGCTACTTGTGGAAATATTATGGTTTGTCGCATCTCGAGTTGGTAATCCTCGTTCAAACGAGGGGGTGCCCGCCACTAGGACACGCCCACTGGAGGAAGTATTAGGTCGGCCCACGCACAGTCCTACCCATGAACGATCGATCCGCAGGTTCGAGTCGGCCCGAACGGCTCGGCGTCGCGCTTGTGACCGGCGCGGCTTCCGGTATCGGTCGCGAGTTGAGCCGGCAGTTTGCCCGAAACGGCCACGATGTGATCGCCGTCGATCTCGACGAGGCGGGTCTGGCCGCTCTCGAGCGCGATCTCGCGTCCGAACCCGGGACCGTCGTGGCAACTGTCGCACTCGACCTGACTGATCCGGACGCGCCCGCTCGCATCGCTGATCGAGTGGCGGAGACGGGTCGTGTGGTCGACACGCTGGTCAACAATGCCGGCGTCCCCGTCTACGGACCCTTCGCCGAGACCGACTGGGCCGACGAGCGCGCGATGATCCGACTCAACGTCGAGGCGCTGACGTCGCTGACCGACCACTTCCTCGAGGGGATGTGCGAGCGCGGCCGTGGACGGATCCTCAACGTCGCGTCGATGGCAGGGGTCGTCCCGACGCCGACGGCAGCCGTCTACGGTGCGACGAAGGCGTACGTCCGCTCGTTCTCGCTGGCGCTGGCCGAGGAACTCTCTGAGGAAGGGATCACGGTGACAGCGCTCTGTCCCGGCGAGACGGATACGGCGTTCATGCAACGCGGCGGGATGGAACGCTCGGCGGTCGCCCGCGGCGACTTGCTCGAGGCCGAGCTCGTGGCCAAGGCTGGCTACGAGGGAGCGATGGCCGGGAAACAAATCGTTGTCCCCGGCCGACGGGATCGGCTTCGTTATTACCTCTCCCGGCTGCTCCCCCGTCGACTCGCCGCCAAGATCACCCGGCGGCTGTGGTCGGGTTCCCAGTGATCACGTCACGAGCTGAGCATCGGCCGCCAGATCGATGCGCCCATCAGGTGGACGCAGTGAACACGGAGGTACTAGTTAGCTGAATCGAGGCGCTAAGCCCCCTTTCTGAGCGAGCGAAGCGAGCAGGGAGGGGATACAGCGCCTACTCGTGAGTGAGTTGAGTTTCACTTCGGTAGACCATTTGCATCGGCAGCCCTTCGGCGTCAGTACGTGGCGGGTCCGATGGGAGTCGGCGGAACTCCGCTACTGGAGCACAGGCTGTGAGTGCGAGCACAAATGCATCTAACACGTCATCGAGGCCGATTCTGTGCCCCTCTCTTCCAAGCTCTCGAGCAACCCTCTGCCAGTCTTCACATGTGTACTCATCGACGCCTCTAAGCACAGCAAGTCGTTCCTCGACACCAGCTGCGGTATGTTTGCTGTGCTCGAGTGGTGAGCCACTCAGTGCACGAAAGCACACTTCCGGATGTCCTTCGACCAGAACCTCTGGGTTGCCATCGCACAGGAGGAGGTCATCCACCTCGACGATTCCCGCTGAGATACTGGCTGCCTGTTGTGTCAGCCGTTTTCCGGTCAGTTCTTCGTTCCTATCGCTGATTTCGCTATGATCTGCACCAGCTGCGGCTAACTTTGCGGCTTCTCGTGCCGGCGCAGTGAACACCGACCTGTATCGTGATCCGATAACGGTCCTGGCGAGGTCGTCACACCGCCGAGAGAGTTCTCCGTCTTCCTCGACGCACGAACACGCATCTGATTCGAGCGATTCACAGAGCCCGATCGGGACGTCGACGACAATGCGACGCGCGGATGTGCCATAGTGATCCCACACCTCAGCAATTTCATCGAATACCGCAACTGATGGGGGGTCTGACTCTTCCGTATACGCTATCGAAACCCACTCACCAGATGACCAGTCAACCCCAACGTATTGTGAACACATCCGTACCTTGACTCTATGGCTAACTGACTTCTATCTATGGCCGGGCAACAGATTATTCGACGGTGTTCGTCCGTGTGCTACAGATTCTCATCGAGAACCTCGACGGTGAACTGAATCTGGATGGTCCGAACACGCTCGCGGAACGACTCACTGATAGTCGAAGGAGGGTTGCAGATGGCAGCAGAACCGCAAGCAGATGTTTTTATCAGTTCCCCCAACTAGTACATTACCAGGTTTCTTTATTCAGATTGAGGAACCACTGCTCGTGAACGCACATCTCCGTCGGTGAAATTGTCTGATCAGTAAGATATTCAATAGTCAGCACCTCTCGCTACCGCTCGTTCTATTGCAATGCACTGACTGGCACTGTTTTTCAGTCCAACAAACCGTCCTCAAAGAGACCGTAGTAACAGTTCGAAGATCCTCGAGGTTCACACAGCGGCGCGGCCACTCTTCAATCCACCGGCCATCATTAGTCCAACAGGAGTCTCTAGTTCTTTCTCACTGAACCGTTTTTTCCGACGGATTGAGTATCTTGCTGGTCTTGGATTGTGACTTCCTGGTGAGAACAGACAACAAACATCGCCGCAAATCGCATCACAATTCTATGGGTGACTTCTGATATTTTGAGTTCGGATTCTCATCGTTTGATAGCCCATCGGTTAGAGAGAGACAGCGGCGTTTGCACCGTTGTACCCTAGCCTTTCTTTGGATGATTCTGGAGGTACAGGACAGCCTAAACGGCTTCAAATAAGCTAATAGCCCCGTCGGGCACTTCTTAGGACGTAATAAGGAGGTCGACGTGATTCAGAATACAGTCTAAGCCAGGAATTGTACCCGACGGAGTAGTAAAACCCTTGAAATCGAAAGAGTAGAGATCAGAACGAGACTGAAATTTGTCACTACAAAATAATCGCAAATGACGGCACCTATGCCGTTACTGCTGGAGCTCCGCTTCTTCTGTCGAAACTGAGCAATACAGCGGCTGAAAAGTGCACGACGGACCTCTGAGCACATTGACCCATCTCCCTCACCGAATATGTAGAAAATATTATAATAATTCTATGTATGTCTGTATTCTAGTTATATCAAAGATTTGGTTAGAGCCAGTACAATTGAACTGAGTCAAACCCTTACTATTACGTTTTCAGAGATTATAACAGTATTGTGAGCTATAATATTTGTAATTTAGAAAACTGCAAATAAGTACACGTAGTTATCGAACTGCCCGATTGAGTTTAATGTATGATTCTAAGTAAAGTGATTGTACTACTAGCTACTGTTACACAACCTCATGGAGAATCGTTTCTAACTCGTTCTCCAACTCAGAAGCCTAAAGAATGGCAATCTCGCGATCAGATTGTTTTTCGAGTGAGGCAGTCTCCTCAGCGAGATCTTGAACCACCAGAAGACTGTTCCACTCAGAGCCGAAGTAATCCCCGTCCTCGTTGGAACCATTCTTCACCTCGACGATCAGGTACTCGCACTCACGCTTGTCCTCCGAGATGATCTCGAGGACGATGACGTCGGAACGACCGTACCTGGTCGGTCCGAAAGGGATTATCTTTGTCTTCGCTCGGGACGGCGACGAAAGAGGGTTTCCGATCTCGAAGTGGAAGTAACGTGAACACCCGAGTCGAGACGACACGACGCTGGATTTCGCCCCCTCCCCCCACTTTTCACGAGAGTTAGAAACAGAAGGTTAGAACAGAAACAATGTCTGAGAGTTCTTTTAGAGACTTTCGTCTGGTGAAAAAAGAATTATATCGTTACTACGTGTCTGGTTGTCTTCATAGTGTCTTATAATTTTCCCAGATTAAATATCTCTGATCCCAAAGTTTCCCCTCCACTCGGTGCTAAACACTCGTGAAATGTGGGGGGTGGGGGTGGAGTAAGATGGTATCCCGTTCATCGAATGAGACTCGTGAAACTCGTGAAACTCGTGAACAAGTGGTTTTATTATAGAGAGGTTGAATGTTATTCGCAATGGGACTTGAGCCGTTTACTCGTGACTCGACCATTTTTCAAGACGAGAACGTCCTCCGCGATAGTCACACCCCACAGACGTTAATCGAACGAGATGAGGAGTTGATGGCTTATCAATCCGCTCTCCGGCCAGTCGTGAATGGTGCCCAACCGAAGAACCTCTTTCTCTACGGACAGACCGGCGTTGGGAAGACGCTCGCAACAAAATTGGTTCTCGAGCGCCTTTCCACTGATCTCGAGTCGATGAAAGATGTCGATCTACACACTGTCTTTCTCAACTGCAAATCGCTGTCTTCAAGCTATCAAGTCGCCGCAAATCTCATAAACGAGTTTCGGCAACCCGATGACAAGATAAAGACTACTGGCTACCCCACGGGGATGATCAATCAGATGCTCTGGGACCATCTAAACGATCTCGAGGCTACTCACTGCCTGATTGTGTTAGACGAAGTGGACTCGATTGGAAACGACGACGATATTCTCTACCAGGTTCCGCGGGCAAACGACAATAATCTCGTTGAGAGTACCCAGATCGGCGTTATCGGAATCTCTAACGATTTCACATTTCGAGATAATCTCTCGGCTCGAGTGAAAGACTCGCTTTGTGATGAAGAGATTTTGTTTTCACCGTACGACGCGAATCAGCTTCGGCGCATTCTTGAGCAGCGATCTGGCAAAGCGTTCCATGAGGACGTCCTCGACGAGAACGTAATCCCGTTAGCTGCGGCATTCGCCGGGCAGAGTAGTGGATCGGCACGGCAGGCGCTTCGCCGACTGTATAAAGCGGGAGATCTCGCTCGAGATGAAGACGCAGAAATGGTGACTGAGCGTCATGTGCGAGAGGCCGATCGAGCAGTAGAACGCGACAAGGTATGGGAGGAGTTGTTGCGAGTACCAACACATTCGAAGCTTACATTATACGCATTGTTGGTGCTCGAAGCCGAAGACGAACTCCCAGCGAAGCGATCAGCGATTTACAAGCGGTATCGGATCGCAGCGAACCAGATCGATATCGATCCCCGTACCGATCGGACGGTTCACGATCGTCTCTCCCAGTTGACGTTGAAAGGCTTCCTTGATGTCGAAGAAAAGAACAAGGGTCCGAAAGGCGGCTCATACTACCAGTATCAATTTTCGATTCGGTCAGAACTGGTTACTGAAGCGCTCTCTGAAGACTCTCGAGCCAGAGATCTTTTTGAGTGACATCCTCGCCCGTTGAGCAAACCGGAGGTTTGTGATGCCCATCAGAACGCTTGCGTTCTGAGGACGGCGTGAACGCCGGGGCTTCCACCACGGGTGGAATACCAGCAATGTGCTGGATTGAGAACGCTGTGGGATCTGTTCCTGCAAGTTTTGAGACAGAAACAGGAAGCTCTGTCCTCAACAAGCGAGGACCGAGTAGGCCCGAACGCGGTAGGGCGGAGTGGTTCACCGTACTACCCACAGGCGTCAGCAGTGGGTGCAAGCCATGCTACTCGAGTGTGGACACACCCGAGTTCACACAGGAGAAGCGGTCACTCGTTTTCAAACACGGCAGTGTTGTCCTCAGCTAATTCGCTTGTTTCGATATGCGAGTACATTTCACTCGTCGTCTGGGGATCAGCGTGTCGAAGCGTCCGCTGGGCCTGCTCGTGGCTCACCTCTCGATACAGGAGTTCGCCGACGCCACGCCGCCCACCGTGGAGCGTGAGATACTCGCCGTCCTCGAGCGCTAACCCGGGGACAGCCGCCTGCCTGCTCAGTCGCTTCAGCACGGATCGACCACCCTCAGTCGTGATCGCAGGCGGCGTAACGCCATACTCGAGCGCGATCTCCCAGTGATGGTGCTGTGCAACCAGCTGATCGCGTTCGTCGGCGCCAAGCGCCGTCCGAATCCGTCTCGAAAGCGTCGGGACATGCATCGAAGGAAAGACTGGCCACGCATCGCTTGGCGGATCGTACGCACCACGCCAGCGCTCGAGCGGCGCTACGACCTGGCCCGGAAGCTGGGCCGGCTCACGGTTCTGGTTTTTACCGAGGATCCAGCAGACACCCTCCTCGAGGTCGACGTCGCTCCACTGCAGTCCAGTTCGGCGCGAGTCGGCCGGATCCTTCAGGACCTCACCTCCACGGACGCCCGAAAAGGCGATCATCGCAACGAGTGCACGATCCCGAAGGCGCTTGTGCAAGATCGGTTTCGGGGCGACTGGGTCCTGGTAGGCGCTGGCAGCACGCTGTTGGACGTATTCTAAGATGGCCTGTCGCTGCTCGGGCTGCCAGAACTGTCGATCGTACTCGCCACTCGAGGGACGGTCGGGCATGCTATCTCGAGCCTGTGCTTTCTCGGCTGGGTTGTCAGCGATGTAGCCCCATTTGACTGCCCACGACAGGAACGCCGAGACGTAATCGTAGTACGTCCAGGCCGTCGTCTCAGTGATCCCACCGTCGACATCGTTGGATTTGCCGGCCTCGATACGCCGTGCGAGGTAACTCGCATAGCCAGCCATCGTTCGATCGGTGACAGCGCCAATCGTCTCGACGTCACGGCGTTCACAGAATCCGATCCAGTCAGTGACGACCCGCTCGAAGTTCTGGCGATAGTTCGGCGACAGTGTCCCTTTGTTCTCGAGACACGCCACGAGAACGTCCTCGAGCGGATCCCCCTGAGAAAGTGGTCCAGAGCTGCTTGGTGCCATCAGCTACGGTGACTCAACGGAATTGTAGACAATAAGCGTGCATGTACCCATGCGTAGCGATCAGCGTCCAACGGACGAGTCGTCTCGGAACCGAGTCTCGAGTCGCCCGCTCAATGGGAGCATGAAATAAAAGAACACACCATCACGTCCGCTGTTCTTGACACGATTTGGGCTCTGTCACGAAGAACAGCGGACATAGTGGTGTGTTGAGAGAGATGAGAGAACGGTAATTCGATCTGGAATTGGACCACTCATCTATAGAGAGAACAAGCGTATATGGCCTCGAGATGTGCTTTGGTCGGGAAAGAGCTTGAGGGGGAACCGAGACAAAAGAACGAGAGAAGTCACCGGGAGTTCGAGAAGGTATAAAAAGATGCGGACGACAACACCCTCCCCCCACTTTGTCCGCTGTTCTTGCGAACAAAGGGGGGACCCCCGAGAAACGATCTGCTTTCTAGCTAGGATTGGTTTGATCTAGTACACTAGTCTGTAGCAACTCAGCTGTAAAACTGCATTACGGACTAACTCTCTTTGTGGTGTCTTAAAACCTTCCCTATTCAAAGACCTCCGCACACCCCCACCCCCACCTTCGCAGCTAGTTACTGCGGACAAAGTGGGGGGAGGGTGTTTCGAGAATTGTTATAAAAGAATAGAACAGCGGACACTCCGGACAGGGTGGTTTTATAAACACTCCCGAAAAACACTCACAGAGTGACCACGAATGGGGTTGTTCGAACGAGATACTGAAATCTACAAAAACCGCGATGCGTTGCGGGAAGACTATCAACCGGAGCGGCTCGTCGGTCGTGACGAAGAAATTCAGATGTATCAGACCGCACTCCAACCGGTGATCAACGGTGAACAACCGAACAATGTCTTTCTCTACGGCAAAACTGGCGTCGGAAAGACTGCGGCGACCCGGTATCTCCTCTCTCATCTCGAGGAAGATGCGAGCCAGTACGACGATATCGATCTGCATCTCACGTTTCTCAACTGTGATGGGCTCACATCGTCATATCAGATCGCAACACGCCTCGTCAACGAACTCCGTGACGAAACGAATCAGATCAGCACGACTGGCTACCCACGCGCAACCGTCTACGAAATGTTGTGGGACGATCTCGACGAAATCGCCGGCACCAATCTCATCGTTCTCGACGAAGTTGACCACGTCGAGGATGACTCGATTCTCTATCAGCTCCCTCGTGCACGCGCGAACAACAATCTCTCTGCGGCGAAGATCGGGATCATTGGGATCTCGAACGATTTCTCCTTCCGCGATGATCTCTCACCTAAAGTGAAGAGTTCGCTCTGTGAGCAGGAGATCCATTTCCCTGCCTACGACGCCGGCGATCTCCAGAAAATTCTCGAGCAACGTGCTGCTGTTGCGTTCCACGACGACGTCCTCGACGACGCAGTGATTCCACTCTGTGCTGCCTACGGAGCGAAAGACGCTGGCGACGCCCGACAGTCGATCGATCTCCTGATGAAAGCTGGCGATCTCGCTCGAGAAGAAGAAGAGACGACCACCGTCACAGAAGACCACGTTGAGGCAGGTCGTCACGACTTGGAACGGGGCCGTATCGAAGAGGGGATTAGCGGACTGACTCAGCATGGCCACCTCGTTTTGTACTCGTTGCTTACACTCCATCTTCAGAACGAAACTCCGATTCGGTCTCGAGATGTTCGACCGCGGTACACGAGCTTTGCTCAGCGAGCTGGTCGTGATCCGCTTGTCCCACGGCGGATGCGCGATCATCTCTCTGAACTCGCCATGCTCGGTCTCGTCTCGGTCACCGAGCGAAACGAGGGTCGCCGGGGTGGCACCTATCGCGAGTACACACTCGATATGGATCTCGAACTCGTGCTCTCTGCGTTAGATGACGTTCTTGACGACGTCGGTGTTCACGATTCTCTCCAGAATCATTTCGACGAACTCGATTCGATTAACGGGAACACGTCGCTAACCGAATTTCACTAACTCCCTTGGCTCGCTGCAAACGTGTCTTTCGATTTGACACCACGATGTCCGCTGTTCTTACCCCATGAGAACAGCGGACATGGTGGTGTTTGGGGAAGCGTTGACAAAACTTCTCAGTTGTCGTGACTCTACTGGCCAATAGCGTCATTGCCGGCTTCAGCTGGTGTTCTTCGACAGGAACGGTTTGCGCGGCCAAATTTGTACGGACTCTCTGTGGGCCGTATCCGTTCTATGCTTGGATTCATCTGCTGTCCGACACCTACACCAGCGTAATCAGCTTGTTAAAATAAGAGACGATGCCTGGCTCTCAAAACTCGTTACAGACTGGAATCCCCATTGTGTCGTAATCACTCATCGCCGCGAGTTTGTCCGGCACCGCCTCGATGGCGATCGTTTCGGAGACGAGTTCCTTGGGATCGATTTTTCCGGTTTTGATCATGTCGAGCATCTCGGGGTAACGGGACGGTTGTAGTCCAAGCGATCCCCGGAAGTCGATCTCTTTTGCGACGAACTCATCAGTCGGAAGCGACACTTTCCCTTCCTCTTCGGACGTGGTCAACCCGATCTGAACATGGCGACCACCTTTTCCAAGTGAGTTGACCGCATTCTGGCACGTCGTCGCGATTCCGAGTGCGTCAACCGAGCAGTCTGCACCTCCGTCGGTAATATCACGGACCTCCTTCGCTGGATCGTCTACTTCCGAAGCGTTGACCGTCGTAACGGCACCGAGCTGTTCGGCTTTCTCTAACTTCTCCTCGAAGAGGTCGACGCCGATGACGTTCGCACCGAGGGCATTCGCGATGTGAACCGCTGACAGCCCGATACCGCCCAGTCCGTGGACGACAACATCTTCGCCGTTACCCACGTTACCTCGGTGGGCCATCCCGTGGTACGACGTCATGAAGCGACAGCCAATTCCGGCAGCTGTATCCGGGTCGATTTCGTCCGGCAGCGGGACTGCGTTTATATCGGCGTTTGGGACATGGACTTCTTCTGCGAAGGCTCCTGGTGCCTCGTTCATGAATCCAAGTCCGACGTGATTTTCGCAGATGTTTTCGCGTCCGTTCCGACAGAGTTCGCACTTTCCACACGCGAAATTAAACGGAATGGCGATGTGATCTCCTTCGGAGACCGTTTCGACGTCTTCGCCGACTTCTACGATGGTTCCACAGGGTTCGTGGCCCAGAATGTGTGGTGGGTCGGGTCTGTATCCGAACCAGTCCCAGTCACCTTGCCAACAGTGCCAATCACTCCGACAGACGCCACAGCCATTGACTTTCGCTACGACCCCATCCGGCTCTGGTTCTGGACGCTCGACGTCCTGGACTTCCAGGGGCTCTTGGAACTCTTCTAACATTACTGCTTTCATGATGCGTCAACATTTACCATGACATTCTATATAATGTTAGGGGGATGGATCGGACTCGAGTGAGCCGCCGATAGATGTCGGGTGACTCCATCCAACAGTCGTCTCTCTGCTTTCGGTAGGAGAACATTGATCTTACTGACGGCGTCGATAAACCTCAATATGGTGCAATAGGTACAATAGGTGCAATAGGTACCTTGCCTAACTCACCTGTCTTGCCTGGCTCATCTAAGCCACCTTGCCCACACGAGGTAGCTAAGCTACCTATTGCAACTACCTACAGTAGAACTAAGTGTGATTGTCTGAATATACGAACTGTCCGCTAAAACAGGCATTCGCTGTACAATAGGTGCCTATTGTTGGCGGACGGAGTCACACTATGGCAGCAGAACACGAGCCACGCGCAGTAAGTGTCGTTATCCTCAAAGGCGGCGTTGGCAAATCAACGACCTCGATGAACCTCGCCCGACAGCTCGCCGAGCGGGGCGAAACGTTGTTCGCGGACCTCGATCCGAACGGTCATGCAACGAATGGTCTCGGCTTCGAGGACGCGTACCAGGGCGAGGTAAACCTCGGCGATGTCATCCTCGAGGGAACGGCGACGCCGCATGATCTTATCCAGCCAACCGAGTACGAGTTCGATCTGCTGCCGTCGTCGAACACGCTCGAGGACGTCGAGAACGATCTCGCCGGTGCGATGCAAGGATCGGCCCGTGTCAAATCAAAGATTGTCGACCCACTTCTCGGCGACGAGTACGAGTACATCGTTTTTGACTGCCCGGCATATCCAGGAATGTTGAACAACAATGCGCTGGTCGCGACGGGCAACGTCATGATTCCGATCGAACCGGGTTCGAGTGCGATCGGGGGCTACAAACGAACGATGGAACGACTCATCGAACCGGCTCGCGAATACATCGATGTCGACGTGCTTGCAGTTGTCCCGAACAAACTCTCGGACCGTATCGACCAACAGACCGAAGACCGGGAACTGCTCGAGAACCTGAACACGGCGAGCTATGAGGTCAACCCGGGCCAGCCACTCAAGGAGGCTGTGCCGGAGTTTGCCCGGATCACGGCCACCGAGTTCGAACGGATCGACGCAGGCGAGATATCCACACCGAAACCGGGAATCCGATACCGATCCTCGCTCTCGCGGTCGCTCCAAGAAAACAAGCCACTTCAGGAGTACGACCCAGAAAGCGATCAAATCGAGTGCTACGAGGAACTCGCGGCGATCGTTGCCAACGGAGGGATCGATCGATGACGAACCCCTTCGATGATCTTGGAAGCGACGATGCCGACGGCGACGAGCCGGTCGACGACCCTGCGACAGCCGATGACTCGAGTCAGTCGGAGACGACGACCGCTCAAACCGCATCCACACAGGCACACGACAATGACAAAGCGGCGTCGACCGGCCCAGCCTTCGAATACAGCGATGTTCGTCAGAAGCCACTGTACGCCCGTGGCGAGACGTGGGATGATCTCGAGGACCAACTCGGGATCGTCGTGACGCCCGAACTTCGACGGATGGGTATTCGTGACGACGAAACTCGCGAAGTCCACGACGCGCTTTTGAAAGTCGCTCTCGAGCATATTGACGAAGTCCCAGAACAGATCCGCAAGACGCGCCGACAAGCGTAGCTTCCCGTCCTGTTTTCGTGTCGCTATTCGGCAGCTGGTCCTGAAGATAACTGGCCACGGGAAGGAAATGTAGTCGGCACGGACACCACCGTGTCCGTTGTTTCTGTCACTGTTGTCACTGCTCTCGATAGAACGTGGTGATGTAGAACTGCGGACATGGTGGTGTTTTCAGGGTGTCGATTTACTCTCGCTCTCGTTATGAACTCACGTGTCAGGATCCCTCGAGCTGGATGAGGATAACGCCTATAATAACGAGTAGCCCACCGACGGCCGTTACGATTGTGACTGCCTCTCCTAACACGAGTACCCCGAGTGTGACTGTAACGACCGGTTCGGCTGTGCTGATAATGCTTGCACGACTGGCTCCGATTTTCGCGATGCCAGCGAAGAAGGTGAGAACGGGAACTACTGTCGCGAAGATCGCGATCGCGAGGATGACTCCCCAGGCGGAGACGCTGCCCGGCATCGCGAGTGTGTCTGTGCCCACACCGAATGCAATGAAACTGCCGGCTGCAGCCGGTAGCACGAACGCTGTTAGTACCTCGGCGTCGGTCGTCACAAGCGCTCGCTGGCTTACGACGATGTACAGTGAGTACGCAACCGCTGCTCCAAGTACGATCGCGATCCCGCGAGGGTCGACGCCGACGGGATCTGCACCGGTAATGAGCACGACGCCGCCGATCGAGAGACCGAGTGCGATCAACAGTCGTTTCGTAACTCGACTCGGGTTCGTGATCGCGACGATACAGACGACGAACGCCGGATAGGTGTAGAGCACGATCGCAACCATCCCGGCTGTCAGAAACTCGAGGCCGAGAAAGTAGAGCCCGCTCTGAGTGGCGTACCCAACTCCGCCAAGTGCGAGTGCGATCCCGAGCGTTCGACCGGTAAGTAATCGAAATCGGCCCCGCAGTCGGAGAACCATCCAGAGGACGACTGTTGCGAGCCCAAACCGCAACGCGAGTACCGTCGGAATCGAGACCCCTTCTTCGGCAGCGAGCATCCCGAAGATGCCGAGCGTGCCGAACCCAATCGCAGAGATCAGCACGAGAACGATCCCGACCGTTTCATCGTTCATACTCTGTGACTATTTCAGACCGCAAAAAGCGCTCTGTCTTGGAGAATGTTGACTCCGTCCACAGGCCGATTAAGGCGCATTTCGGTGTTTGGCCTCGAGGCGTTTCACGGTCCTGTCGCCGTGCTATTTCAGTCAGATCGAGAGACCGCTGTCGCCGAACCGTCGTGGCCGTCTGTGAGGGATCAGCGCTCTGAACAGTATGTGAGAATCCAACAAACAGCTTAGGAGGCCCATCTCATTTTTTCATCCGATGACCGTTGACGAGCTCAGCGACTATGGCATGGTTGAAATGGATGATGATGAGATACAGGGGTTTCTGTCGAGCCAGACCGTCGGGGTGCTTGGACTCTCGACAGATGACGCACCGATTATGCGTCCCCTGTCTTTTTCTTTCGATGGGGAGTCATGTCTCTACATCCTGTATGTCCTCGGCTCCAGTAGTCGGAAAGCAGAACTGACCGATCATGCGGACGCCGCTCGATTTCTCGTCTACCGAGCGGACACACCGTTTAATTGGTCGAGCGTCCTTCTTACTGGTACCATCGACGAGGTCTCAGCGGACGAACGAGACGAGATTCAGGACGACATTGAACTCCGGTGGCGTCCGGATGTGTTCGAACGGGCCAGTGCATCGGAGAACACCAAACTGTATCAGTTCACGATCGAAGATCAGGTTGGTCTCAAACATATCGGCCTTCCCCCCGAGCTTGAACCTGACTCCGAAGAAGAGTCGTCTGGCTAGTATTTCCAACACCATTCTAGCCAGCTGATCAAACTACATACCACTTCGTCGCCTCCCATGACTGGAGACGCGATAGGCCATCAGCTGGCAATTACGTGTTTGTCGCATCCGAACAACTGCTCGAGAAATCACTGCTACTCCGTTTGGAGACGGCGGTTGGCTATCGTTGGCTATTTTTTGCACCTCCCAATCTCTTCGCCTGTACTCTTCTGTAGCCGGTCAGAAACCCAGTGCAGTCGGCAGTTTTGAGTGTCTCGAGCAGACCTTCTATCAGATAGACTAACACTATGTCACAAGTTCTTTTTTGGTGTTAATCTCCGCTGGCCGCCACGTTTGCGGATAAGTTCGACGCTTGGTGCTGGTCGGCCAGCGTCTCAACGAACACCGGCATATCACCCACCTGTGAACCGTCAGCCACCGTCTCGAGACCTGTTTCGATGGTCCCTATCGATCGCGGATGTACACCATGTCGCCCGTATTTCGAGGCGGTGGCGACACCGGCGACCATTGTCTCGAATCGACACCGGTCACCCGACTCGTTGCTCAGGTCGTGGTTCCGCACGGAGACGTGGTTTTTGAAAACTGTGTCGGCATCTTCCTCGCTCGTTATAAAGAATAAGCGCGGTTTCATCGACCGAATGCGTCGCGAGCTCTTTGTCCTCGAGATAGCGAGCGTTGCGGTTGACATCCTTCTGCGCCTGAAGACGTCCCCAGAACGCGGGAGTGGTCGGCGCTATGTTTGAATCTGCAGGGTGCGTATAGACTCTGATGAAGACAACCCGTCGGACTGAAATGGTGAAGCATCTGTCGGAAAAACAGCTTGACGAAGCAATCAATGAAGCCCAGAAGGCGGACGAGACCCGTCTCGTCCGACGACTCTGCTTCATCAAGAACGTCTCTCTCGGCGACACTGACAAAATGGCTGCACGACGTGTCGGTGCGTCCCAACCAACCGGTGGACGCTGGCTCAAAGCCTGGAACGAAGGTGGAGTCGATGGACTTCGACCGAGCTTCGCGGGCGGCCGCCCCGCGAAGCTCTCCTCTGAACAGTTTGACGAGTTCTTTACACTCCTCGAAGACGGTCAACCGTGGACACCACAGGAGATCGACGATCTTCTTTGGGACCGATACGGCGTGACGTACGATCGATCCCACCTTGCTCGAATTCTCCGTGGTGATGGAATGCAGTACGCAAAACCACGACCGATGGACCCGCGACAATCACCGGATGCTGAGAAGGATTTTCGTGAGCGCCTGGGAGAGGCGCTCACGAAAGAAAATGGTGATGAACCACTCGTTCTCGGCTTCTTCGACGCTTCGTGGCCACAACCGTTCGAGAACTCCCAGCGAATGTGGTCGTACGATCGAACCGTGGAAATCGACAAACCACTGGTGACAGTCCCCTGGAAAACGCTTGGCTTCTACGCATTACTCGGCAAGAGTACGCTCATCTTTCGGAAACGAACGACGAAAGAGAGTATTTGCGCAGCGTTAGAGGCAATCCGTGAGCAGAATCCGGTTGGGCGGATTCTGCTCATCGCAGACAACGATGGCGGTCATCATGCGAAACTCACCCAGCAACGGGCCGACGAACTCGGCATCGAGTTCGTCTTTCTCCCGCCGTACTCGCCGATGTTCAATGCCATCGAACCGCTCTGGAAGACGCTCAAACGGAAGATTTCGCCAGAAGTCTTCGAAGGAAAGGACCACTTCAAGCAGTTCGTTACTAACACCTTCCTGGACCTATCCAAACGCGTCAGCTTCGCCGACAACTGGATCAAAACATTCCTCCCGGATATTCAAAAGTTATGCTGACCACTCGAGCGTTCTGGTGTACGAACGAGACGCAAGAGTGATCGGGGTTTGGTTTGAATACTCGTTTCAGACGCGTTCGCTCGAGTCGCCGGATTCGAATAGCGTACCGGCGTAGCCACGATTCAGCAGTGATGCAGACCACTCACGCGTCTCGTTAACGCAGGAATCCCGAGCGGTGGGAGTTTCAGGTTTGCAACCATGGACGCCGCCACTTCACGGGGCCCGTTTAACCCAGTCGTCGTGGTCGGTGGCTGACTGGCGTTCACGAGAACGGAGTTCTCGTGCAGCCCATCAGAAATCGGAGATTTCTGAGGACGGTGCCAAACCGCTGTTACTCCTATCCTCCGCGTCGTTGACTCCCATCTGTTGTTTTTGCCAGTAGGGGGATGCTGACACTTCGACGGATTCAGAGGTATCGTGGATTTTCTCGACCGACGGGCACCGAGACGAACCCTTCAAGGGTTCGCGTTCACCACGTCGGCGTTTCGGATACTGCCTCGTTGAACGGGCGGGCAGGCCGCCTCCGAAGGTCGTTCGGAAACCGCTCCGTTCCAACCTGACCTTGTCATCGTGTAGTTTTTATAACTTGAAGGTTTGGATTGGAAACTCGGTCTATGCTCTCGTCGGTGGAAAGCGCCATCAAGTGACGGCGCGTGTCCACGCCGTAAACGACGTGGTATTGCGCCTGTTCAGCGTATAACCTGTTTGAGGACCGCCCCTGCCGTGTCAACCTAGGATGTGGATTCAGTTGGATGTATAATCTCAGTTACTCCAATTGTCCGCGCGTGCGCGCGAGTATCCGGCAGAAAGGATGCCAGAACCAAGATGTGCTCGTGTCGAATCGGATCCCAGGTCGAGCCAGTGAATTCGGTATACTTCGTCTGTGGCCATTGTACTGTCGGATGAGACGGTTTGTACGTCTCGTTCTCCGGCGACTCGTTTCGTACTATCTCGTGCTTACTGAACTTAATAGTGTGGTCGCTCGAAAAGCCGATGTTGTCTGTTCCACTATTGGATCGGCTTATTTTTCCTGTTAGTTGAGTGGTCCGAGTACATACTGCTGTAAATGTCTTTTAATCGTGGTTGGTACTCACTCTCGTTGGACGGTTGGTTCGCAGGCCTTATATAGGAACCGGGGATTATGGATTAATACGCAGAAGATGAGGACTCCACACCTGCGGTCCGCCGTATAGATGGGGTCTGATGTTAGCCTTGGTAGTTCGGTGACGCCTGATCGGTCGTCGATCGTGGTCACCGAACGTGGACCCATTTATGTGTGAGTGTGTATTCGAACATTCACCGCCAAATGAACCCTCCCAACAGTGGTTGGGAGTAGATAGCATTCCGGTTGATCCTGCCGGAGGTCATTGCTATTGGAGTCCGATTTAGCCATGCTAGTTGTACGAGTTTGTACTCGTAGCAGATAGCTCAGTAACACGTGGCCAAACTACCCTATGGATCCGGATAACCTCGGGAAACTGAGGCCAATCCGGAATACGATTCCCAAGCTGGAACTGCTGGGAATCCGAAACGCTCAGGCGCCATAGGATGTGGCTGCGGCCGATTAGGTAGACGGTGGGGTAACGGCCCACCGTGCCAATAATCGGTACGGGTTGTGAGAGCAAGAGCCCGGAGACGGTATCTGAGACAAGATACCGGGCCCTACGGGGCGCAGCAGGCGCGAAACCTTTACACTGCACGCCAGTGCGATAAGGGGACTCCGAGTGCGAGGGCATATAGTCCTCGCTTTTCACCACCGTAAGGAGGTGGTAGAATAAGTGCTGGGCAAGACCGGTGCCAGCCGCCGCGGTAATACCGGCAGCACGAGTGATGACCGCTATTATTGGGCCTAAAGCGTCCGTAGCTGGCCGTGCAAGTCTATCGGGAAATCTGTGTGCCTAACACACAGGCGTCCGGTGGAAACTGCTCGGCTTGGGACCGGAAGACCAGAGGGGTACGTCTGGGGTAGGAGTGAAATCCCGTAATCCTGGACGGACCACCGGTGGCGAAAGCGCCTCTGGAAGACGGATCCGACGGTGAGGGACGAAAGCTCGGGTCACGAACCGGATTAGATACCCGGGTAGTCCGAGCTGTAAACGATGTCTGCTAGGTGTGACGCAAACTACGAGTTTGCGTTGTGCCGTAGGGAAGCCGTGAAGCAGACCGCCTGGGAAGTACGTCCGCAAGGATGAAACTTAAAGGAATTGGCGGGGGAGCACTACAACCGGAGGAGCCTGCGGTTTAATTGGACTCAACGCCGGACATCTCACCAGCATCGACAATGTGCAGTGACGGTCAGTGTGATGAGCTTACCTGAGCCATTGAGAGGAGGTGCATGGCCGCCGTCAGCTCGTACCGTGAGGCGTCCTGTTAAGTCAGGCAACGAGCGAGACCCGCATGCCTAATTGCCAGCAGTACCCTTGAGGTAGCTGGGTACATTAGGTAGACTGCCAGTGCCAAACTGGAGGAAGGAACGGGCAACGGTAGGTCAGTATGCCCCGAATGTGCTGGGCGACACGCGGGCTACAATGGCCACGACAGTGGGATGCAACCCCGAAAGGGGACGCTAATCTCCGAAACGTGGTCGTAGTTCGGATTGAGGGCTGAAACTCGCCCTCATGAAGCTGGATTCGGTAGTAATCGCGCCTCAGAAGGGCGCGGTGAATACGTCCCTGCTCCTTGCACACACCGCCCGTCAAAGCACCCGAGTGAGGTCCGGATGAGGCCGCCGCAACGGCGGTCGAATCTGGGCTTCGCAAGGGGGCTTAAGTCGTAACAAGGTAGCCGTAGGGGAATCTGCGGCTGGATCACCTCCACAGACCGGGACTGGGGCGATGCCCCAGCCCAGAAGTCATAGCGCTTTGCGCTATGCAATCCACGTTCGATTGACCCATCGCTGGGCCGATCGGGCACCTTAGAACTACCGAGGCTAACACGTATATCTCTGTCCGCCCGTCTGGGCGGACGTGGGCCCATAGCTCAGTGGTAGAGTGCCTCCTTTGCAAGGAGGATGCCCAGGGTTCGAATCCCTGTGGGTCCATGACTCGTACCGGTCACAGATCCGTGCCCTTAAGTGGGAGACGGGATTGTGATCGAGTACGACTGAACTGATGCACCACCCCGCGTAAGTGTGGGTGGGAAGGGTCAATGCAGGCCGGCCGTCTACCGGCGTGCAGATGAGACCGTGTGTACGTGTAGTCCAGGCGTCCACTGGACCCGTTCCCGGGTCACTATAACGTTGCGACTTTGTCGCAACGCCGATCCGATGAACGTGGCTACTGTGCCAGCTGGTGGATCGCTCGGCTTGAGAGCTGAAGAAGGACGTGCCAAGCTGCGATAAGCCCAAGGGAGCCGCACGGAGGCAAAGAACTTGGGATCTCCGAATGGGAATCCCCACCGCAATTGCTTCGCGCAATGGGGAACGTCGAGAATTGAAACATCTTAGTATCGACAGGAAAAGAAAACGAACGTGATGTCGTTAGTAATGGCGAATGAACGCGACACAGTCCAAACCGAAGCCTTCGGGCAATGTGGTGTTCGGACTGACGATCACTTCTCGAAAGACGACAGGAAGTCTCTTGGAATAGAGCACGAAACAGGGTGACAGTCCCGTAGTGTCGTCGAGTACGGAACGAGTCAGCTCCAGAGTATCGGGGGTTGGATATCCCTCGTGAATATCGCGGGCATCGACCGCGAAGACTAAACACTCCTCAAGACCGATAGCGAACAAGTAGTGTGAACGAACGCTGAAAAGCACCCCACAAAGGGAGGTGCAATAGGGCGTGAACTCAGTTGGCGATAGAGCGACAGGGCACAAAAGGTCCCGTATCAAATGAATCAGGCGCGAGCCTGTAGTAAGCCGTATGGGAAGCCGGTGTTCTGTCGTACGTTTTGAAAAACGAACCAGGGAGTGTGCCTGTTTGACGAGTCTAACCTGATCATCAGGGAAGGCGCAGGGAAACCGATATGACCGCAGTGCTTTGCACCAGGGTCACCGTGTTCAAGCGCGGGGAGTCAAACGGGCACGACCCGAAACCGGACGATCTAGGCGTGGACAAGGTGAAGCGTGCCGAAAGGCACGTGGAGGCCTGTTAGAGTTGGTGTCCTACAATACCCTCTCGTGATCTACGTCTAGGGGTGAAAGGCCCATCGAGTCCGGAAACAGCTGGTTCCAACCGAAACATGTCGAAGCATGACCTCTGCCGAGGTAGTTCGTGGGGTAGAGCAACGGATTGGGGGACCGCACTCCGAGAGGAGTGCGCCCCCCTGTCCAACTCCGAACCTACGAACGCCGTTTGACGCAGGGAGTCCGGTGCGCGGGGTAAGCCTGTGTACCGTGAGGGAGACAACCCAGAGCTGGGTTAAGGTCCCCAAGTGTGGACTAAGTGCGATCGAAGGTGGTCTCAAGCCCTAGACAGCCGGGAGGTGAGCTTAGAAGCAGCTACCCTCTAAGAAAAGCGTAACAGCTTACCGGCCGAGGTTTGAGGCGCCCAAAATGATCGGGGCTCAAGTCCACCACCGAGACCTAGCGGCATCCTTGATCGGATGATCCCGTAGGTTGGCGTTCTGTTCGGGCGGAAGCATGGTCGAGAGATCATGTGGACCGTTCAGTAACGAAAATCCTGGTCATAGTAGCAGCGTTAGTCGGGTTAGAACCCCGACGGCCGAACGAGTAAGGGTTCCTCAGCAATGCTGATCAGCTGAGGGTTAGCCGGTCCTAAGTCAGCCCGTAAGTCGAAGCTGACAACAGGGAAATAGGTTAATATTCCTATGCCAGTGTGCACTCAAAGCCAACGCTTTGGGGCCGCCTGAGCTGGGCTTTCGCCCAGTCGAACTGTCAAAGTTCGTGGAAGCCGTAATGGCACGAAGCGAGCGAACGGCAGGATAGCGCAAGTCAGGTCAACCCAGAGCCCGTGAAAAGGCGAGCACACTGTCCGTACCGAGATCCGACACAGGTACTCGTGGCGGCGAAAGCCAAGGTCTGTCGGGAGCAACCGACGTTAGGGAATTCGGCAAGTTAGTCCCGTACGTTCGCAATAAGGGATGCCTGCCTCGCGAAGAGGCAGGTCGCAGTGACTCGGGCGCTCCGACTGTCTAGTAACAACATAGGTGACCGCAAATCCGAAAGGACTCGTACGGTCACTGAATCCTGCCCAGTGCGGGTATCTGAACACCCCTTACAAGGGGACGAAGGACCCGTTAACGGCGGGGGTAACTATGACCCTCTTAAGGTAGCGTAGTACCTTGCCGCTTTAGTAGCGGCTTGCATGAATGGATCAACGAGAGCGCCACTGTCCCAACGTTGGGCCCGGTGAACTGTACGTTCCAGTGCGGAGTCTGGAGACCCCCAAGGGGAAGCGAAGACCCTATAGAGCTTTACTGCAGGCTGTCACTGAGACGTGGTCGCCATTGTGCAGCATAGGTAGGAGCCGTTACACAGGTACCCGCGCTAGCGGGCCACCGAGGCAACATTGAAATACTACCCGATGGTGACTGCGACTCTCACTCCTGGCGGAGGACACTGGTAGCCGGGCAGTTTGACTGGGGCGGTACGCGCTTGAAAAGATATCGAGCGCGCCCCAAGATTTCCTCACTCGGGTCGGAGACCCGAGAAAGAGCGCAAGAGCATAAGGAAGTCTGACAGTGTCCGGCACAACGACGGACGCTGACGCGAAAGCGTGGTCTAGCGAACCAATTAGGCTGCTTGATGCGGCCAATTGCTGACAAAAAAGCTACCTTAGGGATAACAGAGTCGTCACCCGCAAGAGCACATATCGACCGGGTGGCTTGCTACCTCGATGTCGGTTCCCTCCATCCTGCCCGTGCAGAAGCGGGCAAGGGTGAGGTTGTTCGCCTATTAAAGGAGGTCGTGAGCTGGGTTTAGACCGTCGTGAGACAGGTCGGCTGCTATCTATTGGGGGTGTGAGGTATCTGACGGGAACGTTCGTATAGTACGAGAGGAACTACGAATGGGTGCCACTGGTGTACCGGTTGTTCGAAAGAGCACGTGCCGGGCAGCCACGCACCACGGGGTAAGAGCTGAACGCATCTAAGCTCGAAACCCACCTGGAAAAGAGATACCACTGAGGCCACTCGTAGAAGACGAGATCGATAGACTCGGGATGTACGCGCCAAGGCAACGAGGCGTTGAGTCCGCGAGCACTAATCGGCCAAGCCACACATTCATATCACATCGCATTGGATCCGTGACGCGAGAACGGGTCCGGACGCAAACTGGACTACACATACACTCGGTCAGAGAGACCACCGATTACGGTTTGACGACGGTTCGATTCCGTTGATCGGCGTTACGGCGGCCACAGCGGCGGGGTTCCTCCCGTACCCATCCCGAACACGGAAGATAAGCCTGCCTGCGTTCCGGCGAGTACTGGAGTGCGCGAGCCTCTGGGAAATCCGTTTCGCCGCCTCCATTCATATCGCGTGATACCCAGATGGGTATCGACCGACAGTGGGCTGACGGCGGTTCGATTCCGCCGGTCGGCATTACAGCGGCCACAGCGGCGGGGTTCCTCCCGTACCCATCCCGAACACGGAAGATAAGCCCGCCTGCGTTCCGGCGAGTACTGGAGTGCGCGAGCCTCTGGGAAATCCGTTTCGCCGCTTTCATTCATACTTCATTTACCGCAGACAGCTACAGCTGTAGCCGTCTGCGGTTTTTGTATTTATGACAAATGCTAGTCTTATTTTCATATAAGCCATATTCAGCAACGATATCTTCTCAGTACGCGGCCGGTCCATCATCACCATCAAAACAGTGACATAGATTTCCGGATTCTGTCCGAATCGGTAAGCGTTGCACAAGGCGATGGAGGAAGGCTTCTGGCGAGCATACGGCATGTATGCCGATCGCACTGCGAACGTTAGACGACGGTGCGTGGATCAGCGTCAACGATTCTCGCCAGGTGAGCGTAAGCGACGTCTGGACACTTTCTCGAGGGGTGTTTTGTAACTGCGAACCTGCGTACGTTCTTCTCGAGGGGTTTCTTGATGTTCGTGTCGTTCCGGTTGATTCAGACTTGCCAACCCGGTTAGCTGCTTCTTCAAGCGTATCTCTTTCATAGAGATTCTTCACGAAGGTAAGACGGCGGATGACCTTGGACCGTCCGCCTCAGTCAGGAGTCGATCAAGGTCCTCATCAGAAAGATGTCGAACAACATCCTTTCGACGATCGCTGCTCACTGTTCATCAGTCATCTCACTCCAGCCCCAAAACTTCTCTCACGTACTAGAGCAGGTTCGCGGCGCTCGTCTCCGAACGAAACACTTCAACTGGGAACATAGTTGGGTGATGCCGACGCATCACCCTTGCCCGCTACGCTTTCACAGCGCCAGCTCTGTTCGACCAACAATCTGCTTCCGAAGAGCGATTCTCGAAGTAGACAATGGACGCCGCTCTTCGGATTTATGATGAAGGTGAAGGGCCGTTGTTGGCCCACGAGCAGTCGGTGATTACTGCTCGTAAGAGGTGAATACGTTCAACGGCAGTTGTTTATTTGTGCGATGTGAATATTAGCATAATGGTTTAGTATTCGAACGCCTAACATTGAGAAAATGATCTACCACAGAGTTAATTACTACAGTTCTTAATTTGATATAATATTTGATAGATACAATCCCCATCGCGGCTTAGGAAGGTGAAATTATTGCGGGAACAAGTATCGGATTACATGGGTGTGCGTGTAAAGAGATTCGCAATATTTCCGTAAGTTGGTAAGCTAACGATCGAATCAATGTGAAAGCAGTTCGTGATCGTAGCTGTGGTTGGATCGGGGACGAAAGAATTGTATATGCGGACGCACTAATCCGCTATAGACCAGCCATGGCGGATAACCACACTAAAGCCGCACTCGAGGATTTGCCGCCGAGCTCAAAATTTATTTATAAAACACTCGAAGACGCCGGCCCAATGACACTTAAGGGATTGACGGAGGAGACGATGCTCTCTTCGCGAACGGCGCGATATGGGCTGGATCAACTCGACGAAGCTGATCTTATCGATTCATCTCCTGCGCTTCACGATGGGCGCCAGACTTGCTACAAACTCAATACCGATTCTTGCGGTGCTGGGAGTGATACCGGATCCTCAGTTCTTGTTTCGCCGGAGTGGGTGGAAGACCGCCTCTCGGAATTTGAACAGGACGATCCGGAACTTCGACTTGTAGAGGCAGACGCCGAGTACGATCAGGGACACATCCCAGGGGCTATCCAGGTCGATATCCTCGGTGATCTTGTCGACGTTGATGGCTGTGGAGTCGCTGACAAGCGGTGTTTCGAAAAGTATGTCGGTGCGCGTGGAATCACACAAGAGAGTACGGTCGTAATCTACAGCACCCACCACAATCAGTATGCGGCGTATCTCTACTGGCTCTTCAAGTATTATCGCCACACCGACGTTAGACTCCTCGATGGTGGAAAGCAACGGTGGACCGAGTCTGGCTATCCGATGACGACTGAAGAGCCTGAGATAACTCCACAGGAGTACAGCGCACACGCTCCCGATGAGCGGATTCGTGCCTATCGAGCTGACATCGAAACGGCGCTCGCACAGGATGTCGCTATCGTTGACGTACGCTCCTCACCGGAGTATCATGGTGATATAACACAACCGCCAAACAAGGATCTGCCCGAGGCTCGCACTGCAGGTCATATCCCAGGCACGATCCACATAACGTGGTCTGAGGTAATTGACGAAAACGGACAGTTCAAAGATCAATCAACGCTCGAGCAACTGTTCCGAAACCACGGTAGCACCCCCGAGACGGAGACCATCGTCTACTGCCATGTCGGGGAACGATCGTCGATCGTCTGGTTTGTGCTCTCAGAACTGCTCGAGTACCAGATAGTTTCTAACTACGATGGCTCGTGGATCGAGTGGGGGAACCTGATCAATGCGCCAGTCGAATCCGATACCGAAGAGTCCTAGCGGGTTCGAAGCGAGCGTTTGAACTGCTTGAAAACCACCTGTGAATATCCGCTGTGGACGTAGCCTATAGTAGCTACTGGCCGTCACGGCATACCTATTCGCCCGACGGGAGCGCGGCCAGTGCGGTGGGTGTGTCAACCGGTTCAGTTGTTACTATAGCCAGCAACTGCCACGTCGACGCGACGGATGACTAGGCAATATTTTCGGTATAATCGTCGCTTCGCTCTTTCTCACACAATTGTTTCTCAAAGACGTGTGTTTAGATGCCCTAGACTGTAATATTCATGTGTACATGGTTAAAATAGCCATACTGGGTGCCGGTTCCGGCGGAGCCATGACGGCAAATATCCTCCGTCGCAAACTGGATGACGACGAAGCTGAGATCACTGTAGTTGATAAAAGCACTGACCACTTCTATCAGCCGTCGTTCTATCTGGTTCCGTTCGGGTACCTCGAGCCTGACCAGTCTCGGAATATCAATGACCTTCTTAAGCCGGGTGTCGAGTTCGTTCACGACGCCGTAACGGGTGTCGACCCTGACGGACAGACCGTTTCCCTCGCGGACGGTGACGAACTCGAGTACGATTATCTCGTTGTTGCGACTGGCCACCGACTCGATCCGAGCGCGATGCCCGGATTGACCGAGGCTTGGGAAGACCACGACGATGTCTACCCGTTCTACCACTACGAGGCGGCGCTCGAGATGCGCGACGCACTCGAGAACTTCGACGGGGGGACGTTCCTCGTCACTCAGCCCGACACGCCGATCAAGTGTCCTGGCGCGCCGCTGAAGATGGCGATGCTCGCGGAGGACTACTTCCAGCGACAGGGCATTCGTGACGATGTCGAGGTCATCATGACGCGAAACGCCGAACACCACTTTGGTGTCCAGCCGTATCGTGACAAGCTCTACGAGATCTGGAACGACCGTGATATCGAGTTTAAGGAGAACTTCTCGGTCGAAAAGGTCGACCCCGACGCGGGCGTCGTCTACGGTGCGGACGGTGAAGAGATCGAATACGATCTCTACGCACCAGTTACCCCGCAGTTCGGCCAGGAGCCGATCACCGACAACTCGCCGCTGACCGAGGGCTCCGAGGATGGCGAGTACGTCACCATCGATCAGCACACGTGCCAGCACGATGAGTACGACAACGTCTTCGCGCTGGGTGACTGTGAGAACGCACCCCACTCCAAGACGGCCGCAGCCGCCCGCAAACAGGCCCACATCGTCGGCAAGAACCTCACGTCGGCTATCCGTGATATGCCCCTGCGCGCAGAGTACGACGGCTACGCTGCCTGTCCACTACTGACGAAGAAGGGGAAGGCCCTGATCGCCGAGTTCGATTACGAGGGCCCCATCTCTGCGCCTGTCGAGAGCAAGATGAACTGGATCATGGACGTCAACGTCCTTCCATCCGTCTACTGGGATGCCTGGATGAAAGGCTACGACCCCCTTCCGTAAACAATGGCACAGAAAGATCAATCGGTCGACGGCGACTTCGATGGCACCGCCTTCGAGTCCGCCGAAGTAAACAAACTCGCTCGGACGCTCGAGGAAAACGACGAGGAACTCGCGGAACTCCTCGAACTCCTCGTCGTTGTCCAGGACCTCTCCGAGGATCTTGCGCCAGAACTTCGCGAGGCCGCACACGACTCTCGGGAGCCGATCGCGGAGTTACGTATGGCCTTGGAGAGCGAGGACACGCTCGTCCTCGTCCAGCGTGTCGGTGAGAACGCTGACATGCTCGTCGAACTCCTCGAAACGCTCGAGGTTGCAGACGACCTCGTGAGCGATCTTGCTCCGGAGTTTCAGACGATCGTTCGCGAGAACCGTGAGACGCTCGCTCGACTGCGGGTTGCCTTGGAGCGCGAGGAGACGCTCGTCTTGCTCGAGCGACTCGGTGAGAACACCGACACGCTCATCGAGTTGCTCGAGTTGCTCGACGTCACCTACGACCTAGCCGAAGACATCATCCCGGAGGCCGTCAACGTCGCTCGTGAGAACAGAAAACCGATCGCGGAGCTGCGGATGATGGTCGCCGGCTTCGCCAGCACCTATGCTGAGGCCGACCTCGAGCCACACCAGCTCGGACAGAACCTCGGAAACATGCTCGTGCTCGGCTGCAAACTCGGCGATGAGGAACTCATCGACGCCGTCGAGTCGGGGCTCGGTGCATTCACCGAAGAGGAACCGCCGAAGAAGGTCGGTATGTTTGGGATGCTCGGTGCGCTTCGAGACGACGATGTCAAACAGGGACTCGGTGTGCTCATCGAGTTCCTCCGACGCATGGGTGCCTCGAAAGCGAAGTGACCGACCACGGGTCGAATGACTTAGAGCGCCTCCCGGAGCCGATCGGGACGCTCGACCGAATTGGTTGCCACTTTTTTGCTGGCCGTGGTGTGTGTATGGTACTCTATAGTATGTCACTCGAAAATAGCAGAGGGATTTTTTCACCATTCTCCGCTCTTCTCTTCGGAATACGAAAAAATATCTTTTTGAAAAGGGATTATAGTTGCTAGGGTCCTAACCGTAGATGTAATGTCCGAAGACGAAAGCGACACGAGTGGATTTCCGCTTATTGGGGATCAGTTCCCTGAACTCGAGGTAGAAACGACGCACGGATCCAAGACGATCCCTGACGACTACGAGGGTCAGTGGTTCGTCCTCTTTAGCCACCCTGGCGACTTTACGCCGGTCTGTACAACTGAGTTCGTCGGCTTCGAGCAGCGACGTGAGGAGTTCGAAGCACTCAACGCTGAACTGATCGGTCTCTCGATCGACCGCGTTCACTCCCACATCAAGTGGACCGAGTGGATCGACGAAGAACTCGACGAGGATATCGGCTTCCCGATCATCGCCGACGAGAGCGGCGACGTCGCCGACGCGCTCGGTATGGTCCACCCTGGACAGGGCACCTCGACGGTTCGCGCCGTCTTCATCGTTGACCCCGAGGGAGTTACCCGTCAGGTTCTCTACTACCCCAAGGAGATCGGCCGCAACGTCGACGAAGTCCTTCGCTCGCTCGAGGCACTCCAGACCTCTGACGAAGAAGGTGTCGCGCTGCCGGCTAACTGGCCAGAGAACGACAACTTCGGCGACAAGGCGCTGCTTTCGCCACCAGGAACCGTCGACGAGGCGGAAGCGCGGACGGCCGAGGCTAGCCAGGAGGGGTATGAGTCGTACGATTGGTGGTTCACGCTGAAAGAGATTTAAAGCCACCCGATCGCGTCACATCAACTCATCTCCTGAGGAGCATGCCGTCTGGCTATCGGACTCGCACTCGCGATCGTCCGTGCTGATGGACTGTCCCTCCTCGACATCAAGAGCCTGGGTTTCGAATACACGGTACTCGTGGGCTACCTGTGCCGTTCAACGGAGCAGACCCTGGTTCTAATCCGATTTCGACGCGACAAACCACGATCCGTTCCGTTTTGCCACCACAGAGAGTCTGTCCGACGGATCGGATCTCCCGTTTTGAGTACTCAGTACTCAATCTAGTGGCAGCTCCTTGCTAGACCTCTGCACTGCCCAGTGACGTCTAATCTCAGACTGCCGCGTTTTGTTTGATGTATTCTACGACAGTTTCCTCTGAGATATCGTTCCGTCCCGTTACGGTCATGATCAGTGCGGTCCCAGCCGGGGTGACGTCGGCTTCGGCGAGTGCGAGGGCTTCTGCCTCGGCGTCTGAAAGATCGTGTTCGTAGTACAGTTCGTTGATCCGGTCGTGGTGTTGCTGGACGAGTTCGAGTGCAAGCTGTTTCGTCGACTCCTCGTTCTGATCGTCGACAGCGAGGTGAACACCATCAGCCGCCAGTTGGTTGAGCTGTTCGGATAACTGGAGGGAGTCACTGCTATCGGTAGCGTCTGACATACGCAAAACTCGGTAGAGGAGATACTTATATGCTTTCGATGGGTCCCATTGGCCGTTGTCGCCGGTGAACTGATCAGAACCCTCGTCCAATCTGCGCTCCAGTTGTCTGTCAGGAGCGCGGTTGCTCCTCTTTGTGTGTGAAACGTACGCTGAAGACACATTTTTATCCGCCGGTCAACAGCCTCTAAGCACGAATGCACACGGAAAACGGGTTTGACTACGACGTTGCGGTCGTCGGCGGTGGGCCAGCCGGCCTGACGAGTGCGCTCTACACCACGCGGCTGGGGCTCGATACGATTGTCATCGATCGTGGCGGCGGTCGCGCAGCGATGATGCGCGAGACGCACAACGTCATCGGAATCGGCGAGGAAATATCCGGAAACGAACTGTTACAGACCGCTCGAGAACAGATTCAGGGCTACGGGGCGGAGTACCAGCGAGGGCTCGTCGAGGACGTTACGCCACTCGGCGACGATGTGGACGACGGCTACCGTGTGTCGACGGGTGAGGAGAGCTACGATGTCTGTCGCGTCGTCCTCGCAATGGGCTTTACTGACAACCGCCCAGAGCCGCCGCTGCCCCCGACTGGCAGGGGATTGCACTACTGTCTCCACTGTGACGCGTACATGTTCGTCGACAACCCAGTCTACGTGATGGGGACCGGCGATGCTGCCGCATACGTCGCGATGATTATGCTGAACTACACCGACGACGTGGATCTCCTCACCCGTGGCGAAGAGCCCGAGTGGAGCGACGACACCGCCACGATGCTCGAGCATCACCCCGTCGACGTCGTCACCGCAGAGATCACCGGGATGAACAAAGGCGAGAACGGCTGGCTCGAGTCGTTCGAGTTCGACGATGGGCAGGTCCGAGCGTACAGTGGCGGCTTCCCGATGTACGGCTCTGACTATCACGACGATATCGTCGACTCGCTCGATCTCGAGCGCACCGACGATGGAGCCGTCGCCGTCGACGAGCACGGCCAGACCTCCGTTGCGGGAGTGTACGCGGTCGGCGATCTCACGCCCGGTCACAACCAGATCCCAGTCGCGATGGGTGAGGGAGCAAACGCGGGGATCGCCATCCACAAAGAGTTGCGGGCGTTTCCGCGATCGCTCGAGGAAATCGAAGCACAGGGAAGCGTTACGGATGCGGACGTTCCGTCGATCTCGTCGACTCTTGCGTCGACGGCTGTCGACCACGAGAGTAACGCCGGCGCCTCTGACGACCGGTCCAAGACTGCTGCTGACGACTGAACGCAGCGACTGGATCCGATCTCTCTCGAGTAGTTTGACCTGTTTTCGACTGTCACTGCTGCCCTCGGTTCGGCGATCGAGAAGCAGATCTCTCCAGCCAGTGGTGGCGGCAACTTATGCAGATTCTTTCCGGCAGACGACCTGTGGTGCTCCGAAGGGAACAATTATTCTGGGTGCTCGAACCCTTAATATTGGACATCTCAAAGGCTCTCTCGTATGGTTGAGACCATTTCGGCAGCGGACCTTCGCGACCGAATCGAAGCGGCAGATTTTGATGTGCTCTTTGACACGCGAGCGCCAGAAGACTTCGAAGACTGGCGGATCGCCGAAGCGAAAAACGTCGAATACTCGGGCTCGGACGACAAACTCATCGGCGAGTTCGATCCGAGCGAGTACGAGACAGACGACGAAGTCGTCGTCACCTGTGCAACTGGCCGCTCCGCTGGAAAGTTCGCTGCGTTTCTCGAGGAGGTCGAAGGGTTCGAGAACGTCGCGCACGTCGAAGGTGGAATGGAAGACTGGAGCTTAGTCTACGACGTCGTCCCGATCGCAACCGAGCGTGAGGACCTCGAACTCCTGCAGCTCCAGCGTCGTGCAAAGGGCTGTCTCGGCTATCTCATCGGTTCGAAACGAACTGGAAAGGCCGCACTCGTCGACGTTACTCGTGCGACGGATGCCTTCGAAAGAGCCGCCGCAGACCGCGGCTACGAGATCGACCGCGTTTTCGATACCCACATCCACGCAGATCACATCTCCGCGGGCCGCGACCTCGCCGAGAAACACGGCGTCCCGTATCACCTCGGCGAACCCGCAAGCACGCGTGATCCACAGTTCGAGTTCGACGGCATCGAGCCCAACGAGACGGTTATGGTCGGCGACATTCCCGTCAAGGCGGTTCATACGCCGGGTCACACGACCGGCATGACCTCCTATCTCGTCGACGGTGAGGCGCTGCTGACCGGTGACACGCTCTTCGTCGAGTCGATCGGCCGAACTGAACTCCAGTTTGCCGGCGACGACGCGAAAGCCGGTGCTCGCGTCCAGTACGAGACGCTCCACCACAAGATCGGAACGCTCCCGGACCACGTCAAGATCCTGCCTGGACACTTCTCGCTGACCAACTGCGGCGAGTACATCGACGTCGAGCCCGGCATGCCGATGTTCTCGACTGTCGGTGAGATCTGGGCGAAAAACGAGATCATTCAGCTCGATGAAGACGAGTTCGTCGAGCACATGTTCAACAACCTTCCATCGAAGCCACCGAACTACGAGAAGGTCATCAAAACGAATCTCGGCGTTTACGAGCCCGAGGACGAAGACGAGCGCAACGAACTCGAGCTCGGACCGAACCGCTGTGCAGCAACTGAAGACAGCGCCGTGGCTGACGACTGATACGAGGATACGCCTATCTATACGACTATGCTCGGAATCGAAGGTGGATTGACCGGCGCGTTCGCTGTCGTCGGTTTCATCCTCGTACAGGCGGTCGCCCTCTACGTCGCCTACGGCGTGCTCGAGTCGATCGCCAAGCGGGTGCGCTCTGAACTGGTGAACTAACTGATGGAGATACTCGGACTCACCTTGCCGCTGCTCGTGTTGTTCGTGAGCTTCGGCTTCATGGTGGGGGTGTTGTTCGGCTTCTTCGGAATGGGCGGCTCATTCCTGATTACGCCAACTCTCCTGATCCTTGGCTATCCCGCTTCCGTTGCGATCGGGAGTGGGCTGGCATTTTATTTCGGCACCTCCGTCATCGCCGTGATCAAACATTACGACGTGGGGCAGGTAGATTATAAACTCGGTGCGATCCTGTTCGTCGTCCTCTCTATTGGGATCGAACTTGGCAGTCGGCTCGTGTTCGGCCTCGAGGCACTGGGGATCGCCGAACTCGTCACAGGAATCGCGTACATCGTCCTGTTGGCAGGTATCGGCCTGCTGTTCCTGCGACGAGCTTACAACCTCGAAGACGACGATGACGACGAGGCTGACGAGGACGCCAGCGACGATATTCCACCGATCGGTCAGAAGATCCAGTCGTACAACGTTCCGCCGATGATCTCACTGACCTCCGGCGGTCGGGCCTCGGTGTGGACGATATCCGGAGCGGGCGGCGGTGTCGGCCTTGTCTCGGGGCTGATCGGCGTCGGTGGCGGCTTCATCCGGATGCCAGCGATACACTACCTGATCGGGACGCCACTGACTGCAGCGGTCGGGACAAGCCTGTTCGCCGGGTTGTTCTCGGGTGCATTCGGGACGTTCACCTACGGGATGTCCGGCAGCGTCGACCTGACGGTCGTCTCTCTGCTGTTGGTCGGCAGCGCCCTTGGTGCGAAGATCGGCTCGGCGGCGACCACGATGGTCGAGGAGAACGACGTCATCGTCTATTTCGGGATGATGATGCTGTTTGCCAGTGCGGGGATCGCACTGAGCGAACTCGCCGACTGGATCGGCATCGGTGGACTCGAGATGCTGAGTGTCCTCCTGTTGGTCGGCTCGTCGTTCTTCGTCGCCTTGATGATCCTGTATCAGGTCGCTCAAACGGTCAGTACGGACGGATCGCACGCGCAAACCGCTCCCGAAGGGGGTGACTGATGTCACCTGGGGAGCGACAGCACAGCGCCGAAAAAACCAGTAATTCCATCAGCACACTGCTGCGTGTTTCGCCGTGATGCTCGTCGCAATCGTCGCTCTCATCCTGGCACTCGGTGTTGCCTCCCGCGTACTCGCGGACCGACTGCGGATCCCGAGTGTCCTCTTCCTGATCTTCGCCGGGATCGCGATCGGTCCCGAACTGCTCGGTCTCGTCTCTCAGGAGACGTTTGGAGACGGGCTCCCGGCAATGGTCGGCGTTAGTGTCGCGATTATCCTCTTCGAGGGCGGCTATCACCTCCGTCTCGACAAACTCCGAGAGAGTCCAACAGCGCTGTTCCGGCTCACCACCGTCGGCGCAGTGATCACCTGGCTCGGGACGGCTGCCGCCGTCGTTTTCTTCCTCGAGACGAGTCTCGAGGTTGGATTACTTGTCGGCGCGTTGCTGATCGCGACCGGCCCAACGGTTATCGGCCCGATCTTGCAGGTCGTCACCGTCCGGGATCACGTCGCTTCCGTCCTCGAGGGTGAGGGTGTGATCAACGACGTGACGGCGGCGGTGTTAGTGGTCGTCGTCTTCGAGGTCCTCATCGCAGGTGACGGCGGTCTCGGCCACCTCGTCGTGAATTTCGTCGGGCGGCTAGTCATCGGACTGGCGTTCGGCGCACTGGTTGCCGGGCTCGTCTGGCTCGCGCTTAGCCGTAGCACCCTCACGCCGAGAACCGGGCCGCTGCACGCGCGATTGATCGTCCTCGCTGGGATCGTCGTCGCCTACAGCGGTGCCGAAATCATCGCCAGCGAGACGGGGATCGCCGCCGCTGCCATGGCGGGATTCGCCCTCGGGAACGTCGATCTCCCACACCACGAGGAGGTGATCGACTTTCTCGATGATCTCTCCGTTGTTGTCCTCTCGTTTGTCTTCGTCGCGCTGGCGGCGCTGATCGACTTCGGAGACATTCTCCAACTCGGCATTGCCGGCATCGCCATCGTCGCCGCGATTACGCTCGTTCTTCGCCCGGCAGTGATCTATCTCTCGACGACCGCCGAGCGCTTTACGCGCAACGAACGGCTCTTTCTCAGCGCTGTTGGCCCGCGGGGAATCATCCCTGCCAGCGTCGCAACGCTGTTTGCCGTCGAACTGCAGGCGCTTGGCCGCACACAGGAGGCTCAGCTGCTGGCTGGCACCGTTTTCTTGATTATCTTCGCGACGGTTGTCCTCCAGGCTGGCCTCGCACGACAGATCGCGAACTACCTCGAAGTTTCACCAATGCGTACACTCATCGTCGGCGGGGGACGGGTCGGCCTCTCCCTCGCAGAACGACTCGAACAGGATGGAGAGAACGTACTGCTTATCGATTCGGACTCAGAGGCGGTTGAAACGGCGCGCAAACGAGGGTTCAGAGCGGTTGAGGGCGACGGCACCGACGCCGACGTCCTCGAGCGCGCCGGTGCGTCGAAGGCGAAAACGGTCATCGCGACCACGCCCGACGACGACGTCAACCTGCTGGTATGCCAGCTTTCGAAGACGACTTTCGGAACGTCGAAGGTCGCCTCGCGGGTCAACCAGCCCGACAATCTCGACGCCTTCGAATCGCTGGGCGTCCGGGCGATCGACCTCTCGATGGCGACGGCGTGGTCGCTCGAGAACGTCTTAGAGCGGCCGTCGCTGTCGGCGTGGATGAACGAACTCGGTCGAACTGGCGACGTCCAAGAGATTGAAGTTACAGCCGGCGACCTCGTCGGAAAGACGATCGCCGAACTCAACGCCGAAATTCCCGACGGCTGCATCGTCGGCTTGCTCACCCACCGGAACGGAACGACCGAGGTCCCGACTGGCAACCACCGGCTCCGAGATGGCGACCGTGTGACGTTCCTCGGCCAAACGGAGGCGGTCGACCGAGCCAGCAAGCGGTTTCACCCACACGACTGATACGGACTGCTGTCGTCAATTCCCGCTGATCACCGGCCCCATCTCTGGTGATCGGTACAGCAGACCGTATGAGACCGCTCGATCCGCTGTTGATCACAGCGACACAACACGGATCTCACCCGCTTTTGAGTGGAGGCAAGGTGTCCGTTCCGTTGTACAGCCCACGAAGCACATGAAAAACAGCGACCGGCTCAGACGATTCGGTTCGGCGGCACGATGAACACGTTTCCGGCTGCGTTTGCAACGATCGATTCGGAGACGCTGCCAAGGAGGAGCCGTCGGAGTCTGCTCTGTCCGCGTGAGCCAACCAGTGTCGTCGTCGGCTCGTGGGCTGTCTCTGCTGCGAGAATTTCGTCAGCTGGACTGCCCTCTCGGATATCGATGGTGACGTCCATCTCCCACTCCTCGAGGCGATCTGCGAGTTCGGCGAGTCGTTGCTCAGGGTCGCCGTCGCCGTCAGGGCCCGGGCTCCCAGGTGTTTGGACGTGAACGAGCGTCGCTTCTTGGGTCGCGTGACGGAGATAGGAGAACGCCTCGAAGGCCCGGTCGGCGTTCCCGGAGAAGTCGGTCGCATACAGCATTCGTTCGAACAGGTGTTTCTCGACGAGTTCCGGCTCGTCGGTGTCGCGCTCGATACGGTTGACGAGCAACGGAACGACCGAGGTTCGTGCGAGATTCCGTGTTGTCGAGCCAATGAGACGGTTCTCGAGCGGGCTCTTCCCGCGAGAGCCGACGATGGACATGTCGGCATCGATCATTTCGGCGATCCCATTGATGCGCCGGTGGGGTGTCCCCCGGACGACGTACGTCTCGACATCGAAGCCGGCGTCCTCGATCGACTGCTGGTAGCGCCGAAGCGCCCGCCGCCGTCGTTTCTCGTGGTCAATTCCAGGTGTTCCGGCATGGACGTTGTCCGGAACGACCGTAACGAGGTGGAGTTCTTCGACACCGATTCGTCCGAGACAGTCGAGGCAAGTCTCAGTCTCGATGGCGGCTTCACTAGCCGCAGATAGGTCTGTTGCATAGACCGCTTTCATACGTATCGCTCCATTCGGACGGCTAATATTGTTGGTGGTTTGGTTGCCGAACGCCCATGACAGCGGCTGAGAGAGCGCCTACTGTCTGTCCACTATGTGTGAGCAATATTTTCTGATAGCGGTATCGTTCATCCCTCACCCCTTCGAAAATCGTCCGGTTCGAGCCCTTTAGGCGTTGTAAGCGACTAGCTTCGAATGGGATGGTCACTACCGCTACGTTCGCCGATGGGTCGGATCGAACGACACCTCCGCTGTCGAACCACGCCCCGACTGCGTTACTGCTCCAACGGATAGTACGATGAGTGTCTCAACAGACCGCCTCCGCGAGTTTACGTTTACACTCGAGTACGAGCCCGGTGAAGACGAGGTTGCGGACCTCTTTCGCGACCATCCGAATCTCAGGGCATCGATGATCGACATCAACACTGGCGACCGGTCGTACGTTCGCCTCGTGCAACTCACTGGCCCACCCGAAGCGACCGATCACCTCCAGACGATGCTCGAGGACCGAGAGTACCTTCCGCGTGCGGTCGGCTCCGACCGGTGTTGTGGTACGAGCACGGCCTATCGCCTCGAGTGTGCGCCGAGACAGCGACTCGTCTATGCGTACGTCGATAGAATCTGTGACTGCCAGTCGATCCACAACATTGCCTCGGCGTATCTCGATCGGGGGACCATCTTCGAGTGCAGACACCACGCTGGTCGAGAGCGGTGGCGTCTGTTGATGCGTTCCGACGAGGCAGTCGGTGAACTCCTCGAGCATATCGAGGCTGCCTGTCGAGATGGCGTCACCGTCGAAGTCGGCCATCTTGGGGAGGCGACAGAGTGGCACGGTGAGGCGTTCGTCGATGCTGATCTGACGGGCTCACAGCGGGAGGCGATCGCGCAAGCGGCTGCCAGAGGCTACTACGAACGTCCCCGCGAAGTCACGATCGGCGAACTCGCGGATGAACTCGACATTCCGGAGTCGACGCTTTCCTACCGGCTTCGAATGGCCGAGTCGCGACTCGTCAAGCGATGTCTGAATCGGTACGCCGAAAACGACGACGCCCTGCACACGTGAGCGATGGAACAGAGACACGCCAGCGGCGTGCCACCGAACTCTGTCCGTTGTACTTTGAGACGTGGGTCACTCCTCAGTTCTCGAGCCATCCGAGCTCGAGGTGTTCGTTGTCGACCGACGGCACGTACGGTTTCACATCGAGGACCGGTGTTCCATCGAGGAGGTCGAGACCCTTGACGGACAGTCGTCTTCCGTCTCGGTCACACAGTTCGACGACGGTCTCTGCGATCGGGTTCGGGCGGTGTGGACTCCGCGTTGCGAACACCCCAACCTCGACATCGTCGGCGTGTGGCGGTCGGGAGGCCAGCTGTGCCACTTCGACTTCGTCAAGATGGGCGACGATGACGATGTGAGAGAACTCCTCGAGTCCGTCGAGGCCGCGTTCGTACTCCATCTCGAGGACGATTTCACCCGTCGTTTCATCGACCTCGTCGTGTGAAACGTCAGCGGGGGAGTCATAGGGCGAGCGAACGTGTCCGATCGGCGTGTAGTTAACATCGACTGTCATAACTGAACGTAGTCAGCAGCTCCAGATAAACATCTGGTTGGTCCCCAATATGATGTCTTCGAAGACGGGAGCGGAAAGAACTGACAATTTGTGGCAGAAACGGCTGCTTTGCTAGCGTCACTCCCCGCCGGTTGAGCCGTCATCGAGCCGCGAGAAGTAACGATTTGTGAAATATAGTTGTAGTCCATACCTCGAATATGAACTCTTTTACCAGTATTAGTTCTGGTTTATGCATCGAAACTTGGCGATGACCGAAGCGCTGCTTACCGTCCCTGAACTCCTATCGGTGACTAGCAGGTGAGCATGATATGCACGCGAGTCGAACGATAGTGGCAACCGATCCGACACTCACAGCAGTGATAACCGAGCTTGGGCCGCTGCTGGCGTTTCTCACGCCGGAGTTAGCCAGCAGGATCCAGTTCGGCTGGACGATCACGATCCATATTATTTTTGCAGCACTCTCCGTCGGACTTGCGCCGTTTCTCGTCTATTTTACCGTCCAGGAGGTCAGAACTGGTGAGAACCGATACGCACGTCTTCGGAAGTTCTGGACGAAAATCTTCGCGGTCGGCTTCATTATGGGTACCGTTACCGGTATTCCGATGGGCTTTATGTTCGGCACGAACTTCGCGGCGTTCTCGACAACCGCCGGTGAGATGATCGGTGGGCCGCTCTCGTTCGAAGCGAAGATGGCGTTTATGCTCGAGGCCGTCTTCCTCGGTGTGTTGCTGTTCGGCCGTGAGCGTGTCTCCGATGGGTTCTACGCGCTCTCGTCGTTTTTCGTCGCGCTCGGCGCGTGGCTCTCTGCGTTCTGGATCCTCGTCGTCAACTCCTGGATGCAGACGCCACGTGGGTACGAGGTCGTGATGGAAGACGGTGTTCCAATCGCACAACTCACCGACCCGATGGCGGCGTTTTTCAACCCCCGATTCCCGTGGATGTACGTCCACATGCAAAACGCCGCGATCATCTCCGTCACGCTCCTCATCGCGGGGATTGCCGCCTACTTCGTCTGGAAAAACCGCGAGAGCAAGGTGTGGCGGACCGCGCTGCAGGTCGCCGTCGTCGTCTTGCTGGTTTCGTCGGCTTTCCAGGCAGTCCACGGCGATATGTACGGCCGACACGTCGCTGAGACACAGCCACACAAGTTCGCCGCCATGGAGGCCCACTACGAGACCGGCCAGGCTGACCTCCACATCATCGCGATCCCGACCGACCTCGAGGCGATCACTGACCCTCGAGCTGATAACCTCTATACAATAAGCATTCCTCAGCTTGGGTCGTTCCTCGCCAGCGGGGGTGATCCGACCGCCGAGGTAACCGGCCTTAACGACTTCGAGTACGAGTCCCCGCCCGTGGCGTGGGTGTTCTGGTCGTTCCGGATCATGGTCGGGCTCGGCTTCTGGTTTATCGGGCTGGGTGCCTGGGGCACGTACCGACTCTGGAAGGGCGGTCTCTACGATGACGAGCGCTACCTGCAGGCGCTGATGCTCTCTTCGCCGCTGGGCTTCGTTGCGCTGATCACTGGCTGGTACGTCGCTGAGATCGGCCGTCAGCCGTGGATCATCCAGGACGTGCTCACGACTGCAGACGGCGTCTCCCCACCGTTGTCCTCGACGGAAGCGACGCTCACGCTGATCGCGTTCGTGATCGGCTATCTGCTGTTGTTCGGCGTCTTCCTGTACGTCCTCAAGCGGATCATCGACGAGGAGGCCGACCGACACACGGTCGGCATCGAGGAAGACGACCGACCCGACACACCGGGGGTGATCGCTGATGACTAACATCCTCTCTGATTCGGCGTACGTCGTCGAATCGCTGCCCGAACTCTGGTTCGGCCTTGTCATGATCAGCCTCGGCGTCTATCTGCTGCTCGATGGCTTCGATTTCGGCCTCGGCATGCTGTTTGTCGAGGCCGACGAGACCGAACGGGAGCGCATGCTCGCTGCCTTCGGCCCGCTGTGGAAGGCCAACGAGGTCTGGCTCGTCCTGTTCGGGACAGTGCTGTTTGCCGGTTTCCCGGCGGTCTACGCCAACATCCTGTCCCGTCACTACCTGCTGGTTTTTGCAATCTTGCTGGCACTCAGTCTCCGTGGACTGGGGTCGAAACTCCGTGAGGAGCGCGACGACGACCAGTGGGTTCGCTTCTGGGACGCCTGTTTCGTCGTCGGCAGCACCACCTCGCCGTTCTTGCTCGGGGTGTTCGTTGCGAGTTGGGTACTCGGTGAACCGTCAGCGCTCGCTGTGGCCCCGATCGTCGTCGGTGTTACCGTTGTCGCGCTTTCTATCGTCCTCGGAGCGACGTTCCTTGGCATCAAGACCAGAGGAGCACTTCGCGAGCGAGTCGTCCGCCGGGGCCAGGCGGCGACTGCGGTCTACGTCGGGCTGTTCGCACTTACAGCGGCCGTGTTGTTCGTTCGCTATCCCGAACTGCAACCGGTGCTACAGTCGATCCCGACTGCGGCGATGGTTCTCGCCACGCTCGTGTTTGCTACGCTCAGTGTCGGTGCCATGTCCAACGGCTACTACCACGGTGCGTTTCTCTCGGCAGCAGGGCTGGCAGCCGTGTTCGTCCTCTTTATCAGCACTCTCCTGTATCCCGCGGTCGATCCCGCAGCAGGGCTCTCGATTACCGACGCAGTTGTCTCCCCGCTTTCGCTCAATCTGACGGCCGTTTTTGCAGCCGTGTTCCTCCCGATTATTGGCTTCTACTTCGTATTTCTGTATACGCTGTTTAGCGGCCCAGCAAGCCCCGAAACCAGCTATCACTGACACAGCTTTCGCTCTCGACTGTTTTTGAACTGTGCTGATCAGTTCTCTGACCCACCTCGTGGTCTCCTTGCTTGCAGTCTGCGCTTGGCTGTTGTGCTCGAGGATGCTCTTGGAGTTTGCCAACCACGAGGCAGGTGGGTCGACGACCTACATGCTGATTGACTGGCAACAGTTCGTATGTCTCTTTGCGACGATTGAACTGTAGACTAACAATTCTCACAACTACTCAGATCAGAAAACAGTTTGAAAAGTAGAGAAACTGATGTAGCAAACAGTGTCTTCTAGCTCTGTAAACATGTCCCATAGCTTGTCCGTGGAGTTGACCCAGCTCACATCTCGCTCGAGCAGAGTATGATCTGAGGTGATCGACACTAGCTGAATGGTGCCGACGATTCGAAACCGGATAGTACCGCTCATAAGCGGCTGCACTCGAGTTTTTGGGCGCTTTTACCGAGAATTAGCCGTTTAGCGCAACTCAAGACAGTGTGCCGAGGTGACGGCGGTGCTTGTTGAAACTCCGTGCCAGCTTCAGACTGGATCTTGACGGTGAACACTCTGGTTTCGGGCTGGAAACAAAAGAGTTGGAACGCAACCAACCAAACAGATAACTGATAAGATAGTAAATATGTAATCTACCAAGGTATATAAATTTTCCTACATTATTCACTCTTGATCTGTACTCCAGAATGCTTAGAAGTCACTCAAATTGATAAATCAACACCATTTCTCTGAGAATATATGATGCTTTACTCTTCTCAGAGTTGAAATAATACTATTTTCCTCTTGCTAATCTGTTCGATCTTCCCAACAAAAATAAGTATGAGTATTGTGATATGTGCTACATACTGATGTTCGAACAAGCGCTTTCGGGGGCACTCGAGGCGGGGGGAAAACGGTGTTCGATGGCAGTGCGGTCGAAGGGAACAACGGTGCACAGATCGTCTACGCGTAGGGCTGTCAATAGTGGTGGAGCATAACGATGGATGTGTCAGTGCTCGTCTCGTTGCTGATCGTCTCGGGTTCGATCGTGATGCTCGGTTCGATTCTGTATACGAGAACGCTGCTTCACCAGCTTACGGAGACCACGTATCGACGACGGTGGCGAGGACTGTTCGCACTGATGGCACTTTTTTTGGTTGGATACGTCGCTGCGATTTGGATCTCAGTTACTGGACACGAGGTGCTTTTCCAGATCCTTACTGGACTCGTGTTCCTGTTCGGTGCGATGTTCGTTTTTCTTGTGGTCAACACTGGGCTACTGACGATCAGCGACCTTCAGGAGAAAAGCGAGTCACTCCAGACGAAGATGGAAGATGCAGAGGCGGCGCGACGTGAGGCTGTTCGCCTGCGCGAAGAAACGGATCAGCTCAACACTCATCTCGAGCAGAAAGCCGACGAGTACGCCGACGTGATGCAAGCGTGTGCAACTGGTGACCTGACTCGCCGTATGAGCCCCGAGAGCGAAAATGATGCAATGTGCCAGATCGCAACCGAATTCAACGAGATGGTCGACAGAATCGAGTCGACTGTCGAGAATCTCAAGCGGTTCTCGGACGACGTTGCCGTCGCCTCCGAGCAAGCGACAGCCAACTCCGAGGAAGTTCGATCGGCGTCAGCGCAAGTCACGGAGTCTATCCAATCGATCTCGACCGGTGCAGAGCGACAACACGAACGACTGCAGTCAGTCGACCACGAGATCGGCGGCCTCTCGAGTACGATCGAGGAGATCGCATCCTCATCGAATCAGGTGGCAGATATTGCAGAACGAACCGCCCAGACCAGCGACGACGGGCACGAAGCTGCCCAGTCGACGATCGACGGAATGAACGAGATCGAAGCTGAATCCGAACAGGCACTCGAGGAAATCGAACTGCTGCAGTCCGAAATCGACCAGATCGACGAGTTAGTCGAGGTTATCACAGCAGTCGCAGAGCAGACGAACATGCTGGCGCTCAATGCGAATATCGAGGTTGCCAGATCGGCTGACGCTGGCGGTGATGGGTTCGGTGCGGTCGCAAACGAGGTCAAAGATCTCGCCGCGGAGACCAAAGACGCGGCCGAGGACATCGAACTGCTTATCGACGAAATCAAAGGCCAGACCGACCGCACGGCCGAACGGGTTCGGGCAACTCGCGAGACAGTCGGCGACCACTGTGAGTCGGTCGAGAACGTCGCAGACTCACTCGAGGAAATCGCAATGTACGCACAGACCACGAACGATGGCGTTCAGGATATCTCCGCGGCGACCCAACAGCAGGCTGCCTCGACTCAGCAGGTCGTCGCGATGGTCGACGAGGCGACTGTGATTTCGGAGACGACCACCACTGAGGCAGAGACCGTTGCTACAGCAGCCGAAGAACAGACGGGCGCGCTCTCTGAAATGTCACAGACTGTTAGCGACCTCGCCCAGCAAGCGTCACTGCTCTCCGAGGAACTCGAGACGTTCACGACCGGTACCAGCGTGGCTGCGACACCGAACGCACCGCACTCGACTTAATTGGTCGTTTAATGGGGGTCAAACGCTGTTCTATCCCATTTTGTCCTCGAGCCGTCGACGCGTCTTTCGACGGTTGTCGAAAACCCGATCGAAAAAATATGAGTTATCTGTTTCGAGTACACTGGTCGAAATAGCTACCCGAAAAATAACAATGTCTGGCAAATATGACCTCGTCATCGTCGGTGGCGGTATCAGTGGTGCATCTCTGTTGTACACGACCGCCAAGTTCACTGATATCGACTCCATCGCGCTGATCGAGAAGGAACCCGAGATCGCGGCGATCAACTCCCACCACACGAACAACTCCCAGACGCTCCACTTCGGAGACATCGAGACCAACTACACCCTCGAAAAAGCCGAAGAGGTCAAAGAGGGTGCAGAACTCCTCGCGGGCTATCTGGAGAACTACGACCCCGACCGAGAAATGCACGCAAAGCGCTCCAAGATGGTTCTTGGAGTCGGCGACGAGGAAGTCGCAGAGCTAGAAGAGCGGTATGAGGACGAAGGCTTCGGCGACCTCTTCCCGAAACTCCGACCGATTGGCCGCGAGGAAATCGGCGAACTCGAACCCAAAGTCGTCGAGGGCCGCGATCCAACCAAGGAGATGCTTGCGTTGCAGACACCTGACGGCTACGTCGTCGACTACGGTGAGACGACGAAATCGTTCGTCAACGAAGCGAGCGAGGAAGCAAACGTCGACGTCTACACCGGCACGGAAGTCAAAGACATCACGCCGACGCTCGACGGCTACACGATTGAGACGACCCACGGCCGGTTCGACTGTGACGCCACCGTCGTCGCTGCTGGCTCACACAGCCTGCAGATCGCAAAGGAGCTTGGCTACGGCCAAGACAAGGTCTTGCTCCCCATCGCCGGGAGCTTCTTCCTCGCTGACGACCTCCTGAACGGGAAGGTCTACACGCTCCAGATGAAGAAACTGCCGTTCGCCGCCGTCCACGGCGACGCAGACGTTCATGACAGCAGTGTCACCCGATTCGGTCCGACCGCGAAGCTCGTCCCGGCGCTCGAGCGCGGCCGCATCTCGACTGTCAAAGACTTCCTCGACGTGTTCGGGCTGAACGCTGCGGCGTTCCTCAGCTACGCCAACATCCTCTCGGACCGTATCCTGCTCCCGTACGTGCTCCGGAACCTCGTCTATGACCTCCCCAACGTCGGACGGAAGCAGTTCCTGCCGAACGTCCAGAAGGTCGTTCCAAGCGTCGAACTCGAGGACATCGAGCGTGCGAAAGGCTACGGCGGCGTTCGACCACAGATCGTCGACACGAAGAACAAGTCCCTCGACATGGGTGAGGCCAAGATCGTCGGCGAAGACATCATCTTCAACATCACGCCGTCGCCAGGTGCGTCGACGTGTCTCAAAAACGCTATGCGGGATACGCATACGCTGATCGACTTCCTCGGCGACGACTACGAGTTCGACGAGTCGGCGTTCCGTGAGGACACGATCGGAAACTTCCCTCGTCTGGACGAGTGAACACGCCCGCGATCTGAGACTGTCGGCAGTCTCGGGTGACTGCCTTTTGAGTTAGCCACGAGTGAACAGTTTCGCGATCGACTCGTGGCCGCGAAGCGAAACCAAAGGTGTATGTCTCTCTTGTCGCCTCAACTGTAATAGGATGACAGATGTTAGCGTCATCGGGTGCGGAAATATGGGGAGTGCCCTCGTGAAGGGGCTCTCGAAGGCAGATGATTACACTCTGACAGCGTGTGATCTGGACCCAGACGCGCTCGACTCGGTAGCTGAGTATTGTTCGACGACGACATCGGACCCCGACGTGGCAGCGGAATCCGATATCGTTATCGTCGCGTTGAAACCTGATATCGTTCAGCACGTCGTTGGCGATCTCGATCTCTCAGCGGACCAGACGCTGGTCACGCTCGCCGCAGGGGTCTCGACGGACACGCTCGAGCCACACACCGATGCGACGGTCGTTCGGGTCATGCCAAACCTCGCGGCTGAGACGGGGAACATGGCGGCAGCTGTGACCCAACACAGTGTCAACGACGACGTCAGAGAAATCCTCGACGCTGTCGGTGAGTTCGTCGAGGTCGACGAACAACAGATGGACATCGCAACGGCCGTCAACGGAAGCGGACCGGCGTTCGTGTTCTATCTCCTGAACGCGATGAAGCAGGCAGGCGTCGAGGGCGGCCTCGAGGACGACGAGGCCAAAACGCTTGCCGCACAGACGTTCAAAGGAGCTGCCGAGACCGTCTTGCAGTCCGACCAGAGCATCGACGACCTGATCGATGCGGTCTGTTCGCCCAAAGGGACGACCATCGAAGGTATGGACGTGCTGTGGGACAGCGACGCTGACGAAGCGGTTGTCGACGCAGTCAGTGCGGCTGAACGCCGATCCAAAGAACTGGCAACGGAGTCGGAAAATGAGTAGCGTAACCGAAATCAACACTGCGGAAGTCGATCAGACGCGACAACTCGCCGCCGACGCCGAGCGCGTAATCGTCAAAGCCGGCACCAACTCCCTCACCGACGAGGAATCGAATCTCGACGACGAGAAACTCGACAAGCTCGTCGATGATCTCGCTGACCTCCTCGAGCGCGGGAAAGAAGTGATTCTCGTCTCCTCGGGCGCGGTCGGCGCGGGCGTGGGGCGAATCGGTTACACCGGTGAGACCGTCGAGGAATCGCAGGCGCTCGCAACGGTCGGCCAGAGCCACCTCATGCGGCGCTACACGGAGAGCTTCGAACGCTACGACCAGAAGGTCGCGCAGCTTTTGCTCACCCAGCACGACCTCGAGAACCCCGAGCGCTTTACGAACGTCCACAACACGATCGAAACCCTCCTCGAGTGGGGCGTCGTCCCAATCATCAACGAAAACGACGCAGTCGCAACTCAGGAGATTCGAATCGGAGACAACGATATGCTCTCCTCGTCAGTCGCTCTTGGCATCGATGTCGATCTACTGGTCACGCTCACCGACGTCGGCGGCGTCTACACTGGGAATCCCAAAGAAGACGCCGACGCAGAACGCATCGAGGCTGTTGGCCGGAACTACGACGAAGTGCAGTCGATCATCGACGAGAGCTCGAGCTCCCAGTTCGGCGGTATCCAGACGAAAGTGCAGGGCGCACGTGAGGTCAGCGAACACGGCGTCCCAGCGATCATCGCCCGATCGACCGAGGAAGACATCCTCGAAAAAATCGCTGCTGCCAAGCCCGTGGGGACACTATTCGTTCCTATAAACGGTGTCACCGATGACTGAGAAATCGACGCAAGCCAAAGTCGACGAGGCACAGACTGCTGCTCTCGAACTCGCAAAGCTCGACGATGACGAGCGCAGTGCGGGCCTGAAAGCGATCGCTGATGCGATCGATGCCCGCCATGAAGAGATTCTTGAGGCCAACGAGAAAGACGTCGAAGAGGCCGAGACACTGCTCGAAGAGGGCAAGTACAGCCAGGCGCTTGTCGACCGTCTCAAGCTCTCGGAATCGAAACTCGAGTCGATCACCGAGATGGTCAGAAGCGTCGCCGAGCAGGATGACCCGCTCGAGAAAACCCTCGCCTCGCGACGCCTCGATGACGACCTCGAACTGTACAAGGTCGCCGTCCCGATCGGCGTCATTGGAACGGTCTTCGAGTCCCGACCCGACGCGCTGGTCCAGATCGCCGCGCTCAGCCTTAAATCCGGCAACGCCGTCATGCTGAAAGGCGGCAGCGAGGCGAGCCACTCGAACCGGGTGCTCTACGAGATCATCGTAGAGGCCACGGCCGACAAGCCCGACGGCTGGGCTCAGCTCATCGAAGCTCGCGAAGACGTCAACGCCATGCTCGAGATGGACGATTCGATCGACCTGCTCATGCCGCGTGGCAGCTCCGAGTTCGTCCGCTACATCCAGGACAACACGAGCATCCCCGTCCTCGGCCACACTGAAGGTGTCTGTCACGTCTACGTCGACACCGACGCTGATCTCGAGATGGCCACCGAGATTGCCTACGACGCGAAGGTTCAGTACCCGGCCGTCTGTAACGCCGTCGAGACGCTGCTGATCCACGAGGACGTCGCCGAAACGTTCCTGCCCGAAATCGCCGCCCGGTATGAGGACGCAGACGTCGAGTTGCGCGGCGACGAAGCATCCCAGGAACTCGTCGAGATGGAGGCCGCGACCGAAGACGACTGGTCGACTGAGTACGGCGACCTGATCCTCTCGATCAAGATCGTCGACTCGCTCGAGGCAGCTCTCGATCACATCACCGAGTACAGTTCCAAGCACACGGAGTCGATCGTCACCGAGGACGCCGACCGAGCCAGTACGTTCATGCGCAGTCTCGACTCGGCGAGTGTCTTCCACAACGCTTCGACGCGGTTCAGTGACGGATTCCGATTTGGTCTCGGTGCGGAAGTCGGGATCAGCACTGGAAAGATCCACGCCCGCGGTCCGGTTGGCCTCGAGGGGCTGACGACCTACAAGTACCACCTCGAAGGCGATGGACAGATCGTTGGGACGTACGCTGGTGCGGATGCAAAGCCGTTTCTCCACGAGGAGTTCGACGGCGAGTGGACGCCGGGCCGTCTCTCCGAGTAGCCTCGAGAGCTGCGCTACTCTCTTGTCACGAGTGCGATCGCGAACAGTGCCCCACTCACGGCACATCCTGCGAGCACGATGAACACGAGCGACGCAGAGCCGTAGGTAAGTACCGTTCCGACGACCGCTGCGCCGAGCGCCCCGATTCCGAAGATCGCGAGGTACGTGTAGCCGAACGATAGTCCTCGAGATTCCGGCATCGAGTACCTTGCGATCGTCGCCTGCGTAAGCGGCTGCATCGCGAACAGAGCGAAACCGAGTATGAAACTGATCCCAAGCAGCCCCCAGAGTCCTGTTCCCGCTGCGGGAACGAACAGGAGCCCGATGATCGTAAGGCTAGTGAGCATGATGATGAGTCCACGCTCGGGCTCGATCAGGTCTGTGAGTCGGCCTCCGAGATACTGGCCACCGATGCCGACCAGTAGCAACCCGGCGTAGAGATACTGGGCGAGATCGAACTCCTCGGCCAGTGGGCTGTCGGGATCGAAGATGCCTGGCTGGACGTCCCCGATGGCTGCTGTCAGGAAGTCACCGAGTAAATCCGGTAAAAACGTCAGCACACCTCGGTAGTACAGCCCGTTGAACGAGACGATAACGAAGACGAGCAGGAAGCCGATGGTGAACAGCCGTCGTGTTTCACTGATGAACTCGCCAGGTGACGATGGCGGCCGTCGTTCACGCTCGCCGTCGGTCAACTCGACTGCAGCGGTTGGATCGAATGTGATGGTCAAGCCAACGATAGCGGCGATCAAGGCGGGAACTGCAAGGATAATCGAGACGATCCGCCAGTCGAACGCGAGCAACAAGACGGCGGTCAAAAGCGGTCCGCCGGCGATGCCGACGTTGCCGGCCATGCCATGATATGCAAACCCTCGACCACGTTCTTCGACACCGTTGCTGATGAGCGTCAGTCCAGCAGGGTGATACACACTCGCTGTGGCTCCCCAGAGAGACAGTGCAACTGCGACCCCCACGATATTCGGTGCAAGACTCAACGCCAGAAACGAGAGACCCATCCCTGCGAGACAGGCACTGATCAGTACCCGTGAGCCAAATCTATCAACTAACAGTCCACCCGGGAGGGCACCAATGCCGAACAGTCCGTAGCCGAGAGCGACCACGGCACCCAACACTGCTGTCGTTGTCGAAAACTCCAGCAGCCAGATCGTCATCAAAATCGGTATCGACAGCTCGTAGGTGTGCACCATCGCGTGACCGACCATTACGAACCCGGTGATAGATCGATCATTGTCGTTCACGGCATCCGATACTCAGTGACGCCGTGATATGTGTTCTGGTGGCCCCTCGAGGGCAAGTCCAAGACGGTTTCCCGAACTGTTCGGAAATCCCTCTGTACAGTGGTCAACGGAACGACAAGCGAGCAGCGTTCACTCGAGGCGCGAACGGCGTCAGCAGTGATCGAGTAGTCGGAAGTGATTCACCGCGATCCGTCGAGAACAGTAAGCAGTGCGCTTGCCCGACTGGTTGCGCGATACTTCCGCCAGCGGCCGTCTTTCCGTTTCGTGACGAGGTCAGCGTCTGCGAGATTTGAGAGCGCATGACTGACAGCACTATCGCTGACGTCGACGAGGGGTGTGATCTCACAGACGCACAGTTCCTCATCTGCTTCGACCAGCAACCGCACGAGCCGATATCGCGTCTCGTTGCCGAGTGCTGAGAGCGTTTGGACGTCGCTCGACATAATCTCCGGATCAAGCACTGCTTCGAGGTCGTCGAGGGCTTCTAGTCGCGCCTTGAGGTCCTCGCTTTGACACTCGCCGAGTTCGTCCTCGAGATAGCGACGAAGCCGATCTGCTGTTTCGGACACTGCAGTGCAATTGTGCATTCTCTCAAATAAGCGTTCCGCAGCTATCGATGTCGCCGAAACGACAGACACCTGATCTGAATCGGAAGCAGGCGTTCAGGCCTTGGGTGAATCGGATATCGATGCGTCGAACTCTTGTGTGAGGCGCTTCCCGGACCGGGAGACGAGCATCATCGAGACGCCCGTCGTCAGGAGACTGATCCCGACCAGAAGGCCGATTGCCCAGGCCGCACTCGCGGGGAAGCCAGCCCAAAGGAGCCCCGCAAGAACCAGCGAGAGAACGCCACTGACAGCGACGTAGAGACTTCCTTCCTGACCACCCATACGAACACTCGCAACGAGTTCTACAACCCCTTCCACCAACAGATATGCGATCACCAACACGGTAAGCGTCGCAAGACCAACGACTGGATTAATGAGCAGACTGAGCCCCGCGAGGACGGCAACGACCCCAAGTACGAGTTGCCAGATCCGTCCTTTCCAGCCACGGGTAGAAAACAGGGCTGCGCCGTGAACGATTCCGACACCGAGGAGCAAGAACCCGAGGAGAACGGTCAGTGACAGTCCCGTCAGATACGGGAACGCGATCGCAATGATGCCGAAGGCGGCGATAATACCACCGGCGACGGTGAGTGTTCCCCAATTCATCTCGAGGAGGGTGTCGTCGACTGCTTCGTTGTCTGCTGGTGTTGTTGCCATATTATTTCCCAAATCAATTAGGTCTTGCAAGTACATATACAGCTCTTCTCGGATTGTGGTAACTCGGAAAAATTAGTGCATCAGATCGCATGATAAATCCGAAGAAACGAGCGTTTTCGAAATATAACCTATCCGAACAGAACGCGATTAACGCTCACGTCTCACCGTGACCGTGGAAAAGTGTCGCTTCCGAAGCTGGGGCTGACGTCACTCCGACTTATAAGTCAAATCGACAGTCTCCCCTTCAGGCTACTCTTCGTCTTCAGCGAACCCGAACTCGGTCCAGGGGCGAGTATGGTGATTGGTGATGATTTCGGAGGACTCGATACTGAAGCCCATCGAAGCGAGTCCGTTGGTGATTTCGGTCAGGTCCCGGGTATCCGTGGCGATGACCTCGATATGGATGTTGCGCGTGCTGGTGAGCATCTCACGGACATCAACCACCCCGTGACAATCCAGTGCGTCGGCGGCCAGCGTCTCGCGCTCGTCAGCGGGGGCACTGCAGACGAACAGCACGTGCAACGGGTAGTTCGCCAGTTCGTAGTTGATTTTCGGGAAGTACCCCTCGATGATGCCTGTTTCCTCTAACTCCTCGATTCGGTTGCGAACGGTGCTAGCAGAGACGTCGACCCTCTCTGCAATCTCAGCGATGGTGGTGTTCCGGGCGTCCTCCTGCAGCAAGAACAGAATTCCGCGGTCGACGTCGTCGAGTGTGATTTGACTCATGGGTCCGTACAGAGCCGCCATCTGCAAGAATCTTCGTTCGCGTCGCGGAAATCAACAACCGGTAGTGCACTATACGGCAAGGAGGCGAGTTGAAGCTGCTCGTCCGAAAGTTGAACTGCGATTTTTGCAGTTTCAGCACCTATATTTGCGGAATGCGTTCTGTAGGGGGCAATATTTATACATCATCATCGCCCCAAGACGGGCAATGGTTTCACACGTCCCATCGTATCGGGTTGTCGAGGCGGTAGCTCAAAAGGAGGGCGTCTTGCCGACCGAGTTATGCCCACCACTGTTTAGCGTCGTCGACCCCGAGGCACTGGATGCGCTCGTCCAGCCAGCCGCAGACTCGAGCACTGGTCAGGTAGAGATTGAATTTACGTATCTGGACTACGTCGTTCAGGTCCAAAACGACCCCAGAATGGGTATCTCGGTCCAGATTGGAGACGCACCGACAGACACTCCTGAGTCCTCGCCCGAATAGTGAGTCAACCTCGAGGAGTTATAATTTGGTTGAATTTTTGGCTCTGCTGAAAAGACACAGGTCGAAACGGCAACTCACTGGCGATGATCCTCCGAGCGTTCACAGAGCCAGTGAAGCGGTTCACCGTAGACGAAGCTGCGTTACTCGAGCAGACCGAGTTCCTCGAGTCGTTTGACGATTACGTCGACGGCCTGTCTGGCGTCTTCGACCTGTTTTCCGCCAGTGACGACCAGTTTTCCGGAGCCAAAGAGCAGAGCGACGACCTCCGGTTCGTCAAGTCGGTACACCAGTCCGGGGAACTGCTCTGGTTCGTACTCGATGTTCTCGAGGCCGAGTCCGATGGCGATTGCGTTCAGGTTGAGGTTGCGCCCGAGGTCGGCACTGCTGACGATGTTCTGGACGACAATCTCGGGATCATCTTCGACCTGAATCTGGAGGTCACGGAGCTCGTCGAAGACGATCTGCAGACTCTCATGAACGTCATCGGTGCTTTTCGCGCCGGTGCAGACGATCTTCCCCGACCGGAAGATCAGCGCGGCGGATTTGGGATTCTGGGTTCGGTAAACGAGACCAGGAAACTGCTCAGGGTCGTAATCGGCCCCTTCTAGGTCCATTGCGACACTCTGCAGATCGAGTTCCTGTCCGATACCGGTCGACGCTACGACGTTTTCAATGTTGATGGATTCCTTCGGGTCCGTCATCAGTCGCTCAAAAAGACGCAAGTATACTTTATAAAGCCCCGTACTACTATCGTGATCATGTCTCGATCTGCGCCACTGTATGGCGCATCGGCACTGACGAGAGTATCAAGTAGTGGTCGCAAGGTGTGATCTCCTCCGCAGCCTAAACCCGCTGCTTCGCAGAGTAGCCATCACTTGACCTTCTCCACGCCCTGAAGGACGTGGAATCATGCGGAGTTTCCTGAGGAGTGTTCGCTCGTGAAACTAGTGCTCACAGTCTGTTTCTGGTGTTTGATGGATTGTGGGTTGAACGGTATCGAAACGAAAGGAGAGGTGAGGTCGGCTACAGCTCGAGGTTCCCGAGACGAGCGGAGTTCGTGATGACTGACAGGCTCGAGGTGAACATCGCGATCACTGCGATCACCGGGTGGAGCAGGCCGAAGAAGGCAATCGGGAGTGCCAGCGTATTGTAGATGAACGCCCAGAAGAGGTTCTGCTTGATCTTCGAGAAGATCCGCTCGGAGAGAGTAAAGGCATCGACGAGTCCCTCGAGGGAGCCCCGAACGAGGCTGACGTCGCTGGCCTGGATCGCGATGTCGGTGCCGGTGCCGATCGCGACGCCGACGTTGGCCTGTTTCAACGCGGGGGCGTCGTTGATGCCGTCGCCCACCATTGCCACGTTCTTGCCCTCCTCTTGGAGGTCACGGACTTTCTCGATCTTGTCCTGGGGCAGGACGCCGGCCATGACGCGGTCGGGATCGATGTCGACCTCTTCGGCGATCGCGCGGGCGGTCCGCTCGTTGTCGCCGGTGATCATCCACGTCTCGATCCCGCGGTCGTGAAGCGTCTCGATGGGGATGTAGGAGTCGTCTTTGATCGTGTCCGCCGTACTCACGATGCCGACGACCTCGTCCTCGACGCCGACGAGTATCGTCGTTTTCCCCTCACCCTCGAGTTCGTCGAGTCTCGACCCGTAGAACGGCGGGATCTCGATCCCGACTTCCTCGAAGAACGTCACGTTCCCGACGTACACTCGGCTACCGTTGATGGTTGCCTCGACGCCTTTCCCGGGAACGCTATCGAACTCCTCGAGTTCGGCGAGTTCGATGCTCTCCTCCCCGGCGTACTCGATGATCGCCTGGCCGATCGGGTGTTCGCTCCCACGCTCGGCCGACGCCGCGAGGCGGACGACCTCGCGTTCATCGAGGACATCTCCTGATTCGACGACGCCGCCGTCGCTCTGAACGCCGGCCTCGCCGGCGACCACGTCCGTCACGGAGTGATCTCCTTCCGTGATCGTCCCTGTCTTGTCGAGCACGACGGTGTCGATGTCCTTCATTGTCTGAATCGCCTCGCCGTCCCGGAAGAGGACGCCGTTTTCTGCGGCCTTGCCGGTCCCAGCCATTAGTGCAGTCGGCGTCGCCAGCCCGAGCGCACACGGACAGGCGATGACCAGCACCGCCACCGAGGCGAAGATGGCGAGCGTCAGTGGCTCCAGTGCCAGGTCGACCCACGGCAGGTACGGCGCGCCGATTCCAGCGACGACCGCCATCGCGTCGGGGAACAGATACCACGCCAGAAACGAAAGCGCCGCGATTGTCAGCACGGTTGGGACGAAGACGTTCGTGACGCGGTCGGTGAGCGCCTGTATCGGTACTTTCGTCCCCTGGGCTTCCTCTACGAGATCGACGACCTGCGAGAGGAACGTGTCGTCGCCGATCTTCTCCGCCTCGACTTTGAGCATCCCGGCTCCGTTGACCGTGGAGCCGATGACCTCGTTGCCTTCCGCTTTCGTGACGGGATCGGACTCGCCGGTCACCATCGACTCGTCGACGCTGCTGCGGCCTTCGACGACGACGCCGTCGACGGGAACCTTCTCGCCCGGCCGGACGACCAGCACGTCGCCGACCTCGACCTCCTCGATCGGGACCTCGATCTCCTCGCCATCACGGAGCACTCGAGCGGTCTCGGCTTGCATCGAGAGCAGCCCCTCGATAGCGGCACTCGCCCGGCCTTTTGCCCGATCCTCGAGGTACGAGCCAACGAGGTGAGAGGCCATGATCATCGCGCCGACGCCGGCGTAGTTCTCCATCGGTGTGACGAAGACCATGACACCGGTCGCCCACGCGACGATCGTTCCGAGCGCAATCAGCGAGTCCATGTTGAACGTGCCGTTGCCTAACGCACGCAGCGCCGACGCGATCGTGGTTCGGCCGTAGTAGAACACCACGGGCGTCGCAAAGACGAGCAACAGCACGTCGATCTGGAACCCCGTGAGCGGATCGAGTGGGGTCCACATGAAGACCATCAGGAGGAGGATCGGTGACGTGACGATCCACGCCCGGATCGCCATCTGCCGGCGCGTCTGCAGTTCCTCTTCGCCTTCCATCCCCTTCTCGAGTGACTCCTCGCGGACGCCGTAGCCAGCGGAATCGACAGCCTCGACCAGCGTCTCGGCGTCGACGTCCGGATCGTGATGGACGTCGGCCCGCTCGGTCGCGAAGTTGACCGACGCCTCCTCGACCCCGTCGACATCATCGAGGTGCTCCTCGATCGTCGAGGCACACGTCGCACACGACATTCCCGACAGGGAGAGGTCGGTGTGCTCGAGTTCTGATTGTGGAGATGTCATTGTGGATCCCTCAGTGTAGAATACGGGCTTGTCCTTCAAGCGGTTTCTCGTTAAAAAACCTCGAGCGAAGACGGAGCAAATCTTCGAATCAAAAGGCTATGCTTCGGCTAGCTCGAGTATAGATGCAATCGCTCGTAACGCAGTTCGTGTTTTCGTGTGCTGTATACGTTGACGTCCTCCTGCGCCTAAAGTCGCAGGAATCCCGTGGTATTGCGCCTGTTCAGCGTATAATACTACCAAGCCACTCCAGTTACAGAGGGGGCTACCAATACGCGTTACCGCACCTTCGAAACCCAAATCCTAATACAGAGTGACAATATTATCTCTCCCGTTCCAGACGCTCTCGGCGTTGCTCAAATTCTTCATCGGAAAGGTCGCCACGTGCGTAAGCTGCTCGTAGCTCTTCAACTGCTGGATCTGTCTGTCGTGACTGTGACTGACGAAGGACACTGTAGAGTAAATATCCGATTCCAAGAATCACGAATAACGGAATGACCGACATCATAAACCACATCCACGTAGCTCCGGTTCCATCCCACATCCCGCCGTTCCACATATGTCCCCCACCCCACAGACCCATCAGCGGTATCATGAGTGCCATCAGGAGAAACGACAAGAAAAGAATCGCAGCGACCACGATAAAAAACGTTCGTACCAGTGAATCGTCAGTTGCCATGTCTACAACCACATTGACTCCAGTCTTGAAACTGTGGGGGGCAGGATTGTGGAAATTTACATCCCGAACTCGTGCTCGCTGAACGGATTGTGTGGTTGCGAATACCCGGTATTTGCTGAACGGGATTGTCTTCAGGTTGCTAAACCACGACACGTATGAGAAGGTCGTTACCGGGTATACGTACAATACACCCTGAGACTGACGGACAGTCCTCCAACAACAGCGGGAGTAAGGACTATTCCGACGAGAAAGAAAAACTGAACTCCGCCAACTTCCGCAGGTGAGACAAACCAATTCCTGTCAAGTACAAAGTAGGCAACACCGTTGAGTAGTGCAACGAACGAAAGGCCGACGAGAAGTAGAATGACAACGGTTCCGATGGTTCCGATGAATGGTAGCCACTTATGTTCGTTTCGGTAGGTGTCTATTTGACTTGTCCCGTTCTTCACGATGTATTTGGTGACAGATAACGATATAGCCCCAAGAAAACAAGTGCCTGCCAGTACCAACGGGATTTCGGCAACCGGGTTACTCATCGCCGATTGTTTGACTCCAATCCACAGCACGACGCCGATTGTTCCGATCAGGAGTAACACGGAAGGCGTTCGTTCGACGAATGGAACGTTATTTTCGATATCTTCTCCCATAGAACTATCTTCCGATAAATAATACAGGCATTAGTAATTTAGGTAAGTTAACGTATTCCGTTCAGCAATCTTGGCATCCGCAACTACAGCAGATTTCTTTAATATAGCAATATAGGATTTATTAAAATTGGACTGGTCTTCATCATCACGTTGTGTATCTTGGTTGTCCCAGTTGCGACAACAAAGTATACAGTATTTATTAGTGATTGTCATGAACACGTAGCTGTACGAAAATGGCGATCTTAGAATCACGACAGCACAGCGGAGTCGGGGTCTCGAGCCCATGACCGGAGAGTCGGACACGATCCGCTGGTCACACAAATCTTTCGAGGAGTTACAGACGTTCTGGAATACACAGATCGAACCGGCACTGCAACGCGCCGGCCACGATCTCGACGAGCGTCCGACCTATCAGGATCTTCTCGACACCGGCTACGGTGGCATTCAGTACACGCTCCGAGAACACCACGAGATGACGCTCGGAGCATTTCTCGAGACTGTCGGCTACGCTGATGGCCCCAGTGCGGACGGCGGCTATCCGTGGATGATCGATGACGAGACGACGATCGATGAACTCGAGTTGTATCTCGAAAGCCTCGAGCGACGACGCAATCTGGCCGAGTCGACGATCAAGAGCAAGCAGGCCCGGTTGGCGACCTACGCGCGAGTGTACCGGGATCTCCACGGACAGGCAACACTCGTGACTCGAGTCGCTGCTCCTGACGACGAAGCTGATGAGATTCAGCGAGTGCTTGCTGTCTTCGATGAACTCAATCAGGAGTTGGGAAGCGATGAGTCCAAACTTCGGTATCTGAGCGATATTCAGCAGTTCTATGAACATCTCCAACGGCGAGCAAAAGCCAGTTTCAACCCGACTGCATCGATTGCGGCCGAATACGGCTGGACGCGAACGAAAAAGGACAATCAGCCGCTTTCGAGTCAGCAGGTTCGGCGGCTGTACGGCGTCACGGAGACGGCCAGTGAACAACTGCTCGTGCTTGCGCTGTGTGCATGGGGACTCCGTCGGAGCGAAGTAGCCGCGTTGCACGTCTCTCAGCTCGTCCTCGAGGGTGAACAACCACATATCGCGTTCGATGACGATCGAAAGAACGGCCCCGGAACCGTTGCGCTGATCTACGGTGTGCCCGAACTATCCGACCGGATTGACGCGCTCAGCAGTGGGACGCAAGAGTGGAACGGGTATCTGTTCCCCTCGAAAGCGTCCTCGAGCGGCCATATTACGGGCGAAACGGTACAGGCACGGTTCAAGCGACTCGCTGATCGGGCAGCCGTTCGTGTCCGTGGTGAGCAACCGACGTCGAAGATGGGGCGTCGGTTCTGGTATACGACGTATAACCAGGCGATGAACGCGTTGCTCGAGAATCTGGACGTGATCGCCACGGAGCAAGGAAGTGCTGACTCGTCTGTGGTGCTAAAGAGCTATCTCTCGGAAGCTGAGCGACGGGAGTATCGGCGCGAATTCATGCGAGAACGGCTCGCAGATGCGTTCGAGCAGCGACCACAGCCGTCGTGAGTACAGAGCTGTCACGGCATGGCGGCCATGCCAGCTGTCGACTGACGTTAGAATGGACGATTTGCTGACGCTTTCGGGGTGACTGTTGACGAGACAACACATTCGTCAGGAAACGGTGTTGGAATGTGTATCCGTTTGTGAGTGGTGTGTGTTCTGTAGAACCACTTATCATATATTTATAACGATTCCAGCCATTAGTATTGTGCCAAACATACAATAAATAACAGGTACAAAACACAGCTACCAATTCCGCATACGGTGAACAGTAGCCCCTATTTACAGATAAGTAATGTTTAAGCCGAGAGCAGTCGACAAATCACCCGCTATTAGATTGGTTTTGATATTATGTCCACTCCCGAGATCAGCTCAGATTATGAATCCCGTGGGAGCGGCTTGCCTACTATTGTGATATTTTTGAATATCCATATGGGGTAGGTATTTTTATAAACTAATCGTATTTCGGTCAGGGTTGCTGTATCGTGTAGAATGCAGCCAACTCAATCTCAGGTCAGAGAGCCGTCGTGTTCGATGGGGTGTACTGACTGCAGAGCAGGTAAAGCTAAATGCTCGCTACACACAGTGTGCATTGATGACGGCTAGCGCAATTTCGATCGAGTCAGTGACTAAGTCATTTCACACCGAGACGGTCCTCCGAGACATCGAGCTAGAAGTTGAGGATGGCGAGTTCTGTGTCGTTCTCGGGCCGAGTGGCTGCGGGAAGAGTACACTTCTCAAATGTATTGCGGGGTTGATCGAATCGGATGCAGGCACGATCACACTTAGCGGCCGCGACACAGCGAGCATGTCGGTTCAGGATCGGAACCTCGGCTACGTGTTTCAGGAGTTCGAAGAGACGTTGTTCCCGCACAAGACGGTCGCCGAGAACATCGCGTTTGGACTCGAGCAAGGGGAGAAAGAACGCTCGGAGTCGGAGATCGAGACGACGATCGACGAGATGCTGGCGTTGTTAGCGATCGAGGAGACGCGAGATGACCTTCCGGGTTCGCTCTCGGGTGGGCAACAACAGCGCGTTGAGCTAGCGCGTCAGCTAAGCCGTGAATGTGAGGTCATGCTGTTCGATGATCCGCTGGCCGACCTCGACTACAAATTACAAAAGCGAATGGAACTCGAGATGCGGAGCCTCCATTCGACGTTCGAGAGCACGTTCCTCTACATTACGCACAACCAGGACCAAGCGCTCAAACTCGCCGACAAACTAGTCGTGATGAACGAAGGGATGATCGAACAGGTTGGGACACCCGAGACGGTGTATCACAATCCACAGACAGCGTTCGTCTGCCGGTTCGTCGGTGACTCGAACGCACTGGTTACAGACGGGAAACCGACTGCAGTCGACGACGGTGTTATTGAAGTCTCGACTGAAATCGGGCCGATCATGGCAACCGCACAGAACGGGGCCGAAAAAGAGGAGGGCATGGTCATCGTTCGTCCCGAAGCCGTCTCACTTGCCACGGACGACTGCGATGTGACGGTTACTGGTGTCCTCGAGGGACAGACGTACACTGGTGAAACGACCGAGTTTGCGATATCACTCGACGGACTCGACCGGGATTTCTACGTTGTCGCCCCGAACAACCCTGATATCGGGGCTGTTGGTGAATCAATCGAGTTGGGGTGGGATGTTGACGATGCCCTCTACTTCGACAAGCTCAGTGTAACCGATACTGTTACCACCGCCGACCTCATTGACGAATGACAATGTCTGACACAGAATCCTCCGAGGCGGATGCCTCGACAGTCGAACCGTCATTGGAAGACAGCACGCAGGAAGTCGCACTCGACGTCCGTGGGCTGACGAAAATCTACCCCGACGGGACACTTGCCGTCGATGACATCGATTTCAGTATCAACGATGGTGACTTCTGCGTGTTGATCGGTCCCAGCGGCTGTGGGAAGTCGACGACGCTGCACTCGCTTGTCGGCAAAATTCCGGTGACCGAGGGCGAGATACGACTCGGTGGCGAAGAGATCACCGACGCACCCACGTATGAACGCGATATCGGGCTCGTGTTTCAGGACTTTCAGCTGTTTCCACATCTGACCGTCGGAGAAAACATCGAGTACGGACTGCAACGTCTCCAGTTCGACGCGGACGAGCAAGAGAAACGTGTCACCGATATTGTCGAGATGATGCGCCTCGAGCCGCTTATCGACCGCCAACCAGAGGAGCTCTCCGCCGGGCAAAAACAGCGCGTCGCACTCGCTCGGAGTATGGTCCTCGAGCCGAAGCTGCTCCTGCTCGACGAGCCACTGGGGGACATGGATTACAAGCTCCAGAAACACATGGAGCGAGAACTGCTTCGGCTCCACCGCGAGCTCGATACGACGTTCGTCTACGTGACCCACGATCAGACACAGGCGATGCGACTTGCCGACCAGATCGTCGTCATGAATGATGGGAAAGTCGAACAATCCGACTCCGTTGAGCGCGTCTACAACGAGCCGGCGACAGCGTTCGTTTCGGCGTTCGTCGGCGACTCGAACACGTTCACTGGTGAACTAACCGACGTCACCGACGATGGTCGCTACGCGCACATCGATACGCCACTTGGGACGTTTCTTGCGACGACGGCGAACCTGCGATCCGAACCGACAGCGCTCGTCGGTGAGCAGGTCCCCTTCTCGGTCCGTCCACAGTATCTCGAAGTCGATGACGAACTTGACAACAGCGTCGACTGCCAGGTTGACGACGTGATTCATCAACCTGGGTCGGGGACGCAGGTAATTCTCGAGGCGACGACGGCCGACGGAACTGCACACGAACTCCAACTGAAGTCGTTCGACCGAATCGAGCCATCGGAGACCGTCTCCATCGGGTGGAGTGCAGATCACGCGACGTTACTCGAGCAGACCAGCGTTGTCGACGGAATCGACCTCGAGAAAGATATCCTCGGCGAGTAGGCGGCAGGCAGCCGAGTCGCAGCCACCTTCGACTGTCACACTCTGTGTGTGTCCGACGCTTCGATCCGTACTGTAACCGGCTGGACACCGTCTCTGAGTGTTCGTTCTTCCAGTGCGGTTAGTTCCTCACGCGTTGCCTCGAGGGTGCCGATATGGTTCCCAGCGAGTTCGCCGGCCGGGCTTTTGAAACACGTCGGACCACACGCGATCAGAAGTTCCTGTTCGTTCTTGTATCCCGGATACAGTAGCACATCGCCACGAGATGGGTAGACGGTGTGGTTTTCACGGGGAAGATCTGGCAGTTTGACCTCGTCAATGTTGATCCACGTGGCGTGGCCACTCCACCGGACATGCATCAGTTCGGAGGTCAACGGGAGGACCACTTTTAATGCGCGAATCGACTCAGGAGCCTCCGACTCGAGCAGTGGTGCGACGTACGTGTCCTCGCCGACGGTGAGATGCAGTTCACTCACGGCAGTCACCACGCTGTCCAGCCACCATCGACACGCAGTACATGGCCGGTAATGAACTCGCTTTCGTCACTTGCCAGAAACAGGGCGGCGTCTGCAACGTCCTCGGGCAGTCCGAACCGAGGCCACGGCGTCGACTCCTGCCAGTCGGCGAGCAGTTCCGGATCGGTTTCACGCCACTCGGCGTTCTGTGCCGTCTCGATGATCCCCGGTGCGAGCGCGTTGACGTTTATTTCGTCAGCCGCATAGTCGAGCGCCAGCTGCCGGGTCAGATTAGAGACTCCTCCTTTCGACGCACAGTAGGCTGCACTGTTCTCTCCGCCAACCAGCCCATAGATCGATGAGAGGTTGATGATCGTTCCATGGTTGCTCTCTTTGAGCGCTGGAAGGGCGTGCTTGCTCGTGAGAAACAGCCCTCGAAGATTGACGTCCATGATCGCATCATACTCGTCGATGGGTGTCTCGTGGGCTTGATTCTGAAAATAGACCCCCGCGTTGTTGACGAGGATATCCAGTCCACCGAACTCGGTTTCCGCTGTCTCGAGGGCGTCGATGATGTCGGCTTCGTCCGTGACGTCCATCTCGACGAACTCGTAGTCGGCACCGACTTCCTCGAGTTGGTCGAAAACGGACTGTTCGTCCTCGAGTTTTGGCTCACGCCTGACGTCAGCGACGACGACCTCTGCCCCCTCGGCCCCAAATCTCGCTGCAATCGCGTTTCCAATACCTGAACTCGCCCCCGTGACGAGTGCGACACGTCCCGCTAAGCGTCCTTCTGACATTCGGTATCAGCAACCATGGCAGAGGCCAAATAGCTATCGCTCGGGGTCCTCGCCGACGAATAGTCGCTGTCGGTCCGCAAAGTCGTCGGTAAGGGCACAGACGACCGCGAGTTTGATTCGGGCCTTGTGAGCCGGCAGATCGTCGCCGTGGATCGCTCCGTGTGACTGTAAGGTGGTCCCGCCACCACCACCGCCGTACACTGGTGCCGTTGTGCCAGCCTGACACCGTGAGACGACAACAACTGGTGTGTCCGCGGCGACTGCATCGGCGATCCCATCGCCGAGTTCGCTGGTCGTATTGCCGAGTCCAGTTCCGTTGACGATGATCCCGTCGACATCGTCCTCGAGCGCGTGATCGATCTGGCGACGGCCCATATCTGCGCCGCTGGCGACGATTGCGATATCACTCGTCACGGAGCCGACATCGAACGTCGCCGAGTAGCTTCGCGGCTCACGGATAATTCGTACGCCCGATCGGGTCAGCGTGGCAATCGGACCCGTACTCGGTGAGCCAAAGGTCTCGAGTGCGCTCGTGTGCGTCTTCGTAACATCGCGTGCGGCATGGACGTCGTCGTTTGTGGCCACGTACACGCCGTCGTCAAACTGCTCGTGGCTCGCGGCTCTGACTGCTGCGAGCAGGTTTGCTGGGCCGTCCGGACTGGTTTCGTCGGGCCGGCGCTGTGCACCGGTGAAAACGACCGGAATCGCACAGTCGAGCGTGAGGTCAAGAAAGTACGCAGATTCCTCGATCGTATCCGTGCCATGAGTGACGACGACACCGTCCGCGCCAGTAGCTGCGACACGTCGAACGGCTGCGGTGAGTTCCGCCATCGTGTCGAACGTCATATCATAGCTTGGCACCTGCGCGATCTCTTCGACTGTGAGGTTAGCGTGTGTCTCGAGTTCTGGAACGGCCTCGACCAGTTCTGCCCCTCGTTTGCTTGGCGTTGCACCTGCTTCGGAACCTGTACTCGCAATTGTCCCACCCGTGCTGAGGACAGTGATTGTTGGTAGCATATGTTATGATCGTTCTCCGACTGGATATCTCTTTTGTACATGCGGTAGATAGTTAGGAATATTCAACCTATACGCGTTTGAATATAGAAAATCCCCGATTTACGTCTGCATAAGAGGAACGTTTAATACGGCGCAGGGTATGTGACTGCTTGTAATGCCAGACGGTATCAGTAGACGAAACTTTGTGGCGTACGGTGGCGCAGCAGCGGGTGCAGCACTTGCTGGGTGTATTGGTGGCGACGATGGTCCAGCACGACCACTCGAGTGGATTGGGCCAGACTGGGCGGTCAGTGACGAGCAAGCCGAAAAGATGGAAGAGATGTCGGATGTCGAGGTGAACACGACGATTGCGACAATCGGTGACACACAGGCACAACTCCTCGGCGGCGGATCCGAAAATACGGACGTGTTCACGTCGGATACGACCGGCTCTGGGGCACTCACTCGAGATAACCCGGTAACGATTCCGATGCCGGTCGAAGACCTGGAAAACTGGGACGAAGAGCAGATTTCCGACCTGTTTACCGACCCAGCCGAGCGGCTGAGTCATCTCGGCGAGCAAGTCGACACAGTCAACCAAGAGCTGTGGGTCGACGGAGACACCCGCGAAGAGATCCTGTTCTCGCCGTATGCTTACAACTTCGACGCGATGGGGTACAACCCATCGTTTGTCGACGACGTCTCCCTGTGGAGTGCACAGTTCGACGAACAGTACGAGGGAGAGGTCATCGTCGGCGAGACTGCAGCGATCACGATCCCGCAGGCGATCATGCACTTACTCGACAACGACATGATCGACGGCGACATCGGCCAGTTGAACAACCCGACGCAAGACCAACTCGATACGGCGATCGATTTCCTTATTGAGGAGAAAGAAGCTGGGCAGTTCCGGTCGACCTGGGAAGCCTACGGCGAGTCCGTGACGCTGATGGCCGGCGAAGAAGCGGTCATCGGAGACATCTGGCAGCCAGCAGCGATGGACGTCCGCCGAGAAGGGACACCGTGTACCTACGCCACGATGAGCGAAGGCATTCAAGGCTACCGCTACTGGTACGGTGGGATGGCGACACTCGAGGGCGCACGCGAGCGGCAGAACGTCGAGCAGGTCACGTTCCTGTACGATCAGGTCCACCTCGGCGCGTGGTTCCCCGGCTTCGTTCAGGGTCGTGGCTACTCCGTGCCCCACTACGAAAACGAGGAACTCGTCCGCGACGGCTCGGACGACTCGGGCGAGGGAATGGGACCAGAGTACTACGACTGGGCGTACCGCGGCGAGGCCACGTACGAAGAGATCGACGAACCGGCGCTGTTCGATCCGCTCGACTACGACTGGTCGATGGAGGAAGGCTCTCCCGACTCGAACGGCGGCACTCGTGACAGTGGGCCGATCGAAGAACGGATCGACCGCATCGGCTTCTTCCAGATCTGGCCCGAGGAGGCAGACTACATGGTCTCACGCTGGGAGGACTTCCTGGCTGCCTAACTCGAGTATGGTACGACCATCTTCCCGCAGTCAGAAACACGTATCACATGAGTTCTGAACCAAAAACCGGCATATCAGGCCTGTTGAACAGCGACAGGGATGACCTGGTCAACGAAGTGACTGGGCTAATAGCGCCGACCGTACTGTGGTTTGCCGTCTTTCTGTTGCTTCCGTTGCTCGTTATTCTCTACTACAGCTTCCTCACGTATCAGTCGTTCAATGTGGTAAACGAGTTTACGCTCTCGGCGTGGATCGATGGGGTGTTCGGCTCCGGTGCGGTTCGGGGCGCGTTCGTCCGAACGATCGGCGTTGGAATCATCGTGACGATCATCACACTCGCGTTCGGCTACCCGCTCGCGTACTATCTCCGATTCCACACCACGCCGATGGTCGGACTCGTCTTACTGTTGTTCCTCGTCATCCCGTTCTGGACGTCGGAGCTGATCCGAACGTTCGGCTGGTTTCCGATTCTGGGACGAAACGGGATCGTCAACGGGCTGTTGATGAATCTCGGGCTCACCAGTGGGCCGATCGGCTGGCTGCTGTTCTCGTCGTTCTCACAAGCGGTCGGCTATCTGCAAAACTACGTCGTGTTCATGGCGGCACCGATCTACATCTCACTGTCACAGATCGATGAGGGGCTGCTCAACGCATCCGAAACGCTGCGTGGAGACCCGGTTGAGACGTTCAAGAACGTTACGTGGCCGCTAAGCCTCCCCGGTGTCGCGATTGGCTGTATGTTCACGTTCGTGCTGACGATCGGGAACTTCACCGTGCCATCGTTCCTCAGTGGCGGTGCCAACACGGTGCCGACGCTGATCTTCAACCGCTACAGTCAGGGACTCAACTACCCTTCGGCTGCAGCACTCTCGATCACACTGCTCGTCGTGATCTTCGCGTTCGTCTTCCTGCTGTTCAGAGTCGTCGATATCACCGAGATTGCCAGCCAGGACTGAGTTCGAATACTCGACACACTGTTTTTTGACCGGTACAATCACACACACTGCGTGGCGCTGGAACATTCTGTCTGGTTAAACAAAACCATAGACGAAGTTCCCACGCCTATGACGAGAACGGTGTCACTGATGCCAGATCGTATCGTCTCGCTCGTCGAGATACTCCTGGTGGTTCTCCGCATGTTCGTCGTAGATCGCATCTCCCGGATCCGTCGGCTCGTCGGTAAACGTCGCGTCGATCGCATCGTCGACGCGAAGCACGAGCAACGCGACGTCGACGGCATGTCGATAACATCGGAGACGGATCCCTGTCGGATCGAGCAAGCCTGCCTCGAGGACATCATCGACCTGCTTGTCGGGCAAGACAAGTCCCGGAGTGGTGCCGTTCGTTGCGTTCGTCGTCGCCTCTCGAAGGTTCGTTAGCGTCGTCAGCGGATCCATTCCCGCGTTCCGTGCGAGCGTCGACACGAATCGCTCCGTCGCATCGGCAAACGCCTCGAGAGCGAGTTGCTCGCGTCCGTTTGCATCGAGCGCGGCGTCACGCAGCGCGTTCGCGAGCTCGAGTTCGGTCGCCCCACCACCGGGGAGCACTCCCGGGGGCCCTCTGGTGTCTCCGTTCGCCGTCGCAACCGCAGCGACGGCTTTTCTGATCTCCGTTGCTGCCTGTTCGCCAAGCTGGCCGTGAACTCCGTGGAGCAGAAACGTCACGGAGTCCGGATCGAGACACTCGCTGAACACCATCATCCGTCGGCGTTTTCGGCGGTCCTGGCGCTGATCGATGACCTGCTGTTCGACAAGCCCCGCGTAGCCGAGATCAGCCGGTGTCACGTCCGTCGGGTCGATGACTGGTGTTGCACCGGTTGCACTCGCCAACTGTGCGAGTTTGAGGCGGTTGACGCCGCGGATCCCCATGATCCCACGTTCGACGAGCAGTTCCTGATAGGCGTCGGTAATGCCGGTCCTGGTCACGACGACATCGACACCGGCCTCGACGAGGCCATCAACGACCTGTTCGCGGCGACTTACGAACACGTCGTCGAATGCTTCGATTTCATCGGGCGAATCAACGATGATCCGCTCGCCGTCTTGCTGGAAATCTGGATCCTGCAGCCCGCCAGTTTTCCCGTCGTTCGCTTTTCCGCGTTTGAATCCACTGAGCACGAGCACGTTCGCATCCTCGACTCGGCGGGGCATCCGATCGTCACAGATTTCGTTTCGATCGAGCACTGACCCGAAAACGAGCCGCGAATCTGCGATCGATCCCGAGCGGATCTGCCGGACAGCAAGCGTTTCCTCGTCTGGCATCCCGACCTGTCCGGCTGCCTCGACGGCACCCGATGCCCACGCTGCTCGCGCATTCCCAATATCGTTGCCAGTCATGGCCGATCGGGCAACCATCTCCGCAGCAGCAGTCGGCTCCGCAAACGAATCGAGTGGCTTCGAGAGCGACTGCATCGTTTCCTCGACGTGCTCGAGGCCCACGCTGTATCCCTGCTCGATCGTCGTCGGATGAACACCCATCTCGATTAGTCGTTCACCCTCCTCGAGTAGCGCACCAAGTAAAACGACAGTCGTTGCGATCCCGTCTGGGACGATTTCCCCGACGACATCCGTCGTTCCCGGCCGTTCCGGAGCGATAAGCCGACGGATAATCGGCCCCATTGGATGTTCAATTGGGAGTTCCTCGAGGATAGTCGCGCCATCGCTGCTGATCGTATCCACCCGTGTTGGAGGCTCTCCCGGCTCTCGGTCTCCGGATGGTCGACCCGCAATCAGCGTGTCGTGAGATAGTGGGCCGACCGAGCTCTCGAGGACACCAGTTACCGCTCGAGCAGCGACGATGTTTGCGTGTGGAAACTGTAACTCCCCACCAGTTTCGGTTCCGTCTTCCATGTGTAACACTGTCATTCCGACGGGCAGCGAATAAAAACCTATCCACGGATAGCCGCGTTTTCGTCGCTGAGTTAACCATGTTGACACAAGCCATGCGCAGTATCTTTATATGATATGCCACCAGTACTCAGGGTAGATGGCAACAAAGCACTCTTCGGTCGACGCACAGATGGATCAATCTGTGTTAACACGACTCGTTCAGTGGTTCGATATGAAACGCCTGCTGGCAGCGTATTTCATCCTGATTTCGCTGTACATCTACGCCCCGATGATCGCGCTGATTGTCTTTTCGTTCAACGCAGGCGGTATCTCGCCGCCGTATCAAGGGTTTACGTTGGCGTGGTACAGTGAGTTGGCAGGCAATCGGGGCATTCTCATCTCGGTCTGGCGATCGATCCAACTTGCACTCGTTGTGACGGTGATCACGACGATACTGGGCACTGCCGCGGCGCTTGCATATCGCTATGACTTCCGTGGTCGGAAGCTGTTCCTGTATCTGATCGTCCTCGGGATCATCACACCAGGGATCGCGTTCAGCGTCGGTTCGACGCTGTTTCTCAACGAGGTGCTCGGACTCTCGCGGTCGATGTGGCTTGCTCTCCCAGCTCACGTCGTCTGGACGCTCCCGTTTGCCGTCATCGTCTTGCTCGCCGGCTTCCCGCCGAATCTGGCACAGAACGAAGAAGCAGCGCGAGTGATGGGGGCAAGTCGAGTCACCACGTTCCGAGAGATTATCCTGCCACAGATCGCGCCAACCGTTCTCGGTGCAGCCGTCTTCGCGTTTACGCTCTCGTACAACGAAGCCGAACGTGGTCTCCTCCTCGTTGGCCGAGACCGAACCATGCCAATGGAAGTGTTCAGTATCGCCTCTGCAGAACGTGCAACTCCGGAACTGTTCGCCCTCGGGAGCATGACGACGGTGTTTTCGACGATTCTCCTCCTTATTGCCGGTGGCCTCGTCGTCTACGGTGCCAGACAGACCTGACGAAGTCTTGTGACTCGAAAATGCGTTTCCGTGGTTTCTGGTGTGGGTGATACTATCAACCAAACACAAGAAAAGGCTTTTTAGATACCCCTCGAACTCGAATTCGCAATGACGTCCAAAGTATGCCTTACGTACGACTTTGACGCGGTATCGACGTGGCTGTGGTCATATGACTCCTGGGATATGCCAACACGGCATTCTCGAGGTGTGTATGGGGCGAACGTCGGTGCCCCGCGCCTGCTCGACCTCCACGACAAACACGACATCCCTGCGACCTGGTTCATCCCTGGCCACACGATCGACAGCTTCCCAGAGATCAGCGCCGAAGTCTGGGATCGCGGGTACGACATCCAGCACCATGGCTGGAGTCACACCGGTCCCGCAACGTACGACACCAAAGAGGACGAGATGGCGGACGTCGAACGAGCGATCGACTCGATCGTCGATCTCACCGGTCGCAAACCCACCGGCTACCGCTCGCCTGCGTGGGACTACTCGGCGAACACACTCGACATTCTCGACGAAGTCGGCATCGAGTGGGACTCGAGCAAGATGGCTTCCGACTTCGAACCCCACTGGCTCTACGGCGACTGGAGCGCACCCGAGGACGGCCCGTACGACCGCGGTGAACCCACGGATATCGTCGAACTCCCCGTTTCCTGGCAGCGTGACGACTGGCCTGCACTGACGTTTACCTGGGCACGCCCACACCGTATGGGCTACGTGAGCGAGGATTCGCTGTTCCAGCGCTACTACGACCAGTTCGACTGGATGCACGAAAACGTCGACGACGGCGTGTTCATCCTGACTCTGCACCCACAGGTCATCGGGCAGGCCCACCGCATCTCGCGACTCGAAGAGTTGATCGAGCACATGATGGATCACGACGATGTCGAGTTCGAAGAGATGGACGCCGTCGCCTCCGAGTTCCGCGAGAACAACTGATCGATCAGCGGATCACGATCAGATCCGATCCAGCAACTCCCGTTTTTTGGCCTCGAACTCCTGTTCCGTGAGATGTCCCTGCTCGAGTAAGGTCGCCAGCCGCTCGAGTGTCTCGAGCGGATCGTCAACGGGCTGGTCGTCAGCAGGCTGGGCACCGATCTGTTGGCGAAACTGTGTGCAGGCAGCGCTGGCGACGTCGGTTGGGCTTCGACCGACATCGATGTAGTACCGGCTGGCCCCCCGAACGACCAGCCGCTGGTTGCCGTTCGCTGTTTCGAGCGTCACACGCTCTACATCGGTACTGGGAACTGAGCGATACTCGTGATCGGCAGGTGAGTTCCGCTGAACCACGACCAGCAGTCGCTGGCCAGTCACGACCGTCAACAAGTCTCGGCCGTGACTCGCCACTTTTCGGGTGCGACTCTCCTCACGTTGCTTACGGTCGTCGTCGTTGGATTCGGAGTCCATGAGCCGCCCACGAAGGACGTACTGGACATGCTCGTCGCTGTCCAGTTGCTCGAGGAGCAAACGGCGGTCACGCTCGTCAAATTCGAGTCGCTCGAGTGTCTCGGCGGCCGACTCAGAGAAAACATCGCCACGGGATACCGAGGTCTCCTGTCGGCCAGTCTCGTCATCTGGTGCCATACTGGTCAGAAGCCGGGCACGCATATAAATTCCCGAGCGCCACCACGGCTCGTGACACTCGAGAGAACGCCACGTTACAGTTCGTAGCGATAACAGCTATAGCGATTCGACGAGAACGAGTATCACACCCACAGCGCGGAGTGATGCGACCGACGAACTATCGACAGCCAGCGACAGCACAGCGACGACAACACGGCACGCATGGTGTTGATCGCCGTCCGTGACCGAACTGCTAGCGGCTGGCCGATAGCCTCGTCAGAGAAATCCATGACAACAGATGAACACACAGACGGAGAGAACCGCATCGTCGAGGGCTGGCACGGCCGCTACTACGAAGATTTCAGCGTCGGCGATATCTACAAACACCCGTTCGGACGCACCGTCACCGAGACGGACAACGTCTGGATGACGAACGTCACAATGAACCTCAACCCGATGCATTTCAACGAGGCCTACGCAGCCGAGACGGAGTTCGGCGAACGGCTCGTCGACGGCACGTTCGTCATCGCGCTCGCAGTCGGCATGAGCGTCATCGATATCTCGGTCAACGCAACGGCCAACCTCGGCTACGACGACATCAGACATCATGGCCCCGTCTATCACGGTGATACCATCTTCGCCGAAAGCGAGGTCCTGCACAAACGCGAACTCGAGTCCCGCGACCATGTCGGCATCGTCACGACCGAACTCCGGGCGTACAATCAGGACAACGACCTCGTGCTCTCGCTCGAGCGAACGCCGATGGTCCTCAAACGGAGTCACGCCGAGCCCTCGGCCGCACAGCCACCGGGCTGGCCCGAGGGGGTCGGCACGCAGCCGGAGCCCGATCAATGAGCGACAGACTAGAGAGCGCGATCGAACCGGTCGACGCCGAGACGGCCGCCGCACACGTCGACAGCGATGCGGTCGTCGCCGTCAGCGGTTTCGGCGCGGTCGGCTATCCGAAGGCGCTCCCGCTGGCGCTTGCCGACGACGATCGAGCGCTCGAGCTGACGATCATCAGTGGGGGTAGCGTTGGCAAGGAGATCGACACGGCACTCGTCGAATCGGGGGCGGTCGCCCGCCGCTATCCGTATCAGTCGCGGCCCGCAGCTCGAGCAGCGGTCAACGACGGCACGATCGCGTACCAGGATCGGTTCATTTCGGCGGTCGGCGACGAGGTCGCGCTGGGCTCTCTTCCAGAACCCGATATCGCGATCGTCGAAGCGGTCGCCGTCGGCGATGGCTGGTTCGTTCCCTCCCTGTCGATCGGCCACACTGCAGCGTACGTCAGGGCGGCATCGACGCTGATCATCGAAGTCAACAGCTCGATCCCCCGCGAGATCGGCCAGTTTCACGACATCTACGAACGGGCCTTGCCACCGAACCGGAAGCCGATCCCGCTCGAGCACCCAGCGGACCGAATCGGTGAGACGCGAATCCAGTTCGATCCTGACGAGCTCCTCGCCGTCGTCGAGACCGAGACGGCCGACGACCCCTACAGCTTCCGCGAGCCGTCCGCGACCGACCGGGAGATCGCAGCCAATCTGGCGACGTTCCTCGAGGCCGAACTCGAGCGTTGTTCGATCTTCGACGACCGGATCGCGCTGCAGTTCGGCGTTGGCAGCCTTGGCAACGCGCTCATGGGCGCACTGTCGGCGATCGACTTCGGTGAGCGCGACGTCTACTACTACGGCGAGGTGTTCCAGGATGGCTTGCTCGAGATGATCGAAAACGGGACGCTCGAGGGGGCCAGCGCGACGTCGTTTGCGCTCTCTGCTGCAGGCCAGCAGCGACTGTTCGACGACATCGACCAGTACAGCGACTCGGTCGTCCTTCGGACGGCAGCACTCTCCAATAGCCCGGCGCTGATCGATCGCTTCGGCGTCGTTGGGATCAACAGCGCCGTCGAAGTCGACCTCTACGGCCACGCCAACTCGACGCACGTCAGCGGCTCACGCGTCCTGAACGGAGTCGGTGGCAGCGGCGATTTCAACCGCAATTCCCCGCTCACGATTACGACATTGCCCTCGAGACACGGGACAGAGACGTCGTGTCTCGTTCCGATGTGTCCCCACGTCGACCACACGGAACACGACATCTCGGTCGTGATCACCGAACAGGGCGTTGCTGACCTGCGAGGCAGTTCCCCACGCGAGCGCAGCCGGCTGCTCATCGAGCAGTGTGCCCATCCGCAGTTCGTCGACGACCTCGAGACATACCTCGAGCGGAGCGAGGTGAGTGGCGGCCATATCCCGCATCATCTCGAGTCTGCGTTTTCCTGGCAATCCTGACTGCTCGCTGTCATCAGCCTCGAGCCGACCGGAGAAACAGCTTTGCTCGCTCCCGTGAACTTCTCGTCGTGGCGCGAGCTATGAAGATCAAAGCTATCAATCCGAATACGACACTCGAGATGACCGAGAACATCGGTACTGTCGCGAACAAGTACACGAGCGACGAGACTGAGGTCGTCGCCGTCTCGCCCGAGCGTGGCCCGATCAGTATCGAATCGTACTACGACGACTACCTCGCTGTGCCGGGCATTCTCGACGAAATCCTCAAAGCCGAAGACGGCGACGAGGAGTACGACGCGTTCGTCAACTCCTGCTGGGGTGACCCGGGACTCGACGCCTGCCGAGAAGTCACCGAGAAACCGGTCGTCGGCATCGCCGAGGGCTCGATGTACGTCGCGAACATGCTGGGGGCAAGCTTCTCTGTCGTCACGATTCTCCCCCGAGCGCGTGATTTCATCGAGGAAGCCGTCCGAAAGACGGGACTCGAGGGCCACTGCGCGTCGGTCCGCTGTACCGAGCTGACCGTCGTCGAGACTGAAGATACCCGTGACGCAGCAGCAGAGGCGCTCCTCGAAGCAAGCTGGCAGGCGATCGAGGAAGACGATGCCGAAGTGATCTGTCTTGGCTGTGCCGGCATGGGTGGCCTCGACGAACCGCTCGAGGCGGAACTCCCAGTCCCCGTTATCGACAGCGTCGGGGCCGGTGCGGTCCTCGCAGAAGCGCTCGTCAAACTGGGCAAGCAGACGAGTACGATCCGGACGTACAAGCCGCCAGAATCGAAGGAGATCATCGGCTACCCCGACCGCTATCAGCGGTAAACACGGCCTCGAGCGGCGCTGTTCTCAGTAATACTGTGCGACTGTGAGCGACTGCCTTTGAGACGACCTGTCGGGACAGAATTCAGTCGGAGACAGCTGCTGTGTGTCCGCTACTGCCGAATTATATATATGGGACGAGCCAGACAGATATTTTCAGTTGAGTGATGCAAGAATAGACCGTTCACACGGTGAAAGGATTACACCCGTATGGTTGTAATAGTGTAGCAATTATCGTAGATGGCCGACCGAACAAGAGTATGGCAATCGTGACCAACACACATTATTTACAATAATACGGATGTAATCGTATCTGTGGAGCGCGTCTCGGCGAGGAGTTGGTGCTACCACCATAGCTGCCGATCGACGGAGAAGAGGCCACAGTCGTGCGGCTTTGAGAGAGCCGCAGCAAATCAGATGCGTTCAGCGATACCGAACGTTATATAAAGAGAGTCTACACACATAGTTACGTTTTCCAGACCGTCCGGATTTCAGTACAAATGTGACGATATCCCACTAATTCGCCAACAGTCAGATTTTTATCGAGCTCATGCACCCGTAACAACACAAATTAGTATATATCTCGCCGATCCCAATACAAGTGTGCATTCTTCACTTGAGTTTGTAATCACATACTACGGATAGGTGACAGAAATAGCACAACTCCAACTCGAACACGCGCTTTTGTTGATAGTATATCTATCACTGAAAAATGTATTAGTCCGGCGATAGCGGTCTTTATATACGGATTCAGAACGAATCAGCGGCAAACGAGATGGTCGAATACAGTAGCCACTGCAAGTCAATGCACACCTGATCGCACGACGGCTATGCGATCGGTGTGTGAATAGTTGCAGTTGTTACGATAGCAGTGAACACGACAACAGTGGCGGGTACATCCAATCGGGTAGTTGAACCCCCGGCGCTAATACGGTCTGTTGTAACGATGTACCGCCGATCACCGATCCCGTCTCTGGTGATCGGCGGCAATTGACTACAACAGTCCGTATGAAAGAGAGGACAGTATCAGTACGAGCGCGGCAGTCCCAACACGTTCTCTCCGATATAGTTGAGCACGAGTTCCTGTGTGATCGGAACGAGTCGGGTGAGCCGTGCCTCCCTGAAGTACCGTTCGACGTCGTACTCTCGAGCGACACCAAAGCCGCCGTGGGCCTGAACAGCAGCATCGGCGGCCGTGAAGGCGGCCTCGGCAGCGAGATACTTCGCCATGTTCGCCTGTGACCCAACTGCTGCCCCCGACTCACCCTCGACGGCGGTCGCAGCGTTGTACGTCAGTTGCTTTGCAGCCTGAATCTCTGCATAGGCCTTCGCTAGCGGATGTTGTATCGCCTGATTCTGGCCGATCGGCCGGTCGAACACCACGCGCTCGTTTGCGTAATCAACTCCTTTCTGAATCGCCAGTTCGCCGAGGCCGAGACACTCTGCGGCGATCACCAGCCGCTCTTCGTTGAGCCCATCTAGCAGATGATAGAAGCCGTTCCCACGCTCGCCGATGAGATTGTCGACGGGGACATGTAGTTCGTCGAACCAGAGCTCGTAGGCGTGGACGGCATTGCTCGCCGTCTTTGGGATCGATTTCATCTCGAGCGTTGCAGCCTCGAGTGCGTCTTGCACGTCGACGAGGAACATCGAGATCCCTCGTGTTCGTTTCTCGACCTCGGATTTCGGCGTCGTTCGAGCGACGACGAGCAGGTAGTCGCTCGCATCGACGCGTGACGTCCAGATTTTCTGCCCGTTGATGACGTACTCGTCGTCGTGTTTTTCAGCGACCGTTTCGATCGACGTCGAGTCCGAACCAGCGTTCGGTTCGGTGAGACCGAGCGACTGAATCGCGACGTCGCCAGCGGCGACGTCCGGCAGCAGCTGTTCTTTCAGTTCGTCGCTGCCGTGGCGAACGATCGGCACGGAGTTGTAGATACCGCCGTGGATCGCCTGTGCCGCCGCAAAGCCGCCGCCGCTTGCTGCAATCTCTTCCATCATGACGACGACTTCGGCGGTCCCCATGCCCGCTCCACCGTACTCCTCGGGAATGAGCACACCGAGCCAGCCGTGTTCGCCAAGCGTTGTGACGAACTCGTCAGGGTAGTCGCCAGCGCGGTCTTTCTCCCGCCAGTACTCGTCGTCGAACTCGCTACAGATGTCACGGATGCTCTCTCTGACGAGCTGTTGCTGTGCTGATAGCTCTACGGTATCCGTCGCTACTGTGACCATCACTGTCTCTTCTGAGTTTGGCCAGATAAAGCTACGCCCTCTCAACAATCTTGCAGTTACCTGCCGACGGACCAGTCACAAACCGAGGGAAACGGTTAACTCCTCCAGCAGAGAGAAACTGTTTGTGTATGGTTAGCAAGAGCACAGGCAGCAGTAGTGAGACCCGTGTCGGCGTCGACGTCGGTGGCACGAACACCGACGTTATTCTCGTCACCGAGGACGACGAGTTTACGTTCAAAACACCTTCAACGACGGATCCATCGCAGTCGACGCTCACGGGGATCGTCGAAGTCTGTCAACTCGCCGGAATCGAGCCGGCCGACGTTGATCAGATCCTTCATGGCACGACCGTAGCGACGAACGCCCTTATCGAGCACGAAGGGGCAAAAACAGGCCTACTCACGACTGACGGGTTTCGAGACGTGTTACATATCGGCCGGCATCGGAAACCCCACAGTTTCTCTCTCCAGCAGACGATCTCCTGGCAGGAACAGCCAATCGTCAAACGACGACACCGCAAAGAGATCACCGAGCGGGTCTACCCACCTGGGGACGTTGTCATCCCGTTGGATGAAGACGCCGTACTGAAAGAAACCGGCGACCTCGTCGCTGATGGCGTCGAATCGATCGCCGTCTGTTATCTCCACTCCTATCTCAATCGTGAGCACGAAGACCGAACGAAAGAACTCATTCACGAGCAGTTCCCCGACGTTAGCGTCTCGACCTCGAGCGAGGTCGTCGCCCAGTTTCGGGAGTTCGAGCGGTTCACGACGACAGCGATCAACGCCCGCCTCGAGCCCGTGATGTCGACGTATCTGACGCGGCTCAGCGATGGTCTCGCCGACGAGGGCTTCGACGCCGAAGTGCTCATCATGCAGTCCAACGGCGGAATGGCGAGCGTGCAAAACGTCGCCGAACGGCCGGTCACGACGCTCGTTTCCGGGCCAGCCGCGGGCGTGCTTTCGGCGGCGTTCGAGGGCGAACACGTCGACGAGCCGAACCTCGTCATGCTGGACATGGGTGGCACCAGTGCGGATATCTCTGTCGTCCCCGGGCGCGTCCTCGAGCGCGATCCTCGAGACAGCACTGTCGGCGGCTACCCAACGATCACGCCCATGCTCGACATCGAAACCATCGGCGCGGGCGGCGGCTCGATCGCCTGGTTCGACGACGCGATGGGCTTTAACGTCGGCCCGAAAAGCGCCGGGGCGAACCCGGGCCCGGCCTGTTACGCCCGTGGCAACGACCAGCCGACGACGACCGACGCACAGGTCGTCCTCGGCCGGATCGATCCCGACAGCTTCCTCGGCGGCAACCTCGACCTCGAGCCCGAGCGCTCTCGGGACGCCCTGCAGACACAGCTGTGTGATCGAACCGACCAGGCCCAGTTCGAGACGCCCGAACAGGCCGCACTCGCCACGCTCGAGGTCGCAAACACGAACATGTACCGGGCGATTCGCGAACAGACCGTCCAACGGGGCTACGACCCACGCGAGTACACGATGGTCGCCTTCGGCGGTGCCGGGCCGATGCACGGCGCGAGCATCGCCGAGAAACTCGAGGTCTCGACGGTGCTGGTGCCACCGTCACCGGGAATCGCCTCCGCTCGCGGACTCCTGACGGGGAACGTGAAATACGACTACCAGCAGACGGTCAGCAGCCCACTCGAGGAGGTCGATGGCGAGTTTATCGAGGCGGCGTTCGAGCGCCTCGAAGCCCGTGGACGCGAGCAACTCGAGCGCGACGAGATCGATTCCGCACGATGGGAGTTCAGATCGTCGGTCGACTGTCTGTACGACGGGCAGGGCTACGAACTGAACATCGATTTCGACGGAACTGACGGCGACTGGCACGCCAGACTCCGCGAGCGCTTCGAGAAGCGACACGAAGCCGAGTACGGCCACTACTTCGAGGCGGACCCGGTCGAACTGCTCAACGTCCGTGTGACCGCGATCGGCAACGTTGAGTCGTACACCCCACCCGAGATCGCAGCCGATGGCGCGCTCGAGGCAGCCAAAACGACGGAGTCGACGATCGTCTTCGGCACCCCGGACACCCCCAAGGAGCTGACCGTCCCACGATACGAGCGCGAGAAACTGGCAGCCGGCACCGAGATCGACGGGCCAGCGATCGTCGACGAGTTCGACAGCACGGTCGTCGTCAACCCCGACTGGACGGCGACGGTCGAAGCGAACGGCTCGATCATACTGACAACGGAGAAACGATGACCACACATCCAGACCACACGGACCAGACGGCACCGGACGACGAACACGACGACACGACGGCGGCGGACGTTCTCCGCGAACGTGATATCGATCCGGTGACGATGCAGGTCATCGGTGGCGAACTCGATACGATCGCCCAAGAGATGGGGTACAAACTCATCCGCTCGTCGTACTCCTCGATTATTCGCGAAAGCGAGGATATGGGGGCAGGGATCTTCACGACCGACTGTCGCGAACTCTGTGAGAGCGACTCGACGCCGATGCACGTCGGCTCGCTGATCGGCTACCTCGACGGCATGTACAAGACGTTCGAGGAACGCGGCGTCGACCGCGAGGAGATCATCAACGAGGGCGACGTCTTCATCCACAACCACCCCCACTACGGTGCGAGCCACTCGCCGGACATCGCCGTCGCCGTCCCCATCTTCTACGAGGGCGAGCACATCGCCTGGGCGGCGAACACAGCCCACCACCTCGACATCGGCTCGGCAACGCCCGGCCTCGCCATCGACCTCGAGGACATGTACGCGGAAGGAAGCCTGTTCCGGGCGACGAAAGTATACGATCAGGGCGAGCGAGTCGACGGCATCTGGGACTTCATCGAGGACAACGTCCGGACGCCGCGGGAGGTCATCGGCGACCTGCAGGCGCAAATTTCCTCGTGTCACGTCGGTGAGAACCGGTATCTCGACCTCGTCGAAAAGTACGGCTTAGAGGAGATCCAGCAGACCGGCGAGGCGTTGATGGAGTACGCCGAAGCGCTCCTGCGAAACGAGATCCGGACGATTCCCGACGGCACGTACTACGCCGAGGATTATCTCGACGACGACGGGCGAAACCGGGGGCAGCGACTGAAGATCGCCGCGGAGGTGACCGTCGACGGCAGCGACATTACCGTCGACATGAGCGAGTCCGCCGACCAGACGCCGACGGGGTACAACATTCCGTTCCACGGCTCGACCGACGTCTGTATCTACTTCACAATCCGGTCGCTGCTGATGGACACTTTCGTTCGCGATGAGTATCTGCCACAGAACTCGGGAACGTTCGCACCCGTCCATCCGAAGGCCCGACCGGGCTGTATGTTCAACCCGACGCCGCCGACGTCGGCGTTCGCCCGTATCAATCAGGTCGACAAAATGAGCGACCTCATCATCAAAGCGCTTGCCGAAGCGATCCCCGAGAAGGTCTGTGCGGGCACCTGCGGACAGGTGTACTTCGTGAGCTACGGCGGGACGAACGACGACGGCGAGTACTGGGTCTACCTCGAGGTCAACGAAGGCTCCTACGGTGGTCGGCCCGAAGCCGACGGCCTCGACGCGGTCGACGCGCTCGTCCACAACACGAAGAATCGGCCCGTCGAGGACATCGAACTCTCCCATCCGATGCGGGTCGAACGCTACGGGCTCCGCGAGGACGGCCACGGTGCCGGGCGGACTCGAGGCGGCCACGGGATCGTCCGCGAGTCGCAGTTCCTCACGGACGCCGTAATGACGATGGAAGGCGACGGCAACACGTACCGCCCACACGGTCTCTTCGGCGGCGGAGAGGGGACTCACGGCGACCTGAAACATATCAAAGCCGACGGCGAGGTGCTGGATCTCCATTCGAAAGAGTCCGGCTACAAGTTCGAGGCCAACGACCGCGTGCTCATCAAGACAGCGAGCGGCGGCGGCTACGGCGATCCGTACGAGCGGCCGGCCGACACGGTCTACGAGGATTACCTCGATGGACTGGTTTCGGAGACCGACGCTCGCGAGGAGTACGGCGTCGTCATCGAAGACGGCACGCTCGATACAGCAGCGACGGACGAACTGCGGAACGAGTAGTCGGCAACTGTTTTTTGTGGTCGGAGTGGAGCGCTCGAGCGACGGAGCGACGAACCACCTCAGTCAGCAACCCGCTCGAGGGCATGTGCCACGCGAAGTGCCAGTCCGTCCTCGAACTGCGGGGCGACTGCCTGTGCACTCACCGGCAGCCCGTCGAGCGACGTCACGGGCACGGTGACAGCTGGCGTGCCGGCGATGTTGAACGGGGCCGTGTTGCCGAGGACCGGAATGAGGTCCGCACGCGTCGTGACCGTCTCGACGGCCGGCGGCCGAACGCGAAGCGTCGGCATAACGAGCGCGTCGACGGCGTCGAACGCCGCCTTGAGTCGGGTCATAAACTCGATGCCCTCGGCTCGAGCAGCGGCGTACGTTGCCCCACCGCTGGTCATATCGAGGAAGGCGGGCGGCAGAATGCGTCTCGCGACGTGCTCGCCGAGGCCGTCCTCGCGGGCAGCCGCGAACGCCTGCCGCAGTTCTTCGTCGTAGCCCGTTCCTTGCCCTCTGGTGACGCCGTTACCGGAGACGAGCCACGAGAACTCCGCCGCGCCGATGTTCAGGTAGGCCGCTTCGGTGTCGCCGAGATCCAGTTCGACGGGGACGGTCTCGATACCGAGCGTCGAGAGCCGGTCGGTGACCGTCCGAACGGCGTCGGCGACCTCGTCCGAGGATCGCTCGAACGGCGTCTCCGGGATGCCGACGGTCAGCCCGTCGGCGTCGTCTAAATCGTCGAGTGTCTCGAACTCGAGCGAACGATCAGCCGATGTTGGATCGCGGGGGTCCGGACCGGCCATGGCCGCAATCGCACGCGTCGCTGTCGGGACGTCGCGGGCCAATGGGCCGATCGTATCTAACGAGGGCGCGAAGTCGACGAACCCGTTCCGCGGGACGAGTCGATGTGATGGCTTGACGCCGACGATGCCACAGCAGGCCGCCGGAATGCGGACGCTGCCGCCCGTGTCGGTTCCGAGTGCGACGTCGACGGTGCCGGCTGCGACGGCCGCAGCGCTGCCACTCGAGGAGCCGCCGGCGACGATGTCGGGATCGACCGGGTTCGTGACGTGGCCGAAGTCGCTGAACTCCCCAGTTGGCCCCATCGCGAACGGCTCCATGTTGGCCTTGCCGACGAGTCCGATGCCCGCCTCGAGGAGCCGATCGACCGACGGGGCCGTCTCCGAGGGAACGACGGAGTACGCCCTCGAGCCACAGGTCATCTCGAGGTCGGCGACGGCGATGTTGTCTTTGACCGCGAGCGTCGTCCCCGCAAGTGGCCCCGAATCGGTACGCACGCGCGGTTCGTCGAAGACGGCGAGCAGGGCGTTTTCGTCGTCGTCAGCGCGGTGGCCCACACCCTCGGCCGATGGTGTCGCCGTCTCCGTCGCTTCCGAGTCACCAGCCGTCGCCGTCTCGAGGATCTCCTCGAGCAGCGATTCGGAGAGATTGAAACCGAGCCGTTCGGCCTGGGTCCGCATCTCGGCGAGGTCGGCGTCGGTCATCGGCGGTCGCCTCGGTCGTGTCGTCGGGTTCGGCGCTGTCGAGACTGGGTGCTATCGCTGACGCGTCGTATCATGCGTTCGAATGACAGCCAATGTGCTTAGTCGTATCGACAGCAGTTCCGGCGACTAAAACGTTATATACTCCATCCGTGTTCTACAGCGTGAGATGGTACCATGACTCGAGCGGGTATCGATATCGGTGGGACGTTTACCGACCTGATCATCTTCGATGAAGAGACTGGACGTATCGAAATTACGAAAACACCGTCCACGCCGGACAACTCCGCGGAGGGGGTGATCAACGGGCTGACGAAAGCAGAGACGGCGATCAGCGATCTGGACTTCTTCTCGCACGGGTCGACGGTCGGGACCAACGCCCTGATCGAACGCGACCTGCCGCGAACGGGGCTGCTCACGACCGCGGGCTTTCGCGACGTCCACGAGATTCGGGATGCGACCAAAGAAGACGTCTGGGACGCCTACACCGACGTCGCAGACCCCTACGTGACACGGCGTGATCGCCTCGAGGTAACCGAACGAATCGATTACAACGGAGAGGTCGTCACGCCGCTGAACGAAGACGACGTTCGGGAAGTCGTGGAGGTGTTCAAAAAGCGGGGCATCGACACGATCGCGATCTCGCTGATCAACGCCTACGTCAACGGCGACCACGAACGGCGCGTCCAAGAGATCGTCGAGGACGAACACCCCGACGCGTTCGTCTGTTGCTCACACGAGATCCTCCCCGAGATGTTCGAACACGAGCGGACGAGCACGACGATCGTCAACGCAGCGCTGGTGCCGGTTGTCAAGGAGTATCTGACCGATCTCGCAGACCAACTCGAGTCCCGGGGCTACGAAAACGACGTCCTCGCGATGCACTCCGGCGGGGGAATGATGACCACCGAAGCGATCGCCTACTACGCGGCCCGGATCGCAAACTCCGGCCCGACGGCAGGGGCGATCGCCGGTCAGTACATCGCCGAACAGTGCGGGTTCGACAACGCGATCGGCTTCGACATGGGCGGCACCAGCGTCGACGTCTCGCTCACCTACGGCGGCGACATCGAAATGACCGACGAGTGGGCCGTCGAGTACGGCTATCCGATTATGTTCCCCTCGACGGACATCAAGACGATTGGCGCCGGCGGCGGCTCGGTTGCCTGGATCGACGAGGGTGGCTCGCTCCGTGTCGGACCGCGCAGTCAGGGGGCAGACCCCGGTCCTGCCTGCTACATGCGTGGTGGAGACAAGCCGACGATCACCGACGCGAACGTGTTGCTAGGCTGGGTCGATCCCGACAAGTTCCTCGGCGGCGATATGGACGCGACCGCCGGTCCGTCTCGAGAGGTAATCGAACGCGACATCGCCGAGCCACTCGGTCTCGACACGACCGAAGCGGCCTCCGCGATCGAGCAGATCGCCATCGCGAACATGTGCAACGCCGTCAGGCTCGTCTCGACGAGCAAGGGGTACGACCCCCGTGACTTCGCGATCGTCGCCTTCGGCGGCGCCGGGCCGATGCACGCGGCCCACGTCGCCCGCGAGATGAGTATTCCGAACGTCATCGTCCCGCCGTACCCCGGGATCAACTCCGCGCTGGGCTGTCTGCTCGTCGACGTCGAACACGACCTCTCGAAGACGTTCGTCGCGAACGCGACCGAGGCGATCGCCGACGACTTAGAGGCGACGCTCGCCGAGGTCGAGTCGGAGATCCTCGAGCGACTGCGTGCCGAGGAGATCGAAGACGACCAGATCCGCCTCGAGCACGAGATAAAGATGCGCTATGCTGGCCAGTGGCGGTCGCTGGCCGTGCCCTGTTCGCTGCCGATCGAGAGCGTCGACGAGATCCGCGAACGGTTCCACGAAGAACACGAGCGCGTCTACGCCTACTCGGATCGCGATGCGACCGTTGAAATCTACGGGATTCGCGTGACTGGGCGGGGCGTCGTCGAAAAACCGTCGTTCCCAGAGATCGAGTCGGGTAGCGTTGAAGACGCCCACCTCGGCACTCGAGAGGTCTACTTCGAGGATGCGGGTGGGTTCGTCGAGACGGATCTCTACCAGCGCGAGCAACTGGGCGCAGGGGCGACGTTCAGCGGCCCCGCGATCGTCGAACAGATGGACTCCACCGTGGTCGTTCCCCCCGAGGCCAGCGTGGAAGTCGAACAGACGGGGAACCTGATCATCGAAATCTAACCATGTCACAGACTGATGCACACAGCGATATCGACCTCGATCCGGTCACGTTCGAGGTCCTGCGGAGTTCGTTTACGAACCTCGTCGACCGGATGGCCGAACAGATTCAGCGAACGTGTTACTCGTTCGTGATCTACAACCGCGACTTCAGCAACTGCCTGAACGACGCGGAGGGGAACACGGTAATGCAGGGCTCACAGGACATCGCCGTCCACGTCGGCACGCTTCATTACACCTGCAAGGAGACGCTCGAGTACTTCGAGGGCAACATCAATCCCGGAGACGTCTACATCGTCAACGACCCGTATCTGGGGGCAACACACATCAACGACGTCCGGATCATGCGGCCGGTGTTCTACGACGACGAACTGATCGCCGTCACGCAATCGAACGGCCACTGGGCCGACGTCGGCGGGCCGTCGCCGGGCTCGTTCAACATCGAGGCGAACAGCCACTTCGCCGAGGGCCTCCGGATTCCACCGCTGAAAATCTGGGACCGCGGCGAGTTCCAGGACGACGTCGCCAACCTGTTAGTGACGAACATGCGCCTCTCGGAAGACCGCATGGGCGACCTGCGCGCCCAGACCGAAGCGACCAGAATCGCCGAAGAGCGCCTGCTCGAACTCGTCGACAAGTACGGCATCGACACCGTGAAAACGGCGTTCGACGAGTCGAAAGACTACGTCGAACGGATCATGCGCGAACGGATCCGGGACCTGCCAGACGGCACGTGGCGAACGCAGGACTACATCGACGGCGACCCGGCGAAAGAGGAAGGGTTCGTCACGATCGACGTCGAGATGACGATCGACGACGACGAGGTCCACTACGATCTCTCAGGGTCGGACGAATACATCGGTAACTTCCTGAACTCCACGTACGGGACGTCGTTTTCCGCGGTGATCGCCGGGACGAAGATGTTCTTCCCGGACGTGCCGCTCAACTCGGGGATGTACCGAGTCGTCGACGCGACGCTTCCCGAAGGCACCGTCGTCAACGCTCCCGAGCCAGTCCCCGTCACCGGGTCGGTCGCGGGGGCGTACGAGAAGGTGATGAACGCCATTTTCGAGATGTGGTCGGAGGTGCTTCCGGAACGGGCGATGGCCTGTGCGTTCAACCTCGAGTATCTGCTCTCGGGGGGGACGGATCGTCGCCCAGACCGGGACGGCGAGGAGTTCATGTGGTACGACTGGATGGCCGGCGGCTGGGGCGGCCGCGACGGGTTAGACGGGGCGAACGCGACCGCGCCCGTCTTCGGGGCCGGACTGGCCGTCCAGTCGCTTGAGGGTCAAGAGCGGGACACGCCACTGTTGACGAGCCGGCACTCGATTGTCACGGATTCGGCCGGCCCCGGAGAGTTCCGGGGTGGCTGTGGCGTCGAGAAAGGCGGACGTTTGCTCGAGTGTGAAAACAGCGTCATCTCCTACTGTTCCGACCGGGCGTACTCGGTCACCTGGGGGTTGGACGGCGGGCTCCCGGGCGTGCCCCATGGCGTTACCCTCACGCGTGCAGACGGGGATCCCAAAGACCTCGGGACCGTGTTCTCGAACAGGCCAATCGAGACTGGCGATCAGTTCACCCGACCGTCCTCCGGCGGTGGCGGCTTTGGCGATCCGCTCGAGCGCGACCCCGACGCGGTCCGCGAGGACGTCATCGACGACTACGTCTCGATCGAACGCGCAGCGAAAGATTACGGTGTGGTGATCGACGCGATCGATCCAGATCTGTGCGAGTACGAGATCGATTACGAAGCGACGGCGGCAAAACGCGACCACATCCGCGAGCACCGCGAGGGCTGGCTCGAGGAAGACCCCGAGTCGGTCGCCGAACGGTACCGCGCAGGCGAACTCGACCAGCTGGATCTCGTCCGACAGTACGGCGTGATCCTCGAGTGGGAGACAGGCGAACTCCTCGAGCGAACGACGGCCCAGTTCCGCGAGATGCTCGAGCGGCGGGCCGTGGCCGAGTGGCGCTGAGACGGCGCCACTGTCCGTCCTGTCGATACCGCGACGAAATATTTTTTATGATAGACTGTCTCAACCACACTGCCATCGATCGCCTGCCGACGCCGACTCAGTAGCGGTCAGTCAGCCGCGGCAGAGACTCGAGGCGAGACACAGATGACCACCACCACCATCAAACAGCTATCGACCGAGGACGACCTGCACGCAGGGTTTCCGATCCTCAACGAACTGCGGACACATCTGGACGAAGACCTGTTTTTCGAACTGTACGAGCAGATGCACGAGGAAGGGTATCGACTGTTCGGCCTCTACGACGATGACGAACTCGTCGCCGTCGCTGGCGTCACCATCTCGACCAACTTCTATCTGGGCAAACACGCCTACGTCTACGACCTCGTGACGACTGAATCCCGGCGCTCGGAGGGGTTCGGCGAACAGCTCCTCTCGTTTGTCCACGACTGGGCAGCGACGGAAGGCTGTGAGGCAGTCGAACTCGAGTCAGGACTCTGGCGTGACGATGCACACCGATTCTACACCGACGCACTCGGCTACGACAAGTACTGCTACTCGTTTAAATACGAGCTCACGGGCGACGACAGCGAAGCAGGCGAGTAGTCGACGCTTCTGCGGAGACAGTCAGTTGGATCCGTCGACAACGTTCTCGGTCATTTCCTCGGACATGTTGGCGACTGTCCGCGCACTGGTCTGGAGTTCTTTCATCACAAACGTCGACGCGGTCTCGTTGACGCCATCGATCGTCACGATCTCGTCGATAAGGTCGTTCATTTGCTCGCGGTCCTGGACCCGGGAGTGGACGACAAAGTCGACGTCACCCATCGTATAGTACACCTGAAACACGCCGTCGATCTCGGTGAGCGAACGACCGATATCCTCGGCGTACCCACTCTCGTGGGCCACCGACACCTCTGTAATAACCACCATATTGAGTCCGAGCGCAAGCGGGTCGATATCCGCCGACACCGAGGTGATGACCTCAGCGTCTTTGAGCTTGTTCAGCCGATAGTGAACCGCCGATTTCGACAGCTCGAGGTCCGCTGCTAGCTCAGCGAGATTGACATCGGCATCGCGCTCGACGCGCTCGAGAATCGCAATATCCGTTTCATCGATGGCCGGCCGGTCGTTGGGTTCCATAGCAGTCAGTTCGTCGGGGGACAGTTAAATGCGCGATTCGAGTCCGGATGCCTCGCCACGTCTGAGTCGCAACGAACACGCTCACTCGAGCGGACTGTCTCGGTCAGTCCATGGCCGCATCGGAGACCTCGAGTGCGACGTCGAGGGCTGCGACGGCCTCGTCGACATCGTCTTCGGTGATCGGCAGCGGCGGCGCGATGATGAGCGTGTTGATCATGTTGCCGACGTAGACGCCCTCCTCCCACGCGGCGGCGCTGACCTCGTCGACGACAGTCGACCCCATCGAGATCTTATCGGAACGGTGGCCGAACGGAACACGCTCGTCGGGATCTTTCGTCAACTCGACGCCGCGGAAGAGGCCGACACCGCGCGTCTCGCCGACGCTTGGATGCTTTGCCGCGAGTTCCTCGAGGCGCTCCCCGAGATACTCCCCGACACGGTTGGCGTGTGAGATCAGATCCTGGTCCTGATAGCTGGTGACTGCAGCGAGGCCAGCAGCACAGGCGACCGGGTGACCCGCGTAGGTATGGCCGTGACAGAACATCTCGTCTTCGAAGTGGGTGGCGATCTCGTCGGTGACGATCGTCGCACCGAGCGGCGCATAGGCCCCGCTGAGCCCTTTTGCCATCGACATAATGTCGGGTGTCACGTCGAAAACGTCACAGCCGAACCACTCGCCAGTGCGACCGAAGCCGCTCATCACCTCGTCGCAGATGAGCAACGCGCCGTGGTCGTGGGCGATCTCTTTGAGTCGGGGGAGATACTCCTTCGGCGGGGCGAGAATGCCGTTCGAGCCGACGACGGGTTCGACAAGCACCGCCGCGACGGTGTCGCCCTCGAGCATCAGCATCTCGTCGATGTACTCGAGACTCTCCATTGGCTCGAGCGTCGAGCCGTAGGCGTACGGGTCGGGGGCTTTGATCGAACCGGGGACGCCGGGTTCGGACATCAGCCGACGCGGGTCGCCCGTGACACTGATCGAGCCGGCGGTGGCGCCGTGATAGGAGCGGTACCGTGAGATGATCTTCTGTTTGCCCGTGTACATGCGGGCGATCTTGATCGCGGCCTCGACGGCCTCCGTCCCACTGGTCGAGAAGAACGTCCTCGAGAGGTTCCCTGGCGTTACCTCCGCGAGTTTTTCGCCGAGTTTCGCCCGCGGTTCGGTCGTAAATCCTGGGGCGAAGTATGCGCCCTCGCGGGCCTGTTCGGCCATCGCGTCAGCGACAGTATCCGCGGAGTGGCCGAGGTTCGAGCACATGAGCTGGCCCGAGAAATCGATGTACTCACTGCCGTCTGCAGTAGTGAATCGAACACCCGAGCCACCGGTTACCTCCGTCGGGGAAACCTCGCTCTGGTAGGACCAGGTCCCGAACACGTACTGTTTATCGAGCCGTTCAGTCTCGGTTGCGCCCTCTGGGAGCGCATCGTCGGATGATTGTGTATCTGACATTGATATGCTCCACGTTGTCTCTCATACTGCATTAATCTTTATCAAAACCTCACCTCAGTAGACTGTTGTTCAATGAGTGTCGCATCTATGAAACCGTTTTCAGTAGTTTTTGAATATAGCAGAACAGCGTAGAATGAATCCCGAAGAGTTATTTCACTAGTCGTGGTATCCGACCCCATGGTTGAGCTAGAATCACTCTCGGAGACGGGAGACGTACAGAACTACGTCGGCGGCACGTGGACACGTCCAGACGGCAGCGACGGACAACAGGTCATCAATCCAGCGACCGGCGAGGAACTCGCGTTCGTCCCGTTCAGCACCGAATCGGACGTCGACGACGCCGTCGCAACCGGTCTCGAGGCGTTCGAAGAGTGGTCGACGACGCCCGTCGAAGAGCGAATCCAGCCGCTGTTTGCGCTGAAAGGACTGCTCGAGGACCACCAGGACGAACTGGCCGAAATCCTCGTCGAAGAACACGGAAAGACCCTGGCGGAAGCCCGTGGGGAGCTCCGTCGCGGGATCGAGAACGTCGAAGTCGCCTGTGGCATCCCGTCGATGATGCAGAGTGGATCCCTGCTGAACGCGGCTCCCGGGATCGATGAGAGCGCCGTCCGCAAACCACTCGGCGTCTTCGCAGCCATCACCCCGTTCAACTTCCCGGGCATGATCCCGCTGTGGTTCCTGCCATACGCCGTCGCAACCGGTAACAGCTTCATTCTGAAGCCGAGCGAACGCGATCCGCTGGTGGCCCAGCGCATGTTCGAACTCATCGACGAGGCTGGCTTCCCCGACGGTGTCGTCCAGTTTGTCAACGGGAGCGTCGACACGGTAACGGCGTTGCTCGAGCACGAGGACATCGCTGGCATCTCCTTCGTCGGCAGCACCCCAGTCGCAAAACACGTCTACGAGACCGCTGCTGCACACGGCAAACGCGTTCAGGCTCAGGGAGGCGCGAAAAACCACATAATCGTCACCGAAACCGCGGACCTCGAGTTCGCTGCCGAAAAGACGATCGCGTCGGCGTGTGCCTGTGCCGGCGAACGGTGTCTCGCCAACGACGTCGTCGTCGTCGAGGAGAGCGTCTACGACGAGTTCGAGGAACTGGTACTCGAGAAAGCCGAAGCCCAGACGGTTGGCTACGGGCTCGATGAGGGCGTCGACATCGGCGCGCTCATCACGCCAGAACACGAGCAGAACGTCCGCAACTTCATCGAAACCGGCGTCAGCGAGGGTGCCGAACTCCTCCTCGATGGTCGGGACGTCACCGTTGAGGGCTACGAGGACGGCAATTTCCTCGCGCCCACCGTGTTCGGCGGCCTGACGACTGACATGGTCATCACTCGAGAAGAGATCTTCGGCCCGGTGCTCGGACTGATGGCTGTCGAGGACATGGACGAGGCACTCGAGGTGTTGAACCAGAGCAAGTTCGGCAACGCGGCGAGTCTCTTCACGGGCAGCGGCCTCGACGCCCGCAAGTTCCGCCACCGCGCCGACGTGGGGAACCTCGGCGTCAACGTGGGCACCTCTGCCCCGATGGCCTTCTTCCACTTCGGTGGCCAACGGGACTCGTTTTTCGGCGACCTCCACGCCCAAGGGGAGGACATGATCCACTTCTACACGGACAAGAACGTCTACATCGAGCGCTGGCCGGATAACTGATACCGGCTGGCCGATAGCTGTCTCGGGCGAGAATCGTGTCTTCGACGGACTAAAGCGTCGTACTCGTATTCAAAAAAGCCGACCGCTCGAGCTACTCGGCTTTGAACTCGGCGAAGACGTCGATCACTTCCTTGACGTTCGGACCGAGTGAGTACAGCGACGGTTCGGTACAGCCGGCCTCACAGTAGTCGGCGACTTTCTGGACACAATCCTCAGGTGTGCCAGCGGCGACGATGTTCGTGACGACCTCGTCGGGCACCAGTCGGCTGGCGCGCTCGATATCCTCGGCCGAAGCGGGCCAGCCACCGAGTTCCTCGCCGACCTGTTCGCCCACTTCGGGGTCGATCCCCGACGCTTTCGTGATGTGGGGCTGTTGGCCGATGTACTGAGTGACCAGCCCGCGAGCGTTGTCGATGGCGACATCTGCGTCCTCGTCCATCGAGACCGCGATAAGCTGTGGGCGGTCGACGTCGTCGATCGTCCCACCCTGTTTCTCGACCCCCTCGGTGAGCTTCTCCATCGCCCGTTCGTTGTGTGACGGCGGGATCAGGTAGTTCATGTACACACCGTCGATGGTGCCGTTACCGACCAGTTCGCCGGACATCTTGTTCATCGTTAGCCCGGTCGCACCGATGTAGATCGGCACCGTCCGTGGCTCGGCGTTGGCTCGCACCAGATCGAGTTCGATATCCTCGACCTGGATGTACTGTCCGTCGTAGGTAACAGTCTCGAGGTCGAGTAGCTTCCTGAGCACGGTACAGTACTCCCACATGTAGCGAAGCGGGTTCTGGCGGTCGATACCCACTTTGCTCGCAAGCGGATCCCACCACGCGCCGATGCCGAGCATCGCCCGGCCGCCGGACAGTTCATGAAGCGTCGAGAACGTCTGGGCCATCAGGGCGACGTTTCGCGTGTAGCAGTTGGTCACGCCCGGCCCGAACTTGACCGAGTCAGTCACCTGCGTGTACGCCCCCATGATCGTCATGGCGTCGCGAACCAGTCGCGACTCACCCTGCCAGACCGAGTCGAACCCCTTCGATTCGGCGTACTTTGCGTACTCGATCTCGTCGGCGACGTTCTCGCTCTCCCAGTTCCAGATGCCGAGTCGATCGAACGTCGGATCGCTCATTTCGCACCCCCGGCGAGGTCAACCGCAGCGTTCGCAATCGTCGACGCCGCCGCATAACAGTCGTCCCAACTCGTGTACTCCGACTCGTTGTGGCTCTTGCCGTTCTCGCTCACCGCGAACACCATTCCCGTATCGCAGATGCTGTGCATATGTGTTGCGTCGTGTCCCGCGCCGCTGAAGATTTGCATGCTATCGTACCCAAGGTCGTCCGCAGCCGTCTGGACCGCATCGACACACCCGTCGGCGAACTGGACCGCCGGGGCGCGCATTCGGTCTTCGTACTCCCACTCGAGGCCCTCCCGCTCGGCGGCCCACTCTGCCTCCTCGAGGACGCGCCGACGAGCCTCCTCGATCACGTCGTCGGAGGGATCACGGAACCCCCACGTGAACGTGACTTCCTCGGGGATGATGTTGATCGAGTTCGGCTTGGCGTCGATATACCCCGTGGTGCCGACGGTGCGCTCGCCGAGCGTGCTTGGAATACGCCGGATCTGGCTGATGACGTCGGCAGCCGCGACCAGCGCGTCCTGTCGGTAATGCATCGGCGTCGGCCCGGAGTGGTCGGCTTCGCCGTAGAACGTGATCGCACCCCACGTGAAGCCAACGATCCCCGTGACGACGCCGACGTCTTTCTCGTTTTCTTCGAGATACGGCCCCTGCTCGACGTGGAGTTCGAGATACGCCTCGTACTCCTCGGGCGGCTCGCAGGGTTCCTCGCCTTTGTAGCCGATGCGCTCGAGTTCGTCTTCGAAGACGTCGCCGTCGACGTCGGTCTTGGCGTACTCTTCCTCGAGGTCGTGTGCGCCGGCCCAGACGCCGCTGCCCTGCATTGCGGGCTGGAACCGCGACCCTTCCTCGTTGGTCCAGTTGACGATCTCGATGGGGTGGGTGGTCTCGATCTCGTTGTCGTTGAGCGTCCGGATCAACTCCAGGGCTGCGATGACGCCGAGTGCACCGTCGTAGATACCGCCGTAGGGCTGCGAGTCGAGATGGGAGCCGACTAACACCGGCTTCGCATCAGGATCGGTCCCCGCACGGCGTCCGAACATGTTTCCGAACTCGTCGACACGGACTGTCAGCCCCGCTGTAATCATCTGGTCGGCGAACCAATCACGAATCTCCTTGTCCTCGTCCGAGAGTGCGAGCCTGTGTAAGCCACCGTCATCAGTCGCGCCGATCTCGGCTTGCTCTTTCATTGTCGATACAAAGCGCTCTCGCTGTAACGAAATGGGCATACAGCTACCTCTCGGGAGTTACAGATAAGCCTTTGTGTGAAAACAACACGCACATTCATGACGAACGGAAACGTCGTCGCTACGAAAACGTAATATCGAGTTCGAGTTCGTTGACCGTACCCAACAGCATCGACGGCACTTCTTCAGTGAACCAGTCGCCCTGCATTCGATACGTCGGCCCCGAGAGGCTGATTGCACCGAGCACCGCTCCCGACTGTTCCAGTACCGGCACGCCGACGGCGGTCAACCCCTTCGTATACTCCTCCTCGTTGAATACGTAGTTCTGTTCCCGCGCAACCTCCAGTTCCGTCCGTAGCTCGTCGACGTCCGTGACTGTATACTCGGTGAACTGCTCGAGTTCAAGTTCCGCGAGCAACGCTTCCATGTACGGCACGGGAAGCGCGCTGAGAATCGCCTTTCCTGCGGCAGTCGCATGGAGAGGGACGCGTTCGCCGATATCCGAATTCGTTTTCACGCCATACTCACCCGTCTCGCGGTGAACGTAGACTCCCTTCCCGTGTTCTTCGATGATGAACTGCGCGCGTTCGCCGGTCCGTTCGGCCAGTCGGCTCACTTTGTCGTAGGTGAGTCGATACGCCTCCTTTCGCCATCTGGCGTGCTCGCCGAGTCTGAGAAACTGGAGACTGAGATAGTACTCGTTTCCCTCTTTGACGACGTACTCGTGCTGGTGCATCGTCGACAGATGGTCATGAACGGTGCTTTTTGGCATATCGAGTCGCGTCGCAACTTCGGTCACGCGTGCGCCGTTGAGTTCGTCCAGAACGTGGATGATCTCGAACAGCCGATCAACGGACTTTACTGACGAACCTGGTTCGACGCTTGCCATGTTATGTTATACAATACCACTATACCTAAATGACCGTTTCGCTGTTCAAGTCGATGATATTGGGGATTTCCTTATATAACTAGAGCAGAATTCACGGCGACCAGTACACACCGAGTTGGACGATCCACCGGTTTCGTCGGTCCCACCAACGCGAATCTTTTTGCCGCTCTCGAGCGACGTCGTGGTATCCACACGGGCGAACCGACGCGCAACTCGTCCGCGATGGACCACCCAACCATGCCAGCTGAGACACCAGACGTTTACGATCGTGCAGGACTGGACAATGAAATCGGCTACGGCGACACGCCCGCACTGATCGTCGTCGATCTGCAACAGGGGTTCACCGATCCGTCGTGTCCGATCGGCGGCGACCTCACAGCCGTCGTCGAGCGAACGAACGCGCTCCTCGAGGCTGCCCACGAGGCCGACTGCCCCGTCGTCGCGACCCGCGTCATCACCACCCATCCGGAGGCAGCCGATCTCGGGACGTGGGTAGAGAAGATCCCCACACTCGAGATACTGGCTGCAGGCTCCGAGTGGGTCGCATTCGACGACCGACTCGAGCTTCGGGCCGACGATCACCGACTGGACAAACGACAGGCGAGCGCGTTTCACGAAACCGAACTCCACTCGATGCTGTCCGCGTGGGGCGTCGATACGCTCGTCGTCGCCGGCTGTACGACCAGTGGCTGCATCCGCGCCACGGCCGTCGACGGCTGTGCTCACGGCTTTCGCGTGATAGTTCCCGAGGAGAGCGTCGGTGATCGGCTCGAGGAGCCACACGCGGCGAATCTCTTCGATATCCACGCGAAATACGGCGACGTTAAACCAGTTGACGAGGTGTGTGAGTATCTTCGCGACGCCTGAAAACCGAGCTAGTGCATCGCGTCCCCGCCGTCGGGGCTGAGCGTCTGTCCCGTATAATAGCTGCTCTCGTCGGAGGCGAGGAAGACGACCGTTGGGACGATGTCCTCGACCTCGCCGAGTCGATCCATCGGAAGCTGTGCCGCTTTCGCCTCGCGCCACTCCTCGCTGATGTCATCCAACAGCTCGGTCTGGACCGGCCCCGGTGCAACGGCGTTGACCCGGACCGTCGGCGACACCTCGCGGGCAAGCGCTCGAGTCATCGCGATCACGCCACCTTTGGCGGCCGAGTAGTGAACCAACTCCTCACCACCGACGATCCCGAGCTGTGAAGCAACGTTGATGATCGAGCCGCTGCCCGACTCGAGCATTCCCGGGAGGGCAAACCGAGTCGGAAGAAACGTCCCGCGCAAGTCCACGGCAATCGTTTCGTCCCACATCTCGACTGGCATCTCCGCAAGCGGAGACTGTGTCAGAATCCCCGCGTTGTTGACGAGGACATCGATCGTTCCAAACGCAGCTTCGAACGCGTCGACCATCGATTCGACGGCGGCCGCGTCGCTGACGTCGGCTTCGAACGTTCGTGCGTTTCCACCGTTCGCTTCGATCGTCTCAACGACATCGTTGGCGTGTGTCGGCTCCTCCTGTGGTGGATAGTTGACGCCGACGGTCGCTCCCTCCGCAGCCAGTCCCTCGGCGATACCGCGACCGATACCTTTGCTCGCACCCGTAACGAGCGCCTGTCTACCGTCTAATCGACCCATGCAAAACAGTCCCACACGAACCGTATAACTGTTTACGTCGATGGAAGATGTAGTGGTTCAGAACCGCTCGTGCGCCAATATCATATTTTTGAATTTTTCCTTTACAGTTAAGCCCCTACTCGCTCTCTGTAGTGAGTATGGCAGAGCATAGCATTAGAGTTGTTAACGCACGTGTCGTAACGCCATCCGGAACCATAACCGGCGGAATAGCTGCAAGTGACGGGAAAATTACTGCAGTCGGGTCGAACAGTTCACTTCCTGAGGCCGAACAGACGATCGACGCCGAGGGGAACTACCTCATCCCGGGAATCATCTGTCCACACAACCACATGGGCATCTCCCGATACGAGCATGACTATCACACCCAGTACGAACTCGACATGGAGACCGAGACAAAAGCCTGTCTCGCCGGCGGTGTGACGTCGTTCTTTACGTTCCTCCTTCAGGAGGAGCCGTACGTACCCGATATGGACTTCTTCGTCGACACCGGCGAACAGGAGTCCTACATCGACTTCGGATTCCACGCAATCGTTCATCAGGACCACCACGTCGACGAAATCGACGATCTCGCTGCGGAAGGGATCCGGTCGTTCAAGCTGTTTTTCAACATGTACAAGACATCGGCTCCGGAGTTGGGAATCGGTCACTCCGACGCCGGGCGCGTCTACACCGTCTTGAAAAAGACAGCCGAGATGGAGAACGCAGTCGTCATGTTCCACGCCGAAAACGACGATCTCGGGCCGGTGAAAGTCGAGGAGATCAAAGCGGAGGGCCGGGACGACCTCAGCGCATGGGCCGACGCCTCACCGGGGATCAGTCAGGCGATGCAGATCGAACAGATCGGCATGCTCACCGAACACACCGGCGCGACGACGTACGTCGTCCACAACAGCATGGAAGAAACCGTCGACGCCCTCGGCCGGTACAACGAGCGCGGCGTCAGCATCCACGGTGAAACCCTGCCGAGTTTCCTCGCCAACCACTGCGAAGACGAGGACGTCGGCCTCTGGGGGAAGATTTCGCCCCCAATCGGGTACAAAAAGGATCAGGAGGCGCTCTGGAAGGCCCTCCGAAACGGCACGTTCGATCACGTCGGCACCGACCACTGCCCGTACCAACTCGAGTTCAAAGGCCCTCGCGACGGCAGCGTCTGGGAGGCACCGCCGGGCGATCAAGGTCTGCAGACGTTCCTCCCGCTCATGCTTAGCGAAGGCGTGAACAAAAATCGGATCTCGATGGAGCGGATGGTCGAGGTTTGCTCGACGAACAACGCGAAACGGTTCGGCATCTATCCACGGAAAGGCGCACTCGTCGAAGGGGCAGACGCCGACGCCGTCATCGTCGACCTCAAAAAGGAGTTCACCGTCGATGAGGACTACCTCTACGGACTGGACAACCGCTGGTGTTCGGCGTTCGGCCGCGAACTCACCGGCGCGCCGACACACACGATCAAAGGTGGCGAACTCGTCGTCGAGGACAACGACGTACTCACCGAAGGCGGGATCGGATCGTACCTGCCACGCTACGAAGACGGCGTCCCAGTGACCGAGTGAACCAGTTCGAAGCCGACCGAAAGCCAGCTTGGAAACCTCATCTCGAGACACACCAGTACTGGTGCCAAGAGTTGAAGTCGACTCTGGGCAGAAACTACCGGCAACAGTAGCCGCCACGCGTTACGCGTGAGTCCTTTCGCGACTAGTCGTCGGACGAGATCGGCGTTCCGTCTGCCCGTGAAGGTGCCGGACTCTCATCGAGGCCGTCGTCTTCGGCGTATGGATACCACGTTCGCTTCGTATTGTGCATGTACGGATCGTCATAGGCCGTCTCCTCGGGTTCGATCAGCTCGGCGAGTTCGTCGTCGTCTCGAGCAGCAACGAACTCACGGAAGCTCTCTTCGCCATCGCGAGCCTCGGCGAAGTTCTCGATCAAGTTCGCAATCGCTCCGGGGACTTCGTCCGCCGGGATGCGTTCAGCGACCCAGGAAGCAAACTGCGGGTTCTCCCCGAGCCCACCACCAAGTCCGATATCGAGTGCTTCGACCGGCTCGCCGTCCTTGCGCGTTTTCATCCCACGGAGGGAGACGTCGGCGATCTGTGGCTGGGCACACGAGGCCGTACAGCCCGAGAGATGGATATGGAAGTTCTCGACACCCGCAGGGAGGGTGACATTCTCCGTGAGCCACCGGCCGAATCGAACCTGCCGATTTTTCGTCTCCACGATCGACAGCGAACAGAACTCGGTTCCCGTACAGGCAATCGAACCGCGCTGGAACGGATTCGGGTCGGGACTGTAGTCGTCGAGCACCGACTCCGCACGCAAGTCGTCGAGGTTCTCTGCAGGGACATCAGTGAAGATGATGTTCTGGCGCTGCGTGAGTCGCACTTCGCCCGAGCCGTACGTCTCCGCTGCGTCAGCGAGGTCGTAGGCGTCGTCGACACCAATCCGTCCAACGAGGACGTTTAAGCCGACGTAGTAGTTTCCATCGACCTGCTCGTGGACACCAACGTGGTCGTGTTTCCCGTCAGCCTCCCCTGCATTGTAGGAGTAGGACTCCCGGAGATCCTCTCCAGCCGTCTCGAGTTCGAAGTCGATGTACTCATCTTGGAGCGCCTCTCGGACCTTCTCTGGCCCCCACTCATCGACGAGGAACTTCATGCGAGCGTTGTAGCGATTTTCGCGGTCACCATAGTCGCGGAACAGCGCCGAGATACCGCCTGCAACCTCGACAGCCTGTTCTGGCGTCGCAAAGACATCGATGTTCCGAGCGAAACGCGGTTCGTTACGCGAGAGCCCGCCGCCGACGCGGATGTTGTATCCCGTTACCAACTCCCCATCAATCACCTTCTCGGCGGGCTCGAACGCCAGATCGTTGATATCACCCTGTCCACAGCCTTCGTCACACCCCGTCACCGCCACCTTCCACTTCCGTGGGAGGTTCGAATGCGCCTCATTTCGCTTGAACGTGTCATGAAGCTCAGTCGCAAGGGCATCCGCATCGACATGCTCGTGTTTGTCCTTGCCAGCAACCGGACAGCCCACGATGTTCCGCCACGAGTCACCACAGGCCTGCACCGTCGAGAGACCAACCTCCTCGAGTCGATCGAAGATCTCGGGGACATCCTCGAGTCGAATCCAATGGAGCTGAATTGCCTGTCTCGTCGTCACGTCGATCCAGCCGTTCCCGAACTCAGGATTCTCGGCCGGCCCGCGTGAGAAGTCGTCCGCGATTTCGACGAGCTGTCGGAACTGTCCCGGCTCGAGCACGCCACCCGGCGGCCCGATTCGCATCATGAAATACGATTCCTGACCCGCTCGCTGGTGATACAGGCCATACCATTTGAACCGCTCGAACCACGCGTCTTGTTCGTCGTCAGGGATCGCTTCCCAGCCCTCCTCAGCGAAGCGCTCGATCTCCGTGCGGATATCAGTCCCATAGAGTTCGTCCTTCCATTTCTCGACGTCGGTGACCATTCTATCCGACCTATGACGGTGATACCATAACCATCTCTCTCTTCCGTCAGTTCTCCCCGCATCTCACTTCTCTCGGCAGTTCTCCCCGCTATTCGTCACACCCGGAAGATTTTGCCACGGTGGCTATTGGGATGTTAGTCCCCCGGCTCGAGCACCGACTGGACCGCTTCGGGATCATAGGGCTTGAACGCCCCATCGACGATCCGACCCACGGGCAGCCGATCAATCGACGCCCGTTCACCACACTCGAGACACTGTCCCACTGTCTTTGCAAACACGATCGAGCCGTCGACACGAACATCAAGAAACCCCTCGAGAAGAACGTACGCAGGTTCGCAGTTACAAAACACCCCTCGAGAAAGTGTCCAGACGTCGCTTACGCTCACCTGGCGAGAATCGTTGACGCTGATCCACGCACCGTCGTCTAACGTTCGCAGTGCGATCGGCATACATGCCGTATGCTCGCCAGAAGCCTTCCTCCATCGCCTTGTGCAACGCTTACCGATTCGGACAGAATCCGGAAATCTATGTCACTGTTTTGATGGTGATGATGGACCGGCCGCGTACTGAGAAGATATCGTTGCTGAATATGGCTTATATGAAAATAAGACTAGCATTTGTCATAAATACAAAAACCGCAGACGGCTACAGCTGTAGCTGTCTGCGGTAAATGAAGTATGAATGAAAGCGGCGAAACGGATTTCCCAGAGGCTCGCGCACTCCAGTACTCGCCGGAACGCAGGCGGGCTTATCTTCCGTGTTCGGGATGGGTACGGGAGGAACCCCGCCGCTGTGGCCGCTGTAATGCCGACCGGCGGAATCGAACCGCCGTCAGCCCACTGTCGGTCGATACCCATCTGGGTATCACGCGATATGAATGGAGGCGGCGAAACGGATTTCCCAGAGGCTCGCGCACTCCAGTACTCGCCGGAACGCAGGCAGGCTTATCTTCCGTGTTCGGGATGGGTACGGGAGGAACCCCGCCGCTGTGGCCGCCGTAACGCCGATCAACGGAATCGAACCGTCGTCAAACCGTAATCGGTGGTCTCTCTGACCGAGTGTATGTGTAGTCCAGTTTGCGTCCGGACCCGTTCTCGCGTCACGGATCCAATGCGATGTGATATGAATGTGTGGCTTGGCCGATTAGTGCTCGCGGACTCAACGCCTCGTTGCCTTGGCGCGTACATCCCGAGTCTATCGATCTCGTCTTCTACGAGTGGCCTCAGTGGTATCTCTTTTCCAGGTGGGTTTCGAGCTTAGATGCGTTCAGCTCTTACCCCGTGGTGCGTGGCTGCCCGGCACGTGCTCTTTCGAACAACCGGTACACCAGTGGCACCCATTCGTAGTTCCTCTCGTACTATACGAACGTTCCCGTCAGATACCTCACACCCCCAATAGATAGCAGCCGACCTGTCTCACGACGGTCTAAACCCAGCTCACGACCTCCTTTAATAGGCGAACAACCTCACCCTTGCCCGCTTCTGCACGGGCAGGATGGAGGGAACCGACATCGAGGTAGCAAGCCACCCGGTCGATATGTGCTCTTGCGGGTGACGACTCTGTTATCCCTAAGGTAGCTTTTTTGTCAGCAATTGGCCGCATCAAGCAGCCTAATTGGTTCGCTAGACCACGCTTTCGCGTCAGCGTCCGTCGTTGTGCCGGACACTGTCAGACTTCCTTATGCTCTTGCGCTCTTTCTCGGGTCTCCGACCCGAGTGAGGAAATCTTGGGGCGCGCTCGATATCTTTTCAAGCGCGTACCGCCCCAGTCAAACTGCCCGGCTACCAGTGTCCTCCGCCAGGAGTGAGAGTCGCAGTCACCATCGGGTAGTATTTCAATGTTGCCTCGGTGGCCCGCTAGCGCGGGTACCTGTGTAACGGCTCCTACCTATGCTGCACAATGGCGACCACGTCTCAGTGACAGCCTGCAGTAAAGCTCTATAGGGTCTTCGCTTCCCCTTGGGGGTCTCCAGACTCCGCACTGGAACGTACAGTTCACCGGGCCCAACGTTGGGACAGTGGCGCTCTCGTTGATCCATTCATGCAAGCCGCTACTAAAGCGGCAAGGTACTACGCTACCTTAAGAGGGTCATAGTTACCCCCGCCGTTAACGGGTCCTTCGTCCCCTTGTAAGGGGTGTTCAGATACCCGCACTGGGCAGGATTCAGTGACCGTACGAGTCCTTTCGGATTTGCGGTCACCTATGTTGTTACTAGACAGTCGGAGCGCCCGAGTCACTGCGACCTGCCTCTTCGCGAGGCAGGCATCCCTTATTGCGAACGTACGGGACTAACTTGCCGAATTCCCTAACGTCGGTTGCTCCCGACAGACCTTGGCTTTCGCCGCCACGAGTACCTGTGTCGGATCTCGGTACGGACAGTGTGCTCGCCTTTTCACGGGCTCTGGGTTGACCTGACTTGCGCTATCCTGCCGTTCGCTCGCTTCGTGCCATTACGGCTTCCACGAACTTTGACAGTTCGACTGGGCGAAAGCCCAGCTCAGGCGGCCCCAAAGCGTTGGCTTTGAGTGCACACTGGCATAGGAATATTAACCTATTTCCCTGTTGTCAGCTTCGACTTACGGGCTGACTTAGGACCGGCTAACCCTCAGCTGATCAGCATTGCTGAGGAACCCTTACTCGTTCGGCCGTCGGGGTTCTAACCCGACTAACGCTGCTACTATGACCAGGATTTTCGTTACTGAACGGTCCACACGACCTCTCGGCCGTGCTTCCGCCCGAACAGAACGCCAACCTACGGGATCATCCGATCAAGGATGCCGCTAGGTCTCGGTGGTGGACTTGAGCCCCGATCATTTTGGGCGCCTCAAACCTCGGCCGGTAAGCTGTTACGCTTTTCTTAGAGGGTAGCTGCTTCTAAGCTCACCTCCCGGCTGTCTAGGGCTTGAGACCACCTTCGATCGCACTTAGTCCACACTTGGGGACCTTAACCCAGCTCTGGGTTGTCTCCCTCACGGTACACAGGCTTACCCCGCGCACCGGACTCCCTGCGTCAAACGGCGTTCGTAGGTTCGGAGTTGGACAGGGGGGCGCACTCCTCTCGGAGTGCGGTCCCCCAATCCGTTGCTCTACCCCACGAACTACCTCGGCAGAGGTCATGCTTCGACATGTTTCGGTTGGAACCAGCTGTTTCCGGACTCGATGGGCCTTTCACCCCTAGACGTAGATCACGAGAGGGTATTGTAGGACACCAACTCTAACAGGCCTCCACGTGCCTTTCGGCACGCTTCACCTTGTCCACGCCTAGATCGTCCGGTTTCGGGTCGTGCCCGTTTGACTCCCCGCGCTTGAACACGGTGACCCTGGTGCAAAGCACTGCGGTCATATCGGTTTCCCTACGCCTTCCCTGATGATCAGGTTAGACTCGTCAAACAGGCACACTCCCTGGTTCGTTTTTCAAAACGTACGACAGAACACCGGCTTCCCATACGGCTTACTACAGGCTCGCGCCTGATTCATTTGATACGGGACCTTTTGTGCCCTGTCGCTCTATCGCCAACTGAGTTCACGCCCTATTGCACCTCCCTTTGTGGGGTGCTTTTCAGCGTTCGTTCACACTACTTGTTCGCTATCGGTCTTGAGGAGTGTTTAGTCTTCGCGGTTGATGCCCGCGATATTCACGAGGGATATCCAACCCCCGATACTCTGGAGCTGACTCGTTCCGTACTCAACGACACTACGGGACTGTCACCCTGTTTCGTGCTCTATTCCAAGAGACTTCCTGTCGTCTTTCGAGAAGTGATCGTCAGTCCGAACACCACATTGCCCGAAGGCTTCGGTTTGGACTGTGTCGCGTTCATTCGCCATTACTAACGACATCACGTTCGTTTTCTTTTCCTGTCGATACTAAGATGTTTCAATTCTCGACGTTCCCCATTGCGCGAAGCAATTGCGGTGGGGATTCCCATTCGGAGATCCCAAGTTCTTTGCCTCCGTGCGGCTCCCTTGGGCTTATCGCAGCTTGGCACGTCCTTCTTCAGCTCTCAAGCCGAGCGATCCACCAGCTGGCACAGTAGCCACGTTCATCGGATCGGCGTTGCGACAAAGTCGCAACGTATAGTGACCCGGGAACGGGTCCAGTGGACGCCTGGACTACACGTACACACGGTCTCATCTGCACGCCGGTAGACGGCCGGCCTGCATTGACCCTTCCCACCCACACTTACGCGGGGTGGTGCATCAGTTCAGTCGTACTCGATCACAATCCCGTCGCCCACTTAAGGGCACGGATCTGTGACCGGTACGAGTCATGGACCCACAGGGATTCGAACCCTGGGCATCCTCCTTGCAAAGGAGGCACTCTACCACTGAGCTATGGGCCCACGTCCGCCCAGACGGGCGGACAGAGATATACGTGTTAGCCTCGGTAGTTCTAAGGTGCCCGATCGGCCCAGCGATGGGTCAATCGAACGTGAACCGCGTAGCGCAAAGCGCTATGACTTCTGGGCTGGGGCATCGCCCCAGTCCCGGTCTGTGGAGGTGATCCAGCCGCAGATTCCCCTACGGCTACCTTGTTACGACTTAAGCCCCCTTGCGAAGCCCAGATTCGACCGCCGTTGCGGCGGCCTCATCCGGACCTCACTCGGGTGCTTTGACGGGCGGTGTGTGCAAGGAGCAGGGACGTATTCACCGCGCCCTTCTGAGGCGCGATTACTACCGAATCCAGCTTCATGAGGGCGAGTTTCAGCCCTCAATCCGAACTACGACCACGTTTCGGAGATTAGCGTCCCCTTTCGGGGTTGCATCCCACTGTCGTGGCCATTGTAGCCCGCGTGTCGCCCAGCACATTCGGGGCATACTGACCTACCGTTGCCCGTTCCTTCCTCCAGTTTGGCACTGGCAGTCTACCTAATGTACCCAGCTACCACAAGGGTACTGCTGGCAATTAGGCATGCGGGTCTCGCTCGTTGCCTGACTTAACAGGACGCCTCACGGTACGAGCTGACGGCGGCCATGCACCTCCTCTCAATGGCTCAGGTAAGCTCATCACACTGACCGTCACTGCACATTGTCGATGCTGGTGAGATGTCCGGCGTTGAGTCCAATTAAACCGCAGGCTCCTCCGGTTGTAGTGCTCCCCCGCCAATTCCTTTAAGTTTCATCCTTGCGGACGTACTTCCCAGGCGGTCTGCTTCACGGCTTCCCTACGGCACAACGCAAACTCGTAGTTTGCGTCACACCTAGCAGACATCGTTTACAGCTCGGACTACCCGGGTATCTAATCCGGTTCGTGACCCGAGCTTTCGTCCCTCACCGTCGGATCCGTCTTCCAGAGGCGCTTTCGCCACCGGTGGTCCGTCCAGGATTACGGGATTTCACTCCTACCCCAGACGTACCCCTCTGGTCTTCCGGTCCCAAGCCGAGCAGTTTCCACCGGACGCCTGTGTGTTAGGCACACAGATTTCCCGATAGACTTGCACGGCCAGCTACGGACGCTTTAGGCCCAATAATAGCGGTCATCACTCGTGCTGCCGGTATTACCGCGGCGGCTGGCACCGGTCTTGCCCAGCACTTATTCTACCACCTCCTTACGGTGGTGAAAAGCGAGGACTATATGCCCTCGCACTCGGAGTCCCCTTATCGCACTGGCGTGCAGTGTAAAGGTTTCGCGCCTGCTGCGCCCCGTAGGGCCCGGTATCTTGTCTCAGATACCGTCTCCGGGCTCTTGCTCTCACAACCCGTACCGATTATTGGCACGGTGGGCCGTTACCCCACCGTCTACCTAATCGGCCGCAGCCACATCCTATGGCGCCTGAGCGTTTCGGATTCCCAGCAGTTCCAGCTTGGGAATCGTATTCCGGATTGGCCTCAGTTTCCCGAGGTTATCCGGATCCATAGGGTAGTTTGGCCACGTGTTACTGAGCTATCTGCTACGAGTACAAACTCGTACAACTAGCATGGCTAAATCGGACTCCAATAGCAATGACCTCCGGCAGGATCAACCGGAATGCTATCTACTCCCAACCACTGTTGGGAGGGTTCATTTGGCGGTGAATGTTCGAATACACACTCACACATAAATGGGTCCACGTTCGGTGACCACGATCGACGACCGATCAGGCGTCACCGAACTACCAAGGCTAACATCAGACCCCATCTATACGGCGGACCGCAGGTGTGGAGTCCTCATCTTCTGCGTATTAATCCATAATCCCCGGTTCCTATATAAGGCCTGCGAACCGATCCCCTCAACGAGTGTGTGTACCACCCTCGTCTATAGCTATGCGGAGACGATTACAGCAGTGATATAAGTATGTTCGAACAGTCTAGCCCGGCAGATAGATGGCTGACCGACTAATGAAAGTCAACGCGTACACGACGCTCGACCTCGTCGATGCTGTCGCAAAAGGACACGACTTCGAAATGGAAGCATTCGCTGTCGTGAACGCAACAGCAGCGAAGAAGAATCCTGATTATGTGGAGTTGCAGTTCGAACTCGACAACATGACCGAGGAGCATCTCCCCGCGCACATGGAAACAGTTCAACTAACTCCCGCGCAGGCGCGCGAGATCGCAACAGATCTCGAGAAACACGCGAAGCGGGTCGAGGAAGCAAGCGGGGACGACGAAAAGACGGCTTGAGCGCCATCAACAGCTGAACGAGTTCGTCTGCCGAGTCGGCAGTAGCTAGGACAGTTGGGCGGCAACGTCGGTCGAAGAGACCATACCAATGTAGTCGTCGCCGTCAGTAACTGGAAGGTGTTTGATACCGAAATTGGTCATCATCGCAGCAACCTGCTGGAGGTAGAGATCTGGTGGGACAGTCTCGACTGACTTCGTCATCACGTCAGAGACCAAGAGGTCAGCTGGTGCATGTCCATCAGCAGCAGCAGCGACGATATCAGTACTCGTGATGATAGATGCCGGATCAGTCGAGACAACGAGCGCACTGATCTCACGATCAGTCATCAGTGTCGCAGCTTCCTCGAGTGTTGCATCTTTAGAGATCATCTCTAACGGTGTCGACATCACGTCGTCCACAGTTTTGTTCGTGGTAGTCACGCATGCCTATACGAAAGCCATAGTGATGTTTTTTCCGAATGGAACAGCTCGGTCGGACTATCCTCTCGACGCCACCCTATTTTTGTCCGTGTATTAAGAAAGATAGCCAATATCTCGACCATAGTGACCAATCAGGCAGTTTTGATTCAATCTTAAAGAGATTAAGTAATAACAGATGAGGAGAGAATGGGCTCCAACGGACGTGGCGTGTCCCTCAACAACTTACTACTGTCCGTGACTGCGACGATTGGGCCTCTAATACACATTGATACCGCTGAGTGAGATTTCATCGTTCCTTCATTATCTGTTAGTACTGATGGTTCCTTACAGCCGGTTCCGGGATGCTCTCAGCAGTGGCCGGCATCTTAGTAGTTGCATATGGAATCGAGAACGGGGCCGTCAAGCTACAGTGATCGGTGTCGTTGTGGTCGTCGTTGGTGCCGTTGGGGTGGTTGTCGACATCCAACGCCTATTACCCGATCTCAGAGGGTGACTTGTTCCCCGTCTTCAGGAACGTGGACGTCCTCCGTCACCGACCGCAACTCATCTCGTGTGAGGAAGCAATGGTTGATCGCCTCCATGTGGACGACGACAACTGTGGCATCGGTGGCAGCGCGGACAGCGGCGATATCCTCAACCCCCATCGTGATGGGGTCGCCTTGATTGAATCGTGCCTCGCCGCCGTTGAGGATGACCATATCGGGCTCAAACTGCTCGAGCGTTCGTTCGACCGCATCGTACCAGACCGTGTCGCCAGCGAGATACAGCGTCTCGTCGCCTTCGAAGACGAATCCGGAAACAGGGCCCATCTCCTCCGCTAACTGTCCGTGCCCGTGGCGTCCGGGTGTCCGGTGGATGGTGATGTCATCGAACTTGGCTTCGTCGTCGACGGATCGCACGTCGGTAAAACCCTCGTCGGAGAAGGCATCCACCTCCTCGAGCTGGCAGAACAACGGGGTATCGGCTTCGAGTGCTTCTTTGGCCGCCTCGTCGAAATGGTCCGGATGACGGTGGGTGACGACCACGGCATCGGAAGACAGTTCGATGTCAGGCATCGAGACAAGTGGGTTCTTGCGGTCGTTCGGCGTATCCGGGATCGGCGGTAGCTCACCTCGAGACGCGAAGAGTGGATCGACGAGGAATGTTGTCTCATCGATGGTCACGATCACGGTGGCGTTCCGCACAAGACGGACTGCGGCGTCGGAATGTGTCGACATACAAGAAAGCATTCGGGAAGCAATGGATTATGGTTTGCTTCGAGGTGCTCTGTGGTTTCCATGAGATGCTTACCTATCTACTTGTTAGTATTTGCTAAGCACGCTCGCAGCAATCAGACGTTCTAGCTAGCCAGCTTTGAGGGGTACTGAAACTAAGTGCTATGAGTACTGTTATATTTAT